>NZ_JBEBNA010000002.1:0-288686 GCF_043196995.1 Halobacteriovorax sp. CON-3
GCCCGCTTGCGCCGAAGGTAGTGCCAGGGTAACTTGGTGTGAGACTAGGAAGATGCACCTTCTATATAAAAAGCCAGATCTTATGATCTGGCTTTTTTTGTTTGTGGCCATAAAATTTCTATTTTTAATAGTCTATTTGTTTTTATCTTGCTTCTAGAAGGGTTTTCGGCCTTTTCTTTTGCCTTTACTTACATTTCATATACAATAGATGTATGAAGAAAAATATCCTTAAAACTCAACTAGTTATCCTATTTATCTTAACATTATTCTCTTTTATCTCTTTCTATTTTGGAAATGATTTACCGGATAATTACTTTACGATTACATCTGATAACTCGGGTAATATTTTAAGCTATTATTTCTTCTCAATGGTTAAGTTTGGTTCTTACTTCAGTGGCCCTTGGATTTTGATTCCATTTTTTGTTTTTTCGCTTTGCCATACTTTTATTTACGACAAACGTGAGTATATGGTTGATGTCTTAAACTTTTTTCCTCTAGTCTTTTTTTCTGGGGCCGTATCATTTTTCTTTTTTCAAGATGCACTAGGAATTGGCCTTCAATATATTTTACAGAATGCTTTCACATCACTTTGGTTAGGCATCTATACAAGTGTAGCTTTTGGACTATTTTTGTTTGGAACATTTAGAGGTGGATTTAAGGAAAGTATTGTTAAGGCTTTTATTTTTACTAAGGCCGTTCCATCTAAAGCTATACAAGCAAAGCAAGCGCTTGCTGCTCCATTTGAGAAGAAAAAGCCTGTTGCTCAGATTGAACATGATAATAGCCTTCGTAAAAGAATGGATAGTATCCTTAAAGATGATAAGAAAGAAGAGGAAGATAAGAAAGAGAGTTCATTATTTGCCTCACTTAATAAAATTAAGCCTCAGAATATTTTAAAAGCAAAGACTACTGTTGAAGAAAGGGCAGTAGTTGAAGAAGATAAAGACGAAGAAATTGAAGAGGCCGTAATTAAACCACAGATTACACGTCCTGCTTTTGATGAATCAAATACAATCGTTCGTAGTACACAAGAAAGCATTGAAGCTTCTAAAGCCAATGATGTGAGTAGCGATCAATCTGAAGAAGGCGTACAAAGAGGGCCACAAGTTAAAAAGATTCTTGTTACCGCTCCTCTTAATCGTATGGCCGATACATCTACCGATAATCAATATTTTAATATTGTTGATACAGCTACTGAGGCTACAATTGAAAAGGTTTCAAATGAACCTGATAAAGCATACTTTGAACAAATTATTACTCTCTTAGAATCAAAACTTACAGAATTTAAGATTGAGGGTGAAATTGTAAACGTATTAAAAGGTCCAGTCGTTGATACTTTCGAATTTAGACCTGGAGCTGGTGTTAAGGTTTCTAAGATTGCAGGTCTTGCTGATGACTTATCTTTAGCGCTTTATGGTGCTCCAATTCGTGTTGTTCCTGCAATGATGGGTAAAGATACTGTTGGTGTTGAAGTTCCAAGAAACCCACGTGATATTATATATTTAGATGAAGTATTGAGCTCTAAAGAGTTTCAGAATGCTAAGTACTCACTTCCAATTGCTATGGGGAAGAATGCTTTTGGTGAATCTTTTGTTATTGATTTAGCGACGTGTCCACACATGCTTGTTGCTGGTGCAACTGGTGCTGGTAAGTCGGTATTTATTAACTCACTTCTAGTTTCACTACTTGTTAAGAAGTCACCAAAGAAAATGAAATTAATTCTTATTGACCCTAAGCAACTTGAGATGGCCCTTTATGCAAAACTTCCACACCTACTAATGCCTGTTGTAACTGATGCAAAAACTGCATCAATTGCACTTCTTTGGGCCTGTCAGGAAATGGATCGTCGTTATGGAATTCTTGCTGACTTTGGTGTTCGTAATATTTCTGGTTTCAATGAGAAGCTTAAGAGAGCGACTCCTGAAATGCTTGCTAAGATTCACCACCATTATGAAGACACAACAGCTGAAGACTACGAACTTCCATATATTGTAATCATTGTCGATGAGTTTGCTGACCTTGTTCTTACTAAGGCCGGAAAAGAAATTGAAAATAATATTGCTCGTATTGCAGCTAAGGCCCGTGCTGCCGGTATCCACCTTGTTCTTGCAACACAAAGACCTTCTGTTGATGTTATTACAGGTGTTATTAAGTCAAACTTCCCAACACGTGTTGCCTTCAGGGTATCTTCACGTACCGACTCGAGTACGATTCTTGATAAAATCGGTGCTGAAAGACTACTTGGTAAAGGGGATATGCTTTATAAACATGGTATTAACACACAACGTGTTCACTCTTCATATGTTGATGAAGTAGAAATCGAGGCCCTAACGCAGAAATTAGAGGCCCTAGAGTCAGGTTTCGATGAGAAAGCAATGGAATTTCTTGAGAATGGTGGAGAAGTAGAAACAGATGAATACTCGTATGGTTCACATATCACGCCAGCAGCTTCATCAAACTCAGGTGATGCTCTTTATGATGAAGCCGTAAAAGTTGTCATGGAATCTCGCTCAGCGTCAGCGTCTATGCTACAGAGAAGATTAAGAATTGGTTACAACAGAGCAGCAAATCTTATTGAGGAGCTTGAAAAACGTGGAGTCGTAGGTCCTGCTCAGGGTGCTAAGCCGCGTCGCGTTCTCGTTGATGGAAATTCACCAACTCTATAATTAAAAGGCCCTTTCTTTCGGTAAGTTAGGGCCAATAATTCCTCTAAAAATATTACAAAAAAATATTGAATCCGCAGAGTCATCGTGTTAAAAATGCACCATCGCAATATCGCGAAATAAACAGCTACTCGAAGGGTTGGTCCATTCGGTTCGAGTTAGTGTATTTAACCAACTGCGGAGTTCGTATGTCAGAATTAAACATTAATGATCTTTTAAAAGCAGGTGCACACTTTGGTCACCAGACTCACAAGTGGAATCCAAAAATGAAGCCATATGTATTTGGTGAAAGAAACGGGATCTATATTGTTGACCTTGCTAAAACTATTCCTTTAGCAAAAAAAGCTTATGACTTCCTAAAGAAGACTTCTTCTGAAGGTAAGCCAATTCTTTTCGTAGCTACAAAAAGACAAGCTTCTGAAACTGTTAAGACTGCTGCTAAGTCATGTGGTGCATATTATGTAACTAACAGATGGCTAGGAGGGATGCTTACAAACTACAAAACAATCAACCTTTCAATCGATAAATTAAGAAAAGTTGAAAAAATGAAAGAAACAGGTGACTTCGAGTTACTAACTAAGAAAGAAAGAATCAAAGTTGGTAAAGAAGTTGAAAAGCTAGAGAAAAACCTTGGTGGTATCAAGGATATGAGAAAGCTTCCAGGTGCAATCGTAGTTGTTGATCCAAACAATGAAAGAATTGCTGTAAAAGAAGCTAACAAGCTAGGTATTCCTGTTGTTGCAATCGTTGATACTAACTGTGACCCAGAAGGTGTTGACTACGTTGTTCCAGGTAACGACGATGCAATCAAGTCGATCACTCTTTTCTCTGATTACTTCGCAGGTGCTATCGCAGGTAGTGCAAGCAAAGCTAAAGCAGCTGGTAACCAAGTTACTGATAAAGCTCTAGAAGAAGAAATTCTATCTAAGTATGAGAAGGACATCGATTTAGCTGGTGAAGAAGAATAATTAATAATTAATTAGCGAGGTAAAAAATGGCTATTACGGCAAGTGCTGTTAAAGAATTAAGAGAAAAAACTGGTGCAGGTATGATGGACTGTAAGAAAGCTCTTACAGAAACTAATGGTGACCTAGAGGCAGCAGTAGATTTCCTAAGAACTAAAGGTCTAGCAAAAGCTGCTAAGAAAGCAAGCCGTGTTGCTGCTGAAGGTACAGTTGTATCTGTAGTAGAAGGTAACAAGGGTGTTATTCTTGAAGTTAACTGTGAAACTGACTTTGTTGCTAAAGGTGACGATTTCCAAGGTTTCGCAAGTAATGTTGCTGCTTGGACTCTTTCAAATAAGCCAGCTTCTATTGAAGAACTTAAAGATGCTAAGAATGCTGAAACAACTGAACTTACTATGAAATGTGGTGAGAAAATCGACCTAAGAAGATTTGCTGCAGTTGAAACAACAGGTGTTCTTGGTTCATATAACCACGGTGGAAAAATCGGTGTTCTAGTTGAACTAGGAACTGATAAGACTGATGCTCCAGAAGTTGCGGAACTTGCAAAAGATATCGCAATGCACGTTGCAGCGGCTAACCCATCTTTCTTAACTTCAGATGATATTGATGAAGACTACAAAAAGAGAGAAGAAGAAGTTTACCGTGCACAACTTAAAGAAGAAGGTAAACCTGAAAACATGATCGATCAGATCGTTAAAGGTAAACTTGGAAAACTTGCTAAAGAAGTATGTCTTGTTGAGCAAGTATTCATTAAGAACCCAGACTTTACTATCAAGAAGCTTGTTGCTGACGTAGCTGGTAAAGTTGGTGGTGATATTACTGTTAAAGCTTTCCACAAAATCAACCTTGGTGAAGGGATTGAGAAGAAAGAAGACAACTTAGCTGAAGAAGTTGCTAAGATGACTCAACAGTAAAATTAATTACTAAATATAAGAAAGGGCTTTTTTAAGCCCTTTTTTTTTGCAATTTGATTGTAGTGTTATTGGGGACATATGAAATATAAAAGAATTCTATTAAAACTTTCTGGTGAGGCCTTAGCTGGTGAAGCTGGTTATGGTGTAACTCACGATGTTCTTAACCAAATTTCTGAAGAGGTTAAAGAACTGGTAGCAATGGGTGTAGAAGTTGCTATCGTTGTTGGTGGTGGAAATATCCACCGTGGTGTAGCGGGAGCGACAAGAGGTATGGATCGTACTTCTTCAGACCATATGGGAATGTTGGCGACTGTCATAAATGCACTTGCAATGCAAGATTCACTTGAGCAAAAAGGTGTATTTACGAGAGTAATGTCGGCTATTAATATGCAAGAGGTATGTGAGCCATATATTAGACGTCGTGCTGAGAGACACCTTGAAAAGAAGCGTGTTGTTATCTTCGCAGCAGGTACAGGAAACCCTTACTTTACGACAGATACGGCAGCTGCCCTAAGAGCAAATGAAATTGACGCACAGGTAATTTTTAAAGCGACAAAAGTTGACGGAATCTATGATAAAGATCCTATGAAATATGATGACGCAGTCAAGTTTGATCAATTAAAATATATCGACGTATTAAATAAAGGAATCAAGGTAATGGATTCTGCTGCTATCTCACTTTGTATGGATAATGAGATGGAAATTGTGGTATTTAATATGTTTGAAAAAGGTAATATTGCTAAGGCCGTAGCAGGCGAAAGCATTGGAACTAAAGTACTAAAATAATTTATAAGAGGTATATTATGATTAATGAAATTAAATCATCATTAGAAACTGGTATGTCAAAGTCAATTGATTCTCTAAAGCATCAATTAACAAAAATCAGAACTGGTCGTGCATCAGCTTCTGTATTAGATGGTGTTACTGTAGACTACTATGGTTCTCCAACTCCTGTTAACCAAGTTGGACAGGTTTCAACTCCAGAAGCGAGACTTCTTCAAATTCAACCATTTGATAAAACTCTTATCAGTGAAATTGAAAAATCAATCATCAATGCAAACTTAGGACTTAACCCATCAAATGACGGTAACCTAATTAGAATTGCATTCCCTGCACTTACTGAGCAAACAAGAAAAGAGCAGGTAAAAGAAATTAAAAAGATTGGTGAAGATAGCAAAATCGCAATTCGTAACGCTCGTCGTGACGGAAATGAACTTGTGAAAAAAGCTGAAAAAGCTAAAGAGATTTCTGAAGATGATTCAAAGAAGTTTCATACTGAAATTCAGACTGTAACAGATAAGTATACAAAACAAGTAGACGAGATCATTGCAGCAAAAGAGAAAGAGCTTCTAACTCTTTAATCTTTACTTGAATAAATGATGAACTTTCAAACGTCTAAATTAAAACATGTTGCAATTATAATGGATGGCAATGGGCGCTGGGCACAGAACCGCGCTCATCGTCGTGTATGGGGACATGTGCGTGGAAGTTCTGTTGTTAGTGATGTTGTTGAAAAAGCTGACGACATGGGAATTAAGGCCCTGACTCTTTATGCGTTCTCTACTGAGAACTGGGGCCGCCCACCTTCTGAAATTAGAACTCTTTTTCTTCTTTTAAAGAAATTTCTTATCAAAGAGAGAACGAGGGTTTTAAAAAATAATATTAAGTTTAATATTATTGGTGATATTTCAAAACTTCCAAAAGATACAATTGAAATTATTAATCGACTAAAAGACGAGTCGAAAGATAATACTGGTTTAAAGCTTACTTTTGCATTTGGTTATGGTGGACGCGCTGAAATTATTAGTGCTGTAAACAAACTAATTGCTGAAGATATTGAAGTTACTGAGGAGAATATTTCTCAGGCCCTTCACGCCCCTGAGTTAGGTGATGTTGACCTAATGATTAGAACTGGGGGAGATCAAAGAATCTCAAACTTTCTATTATGGCAAATTGCATACGGTGAATTATATTTCACTGAAACGATGTGGCCAAATTTCACATGTAAAGAATTTGAAAATATTATTTATGAAGTCGAAAAACGCGAAAGACGTTTTGGGCAAGTTTGTGAAACTGAATCACTGGCCGCTTCAAAAAATAAGATTAGAAAGAATATTAGATTAATAAATTAAACGGAATTAAAATGACAAATACTCAAAAAAGAGTCCTATCTGCCATTGTAATGATAGGTATCGTCGCATTAGCATATTCTATTGGCGTTGTCGGTATTGAAGCACTCCTTATCGTTGTTAGTGCTGCCTGCTTTTATGAATTCGCGAAGAATTTTCTCTCTCTCAAAGTAACAGGTATTTTCACACTCATTAACTTTGTTCTTTTACTTGGAATTCAGTTTTGGGCAATGAACAACAATCATGTATTTGATGGACTTCTTATTCCTTCAATTGGTTGTTTATTAAATCTTGTTCTAATAGGTTACTTGTTCATTTCTCCAATGGAGTCGATGAATTTTGTTAATCTTTTAAAGCGAGTAACAATTTTAAGTATGGTGATATTTTTGATTCCATTTCTTAATCTTCATTCACTTCTTAATCATGCTAATTGGCAAGCTCTTGTAATTATTCTACTTGTATTTAACTTCGGTATGGATACTGGGGCTTGGTTCTTCGGAAAGAATTTTGGAAAGACTAAATTATGGGCCACAGTAAGTCCTAATAAGACTGTTGAAGGTTTAATTGGCGGGGCCGCAACATCTGGTCTATTAGGAACTTTAGTATGGTATTATTTAATAGGTGATTTTGCGGTAAAATATATACTGATCTTTTTTATTTTAGGTATTTTGAGTCAAGTCGGTGACTTGATTCAGTCTAAGTTGAAAAGACAAATAGGTGTAAAGGATAGCTCGAACTTAATTCCTGGGCATGGTGGGGTTTACGATCGAATCGATAGTCTTCTCTTTGTTATACCGTTTTACACACTATTGTTGAGTTATAAGATTTTATAAGGGTTAGTATGTTAGAGAAAATTGTTATATTTATTTTATTTTTAGGTCCACTCGTATTTTTTCATGAGCTAGGGCATTTCCTATTTGCAAGACTCTTTGGTGTAAGAGTTGAAGTTTTTTCAATTGGTTTTGGTCCAAAACTATTTAGATGGAAAAAAGGTGACACGGAATACGCCATCTCTTTAATTCCACTTGGTGGATATGTGAAGATGTTTGGAGATGATCCATTTAACAAAGATGGTATTTCTGAAGAAGAAAAGAAATTTTCTTTTATTCATAAGAAAAAGTGGCAAAGATTTTGGATTGTTTTTGGAGGTCCACTTGCTAACTTTATTCTTGCCTTCTTTATCTTCTTTGCACTTTTCTTAACAGGTGAAAAAGTTCCAGAAATAAAAATTGGTAGTGTTGCCAAAGAAACGCGCTTTTATAAGCTAGGCTTTAGAAGTGGAGATATTGTTAATAAAGTTAATGAGCACCTGGTAACTTCTCCAAGTGATATTGTTTTGGAGAGTGATGGCCACATTAATTCTTTAACTGTTGAGCGTCTAGGTCGAAAAGAAGTTGTGAAGGTTGATATGAAGCCTGAGCAATTCTTTGAAGAAATGGTAAAGTATCCACCTTTCTTACTACTGCCAATTGTTAAATCTGCAGATGGAAATCTATTCATTGTTTCTAAAGGTAATAAACCAAATACTGACTATAGTTTAGAAGAGCTTGCCATTGAGGCAGGACATCTCGATCTTTTTCCTGTTAAGTCTATTGATAGTGAAACGAGTCAGCCGATATTTGATAAGGAAGCTAAGGCCGTTGCTCATCTCGATGTAACGAATGGTCTTAAACACGCTCTTTTTACAAATAACTACTTTCCTATGGATCTAGTTGTTAAGAGTGTTCAGATGAAGTCTCCTGCGGATAAAGCAGGACTGTTGGCCGGTGATATTATTACTTCAGTTAATGGAAAAGAAGTTAATTCATTTGACGAGCTTAGAGGTGAAATCCAAGAAAATGAAGGTCAGGCTTCACTGAAAGTTATTAGAAAGGGTGAGAGTAAAGAGTTTAATATTACTCCTGACGTTAGAACTGAAAATGGTAAAACAGTTAAGTTAATTGGGGTTTACAGCCATGGTATTTATGCCGCTGGTAAGTATGTCACAACTGAGCCAATGAATTTTTTCAAAGCAATTCCAAGAAGTTTATATCGTACATGGGATGGAGTTGTTAAAACATTTGAAGGCTTTAAAAAACTAATTACAGCGGAAGTTTCATTAAAGAATATTGGTGGACCACTTACGATTGGAAAAGTTGCTTCCGATTCTTTCAATACTTCAATTTCATATTTCTTCCAGTTGATGGCGTTAATTTCTATCAACCTTGGTGTTATTAACTTATTCCCAATTCCTGTATTAGATGGTGGGCATATTGTTTTTCTAATTTTAGAAGCAATTAACGGTGGGCCACTATCAAGAAGAAAGTTAGAGATTGCCCAGCAATTTGGTCTTTCTATTCTATTACTACTAATGATTGGGGCGTTGTTTAACGATTTTACGCGATTCTTCTAATGATTTACTTATTTATTGATACATCACATCTTCTACACTTTGGAATTTTAGACGAAAACTTCTCTTGGGTTGAAGATGTTGTTGTTGAAACAAAGAAGACTTCTGAAGTTCTTCATGAAAATATACATGCTTTACTTTCAAAGCATGGCCTTGATGTGAGTAATATTAAAGGTCTTATCTCAATTGCTGGCCCAGGTTCTTACACTGGTATGAGAGTAGGAGAAGGTCTTGCTCAAGTTTTTGAGTTAGATGATATTGAAGTTTTCTCATTTTATAGCTCTGATATTCCAAGTATTCTTGGACAGGACTCGACTCACTGGATGTTTCCGGCATTTAAGAAAGAGTATTATATTCGTACAAATGATGAGGAGAAGCTCCTAACACAAGCTGAATTTGAAGCATTTTGCTCGGGTATTGTGGATAAGTCACAATTATATACTCATGGTGTAAATGAGCTTTCAGAGCATTGTGAAGGGGATACTCGAGAGGTGCTACGTAAGAACCCCGCACCGATTTTTAGTAAGGTTGTAAGTGAAAGAATGAGACAGAGGCCTTATTATTTCCGTCCACTTCACGTCGAATTTAAAAAGTCTTAGTATGACATGTCAGTTGAATATTGATAAATTATTAAAGTGAAAATATTTTATCTATCTAAGTCCACAATCAACTTTATTATAGTAGTAGCATTTCTATTATTACTATTATTCGGCTTTTATTTATTTTCAATCTACTTTGTAATCGTAGGTATATTTCTATTCCTATTTAGAAGGAAGTTGAGTTCATTTAAAGAAGATCAAGTAACAACTCGTGGGTCGATTTATGCTCCTGTAACAGGGAAAGTTATTGGTATTAATAAAATATCGAATAACGTTTCTGAGCTATCAATTAGAATGGGACTATTGAGTGGATATGGGATATATTTACCAATTTCGGCGAGAGTAAATAACGTTATTTTTAATGACAAGGACTTTGGAACAAAAGTTACTTTAGAAGACTCTAACGATAGAAAAATTAGACTATTTTTTATAAATTCATTTTTTAAACGTGACCCAGAGCTAATTGTATTACCAGGGGACCTTGGAAGAAGACAAGTTGATATTGGTTTCTATCCATTAGGTGCTACTGTAAAAATGCAAGTCGAAAACTCTGAACTCCTTGTGGCCATGAATGAAAAGGTTAGGGGCGGGGAAACAATCGTAGGTCGCTATATAGAAGAATAAGAAGGAAATTCAAATGACAAGATATGACGGACAACCACATAAGCTAACTTTTTTCTTACCGAATGTTTTTACAGCGTTAAATATGGGGTGTGGATTTGCTTCAATTATCATGGCCATGAAGGGTATGTTTTATCCTGCATGTATGATTCTACTACTGGGTGCAATTTTTGATAGTGTTGATGGAAGAGTTGCACGTTTGACAGGGACACAGTCTCAATTTGGTGAACAATTTGACTCTATTAGTGATGTTATCTCTTTTGGAATGGCCCCAGCTTTAATTGTCTACTTTAAGTTCTTTCAGGGTCTAGGAAGACCTGGAATGGTTATTTCTTTCTTGTACTTACTATGTGGTGCTCTAAGACTTGCAAGATTTAATGCGAATATAAATAAAGTTCCATCTAATTACTTCCAGGGCCTACCAATTCCTGGTGGAGCGTTGGCAATTATTGGCTTTATTATGGTGACACTGGAGTTTAACTTTGGTGACTATCAGAGTTACTATGCCGCCGCATATGTGATTTTCTATTCCCTACTAATGATCTCAAATATTCCGTTTAATTCTTTTAAAAACTCGGATTATGTAAGAAAAAATCGCCGCAAGGTTCTTGCAATGATTCTTCTCATTCTAGTATTAATCCTTATTTACGAGCAACTGATGATTTTTGTGCTGATTACAGCCTATGTTGTTGGATGTTTAGTGTATAATATTTTTAGTAAGGATACTAAAGTTGAACTATTCGACTGGGAAGATAAAGATGAAGAAAGCGAATCTTAAAAACCTCTTAATTTGTACGCTATTAATTTCAAGTACAAATGTTTTTTCTATAGACTTTAATCAGCCTCTGCCTGGAGAGTTAGATTCAAAAGATTCTCCGTATGAAAATGATCAAGGTTCTAGTGAAGAGGAGGATAAGAATTCGATTCCTGATATCTTTGGTTCAATACCTCAGCAATATACAGATGAAGAACTTAAAAATGCTGTAATGAGTTCACAAGATAAGGAGTGGTTGAAAACGGCCACTGATGAAGATTCAATCTTAAGAGATCCAAGTCCAAATTCATATGTTGAGTATAAGACTGAAGATTTATTAAAAAATACGTATCAGAAAGCAAATACTCAAATTGGTTTTACTTATATCTACGATACTTATGATTATTCAGATAGTACGGGGACTTTCGAATCAACATTTCAAAACGATAACTCTGAAGCTGACTCGATTCAAGCAGGTTATCTTACGTTCAATTATAGAAGTTATTTTCAAAGAAATATTGTCTCGACATTCTTTCAGGGAAATCTTGGTGTTTCATTTAACTCAGGAAAAGGAAAGTTTGGGAACGGAACAATTTCACGAACAACATTTAATCTATGGTTATTTCCAATTGATTTAAACCTTGGTGCGAAGTTAAACCTTGGAAAGAAAGTTTCGATTACTGCTCAAGGTGGGCCAGTAATTGCTCCTATTTGGCAAAATAGAGATGATCGTGAACAAGGTGATGACGATAAGGATATTCGCCAAGTAGGTTACGGTTATAATGCTTCAGCTTCGATTGATTTTTCGATTTATAATATCTTTCCAAATTTCGGAATGGACCTAAAAAAGTTCAGTGACATTAGCGAAATGAGCATTAGTCTCATGGCCAAGACAATGGATATTTCAGGATTTAAAAGAGATGACTTTAGCGTAAGCGGAATGTCTTTTGGTATAGGCTTTAACTTTGAGTATCTATAAAGTTACTTTTTCGTACGATGGAACGAATTACTTTGGATGGCAGAAGCAAATAGGCCAGCAAAGTATTCAGGGTGAAATTGAAAAAGTTTTAAAACAATTATCTAAATCTGAAGAGATACAAGTTGTAGGTTGCGGAAGAACTGATACAGGTGTTCATGCAATTTTTCAGGTCACTCGAATAACTCTTCCCATTGATATTAATCCAAAAGCACTTATGCGTGCACTTAATAGTCAATTACCAGATGCAATAAAGGTTGTGGACTCCGAATATGCTCCTGATGATTTTCAACCGGTCTTTAATGCAAAGAGTAAAACTTATCGTTACGTATTTTCAGAAAAAAAACAGCCTAATCCATTCTTGAGAAATTATGTGACTTACCTGGGCAAGGATTTAGATTTGGGCAAGCTAAATGAAGCATGTCAGCTATTTATCGGCGAGCATGACTTTGAGGGGTTTTCTACCAAGGGAACACCTGTTAAGTCGACAATTCGAAAAATAACAAGCTGCAATGTCTTTGAGAGTGAGATGAGTTACGGGCCAGGGCTTAAAGAAAGTGTCTTTATCATGGAAATCACTGGTAATGGCTTCTTGAAGCAGATGGTTCGCTTAATTGTTTCGAGTATCTGGTCGTGTGCTCAAGGAAAGATTTCAAGAGAAGTTATTGTGGGGCAGTTGACCAATCCAAGTGCTGAAAAGCTTGCTCCGACAGCACCACCGCAGGGCCTATTTTTGGTTAAGGTTGAGTATTAGGCCAATTGAAACCCCTTATATTCATTGACTTTTTGCCATATTCTAGCTAATTTCGGCTATTCATAATGTTAATATTGTCGCATAGCGAAGTGAGGATTTATTCATGACTTATAAAGTAGAACAAGTTAATGACTGCACAAAAAAATTATCTTTTTCATTCGATAACCTAGATCTATCTGAGCAAATTACTGTTGCTCTTAAAGAGAAACAAAAATCAGTTTCAATCAAAGGTTTCAGAAAAGGTAAAGCGCCAATCGCTATGGTTGAAAAACTATACCGTCCACAAGTTGAAGGTGATGCTCTAAATCGTTTCGTTCAAAAGGAACTTTTTGAAGCAATCAATAAAGAAGATCTTAAAGTAGTTGGTTACCCTAACTTTGAAAATATGGATTACAAAGATGGAAAGTCTGTATCATTTGATGCTGTTGTTGAAATCTTCCCAACTGTAGAACTTAAAGATTTCTCAAAACTATCTTTCACAAAAGATACAGTTGAAGTAACTGAAGAAGATGTTGAAAAAGTACGTAAGAACTACCTTGCTCCAAGAGCTGAAATGGTTGAAGCTGCTGAAGGTACAGCACTTGCTAACGGACTATTCGCTGTTATGAACTTCGAAGGTGAAAAAGCTGATGGTGAAAAACCTGAAAATATGAAAGGTGAAGAATACCTACTAGAAATCGGTTCTGGTCAATTTATCCCAGGATTCGAAGAGCAAATGATTGGTATGAAAGCAGGTGAAAAGAAGACTTTAGAAGTTACTTTCCCATCTGAGTATCACGTAGAAGAACTTAAAGAAGCAAAAGTTAAGTTCCACGTTGAACTTCTTGAAATCAAAGAAAGAAAGCTTCCAGACTTTACTGATGAAGTAGCAAAAGAGCTAGGTTTTGAATCAGTAGAAGATTTCAAAGCAAAAACTCAAGAGAACCTAACTAAGCAAAACGAAAGACAAGCAGCTGAAAAGTTAAATCAAGAAATTCTTGAAAAACTAATCTCTGAAAATAGCTTTGACGTTCCATCAACTATGATTGCTCAACAAAAAGAGCACTTAAAGAACGATCTTGCAAACAACCTTAAGCAACAAGGTTTCACTGAAGATATGCTAGGTGAGTACTTTGAGAAGTGGGCAGGTGACTTAGATGAAAAAGCTCTTTTCCAAGTTAAGTCAGGACTAATTCTAGACCACCTTGCAAATAAGTACGAAGTTGAATCAACTGATGCAGACTTTGATGCAAAAATCGAAGAAAGCGCAAGCCTTTCGGGTCTAACTGCTGACCAAGTAAAAGAATTCTACACAAAAGATGAGCGTATGAAAGCAAACCTTATGTATGCAATCCGTGAAGAAAAAACTTTTGCAAAACTTCACTCAGAATTAAAAATTAAATAATACTAAGGGCCCGCTTTCTGCGGGCCTTTTTTTTTCCTTCTTTAAATTATCTTAAACTCCAATATAATTTAATAAATTAATTATCGGAGAGTTCATGAGATTTCTTAGTTTCTTATTAGTATTAGTTACATTCGTAAGTTGCGCTCAGCTTGATTACAATATTCCTACTGCTCGTATGGATAGTCCTGAAACAACGGGTGGCTTAGGTAAGGTCGATGTCGCAATAGGTGTTGCAAGCGGCTATGATGTCGATCTTGCTGAAGGGTATGACTTTATTATTAGTGGTACAACAACAGAGGAGTCTGTTAGTGGGCCTGAGCCTCTTTTAACATTTAAAGGTGATCTAGGGCTACTTCCAAGACTTGATATTGGGCTTCAAACATATCCGGATACTTCTGACCTTTTAAAAATTAAGTATCAATTTATTGGTGGTGATAGAAAGACAGTTGGTCTCAAGATGTCTCTTCAGGGTGAGTTCGGCTTTGGCTATCACGAAGATGGCTCACTGAATACTGATTCGACTGTATATACAACAGATCTAAAAGCTAAGTCCCTAGGAGCTTCACTTAATGTTGGTTATCGTGTAAGTCCTTCGATTCTATTCTATTTAAATACTGTTTTTATGGAGTACAAAGTAGATGGTGTTCTTAAAGATGGTGCAACTGTATCTTATGATGGACAACAGTCACCAGAGGTTATTTTAGTGCTTCCTGGTGTGAGGTTTGATTTTGATGGGGTATATATTCAGATGGAGACAGGCTATTCATTTTTGAATTCTTCTTATGATGATAAGAACTCTGATGATTTCACTTATGGGCTAAGTTTAGGTTATATGTTTTAGATAAAGAAAAAGCCGCTTCAAGCGGCTTTTTTATTTTTAAATTTCATTCATTTCGTAAATTACTTCAAATCTTTTGCCTGTAAAGTCTGTCTTTACAATATTCTCTCCTTCGCAGAAGAGGTTGGATGCCGTTGCTTTGTATTTCTTCTTTGTATTTGCATCAATTGCATTTAGGGCCAGATCTACTTTACGACATTCTTTATTTCCAACTATTACTTTTGATACATTCTCAATATCCATGTAGCTTGAGCAATAGTAATCAAGATGAGGAGCATCTTTTGCAGAAGTTGTGCTATTAAATCTAATACTATCTAGGTTCGTAATCCCTCTCATAAGAGTACGCCCAAATTTACTAATATCTTCATTTTTGTTATGGAATTGTTGATAGTCACCTTCAATAACATTTGAATAAAAATTTCCAGTCGCATATCCAGATTTGATAAAGTCCTTGTTATTTCTAATCTGTTCTTTTTTTGCTTCTCTTAACATTTCAAAACATTTATTAAAGCTTAGTTTTTCAGCTTCTCTCACTGAGGGACTTCCACTGCCACTTAGGATTGAAGAAAGTCCATTTCTTAAGTTGTTAGACTGAGAAGGTGAAAGGTTTAAATTTGCCGTTAGGTTATCAAATAGATCTGCTTGGGCCGTAGCACCTGTTAGGATCATAGCTGTTATCAGTAGTCTTTTCATAAATATTCCTCTTCTTTATTAATGTGTGTTCGAGGAAATATTAGCGAAAAATGGCCGTGAGATGGGCAAAAATGGAAAATTTACTAGGGGTGTATAGATAATACTCAAGCCCCTAAGGGCTTGAAATTATTGACTATTTTTGGATTTGTGCCTTCATGAGACGCTCGATTTGAACCCTGTGATCACAGACAATCCAGTCATTTCCCGCGCCTCTTCCAATAGGGGCATACTTATCTTGATCGATTCTACCGCTATCAAGTAGTTCGTCTTCCACGTGAACACGAACAACTTCACCTGTCACAAAAGTACCTGTTCCAGGAACATCACCATAGCTTAATGTATCTCTAAGCTTACACTCAAAGTGGATTGGTGACTCTTTCATTCTCTTTGGTGTTACAACTTCAGAATCTAATTCTGTAAGTTTAGCAAAGTCGAACTCCGATTCACCATGAGGAAGCTCTGTTGAGCAGAGGTTAACTTTTTCGTAGTTGTGTTGAGTTACAAAGTTTACGACGAATTCTTTTTGACGAAGAATATTTTTAAGAGTGTCTTTTTGTTCCCCATCGCTTGAACGAATCATTGGAGTGAAGCCGATGATCATTGGGTTTGCACTTACCACAGTAAAAAATGAGAAAGGTGCAATATTACTTGTACCATCTTCATTAACAGTTGAAACAACTGCGATTGGTCTTGGAACAACTGATCCGATTAATAATTTATAATTGTCTTTAAAATCTTGTTTTGTTGTATCAAAAATTGCCATAATTACATCCAGCTTTTCCAGTAGTCTTTGTTTTCATTTTCTTCAAACCATTTAGTTGGTTTTAAAGGATAGCGAGTATCAACCATGACAGCGTACTCATCCGTGTATAATTTGTCTTCACCTGCTTCAAAGGCTTTTGGGTGTGGCCCATGGTGAACACCTTGAGGGTGAAAAGTTAAAGCTCCTGCATCGATATTATCACGAGAGAAGAAATTCCCTTGGTGATAGAAAAGAACCTCATCAAAATCGATATTTGAATGGTAGAAAGGAACTTTTAAAACCTTGTGCTTCTTATCCTCAAGAGGTCTTTCAACAAAAGAACAAACAACGAAGTTTCTTGCTACAAAAGTTGTGTGTCCTGATGGAGGAATATGATAACGGTGGCTCATGATTGGACAGATATCATAAATTGAAATCTTCCATGGATAGACAGAGCCTTTCCAGCCTTTAGCTGTTAGAGGATTAAATGGATAGGTGATTGTTGTGATTTCTCCAAGTCTTTTTACTCTTACGTCATACTGTTGCCAGTCTTGATCACTGCCAAGAGCTGCTTCAGGTGTGAACTTTGCTGTTTGATCATAAAGAGCGTTAGGTCCAAGAAGCCCACGTGAAGGTTCTTCAAATTCAGAGTTCGATTCGACTTGAAAGAACTTTGCAGCTTGTGAAATCTTCACTGTATAAGTTGTTCCACGAGGTATCAGGATGTAGTCACCTTTTACAAATGGTACATGGCCATAGATTGTTTCAAAAGTACCACTACCTTCATGAACAAAATAGAGCTCATCAAAGTCAGCATTTCTTAAAAAATAATCTAGTGACTTTGTTAATGTACCAAGACTAAGTTCACAATCATTATTCGTTAAGATTGTACGGAAGTCATCTTGCAGGTCTTTATGACTAAAAAGAGATGGAAGGTTCTTTGGTTTTAAATCTCCCGAAATATTAGTCCAGTTAACCGGTGGCTGTGTATGGTAAAGCTGACTAACACGACCGAAGAAACCATTGCGTCCATGTTCTTCTTCGTATAGACCTTCTGGGATATCAACGTGAGCCTGTTTTGTATAAACACCACTTGCTTTAAAGCTTTCCATTTTATTATCTGTTGCCATTATTTAGTCCCTCTTTGTGGCCCTATTTTATTTGTTAGCTTTCCGATGCCTTCTACTTCAAGAGTGATTTCGTCTCCAGGCTTTAACCATCTATCAATCTCAAGACCACAGCCTGTGCCAACAGTTCCTGAACCAAAAAGGTCTCCAGATAAGACCCATTCATCTTGAGAGACGTGAGCAATCATTTGGGCCCAGCTATAGTGAGAGTCACCAGAGAATCCTTCTGACCACTTTTCACCGTTTACTGTTGCCGTCATTTTTAGATTTGGCTCTCTAAAATCGAATTCATCAAAAGTTGTAATAACTGGTCCAATCACTGAACAAAAATCTTTCCCTTTTGCAGGGCCTAGACGGACGGCCATTTCTTTCTTTTGAATATCGCGAGCAGAAATATCATTTAGGATTGTAAATCCAAAGATATGATCTTTTGCATCTTCTTCGCGGATATTAATTCCATCTTTTGCAATAACCATTCCTAACTCTAGCTCGTAATCGAGAATATTTGTGTAGTGTGGCCATAGAACTTCTTGGTTATGTCCAATGAATCCATGAGTTGGCCCTTTGTAGTAAGCCGGGATTTCATACCAAGCTTCCGGAATTGGCTCATTTCTTTTTTTGAAACCAGCAGCGACATGTTTTTCATGTGCGTAGAAGTCACGGTAGTTCGGGATTTTATCAATTGGTGCTTTTAGATTAATCTCATCAGATTTAAATGCGATTGGTGTTCCATCTCTAAGAGTAAGGTCACCAACTTTTTCTAAAAATAGGTAAAGGCCATAACATTCACCTAGGAAGTCGATAGGATCATCTTTCGTTTGTAAAATTTCTAAAAGAGATGGAGGGCAAGTGTGGTTTGCTCTTTGCCAAAAGTTGAAATATCCTTCTCTTTCATAATCACATGCCCAAACATTATTAGGGTCAATTACGAGTCCATTATCTAATAAGATACCTAGACGAGGCTCTGGGCGATGAGTTCCATGATTTACATATTGGCAAATTTTCATGCAAGTTCCTTTCTAAATCTTTTGTTATATGCTGGTAGGATGCGATCGAATGCTTCATAGAAGTGATACATTTCATCCTTCGTTCCAATACTGATACGAACAAATTCTGGCATCTCGTTAGCAACAAGTTTTCTAATAATGACACCTTCATTAAGAAGCTCTTCAAACATGAAGTCACTTGCTTCACTGCTACCTGTTTTAATTGTAACGAAATTTGTCACTGATTTTATTGGAGCAAAATGTCTCGCTGTTAAATACTCCATAAGCTCATCATAGCGCTTACGATTATTTCTAAGTGTACGCTCAAGATGTGGCCTATCTTCAAGAGCACCTACAGCTCCTAGTTGTCCAATTAGATTTGGTTCAAAAGGTAGCTTTACTCTTGTAAGGTAGCCGATTAATTCAGGGTGACCAAAGCCATAACCGACACGGATTCCTGAAAGCCCATAAGCCTTAGAGAATGTTCTAAGCGTAAGAACATTGTCATAGCGGTAGTTCATCGAATCTGGGTAATCATCAAACTCTTGAGCAAATTCAAAATAAGCTTCATCTAGAATGACAAGAACATGAGGAGGTACGAACTTCATAAGGTAATCGAACTCTTCTTTTGTAATATAAGTTCCTGTTGGATTATTAGGATTCGCAATATAAATGATCTTAGTTTTATCAGAGATATTTTCTGCAAGTGCTTTTACATCGAAACGGTAGTCTTCTGTTAGTGGAACTTTATTAAGTTTTGCTCCAACACTTCTGGCAAGAATATAGAAGCCAATGAAAGTATTGTCACAAGTTAGAACTTCATCATCTGGCTTAAGGAAGGCGCGAGCAATATAGGCCATGATTCCTTCTGAACCATTTCCAAGAATAATATTATCTAGTTGTAGGTCATACATCTTTGCTAGTTTTGATTTTAGTGCATAGGCATGCATATCTGGATAGCGGTGGAGATCCCAAAGTCCACGAGTCATTTCACGAATAGCATATGGAGATGGCCCAAGTGGGTTTTCATTCGAAGCTAGTTTAGAAACTCTTGTTAGTCCCTTTTCTCTAACGACTTCATCGATAGGTTTACCTGCTTGGTAAACTTGTAGATTTTTTAAGTATTCTGGTACGAGATCTTTATGATGCATCACTCTTCCTGTTTCATATTTTAGTTAAATTAAATTTGAGAAATTCTATCGTTTTTAAGGCCGATTGAATAGTTTTGGTCGTTGCATCATGTCTATGAGAATGAGATGAATTAGACTTACACTATTATGAATGATTATCACTTTGGACAATTTACTACTGAGCATCTTGAACTCATCCAAGAGGGGCTTAACTTATTTAATACAGGTCATTACTGGATGTGTCATGAGGTCGTTGAGGACCTTTGGATGGATGCCATAGGAGACAATGCGCGTTATGTGTATTGGGTTGTGATTCAACTGGCAACTGCTCTTTACCACCATGAAGATGACAATCTTAATGGAGCGAGTGGGATGGTCAATAAGGCCAAAGGTAAAATTGACTTCATTGAAAAAAATCATGTGGAGTCGGATATAATGGATAGATACTTAGACTGGCAGAATTTGAAAAGTATTGTGAAGTCCATTCCGGCAAAACCGACTTTAAGAGACTTTTCAAAATTAAAAACTTTTAAATTCCCAGTTCAAAATTAATGGAGTCAAAATGATTGGAAAACTTCCATATTTCTTTTTTCGTTCAATGAATATTCTTAAGTCAGATAAGAAAATTATCTTAATCGCTCTTTGTCCGGTTTTAATTGGTTTTATTCTTTATTACTCATTAGGACACTATGCCTTTAGTGAAGTCTCAACATGGGGACATGGTTATATCAATGAGAAGTATCCAGATCAGGGGTGGGTTAGCACTGTCTTTTCTGGAGTTTTAATTATTCTTCTAGGAGTCATTATCAACTGGACATTTTTTATTGTGGTCTCAGTTATTGCCTCTCCTTTTAATGATATGCTCAGTTCACGAGTTGAGATGATTTACAAATTACAAAAAGAAACAAGTGATACACTTGCCCAGACATTAAAGAGGCTACCAAGTATCCTCATGAATGAACTTAAAAAGATTGGTGTGATTGTTGTTCTATCAATTATCAATATTGGTATTGGGTTTTTCTTCCCGCCTATTACATTTGTTCTAGGTGGACTAATTCTTGCGATTTCATTTATTGATTATTCTTGGTCAAGAAATAACCTAACTTTTTCAGAATGTGTAGGGGATGTAAAATCAGGCTTTCTTCCTTATTTACTAGGGGGAGTTGCTTTTATGATTCTTATTTCAATACCTTTACTAAATCTATTCTTTCTTCCACTTGCTGTTGTTTTCTTTACAGTAATTTATTGTGAATTAAGAGTTAAGGAGAGGTCTCCAAGTGAAGAAGTTCCTACTCAGGGTTAAAGGTGATGAAGCTGAAATCGCTTCAATCCTACCCGTAGTAAATGCCATTCTTAAAGAGCATGAGGACAATCAGGTTGCAATTGTTTATACCGATGCAACTCGAATTGATGACTTTTGGTTACCTGAAAGATGTTGGGCCTATTCGATTTCAAAGAAAGAAACGGAGTCAATGTTTGCGGCACATAAGTTTGCGGCAAACCTACACGAAGTTTTTAATACTGATTACTATATTGATTATGTGAATGATATGTATTCCGCAGTTCTTGGGCTAGCTTTTAGAGCAAATGTGAAGATCGGTTTACAAGGTGGACCAAAAAGTTTCTTTTATCAAGTATCTTTACCAGAATATAGTGGAGAGTACTTAGATGAAAAGAAAGTTAGTGCTTTAAAGGCAGTGGAAGGGAACTTCAAAGATGCGAATATTGACCATGCCTTCACTCATAAGAAAATCTCAAATATATTTATCAATTATCCACATAAGTATGATGTTGAATTTGTAGAAAGGATGAACTTTCTAGCGGAATGTTTACCGACTTTGAAACTTCATGGTTATATTCCAAGTGAAGCAGTAGAGAGTTATGATGGGGTAAAGGTAAGTAAAAGAATAAGTTTATTTAGTGAATCTTCAAATATTCTCCGTCGTCGTATTGATGAGTTTGATGTTGTTATAACAAAGTCGCTAGCAACCGCACAAATGGGCCGTAACCGTGGCCAGGTCGTCTTCTTAGTAGGTGATGAAGAGCTGACTATTCCTGAATGGAAGCATATGCCTGAGACAATTGGTCGTCTTTGTTTTAGTGGAGAAACGCTTTTAGCATACGGAATTAGCGAGTTAATTCAGCTAAAAACTTTTCCAGATTTAGAAGACTATATAGTTAATTATCAGTCACTTAGACTCGTTCCATAGCTCTAAAAAAGACTTGTTTGCGAGGCCGGCATAATATTGCTAAAATATTTCTATGGTGGCCGCAAAAGATCTCACATTTGCACCTTTTGAAATCGTTCCAGTGGAAGTGGACGATATCAAGTCATTGGCCAGGATCTATGTTGATTGCTTTTGGGAAAATTACAAAGGCATTCTCTCTAAAGATTATCTCTACTCATTGAAGTATTCAGATGTACAACATGGATGGGAAAGAAAAATTCCTCGCAGGCCCACTGAAGGTGGAACTCTCGTCTTTCACGCACCAGATGGTGATGTGGTTGGCTTTATCGATTATGGGCCAGCTCGTGAACATGAGCACGGTATACCTGGTGAAATCTACGATTTTTATATTTTAAAAAAGTATCAGAAGTCCGGTATGGGACAAAAGCTATTTGAAGCAGCAATTAAAGACTTTAAAAATCGAGGATATGATTGTTTTTATCTTTGTACTTTTAAGGATAATCCTTCAAAAGGATTCTTTACTAAAAATGGAGGAAGAGTGTTAAAAGAATCTCCATTTGAGTTTAATGGAGAAATCTATCAAGAAGAATATTTTTATTTTGAGATATAAAAAAGGCCCTTGTTGAAAGGGCCTTACTTTTTTTATGATTTGAATTGTTCGATTTGTTCTTTAAGTGAGTTTAGTTTTTCTTCAAAGTCACTTGCTTTTTGTCTTACTTCAACAACAACTTCTTCAGGCGCGTTTGCCATGAATTTTTCGTTATTAAGTTTTTTTCCAATCTTATCAAACTCTCTTTGAGTTTTATCAAAGTCTTTCTCTAAGCGCTTAATTTGTGCATCAAGATCAATCACGCCATCAAGTTTTAAGAAGATATCAGTGTGAGTCGTTGCCTTCATGATACACTTCTTAGGGTTCTCACTAGACTTTGCTGCAATTGCTACATCTTTTGCACGAGCTAGATCTTGCATACCTGCCATATTATCCGCAAAGTAAGAAGATGCTTCTTCATCGTCAGTTAGAAGAACTACCTCAACTTCATCCTTAGGTTTGATATTTACTGATTGCCTTAGGAAGCGAATTCCTGAAACAACTTCAATAAATTTATTCATCTTAACTTGCTCACTTGGGTAGTTAAGAGCAGCATCATACTCAGGGTAGTCTGCTGAGATTAATAGGTCTTCACTATCTTCTTTTAAGTAACCCCAAAGCTCTTCTGTAATGAAAGGAGTTATTGGGTGGAGAAGGGCCGTGATTTTTCTAAAACAATATTTAAGAACTGTTGCTCTTTGTACTTTAGATGCTTCGTCTTCACCGTTAAGAGTATTCTTTGAAAGTTCGATAAACCAAGAACAGAACTTATCGTAAACAAAAGAGTAAACTTCAGAACAAGCATCATCGTAGCGGAAAGCATCGAGGGACTCATTGACAACTTTTGTTGCATCGTTAAGCTCCGATAGAATCCATTTCTCTTGATCATCAAGGTTAGTTGGAAGTTCTTTTTGAGCAAGATCTAAGAATGGAGAGATGAAACGGAAAGCGTTCCAAATCTTATTAATGAAGTTTCTGTAACCTGCAATTCTTTCTGGGTCGAGGTTGATGGCACGGTTGTAACCAGAACCAGCAGCAAGAGTAAAGCGGAAAGCATCTGCTCCGTATTGCTCAACCATCTCAAGTGGATCAATTCCGTTACCTAGAGATTTACTCATTTTGCGACCTAGTTTATCTCTAACGATTGCGTGGATATAAACCTTATCGAATGGAACTTGGTTAGAAAACTTAGTTCCCATCATCATCATTCTAGCAACCCAGAAGAAGATAATATCAAAACCAGTGATTAAAACTGAAGTTGGATAGAACTTATCAAAACCGCGCTCTTCCATTCTTTGCTCATTTGGCCAACCAAGTGTCGACATTGGCCATAGACCTGAAGAGAACCATGTATCAAGAACGTCTGGATCTTGTGTGTAATCTTTTGCACTACACTTTGGACATGATTCAGGCTCAAGAGCTTCATCGGCCCATTGGTGTTCACATGAAGTACATGTGAATACTGGAATTCTGTGTCCCCATAAAAGTTGACGAGAAACACACCAGTTCTTTGGCTCGCGAAGCCAAGCAAAGTAAGTATTCTCCCATCCTTTTGGATAGAAACGAGTTGTATCATCTTCCACTTTTGCAACAGCTTCAGCTGCCATATCGTGAACATTTACAAACCATTGCTTTGAGATCATTGGTTCAATAACAACACCTGATCTCTCACCGTGACCAACTTGGTGCACGTGCTTTTCTTCTTTAACGAATAGTTCAAGCTCTTTAAGCTTTTCAATAACACCCTTACGAGCTTTCTTGCAAGGTAGGCCTTGCCACTCAAGACCGTGCTCATTTAGAGTTCCATCTAGATTAAGGATATTGATGATTTCAAGATTATGTCTCTTTCCAATTTCAAAGTCATTGAAGTCGTGACCTGGAGTAACTTTTAGGCAACCAGTTCCTTTTTCAATATCAACGTGTTCGTCACCAACAATTGGAACTTCACGGTTACAAAGTGGAACGATTGCTTTCTTACCAATTAGGTGAGCAAATCTTTCATCGTTTGGATTAACTGCAACGGCCGTATCACCAAGAAGTGTCTCAGGTCTAGTTGTTGCAACTTCTAATTTAATATCACTATCTTTAACAGAGTAGAGGATATGGTAGAAGGCACCATTAACTTCTTTGTGATCAACTTCTGCATCTGAGATTGCCGATTGAAGTTTTGGGTCCCAGTTAACAATATAGTCCGATTGGTAAATTAGACCTTCATTATAAAGAGTTACGAAAGCGCGTCGAACGGCCTCGTTTGCTTCAGGATCCATCGTGAACATTGAGTAATCCCAATCACAACTTGCACCCATTACTCTTTGTTGGTTAGCGATGACACCACCATATTGTTCTTTCCACTCCCAGATCTTCTTTAGAAAATCTTCACGAGAGTAGTCGTGCTTAGTTTTCTTTTCTTCATTCCAAATTAGCTCTTCAACTTTTGATTGAGTTGCAATACCTGCGTGATCCATTCCTGGAAGGAATAAGGTTTCATAACCTTTCATTCTTTTAAAACGAATAAGGGCATCTTGAGTTGTGATATCAAGTGCGTGACCTGCGTGAAGAATTCCTGTGACGTTTGGAGGTGGCATGATGACGCAAAAAGACTCACCAGTCTTTCCTGCTTTAGGAGTAAAATACTTTTCATTTTCCCATTTCTGGTACCACTTCTTTTCTACATCATTAGAGCTATATGTTTTAGGTAGCTCATCGAAATTTTTTGTCACAATTTCTTCCTTTTTTCGATTTAACTAATTGAAATTATATATCATAGGATACACGTTATTTCTTTTAAAAATAGATGGGTAAATAGTTGAAATCCCCAAAAAGTACACGCCACCTTTAACCTTACTCCCAGTTTTCGACGGGCTCTGGCAGCTCTTGAGGGGCCTTGTAATCAGGGTCTTTGTCGGGCGCGTTATTAAAGAGAAGCTTATCAACTTGTCTTCTGGCCTTGATCAGATCAATGTCATTTATCGAGATATAAGAGATATCATTATCTTTTTTGTAAGTCGCGGCCGTAATGCTTAAATTACGATTTAGCGAGTTGAGAATTTCTAGGTTTGTCTTTAATAGTGTTACATTACGAACAGAGCTTGGCTTTCTTAGCGTATCAATCCAATATTGTAGATAGCTGATTCGGTTCATGAAGGCCTTTAACTCTGGTGAAACTTTTAAATCTCTATTCTTAATATAGGCGTTGTACTCTCTTAAATTTCTATTTGTTAATAACTCACCAATATCTTTTAAAATCTTCGCAGATATTGTTTTTGAAAATGGTAGATTAACTTCGATGGATTTAATATTCTGATCAAGCTCGTTGTAGAGTGCTTGAGAGATATTTACGTGTTCATACTGCTTATTTAACTTTGTATTTAAGATGGAATTTAAAATCATTAGCTCGATAAAATCATTATCAAGTGGTGAGGTCAGATTCTTACTAAGGCCTATAATATATTCTTGGTTTATCTTACTATTGAGATAAAGCTCTGTTACTAAATTCTTAAGCATCGGACTAAGGCTTGGTGAAAACTTTAGCTCTTGTTGTGTTGGTTCAGATGCAAAAATTTTGAATGTGATAAGTAATATGATTAGTAATCTCATAGTTTTGACTTAATCTCTTTATTGATACTAAATTTCCCTTCTTTATTCTTTAATAAGTAGATCTTGTCCTTATAAGGAACTAAGATTGATTTATTATGAAGAACAATATTTGAAATATAGTTCAAATCAGTTCTTTGGTAGAGCTTCTTATCTTCTAGGTTGAAAGAGACAATCTCTCTTTGATTAAAGAGGTTAGAGTTCTCACTTTTTAACGTCAGAATAAAAAATAGCTCATTATTTAAAATATTTAAATTAAAGGCCGGTCCAGATTGCGTGTTAATGAGTGGAGTTCTTTTCGTAAAATCAACCCTTCCTTTTTCTAACTCTGTTAAATCCATATATGGATTTTGACCACCAGATGACTCAAGGATAAATACTTTCTTGTCGGAACTGGCGAGGCTGACAACCTTATTCGCCTTATCAAACTGATGAAGAAGATATTTCTTCTTAGAACGATTATTAAAGATATTAAGATTGATTTTGAATTCTAGACTCTTATCTGTGTAATAGATGAGACTATCATCAAAAATTTCTACTTCACTCTGGTGAAGTATGTCTTTTGTTACTAGTGGAATTGAGAAGCGATCGAGATTGTTCTTTATATTTACGACCTCAAGAAATAGCTTACTTTCGTCTTCTTTTGTGTAAGAGATATAATTACTTTTATGATGGAATTTGGGGTAGCTACCTTTTCCAACGAAGTCTAATTGATTCTTTTTGATATGATAAAAATATATTTCTGATTCAGAGATGTATGAAAAGTCTTTGTAGTGTCCACCTTTAACGCTAATAATATAGAGATCATCAGATGCCTTGATGACATCAAATTCGCTATCAGTCTTCTTTTCTAAAACTGTGTTGGCGCGATTCTTTGCTGAGTAGGCTATTGCATTCTTTCCTTTTAAGTAGAAAGTAATCCCATTTAAATCGTCATATTTTAGATTGTGAACATTTTGTCTCGTGGATAATTCAAGTAGTGCTGATTTTGAAAGCACGCTTGTCGCAAGAAGAGATGAAATAATGATCTTTGTAAATTT
Source organism: Halobacteriovorax sp. CON-3 (assembly GCF_043196995.1). Taxonomy (NCBI): domain Bacteria; kingdom Pseudomonadati; phylum Bdellovibrionota; class Bacteriovoracia; order Bacteriovoracales; family Halobacteriovoraceae; genus Halobacteriovorax; species Halobacteriovorax sp. CON-3. The sequence continues at coordinate 27,077 of NZ_JBEBNA010000002.1, forward strand.
AGTAAAGGCCATATAACTCCCAATTCTTCAAAGGGCTCAATGTTGAGTACCTAGAAAGAGCTGTAAAGGCATTCGCCCACAATACGGAACGAGGAGAATTAATATCATCCATGGCACTTCTAAAGCTTAAATAAGTATTGTTATTAATCTCTTTATATCCATCAATAATAAATGGCATTGGTGTACAAATTCCGATCTTTCTTAGTTGGTAATGAGAAGGGTAGATATCCTCTGCACATCCTTGGCCGTGAATAATTCCATTCTTTTTGTTATCTAAAAAGAATTTTAAAGAAGTCAGTGAATTAATTTCTTGTTCTTTAATATTCAAAACAGAAAGAATTCTGCTGTGAATATCAGCATCAGAAGAGTTGTACTTTGTCTTGAAGTAGTCAAAGGCAAGAGAGCCCTCACTCCAGATCTCAAGTGCCTTACGGTTATCAATCATCACATTGTATTTACAACTCTCTGATCGACAGGCCAGCTCTTGAGGAACTATCCAGCACCCTGCCTTATATTTTAATCGAAGTGGATTAAATTGTTTTTTAGAAACTTGTTCACACTTGATTCGGGTTGAGACAATTTTAGTTTGGAATAGCGCATTTGCTACAACCATATTTAAAGCATTGTAATTCTCTTTTGAATTTCCAGGAATAAAAGGTAAGCACTTTTTCCCATTGTTAGAACTATAACAAATACGAAGTGGCCACTTATCTTCTTCATCTGACTCTAGGTATAGGCCATAGATCTTCTCATAAGATGGGAATACGCAATCTTTGCTCTTAATGTCATTAGTTGCAAAATGCTTAATCACTCGTGAACCGTTTACGATAGCATAATTACCAATATTTCTTGGGCAGTCATTGAAGTTGTTCTTTAGTCTTGAGATTTTTAATGTTTCAGAAATCTCATGACAGCTAGGCATAGGGTAAAGTACTGATCCTGTTGCTGGCCCCTGAGTCATACAACGATTTGGTTCTTTTCGTAAAAGTGAAATACATTTTAGATAATCTAGGTCCTTCAAATTATCTTCTTCAGAACTCTTTGCTAGAATATTACGGCAGCGGACTTCAATGTAATCAGGAGACTTTTGTTTATTTATAATTAGTGACCAAAAATCTTGCTTAGAATAGTTTTTACAAAATAACTCTTCACGACTTAAGTTACTGCAAAAATTCTTAAAGTATAAAATGTCTCTGTCGTTAATCTCATCAGTATAGGTCTTAGATTGTCGTCTTAGGGAGTTGATATAGCTTCGCTCTGAAATACTAAGGGAATTATCTCTTAGCTTTTGTGAGAGATTGTCTGCTAACTCAATTGTGTAGGGGGCACTACAGATATGATCAAGATTGATATTGCTCTTTAAATCCTTGTATTGATCAAGACACTGAGTTTGATTCCTCGGAAATTTAGGAGTTAGTTTTTTGAATGTATCTTTCAAGAGTCCTTTTTCAAATAGGCGAGACTGCTTAAATGAGAGTCGACAATTGCTCTTATAATAATGTGCTAAGAAGGCATCAATTGGAACGAGGGCCGTTGAAGTCGAGCTTCCTGATGTAATCGTTGTTTCAACATTTAAAAGAGGTCGATTATTGATTCGAATAAGTCGATTTTTTAACAGGGTGTATATTGAGCACTTATTCACATGAAATAATTCAGTATAGTCTTGTTCACTATAAAGAATGATTGCATTTAATTGCCTCTTTGATAACTCAATGCTTTCTTCATCTTTAAAATTTTGTCTAAAAGTTACCTTGTCACTTGGTGGATTGAGGATTTTCTCATTCACTTCATTTTGAAAAGCATTTAACTTTTCTTCAAATGTTTCTAATAGACTGGTTTGATTTTCTTGAGTGGTTTGGGCGAGTATTTGATTTTGAAAAAAGCTAGGCCCAGCTAGAACTGAGCCTAGTATAATTGATTTAATCGATAGTTTTTGCAAGGATTGAAGCAACGTCTTCAATCTCAAGGTTTTCTGTACCTGTTTTTTCGCTAATTCCACCCTTAAAGTTTATCATACAGAAAGAGCAGGCCGTAGCTAATTTATCAACTTTCTTTTCACCTACATGCTCAAGGCGTCCAGCAGCTAAATCAGTACCAGCTTCAACTTCGTACCACATATTTCCACCGCCCATTCCGCAGCATAGGGCAGTATCTTCTTTCTTATCCATTTCTTTGATCTCAACACCTGCTGCCTGAAGAATTTCTCTAGGAGCATTGTATTCACCGTGGTGACGACCTAGGTAACATGGATCGTGGAAAGTAAGATTTTCTTCGACTTTCTTTTCTGGCTTTAATTTTCCAGAACGTAGTAGGTCTGCAAGAAGTTCAGTGTGGTGAACTGTTGTAAAGTCACCATCATCAAATTTAGCGTATTCCTTACCAATTGTATGAAGACAGTGTGGACAGTGTGTTACAACTTTATCAAAGTCGTATTGTCTCATATTAGCAATATTCTCAATCGCAATTTCAAAGAATGAGTACTCATCTCCAAAACGTCTGATTGGGTCACCATTACATTTTTCAGTTTTCCCCATAACAGCAAATGAAACACCTGCTTTCTTTAGAAGCTTAACCGTATCTTGAACAACTTTCTGGTTAGAAGCATCGTATGAACCTGCACAACCAACGTAGTAAAGGTAATCAACTTTCTTGCCTGCTTCAATTACAGGAACATCAAGGCCGTCTGCCCATTTGAAACGATCATCTTGAGAGATACCCCAAGGGTTTCCGTTAATTTGAACTTTTTGAACTGCTGTTGCTGCATCCGCTGGAATTTCACCAAGAGTAAGAGTCTTGTATCTCTTAGCACCCATAATGATATCAACGTGCTCAATATTTGCAGGACACTCTTCCATACAAGCACCACATGTCGTACATGAGTCCAGCTCGATTGAAGAGTAAGTTGTATTTTCCCAGAAGTCTGCGTCAGTTTCACCCTTGGCCGCTGTTTCAAAAGCAAGGTCACGAGCTTTTGTAATGATCTTCTTAGGATCTAGAGGTCTCTCCGCAAGATTTGCAGGACATACTTGTGTACAACGTCCACACTCAACACATGCAAGAAGGTCTAGTTTGTTCTTAAGAGTAAGCTCTGAGATTTTACCAAGTCCAAAAGTTTCAGCTGTCTCATCTTCAAAATTCATTGGCTCAAGAACTGCACCACGTCTTGGTGGAGTAACTAGTGCAGCAAACGGAAGTACGAAGATATGTGAGAATTTTGTTGTTCCACATGCAGCAACAAATAACATTGTATTTGCCATGTGAACCATCCACATTCCACGGTAAGTGTATGCCCAAGTTTGTTCTGAAAGTGGGATTGCTGAAAAAATTGTCGCAAGGAACCAACCAACTGGAGACCATGTTGCTTCACCAACAGGCATTCCTGTTCCCATAATTCTAACACCTTCAATTAGGTATCCAAGAACAACAAGACAGATTAGCATAGCGTACATAAATAATTCTTGCTTTGGTCTCGTTGCTTGTAGGTAATCAGGCTTATCAATATATCTTCTTTTGTATGCAAGTCCGATACCTGCAAGAACCATAAGTCCTGCCATATCAGCTAGGAAAGAGATAACGATATAAACAGGTCCTTTATAAATTTTAAAAGGAGTATCAGCGTGAATGGCAACTAGGTCCGTGGCAATCCAAAGGATAACAAATCCCCAAAAGATTAGGCCGTGAAAAATTGCAACATTTCTAAAACGTGGAACTTTACCTGTTAGAAGCATTGTCTTAAAGAATGCTCCCCAGTTTAGTTTCTCTGGTAGAAGGTCTTTTAGGCCTTTGATGGCATCAACACCTTTCTTTCCAGTGATAAATTGAATTTTTTGATACAGGCCTTTGAACATAACAAAGACTGCTGCAAAAAATAGGATGTACATGACAACCTTAAACGAGAATGGAATATTCCAAAATATTTCTCGCGTGGCAGCATCAAGAGTTTGATTCATTTCTTCCCTCGCTTACTTTTTAAACGTGAATATTAATTTTAATAATTTCAATCTTATATATATGATAATATATCATAAGAATCCCTATTTAATGAGTCGGAAATTATGATGTACGATAAAAAAAACTTAATATTTTTATTACTTCTCGGAATATTTTTTTCATGTTCAAGAGTTAATACGATTAACTTAAAGAAACATTCGTTTAATAACTATCCACAAAATCTAATTTTTATTCAAATACCCGGTTTAAGCGAAGAGCACATGGGTTATTTGCATTTTAAAAACCTAAATTATACGGCCAAGACTGAGTTAGAAAATTTCGCGTGCTTTGGAAAAATGTGGTCATATAATATGATGACAATTACTCCAAGTGTTGAGGACCAACTGCTGGCCCAAGTTAATGGTTACGGTTTGGCTAACCAAACATGTGATAAATACCAAAGAAAGAGCCTTTGGGATGTGTTTGTTAATTCTGGATATAGTAACTCGGTCATCTACCGAGGGAAGGCGCCGAACTTAGGAAAGATAAATAAGTGTAATGCAAACTTTTATCAAAATACTCGTTTATTCATTTCTGGAGCAAAAACTGTAAATGAAGCAAAGTCTTTTCACTTTCAAAAGTCAGGAGATTACAAGGTTGGTGAAATTTACAAAGACCAATCTTGTCGCGGTAATAAGTGTTTCTCAAATACGATGAATCTCTTTGAACATATCTTTGATTCAATGAGTGATTCAAATCGTCGCTTTGTAAATATTGTTGATTACGATCTTTATGAAATTTTAAAAAGACAGGATGCAAAAGAATTTGCGAAATATATGTCATACCTAAATAACTTCTTAGTTCAGGTAAGAAAGAAGGTTAGTGCAACAAATGACTACTTGATTGTTGTAAGCTCAGTATCTCCAAAAGCTATTGATTGGCGCAGGGTTAATAAGAAGTGGAAGTCGATTCCAATTGCTTCAAATAAGAAATCACAACTGATGTCTCCTGTTTGGGCCGATGGTGCACTTGCTGAAAATTTTTGTGGGATCTATCTTGAGTCGGACTTAAACGGCCGCTTCTTCTGGAGATCAGAAGAAACGACTCTTCCGTTTTAGTGTAGATTTAAAATACTAGATACTTCTTCTTTTGTGATCAGGTATGCTGTTTTACAGTAATCACACTTCGTTTCAATTGAAGCATCATTATGAAATACATCAGCAAAACCACTAGAGCGTACAACTCCTGCTACTCCTGTGACCATGCGGTCTCTTGAGCAGTTACATTTAAATTTAATTTCTGTTGATTTTAGGAAATCAAAATCGAGTGCTTCAAAAGCTTTTTGAATTTCATTATCTTCATTTAGAGCTTGTTTGAAAATATTATCGAAGTTCTCTTTGTTTTGCTTGATATAATCTTTTAAGCTTACAGACTCAACGACCTCTTCTTTATCAACATTTACTTCAGGAAGCTTTGTGACAAGCATAACCTGGTCACTGTCATCACTGATAATAACTTGAGACTTCATCTGATAAGATTTATCAAAGAAGTCATTCATAAGCTCTTTGATAGAGCGATTATCAACATTGATAATACTCGAATATGGAGTCTTGCTATATGGGAATTGTTTTGCTGTTCTAAGCTTGCCACTAATTTTCTCTGGCACGGCCGGAAGATCTTCCGGAAGAATTAGCGTTCTAAAAAATCCGGCCTGATTCATCTCTAGTTTAAAGCGAAAGTAAGGATTTTCTGAATCAATGAAGATTCCCATATTTTCTTGAGGCTTTAAAAAATTAATTATAGGAAGAATTGAAAGAGTACAATCTCTAAAGAATCCGAAACCCTGATTATTGACACTGTGAACAAGTGCTAGATCATGGATAACTTTTTGACCTTCTAGAAAAGAAATGGCGAAGGTTTTCTCTTTATTAATGAAGTTGAATAGACGGCTTTCTTTAATCACAGTAAAATTCTCCTTGTAGGCGCTTTTGTATATATCGTTTTTTGCTTAAAGTGTCATTTAAAAAGGGTAATGTTACGTGTTAAACCTCTATTTATATAAAAATCATTTTGATGAGTTATTTGTAGAAAATGAAAATATTGCTAATTGGCAAATTATTTGTCCTTCGCCACAGCGTTCAGACTTGTATCGTGATTATCTTATTCGTAAAGGACATGCAAAGAATAGTGAAACCATCACAGTTGCTAAGTTTCTATCGGATCATATTAGTTTAACTGATGAACAAACTAAACTCTCAAAGTCTGAACTCATGGTTGATCTTTGGACATTTTGGAAATCTGCCGTCAATGATGATTATGAGAAGTTTCACTTTTGTTTTGAGCTATTCACTGAAGTTCGCTCATTTGACTTAAGTGGCGCTCTTATCGAAGAGTTGAGTCAGTTGGCCACACTTGAAAAAGATTGTATTTCAGGTTTAATGAGATTTCATAAATACCTTGAAACATTTCATATTGTTGATGAACAAAAGTCTTATCAATTAGTGAGTGAAAGCTTTAGGCCGCAAGAGGATGTGGGTTATATATTTATTGGTTTTGACCACTTTAATGCAAATCAGATTGATATGTTAAAAGGGATGGGGAAAGTGGCCAATGTTTTTGTCCCATTTGAGAAATCTGTTTTTAATCAATGTGATAATAAAATCTTTTGGCCGAATTGGATTGAGCTTGAACAAACAAAAGAGGCAGAAGAGTTAGAGGGGATATCTTGTGACTATATTTCAATCCCTTCCGGAAGAAGTGCTGAATATTTAAGTGATTTAATCTCAGGTGAAAAACAAATTTTAAGTTTTTCTAATGGTTTAGACTTAACTCAAGTGAACTCAATTCTTCTTGCGCAAAAAAGGTTTAAAACTGACTTTGCACTATTCTTTACTAGTGTTGATCAACTTACTTCAAAAGTTCAAGAACAGCTTAATCTAAACAAAGGTCATCTAAGGGCAGAGGAACTAATTACTTTCCTAGATAAGCTTGCTCTTTCTCATATGAATGAAAAGGGCTTTATGCTCTTTAAAACGATTCTAGCTTTCAAGAAAGAAGTGATTAGCTTTAGCGAGAAGGCGACAGTGAATGAAAATATTTATAACGCTGACTTGAAGCTTTTAAAAGAAGTTCTAGGCTTAAATCTTCCAAGAACATCTGTCGTTAATATTTCAATGACTGATACCGGTACAATCGGAACAAGGGACAATTTATTAACTTTTGAGAATGCTGAGCAACAATACCTTTATATTTCTAAAGATGACTTAGGTGCCTTAAGTTCTTCTCAAAGATTTTCAAATGACGTTCTTGTTATTTTTAGTGCGTTTGGCCCACTACAAAGTAAGAACCTTGATATTGTAATTTTAAGAAATCAGCTTAGACGATTTATCAATAGTGGTGGAAATCTAATATTAGAAGAAGGCTTAACTCATGGGAGCTCGATAGCGGAAAACTTATTTGAGGGTGTTGCATTAAACCCGGAACATATGGACGGAAGTGAAAGAAAGAGTTTTGAAACGATCTATGGCAAAAAAGCTACTATCCCTGAAAAACTATCACCATCTTTTATTCAGACATATATTGATTGTCCAAAAAAGTGGCATCTAAAGTACGCACAACGTGTTGATCTCGATGTCTCTTCGTCAGCTTTTATTGATCGTCGCTACATTGGGACAATTAATCACAGTGTTATCGAGTCATATCTAGAACTACACAGTCATTATGATCGAGGAATACTTAAGGAGTTAATTTCTAATACCTTTAAACGATTTATTGATGAGAAGTCACTACTTCCTGAAAAAATTGATATTGAAAGCTTAAAGCTCTCTGTTGAATCTTACTGCAGTGGAATTATTTATAAACTACTAGAAATTAAAAATGAGACAAATGTAGAGTTCTTCTTTGAAAGAGATATCTCAAAAGTAAACGAAAGCTATAAGGGGTCCATCGACTTAGTGATTAAAGATGGAAGTGATTATTATATTTATGACTTCAAGACATCAGGTGGAGCGGTTCCATCAAAAACAGATATTAATGAATTCAGAAAGATTCAGCTTCTTGCCTATTTTGAAGCATGGGGAGTGGAACACCATTTGAAAGGTGGAGGTTACCTCTGTCTGGAAAATTTAAAGGATTCAATATTTGTAGGTGAAGAAAAGTTTTTTAATGAGTTTCATTCAAGAACAAATAGAATAGAGAATTATAAGAAAGAAGAGTTCAACGAGTTTATGACTGAAACAATGGTTTCAATGAGAGGGGCGGAGTCATGGCCGGCAACTCCTCAAAACTCTAGTATATGTACCTTCTGTGTTGCAAATCCAATTTGTGCAAAAGGTGGAGATAAGTAATGGCCATTCAATTAAATTCAGAACAAGAAAAAGCAGTCATGCATAATGGTGGTGTACTTCTTAATGCTGGAGCAGGATCGGGAAAGACTAGAGTTATTATTGAACACTTAGCTTATTTAATTGAGAAGAAATATGATGCTCTTTTTGAAGCAGGCAATACTGATATTTTAGGACAACTTAAGTCATACCTTTCTAAAATAGTGGTGATGACGTTTACAAAAGAAGCGGCCGGAGAGTTACAGTCTCGTATGTTTGATCGTTTTTCAAATGTAGATGATATCACAAAGAAGAAAATAATTGATGAAGCACTTGAGTCACTTGGGATTTCAACTATTCACAGTTTTTGTCTAAAGTTAATTAAACGTGGTTATATTTTTGGTGCACCTGCAAACCTTGATATTGTTGATCGTTTCAAAATCAATGTGAAAATTGAAGAGCTAACCAAACAGTGGTTCGCTCGTAATTTGAAAGAACAAAAGATTGAGATTTTCTTAAAGAATATCGATGCCCTAATCAGTTCGATGCAATTTGTTTTCGCTAGTCCTGAGCTAAGGTATGAATGGTCTAGTATCAATGTAAATGATGTCTCGTTCAATGAAAGTGAGTATTTCGATAATATATTAGGTTTACTTGGTTGTAACGAAGTCTTCAATAATCACTATTCAAGCGATACATACTCTGATGAGCATAGCAAGAAAGCTTGGTGGAAACACCTTAGTGCGTCTGAATCTTTTTTCTTGTCTAAAAATTATAGCTGGGAAAATATAAAACGTTTTTGTGAAATCTATAAGTCTAACAAACCTCGAAAATCGAAGGGAATACCTTTAGAGGTTGGAGAGCTTATTGATCAATGTAACTCTCTATTGAAGTTCTATGATAAGGAATCTGAAAACTACGATGCTTTCTTTGAAAATAAAGAAATATATCGTGAGTGGCTAACTCTATATAAAGAGTTATTTAATTATATTGAAGAGCATTATTATAATTATCCTGGTATTGATTTTTCGGATATTGAATACTTAACACTAAAGTCATTAGAAGAGAGCGAAGAGTCACGTAGGCTATGCCAAGAAAACTTTGATTATATTATTGTCGACGAGTATCAGGATACCTCTCCAGGCCAGTATCAAATTATTAAACATGTTATTGGTGAAAATTTTAATCGCTTAATGTGTGTTGGAGATAGAAAACAGGCCATCTATGGATTTAGAGGTGGGGAAATTGCTGTTTTTAATCAAACGGAAAAAGTTATTCCTCAAAATCTTTATATGTCTAATAACTATCGATCTGAAGAAGCTGTTGTAAATTTTAATAACCAGTTCTTTGAAACGATTTTTGGCCTAGGGGAAAAGTATCAAGGTCATGATCAGTATAGTGTAAAAGTGGATTATCAAAACTTTCCAGATGTAAAAGAAGCAGGGCTTGGAACTGTAAAAGGTCACAAGGTAAATTTAGAGCTTGAATTAGAAAAGAAGTCTTCCACTGTATATGACAATATTGAAGCTGCAGCAATCTGTGAGCTAATTAAACGAAAGCAGAGTGAAAATCCTAGTGAAGAGATATGTATTTTGTATCGTACTCTTGCACCCTCAAAACAGCTGATCTCTAATCTTATGTCGGCTTCAATCCCATTCGTGGCCCAAGTAAAAATTCCATATGGTGAAGATCCTCTTGTTATTATTTTTAAGGCCTTTGTGAATTTCTTAATTGAAGGTGTTAAGGAAGGTGCTGACGAAAAGAGGCTTCAGGCAATAGCTCGATATTATAATTTTATTATTGAAGGTGTTTGTAGTCACTACTATGAATCATACCAAAGTGTAGATGTACCAAATTTAATAAAGATGAAAGATACTTATCTCAATAGTAATATTGAATATGCATTTTGGTCATTTGTATTTGATCTAGGTCTATCAAGTTCTGCTTATAAGAATAACTCCGAAAAAATAAATGGAATTATTGGAGGAGCAAAGGGTGATATTGATCAAATATATAAAATTCTTAAATCTCTAGAAAAGGACTCTTACAGTGCGAGCTTTTCTTATCTTTCTCAACCGAAAGTGAGAATTATGACGACTCATGCTTCTAAGGGATTAGAGTTCGATACGATCATCTTAGGTGGTATTCACACAAATGGACGTACTGTTGTGGATAAATCAAAGTTTGGTGCACTACCTGGAGCATTGTCTTGGAGTGCTGATATCAATAGTAAAAAGTTGAATTCATCACCTAATCTGATTTTAGAGAAGTTAATAAAGAAGCAAAAAGAGTTCTCTGAATCGAAAAGACTCTTCTACGTTGCCTGTACAAGGGCCGTCGAAAATATTGAATATTTCGATATTAGTATTAATGGTGATGATGTTAAGCATTCGGATAATAGTTGGATTGTCCCACTTAGAAATTATCAAATGAAGGCAGTTTCTCTTGATAGCTTTGAGTTAGAGTATAAAGTTGCTGAAGCAACGCGACCACCAATTTACTTTATGGATCCTTTAGGAGTTAAGAATATTGAAAACAAAGTGGATATCGGTCTAATTTCTGAGCTTTCAGTTACGAAATTATCAGAACTAGCTCTTTGCTCTAGAAAATTCTACTTAAATCAGGTTTTAAAGTTAGAGGATGATCTCAAAGAGTTTGCAAAAGAAAAAGAAATTGAGCTACCACATATTCAAGGTATTTCAGATGTTGATCGTGGAAATCGACTTCACTTTCTTGTTGAAAATTTAATTAAAGGGCGTGATTTAAAATTTAATAATACTGATGAGGTTGAAATTGTCGGTTGGGTAGGTGATGAGATTAAAAAATCATCCCACGATAAAATTTTAAGTGAACACCAAATTAAATTTTCTTTCTTTGGCCAGATGATCACTGGAATTATTGATGGACTCCTTTATCAAAATGGTCAGGTAATAGAAATTTGGGACTTTAAGTCAGGTTTAATTGATGATGATAAGTTACGATCATACTTCTTCCAGTTAAAGACATATGCGCTTGGTCTGGTATTAGTTGGTGAGCAAGTTACTGAAAAAATTAAGTTAAAGGTTCTCGCTCTCGATCAAAAACGTGTGATCGAGGAAGAAGTTTCAGTGGCCGGCCTTGAAGTTGACTTATTTACGACATGGCGAAACCTTACTGACTTAGTCGGAAAAAGGATTCCACACTGTTCATCATGCACGTATGGAAATTTATGCCACCAATAAGCGACTTAAATTGTAGTTAACATCTTATGTTAAAATAATCTCTGTAAATCCAACTATTTGAAAGGCAGGACGCTAAAATGATTAGGATGATCTTTGTATTATTTTTAACTTTTATGACGATTAAAACTTTCGCAGCAGAAAGTGATCTCTACAATTTTTCATGGCTAGATAAAGATAAAGAAATTTACGTACTTCAAAATCGTAAATTCAAAAAACAGCAACGCTTCTTTGTGAGTGGGGGCTTTGGTAAGACCCTTTCTGGTGCATTCGTTGACTCAACATCAATGCAGTTAAGAGCTGGTTATTTTTTTAGTGAAGAACTTGGTGCCGAATTTATCTATTCTTCAAATTCAGGTGAAGAAAATGATACGGCCGCTTCAGTCAGAAATAGTAACGGTGGAGGAAGTGGTTCCATTCCATTTAGAAGAATTGTAAATGACTATATTGGTGTTATGGCAACTTGGGCACCTTTCTATTCTAAAATTAATACATTCAACACTATTTTATATGTCGATTGGATCTTTGGTCTAGGTTTCGCAAAACTTAACGAAACAAATAACGGTCCAGAGGTTAGGGCCGGATCTCCAAACCCTGGTCTAACGATTGACGAGTCTCACACAGGACTAATGTGGGATGTTTCAACTAAGTTCTATATTAATCAATCTTGGAGTATTAGAGCAGATATAAACGGAATCCTATATCAAGCAGCACCTGCGAGGGAATCTGGTTCAGAGAGTGATCAATTATATTCAAATATTGATCTTACTTTCGCTGTTCAGTTTGACTTATAAAGGAAGCTATTGTGTTTAAGAAAGCGCTTATAACATTTCTAATATTGGGTCAGGCTTACGCTCTTGAGTCAATATGGACTGATTTAACGAAATCAAAGAATCGTATTACTCGTTATCCAAATATCATTAAGCAATTAATTGATAAAGAGATGTATCACACAGCAGTACCTTATGTGAAAGAGTACTTGGTTACATACAAAGGAAGAACGAATAAGAATTTCGAATATCTTTTTGAGCAAGTTGTATCAAAGGTAGGGGATAGACAGTTTATTCTGTTACCGGAGAGCTATCTTAAGAATATTGATTCCCCAACACTAAAGTACTTACTTGCAAAAAAACAACTTAAGAGAAGAAAGTATAAAGAAGCATTACAAACATTAAATGGAACAATCCCATCGGCTCACCCGGTTAAACCATTTGCCTTACACCTTGAAGGTGTAGCGTTTACGATGCTAAGAAGTTTTAAAGCAGCAGTTGGTGCATTTGAAAATTGTATTGATCAATCAACAAGTAGTAATGATGAAGTTCGCGCAAGGCAATTACAAATTAATCAAGACTACTGCTTGGCCGGTATTGCTCGAGTAAAGTATGAGCAAAGAAATCTAGAAGCTTCAGAACTTGCCTTTATTGATATTGATAAAAGATCATATATATGGCCTGAGTTACTAATTGAAGAGGCTTGGAATAGTTATTACAAGGGAGACTATAACAGGACTCTTGGTAAGCTTGTAACATACAAAGCTCCTGTTCTTAGTTATGTTGTAAATCCTGAGATTAATGTTTTAAAAGCGCTTAGTTATTATAAATTATGTCTTTATGATGATATGTCCAATATCATTGATGATCACTACAAAGAATTTGATAAGTCTAAGCAAGTTATTGATAGGATGCTTGCTAAGAAAAACTCACTTGAGTGGTACTTCAAATTTATCAATAGTTATGTTGATGGAAAGAAGTATTACGATTCATTAACGAATAAACTTCTTGAGAATGTAAGAAAAGATCCAGCATTCATCCAGCTTTATAAGAGTTATAAAGATGGGCTTAGAGAAATTAAATCAATTAAAAAAGTTAGAAATAGAAGACTGAGAAAGATTCTTGCAATCAACCTAAAAGATTCACTGTTTTTACAGCAGAAGCTTATCGGGTCATATGTAAAGAAGGTTTTTAAGTTAACTTCTGCTCAGTTAGAAAAGTCATTTGTTGGTTTGAGTTACTTAAGACTCGAAGCTTTAAATGCAAGAAAAGCGCGTTTATATAGTGGAATTACAGATACGGGTGCAAGGGGTGACATTAAGTACCTTAAGAGAAACTCAAAACAATACTTTTGGTCATTCAATGGTGAGTTTTGGGCCGATGAATTAGGTGATTATGTATTTGCTCTTCGATCGGAGTGTCAGAAATGATTAAGGTTTTATTATTTGCAACTCTTATAAGTTTTAATTCTTTTGGTATCAAACTTAATACCAAAAGAGATCGTATTGTTTCAGTAATCGATATGGAGCTTAAAGAGCTTGTACGTATGAAACGATATTCAAAAAATGATACAATGCTCGATTTACGTATGGCCGAGCTAAACTTAGAAAAAGGGCGTATCATTCGTGAACAAGAGAATGAAAACTTCTTTAATTTAGACATTAAGGATAAGAAGCGTATTGATCGCAAGAAGTTCTTTGCTGAATCTAGCTCATACTATAATCGCGCGCAACAAATTGGTCTTGCAATCTTAAAAAAGAGACCAAATGCAAAGGCCCGCTCACATATCTACTATATCCTTGCCTATAATGAACTTGAGAATGTTCAAATGGATCGTGCAAAGTCATTATTTGTTAAGTCCGTTAAGTCGGCGCCAAAGAATGACCTAATTGGTGTAAAATCACGTCTTGCACTAGGTGATATCTACTATCGAGAAGGGGACTTTAATAAGTCTAAGAGATACTACGATACTGTCATCTATAAAATTAAAGATGATAAATGGTATACAAAGTACTTATACAACCTAGCTTGGTCAAACTTTAGAGTAGGAAAGAAGAATACTGCGATTAAGCAGATGAAAGAAGTTCACAGCCTATCTAAGAGTCCAAAGTATATTGATAAGAAAGATATGGCCGGACGTGATGTAGGTTATTTCTATGCTGATAAAGGCGACACAAAAAGAGCTCTTCAGTTTTACCAGAATGAGAAAGGCACACCTGAGAAAAACTTCTATGATATGGGAATGTTTCTTCTTGATAAACAAAAGTACTCACAAGCCGCTGGCATGTTTAAGTCTGCCTTTAATGGAAAGAATGAAGAATATAAGGCGAAGTCTTTAGTTCAACTTCTACAAATTTACGATAAGTATAATAATAACAAGAACTTTCTTGTTTTCGCTCGAACAATTACTAAAACAAAACTGAATCCCGAACAAAGAAAAGAAGCACTTTTTTATGTAACAAAGAGGGCAGCTCATCTTCAAAAAGAATTAGGGATGTCACACAATAAAAAACGTCCAAAAGTTATGAGGTTTAAAGGGCGTATTGCAGCAGAACTCTACTTCATTTCTCAGGAAGTTGACCCTAGCTTAAGTGAGAGAGCACTCTTCTACGCAGGTGAGTCTTACTATGCAGCAGCTGAGTATAAGCAAGCACTCTTTATGTATGACAAGGTTATTTCTTCGGATAAGACGGATAATGTATACTTTAAACGCTCTCTGGCAGGTATGATTGTCGTACTAAATGATAAGAAAACATCTGCATCAATTAGATCAAAGTACTTTGAAAAAGTTTTTTCAACATATATTAAGCATGAGGACTCAAAGGTAAAAAAGAATAAGGCCGTTGAAAAACTATTCTCTTATTATGTCGATGAACAAAAAGACGCGAAGAAGGCGCAGAACTTATTCTTTGTTTATGCCAAGGAAAATCCAAGAGCAATTTCAAAGAATGAGGCAATGATTGGCCGAATTGTTGACCTACATAAGTCTCAAAAGAATAAATCAGAGCTTATGGGCTTTGTTGGTGAATTAAAGTCAACAGGGATCCCTCTTAGAAGAGGCTTTATTACTCATTTAAATAAAATTATTCTTGTTGCCCAATTCTCAGATATTCAAAAGGCTAACCAAAAGGGTGATAAGGTAACGGCATTAAAAGGTTACTTGTTTATCTATAAAGATAAAGAAAGTACTGCCGAGGCCAAAAGAAATGCTGCTTATAATATTGCGGTTTTATTCTATGAATCAGGTAATGTGGATCTTATGTCTAAATGGTTAGATCGTGCAATTGATGAAATGCTTGTTTCTGAAATTACGAAGTTCTACGAATCATTTAATAGCATTATTAGTGAATTGTTTTTAAGACAAAGAGTTGATGCTGGTATGGGCCTAACTCAGAAATTATTATCGAAAACATGTTCAATTAGAGATAAGAATAAAGAGGGCCTGCTTAAGAACTACATCGTCATGGGACTTGCTACTCGAAAAGATAGTGCTGCTGTTAGCTTTGTTGATGAACAATCTAAGTGTCGATTCAAGAATTCAACTTTGTTAGCATCATATGAGCAAATCTTTGATTACTATATTGATTTTAAATTACTGAGTAAGGCCGATACGATATATCGCCAACGTTTAAGTGCTTATACAAAGAGTCTATATAAGAAGTCTGAGTATGTAGGGAAACTTTCGAAGCTTTCGAGATCACAGAAGAATAACTCACGTTATGCAGGAGAGCTTAGCTATATCTACCGTAAAGTGAAAAAGAAGAAGAGTCTAGCAATTGAAACAATTGATGAAGTCGCACTTATGGAAGTTGATAAGCTAGAAAATGAAGTTAATAACTTTAATTCTATCTCACTTAGTTTTCCAGAGAGTAAGTTTAATAACACGATGAAGCTAAAGTTTAATCGCTTAGATCGTATTCAAGGAAAGGTCGCAGGAATCGTAGCAATGGGTTCTGGTGAGGCAATGGTTAAGAGTTACTCTCTTTTAATTAACTCTTTTGATCAATTCTCATCTGATGTAGGTACTTTCTCACCTACAGGTAAGTCTGCTGAATATGTGAAGTCTTTTAAGGCAAGTATGGCCAATGTTTCAGCAAACCTCGCAACCAAGTCACGTCAGTTAAAAAGAGAATTAGATAACCTAATTAATAAGAACGACGTTCTAACGCAAAATTTTGGGACGTTGTCTCGACAAGGCCTGGGTCTTCCAACGATGACAGGGCCTGTCTTAATGGATAAGAGGGGGAATCGTTAATGAAGTATTTAGCTATTCTTTCAATGCTACTAATGGTTTCTTGTGCTTCTTCGAAGAAGGGGACAACTCAGCAACTCGAAGATGGTGAGCAGATCGAAAACCTAACAAATGCTGATTTTAAACCAAAGAGTCAGATTCGCTATAATGCAGAAGCAGATTATCATTTAATTAATGACTTAGTTGATGATGTTCTAGAAGATGAGTCTCTGGACAAGGTTAAGTTAGATAAACTAGAAGAAATCGATTCTAAGAAAACGGGACTAGTTGGTCTTTGTTATATGGGAAATACGAAAGAAGGACTAGCTCAACTTGATCAAATGTACGAGAAGTACAAGGCCAATCCATCTTATTGGAATCAACAAGGTATCTGTTCTTATAAGTCTGGCAATAAGAGACTTGCAAAAGTGTACTTTAATAAAGCGGTTGCTTTAGATGATAAGTATATTCCAGCAATTAATAATATTGGTGTCGTCTATGTAGATGAAGATAAGGATGCCAAGGCCATTGCAGCCTTTAAGCAAGTTCTTATTCTAAAAAAGAATAATAAGACGGCAATGTTTAATCTTGCCAATATCTACATTAGATATGGACTGTATTCAAAGTCGATCTCACTACTTAAGCGTCTATACTCAGTGAATAAGAATGATCGTGATGTTATTAACTCGTTAGTATATTCATATTTATTTGATGCTAAGCCAAAGTATGCTTATACAATTCTTAAGGAAATGAATTCGGATTATATTGATATTCCAAGTCTTAAAATTGCTCTTTACTACTCTTTGAAGCAATTAAAGAGTGAACATGCAATTACAATACAAAGTGATTTAGATAGTACTGATATGAATGCTAAGGATAAGGCCTTCTATCAACAAGTTAGGAAGATGTAATGATGAAAGTATTAATGTCTGCCATTTTATTACTATTTGCTACTCATGCTTATGGACAAAAGTCTGTTAAGGAAAAAGTAGTTTATAAATATAAGAAGTTTGAACAATTTAATCTTGAAGAGATTAGTGTTGATGGAGAACTTGGAGCGCCAGGCGAGATCACTGTGTCGAGTCGCTACCTTCGTCAATTTAAAAATAAATTACCTTCAAAACCAAATTTTCATCTCGAAATGATGAAAGGTTTGGATCGTATACGCTAGGGAGTAGAAGTGGATCAAGGAAGATCGTTTTATTTAAAAGGTAAAAAAGATATTCGTCTACCTCAGAAGAATCGTATTATTTTAGGAGCAAGTGACTCTTGTGATGTGCGTATGAGAGGTGCTGGGATTGATGATATTCATTGTCTAATTGAATTTGCTGACAAGGTATCAATCTATAGTATGTCTTCTTCAAAACCAGTATTAGTTAATGGTGAAGAAATTGTTACAACTGAACTTAAGGGTGGGGAGTCTATTACAATTGGTAATTACTCATTCACTTTTGATTCGACTGCTCAACTCCCACCACAACAACTAATTCACCCACAAGAGGTTGTGAAGAACTTACCAAAGCAACCTAAGTTTAATGATGAGAGAATAAAAAAAGATGAAGAGTATCAAGTAAATTATCCTCTAAGTATTGATGATAATGTGAAATTCTCTGAGTATATATTTGAAGAACCAGATGAGATTTATCCTATCTTTAAATATAGTATTGATAAGGAAGCAGCTGAAGTCATTATTCTATTTAATGGGAAAATCGTTTCACTAGATTATATTCCTCACAAAGATGGGAAGTTCTATTTAGTTGGTTCAAATGCTCGTGGGAATGATATCGAATTCCCATACCTAGGTAAGAAAGATAAAGTTGAACTTCTCGATATTAGAAAGAATGATGTTGCAGTTGGAACTATTCCTGGATTTGAACATCGTACATTCTTAAATAATAAAAACGCTAAAAGCTCACTTCGTCGTGATGATATCCATATTTTTGAAAAGGATAACTTAAAGGTTTTCATTAGAGGAACTGAAGCTCCTCCAATCGTTAAAACGGCTCCGATCTTTAGACGTGATAAAGAATTAAGAAAATATCTTATTTTCTGTCTTCTTTTCTTTATCGTTTTTGCAGCTGGAATGCTAAATTTTAAAGTTGATAAAGAAATCGAAAAAGAGAAGGTTCCTGAAAGAATCGCAAAAATTCTTTATCGACCAAAACAGCTTCGTGTCACTAAGAAGAAGAATGTTGTTAAAAATGAAGTTAAAAAGAAAGTTGAAAAGAAAGCACCAATTAAGCAGGCCGTCTCTAATGTTGAGAAGCCAAAGAAGGTGACAAAGAGCAAGGGTGATCCAAGACAAAAGTCTACGTCCACTCCTAAAAAAGGGAAGGCAAGACAAGGGAAGCCAAATGATAAACAAGTTGTTAGGCAAAAGAAAAAGAAAGCATCTAAGCCTGCACGTACAACAAATAAGAAAACAACAGTGAAGAAATTGGCGACAAATAGAAAAAGTCGCGGGAAAGTTGATGTCTACAAATCAACATCTTTTACATCTTCAATGAACTCTCTTATGGCCAAAGGTGGTGCTCTAAATTCTTTTAAAGCTGGCTCTGGTGCAAGTGAAAGTTTTGCAGATGATAACTCTGCATTATCAACTGGAGATTCTGCACAAGTTCAAAAAGCAGATGTTAAGGCAGAGGTTGGATCACTAAGTAGTAAGACGAGTGGAAAACTTTCATCATCGTTTGGAACAGATGGACTTGTTCAGAAGAAACAAGTTTATATTGCAGGTGTACCATATCGTGAGGTAATTTTAGGTTCTATGGATCGAAATGATATCATGAGAATCCTTATGGAAAACGTTCCACAGTTTAGATACTGCTACCAAAAAGAACTTGATGTACAACAAAAAGGTATCTCAGGAGTTCTTGGAATGGAGTTTGTTATCGGTGCCTCAGGGAACGTGACAAAAGCAAGTGTTGCCAAAGCTGACCGCGGTGTTCCGCCAAGTGTTAAAAATTGTGTTGTAAATCACTTAAAAACGATTCAATTCCCACGACCAAAAGGTGGGGCCGAAGTTGGTGTTCACGTACCACTTAACTTAAATTCAAGCGCTTACTAAATTCATCAAAAAACACTAACGCCCCTTGTTGTAAAATAAGGGGCATATTTTCAATAATTTAATGAATCCATTGTCATTATCACGAGTAAATGTTCAATCATTGTGTTGTGAATGCTACTATCTGATGGGAAAACATACCGAAAAAACACGAGGTTTCTAATGAAGATAGTTAAACTTTTATTAATGTTATTAACACTTTCTGTATTTGCTAATGATAAAGGCCTAGAGATTGCTAGGAAAATGGATCAAGCGAATAAGGGTTATATTGGTGACACGTCAACGATGGAGCTTGTCCTAGTTGATTCAAGTGGTGTTGAAATTATCCGCGAAATGCTAGGGGCATCAGGGGAATTTGATGGTGTTGATAAGAGCTTAATGGAGTTTAAAAAACCATTAGATGTTAAGGGAACTAAGCTACTTACTTGGACATGGAAAAATGAAAAAGATGATGACCAATGGCTTTATCTTCCGTCTTTAAAGAGAGTTAAGAAAATCAATTCACGCTCAAAGGGGAGCTCATTCATGGGTTCTGAATTCTCGTTTGAGGATATCGGTGGTCAAACAATTGAAAAATACAATTATAAATATCTAAAAGATGACAAGGTTGCAGGACAAAAAGTTTGGGTACTTGAAAGAGTTGCAAAGGCAAAGAGTTCTTACTCTAAGGTAGTTCTTTATGTTTCTCAAAAGTACTTAGCACCAGTTAAGTCAGAGTATTACAACAAAAGAAATGAACATATAAAAACTTCTACAATGGATGACTTCAAATCTTACACTGTTGGTAAGAGAAAGATGTGGCGTGCTAATAAAATTCTTATGCTAAATCTTAACAATAAGAAGCAGTCGATTTTTAAGTGGAAGAATAGAGTTATTGGTAAGGCTGTTAATGAGAATGATCTTACTAAGAGGAAGTTAAAGTAAATTGAAAACACTAATATACGGATTAATCACAGGTGCACTTACTCTATCAAGTCTTAGCTCTCTAGCTGATGGTAGAGGAGAGGTTTCATTAAACTTTAGAGGTTATGTTGATGATGCTCAAACTCTTTTAGGAGAGGATCAACCAAATGAACTGGCCTTTGTTAAAGTTGCTCTAGAAGATAGAGGTGACTGGAGCGGATGGGAGTATAATCTTTCTCTTATCGGCCGTGCTGATGAGAAGTACCAAGACAATAGCTATGTTGACTTCAATGAGTTTAATATTGGCCGTAGTTTTGGGAATTGGCAGGCATCAGTTGGTCAGCATATGTTTATGTGGTCACGTCTTGAAGCATATCACGTTGTGGATGTTATCAATTCTCGTATCAACGACGGTAATATTGAGAGATTTGAAAAACTTGGTGAAACTTCTGTTGTTCTAAGTCACTACACAAGTATTGGGACGATGAAGTTTATCTATATGCCATATTTTAAAGAAGGTTTCTATCCTGATTCTAAAATGAGAATCTTTGATGGCCTTAGTCCTCAAAAACAAAATGTTGTTAAAGGTAATAAGATAACGGACTCAGACGAAGATAATCAATTTGATCAATTCGCAGTTTACTATGCTCATCAGTTTGGTGATCTAGACTTAACTGTCTTTGCAATGGATCATATCGATCGTACTAGACCTATCTTTGCAGCTGCATCAGTACCGGATCTTTTAGCAGGAAATATCAATGCGTATTATCTTGATGTTGCTGATTATGGTACCGCTGCTACTTATTTTTGGGGTGAGCAAACATTTAAATTTGAATACCTTTATTCAGACTTTAACGTAAATGATTCGGTATCAATTATTGATTATACTGGTGGTCAAAGAGAGATCTTTAATTATCAACTAGCTTCTATTGGCCATGAGTATACTTATAATTACGATAATAATTGGAGTTCAGGGTTCTATACTGAATACCAGCGTGTTCTAGGTGTTGGTAAGGATAAGAGAAGCCAAGCTCAAATCTTTCAAAATGATCTTTTTATTGGTCATCGCCTAGCTCTAAACGACGCGTACTCTAATGAGTTTATGCTAGGTCTTTATATTGACCTTGAAAGAGCGGGGGAGACTCTATACTACTTAAGTTATGAGCGTCGCCTAAACAATGCTTGGAAGATGAAGTTAAATTTCCGTGGAGTGACTATCGGAGATGATGCAAAAGCTGATAATCGCGGACTGTACGTCCTTGATGGGGATGATGAGTTTGGCGTTACATTAACGAGATTCTTTTAGAGCTAATATAACCGAAAGCCGCGCCTGCGGCTAGCTTTCTCGTATCACATTCATCTGTGCGCCAAAGCTTGCCGTCGGGCAACCTTTGATCGCACGATGTTACTCTTGTCCAAGAACAACGAATTTATACTGTTGAAACCCTGCCTCAGCAGCAGTGTGCATAAGCTTCTTAACATAGTTATACTTCAACGACTTATCAATGACGAGATTCACAATACCCGAGAACTTTTTCGCATTAGGTGTCATTTTTGTAAGGTCATCAATTTCTTTCTTCTTAGCAACGAGCTCGTTATAAAGTGGAACAATAAGCTTCCCACCTTGAGAGTAGAGTTGTCCTTTGAAAGTCTCAGTATTAAGGACTTCTTTATCATCAACCCAAACGATCTTTGTCGAAACCTGAACAACAACACCTTGCTCATTGATAGACTTTGAAGCAGAGTGTGGGATTGTAATATCTTTTGGAATATTAAGAATTACACCTGTTGTATCATAGCTTCGAATTAGGAATACAAGAAGAATAACAAGAATGTCGAGAAGGGAAGTGATATCAATATCAAATGGTTCCTTCTTTCTTCTAATTCCTCTATTTCTAATTGAACGATTTCTCATAATAAACCTGATTCTTTATTTCTACGACTGCGTATCGCCAAAAATAATATTGTTAAATAGCTCAAGAACTTTTACGTCCTGTCCATCTCTCTTTGTCCAAACTTCTGGGTCTGTTTTCTTGATATCGCGAACAGCATCCATAATCTTAATTAATTCTTCGTAAGAGATATTTGCATTAGGGATGAAAATAACTTCCTTTTCATCCACATATCTCTTCTTAAGATCAATTAACTTTTCTCTTAGTTTGAATAGATCGTACTCACCATCAGCTGTTTTACCGGCCGTGAAAATACGTCTCTCATTTGGCCCGGAGTGAAGAGTGATATTACTCGTGTTAATCTTTAGAGTTAGGTCTAATCTTTCTTTTTGCTTCTTTGGTGGAGTTGAGTTTGAAATGATAGGAACATCAGAACCAATCTCATAAATTCTCACAAAGTTTGCAGACATTAAAAGAAAGAAGATAAAGATGAAGACCGAATCTAAAATTGGAATTAGATTCAGTCTCTCAACTTTCTTATTCTTATATTTTCGACTCGGCTTTCTATACATAATTACTTACTTTCTTCTGTATTTAAGATGTCCATTAATTTAACTGAATACTCATCGATCTCATTGATGATCTTCTCTGACTTTGAACTTAGGAAAGCGTGAATGATCATGATTGTGATAGCAACTAGTAGACCTAGGAATGTTGTGTTCATCGCTTGTGAAATACCTTTTGCAAGAAGCTCTGCTTTTTGCGTAGGGTCTGCAGCAGCAACGGCCGCAAATGAAGCGATTAGACCTTGGATCGTTCCCAGTAGTCCAAATAGTGTTGAGATATTTGCAATTAGCTGTAGGTAGTTAAGTCTTAGCTCTACTTTTGGAATGACTTCTAAAGCTGTTGCATCGATTGCATTTTGAATTTGCTCTGGTTTAGCAGAAGCTCTTTCAAGTCCACTTCTTAATACCTTTGGTAGGGCAGCGCTTGATCCTGAACATACACGTGAGGCACCCTCAACATCATTTGCCATAATATAGCGACGAAGTTCATTCATAAATGAAGCCCCATCAACATCAAATTTAAAGCTTAGTTTAAAGAATCTTTCTAATCCAATAGCTAGACCTACTGCCCAGATAAAGAGAATGATCCACATGAAGATTCCACCGTTTTGAAAAAAAGCAGCGATCGTGTTTACCGATGATACAGCTGTGCCTTCCATTTATAGCTCCTTAAAATTATGTACTAACTTAAGAATATTTTAACTCATATTCGCGTCAAGCACTTGATTTTAAAGACTTGGAATAAACTGCCGATTCTTTCTCGTAATTCTTTAGTAATTTTGAGGGAAAACTTGGCGCTCAATTCCCTCTATAAAAGTGTGAATAATTTTAATATGCATTTCTTGAATACGATCAGAAAGATCTGCTTCAATAACGATAGGGAAGTCCACAAGATCCTTCATTTTTCCACCGCCTTTTCCAAGAAGACCGACAACTTTCATCCCTTTTTCATGAGCTGATTTTACGGCCTCAAGACAATTTGGTGAATTACCTGAAGTTGAGATGGCAAGAAGGACATCTCCTTTGTGTCCATGGGCCTCAACATATTTTGAAAAGATATATTCAAAACCATAGTCGTTGGCCACACATGTGATATGAGAAGAGTCGGCGATAGCAATAGCTGGCATTGCTGGGCGATCTTTACGAAAACGTCCTGTTAGTTCTTCTGCGAAGTGCATAGCATCGCACATTGAACCACCATTTCCACAACTAATAACACGTCCTCCACCTTTTATGGCCGTAACCATTTCATTAATCGCTTTCTCCATAGTGGCGAAGTTTTCTTCGTTAGCGATAAATTTTGTTAGAGTTTCTTGTGCGTGATTAAATGCGTGGGAAATAAAATTAGACATAAATTCCTTCTCAAAAAAGAAAAGCCTCTATCGTAGAGGCTTTTATTACATAAGTTCTTCTAAAGACTTCTTAATTTCTTCTTTTGTTTGAACACCAACTAGAGTCTTCGTTGCTTGACCGTCTTTAAAGAAGATCATTGTTGGGATCCCTCTAATTCCGTATTGTTGAGCAAGTTCTCCGTTGTCATCAACGTTCACTTTTAAGATTGTTGCAGTTTCACCAATTTCTGATGCTACTTCGTCAAGTACTGGTCCAAGTGTTTTACAAGGTCCACACCACTCTGCCCAGAAGTCTACTAGAACTGGCTTCGCGCTTTTTAGTACATCAGATTCAAAATTTGTTACGTCAGTTTTACCAACAGTACTCATATAATTATCCTCCAGAGCGTATGTGCTCTATTTAGTCTCAGTCTAAAGTTATATATTAAAATCCTATTTTTGGCTATTAATCAAAGTCTATTGACTGATAGAGAAGTTAAGCATTTCTTTAGTTAATATCTATTGTTTGGACTAGGTGCAAAAAATGCCTTGTTTTCTAATAAAATTCATAGGATAAGATAGTTATATGGATAGAAAGTACCTTTTAAAGTCGGCCATTAAGGTTGCACGTTATTCACGCATACTCGCTAAGGCAATTGACCTTTTTATTGTCGTAGTCTTGTCTCTATTCTTATATCCAATTGGTATTCTTCTTTCTATCGTCTATCTAACTTTTGCTGACTCAATTCAAAATGGACAGTCTGTTGGTAAGAAGTTTATCGGCTTTAGAGTAATTTCTTTAGTTGATGGAACACCTTGTTCACTTAAGCAAAGCTTTATTAGAAATCTCCCTTTTATTATTCCATTAGTATTTGCCATCATTCCTGTAGCAGGTTGGTTTATGGCCGTCATTGTAGGAATTCCAATTGTGGGGATAGAGTTATATCTTCTCTATAAGCTTGATTCGGGGCATCGCTTAGGTGATGTTATGGCCGACACTACTGTTATGGCAAATGATGATACAATGCTTGCAATTAAGAAGCGTAAAACAAATTGGTTTGAAGACCAGGGGACTCAGGCCTAGGCAAAAACAGTATTGATAATCTCTTCTAAATTAGATTTATCAATTTCATTGAAGCTTGCAAGTGAATCGCTATCAACATCAAGAACTGCAATTAATTTTTTATTTTCAAAAACCGGAATAACAATCTCTGACTGACTCTTTGGGTCACAAGTGATGTGGTTGGCAATTGCATGAACATCTTCAACGATTTGTGTTTCAAGAAGTTGAGCAGCAGTTCCGCAAACCCCCTTACCAAAAGGGATGCGAAGACAGCCAAGAGTTCCTTGGTATGGGCCAACGACAAGCTCTTGTTCTTTATTTGGGTCAACCATGTAGAACCCGCACCAGTAATAATGGGGAAATGCCTGTTTCAAAACACAAGAGATTGTGGCCATTTTTGCAATTGTGCTACTTTCGCCTTCACAAATAGCAAAGATATCTCGCTTTACTCTAGTATAAATTTCGATCTTTTGTGCATTGTCCATAATCGATTCTCCACATTAATCATTAACAGATTCAACATAATTGGCTAGATTTATAGCATAAATTGGAGATTATATGTCAAAGAAAAGATTAATCGTCGTCGACGTCAGTAACTTTATATTCCGTGCATTTTTTGCAATTCGTTCAATGAATGCGCCAGACGGAACACCTGTTAACGCCACTTATGGTGTGCTTTCAATGCTATTGAAAATCATGGCCAATTATAGGCCAACTCATATGCTTCTTGCTCGCGATACTTCGGGCGGATCTTTTAGAAATGAACTTTATGATCAGTATAAGGCCAATCGTTCTGAGCCACCTGAAGAACTTGTCCCTCAGTTTGCACTCATTAAAGAACTTATCGACAAGATGGGTCTTCTCAATGTTGCAAATGAAACATATGAGGCCGACGATATTATTGGCTCAACTGTTGTTCAATGGAAAAATGACTTTGATGAAATCCTAATTGCCTCAGGTGATAAGGACCTTATGCAATTTGTTGGTGACAATATTAAGATGCTCGATACGATGAAGGATGTTACTTACGACGAAAAAGGTGTCTTTGAAAAGATGGGGGTACGCCCAGATCAAATCGTTGATTACTTATCAATGGTGGGGGACACGTCGGATAATATTCCTGGAATGCGTGGTATTGGTGCAAAGGGAGCTGCAAAGTTACTTGCAGAGCATGGAACTCTTGAGAAGTGTTTTGAAGTTTCAGATACATTTAAAGGTAAGAAATTAACAACTGCTTTCACTGAACATGTTGAGGATGCAAAGCTCTCAAAAGAACTAATTAAAATTGTTACAGATATTGATTTAGAATGTAAGGCAGAAGATTCTGAGATTAAGTTCTATCCTTCAGAGGAACTTCTAACTTTTCTAAAAGACCTTGGTATGAATTCAATGATTAAGAGAATGGAAGATCTTAAATACCAACTTTCTATTGCTAATGGTGAGGAAGGGGAAGGTGAAGAGCTGGCATCTCCATTTGAACATAAGGTTACGACTCTTGAGGAATTTAAGACGATTATTAAAGATCAAATGGCACTTGCAGTTCAAACAGAGTTTGATAGTGAAGATATTCATGCTCGTAATCTTGTAGGATTAAGTATTTCATTTGATGATAATAATTCTTACTTTGTCGAAGTTAATGATTCTAATGAAAAAGAATTACTAGAGTTAATCTGGGGTATTGAGTCGAGAGAAGTATATAGTGAACACTCAAAACGTGACTACTCTCACTTACTTCGACGTGGACTAGAGTTTAAGGCCAAGAATTTTGATGTTACTTTGGCCCACTATAATGTAAGCCCAAGTACGAGACATAATCTTGAAGTTATCGCATCTAATGTAAATGTAAAGGTAACGACTCTTGATAAGAAGACTCCTTTTATTACCTCTCTTGAAACGAGTGAAGATAAGGCATCTTATTCGGGCCTAAGATCAATTGCAGTCTTTAGGCTTGCAAATCATTTAAAAGAAGAGCTTAAGGAAAAAGAACTCGTTAGTGTTTATGAAGATATCGACAATAAGCTTATTCCAATCTTAGCTGAAATGGAGTTCGAAGGTGTGCACTTAAATAAAGAATACCTTTATGAAATGGCAAAAGATCTGCAAGAGTCTTTAGATAAAATTCAAAAGAAAGTTGATTCATATTCAATGAATGACACTATTAATTTGAATTCTCCAAAACAAGTAGGGGAGTTCTTATTTAATGAGTTATCATTCCCTGTTGTTAAGAAAACGAAAACAGGTTACTCAACGGATTCTTCTGTACTAGAAGAGCTTGATTCAAAAAATATTAATGAGGTCCCAGGTTTAATTCTTCAGTATCGTGAATTAGGAAAGATTCTTTCGACATACGTGAAGGCCCTTCCTGAAATCGTAAATCCTAAAACAGGAAAGGTTCATACAAGCTTTAATCAGCACGTTGCTCAAACTGGTCGACTTTCAAGTGTGAATCCGAACCTACAGAATATTCCAATTCGTTCTGAAACAGGACGACTTGTGAGAAAGGCATTTATAGCAACACCTGGTAACTTACTTTTAGCTGCCGATTATTCCCAAGTAGAACTTAGAATCCTTGCTCACTACAGTGAAGATCCAACAATGATTAAGGCATTCAATGAGGACAAGGATATTCACGCACAAACGGCAAGTGAAATTAATGGCATTGCTCTTGAGGAAGTTACAAGTGATGAGCGTTCAAAGGCAAAGGCCGTAAACTTTGGTCTTATGTATGGACAGTCTTCATTCGGTTTAGCTTCGGCCCTTAAAATTTCAAGAAAAGATGCTAAGGCCTATATTGAAAAATACTTTGAGAGATTTTCAAAGATCAAAGGCTTCTTAGATGGACTTAAGGAAGATGCTGAGAAAACAGGTTATTCAATTACAATGTATGGAAGAAAGAGGTTCCTTCCAGATATTCATTCTAATAATCGCACAGTCAAAGCAAATGCTGAGCGAATGGCAATTAACTCGCCAATTCAAGGGACTGCGGCTGATATCATCAAGTGTGCAATGATTAATATCGATGCAGAAATGAAGAAGCGTGGACTAAAGTCTAAAATGATTCTTCAGGTACACGATGAGCTTATCTTTGATGTTCTTGAGTCAGAGCTTGATGAAATGAAGACTCTTGTCAAAGAAGGCATGGAAAACGTCGTCGAATTAAAAGTTCCACTAAAAGTCGATCCTGCATTTGGTGTTAACTGGTACGATCTAAAATAATTGTGCAGTATATATTTCCTCTCCGCAGTAAATAAGCTCTGGAGAGGAAAATGTATCAGCATATCCTCTTCTAAAAAAAATAATTGCATCGTGCTTATTCGGGCACAAATCTTTATAAAGTAATTTCTTAATTTCCATGGAGCGACTTGAGACAAGATCATAGGGAGAGTTGTAGTTGATTGAGATAAAATCTGCTGTGTAAAGGTAAGTGATAAACTCATCAAGAGTTATCAATTCATTTGGATGAAGATAGGTTGTTATATTATTGAATATAAATGTAGAATTAACTGAGTCAGAAAAACATTCATCACAAATAGCTTCTTCAATAACGTCTGAGCTTTGGCCATCAAGACAACCAATATTAGAACACTCTAGGTGTAGCTCTTTTGTAAAATCTTGTGTCCAAATAATATTAACACTTAATGCATAAGCACTAATAACTGGTAAGAAAAATAATAGTATTATTGCTCGCATGATGAAAATAACCTCGCAAAATTTTGCTCCACCCTAACAGTTAAATCATTTTTACATTCTCTGACTTTAAATTTGTAACCATTAACAACTCTCTTTGAGGCGAATATTGTTAAGTTTTTCTCAAGAACTGCCTCTACAGCTAGTTTCTCATCTTGATTACTTAAACAGTGGTTTCCATTTAAAAGAGTCGAACGGCACCTCTTAGGAATCTCACCAAAGCGTTGATATGTAGTTTTAAGTTTTTCTAAGTCTAGCTCCCATCTTCTAGGGATATTATCAAAATCAGTTAGGCCCTTGTATAAGCTATATAAAGCTCTTGCTACATAGAAGAAAGGTCCAAGTTTTGAATTAAAATAAGTAAGTGTATTTGAAATACCTTCAAAGTTGATTCGACAAGCAGCACATGCCGCTCTACGTGTTGGGTCTTGTGAAGACACATCTGAGCCACTATTGGCAATGACGTCACCACCGCTACGATCAAAGCAAGCACCAACAGAGATGCCTCTGAAATGATATAAATTCGTTGGACTCTTAGTACTACCTGTAATTGAGAGGGCACAAGGAACTCCAATTAATGGCCCAAATTCAGTAATTAGTTCAACGTTAACTTTTGATTTTTCATAGTCTTTATTAAATTCAATTTGGCCATCTTTAATCATCTTATTAAAAGAAGTGACGTAGCCAGGTGTTAGGCTCACTCTTGTATATAGAACACCTGGTGTGAAGAAACTCATCAGTCCCTGGCCAATATCTGACACAAATTGAGTCATGACTTGCTTTGTCTTAAAATAAGGATCATATACCTTGCAAGAGACACGATCTGCGTATGGATTAAATAAGTCTGCTGAAGCTTGTGAAAACTTCGCCTTCCAGAAGAGATCACCATAGTAGCTTGCACGAGAAGTTTCAATAATATTGATAATAGATTTTCTTAAGCAATGACTTATTGAGCGACAAATAATGTCTCCATTCTCATACGTTATAAAATCTTGTGAGAGAGCATCACTCTCGTAGTGCTTTTCTGGAAATGTTTCAAAAGTTTTTGCTGCTCTGGTCTTATCGATATACCACTGATGAAAACCTTCGTATTCGATATCAAATTCATCATTCCAAATATTCTTTTGATCTAGACTCTTACAGTAGGCACGTGTTTCATCCATTAGGGACTTATAATAATCGATAACATCATCATAAGGCTTCTTTGAAAAAATAAGGTCAAGGTTATCGATGAGATCTGTTCCTTTTAGGCCTTCAATATGCTTCTTTGTAAAACTAAAGATATCATCCGAGATAACAGAAGCTTCTGCACATAAGTAATAAAGATCATTTTTGATCGTATTACCATCTAGATTTCTAAAATAAAATGCGAGCTGTTCTTTAACTTCTTCTGGCCTAAGGCGATTTCTCACGAGGGAGAAAAAAGTTAATGAATCAATAAGTTTATTTTTAACGTAGTTCTTAGTTTGAGTCTGATTCTTGAATATATGCTCTATCCACTTATCAGCATCGTTATACGAGGCGATATCGAGAATATCCTGATTGACACTGGCAAATGGATCTTTAAGTAGGTCATTTTGAACCCCCTCTGAAATAGGCGCTAAGATGTCGAGCTCTAGAGCATCCTTTTCAAAATTCTTGCGAGAGAACTCTCTAAATGAGTTTTCTGCGAGTCTCTTGTTATTACAAGTAGGAATGATATCGCTCTTACATCCACTCGGAGAAAAGAGTATATAATCTTGGGTATTCGAATTTCTAATGATTTGTTCGTACTTAGAGTTTTCAACTTTCAAATTCTTCATTGCCCAAGCGAAATAGAGTTTCATTGAGTTCCAATAATCAAATCCAACTTCTTTTTCCCAATATCTTTCTTTGATCCCCTCGATATCAAACTGGTAACCAGAGACTTGTAGGTTATCAATCTGGTCGATATCTTCTAAGCGACAATCAGATACTCTTTCATCTAAATCTAATAACTCTTGTGCGATACGGTTAAGGTCTTGAACTGATGGTTTTTGGCCGAAAAGATTTGCTTGTAGTGGACCAAATTTCTTTATCCTAATGCACTTAAACGTTTCATTTTTTTTGACATATTTTTTCTGAATATAATTACTATCTTCAAAGCTATCATATAGTCGATGTTTTAACTTATGAGAGCTTGTCCAGAGGGCATCCATGTAATTATTGAGTTTTGGACACTCTAGCTTGCCATAACACTCTTTTAAGATCTTTTGATACTTGACGGGAATATTGTTTTCACTATCTAGGTAGGGGAGAAGTGGGAGTTCTTGATGAACTAGCTTTTGATGAATTTCATAAAGAAGTCGAGTTACTTTATTTCGATAGTCCCTAATTAATTCTTTAATTACTTTTGTTTTGTCTTGGCCTGTTCGATTTGCCAAGCGATATGCTGCTTTGGCCGGAATCGTGTTATTTAAGAAAACAAACATTGATGTTGTTGGTTTCTTAGAATCGATTGCACAGGATGCACGGTTATTTAAGTCGATTGTTGTCAGCGGAGTAATCAAGTCATTTAGTTCTTGATGTTGCCAATCATGCCATTTGATTTTCGCATGGGCGGTAAAAGTAATTAAAAATAGAAATAAAAAACCTCTCATCATAGAGAGGTTTTATAACTTAGAATTTTTCTTAACAATTAAAGAAAAGCTTAATTTTTTTAGCTTCCGCCATTTCCATTACAGTTGCTTGATTTCCCAATGATCGTTGTGTAGAAAAGAATCATTGCTTCGTCAGCAGGAGTGAAACCACGGCGTGTATTACCATCTGTGTCAAGTAGGCCATACATATAACGGTTAATAGCAATATAAACAGACTTAGGTACCTTAATACGTTGAGTACACTTACCGTTGTAGTATCTAACGTTAACTCCCCAGTATTCTCCGTTAATTTGTCCACCGTATCCTCCAGTGTAGATATTAACTCCACTTCCAGCTTGTTGATTCATTCCTTCACCGATGTTGAATCCAACTTCAAAACCAGCAAATTTGTTTTCAGTTGAGAAGAGAGTACATTCTCCTTTTCGACATGAAACTTTAATGTCTTCTTCAATTCTTAATAGGATTTCTTCATTTGAAAATTTTTCAAATTCGAATTGATCCTCTCCGCTACCAAACATATCATCAACATCATTTGCGAAAGTCGTGCTTGTAAACATTAATAACAAAATCATCAGTAATTTCTTCATTGTTTCCCCTTTGCTATATATAGCTACTAAAAATCAATATCCCCAAAATCATCATCACTGTCATCATCCGTTGGGTCTTTCCCTGGAGGAGTACAAGTAAAGTATGGTGCTGTATAGTTGTTAACTGTTTTATTATCTTGAAGGTTAGCCTCTTTTTTATATTCTAAAACTTCTGAAATTAGCTCTCCTGTTTTCTCGTCTTGAGTTACCTTGAATTTTAATTTTAGCCTTAGCATGTGATCTTTCATCAGGACACATGATCCGTTTATACAGTAGTCTGAAAAGTATGGAGGCCATACCGGATCATCAAAAACACGGCTAATTGAGTTAACAGTGTTCTTTACGCCAAGGTGACTATTACCTGTAAACTTAATTGCATCGAATACAGGGTAGCTAGGAAGTGATTTTAAAACTTCAACTTTTGAAAAAGGTGAAATTTCTCCAATTGTTCTCCCTTCTCTGTTAATGGCCGGGATTGTTGTTGGACGTAAGTTTAAGCGAGACTTAATACGTCCTTTGAACATCATGAAGTTGTATTCTTGATCATCAAGGATAACTTCTAGTTCATAGTCCTTACCAACTTCAAAATAATTAGAAGTAATTTGTGTACCAATACCATTTATTAAACCTGTCCAATTCGCTGGAGCGATTCCTCCATCAAACCAAGAAGTAACATAGTGTTTTTTTCCATTGCCAGCTAGTTGTGTAAGAACAAACTCTGCGGCAATTGGTTGAGTATAATTACATGGAGCTGTACACGGCTTTCCTTGTTCACATTTTTTCTCGCATGTATTTCTTACGAATAATGGAACACCAAAGTATGCGCTATTCTTTGTATCTTTCGATGTTGTCAGATAGAGCTTCCCAAGTTGAATGTCATTTACAGGCCACTTGATTGGAAACTTTGGCTCATCTGGCTCAATTGTTTTATTTACTGCTAAGATTCCTTCTGGTGATTGATTTAACCTTAGCTTAAAGTCTTTTACATACTTTAAGTCTGGTGAGCGCCCTGTTGCATCCCCTGAAACATAGATACCAATTGATGCCAATATATCTTGTAATTCAAATTCGTTTTCTGTGTAGAAATCATTTGTTAAACAAGCCTCATTAATAATTGGTTTAATGATGTAGGCTGAGTCAGTGCTTGGTTTAAAGAAACAGTAGTATCCTTGAAACCTTGCTTTATTTTTGTCAATTCTGGTGACTTTACAACCTGACTGAGTTTTTGGAAATTCAATACCAGACTCCGCAACATCATTTACTTCAAACTCGAGGCATCGATTCATGATACGACGACGTTTTAGTAGACGCTGCTCTCTCTCGTCTTTAGTTGTTCCATTTATGTTTTCAAGATTTTCGATACGGCAGAAATCTTTTGAGCCGTAAGTAACCTTGTCATTAATACTGTATGTAAGGAATTTATCTGTTAGAACGTAGTTCTCAATTCCTACTGTAATCATTGTGTAGTGATTATTTGATGCCGCAGTCAAGCAGTTTGAAGCAAGTATATTTGGCATTTCTTCTCTTTTCGTTCCTGAGTCGTCGTAGATATACAGACCTTTACTGAGTGGAGAAATAGAAATGTTAATATTCTTTGGTGCAGATGCAACTAAGCACGCAAGAGTATTAAATGTTAAAAATAATAGTATTAAGCCCCTGTAAATCATATTTCCCCCGCACATCTCTTCACTTAGTAAAGGCAGGGTGGTAAACCACCCTGCAGTATTTAAAGATTTTGATTAATAGTCGTAGTCGTGATCGTGACCTTGAATATTAGTGATAGCTGTATCAGTACAGATGTTTGCAGCTTGCATTTTCCATCTTCTGAACTTATCAACAGTTTTGTGAGCATATCTTGCATTCTCTTCGAATTCGTAACGAACAACACAACCTTTTAGGTCAGCTGCTGCAAAACGCTTGAAGAATTCAACAACAGAGTTTGAAGATAGGTCAATTTGAGCAGAAGGGTTTCCTGATCCACCGTAAACTTGAACATAGTCTCCATCTTTGTCTTTACAGAAGATTCCAGACTTAACAGCAAGTCTTGCTGCTGATTGGTAACTTTCTTCTGACCAGATAGTGTCATCTTCACCTAGATCCCAGTGGTCGCTAGTGTTTGAACCAGCAAGATCTGTTACTGTTACTTTTCTTTCGAATTTGTAAAGTGGGTTGTCGATGCTACCAAATGATTCTGGCATACCTACTACGTAGTCATCTCTGATTTCATCTGGAACGATGAAGTCAAATCTGTCTTCTGTAGACTCTGTTAGGTAGTCTGGTTTTTGTCCGTAGTCGATTTGTGTTGCACGGAAACAGATGTCAACAAAGTACTTCGCACCATACATTTCTGAACCAAGGTTGAAAGATAGTTCTTTAAGTCTTTTGCTGAATTGATCATTTTGATCAATTAGAGTGTGGTAGTTATACTCACCAGCTGTTTTCTCAACTGAGTATCTGAAGTTAGAACGATCACCATGATCTTTCCACTTCGTGATTTTACCACGTACTGTATCTAGTGTGTTTTCATTTCTTCCATCTAGATCACCAGCACATACACAATCACAATTTGTTCCATCTGGTCCACAGTCTTGGCCTCCGCCGCCACCGTTGTAACCACCGTTACCACCTTCAGCGATTAGACCTTCTAGGAATGGATAACCACCATGTCCACCTCTTGATCCAGGGTCACATGATCTTAATGTTTTCGGATTGTAGCAGAAAACACCTCTGTGCTTCTTGTGCTTTAAACCAGCGTTACATGGATAGATTGATGCTCCCGAAGAATAAACATCAAAGTCGAATTGAACTCTCGCCGCTTGCGTCGAGAAAGCTCCCATAAAAAGAGCCGAAGCTAGTAGTAATTTTTTCATTACCCTCTCCTTTTTAGTTAGGTTGTTAGACAAAAAATATTGATGGATAAATTTGTAGCAACCGAATTTTTGAAAGTCGAGAGGGGTCAAGGGTGGAAGGCCTGAATT
The DNA here is from genome assembly GCF_043196995.1 of Halobacteriovorax sp. CON-3. Taxonomy (NCBI): domain Bacteria; kingdom Pseudomonadati; phylum Bdellovibrionota; class Bacteriovoracia; order Bacteriovoracales; family Halobacteriovoraceae; genus Halobacteriovorax; species Halobacteriovorax sp. CON-3. The sequence continues at coordinate 62,237 of NZ_JBEBNA010000002.1, forward strand.
TGTACTTAATTAACCGGCTTTTAAGAAAAGGTTAACTGTTGGCTTCGTTTTCTTTTGATTCTGTTATCTGATAACCGAATTGTTTTACGATATCTTTTGGTGTGAGAATACCAATGATTCTTTTTTCGTCAAGTCTCGAAACGACCGGTAGACGGGAGATTTGGAATCTTTTTAATCTGTGAAGAGCAATATATAAACTTTGATCTGGATAGATTTTTATAATTTTTTTCTCGCAGAATTGTTCAATTCTTATGTCGCCATTTCCTTTTGCAAGTTGAACTCTAAGCTCTGATGTTGACATCATTCCAAGTAATCTTCCATTTTTTAAAACAGGAAAACCTTGAAGATCTGGATTGTATTTTTGAATGTCTTTTAGCGTTTCATTAACTGTTAAAGTGGCACCGTATGTAACGATATCTTTTATCATTGCATCTTCAACATGAAGTTGATCAAGCACTTCTAAATCATCACGTGTTGGTAAGTGAATTCCATCTTGTGCAGAAATTTGTTCGTAGATTGATTCATTCTCTGTCGGTTTAGAAGAGAGCATATAGGCGATGATATTTGCAATCATCAGTGGCAGAATAATATTGTAGTCTCTCGTTAACTCAAACACGATTAGGATAGAAGTAAATGGAGCACGAATAACTGTTACAAAGAATGCTCCCATTCCAACAAGTGCATACGCACCAGTATTCGTCGTAATTTCTGGAAAGAAAACACTTGCAAGGGAACCAATTAAACTTCCTAGTGTTGCTCCCATTAAAAGTGTTGGCATGAAAAGACCACCAGAAATTCCGGCCGAGTAACATAGAGATGTTGCTAGGAATTTTAAACAAAACATTAAGAATAAAACTTTCGGATCGAGAATAAGTGAAAGTAATGTGTCTTCTAAAGTTCCGTGTCCACTTCCAATAACACTTGAGTGAACTTGAGTCATCAATGCAATGATTAGAAAAACAATCATCATATAAGTTAGCTTGTGACTCTTCATATGTTTTCGATTGAATTCTCTAAAGGCCAAAACAGACTTCATCCAAAGTGGGCCAATGAAAGCGCAACTTATTCCTATGAGTAAATAGAAAAGAAGTTCACGATGATCGTGCATCTTATAATAAAGTTGCTCAAACATGTGATGCTGTCCTGTAAGCATTTGCCCTGTAATTGATGCCACAACTGATGAGATAACAATTGAACCAAGAACTTTGGCATTAAGATCACCAACGACTTCTTCTAATGTAAAAACAACTGCTGAAATAGGAGTTGCAAATGCAGCCGCAATTCCGCCCGCTGCTCCAACTGCAACAAGGGCCTTTACTCGCTTCTTTGAAATATGAAATGAATAACCAAGCCAAGAGGCGACACCTGAGGCAATGGTAACGGTTGGCCCTTCTCTTCCAAGAGAGACACCTGAACCAAGTGCAAGCAGAGTTGTCACAGCTTTAGCAAAAGTATCTTTTAAACTAATTCTTCCGTGATCAACAACAAGGGCCGCGCGAACTTTTGGGATACCTGATCCTTCAGAGAAAGGAAATTTACGAGTTGTTAGCCAACCAGATATAAAGAGAGCTGCTCCTCCAAGAAGGACTGATTGCCATGTAAATGTTGTATCTGTTTGAAGGATTTGTTGAATCCAGTGAACACCTTTTTGTAGACCGACGGCGATAAGAGCTGATGTAACACCTGTAATGAGCGTAAGGACAAAAAATGTTCTTTCCTCTGCGGCTTCATTTTGCAGGAATTTACCTAAAAGTTTTTCATTAAACTTTAGTTTCATATGCTAATTATCGGAGCGACTCCTTATAAAGATAAGTTAACTGGCTAATTTTTTTGGAATATCTCACAGTTTTAAGCTTCCGTGAAGGATAATTTTGCTTTGCGCTAAGATAAATGTGAAAAAATATGATTTTTTCGCTTTGGCAGACCTTGACATGTATCCGTTCACTACCACCTTGTGTATAAATAATTAGTAATTAAATAAAAAATGTATTTAACTGGAGGATTTATGCAAGTTAAACCATTACAAGATAGAGTTTTAATCAAAAGAATTGAAAATGAAACAAAGACAGCTGGTGGAATTTATATTCCAGATAACAACTCTGAAAAGCCAAGTGAAGGTGAAGTTATTGCAGTTGGGCCAGGATATCGTCTAGATAATGGATCAGTTGCTGAACTGGCAGTGAAAGAGGGTGACAAGGTTCTTTTTGGTAAGTACGCCGGAAGTGAAGTTAAGCTTGATGGTGTTGAATATATTATTATGAAAGAATCAGATATTTTAGGAATTTTAGTTTAATCAAATTGATTAATAGATAGGAGATAAAAATGGCAAAAGAATTAAAGTACTCAGAAGAAGCAAGAGGACTAATCTTAGAAGGTGTAAATCAACTAGCGAATGCTGTTAGAGTTACTCTAGGGCCTAAAGGTAGAAACGTAGTTATCCAAAAATCATTTGGTGCTCCACACATCACTAAAGATGGTGTTTCTGTTGCAAAAGAAATTGAACTAGAAAATAACTTTCAAAATATGGGCGCTCAAATGGTTAAAGAAGTTGCTCAAAAGACAAACGAAGATGCAGGTGACGGTACGACAACTGCAACAGTTCTTGCTCAAGCAATTTATACTGAAGGTGCTAAGCTTGTAACTGCAGGTCACAACCCAATGGATCTTAAAAGAGGGATTGATACAGCTGTAGAAAAGATCGTTTCTGAACTAAGAACTGTAGCTAAAGAAATCAAGACTAATGAAGAGATCGAGCAAGTTGGAACTATTTCAGCTAATAATGATAAAGAGATCGGAACTCTACTTGCTGAAGCAATGGATAAAGTTGGAAAAGATGGTGTTATCACTATTGAAGAGTCAAAGACTGCAGAAACAACTCTAGATGTTGTTGAAGGGATGCAATTTGACCGTGGTTACCTTTCTCCATACTTTGTAACTAATTCAGAAAAAATGGAAGTTTCATTTGATAATGCAAATATCCTAATTACTGATAAGAAAGTTTCTAATATGAAAGAGCTTCTTCCAATCCTTGAAAAAGCTGTTCAAACTTCAAGACCACTTCTAATCATCGCTGAAGATGTAGAAGGTGAGGCGATCACTACTCTTGTTGTTAACAAGCTAAGAGGAACATTAAACGTTGCTGCTGTTAAGGCTCCAGGTTTTGGTGATAGAAGAAAAGAAATGCTAAAAGATATCGCTGCACTTACTGGTGGTACTGTGATTTCTGAAGAGCTTGGAATGAGCCTTGAGACTGCTGCTCTTGAGCACCTAGGTTCTGCTAAGAAAATCTCTATTGATAAAGAAAATACAACGATCGTTGATGGTGCAGGTGATGAAACAGCTGTTGAAGCACGTGTTTCTCAAATCAAAGCACAAATTGCGGAAACAACTTCAGACTACGATAGAGAAAAATTACAAGAAAGACTTGCTAAGCTTTCTGGTGGTGTAGCTGTTGTTAACGTTGGTGCTCCAACTGAAACAGAAATGAAAGAAAAGAAAGATCGTGTTGAAGATGCACTAAACGCAACAAGAGCCGCTGTTGAAGAAGGTATTGTTGTTGGTGGTGGATCTGCTCTTGTAAAAGCAGCTCAAGTTCTAGCTGATCTAAAAGCAAATAGAGAAGAAGAAATGCACGGAATTAAAATCGTTCAAAGAGCTGTAGAGGCTCCACTAAGACAAATTGCAACTAATGCAGGCCTTGAAGGTTCTGTTGTTGTTAACGAAGTGAAGAAGAACGAAGATGCAAAATACGGATTTAACGCTCGTGACGAAAGATACGAAGATCTAATCGCTGCAGGTATCATTGATCCTGTTAAGGTTACTCGTTCAGCTCTTCAAAACGCTGCTTCAGTTGCAGGTCTTATGCTGACAACTGAAACAATGATTGCTGATATTCCTAAGGAAGACGGTCCAGCGATGCCTCCAATGGGTGGCGGAATGGGCGGAATGCCTGGAATGATGTAGCCTTTTGAGCATAGCTCAAAAGTCTAATCAGCCAGGCAGTATGCCTGGTAAGCGACCGCGAAATTGACTGGCTAAGGCCAGTCTATTGTTCGCGGCGCTAGGCCCCCAATCTTTAGCTAAAAAACTATTTCAACAAGCCGGGTTCAAGCCCGGCTTTGTTGTCTCAGGAGCAATGGGAAAGCAACTGCAATGAAAGAGCGGCACTTTCACGAAGTGAAAGTTAGCAGCAGACTTTCTAACATGACCGAAACACGCGAGCTTCGCTCTGTGTTTCTTGAGTCACATTCATCTCTACTTCAAAACTGCCCGTTGGGGCACTTTTGCCGCAGGATGTTCACGAAGTGCAAGTTAGCAACAGACTCTCTTATGGAAAAAGCCAACTCTTCAAGGCGCCAATTTCCAAACCCAATCCGTCTTACTCTTATAATTTTCAACCGCTTACACCGCTTATCTTTAGTAAATAAAGTATTTTAATCGAATTCCGATATAATATTTATTACGAAAGAGTTCACTTTAAGGGGAAAGTTCATGGAGTATTCAAGTATCAAAGCACTTGTTGTTGATGATCTCGATTATATTAGAAACTCAGTAAGAACCATTTTAAATGATATCGGTGTTGAAAATATTCATGAAGCAGTTGATGGTGCTTCAGCTTTTAGAAAAGTTGTTGAAGCACATGAAAACGGCTCTCCATATCAAATTGTATTCTGTGATGTTCATATGCCAAATTCCGATGGCCTAGACTTTTTATTTCAATTAAGAGCGGATGAGAGATTGGCAGATCTACCTGTTGTCATGGTTAGTTCAGAGAACTCTGTTTCTATCATTAAAAGAACAATCGAATTGGGTGCAAATAATTATTTATTAAAACCTTTTTCTGCAAATGTCCTAGAAGATAAAATGAAGTCGGTTCTAAATATAGAAGCGGCTCTTTAGGCCGCTTGTGATATGAGTAATTTCTACTGTTCTTGTTTTCTTAATTCATAGCTAATGTCACTAAAGTTGCGATTAACACAGCTTACGAAAGAGTAGCTTACACCTCTTCCAATATTCATACAGTGACTTAGAAACATTCCAAGCTCACTTTCAATCCTTCTGAAATTATTATTTACACAACTTTCAAATGAGAAGCTCAGGTCATCTCCAAAATTATTGCAGTATTGGAGAAATAGGTTCGGAAGTTCAAATTCGGCTCGCCTAAAATTTGAGTTGATACAACTTGTGAATGAGTAGCTTACTTTGTCTCCAAAATTTGAACAATGTGACGGGAAGTATGCCTCCTGTTCACTTGATGCACTTACATTGAAAATAGTAAAAACTAAAAATACAATCGATACTAAAGTTGATTTCATAATTCCTCCCTAAAGTTATATGAATAATATTATTTTATGCAGTTTTATGAAGGATGTGCAACCAAAGTGTCTAACGCAATTAGCCTTATACTTTTTAGGGACAACTCGTTATAATTTTTAAAGTTAATAAAGTGAGGAAATATGTTTAATAAAACGCAAGAAGTTGAGGAGCAGAAACCTGCTTTTCTTTCAGGTCAATGGTTTAAAGACGAAGCACTATCATGGATTAAAATTATTTTAATCGTTTTTGGTTTTAGATCGACTTTTATTGACCACTACCACATTCCAACAGGATCACTACTTCCAACAAATGCGATTGGTGACTCGATTGTTGTAAATAAGATGTCTTATGGATTTAAGGTTCCATTTACTGAATTTTTTAATCCGATCTACATCGGTGGACAATCTCTTCCTGAGCGTGGTGATATTGTTGTTTTCGAATATCCAATAAATCCTTCAATTCTTTTTGTTAAAAGAACAATTGGTCTACCTGGGGATACAATTGAAGTTTATGAAAATGAACTGTTCATTAATGGTAAAAAGGTTGAGAAGACAGCAGTCGAAGCTGAAGAGGATAAAGAGCTAAGAAGTCTATATGATAAAGAGCCTTCACTTAACCCTGAAGATATGAAGTTCTATCATCAAACAATTGGTGAGAAGAAGTTCACTGTAGGTGAGAACCCAACATTCTTTAGACACCTAAATCAAGAAAAGGTAACTGTTCCTGATGGACACGTTTTCGTTATGGGTGATAACAGAGATTATTCAAGTGATTCTCGTGTTTGGGGATTTGTCCCAATGAAGAATATTCGCGGTAAGGCATTCATGGTTTGGATGTCGATGGTGTACCCTTGGTCAGATAAACCATTTCACTTTAGACCAAGTCGAATCGGTACATCTCTTTAAATTTTCCTGACAATAAATTTGCTATGGGGCCACAAAGGAAAGTACTCAGGTACTAGTTCCTTTTTGGTCCTATGCTAAGTGGCTGTTTTTGTAGGACCACTGATCTTTCTATAGTGCGGCCTGTGGGGCATTTTGCACACTTCAATTGTAAAGTTTTTGTAAGTTATTGAATCTATTATTTGCCAGTTTTGGCACGCTACCTGCTTATATATAAGTATCCAGAGGCCAGGGGGCCTCCCCAGGATTAGGACGATTTTGGGATTTAGCAATAGGACGTTGCTATGGAAACTGAGAGTTACACTTATGAATGTAAGGTCGCTTTCAGGAAAAAATGGGCCTAGAGGAAAGGGCAACAGAATTGTAAAAAGCAAGAAGCTTAATCAAAACCACCTCTAGGCCCCTTTTAAAAATTTGTTGTTTATTTAGAGTGTCCACGGAAGGACACGAAGAAAACATGGAAGTTTATAGATAAGCTTTGGAGACATCCCTCTCTCCCTATGATTTGACCCAAAGCTTATAGAGGCCGAGAGTAACGTGTGTGGTTTTAAGAAAGGAGTACTCTCGGCCTTTCTACATTCTAGGGAATTATTTTCCTCCATCTCTTTCACCTTTAACTAACACTTGCAATGAACCGATGGGATCATTGTGAGAAAATCAAACTATGTCATCTATTTACAATTTGAACGAGCGCTAGGAGAAGAGTTTCTCTATATGTCTCGCGTGTTTTCAGAATTTGGAATGAAGCTTGTACCAATGAAGCTTGATGATTTTAAGTCCATAAGAATGAAGGAACATCAATTTGTAATTTGTTGCGTTCGTGATATTCGAGCACTGATCAATTATCAAAAGTTATTAAAAAGATATATGAACTTCATGCTTAGGCAGGGAAGTATCACTTTATTTGAATATAGCTCATTTGCTATTACTCACGACGATGCCATCCTAAAAACTAAGAAGGTCTTTCAAGAAAGACTTCCTGTCAGTATGTTTCGTATGGCCGATCGTGCAGGACAAGAGATGTTCAGCAAACTTGTGACAAACTCTTCTCGCTGGCCAGGTGGGAAAAGAGCAAAATTACCTGAGTATTAAAAGGGATTGAGAGAGAATGAGAGTTTCAAAGGAAGTAAGTCGTTTACTTATTATTCTAAGGCAAGATGCTGCCAGACTTGCTGATAAAATCATTCACCGCGAAAGAGAGTATCTGCAAATCTTATCGATGAAGCGCACCCGTGAACATTTCAATGCAATTTTTAGATCAAATTTTAAAACCATAACAGTTGCACAGCTTATGCTTCTATCTGAAGAGCTGATTGTTAATCTTGAAGATTTCTATAATACCGTGGATGATCTCCATTGGTACCTTGCGCATACAGAAGATATGCCCGCAACTATTGAAGATAAAGTCCATGCTATGGTAAAAATGGTGAAAAACAAGTATGAACAATTAAATCTTTATCTAAATGCGGAGCTTGAGACTCATGAAGAAAGCGCTAGTGCTTAAATTCATCATTATATTATCTTGTCTATTTCAGGATGCTTTCGCACGCCAGAGTATTTCTGGTTCTCGCTATGAATTACTGACTGGTCAAAGGGTCCAAGAAAAAGCCTCAAATATGTGGGATAAGAAATTTGCCCAACATGACTATATCTATGGAAAATCCCCAGCTCACTTTCTAGCAAAAAACTATCAGCAGATCCCTAGAGGTGCGACTGTTTTAGATATAGGAATGGGTGAGGGGAGAAACGCTGTCTTCCTTGCTTCAAAAGGTTATAAAGTAACAGGCGTCGATATTAGCTCAGTTGCTATCGATAAATCCCTAAGACTTGCGAGACAAGCAGGTGTTCGTATTAAGACAATTCACAAATCAGTTGATGATTTAAAAATTGCAAATAACTCACTCGATGCAATTATTTGCTTCTATTATGTTGATAGAGAAGTTTCTGAAAAATTGAAGAAGTGGCTTAGACCTGGTGGAGTTATTATTTATGAAGGCTACACGACAGATCACAAGAAGAAATTCAAAGAGCAGAGTGTAGATTCTTATTTCTTAAAACCAGCAGAACTATTAAGTATGTTCAGTGATTTCAAAATCCTTAAATATGAAGAGCCACGTCACAATGCCGAGCTAACTCAATCAATCATCGCTCAAAAGCCCGAATAAAAGGCATCTCTTTCCCGCAACTATCTAAAATAATTTAATATGGCACAATGGAAAGAGTGAAGTACTTCATCTTAGTTGCTACATTCTTGAGTGGAATTGTTTGTTATGCAAATATTCTCGAATTCAATAAAGACCTAGGTTATTTTTCCGGCAGGGTATCACATATTGAAGGGAGTGCGAGACTTGTTCGCTTCAAGGTTGATTTTGATAATATCAAATACATTAATAAATTAGATGAAGTTGACCTATGGGGACTTCATCAAGAGTCCTCAAAATGTAAGGCCATTGTTATGGGCCGTACGAGTCATTATTTACTACTACGCATTCCAAGATATGATGAGTGCAATCGTAAGTCAGCTTTTTCAACTGGAAGATACTATAACTTTTATTCACAGGATCTCGTTAATAATGTTGCAATGGGTAATGAGTTAATAGAAATTCTTGCTAAGAAAAAATTGGCCCTTGAGTCAAAAATTAGCCGCAATAAACAAGATATTACGACCTATACGCAAAGAGTCGAAACTATCAATGCACGATACGATTTGTTGCGTCAGAAACTTGAGAAGGAGTGGCGTGATGAGTTGCGTCGACTCGAAGATGACCATCAGCAGCTCGTTCGTAACACTGAAGGCATTCAAACTCGTTTAAATGAAGTTGATTATAAATTACAGCAGTACCGCATCGAGTCTAAAAATCTCAAAGAAGACCGATGGTCTTTAGATCCAAGGAATTACATCACAAAATAATTATCTCTTTTGTAAATAATTTTAGCATCTAGACAGACGAACGCGTACGTCCTAATGTGCATTCTAGCCATTTGGTGTAAAATTTTATATTGTGACTCGCTAAATATAAAAAGGATAAGTTTATGAAAAAAGGAATCTTTTTACTTCTTTTAAGTACACTTCTATTGTCTGTAGTAGGGTGTAATAAAAGCGGTGGAGCTAAAAAATCAAACAACACTTTTTACTACAATCTAAGTGGTACTCCAACAACTCTGAACCCGTTATCATCAACTGATGCATACTCATCAAATGTTCATAGTTATGTACTTGAAGGTCTTTTAACTAAAGATATTGAAACAAATGAGTGGCAACCAGGTCTTGCTGAATCATGGTCAATTGAGAACGATGGTTATGATTTTGTTTTCAAAATTAGAGAAGGTGTTAAGTGGCATGATGGAAAGCCTTTCACTGTAGAAGATGTAAAGTTTTCTTTTGATGCGGTAACTCATCCAGAGAATAAGTACAAGACTGCTCACATGAAGTCTTACTTCGCAAACTTTAAAGAAGCAGTTGTTGAAGGTCCAAGAACAATTCGTTTTAAGGCCAGCAAAAAATACTTTGGGAACCTAATGTCAATTGCTAGTGGTGGATACCTTGCAATCGTTCCAAAGCACATCTATGAAAACCCAACAAAAGAGCAAGAAAAAGAACTTAATAAGACTCTTATTGGTACAGGTCCTTATATCTTTAAAGAGCTTAGAAGAGGTAAAGGTATCTCTTTAGTTCAAAATAAAGATTGGTGGGGATATAAAACTGATCTTCATAAAAACGAATACTCATATGGTGAGATCTTCATGAGATTTATCAATGAGTCTTCTGTTGCTATCCAAAGACTTGAAAAAGGTGACTTAGACTTCAATTCTCTTTCACCTGAAGAGTATGAGCAAAAAACAAATGGCCCAAGATGGGGTAAAGATGTTTTAAAAGTTAAAACAGAAAATAAGTCAGTAAAAGGTTACGGATTTGTTGGTTGGAACTTTAAGAGCCCAATCTTTAAATCAAAAGAAGTTCGTAAAGCAATGAACTACCTAATGAACCGTGAAGAAATGAATAAGAAATTCCGTTTTGGATATTCTGTTCTAGCAACTGGTCCACTATATGTTCAATCTGAATATGCAAATAAAGACGTTAAAGCGATTCCTTTTAATGTTACAGAAGCAATTAAGATCCTAAAGAACGATGGTTGGAAAGATTCTGATGGTGATGCTGTTCTTGATAAAATGATTGATGGAAAGAAGACGAAACTTGCTTTCACAATCTTAAACCCTTCAAAAACTTTCTCTAAATACCTAACGATGTATCAGCAAGATGCAAAGAAAGCTGGTGTTGCGATTGAAGTTAAGTATATCGAGTGGAACTCATTCATTAAAGCTCTTGATGAAAGAAACTTTGATGCTGTTACTCTTGCATGGTCTGGTGGATCACTAGATTGGGATCCAAAGCAAATCTGGCACTCAGATTCAGCTGCTAATAACGGATCTAACTTTATTTCTTATTCAAATAAAGAAGTTGATAAGCTAATTGATCAAGCGCAACTTACTCTTGATAAAGAAGCAAGAAAGACAATGCTTAAAAAAGTATACAAGCTAATTGCTGAAGACTACCCATATATTTTCCTATTTAATGACCGTTACACTTTCTACGGACATACTAAGCGTATGCAAAAAGAGAAAGATACTTATACTTACGGCGTTGGATACGGAAGTAAGTGGTCGATTAAACCAGCTAAGTAAGTAGGAGAGACGACTTGTTTAATTATATCCTAAGAAGATTAATGATTATGGTCCCGACGTTGCTCGGGGTCAGTATCCTTATGTTTGTTATGGTTAACCTGGCACCAGGTTCTCCAATTGAACAAAAGCTTCAACAAATGAGATTTGGTGGAGTTGGTCAAACAACAACTGATACAAGCTCTAACAATGGGGCAGTATCTCAAGAAGTTGTTGAGGCACTTAAGAAACAATATGGTTTTGATAAACCACTTCACATTCGTTATGTGATTTGGCTAAAGAATCTTGCAACACTTGATTTTGGAGAGTCATTTACATATGAAGAGCCAGTAATTGATGTTGTTATGAGTAAGCTACCTGTATCAATTCAATTTGGTTTAGTGTCCTTTATAATGTCCTATCTGATATGTATCCCTCTCGGGGTCATTAAGGCCGTTAAGGCAGGAACTAAATTTGATGCAGCATCATCGTTTATTCTATCTGCACTTTATTCAATTCCACCATTTATGCTAGGTATCTTACTTCTTGTTTACTTTGCTGGTGGGACATTTGTGGATTGGTTTCCGATTGGTGACCTCGTTTCAGATTATTACGATGACCTAGGTTTCTTTGGAAAGATCACAGATAGAGTTTGGCACTTTGTCCTTCCGCTTATTGCATATATGGTAGGACAGTTTACAGTTCTAACTCTTCTTATGAGAAACTCTATGCTAGATGTTATCTCTCAAGATTATGTTCGTACTGCAAGAGCGAAAGGTTTATCAGATAAGATGGTTTACTATAAGCACGCTCTTAGAAATGCCTTGATTCCAATTGTAACTGGATTTGGACATTTCTTATCTCTATTCTTTGCTGGATCTCTTCTTATTGAAAGGATCTTTAACCTAGATGGTATTGGTCTACTTGGTTACCAATCGCTACTAGAAAGAGATTATAATGTAATTATGGGACTGTTCTTTATTCAAACTGTCCTAATGTTCTTAGGTAACTTAATCAGTGATATTCTTTACACTGTTGTTGATCCAAGGATTGATTTCTCATGATTGAAAGATTTATTGAAAACGAACTTACACTTAAAAGATGGAGACGCTTTAAAAAGAGAAAATCTGCTGTTGTTGCAGTAGTTCTACTTTTTGTTTCTGTACTTTTAACTTTATCGGCACCATTAATTGCTAATAGCAAGCCGGTTTATATGACTTACCAAGGAAAGTCTTACTTTCCAGTATTCAAGGACTACCATCCTAAAGAGTTTGGAATCACTAACGTTTACGTTACCAATTATCGAACTCTAGAAATGGATAGTGTTGTCTGGCCTCTAGTTCAATGGGATCCATTTGAATCTAATAGAGACGTATATGAGTATCCTGCACCTCCTAGTGATGAAAATATCATGGGTACAGATGATAGAGGGCGTGATGTATTTACTCGTCTTCTATATGGATACAAGTATTCGATTGCTTACGCATTTCTAGTATGGCTACTGTCTACTATTATGGGAGTCTTTTTTGGTGGTATCATGGGATACTTTGGTGGGAAAGTGGATTTCTTCGGACAGCGTGTTGTTGAAATCTTTAGTACTGTACCAGTATTCTTATTACTACTTACGATGATTTCTATCTTTAAGCCGACTTTAACGCTTCTAATTTTCATCTCTTCTATCTTTGGATGGATGGGTGTTAGTTATTACGCTCGTGGTGAGTTCTTAAAGAATAGAAAACAAGAATTCGTAGAAGCTGCACGTGGTATGGGAGCATCAACTTCTCGTATTATCATTAAGCATATTCTTCCAAACTCTCTTGGTCCGATTATTACTTTCGCACCTTTCTCTATTGCGGCAGGGATCTCTGGTCTTGCTTCTCTAGATTACCTTGGGTTTGGTCTTGCAGTTCCAACACCTTCTTGGGGAGAGCTTTTAAATCAGGCCCACCAGAACTTTAGAATTGCATGGTGGCTAGCTGTTTATCCATCAGCAGCACTATTCTCAAGTTTATTCTTACTCGTACTTGTTGGAGACGGGGTAAGAGATGCACTTGATCCAAAAATGAAATAATGAGGTTGGCGTGAGAATATTCATCTTAATATTCTCCGCCATTCTTTTCTTTAATTCTCACGCAAAAAATTATCGAGTTCTTTCAACACTACCAAGCTTTACTGAATCGATGTATTACCTTGATGCTGGTGGCTTACTTGTTGGTGTTTCTAACTATTGTAATTATCCAGAAGAGGCAAAGAAGCTTCCTCGCTATGGATCTTCCTTTGAAATCAATCTAGAGAAAGTCGTAAGTGATAAAGTCACTTCTGTGCTCTTAGCAGAGGTTCAGGGAGTACGAGTCAAAAAGAACTTAGAAAAGCTTGGTGTTGATGTCATCACTACTCCTTATAAGAGACTGGGGGATGCAGTTGAAATGCTTAAGATTTTTAATAAGAAGTTTAAACTTAATAAAGACCAAAAGATTCAAGACTTTGCTAATAAGTTAAAGGCCCTTCTAAAACCTATTTCAAAAGGAAAAAGGGTTTTGATGGTCATCGATGAAAAATTCAAAGATGGTAAGTTGCATGAAGTAAGGGCCATTGGGACAGATAATTATTATCATGAGATATTAACAAAGTTAGGTGCTGAAAATATCGTAGCTGAATCCGGTTACCCGCTTAGAAGTCTCGAAAGCTTACTGACTTCAGAATTTGATTTAATTCTTCGTATTTCAGATCGAAAAGTTAAAGCTGAAGAAGATTGGAAGAATTCTTTATTTAAAGATAAAATCTATCTATATGAAAAAGATTATGCAGTTGTTCTAGGTCCTAGAACATTGTCACTAGTGAAAGACTTTAGGGAGATTTTGAAGTGATTCATTGTGAAAATTTATCAATTCAAAATAGGTTATCTGTTAAGGAATTCTCGTTTGAATCCGGGCACTGTGGTGTCATTGGACCAAATGGTGCGGGAAAGTCGAGCTTTCTTAAGGCAGTTGCTAATCTTGTGGATTTTCAAGGAAAGTGCTTTGTTGAAGGTGATGTTGCATATTGTGGTGATAGTTCTTCTATTCAAAGTGATATGGCCGCACAGGAGGTTTTGACCTATGCTCGTGGTAGTAAGGCACAAGACTTAGAATATCTTAAAAAGTTAGTTTCACATTTTAACTTTGAGGGTCTTTTATCAAGAAGGGTATCAACTCTTAGTGGTGGCGAGAAGCAAAGATTAAATCTTATTTGCACTTTCTATTATGATTGTGAATTAACATTATTAGATGAACCAACGAATTTCTTAGATCCAATTTATGTCGAGAGCTTAAGTCATTTTCTTCAAGAGTTTAAGAAAAGTTGTTTCGTTGTTTCACATGACTTTAACTTTATCATCAATATATGTAGCCGACTTGTGGCATTTGAAAATTCAAAATTAAGTTTTGATTCGACTGTAGATGAGGCATTTCAAAATAAGGTGTTTGATAAGGTTTTTCATAAGAAGTTTAATTACCATGTCATGGATAATAAGAGGTATATTCTGTGAAGAAGACAATTCTCTTATACCTAGTCGTTATTATTGCTGTGGCACTTACACCATTCTTAGGTCGTGAGGGAGTAATTGATTTAGATGTACAGGGCCTTTATATTTTAGAAAACTTAAGGCTTCCACGTGTTTACTTGGCCTTTCTCGTGGGGGGAATACTTTCTGTCATCGGAAGCACCACTCAGGTCATCTTTAGAAATCCTCTTGCTACGCCATATACGCTGGGGTTCTCAAGTGTGGCGGCCCTTGGGCTTGCTATTGCTGAATTAGGGTTTAACTCTTTTTCTTTAGGAGCCTATGTTGCTCTTTCATCAATTTTTCTACTCATCTTATTATTTCTTTATCTTAATAAGTTTTCATCTCAAAGAGTCCTACTCTTTGGTGTTTGCCTTTCAATCTTTTCATCTAGTGCAATTGTCTTTGTACAAAGTATGCTTGGTAATGAAAGTATCGCTAGGTTAATTCGTTGGATGATGGGAAGCCTATCTATTGTAGGATTTGAGGGCCTCTATTATACAGCTCCTATATACATCCTGGGATTAATCTTCTTTATCATACACAAAAGAAGCTTAACTCTCATTTCTATTGGGGAAGACTTTGCTCAAACGAGGGGAGTACCAACCCGTAAGGTCAATGCAACATTAATTCTTATCTCGAATATTCTTATTGCCGTTGTTGTCTGGCAATGTGGGCCAATTGGTTTTGTTGGTTTAATTATTCCACATATTACAAGAAGACTTGTTAGTGCTAATTATGAGAGAAGCTTAATGCCAACCTTTATCTTAGGTGGTGGCTTTTTAGTGCTTTGTGATTTTATTTCAAGAATTGTTTTAGAGAATAGTATTATACCGATTGGTGCAATTACAGCATGTGTTGGAGCACCAGTGCTGGCACTCCAACTATTTAGAAAGCAGTAAGCTTAATTTCTTTTTATTTCTTCTAGTTTGACGATAGCCTTTTTAAGAGCTGAACCTCTACGGTAGAGAACTTCGACCTTATCTCCAACTTTGTATTCGTATAGAGTATTGAAAATATCATCAAAGTCATTAATCTCTTTTCCATCGATCTTTAGAATAACATCACCAAGAATAATACTTCTGGTACGTGGATCTTGAATTAGACCTTTTAGGCCTGCTTTTTCAGATGGTCCACCTGGGCGAACACTTTGAATAGGAAGTCCTTTTTCAACATCAATGCCATAAAAGTATGAAAGCTCTCTTTTTTCTGCAATAGCAATTCCAAGGCCTGGTCTTTTTACCATTCCATACTTAATAATTTGTGGAACTACTTTACTGACAATATTGATAGGGATAGCGAAACCGACACCTGCTGATGATCCTGAGTTTGAAAAAATCATTGTATTGACGCCGATGACATTCCCAGAAGAGTCAAATAGTGGCCCGCCAGAGTTTCCTGGGTTAATTGAAGAGTCTGTTTGGAGCATCCCACGAATTTCAACGCCTCCAATTCCTTGGATTCCACGATTCTTTGCTGAAATGATTCCTGTTGTAACCGTCGCATCAAGTCCAAATGGTGAACCAATAGCTATGGCCTTTTGACCAACTCTAACTTTGTCAGAATCTCCTCGATTAAGAGGTTTAATATCTCTTGGGACTTCAATTAATTTTAAAACGGCAATATCCTTAGCGGGCTCTGTTCCAACTAATTTGGCCTTGTACTCTTTCTTATTATTGTTGAATCTTATAAGAAAGTTATCTCCACCTTCAACGACGTGATAATTTGTAATGATATGGCCCTTGTCATCCCAGACCCAACCAGATCCTTCTCCTTTGACAACTTGTTTATTTGTCATTGAAAAGAAAAATCCTCTTCTGGTTCTCATGCGACCAAGTGTTGAAATATTTACGACTGAGTTCACTGAACGATCAAATACTGAAATCGTATTTCGTTCACTTTCTAAGACGGCCTTATTTTCATCAAACAAAGCCTTTGAATTAAAGGATGTTAATAGAATAAGAATTAAAAAGAATGGCCTTAAACTGCTTTTCATAATATTCCTCATTATCTCTTTTTGACGCTCATCTCATTATACATATATAATCATAGTATAAAAATTTTGTAACACAGAAATGTCAAATTTCTGTAAGAATTCTGAGGTCACCCGTGGATATTAATTATTTTAATCGTTATACAAATCAAATGGAAGTGGAGAAAGTTTACGGGGATGCCGCAATCAATTTCTTGTATGGAAATCCGCTTGGAAAGCTGATCTCTGGTGCAATTACTTCATCAATCGTCTCTTGTATGTATGGCGAAATTCAAAATATGAACTTTACTAAGAATAAGGTTCCAAAATTTGTTAAAGATTACCAGATCAATATGGATGAGTTTTTACCAACTGAAGGGCGCTCTAAGGATGACCCCTATGGAAGCTTTAATGAATTCTTTATTCGTAGGTTTAAAGAAGGAAAGAGGCCATTTCTTGATGAAGCTGATTCGATGTCGGCTTTTGCTGAAGCTAGATACTTTGGATACGAGTCAATTACGAACCAAGTAAAGATTCCAGTTAAAGGTAAATTCTTAAATTCAACTGAATTACTACAAAATACAAAGTGGGAAAGAACTTTTGAAGATGGGCCACTTTTACTCGCAAGATTGTGTCCTGTTGATTATCACAGATTTCACTATCCCCTTGATGGTGAAGTTATCGACTATTATAAAATTGGTGGAGGCTATCACTCTGTCAATCCACTTGCACTTCGTAAGAAGAATGATATTTTCAGTACTAATATTCGCGAAGTGACAGTAATGGAAACTAAAGAGTTTGGTAAAATTGCTTATGTTGAAGTTGGGGCAACAATGGTTGGCCGCATTGTTCAATCAAGCGATTTAACGACATTCTCAAGAGGTGATGAAAAAGGTTACTTCTTATTTGGTGGATCAACAGTTATCGTTATTGGTGAAAAAGGTAAGTGGGCACCAACATCAGATATTTTAAATAATACAAAGAATGGAATTGAAACTTATATTCATTTAGCAGATAAAGTTGCGCAAACTGGAAAATGATCTGATGGGTAAACCCCGTCAGAACTTTCCTTATGTAGATGTATCTGCTCACATTTCAATGAATCTTTTGAGTGAAGAATCCAGTCGATGCGAGAACCATCTTCACGAAAGCCTTTAAAGCTATGGTGACTCTCGCACTCTTCGTGTCCCAGATCAATCCAAGGGTCAGTAAGGTTTAACTTACTTTCGTTTAGCTCTTTTCTAACACTCTCAAATGGAGACTCATTAAAGTCACCGATTAAAATTAACGGATAATCTGCTCTGACTTTTTCAATTTCGTTAATAAGAACTTTTATTTGTTCCTGGCGTGTGCTTGATTCGAGATGATCTAAGTGTGCATTAACAAAGAAGTAGTGTTTACCATTTTCTTTTGCTTTTAGAACTGCCCATGTACATAGTCTTGGAAAGGCACTTCCAAATGATTTTGATGCTGCAATATAAGGTGTTTCAGAAAGCCAAATATCTCCAGAGTTAATCAATTCAAATATTTCGGGACGATAATACAGAGAAGGATACATTCGATCTTCAATCCATTCTCGATTTGTATCAATAATCTCTAGGCCATCGAGGAGTTCTTGAAAGTCTCTTAACTGAGGCTCCCATCCTTCTTGGGTTCCGATAACTGCAGGACGGTAAGTATTTAGCGCATTGGCAAGAATGACACGTCTTCCATCCCATGAATGAATTCCATCGGCCGGGTTATTAAAGCGAATATTTGAAGAAATTACAGTGAAATTAAACATATTCCATTAATGAAAACATATTTTTCATCAATAGAAAAATAGAAAACTCCAAGATCGACACAAGTGGTTAAAAAATAACTTCTTTATTAAAAACAGGCTTGTTAAGGAGGTCTTATGGTTCAACAAGAGCAATTAGTTAAAGAAGTTAGAAAACGTTTCCCAAAGCACACATACAAACAGCTGGGAGAGATATTTCAGATGCAAACGACACGTCTATTTAGACTGATGAATGGTGCTGAGATGAGAACAAGTGAGTATTTTAAAATCAAAGAAAAATTAGAAATGAACTCTTCAGAGTTGAGCTTACTAATACAATTCTTGGAAAAACATTCATTTAGCTTAAGTCGAAACGATTGTAATGAAATCGTGAGTGATTTAGAAGAAAAGTTTTTTATTAGAAAGTTAGCAGGGTTATAGGGAGAAGAGATGTCACGTTTATTAATGGTTGAAAGAGCAATACTAGAAGTTTGTGGAAAATCTCAAAAGACGATATTTCAAATTTCTGATGAAACAGGAATGGACTTATCTTTAGTAGGAAGTCTTTGTATTCGTTTAAATAAGAAAGGTATTTTGCAGAGACAAAATAGTTCATATTCAATTAATAAGGATGCAAAGAGTTTATTAATTGCAAATACACCTGAAAATATAAAAAAAGAAGTTAACGAAGTATCAAACTCGATGGTCGCTAATTACTTTAATCAAAAAAATAATCGCTCTCTAAAACTACAGAAAGTATATGTTAACAAAACGGAAGAGTTAATTCTAAACTCAATGCTTGACCAGTTAAATAGCTTTGTTGAAGAGCTTCAGCGTAGTCACAAAAAGAGTTCTAACAATGTTGTCAAAAAACAAAAAATTCTTATGTGGGGTCATGGGAATTATAGTGATTTGATCAATAGCTCTCTCAGTTTAGCAAGGTAAGTCAAACTAACCAACATAGCCGAACTCGTTAAGCATTTTGGCAACGAGTTCTTTTAATTGATATTTTAAAATCTTATTTTCGGGAGACAGAGTAGAACATTCGATATAGCCAATCATTGTTTTAAAATCTGTCTCTCTTTCATTTTCCTTTAGCCATGAATCAAATGTGAGGATGGCCTCAATCCAAGCACGAACAGAGTATTGAGTTTTATCGATAAGGCTAAATAAGAGTTCACCATTTTCTTTCTGACTTGGTGAAGATTTTAGATGCTTTTGTAGGTAACTAAAGATTATTTTCAATTCTTCTTCTGAGTGAATATTCTCCAATAGTAGACTTAGCCTTGCATCTGAGAGGAAGGCCACTGGGTATTGTGCTCTGAGTCTTCTAAAATACTTTTCAATCATAATGCCTAACATGGTGTGCAAACTAGTTATTTTGTTCTAAACTAGCAAAGTTAACTATATCTAATTTAGCAAGGGTTTTTCATGTTTGAAACTATTAAAAATATATGGCCATTGATTCATCGCCATCGTGCCAGAGTTATCGGAAGTATGATTTTCGGTATTGGTATGGCGCTTATTAAAGGTGGTCAAATGGCGCTAATCAATCCTCTTTTTACAAAGGGGCTTTCTCCAGAGTCGACACTTGAAGAGATCCTAGGGATTGTGGGCCTTGCTTGTTTACTTGCACTTATTAATTTACCAGTTCGTTTCTTCCACTTTTACTGGATGCAATTTGCAATGAACGATGCAGTTTGTGAAATTAGAACGAAGATCTATTCAAAGATTCAAGATATTCCAATTTCTTTTTATACAACAACAAAACAAGGTGATGTTATTTCAACGATCTTAAATGATACGATGATTTACTCTCAAGGTATTAGTGGCCTTCTTACTTTAATTAGGGAGCCAATCACATTAATTGTTTTATTAGGATATGCATTCTACTTAGATTGGCAGCTTACTCTTGTCACATTTGCACTTCTTCCAATTATGCTTTTAATTTTTGGATTCTTTGGAAAAAGAGTTAAGGCACACCAAGCTGATGTACAATCAAGACTTTCAGATATGACTCATGTTATTGGCGAAGGTGTTGGTGGACAAAAAATTATTAAGGCCTTTAATCTTCAAGATTATACAAGAAATTTCTTCAAGTCTTACCAAAACGACTTCTTTACTTTTCAAATGAAAGCGGAAGTGATGAGACAGTTTTCACATCCTCTTGTTGAGTTTATGACAACGTTAATTCTTTCTTCTGTCATTGTCTTTGCTCAGGTAAAGATCACTGGAAATGCAATGACGACAGGAGAGTTTATTACTTTTATTGCTATTATGGCCATGATCCAGGATCCGATCAGAAAAACTAATGAAGCGAATCTTAAGATTAGCCAGGCCCAAGCAGCAGAAAAGCGTATCTTTAAATTCTTAAAGGTAGACAATGAAGAAGACTCGGGAACAAAAGAGCACTCTGAGTTAAGTGATAAGATTTCATTTAAGAACTTAGATTTCTCATATGGTGATCATCAGGTAATTAACGATTTAAGTTTCGATATTAATAAGGGTGAGAAGGTTGCGCTAGTTGGGCTTTCTGGCTCTGGGAAATCAACGCTAATTAATGTTCTTCTTGGCCTATACCCAGTTAAAAAGGGAAGTTATAAGATTGATGGTGCAGACTCAAGTGAGTTCACTTTAAAGTCCCTACGTCACTATTTTGGCCTTGTATCACAAGATATCTTTCTATTTAATACAACGGTAAGAGAAAACTTAACTCTTGGAAAGGAAGTAAGTGAAGCGCAAATCGAAGAAGCATTGAAAGTTGCTCATGCGACAGATTATATAAATGAGCTTCCAAGTGGACTTGAAACAGTTATTGGAGATCGTGGCTTAAGACTTTCTGGAGGACAGGCCCAACGTCTGACAATTGCTCGTGCATACCTACAAAATAATGATGTCTTCTTATTCGATGAAGCAACTTCTGCTCTTGATAATGAATCAGAAAAGGTTGTGCAGCAGTCACTTAATGAACTTGCTAAAAATAAAACAGTTGTAGCAGTTGCGCACAGGCTTTCAACGATTCAAAATTATGACAAAATCATTGTCTTAAAAGATGGAAGAATGATTGAACAAGGTCGCCATGAGGAGTTAATGACTCTTGGTGGTGAGTATAAGAAATTATATGAGTTAAGTGTAAAATCTTAGAAAATACTAAAGGCTACCTTAGAAAGGTAGCCTTTTTCCTGCTCTAAATGGGTGAATCCACTCAGGCTCTACATCATTAAGTTTTTTTCCTGACATAACAATTTCATACTTTTCAATAAAGTCAGAAGTGAATCTTTCCATTGAGAAGTTCTTGATTGCATAGTTTCGAATAAAGTCACGATCATAGACATCCTTTGTTGTATTAAAGTATTCAATGATCTCTTCGTGAGAGTAGAATGTACGACCTGTGCCAGGGGCAATTAAATCAGGTAGTGAACCAAAGCTTGAGCCAAAGACTGGTAGCCCTTGAGTCATCGCTTCGATGATAGCAAGGCCGAAAGGCTCATGCCAACGAACAGCAAAGAGTAGGGCATCACACTGTCGCATATAATCTAACTTCTCTTGGCCACCAACCATACCATGGTTGTGAATTAAAGGGTGCCAACCAAAGAACTTAGAACCACCACCACAAATGTGGAGATGCTTATTAGTTTGTCTTGCAATCTTTACAGATTGTTGAAGGTTTTTCACTCGCCAAGAAGCCTTTGCAAGAAAGAGTAGGCTTTTGATTTCAGTAATCTTACTTTCTTTATAAATGGCCGGGTATTCACTCATATCAAGACAGTTATTTACATAGCTTGTAGAACCGTGATGGCGAGCATGCGATTTTGAAACAAATACTGTATTTAAGTCGAACTTTTCACCTGGGAAGCCATTGCCTCCGATATTAATAACGTAAGGAATATCAAGATCAACTTTTATGTTATCAAAGCCATGTATAACATCGATATTATCTGGAACGAATTTTTGCCACTCTTCAATCTTTTCACATGCAATATGGTTGATACCATATTCTGCTACTTGGCTTTGCCCTGGTCCGATAAAGGTAACCTGGTGACCAAATTTAATTAATTCTTTCATATGCCAAAAGACGAGTCTCTCAACACCGCCATAAGTTTTTACTGGTAATACTTTGTGGTATGGAATACATACATGCATTTTATAATCCTATAGTATTGGCCTTAGCCATTTCTTTGTTGTTTCGATGTCCTGACCTTTGGCCTTTGAGTAAAGCTCAATTTGGTCTTGGGCAATATTTAAAATATTAAAGTACTTAGCACAAGGGTTAAAGAATATGTAGCCAGAAACTGAACTTGCTGGATACATCGCAAAATTTTCTGTTAAATATGCTCCTGTATTTTCTCTAACATTCATATAATCCCATAGCTTTGCTTTTTCCGTGTGATCTGGGCATGCTGGGTAGCCTGCAGCAGGACGAATCCCTGTGTATTTTTCTTTAATGAGCTCATCAAGTGAGAACTTACGTTCTTCTTCAATTCCACACAACTGACGTGCTCTTTCATGAATTAACTCTGCGTAGGCTTCTGCGAGACGATCACCAACGGCCTTAACCATAATTGATGTATAGTCATCGCCCTTGTCTTCAAAACTCTTAGCATATTTCTCTACTTGATCACCCATTGTGACAACAAATGAACCGATAAAGTCCTGTTTTTCTCCCTGAGGTAGGATGTAGTCAGCAAGCGAGAGGTAAGGACGATCTTTTTGTGTCTTTTCTTTTTGTTGTCTTAGAAAATTAAAAGTACCAAATTCATTCTTATTTTCATCGAGAAGAGTCACCGTTTCATCTTTTGCATAAGCTGGCCAAAAGCCTAAGACCGCTTTTGGCGAGAAACGATTATTTTCAATAATATCATCAAGAATATTTTGTGCTTCATCGTATAGCTTCTTGGCCTCTTCTCCATAATCTTTATGAGATAAGATATGAGGGTAGAGCCCTTTTAGTTCCCAAGTCCAAAAGAAAGGAGACCAGTCGATATACTTTGCAATTTCAGAAACGCTGATATCATCAAACTTCTTAGCTCCAATAAATGGAGGAGTGAAGTCGACGAAAGTTTTCGTTGGGTCAACTCTTAAGTGGTCACGGGCCACTTCGATTGAAATAGTAGCTTGGCCACTGTCTTTTTTATTTTCAAAATATTCTTTTGTTCTTCTTTGTGAATCTTTTAAATCTTTTAAGAAGTCGTCCTTTAGCTTTTCACTTAAAAGACTATTACAGATTCCTACCGTTTGCGAGGCATCGCCAACGTGAACAACTGGACTAGTACATTCTGGTGCAATCTTAACTGCAGTGTGAGTTTTAGATGTTGTTGCTCCACCAATTAGTACAGGGACTTCAAGGCCTTGACGATTAAACTCAGCTACGTTGTGAATCATCTCATCAAGAGAAGGAGTGATAAGCCCACTTAGGCCGATGAATTTTGCCTCATGTTCTTTTGCTGCTTTTATAATATCTTCACAGCTTACCATGACACCTAAGTCAACGACGTTATATCCATTACATGCCAGTACAACACCAACGATATTCTTTCCAATATCGTGAACGTCACCTTTTACTGTCGCAATAACAAATGTATTCTTCTTACTTTTCCCGTCTGCACCTTTTTCCATATATGGCTCAAGATAAGCTACTGCCTGCTTCATTACGCGGGCACTTTTTACAACTTGAGGTAGAAACATTTTACCGGCACCAAAGAGGTCTCCGACAACTTTCATACCGTCCATCAGAGGACCTTCAATTACATTTAAAGGAATACCTAGCTCTTGTCTTGCTTGTTCGACATCTTCTTCGATGAATTTGCCGATACCCTTTACAAGTGCGTGAGTGATTCGCTCACCAAGGCTTCCTTCGCGCCAAGTTAAGTCATCTTCTTTGGACTTTGATTTTACGCCTTTGAATTTTTCGGCATATTCAATTAAGTCATCAGTTGCACTCTCTGAGCGATTAAAGAGCACGTCTTCGATCTTTTTCATAAGCTCAGGCTCAACATTTTCGTAAACTTCAAGCATTCCTGCATTTACGATTCCCATGTCAAGGCCCGCTTTAATTGCATGGTAGAGGAAAGAGCTATGCATTGCTTCGCGAACAATATTATTTCCGCGAAATGAAAAAGATATATTCGAAATTCCACCACTTGTTAAAGCGCCTGGGCAAGTCTCTTTGATTTCTCTTACGGCCTCAATGAAGTTGATTGCATAGTCGTTATGTTCTTCAATTCCTGTACCAACTGTTAGAACGTTTGGATCAAAGATAATATCTGTTGCAGGGAATCCTACTTCTTCAGTGAGGATCTTAAAGGCACGCTGGCAAATTGAAACCTTTTCTTCCTTAGAAGCCGCTTGTCCTTTCTCGTCAAAGGCCATGACAACAACGGTCGCTCCATATTGAAGGATTTTTCTTGCATGTTCTTTGAAGACTTCTTCGCCTTCCTTTAGTGAAATTGAGTTAACAATCCCTTTTCCCTGTATACACTTAAGTCCTTCTTCGATGACATCCCACTTAGATGAGTCAATCATAATTGGGACTTTACAGATATCAGGCTCAGAAGCGATTAGGTTTAGAAATTTCACCATACAAGCTTTAGAGTCGAGGAGACCTTCATCAAAGTTGACATCAATAATATTAGCACCGTTTTCAACCTGTTGACGGGCGATATCTAAAGCTGCTTCAAAATTCTCTTCACGAATTAAACGTGCAAATCTTGGAGAGCCTGTTACATTTGTACGCTCTCCAACCATGATAAATGGACGCTCACCAGTAAACTCAAGATTAAGAGGCTCTAGACCTGATAATCGT
The DNA here is from genome assembly GCF_043196995.1 of Halobacteriovorax sp. CON-3. Classification (NCBI taxonomy): domain Bacteria; kingdom Pseudomonadati; phylum Bdellovibrionota; class Bacteriovoracia; order Bacteriovoracales; family Halobacteriovoraceae; genus Halobacteriovorax; species Halobacteriovorax sp. CON-3. Next base: position 87,188 of record NZ_JBEBNA010000002.1, read on the forward strand.
TGAGTCTTAGGTAGATCGTGTTTTTCACGTGGTTTGATTTCTTTTAAGTGGTTATAAATTGCATTGATATGATCTGGCGTTGTTCCGCAACAGCCACCAACGATATTGACGAGTCCTGACTCAGCAAATTCTTCTAACAGCGATGCTGTTTCATTTGGTTTTTCATCATAACCTGTATCACTTAGTGGATTAGGTAAACCTGCATTTGGGTAACAAGAGATTAAGCAATCTGATACTCTTGATAACTCTTCAATATATGGGCGCATCTCTTTGGCACCAAGAGCACAATTAATTCCAACACTAAAAGGTCTAGCATGTTCAACCGAGTTCCAGAATGCTTCAACAGTTTGACCTGAAAGCGTTCTTCCAGAAGCATCAGTAATCGTTACTGAGAGCATAATCGGAGTATCAAGATTATGATCATCAAGATACTTTCTCATGGCAAAGATGGCCGCTTTTAAATTTAGGGTATCAAATGAAGTTTCTGCTAAAAGAAGATCCGCTCCACCATCAATAAGCCCCTTTGTTTGCTCATAGTAATTATCGACGAGCTCATCAAATGTAATTCCTCTAAAAGCTGGGTTATTTACATCTGGAGAAATTGAAGCCGTTTTATTCGTTGGTCCCAGAGCTCCTGCTACAAAGCATTTACGCTCTGGGTTTTCTTTCATGAAATCAAGGCAGGCCGCTTTTGCAATTTTGGCCGCCTCTACATTAAGCTCATAAGCAATTTCACTTAAGTGATAATCATCTTGAGCAATACGAGTCGCCGAGAATGTATTTGTTTCAATAATATCTGAACCAGCAGCTAGGTACTTCGTATGAATTTCTTTAATAATTTCTGGCTTTGTCAGGTTCAGTAAATCGTTATTTCCTTTCAAGTCGATTTTTGTTTCTTGAAATCGTTCTCCTCGAAAGTCTTCTTCTGTTAGATGATACTGTTGAACCATTGTTCCCATTGCACCGTCTAAGAAAAGGATTCTACTCTTTAGTGTCGACTCTAGCTCTTTACGAATATCGCTCATTAAAATAAACCTTTTAGAACTTCAGTAACATTAGCACTGTCATTCATGACATAGAAGTGAACAGAAGGAACATTGGCACTTAATAACTCTTCTGTTTGTTTTCTTGCCCACTTAATACCAATTTCCTTAATATGTTCTGGATTCTCAGTTGCTTCATTAACAAATTCGTCAGGGAAGTCGACATAGAAGTGTCTCGGAACATTGGAAAGTTGTCCCATACTCTTTATCACTTTTATTCCTGGAACAATTGGGCATGTAATGCCGGCCTCGCGACATTTATCAACGAACTCAAAATACTTTGAGTTATCAAAGAACATTTGAGTAACAATATAATCGGCACCAGCATCAACTTTCTCTTTGAGGTACTTAATATCAGTTGCAAGATTTGGTGCTTCAAAGTGCTTTTCAGGATAACCAGCTACACCTACTGAAAAGTCTAGCGGTAAGCTATTAGAAATCTCGTCAAGGTAGATTCCTTTTTTTACGTTATCAATTTGTTCGACTAAGTCTTTAGCGTAGAAGTTTCTTTGGCGAGAAAGGTCGTACTTCTTATTATAGTTAAGAGCATCTCCACGTAGTGCAAGCACATTATGAATTCCAAGGTAGTTTAACTCAATAAGAGCATCTTCAGTTTCTTCTTTTGTAAATCCTTGAGTCAGAAGGTGAGTTACCGTATCAATCTTAAAGCGATTTTGAATGACTCCACAAATACCAACTGTACCTGGACGCTTTTTATATATTTTTCTTTCTACCGAACCATCATTCTTTTCATTGTAATAAGCACCTGCTGAGTGGGCCGTTACATCAATCCAGGCCGGATTGAATGGCAAAAGCTGCTTAACAATATCTGTTACGGCCGAAATATTTTTGCCTCTTGGTGGTGGTACAATCTCAAAACTAAAAAGTGGGTTTGTTGCCTTGTCGATATGCTCGATAACTTTCATTCGTGTATTTCCCTATGTGTAAATTTGTTACCTTATTTTAATCATTTATGAGCAATAAGAAAAGGCGAGGGCCCCTTTTTCTGGGGCCTTAGGTTAATTCGAATGAATTGGGTAAATGGAATATTTAGATAAATTTGAAGGAAGGATATTAGTAAGTTTTTAAGCATCAGCTATGCTTCAAACTTGTAGAGTTTTTAACCTAGGGGATTATATATTTGGACTTTTTTCACATTTGAAATGAGTGATCTATCCCACAATGAAATATATTGCCTATATTCAATTGCTTATGAGTTTCACGTTGGGCCAAAAACTGATATCATTATGTAGTAGAGGATAATTTGATGAATAAGGATCAGATTTACCATTTAGAAAGTGAGTTTATTAGAGTTTCTGTTACGAAGCAGGGAGCTGGACTGTTATCAATATTTGATCTTGAATCATATGTTGAATATCTATGGCAAGGACATCCAACGCTAAATCCTTGGAAGCCACAGCTTACCTTTCCAATTGTAGGAAAGCTTAAGGATGACCAGTATTGGCTAGGGCGTAAGTATTATCACATGCAAAAAGATGGCTTTTTAAAAGACTTCCAATTTGAAGTGAAGAATCAACGCAAGGACAGAATCACTTTTGTTCATACGAATAACCAAGACACAGAGCTTATCTTTCCATTTCGCTATAGTATCGAAGTAACCTATATGGTTTATGGGCCAAAGCTTACAGTCTCATTTGTTATAAAGAATTTAGATAAGAAAGAAATGTTCTTCTCTCTAGGTTTTGCTCCGACTTTCAATGTTCCACTAGGTCCAGAAGGTCACGAGGATTGCTTTATTGAGTTCTCTACTCAAGAAGAGCGTGGAGCCTATTTCTTAGAAAATGATCTTGTTAACTTCCATGATGCCGATAATAAGAAGGTTGTTCAGGACTGTCGTGTTTTCTTCACTCAAGAGAATTTTAGAGGTGGGGAGATGGTGTTTAAGGATATTAAGTCAAAGAGCGTTGCTCTTAAGAATATTTTAAACGAGAAGTCGGTTAATATAGACTTAGGAAATATTCCTTATCTTTCAATTTGGACTTATCCTGGTGCAAATTTCGTTAGGATTGCGCCTGCATTTGGTGTGACAGATGCACTAGACTCTAATAATGACTTCTACACGAAAGAAGGTCTGATTGATTTAGAGCAAGAAAAGACTTTTAAACATGAGTTTGTCTTTCACATTCGTTAGGCATATCCGCTAGGATCAGTAATGTATCGTAAAGAGTTAGAAGAAATAAAGAACAGTATTCATACTAAGCTCGACACTATGGTGTGGGGAGATATGTCGATTGAAAGAAAGGCCGACAAAAGTATTGTGACAGAGTTTGATATCTTTGTTTCTGACCAAGTTAAAAAGGTCTTTCATGAGTCTAATTTTGACTTCAATTTCTTCTCGGAAGAAGATCAAGAGAGTTTTGAGTTTCCTGTGATTGTCTTAGATCCAATTGATGGAACTCGTGAATTTGCAAAGGGCTATGGTGAGTGTGCAGTCTCCCTGGCCATTTTATTTTCAGCAGATATTAACGATGATCGAAGCTTTGGCTGGATCTATAATCCATTTACTGGGTTTGAAATTACGAGTGATGTTAAGTACCCGCTCGGAAGTCGCCATGCTCACGCTGAGGCAGTCAATATTATGATCTCGCGCTCGGAGTGGGAGAAGGGTGCTAATAAATTAGATTTTAAGCACAACTTTAGAATTACTCCACTTGGATCTATTGCCTTTAAGCTAGGACTACTTGCTGCTGGTGCAGCTGAATGTGTTGTCTCATTTCGTGATAAGAATATTTGGGACATCGCTGCTGGAGTGATTATTTGCCATTCCAGAGGGATTCATTCTGATGAAATTAAGGATCTTTCCAGCAAGAAGCTGAGAGGGCCTTTTATTTTCTGTCGAGATGAATTAAAAGTAGCGGTTCATGAAGAAGTTAATCGCTTAAAGAAGTCCTAGTTAAATAAATCTTCAAAATCCTTCATTGTGAGTTTTCCACTGAATAATTCTTCATCATCTTCAGGAAGAAGTTCTTTGAAAAGTTCACGTTTGATTTCTTGAAGTTTTAAAACCTTCTCTTCAACAGAGCCTTTAATAATAGGTCTAAATACGTTTAGAGTATTTTTCTGACCAATACGATAAGCTCTATCGATTGCTTGCGATTCAACCGCTGGGTTCCACCAAGGGTCCATAATAAAGACGTAGCTTGCTGCTGTTAAGTTAAGACCAACACCCCCGGCCTTAAGAGAGATTAGGAAGAGTTTTGTTTTACCGCTTTGGAACTCGTCAACTGCTGCTTGGCGCTTTTTAACGTTCATCGATCCATCAATTCGAGAGTACTTCCAGCACTGGCCATCAAAGGCCGTTCCAATGATATCAAGGTATGTTGTAAATTGAGAGAAGACGATAACTTGGTGACCTTCTTCAACAATTTGCTCTAAACTTTCAATTAGATAATCAACTTTCGTTGATGAAAGACTTCTGATGTCTTTTGTTGTTTTATTATTATGGTTTTGCCATAGACAGCTCTGGCGAAGTTCGAGAAGTCCCTTAAGGATTTCACCATACTTCTTATTCTTAGGAGCATTTTGAATATTGTCTTTAATTGATTGTAATTTATTTTTGTAAAATTCTTCTTCATTTTCATCAAAGCTAAGAAGGACACTGTTTTCAATCTTAGGAGGCAGATCAGTAAGAACTTGGTTCTTTGTACGTCTAAGAATGAACGGTGCGGCCGTTTTTCTTGCGTATACTCTCGACTTAGGAGTAGAGCTTGATCTTAAGAATCTTAAATCTCCCCAGATGCCAGGAATACTTAGATCAATAATATTAAAGAACTCAGCAAGATCATTTTCTACAGGTGTACCTGTTAAGCAGATTCTAAAGTCGGCATTGATCTTTCTTGCGGAAGAAGCCCCTAGAGAACGCATATTCTTAAGGTGCTGAACCTCATCAAGAACAAGAACATCATAATTAGTTTCTTCAAATTGTGCTTCGAGTTCTCTTTTAAGAATCCCATATGAAGTTAGAATTACTTTTGCTTTACTATCTTCTGGAAGCTCTCTATCAGCTCCGTGGAAGATGTGAACATCGATATCCGAGAATTTCTTAAATTCATTTTCCCAGTTTAGTAGTAGGGAAACTGGACAAACAATTAGAACTTTATCAATTTTATCGTAGATACTTTCAATAAAGGCGATGGTTTGGATAGTCTTACCAAGACCCATGTCATCGGCAAGACAAGCACCAAGCTTATTTTCATGAAGGAATTTAAGCCAGTTATAACCTGTCTTTTGGTATGCTCTAAGAGTTGAGCCAAGATGTTCTGAAATAGGGTAGTCAGGGATACCTTCAAGGTTTTGAAGTCTTTCGCAAAGTGCGATTTCTTCATCCGTTAGGGCACCTTCAAGTCCAATCTTTTTAAGTTCAAATAATTCAAAGATTCTGGCACGAGAAAAAGGTAGGATGAATTTTTTAAATTTTCCGTCCTGAACTTCTTCTTTTGCTTCAAATTTTGTGTATTTTTGAACAAATTTCAAAAGATCTTTTTGTTCATTATTTAATAAGATGACACCATCTTTAGTAATAGCAATATTATTGTCGAGGTCGACATTCTTAAGTACTTCTTGGTCAACGTCATTGATTTCTAGTTCAAGATCAAACCAACCCGAGCGTCCAATTTGCTTTCTTTCAAAGCGAATACGAGAGTTCCAATTTTTAATTTCATTATTATTATAGAAAATCTCAACACCGTAAGGCTTCGTTACTGTAAATAGTTTCGATAGGCCTTGAGTGATTTGGGACATTGAAACTTGGAAAATAACTTCGTTTGTATCTCGATATAGGTAAGAGTAGCGGAAGAAGTGGTCTCCAAATTCCGTTACCATGACTTTAAATAGAAGACGTTGAAGCTTATTGTCGTATTTGTAAAGCTTGTGATTTTCGTGATCAAAGCTAAGTGTATAGTCTTTGCTAACAACTTCAGAAATTAGACGAATCCATGAAGACTTTTTCGACTTTCCAGAAAGGGACTTCTTATAGCCGTCAACACCAGTTTCAAAGTAGTGCTGAACTTCTCTTAGGAAGTGGTAGGCTTCAACCTTTTTGCGAAATAAATCGAGATAGCCACCTTCAAATGTAAGAGAGGCCATAAACTGTGGAGGCCTTGTTCTCTTTTCTTCTTTATTGAAGAACTCGACTGAAAAATTGTTATAACCCTTTCTTTGAGAGTTATTGATATAAATTCTTAAATCTGGTGACTCAATATTTGTGATATCAAATTGCTTACCCTCAACTTCAAATGCGATGTACTTCTCTAGCCTTTCAGAGTAGGCAAGATTTAAGGCATCATCGATTTTATATGTTGATAAATTCGATCTTAGAGTCGAGAAGAACTCTTTTAGTTCACTTGGAAGTGAAAAGAGTTCACCAGTATCCCAATTAAAAAGATATAAACTTTCAAAGATACTGATATCACGATGAGTTTTACCTTCCTCATCTAGTAGGGCAAAGCGAATACTAGATTTCAAGTCATCTTGAAAATCAACTCTTTGTTCTTTATTTGGAGCGATATTAAAGACTAACTTTCCTGAGAGATTTTCAGGAATTGGAAACTCAATCGTTTTCTTATTCGTTAATGAGTAATTTAGTGTTGAGTAAGTCGGTCCATGTGGCGCATTTTCTAACTCGTGCGGGCCACTGATAATTGTCCCGTACTCAAGAGGGTAAACACCGTATCCACCAATAGGAGGGAGGTGAGTGCTTGTATCAGATTGGTCGTTATTTGTTGCAATATAGTACATAAAGAGAGCAGCTGTATGGTGGCAGTGCTTTTCTTTTGTCCATTCTAGACAATCACATGATGTTGACAGTGGTGATTCATCTGTTCCTTCAAGCCTTTTCTTATAGACGACCTTAGACTCATAAGGGCGATCTTCTTTAATGATTCCTGTTGTGATGAGGTAACCATCAAGACTTCCTTTCTTAAATGAAAGTGAGACCTTCCCAAGGCTGAGAACTTTTCTGGCCTTAGAAATTGCCAGAGTTGAAAAATATTTTTTTGCTAGATCGAGTCCAGGTTCTTGTGTCATATATTACTTTTATGTCTAAAAGCCTTATTATAACGCAAAAATAAAGAATGTAATAGTCTTAGTTCTGTTAAGAGAAAGGCCCCTGAATAGGGGCCTAATTTACTTAGTTATTTTCGATATACGATTTAAGAAGTTTCGCACGTGAAGGATGTCTTAGCTTACGAAGCGCTTTGGCTTCAATCTGTCTAATACGTTCACGAGTTACGAAGAAGTCCTGTCCAACCTCTTCTAGAGTGTGGTCAGATTTTTCACCGATACCAAATCTCATTCTTAGAACCTTTTCTTCTCTTGGTGTAAGAGTTGAAAGTACTGAACGAGTTTGCTCAGATAATGTAATACTCATTACAGCATCTGCTGGTGAAATAATTTTCTTATCTTCAATGAAGTCTCCAAGAGATGAATCTTCTTCTTCACCAATTGGTGTTTCTAGAGAGATTGGCTCTTTCGAGATCTTTTGAACTTTCTTAACTTTATCTACTGGCATTTCCATTTTCTCAGCAATTTCTTCTGGAGTAGGTTCACGCCCAAGTTCTTGGATAAGTTGTCTTTGAGTTCTTACCATTTTGTTGATTGTCTCAATCATGTGAACTGGGATACGGATTGTTCTTGCTTGGTCAGCAATGGCACGAGTAATGGCCTGACGAATCCACCAAGTTGCATAAGTTGAGAATTTGTAACCACGACGGTACTCAAATTTATCAACTGCTTTCATAAGACCGATGTTACCTTCCTGAATAAGATCTAGGAATTGTAGACCACGGTTTGTGTATTTCTTAGCAATTGAAACAACAAGTCTTAAGTTAGCTTCAACTAGTTGGGCCTTCGCACGGTCAGCTCTTTCTTCACCATTCGTGATAATCTTGTAAACTGTTTCGATATCATCAAAGCTCATTCCAGCTTCTTGAGATAGTCTTCTTAGTTTTCTAAGAATATCTTCTTGGTTACGAACTAGTTGCTCTACCTTTGCATCAGTTGTGTAAAGCTCTTTTGCGAATGCACGCTTAAATGCATCATCTTCCATGATCTTCTCATGTAGATCACGGTAAGCTTCAATTGTTTCAACTTCTAGGAACTTAAAGATACGATCTTGTTGTTCGTAAAGGTCTTTAAATTGAAGGTAGTATTTCTTAACTGGCTCAACGAAGCTATTAATGATCTTTCTATTGAAAGTAAGGTCTGCAAGTTCAGTTGCAATAGCATCCATTTTTGTTTTTTCAGTTTTAGAAAACTTATCAAGAGTTCCATCATCTTCGTTAAGTGCAGAGTCATAAATTTCTTTAAGCTCGTCACAAACCTTAATGATTGTCTTCTTAACTTTATCAACGTCTTTTTGAGTCGATTCATCATCTAAACCACGGACAAGCTCTCTTACGAACTCTGTTGGGTTTTCTAGTTCATTGATTCTATCTTTTAGCGTGATAATTTCTGCAATCGCGTGAGAAGACTTTAGTGATGAAAGAATAATTTCTCTTTCACCTTCTTCAATTTCTTTTGCGATAACAACTTCGCCTTCTCTTGTAAGAAGGGCAACAGATCCCATTCTCTTTAGATATAATTTTACAGGATCAGTTGAGGCACTTCTAAGTTCAGCTCTCTCTTCTTTCGAAAGCGTTTCTTCAATAATTTCAGTACCGTCAAGTTTGATTCCTTCATCTTCCTCTTCAACTTCGGCTTCAGTAACTTCAATTTCTGATTCACTGATAGCTAGCATAATGAGGTCAAGTTCTTCAGGAGCAATTAAGCTTGCTGGGATAGCATCGTTAATTTCTTCTGGAGTCAGGGAGTCTTGATCCTTACCGCGTGCGATAAGTTTTTCGAAACCCTTCGATTTTAAAAATTGTGCAGCACTTGACATGTTTGGTTTCTCCAGTCTTTTACTTTTTTAAAGCATGAAGCTTTTTACGGATTTCAATAATCTTTGTATTCAACTCAGTAAGCTCAGTTTGAGTGGTAACATTTCCTTTCTCTATAACTAAGCGATCACTTTCTTCTTCTAGACTAACTCTTTCAAGTTTTGCTTTGAGGTCCTTAATAATTTTAACCGCTCTCTCTTTTTCTAGTTTGATTCCTTTGTATTTATTTCTTATGCCATCATCTATAATTTCATGTAGGCCGTACTTGGAAGAACTCGAAAGCGCAAAATTTTTAAATTCCCTCTCATCTATTTCAAAGATTAAATTTTTCAGATTTAAAACATACTCTTTTACCCTATCTGAGTGCATAAAATCAAGCAGATCGGTCATTTCATCATACTCAAGACAATCCGGATGTTCAACGATAGCAAGCAGTAAAGTCTTCTCTGTACGTGAGATTGGAGCCTCTACTTCATCCATTATTGGCATCTCGTTTGCATCACTTTCAACAAAGCTTGCCATGTAGTCTTCGTCATACTCTGGAGCATGCATTTCCATCGGAGGTGTCTCTTCGACAACGGCCGGCTTAAAGGTCTGAGATTTCTCGTCTTTTAAGAAATTTTCATAATTCTCAATGATACTTTCTTTACTCGATTCGAGGTTTAGCTGCTTTGCCCACCCAACGAGTCTTTCAATGGCATTAAGATCTTTTCCAAGAGGAGAAACAAGATCAAAGGCCTGTCTTAGCAGTGCCAATTTCTCATCGAGTATCTCAATCTTGCGATCCGGTAGTATTTTTGAAAATTCATAATCAATGAACGGAACCGCATTATCGATTCTATCTTGATAAGCTATGATGCCTTCCTTTTCCAGGAAGTCGTCTGGATCTTTATGGGGATTTAGATCGACAAACTTAGGTATGATTCCAGATTCTAGGAATTGGCGATTTGCCCTCTGAGAAGCCTTAGAGCCAGCTTCATCATTATCGAGGGAAAGATAAATATTCTTTGTCATGGACTTAAGCGTACGAAGAGAGTTGTCGCCAAGGGCCGTCCCCATGATTGCGACACTATTTTCAAAACCCTTCTTGTAGTTTGCAATTTGGTCCATATTTCCTTCAACTATAATCACGCTATCGCGCTTTCTAATGAATGATTTTGCAAGATGGAGGCCATAGAGTAGGTTTCTCTTATTAAAGATGAACGACTCTATAGAATTCATGTACTTAGCGTGTTGATATTCATGAATTCGTCGGCTAGTGAAGCCAATAACTTTACCGTAGTGGTCCCAAATCGGAAACATTATGCGCTCACGGAAAGTATCATAATGGGACTTATTATCAGCGTTATACTTAACGATTCCAATTTTCAGGGCCGCTTGAAGAATCTCCCCGCGATCCTTGGCCGGAAGTGAACAGATATAGTCATAGATACTATTCTTCTTTGGCGCAAAACCGAGCTGATAGAGGTCGGCGATCTCATTGCTCAAATGACGATTCTTTAAAAAGTCTAAGTATTGCTCTGGCTTTAGGTTACGTCCCGATTGGAAGTAAATAGTTGTAGCGACCTTCAGAATTTTTTCAGCATAAATGAACTCTTTCGACTTTTCTTTTGTATTTGTGTAGGAGTCGAAATCGATGCCAAATTTATCACAGATATCCTTCATGGCCTCGATGAACTCCATACTTTGGAGATTCATAACGAAGTCAAAGTGACTGTGGCCAGCACCACAAGAAAAGCATTTATAGATTTTCTTGTCGTTAACAACAGACATGGAAGGGTTTGTGTCATCGTGGAAAGGGCAAACTCCGTAAAGGTTATTACCCTTGCGAACTAAGTGCACACCATAGCGCTCGATTAAATCAGAAATCGGGATCTCATTGACGATCTTTTCGCGCAGTCTTTGTAATGACATGTGTGTGACTAACCTAGCTTTTTATTTTGCTTTCTTGGATTTTAGAACAAAAGCTTTAATATTTACACCTTGCTCGATAAATATTTTTTCAAACTTTGTTTTAAATTGGCAAAGTAGGTGATCCGGAGCATCGTTCCATAGATCTTTCGTCTCAAGCTCAAGCTCAAAGAGATCTTGTTTCTCGATAACTTCTTTCATCCACTCTGCATAACCATCATGATCCGTCTTAACAAAGAAGTATCCACCTGGCTTGATTACTTTATATGCCCTTTCTAGGAAAGGAAGTTGAAAAAGTCTCTTCTTGTGATGACGTGCCTTTGGCCATGGATCAGGGAAGAAATAGAAAACTTTATCTAACTCATTTTCAGCAAATAGGTGCTCAATTCTTTCACCCTTAGCTCTTAAGTATTTAAAATTGCGGTAAGGAAGTGACTTTAGCTTCTTTGCTAATGCGTAACTTCTCTTAAAGCGATAGTCCAGACCAACAAAATTCTGGTCTCTATAAGCGTCACAATATTGTAGCATAAAGTGGCCATAACCAGTTCCGATCTCAAGGCACAGTTCACCATCTTGCGAGAACACCTCTTTATTCCACTTACCAGAGTGAACTTCAGCTTCTTCGTCTCTTAGAACAAATTCATTAAATTCTTCTAACTTATCGTGGTAAGGGTTGCGGTGCTTGTACTGGAAGTCCTTAGCAAATGACTTGTCTTGGTCTTGGTCGTACGCAAATGGATCGTTTGTCGCTTCTTGAGCGTCTGATTTTACTGGCAACTTATACTCCTAAATGATTATTGCACCTAGTTATCAAATTGAAGGCGCTCAGGCAAGGCTTTAAAACCTTTATACAGGCTTTTGTAAGGAGCTTCATAAATAAATATTAGGGATATTTAAGTATTAATTTACTCAAAAGCTTTAGAAACTGTAGTATGAAGTTTATTTTGCACCTATTTCTTATATTTCTCTTTTCACAAGCGGCTCATGCTTTCGATGCAATGAGAAGAGGGCCAGCTTCAGTTGCCCCAGCTCCCATCTATAAAGAGCACGAAGTTAAGATTCTCCAAGGCCATTTTCGCCATCAATACTTTCGCTATTTCTTAGAAGAGATACTAACTCTTTCACGTAATGATTTTGGTGACTTTAAAGTGACGGCACTTGATTGCGGTAACGAAGAGGAATGTGTGAACTCAGGTGCCTATAAGAATGGAGATATCATCTATTCTCCATCTGAGAATTGGGACCTCTCAGGTTTCAAAAAAATTGAAGCGCCTATTTTGTCAGGCCTTATGGGGCTTCGCTTACCTGTTTACGAGTATAAGGATCGTTTAAAATTTGAAGCAATTAAGTCTCCTGAAGAGTATAAGAAAAAACGAGTTTCATTTAATAAGAATTGGCGTGATTATAAAATTCTAGAAAAGTATAAATTCAAATTGATTGCAGTTGATACCTTTGATGATATCTATGGGGCCTTATCTGACAGTCGCGCTGATTATACGCTTAGAGGAGTGTCGGAAGCCTTCATTGAAATTATTAATCAAAAAGAAAACCTCTTAATCGATACGAAGAACTTTATCTATTATCGCTATCCAGTTTATCTCTATGTACGAAAAACAAATAAACGACTTTATCGCGCTCTCATATCGGGAATGAAGAAGATGGAGAGTCAGTCATATAATAATTTTACTAAGAGTTTTGTAGGCCAGAATCTTGTTTTGGATGAAGCTGAGAGTTGTAAGATCTACAATGTGAATACAGAAGTCGTCCAGGTGTTAAAGCAGTGTGAGCTTAAGGGGCTTATTGAAGCTGTTGCCAACTTTAATCGCAATTAGCCCTTTAGCATTTGCTCGATAATTCGTGCTGCTTTTTTAGCTTCTTGAGGGTTCTCAAGGCGCTTTTGAATGAGCTTTTGAAGTTGCTCTACCTCTTGTTTTTGCTGTGTTTTAGTTTGAGAGGTAGTAGGTGCTGCGTTTTCACGTGAGTCAGCACCTTTATATAAGTGTGTATATTTTTTTACACCCATGAGATTTCCTAAGCAGCCGCTTCAGCTACACCTTTTTTCATTGTAGAAACTCTTTTCATATGTTCTTCAATGACTTCATATAATTCTAATTTTGTTGAATATGGATCCATGCCTTCTGGCATTGTTGAATAAATTACTTCGTTGTTGATTTCTGCAAAGATAAACCAGTTGTTACCTAGTTTTTGAAAAAGAACTTCTGTACCTTTGTGTTGAATTGTCATAAACCTTCCTCCTGAAATAGTTTTGCAGTCCTTGCTAAAACAATGACACTAACTTTATCGTCCCTTTAATTTTTTCTTTTAAAAAATTATGAGCATTATTTATGAACGGAAATCTTTGCCGATAGGCCCAAGATACTAGTAACGATAGGTGAATCCAACGTTGTAACCAAACGTTCCTTCAAGATTTGTTGAAATTTGATTGTCTGGCCATAATTGAGAATTTACAAATTGACCATCTGACTCAAGTGTTGATGGAAGACGGATGTCGATAACTGGCCCGTGATAGAGGTAGAAAGAAGGGGAGTCAAAAATCTTCTTATGGGATAGGTTGACTGAAAGTCTTATATTAAAGAAGAGGCCACTAAAAAGTTTTTCCTCTGCTAAGCTATTGGTTTGATCGTCTTGGTTCACAAAACGTCTTTGGTAATTAAGCCCAACTTGTAGCATTGATTCAATTTCAAAATATTGTCTTTTGTGAAATGTGTAAGAAACGACAGGCCCAAAAGTATAGTGAATATTACTTTCTGTTGTAAAAATATCTCCACTTAATCGGTACTCCGCTTGTCCCGTTGTGATACCGCCAAAGAAGCCGTAGTAGAGACGGTTTCCATCATCAAAAGTAGCTGGACTTAAGTACTTAATGTTAAGGCTTCCTTCAAACCCAGTACTTTCTTGTTGAATTTCTGAGTTATAAGCGTAGCGAGAAGAAACTCCCTTTTTGAAGATAAGATCAAATTGAGCACGATTAAGTGGGCGTCCTTTTAGGGGATATTCATCAGGGAGCGGCTCTGCGATAACATAATCAGTCGGATCATTTTTTACATAGATCGTATGACCTAAATCTTCTGACTCATTATTTAAAATAAGCTTAATGAAATCTTTTCGAATATAGGCCTTTCGCCCATCTCTTGTCAGTGTGACGTAGTAGGCTTCTTCATTTAAATAGTTTGGATGTAAGTAGAGCTTTGTCCCTTTTCTTAGCTTCATAAGTATGATGCCATCTTCATTTGGCTTACTTATGACTGGGGCCTCATGAACACGAATAATTCCATCGGTGGCAAAAACCGATGTTGTTAAAAGCATTATAAATAATAGCTTTCTGATCATATTGAAACCTCAAATTCTTTCCCAATATTGATACTAATGGCAGTTGCTGAATTGTCATTGGTAAGATTTGCTGCTGGGAAATTTACATTTGAATCAAATGCATAATTTTGCTTTTTAAGATCTAGGCCAATGAAGTACTTGGCGTAGTTGTAATTAACATTGAGGCCAAAGGAATCAATTGTATAGCCAACTTTTAAATCATTTATCGTAGCTGATGTATAAAGTGATCTTTGCGCACTTAGGCCGGCCGCAAGAAATGATTTTTCATTAATGTAATAGCGATACTCTGTTCTTAGGCCAACAGAAAAAGATGTGAATTGAACTTCTTGGCCACTATTTTGAGCAAGATATTCAGCGCTAAGAAATACTGGAATATTTTCGAAAGTCTCGACTCCTGCTTCTGCAGCAATAGTTGTACTTGATAAAGATATATTATCTAAAAAAAAGTTTGGAGTAGAGCTGCCTAGTCCTGCTCTAAGCTGTGTGTAAGTATGGATTTGTTTTTTATCGTATTCGATGGCCTTAAACTTTGTTTGGTCAAAAGGTGTGAACTTCTCATTATTAAAAGTTAAAATCGTTTCAAGGTGATCAAGGTTTGTACTTAATGTAACGTACTTCACATTATCTTCACTACCGTCACTAGGTAAGATGAAGAAGTAGCGTGAGCCAGGAGAGACTTCTTTTGTACGAATAATTGTATTCTTCTGAATACGGTAATAGCTCTTGCCATCAAGTGATTCGATTAAAGAGTTTGCTAGAATTACACTTCGAAAAGTCTTGGCCCTGAGGTTATTTTTTATATACTTAAAACGTGGCTTTGCCTTTGTTTTAACTTTTTCTTCTTTCTTGCTGATTCTTCTAAGATCCTCAAATAGCTTATCTGAAGAGGCTTGAGCAAAACAAAGCTTCTGAGATAAAAGGCCAATGATAGTAAGAGTAATTAGTCTAGACATTCAAGAGCCTTTTGAAATGCGATGAAGTTACTTTCGTATTTAAAGTCTTTCTTTGTTACTTGATCAAGTGGCACCCACTTAAATCCTTGGTGCTCTTGAGGGGAGATTGTGATCTCTTTTTGATTCGTTCTTGCAAGAAAACAATACTCTGTCACATCCTTATTCCAACGGTCATGAAACTCAAATTTTTGATCAATTTCGACAATCTCAGCTTCATTAATTGAAGTTTCTTCAAGTAGTTCGCGCTTGGCCGCATCAAAAATATCTTCTCCAGGGTCAACAGATCCTGTTACATTCTGCCAGCCAAAACCACGATCCGCCTTCATTTCTAATAGAAGGATTGCTCTTAAATCGTTGTGCATGGTGACAACTTGAACCTTTTTATGACGCGTATTCATAGGTTTATTATAGCAAAAAAATTTAATTTCAATGCCTTGGGCAAATTTGGAGGTTAATTTCTTTAATTTGTCTTACATTCCGTTCATTTTGCATCGCAAATTTTTGTCGATTCCCGTGGTTTTTGGTAGATTATTGCGATGGATTTAATGCGAATTATCAATACATTAACTTTGGCCCTACCGGGCTTTCTTTTAGCTATCTCATTTCACGAGTTTGGTCACGCTTGGATGGCCAGAAGATATGGTGATGATACGGCCGAGAGAATAGGTCGACTAACCCTTAACCCAATTCCACACGTTGATCTTGTGGGAACAGTTATCTTTCCTATGGTCGGTATCATGCTTGGTGGTGTTCCTTTTGGTTGGGCCAAGCCTGTCCCTGTTGATGTTCGTCGCTTTAAGAATATGAAGTCAGGTATTTTTTGGGTAAGCTTTGCAGGCCCAGGTGCAAACCTGATTCTTATGGTTTTATCAGCGCTATTCTTTGGAATGGTCTATGCCTATGTTCCATCGACGTTCTCATTAAAGACGCAATTTATGGATATGCTTCAGTACTCGGTATTTATTAATATCCTACTGGCGGTCTTTAACTTAATTCCGTTTCCTCCACTTGATGGATCGAAAATGGTTGCAGCTTATTTAGATTACAACTCAGCACGAAAATATGAAGAGCTTCAAAGATTTAGTTTTATTTTTATTCTAATTCTTTGGTTTACACCAATCTTCGGTTACATGATCAGACCGGTTATGAGCTTAGGAATGGTATTAATGAATACTTTTGCAGGTATTCTCTCTTAATTTGTTAATTGAGGGATTTGAGGGAATTAACACATGTTAGACACAACGATTAAGGTTAAAACGGATACATTTGATGGTCCACTTTCACTGCTTTTGCTTCTTATTCAAAAAGAGCAAATGTCGATTAAGGAATTAGACCTTACGAAAATTACTAAGCAGTACTTAGACTATCTTGCGAATATGAAAGAGCTTAACTTTGATATTGCGGGTGACTATCTATTCCTTGCTGCTACATTAGTTCTTCTAAAGTCAAAAAATGCAGTTACAGAAGAAGAGCAGGCAAAGCTACAAAACCAACTAGGTGCAGAAGGCTCTTTAAATATCACTTCTCATGCAGAGCTTGTTCGCCGTCTTGAAGAGTTAGCACTCTACCAGAAGATGGGACAAAAGCTTTTAGAACTTCCTCAAACGGGCAAAGATATCTTTGTTAAACCAAAGGTAAATCGCAAGGAAATTGTTAATTCAATTCTTACACCGATGCAGTTAGAGAAGTTAACGGATACAATGATTGACTTCATATTCCGTCAAAATCGTAAGTACACGGTTATTAAGCGTGACCGTTTATCGATTAAAGAGAAATTAGAGTTCTTAAAGACATATCTACAAGTAGGACAGAAAACGAATTTAGAAGAACTACTTGAAAACGATAGTAATAGCCGTATGGCAACGACAACAGGTGAAGATACTGCAAAGATGTCTGCAGATGGTAAGAATACAATTGATAACGTTGTTATTACTTTTATCTCACTTCTTGAGCTAGCAAGGCTTAAGCGTGTTCAGGTTTTCCAAAATGAGAGCTTTGGGCAAGTTTATGTTGATGTCGTTAAAACACTTGATGACTTCGACGTAACTCAGGCCGATGGTTTTGAAGACGAGAATGAATCAAAAGATAAGATCGATACACAAGAATTAGAAAATATGGAACAAGTAGCGCACTAATCGCTACTTAGAGAGAGCACACAAATGGAAGAGAACACAACAGTTACTGAAGCAAATCTAGAGTTTCTATCAACAGATGAAGAGATGGTGGAAGAGTTAGAAATGGCCCTTATGCCAACTGATGAAGACCTAGAGTTTCCAGAGGAGTACTTAAAGCTCGAATCTGACTTTGCCGATGAGAAGATGCAAGAAGATAAGCTTTGGAAAGCTAGAACTGGACTTAATGAAGAAACAATCTGTGGAGCAATTGAAACGATTGTATTCATGAGTGATAAGCCTGTACCATTAATGAAGATTAAGTCATTAATTGATGAAGATATCCCTCTACGTGTTGTTCACGAGGCAATTACTCGTCTTCAAGATGAGTACGAATTAAAGCACCACGGAATTCGTCTACAAGAAGTTGCAAACGGTTACCAGTTTAGAACGAAGGCAACATTCTCTAAATATGTTCAAGACCTATTTAAGATTAATGAATTAGTACTTTCTCCAACAGCTCTTGAAGTACTAGCAATCATTGCTTATAAGCAGCCGGTTTCAAAAATTGATGTTGAAAAAATTCGTGGGGTTGATAGTTCTCACATTGTTCGTGGTCTAATGGATAAGAGACTTGTTAAAGTTATTGGCCGTTCTGAAGAAGTTGGACGCCCGGTTCTTTATGGGACAACTCCTGAGTTCTTAGAAGTATTTAACCTTGCAAATATTGACCAATTACCACCAGAGCATGAGCTAGCTGAAATTGCTACTCAAGGTGTAGGGAAAATTGAAGATATTAAGACTCTTGTAAACGCTGATCTAGCATCACGTTTTGATCAAGATGAAATTGAAGAACTTGATAATATCGCAATGTCGATTAAATCAATTGATTCAGAGACAGCATTTACTAAATCTCTTAAGGTTCAAGAAAGAAGACGTAAGTCTGCTAAAACAGCTGAAGGCGAAGAAGCAGCAGCACCTGTTTTAACTGCTTTTGATCTCCTTGAACAACACCTAGATAACTCTCTTGTTACTGGTGCAAATAAAGAGTCTGCAGAATCGGAAGTCTTTACTGCGATCACTTGCCCTGAGGTTATTGCTGATCTAACAAAAGGTCCATTTAATATCCCTGAAGAAGAGGAAGATGATTTTGAAATGATCGATCTTGATTCAGGTGAAGTTATTAAAGATATGACAGTAGAGGAAGCACTTGAAGAAGTTGCGGACGCTATTCTTTCTTCTGAGAATACAGAAGCTCAAGAAATTGTAATCAACGAAGAAAATGATGAAGCGGACATTGAAGCTGCTGCAGAAGAAGTTGAAGAAATTGCAATTATTGATGAGTCTAAGTCTGATGAAGAGGCCGATCATCTAGCACAGGCACTTGATGATGCTTTTGCTAAATTATTTGGTGGAGACTCAGCTCTTCCTCAAGATGAGATGGATGTTGACCTTGATGACAGTATCAATGAAACAACTCAAAATTTAATTAATGGGGCCAAAGACCTAGATCTTGACCTTGATTTCTTAAATAACAAGGACTTAGGGGATTCTGAGTCTCATATTGAATAAGAAATAATTACTTAAATACTTGTAAAAGCTTACGTTTAGTTCTATTTAGACGTAAGCTTTTTCTTTATAGCTTTTAACCGCCGTGATGGCAGATAGGAGAGTCAAATGTCTAAATTAGTACGTTTACAAAAATTTATTGCAGATTGTGGGATCACTTCACGTCGTAAGGCCGAAGACCTAATCGTTCAAGGACGTGTAAAGGTTAATGGTATTGCTATTCGTGAACTAGGAACTAAGGTTGATCCATCTATTGATGCTGTTGAAGTTGACGGTAAGGCCGCCGACCTTGGTTCAGTAGAAAAAATCTACATGATTATGAATAAACCTCGTGGAGTTATGACAACAGTTAATGATCCAGAGGGAAGAGAAACTGTTATTGATCTTTGTAAAGAGATCAGTGAGAGAATCTATCCAGTTGGCCGTCTTGATTACCTTTCAGAAGGTCTTCTGCTAATGACGAATGACGGAGATTTCGCAAATCTTGTTATTCACCCAAGCTCTGAAATTACTAAGGTGTACGAGGTAAAAGTTTTTGGTGCGATCAATGAATTCCTACTTAAGAAATTAAGAGCAGGTGTTTATATTGATGGCGTAATGACAAAGCCACAAGCTGTTCGTGTTATTAAGCAGCTAGAAACAAAAACTTGGCTAGAGTTTAGAATCAATGAAGGTAAGAACCGTGAAATTCGTCGTATGTGTGAAGGTGCTGGTCTTACTGTTGATAAGCTAAAGCGTGTTGCTATTGGTGGACTAACTGTTGAGGGGATTGCTCCTGGCTCATACCGCCTTGTTAATAGAAAGAACTTATTAAATGCTATTGGAATTGATATGGCAGGAAATAAGACGAGAGATGCTGTTGAGTATATCTCAAGTAAAAAGTCTGTAAACTTAAAGAAGAAAGGTCACCAAGGTTGTACAGCAGCCGATGATAAGGCCTTTACTAAGTTTAGAAGAGAGACTTACTTCAAATCGATTAAAGAAATTGCTGAAACTAAGAAGGCAAAAGAGAAAGAGATTAGAAGACAGGCTTACGAAGAGAAGGAAGCAGCATTCAAGAAGAGACAAAATAAGAAAAAGGCTCGTCTTGCTAAAAAAGAAAATCAACAAAAACATACTCACGTCGAATTTGTTAAATAAAAAAAGCCGCTTTAAGCGGCTTTTTTATTTGGTACTCTTAATTTAATTCTTGAATATCTTCAATACGATCAACTCGATCATCAATTCTTAGATCTTCACCTGTTCCTCTAATATAGCGGTTCAAGTACTCAAGTTGATTATAGATTTCTTGGTAGTTATTTGTTCCGATTCTTAAGTCCACAAGTGTCTCAGAGTCATCAACAATATAGACATCGAGGTAGAGATATTTCTCAATATCATCTTTAGGAAGAAGTTCCACTAGAAGTTGCATAATATATTGTTCATTATTCATTCTTCTTAGTTTAGATGTGAACTTATCGACCTTCTCATTATATGGCATGTCACTATGAATGATGTCATAGAAGTACTTTGCAAGTTTCTTTGTCTTCCTTTGATACTCGTCCTCTGGTACATCAAATGGATGAAGCCTAGAGTCCTTATCATGACTTGTTGAGCGAATAACTCTCTTTCCTCTGAGGTGCTCTGCTAGGCGATAGCGGAACTCTTCAAATGGGATCTTGTTCAGATAAGAGAATGCTTCTTTTTTCAATATCATCGTAACTCTTGAATTGAAGTTTACGTAACGTTTTTCTTTTGGAATACGAGCAATGACTTCATCGCGAATAAGAGAAGGTAGGATACCCTTTAGAATTCTCAAGTATCTTCTTTGCTCTAGTCTTCTAAATTCATTATCGATGCGATTAAAGTTCATTCCAACATTTAAAAATTTATGATCACTATGCGAAGAAGTTAGCCCGAAATAAGAGAGGATCTCTTTTTCCTTAGTATCAAAAATCTCAATGGAAATCTTAGACTCTTTAGTCTTCGTATAGTTAGGGTAGTAGAAAGCTACCGTGGAACCATCGAGTCGTTCAAAATTAAATCGATTGTTAACATAGTGGCTCTTTGCACTTAATTTTAAAATATCAAGATTAAGCTGAATTCCTGACGATTTTGATTTGTATCTATTGTGTCCTTTAAAGACTCTTTCTACCCTTGGGCTTTCTTGGCATTCGTCAACTCTGGCAATACGGTCAACATCTTCAAGGTTAACGACATAGTACTTATCAAGTAGATCTGAGTTTAATGATTCAGCAAAGAGTTTGGCCTCTTTAAATTTAAAGACATTATTAAATAATCTATCGTAAACCTTTCTAACCTCGTCATCTTTTAGATTAAAGACATAGTCGGCAAGAATGATATTACCTTTTGTGCGGGAAGCATCGAGTTTAAACCAGTCGAGTTTATACTCATAATCAACTTCTTGTCCTAAGATTTCAAAGCTAACAAGTTCGATGGCAAATCGACTCTTAAAGCTTAGTCCTGAAGTTTTCTTCTTTTGTGCGATAATCTTAACTCTTACTTTCTGATCTTCGAGCTTATATACCTGAATGAGAAAGTCTCCGGCCATGGTGTAAAAACCTGACAGGCCAGTATTTAGTAGAGGAATTGTATTATTGTAGCTAAACCCTGTTGTTAATGCCATTGAGGCCGGTATGGAGATAAAGTCTCCTGGATTTAGTTCATCGACATATTTTGAGCGAATTGGGATTTTTGCCACATTAAAAGGTAGGGCCTTCATCGCATCAGTTTTCTTCTCAAATTGTCTTGAAATGACAACTTCGTTATTACGATCAAGCTTAAGAAAGAAAGGTGTCTGCAGTTCTGGAAAGAATGCATTCTTCGTGTCGTGATGAATTCTGAAATTGAATTGATCGCGACGAGTATAGTTTCCTTGAATATAGGACTTTTCTACTTCGTATTCGTACTTACCTCTAAGAGAGAGTCCGTCTGCGATATTGATTTTGAAAATATCCACATCGAGACTGATCTTCAAACTATTGAAAGCATCAATCAACTTACGATTAATATTCTCTTTTGAAAGGTGATCTCTAAGAAAATACTTAAATTTCGAATATACACCTGGTGAGCTGTCTTGAATGACTTCTTCAGGAGCGGGGACGTTACTGGTCTGCGGCTGCTTCGCTGCAAAGCTCATCGACGTAATTAGGATAATTGTCAGTGTTTTTAACCTACTCATGTCTATGACTAATATCATAATAAATATTTGAAAAGTCGTTGAATGTAATACTTATAAGTATGAACAAAGTGTAAACATTTTTGATGGACTACCTACTTTGTTGAGAATTTTCTTAAAGCGTTTAATTTATGTGGCACTTAATTGGCAAGTATTGAATATTATTGGCCTTCAATCCAATAGATTTTCTTTGGGGAAAATATAAGCTTTGACACAAATGAGCGTAAAAAAAAAATCACAAGCGCCGATAACTAACTAGATATATTAAGTTTAAATAGAGAATCAAAACTTTTTTTATTTGCGGGGAAAAATAAGGTCGCTATTTGGCAAAATTTCCTGGTGATATATTAGTTGAAGATTATTGAGTAGGAGAAAGAGTATATGGAAGATCTTAAAAAGTTTTCTTTTTTAATTGTGGATGACATGAGCACAATGAGAAAGATCGTTAAAAAGTTACTGCGTGATTTAGGGGCCGATAGATTTGTTGAGGCCGTTGATGGAAAAGATGCTCTTAAAAAGATTGTAGAGAATAAAGGTGGACCAAACGAGATATCATTTATTATTTCTGACTGGAGTATGCCAAATGCTACAGGACTAGATCTTTTAAAAACTATTAGAGGTAGTGAGAATTTTAAAGAAATGCCATTCGTTATGGTAACTGCCGAACAAGATGTTGCTCAAATTCAAGAGGCGATTGCTAGTGATGTTGACGGCTATGTAATTAAGCCATTTGATCAAGCATCTTTTAAGAAGAGGTTGGCCCTGGCCATGAAGAAAAGGTTTCCACAAGGTTAATAGGAGGCTTTCATGGGTATGGTAGAGAGAATTACAAAATCTCACTTCTCAGTTTTGGCCTTCTCGGGCGATATCGATCAAGACTGTGTCAAGTCATTGTCGATGATCTTTGATGCGATATTAGAGGATGAGAAAGATAAGTTAATAATTTTAGATTTTAAGAGCGTTGAGTATGTTTCTCCAAAAATTTATAACGAAATTTTTAGGTTATTCAAGTCAGCTGAAGAGAAGTCAATTTTAATATATACAATTAATGCACGCTCTAAACTTATTAGAGAACTCAAGAGTGATTATGTTGATGAACGTTTCAACTTTACTGATTCGATCTCAAAAAGACTACAAGAGCTAAATCTTAAAAAGAAAAGAATTGAGTTAGACGTAAACTTTGTAAACCCTTTTATTCAAGCGGCAATTGATACTTTTGGTGTTCAGGCAAATTTAAAAGTATTGCCAGGAAAAGTTTCCAAAGCAAAAGATTTTGAAAGCTATGAAATTGGGTTGATTGGTTCCATTGATGTTCAAAATGAGCAATTTAATGGAAGGCTTCTTATTTGTTTCCCAGATATTGTTTTCATCAATATTTATAACCAAATTTTTGGTGAAGACTATACTGAGCTTAACGACGATGTGAAGGATGCTATTGCAGAGTTTACAAATATTACCTTAGGACAAGCAAAGGCCAATTTGAATCAAAATAGAGGGATTGTTATTGATCGAGCAATTCCATCGGTTTTACTTAGAGAGAACTTTTCTGAGATTGATTTAGGTAAATATGAGTCTCTTATGATTCCACTTGCGACAAAAATGGGCTCTTTTTATATCTACATTCTACTAGGGGCAAACGAATAATTAAGGACTTGTAAAAAAGCGAACATGATCAATGTCATGAAACTAAGATTATTTATAGAAATTTACAGTAAGCCTCTAAAAACATTAATTAAATAAAAATATTGTCCGAATAATGAAGAGATATTAACACAAAAGACAAGATGTGATTATGGATGAGTTTGAATTAGAATTAAAGATGGATTTCCTTGAAGAAGCAGTACAGCTTCTTGAAGACTGTGAAGAATCTTTCCTAGAATTAGAATCTGGTGTCGATAATACAGATGAGCATATTGATAAAATTTTTCGACTCGCTCACAACCTAAAGGGAACATCAAGAGCAGTTGAGTTCAGTGATGTTGCAGAGTTTACTCACGAGATGGAGGAACTCATCCTAAAGGTTAAGAAGGGTGAGGTTGATATTTGTGCTGATGTTATTGATGTTTTCCTCAAGTGTTCTGACCATTTAAATAATATGATCTCTGCTCTTAGAGATGATATTGATGCTAAGTTTAATTCAGACGATATTATCCAGTTAATTAAAGATGTCTCTAGTGCTGATGTTGAGCATGATGATCTTAGAATCTCAAATATTCCTGATGAAGCAGAGTTTGAAGCTAGTGCACACGAAGAAGAACAAGAAGAACAAGACGAAGAAGAGCACGACGATTTCGAAGACCAGGAATTACAAGGTATCCTCGATAATGAGGAATCTGTAAGTTTTGAAGAGGAAGTCGTTGCTGAATCACGCCCAAGTGAATCAGATATCAGTGACCTCGATCGTATGTTATATGGAGAGTCTTTTGATTCAACAGAAGAAGTGAAGCCTGTTGAAGTGGCCGCTGTTGCAAGTGGACCAAATGATCTCGATGCACTTATGAATGAGTCGGCTTCTCCAAAAGAAGCTCCTGTGGCAGATAATGTTGTAAGTTTAGAAACTGCTGCAAAAAAAGAAGAAAAGAAGCCTGCTGTTGCTGCTGCACCAAAGAAGCCAGCAAAACCAGAAGAGACGATTCGTATTGGTATCAGTCGTGTTGAAAAGCTTAATAACTATGTTGGAGAGCTTGTTATTCTACAAACTGTACTTAGTGAATGTAATGATCTCGTAGCTGATGAGCATGTTAGAAAAAGTGTTAGTCACTTATCAAAGATTACCAAAGAAATTCAAGATATTTCAATGAAGATGAGAATGGTTCCGCTTAAGACGACATTTTCAAAACTTCAAAGAATTGTAAGAGATACTTCAAAAGCACTTGGTAAGAAAGTTAATCTTACTATTGTTGGAGAGGAGACAGAAGTTGATAAGAATATTCTTGAGCAACTTTCAGATCCTTTAGTACACATCGTAAGAAATGCTGTTGACCACGGGCTTGAAAAGAGTGTTGAGGATCGAAAAGCTGTTGGAAAGTCCGATGCTGGAGAGATTCAAATTAAGGCATATCACGAAGGGAATAGCCTTGTTATTGAAGTTGTAGATGATGGTAAGGGAATCGATCCTGATATTATAAAGAATAAGGCCATTGAAAAGGGCGTTATTAAGAATGCTGACAAATTAAGTGATCAAGATGCGATTAACTTAATTTTTGCACCAGGTTTTTCAACAAAAGAAGCGGTAAGTGAAATTTCAGGCCGTGGAGTTGGTATGGATGTTGTTAAAAAGAATATCCAAGATATTTCAGGGGCCGTTGAAGTTAAATCTGAAGTAGGCTCAGGTTCTGCCTTTAGAATTAAGCTTCCTCTGACAATGGCAATTATCGAAGGAATGGTGACAAGAGTTAGTGACGAAAACTATGTCGTCCCACTGAATCTAGTTCACGAAACAGTTTCTGTTACAGAAGAAAATTATAAGAAAGTAAATAATGTTGGTGGCTGTATTGTTCTAAGAGGACAAGTCCTACCTGCATTTAGGCTAAGTAAACTTTTAAAACATAATGTTAAAGAGCCTTCGGTAAATGAGATTGCTCTTGTTGTAAGAACTGAAGATATGGATTTTGCAATCGTAGTCGATGATGTTCTTAGACGTCAGCAAGTTGTTATCAAGAGTCTTGGGAATGATATTAAGAATACTCAAGGTTTTATGGGAAGTTCGATTCTTGGAAATGGACGACCAGCTCTAATCTTAGATTTAAAAGAACTTGTTGTTAATAAAGTAAGTAAAACGAAAGGCCAAAGACCAGTAAGTAACGCGGCATAATTAAAATATATAACTTGATATGTGGGGATAATATGGAAAATGAAACAACTGATGTAACAAAAAGATACCTAGAGTTTAAACTTGGAGATGAGCACTATGCAATTCCACTTCTGCAAGTTAGAGAGCTAATCTCTGTTCCTGAAACAACTAATGTACCTTTTAGTCCAACTTATTATGTAGGGATCATGAACCTACGTGGACAGGTTATTTCAATTATTGATCTACGTACTCGTTTAGGTGTTAAGCCAGCTGAATCAAATGAAGAAGCAGTTATTATTGTGGAATTTGGACAGCTTTGCTTAGGAATTGTTGTGGATAATATTTGTAAGGTTCTTTCAGTAGATGAAGAACAAATTCAAGAAGTAGCTTCAGTAGAAACGAAGAAACGTGATCGACTGAATAGAGTATATCGCAATAACGAAGCATTAATTCAATTAGTTGATCTTGAGTCAATTTTAAACATCGATGAAATTAATGGCCTTGTAAAGAAAGCTGCTTAGTAGAGAATGGTGCCTATAGCACCGGGGGAAAGTAATGAAACAGACAAAAATGTCAATGAACAAAAAAACGATTCTAAGTTTTCTTGGTATCTTTGCAATGTTTGGTATAGGACTGGCCATTTCAATTTACTCTTACTATGGACTAGTTGAAAGTTTAAAAGATACTGTACAGAGAGACCTTCGAATGAAAGATTCGATGAGAACATTTGCAGCAAATCTTGGTGAACAAATATCGAATGAAAAGCAGTATGTCATTTCACAAGACCCTGGTGCCGCAAAGCGCTTTTTAGAGCTAGGAAAGATCAATAAAGAAATCTTTGAAAGTATGCAGAGGCTAGATGTTGACTATGCTAATGAGGTTCAATGGGATGAGCTTTCTAAAAATTATAAAGAACACTCTAAAAACTTTGAAAACACACGTGAAACTCTGAAAAAAGAAGGAGACTCTAAGAGTGGCCTTAGAGGTGAATTACGTA
This sequence comes from Halobacteriovorax sp. CON-3, assembly GCF_043196995.1. Lineage (NCBI taxonomy): Bacteria > Pseudomonadati > Bdellovibrionota > Bacteriovoracia > Bacteriovoracales > Halobacteriovoraceae > Halobacteriovorax > Halobacteriovorax sp. CON-3. The sequence continues at coordinate 113,992 of NZ_JBEBNA010000002.1, forward strand.
GCTATGCTCATGACATTGAAACTAAGATCAAAAAATATGACTTGAACCCAAGTTTTATGATTTCTCTTTTAACGCTTCGTCGTCATGAAAAAGATTTTCTTTTAAGAAGAACAAAGAAATATGTAGAAAAAGCTCAAAAAGAAGGTCTAAAAATAAAGAAAGAGTTAGTTGCTCGTAAATATAAGCAATATATTTACAACGATGTAACTAAATCTGTAGATAGTTATATTCGTTCATTTAGTAAATTATATGAAAACCAACTTCTTCTTGAAAAGTATAGCCAAATCGCAGTTTCTGGAACAAAGAAGATCTTTAAAAATATTCAGGATAATGTTGAGTTAATTGATAGAAAGACTGAAGAAAAAATTGAGTCAAGTACTGCTCTTGAAGAGAAGATTAGCTTCTATATCCCAATCCTTTTTGCGATTATTGCAGCATTTGCATATGGTTTCCAATACAACTTCTCTAAGTCAATTAAGAAGATCATTGGCCTTAGTGAGAGACTTCGTGACTCATCACAAGTTACTGAAAAGTCTTCAACTAATATGAGCATGGCTTCATCAAAAGTGTCATCATCTGTAACTCAACAGGCAAGCGCTATTCAAGAAACAGTAGCGACCCTTAATGAAATTACTGCAATGGTAAATAAGAGTGTTGAGAATGCTAAGGTATCAAGCCAGAAAGCAGACGAGTCTCAACGTGTTGCCCTTCAAGGGAAGAGCGCTGTTAATGAAATGGTTGAGGCCATTGGACAAATTAACGGCAATAACGAAGATATTATGAAAGAGATGAATCGCAATAACGAAGAAATCGTAAAGATTGTCGATGTTATTAATGAAATCTCTGAAAAGACTAAAGTTATCAACGATATTGTGTTCCAAACAAAGCTTCTCTCTTTTAACGCTTCAGTAGAGGCGGCCAGAGCTGGTGAGCATGGTAAGGGATTTGCAGTTGTTGCAGAGGAAGTAGGAAACCTTGCTCAAATGAGTGGGAATGCTGCTCTTGAGATTGAAGAGCTACTTGGTGGATCAATTAAAAAGGTTCAATCAATCGTTGATGAAACTCAAGTGAATGTAAAAAGACTTATTTCTGAAGCACAGACAAGTATCACTAAGGGTGTAGATGTTTCTGAAAACTGTGGAAAGATCCTAGATAGTGTTGTTGAAAATGTTGATGCTGTAACAAAAATGATGACTGAGATCTCAACTGCTTCTGAGGAGCAAGCTGAAGGAATTAATAATATTTCGGATGCAATGAATGAGCTTGATGAAGTAACACATACTAACTCGACAATTGCACAAGAAACTTCTGGCTTTGCAGAAAGTTTATCTGAGCAGACGTCAATTCTTAATGGAATTGTTGAAGAGCTAGAAAGTGAGGTCTTAGGTAAGATTCAAAACCTTTCAGTTGATAGAAATGCATTAATCGATTCGATCTCATCGACACCAGTTAAGTCTCATACTGTAGCAAAGAAAGAGGTTGTTGAAGACTTTCCTGTCTTTGAAAAGACACCGGTTGCTGAAGTTGTAAAACGCGAGCCTGCTAAGGTCGTTGCGAAGGCTGAGCTAGTAGCTGATGATATGGGATTTGATGATCCAGTACTAGAAGTGGATTCTGATGAATACCCAAGTGAGAACGATGCTAGGTTTGATAAGGCCGTTTAAAAATAATTAATTTAAATTAGGAAGAGATTGAATGAGTAATCTTGCTAGAAGTTATATTGAAATAGCTCAAATGATGTCACAGGAGACAGGGACACACTTTACAGCGCAAAATGATGCAATGGTAAAGTCCCGTATTGACAAGAGAATTGTCGAGCTTCGTTTAAAAGATGCTGATGAGTACTTAACGTTAATTAAATCTCCGGGTAGTCAGGAAAAGACTGAGCTAATATCACTTCTGACAACGCATTATACGTTCTTTATGAGAGAGAAAAATCAATTTGATTTTATCATCAAGTCCCTTCCTAAGATGGTTGAACGAGTAAAAAATAGTGGGCGTGACACATTAAAGATTTGGTGTGCGGCCTGTAGCAAGGGTGATGAAGTTTATAGTCTTGCTATGATTCTTAAAAAACATATCAAAGAGATTGATCCTAGCTTTAAATTTGAAATTATTGCAACTGACATTTGTGAGAAATCAATTAAGCACGCAAAGAAAGGTGTTTATTACTGGAAAGAACTTCAGAAGGTTCCTAAGGAATATCTCGAAGGCAATTGGTATCGCGGTAGCGGCGAGATCGCACCCTTTGTTAAAGTCAGTGATGATCTTAAAAAATTTTGTAAATTTAAGGTTCATAATTTAATAGATCAAAATAGTTCTGAGTATCGTGACAAATACGACCTGATTCTATGTCGTAATGTCTTTATCTACTTCAATGAAGAACAAATTGATAAAGTTATCAAAAAGTTCTCAAATTGTGTCACAAATAAGGGATATCTTTTAATTGGGATTTCTGAAACCTTAAGACGACATGAAGGCTTCCAAAGTCTTGGTCAGTCAATATATTTTAAGACGAATCATGAAACAAAAAGAAGTCTTAGAGTGAAAGAAGCTCAGGTGAAGAAGATTCTCATTATCGATGACTCTGGTACTGTTAGAAAGCTAATTAAGAAGTGTCTTACAGGTGATCCAGGATATGAGGTCGTTGGTGAAGCTGTCGACGGACAAGATGGATTAGAAAAGATTAAAGCACTTAAGCCAGACGTTATTACCTTAGATATTAATATGCCAAAAATGAGCGGGCATGATGTTCTTAAAAATCTACCAAAGGATCAGTCGCTACAGGCGATCATGATTAGTTCTGTAAGCAAGAGCGATGGTGATATCGTAATGAGATGTCTTGAAGATGGTGCGTTTGATTATTTAAAGAAGCCATCTTTTGACGATATCTTTAAATTCAAGAAGGCCTTACTAGAAAAAATTGACCTTGCTTATCATAGTATTGTTAAGTCAAAGAGACAAAAGCTCACAAGCTGGGTTGGGTCTAACAACTTCGATTTCTCTGGAAGTCAGTTAATTACAATTGGTGCCTCAACAGGAGGGACGGAAGCGATTAAGCAACTACTAATGCGCTTCCCAAAAGAGTTTCCACCAGTTCTTATAGTTCAACATATACCTCCAGTATTTTCGACAGCATTTGCTAATCGTCTAAACGAGTTATGTCCGTTTGACGTCGTCGAAGCAACAGACGGTGAAGAGGTAAGGCATAATACAGTCTATATTGCTCCAGGTGGAATCCATATGGGAGTTGTTGGAAAGAGTAAATTAATGATCAAGTTAGACAGTGAAACTCCGATATATTCTGGACACCGTCCAAGCGTTGACTACTTATTCGAAAACCTTGCCCAACTTAAAGGGCATCGAGTAACAGCAGCACTTCTAACGGGAATGGGAGCAGATGGGGCCAAAGGGCTTCTTAAATTGAAAGAGAATGATACTTTCACTATTACACAAGACGAGGAAAGTTCAGTTGTTTATGGAATGCCAAAGAAAGCATTTGAATTAGGTGCTTCATGTATTTCACTACCGCTGGATAAAATCACTGAGCAAATCTTAACGAGAGTTGCGAAGAAATAGAATTTTGAGGGAGTTTGAGGGTTATTTATGAAGGGACAATGGACAATTAAGAAACAATTAATTGCTCTATCAGCTACAATGCTTACCATTCAGCTGATTATTGCATTTGTTGGTTATCAATCATTAACATCAGTGAAGTCGCACTTGTATACAGTGTTTTCAAAAAGACTTCCAAGTATCAACAGTCTAGTACAAGCTGATCGAGACTTTCAGCAGATGCTAGTGGCCGAAAGAACACTACTTCTTGAGGGATTATCAGATAAGCAGAGAAAAGCTTTGGCCGATGACTACTTTACTAATAAGCAACAAGTTGTTGATCGTTTTAAAAAGTATACTGTCTTAGGTGACTCACCTAAAGAAATTAAAATTTCTAAGAAATTTAATGAAGGATTAGAAGCTTTTGAAAAGACGGCAGCAGATAAGTTTCCTCTAGATAAAGAAGGACATCTTCGTAAGTTCACTAGAACAGAACTTATTAAAAACTCATTAGGGCCAGTGAACTCTAAGTTTGAAGGAGCTAGAGATAGCCTTGATCAACTTCAAGAGTTAATTCTTGGAATGGGTGATGAAGAATTTAAAGAAGCAGATCAGACTTACTCTGATTCAATCTTTTTAATGTCGATTATTTCAATTATTAGTTTATTTGGTTCTGTGGGGATTTGTATCTTTATGGCAAGACGAATTGATGGACGAATCAATAATATCGTTGAGTCAATTTCTAATGAAGGTCAAAACCTAGAGAATGTTTCAAATACGTTTAAGAATAAGTCTGTCGCACTAAGTTCTATTTCTGAACAACTTTCTGCGGCAGCAACAGAAACATCAAGCTCTTTACATGAGATTTCTCAAATGATTAAGAGTAATACTGATGGTTCTAATAATGTTGCTTCTCTAATTAAGAAAAGTCAGGACTTAGTAACTGATGGTGTAAAGTCTCTAGGAGATCTAGGACGTGGTGTTAAAGATGTCGATAATAGTACAACAGCACTAGCAAATACCGTTGAGAAAAGTAATAGTGAATTAAATGAAATCGTTAAAGTATTTGAAGAGATTAATGTTAAAACTCAAGTTATTAATGATATCGTTTTTCAAACTAAGCTACTTTCATTCAACGCCTCTGTTGAAGCAGCAAGAGCTGGTGAAAATGGTAAAGGCTTCTCTGTCGTTGCCGAAGAAGTAGGTAACCTTGCTAAGATGAGTGGTGAATCTGCTGATGAGATTTCAAAGCTACTTGTTGATAGCTTAAAGAAGGTTACAGATATTGTTGATATCTCAAGTCGTGATGTTAATGAATCTTTAAATATGAGTAGAGATAAAATTAATAAAAGTGTTGAGATCAGTAATCAGTGTCAAGAAGTGTTTACTCAGGTACTTAGAAATTTTGATGAAGTTTCTGCAAACTCAAATGAAGTTGCTAATGCTTCAAAAGAACAGCTAATTGGTGTTGAAGAAGTAAGTAAAGCGATGCAAGAAATTTCAAGTTCTGCAAGCTTAACAAGTCAATCAGCACATGACTTAAATGCTGCCTCAACTGAGTTAAGCCAATCGGTTAATCATATTGGTGAGGATATCACAGATCTAAAAGGGTTAATAATTGCTCAAATAAAGTCTGCGAGACGTGCAGTTAATAATGTCGTTAATTTTCATAAGACTAAAAGAGAAACTGAGACAAAGAAAGTAGCATAAAGTTTTAAATATCTTAAATAGAAGAAGGGCACATTTTTGTGCCCTTTTTTTTACCATATTTTATCTAGGTTTTATGAACTCCCTATTTTATAATTAATGTAAAGAAGGGATGTTTGTATGTTGTTTTTTAGAAAGTATGTTTTAGCAGTTACTGGGCTATTCTTATGCCTGTTTTTACTCATTCATCTCTGCGGAAATTTAATACTCTTGTTACCACAAGAATATGCACATTCTTTGTATAATCTTTATTCCCATACTTTGGCCGAAAATATATTTATAAAGGCCGTTTCATTTATTCTTTATTTTGCTATTGCTCTTCATACTTATATGGCGATTGCTATTACCTTGAAGAATTCCCGCTCACAGGGGGTTGAATATGCTCTTAAGGATAATAGAGAAGTCTCAACTTGGACCTCCCAAAACATGGGTTTCTTAGGCTTTTTCATTTTATTATTTATCGTTATTCACATGGCAAATTTCTGGGCGAAAATTAAATTTGGTCTTGGAGGAAGTGTTTATAATGACTCAAATGGATATAAAGATGTTTATCTTTTAACGACGACATTATTTAGGAATCCATTCTATGTGATCTTCTATTGTGTTTTAATGGTTCCTTTAGGAGCGCATTTAAACCATGGGCTATCAAGTGCCTTTAAAACTCTAGGCGTCTATCGTTTAAGTCATATTCGTATAATAGACTGTAGTGCAAAAATATTTTCATTCTTTATTACAATCGGTTTTGTTCTCATTCCCATTGTTATCTTCATTAGGGAGGTTTTGTAATGCTAAATCCTAAAGTCCCTAAAGGAAATTTGAAGGAGAAGTGGTCTAACTATCAAGCTGAGAGCAAGCTTCTTAATCCCGCAAATCGTAAGAAAGTCTCAATCATAGTTGTCGGCTCAGGTTTGGCCGGAGCAGGAGCTGCCGCTACCCTTGGTGAACTTGGTTATAATGTTGATTGTTTCTGCTATCAAGATTCTGCCCGACGTGCACACTCTGTTGCAGCACAAGGTGGAGTAAATGCAGCAAAGAATTATCAACATGATGGTGATAGTGTTTGGAGAATGTTCTACGATACTTTAAAGGGTGGTGACTTTCGTTCTCGAGAGGCCAATGTCTATCGTTTAGCTGAATTGTCGGCCCCTCTTATCGATCACTTTACCCAGCAAGGTGTTCCCTTCGCTAGAGAGTATGGTGGTGTTTTAACTAATCGTAGTTTTGGTGGAGTTCAAGTTCAACGAACATTCTATGCCAGAGGTCAAACCGGTCAACAGCTTCTTTTGGCCGCTTATTCTCAACTTTCAAAAATGGTCAAAGCAGGAAATGTTAAGATGTATCCACGTACAGAGATGCTTGATCTCGTTGTTATAGATGGGAAGGCCAAAGGGATTATTACAAGAAATTTAGAGTCAGGTGAAATTAAGAAGTTTATGGCAAATGCTGTCGTTCTCGCAACCGGTGGTTACTCACGAGTTTTTAGGCTTTCTACACTTGCTATTGGTTGTAATGGGTCTGCTATATGGGCCGCTCATAAAAAAGGTGCTTTCTTTGCAGCTCCAAGCTTTACACAAATTCATCCTACCGCCTTACCGCAGTCAAGTGAGTTACAATCAAAACTTACTCTTATGTCAGAGTCTTTACGAAATGATGGACGAATTTGGGTTCCTAAGAAAGCAGGGGATAGTCGCGATGCAAATGATATCCCAGAAGAAGATAGAGATTATTATTTAGAGAGAAAGTATCCAAGTTTTGGAAACTTGGCACCGAGAGATATTTCTTCACGTTCTGCTAAGGAACAAATAGATGCTGGCCACGGAGTTGGGGCCTTAAAGAATGCTGTTTATTTAGATTTTAAGCATGCGATTGAAAGGCTCGGAGTTGAAGTTATTAAAGATCGCTACGGTAATCTCTTTCAAATGTATGAGAAGATTACAGGCATCAATGCTTATAAAGAGCCGATGAAAATTTCTCCTGCTGCTCACTTCTCAATGGGCGGACTATGGGTAGATTACGAATTAATGACTACTATTCCAGGGCTCTATGCAGTGGGCGAATGCAACTATTCAGATCATGGAGCAAATCGCCTCGGAGCAAATTCATTATTACAAGCGAGTATTGATGGCTACTTTATTCTGCCAAATACAATCAATAATTATCTTGCAGATGAAATGAAGAGTGAACAACCAGATATTTCTCATGATGAGTTTAATCGATGTATCGAGAAGGCATCAGAAAGAATTAAGAAACTACTGATGATTGATGGTGTGAAAACCGTCGATCATTATCACAGAGAACTTGGGAAAATAATGTGGCAAGAATGTGCCATGAGTAGAAACCGTAGTGGTTTAGAAAAGGCAATTTCTCAAATTAGAGACTTAAAAGAAGAGTTTTGGAAGAATGTTAAAGTAACTGGTGTTAATGAAGAGCTAAATTCAGAGCTTGAAAAGGCGCTACGCTTGGCCGACTTTATTGAACTTGGCGAATTGATGTGTGTGGATGCCCTTCAAAGGGAAGAGTCATGTGGCGCACACTTCAGGGAAGAATTTCAAAGCTCTGAAGGTGAAGCCGTTCGTAATGATGAAGACTATAGTTATGTGTCGGCCTGGGAATATAATGATGGAGACTATCAACTGCATCGTGAAGAATTAGAGTTTGAATATATACAACCAACGATTAGATCATATAAGTAGGTAATAATGAGAGTAACTTTTAAGATTTGGCGTCAAGAAAATTCAAAGTCAGAAGGACAATTTGTTGAGTATGAGCTTGATAACGTTACTGAAGATATGTCCTTTTTAGAGGCCCTCGATATGTTAAATGAAAGTCTCGTTTTAAAAGGCGAGAAGGTTATTGCATATGATTATGATTGTCGTGAGGGGATCTGTGGCCAGTGTGGAGTCTTTATCAATGGTAGAGCTCATGGGCCACATGCTAATACGACAACTTGCCAATTACATATGAGAAGTTTTACTGATGATGAAGTAATTGTTGTCGAGCCATGGAGAGCGAAGTCATTTCCGGTTGTAAAGGATTTAGTTGTCGATAGAAGTGCTCTTGATCGCATTATTGAAAGTGGTGGTTATATCACTGCTAAGACAGGAACAGCTCCCGAAGCCAACTCAATTTTAATTGGAAAAGAAGTTGCAGACCTATCAATGGACTCGGCTGCTTGTATTGGGTGTGGTGCTTGTATCGCAACTTGTAAGAATTCATCCGCTGCTCTTTTTACCTCAGCGAAATTAACTCACCTAAACCTCCTTCCCCAGGGAAAGGTTGAAGAAGGTAGAAGAACACTGGCAATGACGAAGCAAATGGAGTTAGAGGAATTTGGTCACTGCTCTTTTACTGGTGCATGTGAAATTGAATGTCCTGAAGGAATTTCAATCTCAAATATTGCGAGGATGAATTTTAATCTTTTAAAAGCTAAGGTCTTAAAATAGTCCAAGTAGCTTCCACCAGGCACCGCCAATAATCATCCAGATTAAGATATTTATGATGGAAATAAAAAATCCCATCTTCCACCAGTCCGATAGCTCAACATATCCGGAACCAAAGAAGACCGGAGCCGGTCCTGACCCGTAGTGTGTTAGTGAACCAAAGAGGTTTGAGAAAAAACCAAGAGTTATTGCCATTAAGTAGGGAGGCACTCCTACTTGCACTCCGACTCCTATAAAGACTGCTGCCATTGCTGTGACGTGGGCCGTGGCCGATGCAAAGAAGTAGTGCGAGTAGAAGTAAATTCCTGCTAAAATAGGAAAGGCAAGTGTCCAAGTGAGAGCAGAGACTTCCATTGCCACATACTTACTAAACCACGGGACAAAGCCAAACTTATTTAAGTAGTCGGCCATCATGACAAGGACACCAAACCAAATTAGCGTATCCCAAGCTCCCTTTTCTGACTTGATGTCATCCCAATTTAATACGCCAGTAATAAGAAGAATCGATAGTCCCCCAAAGGCCGTTGTTGTTGCATTTATTTTCAATGTACTGCCTAAGATCCAAAAAGTGATAAGGAAAATAAAGGTCGCTATCATAATCCATTCTTGTTTGCTCATGCGACCCATCTCTTCAAGTTTCATTTTTGCAATTTCTTGTGCACCAGGAGTTTCTTTTATAGTTGGTGGATAAACAAAGTAGATAGCTAGAGGAACAATAATTAAGGAAACAATACCTGGTACAATGGCAGCAAGGGCCCAACCTCCCCATGTTATTTTGACTCCATTATCTGCGGCAAATTGTTGGATAAGTGGATTGGCCGCCATTGAAGTAATAAACATTGCAGACGTCACCATGCAAACTTGAAAGCAACTAAGAGTTAAGTAGTGTCCAATTTTACGATTGGTAGGATCGTTGGGTTTCGAATCATAGCTGAGGCTTAAAGATTTCATGATTGGAAAAATAATTCCTCCACCTCTTGCTGTATTAGAAGGTGTTGCAGGTGCAAGAATCAAATCACTTATTGCTAGGCCGTAAGCAAGGCCTAGTGTTCTTCTTCCAAGTAGGTAGACGAAGTAGTAGGCAATACGAGATCCAAGTCCTGTTTTGACAAAGCCTTGTGCAATAAAAAAGGCCGTAACAATTAACCATATGGTGCTATTGGAAAAGCCTGTCAGGGCCTCACCCTTTATCTTAAGTGTCTGTGTCAGTAGGCCTATTGAAAGTCCCGCTATACACATCGATCCCATGGGCATGGCCTTAATGATAATTCCTAAAATCGTACTTAAGAATATGGCAAAGAGATGCCATGCTTTTGGCTCAAGGCCGTCCGGTATCGGTCGACTCCAAATGAATGCACCAATTGCAATAACGCAAATAAGCCTAATGATTTTTACTTCATATTTCATGATAGCTTTCCCTTTTAAATAAATTAATTTTAATGGTGATGATGAGAATGTTGCAATTTAAGAAAAAATTTAAGAAGATGCGGTCATGGAAATTACATCATATCATGCACATTTATATTACGATGAATCGACTTATGAGAAGGCCTTACAGGTTATAGAGAAAGTTAAGACTTTAGATTATGTTCAAGTCGGAAGAGCGCACCAGAAAGAGGTTGGGCCACACCCGCGTTGGAGCTGTCAGTTTCTTTTTGCCGCGGATAAATTAAACGAGATGATTCCTTGGTTACTTGAAAATAGAGATGACTTAACTGTTTTTACACATGCTAATACGGGTAATGATTATCTTGATCATACTCAAAATACTCTTTGGATGGGTGAAATCTTAGATCTTAAATTAGATATCTTTAAATAGATTAAGGAAATACTAAATACGACAAGTTGATTTATGTCATAAAATCACAAAGCTGATGTAAATCATGTTGCGCCCTGCGTAGGTTGCTATACTTATCAGAAGTTTAGTTATTACTGCAGGGGTAAAGTAAGTGAGTAAAGTTTCAAATTTTAAAGAGCAAGTCGATAAGCTTGTTTCTTTTCATCAACAAATTCGTACAGAATTTAAAAGTCTAATTATTTTATCGCAGGCAGTAGGGGAATCTTCAAAAGATAGGCCAGGGTCCCCTCGTGGGATCTCAGAATTTCTATTAAGATTTTGGATAACCCTTGAAGCAGATATGCAAAATGAAGAAAGGTATATTTTCCCTTTAATACTTAGGGAGAATTGTAGTGATGCATATGAGTATATTAAAGAAATGACTCAAGAGCATATGGAACAAGAAGAAGAACTTAGAGGTCTGATTAAAATGGTACAAGATTATGAGCTTCAAGAAGAGACTTGTCCTGAATGGGAAGGCCTTTATAAGAAAGTAAGGAAGGCCGTTGATAATCTCTGTAGGCATATGAATTACGAAAATGAAGTTATGTATTCATTTCTTTCACATTATGAAAATAGAAATGGTGCCGCTATCTAGAAAAGTACAACACCAAACTCTTGAAGAATCAATTTCACTGTAGGTGAAATTGATTTTTTTGACGGCGTTACTGCCCAAATTGGAATTGACTGATTTGTGTACTCACTAAGCAAAGGCAGTAAAGTCTTATTTCTAATATGATCTAAAACATAGACACCCGGAAGTTTACAAATGCCTAGGCCTTGTAAAGCAGCATTCATTTGAGCACGGCCATTAGAACTTTTAAAATTCCCTTTAATTTTTATACTTTCTTTTTGGCCATCATTTGAAAATTGCCAAGTATCGTTATTTCCAATTAGACAATTGTGGGAGTTAAGATCCTTTGGTTTCTTTGGCTGTCCAAATTTATTAATATAATTTGGTGAAGCACAAACAAACTCCTTACGATCAGCGATTTGAATTGCAAAGCCTTTCTTTGGTTTTTTAGAGGTTACTCGAATGGCAAGATCAAACTCATGAGAAGTAATATCAATTAACTCAGTAGAGAAAACTAATTCGGCTTCAATACCAGGATGTTTCATCATAATATTTGAGATCATCGGAGCAATGATATCTTCTCCATATGCACCGGCCAAAGAGATTCTTATTTTATCTTTAGTCGCCTCAAAACTTTCTTTAGATTGCTTAGTAAATCTTTCTATTTCTTGGATATGATTCGCACAAATTTCAAAGTAATTTTTACCAAAGTCAGTAAAGTCGATGAAGCGCGTATTTCTTTTAAGGAGTGGTTGTCCTAACTTGTCCTCAAGTTCTTTAACGGCCTTGCTTAAATGTGAACGTGACACATTTAGGGCATCAGCTGCCTTTGTAAATGATCGATATTGTGCAACTTTTATAAAACTATAGATATGACTTAGGTCTTTTATTGTTTCCATATGTAAACAATTTGTCGAATAACGTCACAATTGTCAACAATCTAAAATGGGCCTAAAATAGATCAATTAATTAACAAATACCGGAGGTACTAAATATGAAAGTAAAAGCAGCTGTTGCTTGGGGACCAAATGAGCCACTTAAAATTGAAGAAGTCGATCTAGAGGGACCAAAGAAAGGTGAAGTTCTAGTTAAGATGCATGCTACTGGTGTATGTCATACTGATGCATTTACTCTTTCGGGGGCCGATCCTGAAGGTTTATTCCCAGTTATCCTCGGTCACGAAGGTGGCGGTGTTGTTGTTGAAGTAGGTGAAGGTGTAACAAGTGTGGAAGTCGGTGATCACGTTATCCCTTTATACACTGCTGAATGTGGTGAGTGTAAGATGTGTAAGTCTGGAAAGACAAATCTATGTTCATCTGTTCGTGAAACTCAAGGTAGAGGACTTATGCCAGATGGGACAAGTCGCTTCTCTAAAGATGGAAAAATGATTCATCACTATATGGGAACTTCTACTTTTGCCGAGTACACAGTTGTTGCTGAAGTCTCTCTTGCAAAAGTAAGTAAAGAAGCTCCTCTTGATAAAGTATGTCTTCTCGGTTGTGGTGTTACAACTGGTATTGGTGCTGTTTTCAACACTGCCAAAGTAGAAGAAGGTGCAACTATTGCAGTTTTTGGTATGGGAGGAATTGGTCTATCAGTTCTTCAAGGTGCAAAGATGGCCAAAGCTGGCAGAATCATTGCTATTGATATTAATGACGACAAGAAAGAAATGGCCATGAAATTTGGTGCAACAGATTTCATTAATCCAAAAAATTACGATAAGCCGATTCAAGAAGTTATTGTTGAATTAACAGACGGTGGAGTTGATTACTCATTCGAATGTGTTGGTAATGTTAATTTAATGAGATCGGCCCTTGAGTGTTGTCATAAAGGTTGGGGCGAATCAATTATTATTGGTGTTGCCGGAGCTGGACAAGAGATCAGTACTCGTCCATTCCAACTAGTAACTGGACGTGTTTGGCGTGGTAGTGCCTTTGGTGGCGTAAAGGGAAGAACAGAGCTTCCTGGTTATGTTGATCGTTATATGTCTGGTGAAATTAACCTAGATGATCTTGTAACATTTAAGTTACCATTAGAAGAGATCAATAAGGCATTTGATCTAATGCACGAAGGAAAGGCAATTAGAACGGTAATTGATTACACAATGTAGGATTAATATGAAATTTGAAAAATTGAAATCACATAAATCATTTGGTGGGGAGACGGCCTTTTGTCTTCACACTTCAAATATAACAAAGACAGAGATGAAGTTTTCATACTTCAAGCCTTCTAGTGATAAAATTGAAACTATAATTATCTGGTTATCAGGTCTAACATGTACGGAAGAAAACTTTATTACAAAAGCTGGAGCACAGGCCTATCTTGCTGATAGTAAGACAATGATTGTTTGTCCTGATACTTCTCCTCGTGGACTTGACCTACCAGGTGAACACGATAGTTACGACTTTGGCTCAGGTGCAGGCTTCTATCTCAATGCAACGACAGAAGGTTATAAAGATCATTATAAGATGTATGAATATATCGTAAGTGAATTTATACCAATGCTTAAAGATTCTTTTGGTGATGTGAAATTTTCTATTACTGGACACTCAATGGGAGGACATGGAGCACTTGTTATAGGCCTAAATAACCCAGAGTTATTTCATGCTATCTCTGCATTTTCTCCAATTGTTAATCCTACTCAAGTTCCTTGGGGAGAGAAAGCTTTTACAGGCTATCTCGGAGATAATAAAGAGGATTGGAAACAATACGATGCTTGTGAACTAATTAGAAGTGGGAAAACTCACTCTAAAAAGATCTTAATAGAACAGGGCCTTGCTGACGAATTCTTTGAAGAACAGTTAAAAACTAAGAATTTCGAGAATGTTTGTGCTGATTTTAATCAGGAATTAGTTGTTAATTACCGTGAAGGTTATGATCATAGTTACTACTTCATCGCTTCTTTTATCGAAGATCATCTAAAACACTTAATTTCTTAAGATATTTGTTTAAGAGAGGGCCTGTGGGCCCTTTTTTGTTTACTTTAGTTATGAATTTGAGTGAATTGTCGATATAATTATCCTCATGGATAAAATGAAACTAAGATTCTATGGCGCGACATCTACTGTCACTGGTTCTAAAACCTTCCTAACAATTAATCGTAAGAATATTCTTATTGATAGTGGAATGTTTCAAGGTGGAAAAGACTCTAATAAATTAAATAGTAAACTTCCTGATTTCGATATTACGGAAGTTGATTCGATCTTCCTTACTCATGCTCACTATGATCACTCTGGTTATCTTCCTGTATTAGTAAAAAATGGATTCAGGGGAAAGATATATTGTACAGAAGTGACGAAGAAGATTGTTGAAATAATTCTAAGGGATTCAGCTAATATTCAAGAAAATGATTTCAAAGAAAAGAAAATAAGTGAAATTCTTTATGATTTAGATGATGTCGATAAAACCATGACTCACTTTAGAGTGGTTGAGCAAGGCAAATGGCTAGGTGAAGACTTTCGCTATATCTTTGAAGAGGCCGGCCATATCTTAGGGGCCACTAGTATTACTTTTGATAATGGTGATTCTAAGATTTGTTTTTCTGGTGATGTTGGACGTAAGGATGATTTGATTCACCTGCCACCAAATAAGGAAACAGAAGCTGACTATCTCGTTATTGAATCGACTTATGGAGATCGTCTTCATAAGAAAGTAGATACGCAATCGGTACTAAAAAAACATATTAAAAGAATCATCTCGACACAAGGTGTGCTTTTGGTCCCTGCCTTTGCAGTGGCCCGAACGCAAGTCATTATCTATGAGCTATTTGAGCTTTTTGAAAAATATCCTGAAATTGAAATTCCTATCTATCTCGATACACCGATGGGGGTGCGAGTAACTAGGTTATATATGCAAGAAGCCGAGAAATTAAAGGTTGATTCAAAGCGCTTTATCGATGCCATGAAAAAGGTTCGTTTTGTTGAATACAGTAGTGATTCAAAGAAACTAGCACGTGCGAAAAAGCCATTTGTTTTAATCAGTTCTTCCGGAATGATTAGCGGTGGTAAAATTTTAAAATATATGGATATGTACGCAAAACATGAAAATAACACTGTTCTCATCACTGGCTTTCAAGGAGAGGGAACTATTGGGCGTAAACTTGTGGATGATGAAAGAGAGATTTACCTCTTAGGTCACACGATGAATGTTAGAGCACATATTGAAAAACTGGAATCTGTTTCGGCCCATGCCGATCGCGATGAATTATTAGATTATATTAAAAACTCAGGAACTAGTTTAAAGAAAGTTTTTGTTAATCACGGTGAAGAGCCTGTTGTCGAAAACTTTGTAAAGACTATTCAAGAGAGCTTAGGATTTGAGGCCATCAATGTTGAAGATGGTATCGATTATATTTTGGGGGAATAATGAAAATTGTTGTTACTGGTGGTCCTGGTGGAGGAAAAACTACAGCGCTTGATCTTTTTAAAAGAGAGTTAGTAGAAAATATTGTTGTTGTTCCTGAAGCTGCAACTTCTGTTTTTCAAAGTGGTGTTGCTAGAGATAAGAGACCTGAAGTTGTAAAAGATATTCAAAAGATGATCTATGACTATCAAGTGAATCTAGAATCAATATATGAGAAACAGAATCCAGATAAGATTTTACTCTGTGACCGTGGAACCCTCGATGGAATGGCCTATTGGCCAGATGAATGTGGATCATTCTTTGATAAAATCAATTCAACTTATGATCACGAACTAAATCGTTATGACGCCGTTATCTTTTTTGAAACTGGTGCAAACTCTGGTGGCGATATTACGAGTAATAATATCTATCGTAGTGAAACGAATCGTCAGGCAATTGAATTAGATCATAAGCTAAAAGAGATTTGGTCTGTTCATCCGAACTTTTACTTTGTTGATAGCAAAAAGTCATTTATGGATAAAATCATAAGTGGTGTTGAGATTTTGAAAACAGTTGTTAAATAATGAAAAGCACGAAAAAGAGCAAGAAAGCTAAGAAATTAAAATTTATCGTTCAAAAGGTGAATCGTACTTTTGAAGAATTTGATAAGAAAAAGTTTAAGAAAAGCTTAGAGGCGGCCGGGGTTTCTGAAGAAGCTACTCAAGAAATTGTTAAGAAGATCTCAGAAGAGTTAGACCCATTTTCAACAACTAATGCCATCCACCAGAAGACTTATCGAGCTCTGAGGAAGAGGTCTAAATTAGATGCAGCTAATTATAATATCAAAAGGGCCATCTATAAATTAGGGCCTACAGGTTATCCTTTTGAAATACTTTGTGCTGAGATGTTAAAATCGAAAGGTTATAAAACAAAAGTTTCTGTTATTAAGAAAGGTAAGTTTGTTAGCCATGAGGTTGATGTTGTTGCAACTAGGCCTGACGGTGATATTTACTGTGAATGTAAATTTCATAATCGAAAATATTATAAAAATGATGTGAAGATACCTCTTTATGTACATGCCCGCTACTTAGATATTAAAGAAGCCAATCCTGATTTGAATTTTAAATATGCTCTAATCTCAAATACACAATTCTCAGAAGATGCAATTAAGTATGCTAAGGGTGTAGACCTACTTCTCTTTTCAATGAATTACCCAAAGAAGAATACATTCTGTCATTTAATCCAGCGCTATCGAATTTATCCTATTACGGTCTTGTCTACTCTTAGAGCACGAGAAAAAAAGCAATTATTGGACAAGGGAATTGTTATTATTAAGCATATTAATAGGGCGTGCCTGAAGGCATTGAACTTAAATGATAGCGAAATCCGAAAGGTTCTCAAGGAAGTTAAAGTTCTAATGAGCAAAGAGTAAACCTCTTATTTAACTCAGTTAAGTACTTGAAAGTACGCAATTTCAGCTGTTTATCTTTAGTAATAATTACAGCATAACTCTTATTTTCTAATTATCGTTCATAAAACTGGCATAATCGCGCTATGCGTAATTTTGGAGGAAGATAATTATGAAAAGAGTAATGTCTACATTTCTGTCGTCACTTTTACTGGTCACATCAGTTAGTGCGACGGCCGGTGATTTTGAGAATTATGTAAAAACCTTAAAGTATAGCAAGCTCGATTCTAAGCTTGGTGGAGATATTAAGGATATTGTTACTCGCAATAAGCTTCCGCTTACTCGTCCAGAATTTTGTCCTTTAAATAATACGCGCTCTTATGAAGAGGCCTTAAGTAGTCTAAAGGCAATTGTTACAGTTTTCAAAGACGATTGTTTTGATGGAAATGAATCTTTAATTGAGCAAGTGCTTAATAGTTCAAATGAACTTGAAGAGGAATTAAATAAGTTAAAAGAAGAACAGGGGAAAGAAACAGTTGATGTGATTCCTTCTGCTGATGAAGTTGATATCAATGGTATTCCTCTAATGCAGGTTATGAATGGAGTAAACACACTCTTTTCAAATAATAAGTGTTCAAGCCTTGATCGTACTTCTTTCCTAGAACGCTCTGCTGATGTGATTCAGACATTTTCACAATTCGGTCTCTATTCTCCATCTGGTGTAACAGTTGCTTATGGTGGTTTAGCAGTCGCATCAATTCTAAGATTTGTGAATAATATTTTTAATGACCGTTTCCAGTTTGAAAACGAAGAAGATATCAATACTTTCGTTAAACTTAATTGTGCATACTATGATGTTAGAAACCAAGTAAAAGCACTTGAGGTTTTTGATATTGATACAGATAGACACTATACAGACAAAGAAATATCAAAGGCACTTGTTGCTCAAGTGAAGAAAGAGCTAGAGTCACTGAAGAAAGCTAAAGACAGTGTTGAAGTCGAGTTCGAAAAGATCAAGGAAGCTGAAGTTGCTAAAGTTGATGCTGATGTTGAGAAGCTAATTGCTGGTCTATATGAAAAAATGAAAAGTCCTCTTTCTGATAAGCCGGGGAAATCAGCTACATATCAACAAGCTGAAATCCTTGGAGAGCTTGCTTACTCTAAACCACTACTAGAAGAGTACTTAGATGAATATATCGCAGAATCTCAAGGTGCGGATCGTTTCTTAAATATGTTATTTAAGCAGAAGCTAAGTAAGCTAGACAATGCAATGGAGTTAATGGAGTTAAGTGTAAAGGATTTCAATCAGCAATTCCTTACAGATATGGCCAGCTCATTTAATCGTGTTCTAAACAATATTGAAGAAAAGAGAAAAAAGGCCCGTGATAACTTCGATGATACTTATATGATTTCACTTGGTGAAGAAAGTATCTCAGTTAAAGAGTATAAAGAACTTCTAAAGAGTGATGATCTTAAAAAGAGAGAAAAGGGAATTACTGACGCTTATAATGCAATTGCAGAAGTTGATAATCGTTTAGCTGCTATTATCGCAAAGAAAGAATATTCTTCTGTGGATTCAAAAGATGGTGACCTTAGAGAAATTATTAAGTCTCTCGATGTTGTTCGCAATCACGTTTATGGAAAGTATGGACGTGAGTTCTTAGATAAGATGAGAAGTCTTTCAGAAGAGCAAAATAAAAACTTTAATCAAAAGTATAAAGACCTAGAAAAGAATTACGAAATCACTAATTCTGGTGACTCAGCAGATCTTGGTGAAGATGCACAATTAAATGCTTGTGTTGATGTACAGACAACGAGAGAGATTTGGGTTTATGCTCAAAAGCTTTCTGAGCTTGGTTATGACTTCATTGCAACAAATAACGATATCTTTGGTGATGCAGACAATGCTGATAGAAAGAGAATTAAGTCACATAATGATTCTGCCATCCTTGCTCGTCGTATTATCACAGCAAGAAACTACCTAAAGAAGATTGCAATGCAAAGAGAGCTTGGGCGTGAAGATGTTGAAGTCGAAGGAAAGAAGTACTCTCTTACAGAAGCAGAAGGCGTTGTTCGTAATATTGAATTTTATGGGAAAAGTCTTACGCTAGAAGAAGCGCAGGACTACCTTGATAATAAATTTGGGCAAAAGGGATTAAGAGGAGATCGACTTGGTCAGATTATGATGGAAATCATTAATAATCGTGACAAAACAGTTGGGCTTCAAAAATTCTATAAAGTCCATAAATGTTCAAACCTTTCAACAATTTCAAGATAATTAGGGGCCAGCATTAGCTGGCCTTTTTTATGTGTATTTTATTTAGACCTCATTGTCTAATCACTCATTCATGCTATAAGTCCGAAATATTATACAAATTTAATTAAGGAGAAAATTGATGAAATCAATGGTCATCTGTCTAATTACACTTATGTCATTTAATGTTTTGGCAAAATCAGTTACTAAGAATATAACAAGTGAAGAAACTCAAGTAGTAGTTGAGCTTGTTAATAATTATGAAGTTCCTCTCCAAGTTAGCGGACCTTGTACTAAAGTAGAGTTCGATATTATTGATAGCATTAAGGGTTTTAACCCTGCTGTATGGTCTCTAAATGCTGGATATATGACTTACCTCCTAGAAGAGAGTGAGGCGACAGATTTAGTATATCTATTTGATCGTGTGGAAGTTCCTTCTGTACTAATCAACTCATTTACACAAGTTTCAAAAGCGACAATTACTGGTTCTTCATGTGGATTTAATCCTTACAAGTGGACTATCTCATTTGATGATTTAGAGTAGGGGCTTGTCTTTATGCTGGCGAGACTTGGTCAGCTTCGGCTTATAAACACGATGTTTTGTATGCAACCATAAGCAGGAGCGATTGGTTGCCCTGCCTTCGCTGACATACGTCGCATCCTGCTCCTAAACTCGAATCGAATTGAGTTTTATATTGAGATATTTAAATTTATGCTGGCGAGACTTGGTCAGCTTCGGCTCCTGCCTTCGCTGACATACGTCGCATCCTGCTCCTAAACTCGAATCAAGTTAAAGATCTATTACCCACGCAACAATAAAAAAGACCTTAGATAATCGCTACGCTCATACCTAAGGTCTTTTTAATGGTGGCCCGGGCGAGACTTGAACTCGCACAGTATTGCTACCGGCGGATTTTGAATCCGCTGTGTCTACCATTCCACCACCGGGCCACTGAGAATAGAATAAGTCTATTCATTTCATGGAAATCAGTCAATTGTTAATAATTACCAATAAATATGACGCGTAGTTTATTCTTTTTCGTATTTAAACTTATAAACTATTTCTATTAATGAGGACATATATGGAAGTGCAGTCTTTGACCTATCTCTTTATTGTTACACTTATTCTCTTTCTCCTTTTTACGAAGAAAGTAATGACTAATTCTACATGGACAGCAACCATGACTCCCTTGGCCTCCATTATAGGCAGTGGTTTTCTTATTTCTGCACCACTTTTAAATGAGCTAAGCGGTGTCTATGCTCCTGTCTTGATGGCCATTCTCTGCCTTGCCTCATTTGGGATAGGGGAAGTCATTCGCTGGAATATTAATGATGTAGAGCCTGTTCTCTTAAAAAGTGATTATAAAAACCATACACATGATAAGGTTCGATTTAACGAAAGAATTAGTGACTGGGTTCTGGCCTTTGCTTATATCTTATCGATCACATACTACCTCTATTTATTTTCATCATTCTTTTTAAGGATGACTGGTGATCACAGCGCTATTGTTGAAAAAGGTGTTGTAACAGTTGTTATCATGGCCATCGCATTCTTTGGACACCAGCATGGCTTATCATCACTAGAAAAACTGGAGAGTGTTTCTGTTAATGTAAAGCTTTCTATTATTGTGACATTTTTGATGGGACTCGTTGCTTATCAATTCGGTAGTCATCCGATTGAGTCAAAAGATATTAGCAATTTTAACTATCATTCTCTAGCTGTAAGTCTAGGACTTCTCATTATGGTGCAAGGATTTGAAACAAGTCGATACCTTTCTGAGAAGTATAATCGAGAATTGAGAGTAAAAAGCATGAGGTACGCTCAATTGATTAGTAGTGCAATATATATGCTACTTATTGCCTTATTTATTCCTGTTTTTAAGTCACACCCTTTAAGCGGAGTGATTTCAGAAACATCTGTCATTGATATTGGTCAATTTGTATTTGTACTAGCTCCTACATTCTTATTTGCAGCTGCAATGGCAAGTCAGTTAAGTGCTGCCATTGCGGATATGGGAGGAGGTGGAGGTCTTTTTGCAGAGATTTCAAGTGGAAAGATTAAATCGAAAAATGCATACCTTTTCATAGCCTGTGTCGGAACAATTCTTGTCTGGCTATTCGATATTTTCAAAATCATTTCTTTTGCTTCAAAGGCCTTTGCTCTTTATTACCTATTCCAATGTATAAGTAGCTGTTTAATTAACTACCGATTGAATAAGAAAAAATTTACTTTCTCATTATTAATGGCCGTCCTTTGCCTTGTTATTGTTATTCTTGGTCAACCATTCGAGTAAACTTCATTTTACTTTTGTTAACTGAACTTAGGTTCTTCTTTCTTTGTTAGATGTCGAAAGACTCATTGAAGAAACTCTACAAAGGAAGAATTATGAAAGTTGGATTTCTCGTTTTTATTCTGTGTGCAATCTCATTTTTTGTGGGAAGAGGAACATCCTTTATGGGAAGTGCCCTAAGTGTAAATACCCTCATCCACGATAATCCTATGATGAAGGCCAAAGATAAGAAGTTATCAAAACTTGATAATGGTGCACTTGTTGATAGCGAGACAGTAAATTATTGGAATTTAGCACAGGAAAGTGAAAAGCGTGGCTCCTATGATAAATTAACAACCGTTAACTTAGGAAGCGGACTCTTCACTATTGGAAGTGACAGCATTGTTAACTCACATTTTATAATTGGTAAAGATGGTGTGATTGTGTACGACACTGGTGATAATGAGCACGATGCTAATGTTTTCTATAACGAAATGAGAAAGGTAACAAGACTTCCTGTTAGGGCAATCGTCTATTCTCATGAGCATTATAGCCTTGGTGCCAAGCTCTTTGTAGATCAAGAAAGGCGACGAGGAAATCGAAATATCAAGATTATTGGCCACCCAAATACGAATAAAGTGATGGCCGTTTCTGGTGGTGTTGAGGCCCTTCATCCTGAAGTTGGTGGAGTGCTGATGGCCAGGTCAGTTGAGCAATTCAATCTTTATTTACCAGATAAGGGAGACGATGCGCGATTTAAGAATACGATCATCCCCGATAATAATGGTTTTGTTCCAGTAAACACACCTGTGAGAAATGGTCAAAAGTTAACGATAGCAGGCATTGGAATGACATTTTATACGAAAGATATTGGGACAGATACTTCTAATCAAGTTTTAGTACATATACCTTCTAAGAAGGCCGTTCTCAATAATGTCATGTGGGGATGGTTCCCAAATATTTATAGTCTTCGTGGCGGAAAGTATCGAAACCCTGAAGATTGGAAAAGGTCTGTTGAGTTTATTAAAAAGCTAAAACCTGAAATCCTAATGAGTACACACTCTACGAGTATAAAAGGAAGCGATAGGGTTGCTCAACGCTTACAAAATTATCAAGACGGGCTTTCTTTTGTTTTGGATCAAACTCTAAAAGGTATTTCACTAGGTATGGGGCCAGATGAGCTAAGATACTTTGTGACAATTCCAGACTACCTAAAAACAGAACCAACATTGATTGAAAATTATGGTCCAATTTCTTCAATGCCACCACGAATTTATAATGCCATTTTTGGACAATTTAATCGTGATGCAACAACTCTCTACCGTCTTCACCCTGATGATGAAGCGAAGAGGATCGTTCTTGCTATGGGAGGGGAAACTAGAGTCAAGTCCCTTGCGGATTATGCATACAAAGATGGTGACTACCAGTGGTCTTGTCAGCTTGCGAATTACTTAGTTCGCGTAAATAAGAGCAATGACAATAATCAAATTAAAGCAAATTGTTTAAAACAAATTGGTTATCGAAGCCTTGCAACAACTGCACGAAGTTGGGCATTAAGCCAAGCCAGAGCTGCAGAAGGAAAGGTTGCAATTATTAAGAATGCTCCAGCTACATTTAATCAAGTAAGAGGTAATGCTAGTTCATTTGTGAATAATTATCGTATTAGAATTAACCCAGGTCGAGCGCAAGGGACTGATAAATTCATTGCCATTAATCTTGGCTATGGTGAAAAATACGGCCTACATATTAGAAATGCAGTAGTCGACTTTGTAAGTGATAGAAGAAAAATTGATAAGATGAAAGATCTGGAAGTTCATATGAATAAAGATACATTTACAAAGCTGTATAATAATCTCGGTACAGTCGATGACTTTATTGCTTCCGCTGATATAGGAATTGAAAAGGGGACAAGAGAAGAAGTTGTTGAAGCCTTTTCTAATTTCGATGTTATATATGATTGGGATAACGATCCAGCTTTAAATACAGTAAAAGAAAGAACTCTTGCAAGTGAAGAGGAATAAAAAATATGCTTAGCCCTTTCGTATTAGCGAAAGGGTTTTTCTGCTGTCATATTGATAAATATCTTCAGGGATAAATTGGTTTATTTTTGAATTATCGATAACACATGAGTACATAACAAAATCGATGAAGTAGCTAGGGAATGGCCAAATCTTTCGAATCGCTTTCGATAGAACTTCCAAGGTAAAAACAGGAAAAGGAAAGTCTCTAGTGCCAGTTATTTTCTTAGCCTCTTGAAGAGAGATTGTCTCACCAGGGGCAACGTTGTAGACACCTGTTGGTAGCTTGTCGAGAGATTGAAATAAAATATTTGCCATGTCATATTCATGAATGAATTGCATCATTGGATTGAAATCGATAGGTACTGGAGTCATATTAGAGGTAAGGTATCTTGATATCGTATTATCAATTTGTGGCCCAATGATATTACATGGCCTAAGAACAACGGTTTCAATATTTTCTCTGTTTTTCCACATCCAGTTCGTACAAAGAGCATCGACTTCTGTCACATCTCGAAGTTCTGGATGCTTGATACTAACTTTTAAAGGATAGTCTTCATTAATAAAGACTGGGTTGTCAGCTTGGGCACCGTAGACATGGAAGGTACTAAGCATAATGAATTTCTTTATAGAATACTTCTCAGCAAGTTCTAAGACCTTACTTGTGTTGATAAGACTAAAACTTAAGCGTTCTTCGGCACTTCCTCCTGGTGGAGTTATTCTACCGATCTGATAAATTGTTTCAAACCTATTTTCACGAAATAGTTTTTCAAAATTTCTGCGAGTATAGCGCATACGATGAAAAGTGAAATTTTCAAAATCTACTTCATTCTTCATTCTTCTTGAATCAATTCCAATAATCCTCGCATCAGGAATTCTCTTTGCTAGTAGCCCACAGAGAATATTTGAAAGACCACCTGAAGCACCGATGATCAGGATTGAACGTTTGCTATTCATCGGCCTCTTCCTTTGTCACTTTCTTTGTAAAGGCCCATGGCCTACGAGTCTTTCTTCCTTCATTAAGCATTGATTGGATAACTCGCTCTATTTCACGAATATGTGGATTGATTAAGCTGTCTTCACTGTCTGAATTGATATCCGTTGGTAATTCAATTGGTTTTCCTACGTGAATATCAATGGGAGACGGTAGTGGAAAGTAATTAGCACTTATTGGAAGAGCTGGTAATTTTAAAAACTTCGCAACAGAACTTGCCTGATAGACATAAGGAAAGATTTCTTCAGCTCCGACCACGGCAACAGGAAGAATCTTTACTCCACTTTTGAGGGCCATGCGAAAGAAGCCTGGTGTGAATTCTTGGACGTTATAATAGTTACTTGTGCTTTTTGAAACACCTCTAACTCCTTCTGGAAAGATGAGAAGAGATTCCCCGCGCTTTAAAAGATTTAGGCAATTGTCGCGATCACCAAGAACTGCACCACATTCTGAAGACCACTTATTGATAAATGGTAGGGCGGTAAAGAAGCGTTCGACCATTGGCCTAAGAACTCGTGGTTGTTCATTTTCGAATGCAAAGGCACATCCTATCATTAGGCCATCAATGGCAATTTGACCGGAGTGGTTTGAAATGACCATATATTGTTCATCTTTGATATTCTCTTTTCCAAAAAGACGCACCTTAAAGTAGTGGCGATAAATGGTGTAGAGTATCTCAAAACTTTTACGCGCTTTAGGTATACTAAGTCCCCATGGATCTTCACTTTGTCCATATAGTTCCAATAGACTTTGATAAGTTTTTTCAAGATTATCTTTTTCTTCATTAGTTAGCATGTCCTTGTAACTTGCAAGCTTGCTTTCAAGAACTTGTTCAAAAGAAGAAAATTTTTTTGCTAAAAAATCTAATGAAATCATACTTATCTTTTTGTAAAATAGGGGACGATCTATTATTTATTCTATCTGAAAGAGTGAATTATGCAAAAAGAGGAATGGAAAACCAAGCTTAAGAAAATAGTTGATGAGTGCTCTCAGGAACTATCAAAGGCAACTGTTATTGGAAAGAAGATGCTTACGGCATCCCATACAAATACTTTGTTAAATGAGAAGTATCAAGAGTTGGGACAACTGGCAGCTAAGCACTTAAAGTCTGGGATTCTTGAGTGGGAAAACCCAAGGGTTGATGAGCTCTTAAAAGAAATTAAGGAATATGAAGATCAACTTCACCTCATGGAAGAAGATGTCTCTAATATTAAGTCCAAATGCTCAAAAGAGTAGTTTAGTCTCGTTGAGTATTTGCTAGCTCATATTGTAATAACAGATAATTAATGATGGCATTTTCTAGTTGAGGAACACCTTGTCCTTTCAGTGCCGAAATAAAGTGAATCTGAGTTACCCACTTGTGCTCTTTAAAGATTGCTGGTTTTAACTTATTTAAAGCCGCTCTATCTTTTTGTGTCTTAAGTTTATCAAGCTTATTAAATAATAAAAATGCTTCATGACCAAATGGACTTAGGTAGTCTCTAAAAACTAGGTCGGCCTTTTGGTTAGGGTGACGAGCATCTTGAAGGTTAAGCATTAGGTTTTGTTCCCCGCAATTTCTAAAGAACTCATCCATTAGATTTGCCCAATGAGCATGGATCTCTTTTGATACTTTTGCGTGTCCATATCCTGGAAGGTCAAATAGGTAAAACGGTGGAATATTATCTACAATCTTACCTTCTTTTTCTAATTGAAAAGAAAAGATATTAACTTGGCGTGTACGCCCTGGAGTCTTAGAAGTAACAGCTGTGCTCTTACCAAATAAAGAGTTAATTGTTGATGATTTCCCGGCATTTGAGCGCCCAATGAAACTTACACCAATTGGCTTCTCTGCGTTTAACCATTCGATTAATTGGTTAACGTCTGTCATTCCGTATTTGAATTGAGTTGTCCCTTTGGCAATTTTATATTCCATTTTACTTCTCTTCCGTTTATCAACGATTTTGCTTAAATTCTAAGGAGTTATATATGCTAGAAGTACCAAAGTTAGACAAGCTTGTAAAAGACACATTTTGTGTCCATGGAAATTCTATAGAAATTACACCTTTATTTGGCCCAAAACGTCGGATTTTATTGAATCGAACGGCCTATCATATTGATTTAACAGGAAAGGACCTCATTGTTGAGCCTCTAAGAATCACTCTACCAATACTATCAGAACAGGAACAGGCCGAGTTTAATCTATCAATTGTTAAGACTAATGTTGGTGACACATTCTGTCTGTCAGGAATAAATGGAGCGACATTTAGAATTAATGGCACTTTCTCATCTCATGCCTATTTGAGAAAAGGAGATGAAGTGGCCTTTGGCCGAAACCGTATTCGTTGCTTAAGTGATGATGTTGAGCAGGAGGCTGAACTTGACTACCGAGTTCACCCTAAGCTTAACGTATTAATTGAAGGGGAAACTGGTACTGGGAAAACGCACTTAGCAAAAAGCCTACATGAGCAAAGTGGAGTTAGTGGAAATTTTGTACACTTAAACTTGAGTTCATATTCTCAAAATATTTTAGAATCAGAGTTATTTGGCCATAAGAAAGGGGCATTTACAGGTGCTTTAAGTGATAAAGATGGAGCATTAAAAATTGCAAGTGGAGGGACATTATTCTTAGATGAAATTGACTCTATTTCAAAAGAGACACAAGCTAAGCTTCTCTTATTTCTCGATGATGGACTTTTTTATCCTGTTGGATCAAATCAAGCTGAATTTATAAAGACAAGGGTTATAGTTGCCTCTGGCCGTCCTCTTGAAAAACTTGTCCAACAAGGGCAGATGAGGGCCGACTTTTTCTTTCGAGTGTCTTCAGAGGAAGTGATCAGACTTGATTCTTTACGTGATTGCGAGAAGCGTTTAGATCAACTGCTTAACTCATATGAATTCAAACATGGTATTACGATTCATCCGAAACTAAAGAGGTTTTACCAAAATTATTCATGGCCTGGAAATATTAGACAACTCAATGCTCACCTTAGAAAGAAGCACTTGAAAGGGAAGACTAATCTTCTGACTTATTGTGAAATCGATGAATCTCTCATGAAGCTAAATCAAATGGAAATGGTATCTCAAGATGATCATCATTTTTATTCCTATCGAGAAATGAAGTATCATTACTTTCTAAAAATATATAATCATTGTGATCAGAATATTAAAGCTTCAGCAAAGGTCTTAGGAGTTACAAATCAGACACTTCGAACTGTTTTATCCATTTAGAATTGAATCGATATAAACTCTTTCAACGTGGCCGTCGATTTTTAAGTCCTCTATCAATTTGTTGACTTCGTAGCGTACTTTCTCTTTGATGATCTTCTTACCTTCAGGCTCAAGGGGAAAGTTCGGTACAACTGCTTGAAGTGACTCATTAAGACGGTCACGTATTAAAATCTCATTTTCTGGTTTATAGAAATATTGTGCTGTGTAGCGGTTATTAGTCTCTAGAAGTACATCGATAAGAAGAGACTTCATTCCATCTCTATTCTTAATATAAATAGGAACATCCACGTTTCTCAAAAAGATGGTTCTCTTATTTGCAAGACGGTAACGAGAACGGCCCCATTTAGCTTTTTCAAGTTCATCTGCACTTGCGATTTTTCTTTCTTGCTTAGGAGAAGTTTTATCTGAGATTTCCTGAATATTCTGATAAACAGAAATCCCTGTGAGTGAAAACACTGTTAGGGTACAAGTTATACCAACGGCCTTTGCTGGTGAGATTGCTGCAAGCTTCATCGCTACATTCTTTGACCAAAACCCCTTGGCTGCATTGTATGCCATATGAGGAATTTCTCCGGAAAGCTTAAAGTTTTTGAAGGCCTCGCCAATAGTGGCCAAACTTTGCTTCTTTGCCAGCATGAATGTGACGAATGCAGCAAGCTTAAGCCTAAGCCATTTCCTCGCTGGCCCAGTCAGAAACTCTGGTAGAGATAAAATCTTTTTGATAAGGCCAGTAATTGTGGCCAAGAAATTACGATAGAGATGCTTGATCTTGTCAGGTGTGATTCCCGTAAAGAAATTGGCCAGATTTGTAAGCAAACCATTTAAATATTTTTCAATTTTTAGCCATTTATTCATCATTACGAAATATCCCCAAATCTATCTCTATAGTGCTTATCGGCAAGTGGTCAAAATACCTGAGTGTATGGAGTAAATTCCTGAGTAATTTAATAGGCTAGGAAGTTTTTTCTGGATGTGGGGGAAGCTGAATGGATTCTTAAGAAATCTCAATAATTACACCGTAAAGAAGGGGTGATGGGGAGAATTACTTTAGGAGAAGACATGCTTAGAGCATTAACATTACTTTCATTTTTTGCCATTGTTTCATGTGGGCCGATCTCGATAGATCGCCAGTTTCTTGATGTAATGGGAGAAGAAGATGAAGGATTCTCATTATTTAGCCCTGGAGAGGCCTTTGATACGGTTGGTGGAGACCCAAGCTACGTAAAATATAGTAGGGACGAAATGCTCAAAAGAACGCCATCTAGTGATGAAGATTATCCTGTCTGGTCGCAAGAAAAGCGCTTGAAAATGGAGCTTCAAGGAAAATTAGATAGTATGCGCCCGGAAGATCGTGAAGCTTTTCGTCGCAAAGAGAGAATGTTTGATAATGACTCTCAAAAACTCTACTACTTAACTCTGACTAGGGCCGAGCAGCAACAATATGGAAAAACTCTTGTGCAGTACGAGAGACAAAGAAAGTTTGAGGCACGTAAACCTGCTTCAATATTTCACTATTCACCAAGAGCTCAGGCCCACCGCGAAATAGCTCTGGGAATGGATAAAAAGAATGTAATTGATAGATGGGGAAACCCTCATCGCGTTGACACAGCAGGTAATCCACACCTTGAAAATGAGCGATGGACCTTCTTTGAAAATGGAGACCGTAAATATGTCTACTTTAGCCAAGGAAAGGTAGAAGGTTGGTCTCTGGAGTAGTCTGGCCAATAGTTAAGGAAGTATAATAAATATCGAATATTATTACTTCTAGCGGTTGATATCGCTGTGTATTTGAGTTAAAAAAGTCATTCATTGGGAGAGGAAATGGCCAAAAATATTTATTCAATGACTGGCTTTGGTAAGGCCGAAGCAGGTAGTGAAAGCCTTCAAGTTACAGTTGAGATCAAGACTGTAAATCATCGTTTTAAAGATATTCGATTTAAAATGTCTTCACTATTCAATAGTGTTGAACTTGAAATGAGAAATCTTATTTCACAAAATTTCAAACGCGGAAGCTTTGATATAAATGTTAGTTATAAACGCCTAGAAACGAAATCACGTTTTGATGATATTGATACTGAAAAAGTGAACGCTTTTATCAGCTCGATGAAGCATCTGGCCGATAAGAATGATGTTCAACTTGATATTAAGCCAACTGATTTTTTACGTAATGAATTTATGAAAGAAGTCGATGAGTCTTCAATTGATGAGATGAATAAATTTGCAATTGATGCCCTTAAGGGTGCCATTGAAAATTTAAAAGAGTCTCGTAAGGTTGAAGGTCAGAAAATGGTCGATGTTATTAAAAAGCATCAGCAATCTTATGAAGAGTTTTTTAATATTGTAAATGATAAGTCGGATGAATTCCAAGCGGCCGTAAAGGAAAGGCTTGAGAAGCGATTTGATGAATATAAAACGGCGATGCCAATAGATGAACCTCGCTTTATGCAAGAGGTAATCTTCTATTTAGAAAAGATGGATATTCACGAAGAAATTAATCGTATTAATGCTCACCTTTCTAAACTTAATGATCTCCTTACAAAAGGTGGAGAAGTTGGCCGTCAAATAGATTTTCTTATTCAAGAACTTAACCGTGAAACGAATACAACGGGATCGAAGTCAACTCTTCAAGAGATCTCTGAAGCCGTTGTTCAAATGAAGGTTCAGTTAGAAAAGATTCGAGAGCAAGGTTTAAACCTCGAGTAGTATTATGAGTGAAGGTAAAATTATAGTTATTGTTGCACCATCTGGATCAGGGAAATCAACTCTGATTAAGAGAATTAAAAATGAATTCCACGATCTTTTGGAATCTGTTTCTTTTACAACACGTAAGGCACGTGAAGGTGAAGAAAATGGACAGCACTATAACTTTATTACGGAAGAAAAGTTTCTTGCTATGAAAGAGCAAGATGCATTCTTAGAGTGGGCACAAGTTCACGGAAATTATTACGGTACATCAAAAGAGTTCGTGGAGAGTGAAATTGCCAAAGGGCATAATCTACTTTTCGATCTTGATGTTCAGGGTACTGACTCATTTAAGGAATACTTTGGTGATCGAGCACGTGTGATCTTTATTGCACCACCTAGTGTTGAAGCATTAGAGCAAAGGCTTCGTGGCCGCGGTACAGAGACAGATGAAAGTTTAAATATTCGTCTTGATAATGCAAAACGCGAATTACTAAGAAAGAATGATTACGATTATCTTGTGGTTAATGATGACCTTGAGACGGCATATATTGAATTAAAAGATATTTTTGAAGGAATCTTAAGAAAGTAATGTACCAGCAACTCGATTTCGCCCATGAGCGCGAATTAAATATTGATGAACTTTGTCGACGTGTCGAAACTTATTATCCAGACGCGGATTTCACTCTTTTAAGAAAAGCTTATCTCTTTGCAGAAAAGTCCCATGAGGGCCAGATGCGAAGCTCTGGAGAGAAGTATATCATTCACCCGCTGAATGTTGCTGCAACTCTTGTAAAGCTTCATATGGATCTCGATACGATTATTGCAGGTCTTCTTCACGATGTTGTGGAAGATTGTAGTGTCACTCCTGAGGAAATTGAAAAAGAATTTACGACTGAGATTGCTCAAATTGTTGTTGGACTAACTAAGATTTCTAAAATGAAATTTAAGTCTAAGGAACAATCACAAGCGGAGAACTTCCGTAAGATGGTTGTTGCGATGGCGCAAGACTTGCGAGTTATTATTGTTAAGCTTGCAGATCGTATGCACAATATGAAAACTCTTCAGTATGTACGCGAAGAAAAACAAAAGCGTATTGCGGAAGAAACACTTGATATCTATGTTCCTCTAGCATCGAGACTAGGTATCAACTCAGTTAAAATTGAACTCGAAGATATTTGTCTTCGCTACTTACACCCTGATGTTTACTATCGCTTGGCCGAAAAAGTTGCGATGAAAAAGAGTGATCGTGAAATCTATATTGGAGACACGATTGGGGTGGTAACTGAAAAGCTTTTTGAATACTCTGTTAAGGCCGACATTACTGGGCGTTCAAAACACTTTTATTCAATTTATAAGAAGATGGTTTCACGTGGTGTTGATTTTGAACAAATCCACGATATCCTAGCGTTTAGAATCATCGTTAATAATATTACTGAATGTTATAAGGCCCTTGGTGTAATCCACTCGGCATTCACGCCAATTCCTGGCCGTTTTAAAGACTATATTGCGATTCCAAAGGTTAACAATTATCAGTCTCTTCACACGACTGTTGTTGGACCTAAGGCAGAAAGAATTGAAATTCAGATTCGTACCCAAGAGATGCATGAAGTTGCTGAACGAGGGATTGCAGCCCACTGGAAGTATAAAGAAGGGATGTCTTCTGGTAAGACAAAACTCGATTGGGTCCAAGAGCTTCTTGAGTACAATAAAGATACTGATAATAGTTCTGAATTCATGTCTCATGTTAAGAATGATTTAGACGTTGGTGGTGTTTTTGTTTTCACTCCTAATGGAGATGTTTTTGAACTTCAAGATAACTCAACACCGCTAGACTTTGCCTATCGAGTTCACACAGATATTGGACATCGTTGTGTTGGTGCGAAAGTAAATGGCAGAATGGTACCATTAAAGTACGTTCTTCGCTCAGGTGATACAATTGAGATTCTAACTTCTAAAACTCAAACACCAAATAAAGATTGGCTTAATATTGTTAAGTCTTCTAAGGCAAAGGCCAAGATTAAGTCATGGCTTCTTAAGGCCGAAAGAGAGCGCAATATTGAAGTTGGTAAGGAAACTCTTGATAAGGCATTTAAGGTTCTTGGTACGACTTTAAAAGCAGTTTTAAAGCGTAATGAGCTTGATTATGCGAAAGAGAATCTAACTAATGTAAAAACATATAGTGAAATCTACAATAACGTAGGTGCTGGGAAACTTCATGTCGATAAGGTTATCGAATGTATTCCTGGCCTAAGAGATGAAAAAGTTGATGATGCAAAGAAGAAAGAAATTTCCTCTCTTACTTCAACGATTTCTCGCACGGCTAAGAAACGTGCCCATAAAGATAATGCTGTAATCGTTGATGGGATGGATGACTTAATGGTTCGTATGGCCCGTTGCTGTAATCCAATTCCAGGTGATCCGATTATTGGTTATATTACTCGTGGACGTGGAATTACAATTCATCGTTCAGACTGTACTCGCTACGATGTAGGTGATGTTGGAAGACAGATTGCCGTTGAATGGAATGAGAATTTTACATTCAAGCATCCAGTAAATATCAGAGTTCTTACTCATGATCGTCCAGGTATTCTTTCAATGATCTCTAAAGAGATTGGAAATCTTGGTGTTAATATTCGCTCAGCGATGGCGAAGTCAACGCAAGATAGAAAGGGTAGCTTAATTTTTGAAATTGAAGTTAAGGATTATTCGGAACTTCTTAAGACGATTTCTGGACTTGAAGCACTAGACTCCGTGATCTCTGTTACTAGAGGTTAGCATATTAAAAGAAAAGCAGGTCCTAAGACCTGCTTTTTTATTTCTTACTTAAAGTATCCAATTAAAGTTTCAACACCTTGACCAGAACCACCTTCTTGAGCAAGTGATGGTCTAAATCCACTTGTCCAACCAAAGATATCAAAGTGTGCCCACTTAGTGTCACCAATGAATTTCTCTAGGAAAAGAGCTGCACCAATTGATCCACCTTTTACCTTAGACATATTATTCATATCAGCAAAATTCGATTTGAAACCTTTGTAGTAAGGTCTATATAAAGGCATACGCCAAGAAAGGTCACCATTCTTTTGAGAGGCCTTTAGAAGCTTGTCAGCAAGCTCGTCATCGTTTGCAAACATACTTGTAACAAAATCACCCATAGAAACTTTTGCGGCACCTGTTAGTGTTGCAAAATCAATTAGAACTTCAGGTTTCTCTTTTTGAGTGATTGCAATATCCATAGCATCCGCAAGAGCTAGTCTTCCTTCTGCATCAGTATTACCAATTTCAACCTTTAGGCCATTGCGAGAAGTGTAGATATCTCCAGGACGAGAAGCAAGCTCGTTAATTGAGTTTTCTGCAAGTGCTAGGTAGAGGTCAACTTTCTTCTTTACACCTGATTTCTCAAGCCAAGTCGCAAAGCCCATAACAGTTGCTGAACCACCCATATCTTTTTTCATTACGCCCATACCTGCGCCACTTTTAACATTTAGTCCACCACAGTCAAATGTGATCCCTTTACCAACAATAGCAGTAGGTTTCCCTTTTGCTCCAGCAGGTCTGTATTTAAGGTGAACAATTCTTGGAGGAGTTGCAGACGCTTGTCCAACGCTTAGAATTAGCCCACAATTTTCTTTGGCAAGCTTCTTCTCATCGTAAACAGTAACCTTCATTGTTGTTGATTTTGCAAAGTACTTCTTAACAGCATTTGCATAAGTTACAGGGTTTAGCATATTTGCAGGAAGGTTAACTAAGTGCCTTGCTGTATTAATTGATTGTGCCATTGATAGAGCAGAGTCTACCGTTGACTTCGTTACTTTCTTTCCGTCATTAAAGAAAGAGATTGCACCAAAGTTTAACTCTTCTTTAAAACGGTAAAGGGCAAGTTCTAATCCTACGATTGCACCAGTAATCATTTCTTGATCAAGTCCATAGAAATTAACTTCTACTTTCTTTGATCTTTCTTTTGTGATCTGACCAACAAGAGATCCTAGTGCCTCTCTTGCAAGTGAATAGTTACTATCTGCGATCAGGTTATAATGTTGCTCTTCAGCTTTAACTTCTTCAATAACCTTGAAGATAATAGGTCCTTCACTACCAAGGATACTAACTTCTTTCTCTTCTCCAATTCTACCAATGATCCACTCAGGGATATGCTCAGAATGAGTGATATTACTTTCTTCTAATGCGCTAGCTGTTAGTAAGTAAATTCTCGTTACTGTTGAACGAAGTGTTTTTGGGCCACTTTTCTTAGTTGCCATAATTGATGGAACGATATTCATTATTCCTCCTATTTAAATTTTAATCTTCACTGGCCAAGGCCAAGTAAGTAAGTGTTCTGAAGTATTTAAATACTTCTTTATAGATAATTTTAAGACTTCTGAAAGAGTTTAGTGGTGACTTAACTCCCCAGAAATAGAACTTGTAGTGATCGTTCTCGCGACGACGATATTCGATAATCGATTTGATTCGAAGAATATGGTAGTCGTGTGACACAATCAATACTGAGTCAATATTACTCTTTTTACGAAGAGCTTGTAGTGTTTCTAATACGTTTTCATATGTATTTTTCGCATTATAATCAATGTCGAGAAAATCATGGTTGATCTCATCAGTGATTTGATGACTTTGAATAAGAGTACTTACATTATTTTTTGTATGAACTCCTGAAATGAGAATATTCTCTTGATTGTACTCTTTTGCTAAGCGAATTGCTTCTTGAATGCGGCCTCTGTCTCCGGTGAAGACGACGATAATATCTGGTCGTTTCTTATAGAAAGTTTCTTTAGTTTTAACATTTTCATTTTGAGAGTAGAGGATGAGGGTGTAAGAAAGAAGTGAGTAGCCTAGGATGAAAATAACAAACTTGGAGAAAAGCTCGAGGGCCTTTCTCCAAGATCTTGTTTGTTTTGTTTCAAATACATACTTCTTATCAAACATAAAACAGTATTATCTATCCTTTCGCTGCGATAACTTCAATTTCTACCACAGCTCCCTTAGGAAGTGCTGGAACTTGAACACAGCTTCTTGCTGGGTATGGAGCTGTAAAGTAAGCTTCATAAGCAGCATTAACCTCACCAAAGTTAGCAAGGTCAGTAACAAAGATTGAAGTTTTGATGATATGCTCACGAGTTAGGTTTTGTGACTCGAGAAGCCCATCAATATTCTTCATGATTTGGTTTAGTTGAGGAACAAATCCTTCTTGTAATTCGCTAGTCGCAGGATCAATTCCAATTTGACCAGAAAAGAAGTAAGTTCCGTTATATTCAACACCTTGAGAGTATGTTCCTACTGCGCTTGGTGCCTTATCTGTTGCAATAATATTCTTTTTAAAGCTCATATAATAATCCTTCCTATTAGTCGTGCTTTGGCTCTTCTAGTGATCTAAGGGCCGTTAAGCGACAAGAGTCAACGATCTCTTTAATTGAAGCCGTTCTTTGAATGATATTAACTGTCTGATTCATTGGAGCAAGAATTGGCCCAATAGCAGAAGCTTCACTCAGTTGAGCAAGTAGCTTGTAAGAGATATTTGCCGAGTTAAGTTCAGGGAAGATAAGAATATCTGCAGAACCACCAAGCTCACTAAAGTCAAATAGGTGATCCATAATATTTGCGTTTACCGCAACATCTGCTTGCATTTCACCTTCGATCTTAAGCTCAGGGTATTTTTCTTTAGCTAGCTTTGTTGCCGTTTTCATCTTCTTTGCACCAGGAAGTTTTGAATCCCCAAAGTTTGAGTAGCTTAGGAAAGCAATTCTTGGCTCTCTTCTCATTAGTGACTTGTAAAGATGCTGAGTTGATTTAGCAATTTCAACAAGATCTTCTGCTGAAGGATCTGGTTGTACTGTAGTATCAGCTAGGAATAGAACACGGTCTTTAAATACTAGGATGAAAACACCTGCTGCCTTTTTACCTGCTTGAGCTCCAATTACACTTAGTGCTGGCTTTAGACAGTCACTGTAGTTTAGAGTTGGTCCAGCAATAAAAGCGTCTGCTAGTCCTTTCTTAACCATCATTGAACCATAGAAGTTCTCTTGGATCATTAAGTCTTCGGCCGCATTAAGAGAAACACCTTCTCTTTGCTTCATTTCACAGTATTCAGTGTAGAATTCTT
Source organism: Halobacteriovorax sp. CON-3 (assembly GCF_043196995.1). NCBI lineage: Bacteria > Pseudomonadati > Bdellovibrionota > Bacteriovoracia > Bacteriovoracales > Halobacteriovoraceae > Halobacteriovorax > Halobacteriovorax sp. CON-3. The sequence continues at coordinate 150,391 of NZ_JBEBNA010000002.1, forward strand.
TGAAGTTTGGTGCCTTACGTGGACGAATAATTTCAATGCTATCGTCTAAAACATCTTCTAAGTTTAGAGACTTGATTTTTGCTCTGATATCATCTGGGTGTCCAAGTAGGATCGGTTGAATTGTATCACCTTCTGCAAGTGTTTTAGCAACATGAAGAATTCTTGTGTTAACACCTTCTGCAAAAACCATTTTAACTTTCTTCCCATCACGCGCTTTAATTTGTGAAGCTAGACGGTCACGAACAGTTTTCATGAATGCACCAGATGCCGATAAACGACTTGCTAAGTGCTCTGAGTATTCTTGAAGATCATCGATATTCATTCTGGCAACACCTGTATCCATTGCCGCTTTAGCAACAGCTGGAGCAAGTCTCACAAGAACTCGTGTATCAAATGGTTTTGGAATAATATAATTCTTTCCGTATTTGAAGTCTTCACCTTGGTAAGCAAGTTTTACTTCGTCAGGAACTTCTTCTTTTGCAAGTTCAGCAAGAGCGTAAACTGCAGCAAGCTTCATCTCTTCATTAATCTTACGTGCGCGAACATCAAGTGCTCCTCTAAAGATTGAAGGGAAGCCTAGAACGTTATTAACTTGGTTAGGGAAGTCTGAGCGTCCTGTTGCCATAATTGCATCATCACGAACTTCTTCAACTTCACTTGGAAGAATTTCTGGATCAGGGTTTGCCATAGCAAAGATGATAGGGCTTTTTGCCATCGTCTTAACCATGTCTTTTGTTAAAACACCTTTAGCTGAACAACCGATAAATACATCAGCATCAACCATTGCATCACCAAGAGTTCTTGCATCTGTTTCGTTTGCAAACTCTTCCTTGTATTTGTTCATTCCATCTTCACGGCCTTTATAAATAACACCGCGAGAATCTGTCATAATTAAGTTTTCTGGCTTTACTCCAAGGTGGAAGAAAAGCTTAGCACATGCCATTGAAGCGGCACCTGCACCAGAGAATACTACTTTTACTTTATCAATTTTCTTTTTAGATAACTCTAGAGCATTGATGAAACCTGCTGCTGCAATAATTGCAGTACCGTGTTGGTCATCGTGGAAAACTGGAATATCCATTTTTTCGATTAGTTGTTTTTCGATTTCAAAACACTCTGGTGCTTTAATATCTTCAAGGTTGATACCACCAAAAGTTGGCTCAAGTGCCTTAACAACATTAACCATTCCATCAACAGTTGATTCTTCAACTTCAATATCAAAAACATCGATATCGGCGAAGCGCTTGAAAAGAATCCCTTTACCTTCCATTACTGGCTTACCAGCAGCGGCTCCGATATTTCCAAGACCAAGAACAGCTGAACCGTTTGAAACAACCGCAACAAGATTTCCTTTTGCAGTGTACTTGTAAACATCATCTGGGTTCTTTGCAATTTCTAGACATGGGTGAGCAACACCTGGAGAGTATGCTTTTGTTAAATCAGATGCTGTTAAACATGGTTTTGTTGCAACAACTTCGATTTTTCCAGGGCGTCCCATTGAGTGGTAATTTAGTGCTTTTTCAATTTTTTGAGCATCCGCGCTCGATTTGTCCGTGACTTTTTTATTATCAGTCATATGTAATCCTTTGAACTTAAAATCCTACGAAATTAAGTACAAAGGATACACTTGTTGCCCCTTATCCGACTAGTTTTTTATCCCTAATTAGGTGATAAATGAACAGAGTTAGACTTGTTGCAATAATACCAATATAGAGCTCGTCGATATTGGCGTAGAAGCCAGCTTTTGAAATATGACGCCACGTGGCCGTTGAGACAACACCCACCAAACAGGCCGTCACAAACTGGTTATCACTAATTCGTTTCGGAAAGAGGTAACCATAGACGACTGGCAGCAATAGACATGATGCAGAAAATGATCCAAGAGTCTTCCAAACAGATTTTATATTACCCTGGAAGTATTCAGACATAATCACAGTTAAAACGGCAACAAAAATAACCCCGAAGTGATGAATCCAAATACGACCTTTGTATTTCTTAGGTGCAAGGTCATAGGCCAAGTTTGTTCCTGCGATAAATAGGTATGAGTCGAGCGTTGATAAGATTGTGGCAAGAATCCCAGCTAATAAAAATCCCTTCAGTCCATGAGGCAGGATTTGAATTGCATATGTTAGGTAAGCATGCGCGCTCTGGGCATCTGGTATCGCGGCTTTTGCATACATCGCTCCAAACGTCGTACAGATATCAAAACAAAACCAGATGAAAGTTGAGATTAAAATACCTTTCTTTGAAACTTCACCGCTTGTGGCCGAAAAACAGCGTTGATAAAAGTTTGGATCAACTAGAGTTGATAGGGCAATAAAGCCCCAGACAAAAGTCGTTGCTAATGAGTTCTTACCTGTCAAAGACCAGTAGGACTCAGGTAGGTTTGCTTTTAAATAAGAGATGCCACCAAATTCAAAGAAAGAGAATCCTAGAACTAATGCAACTGCAAGGCACATCACAAAGAATTGAATGAGATCGGAGAATACAACTGATCTCAGTCCGCCCCACATTGAGTAGAGAACAACGAATCCAACACCAAGACTTGTGTTAAGTAATAGTGAGCCTCCAAAAATTAATTGCAGAAAAATACCTAAACTAATTCCGTAAGCAATTGGGAGAACATTGAAGAAGTTAAAAACTGCAGTGAGTTTTGCTGAGCGTGGCCCAAACATTTTTTCAACTAGATCTGGTAGAGTAACTGCGTGATAAGGCTCAATTTTATCAATGAGAAAGAAAGCAAAAATAATATAGGCGATGTACCAGAAAACACCTTGAGTGATGAAGTTGTAAATCCCCTGGTTGAAGGCAATCTCAGTTACTCCAAAGATTCCACCGTACCAAGTTGCAACAAGTGTCGCGACAAAAAGAGGTAGTGTAAGCCTTCTTCCCATGATTAGAAGATCGAGAAATGACTCTTTTTCTGTGGATTTATTCATGCGATATTGGCCATAAATTACACTGGCAATAGTTAAGCCTAAGATGGCAAAAAATATAAATAAGTCTAAAGATGATAGACTTTGAAATAAATCAATGCTGTTGTTCATATAGTCTCCGATTATGAAGTATGATATAGTATAGAAATTATAAATCAACCTTCAGGAACTCTTGTTATGACAATAACTCAACTGGAATATGTATTAGCAGTCGATAAACATCGTCACTTCAGAAAGGCATCTGAAGAGTGTCATGTTTCTCAACCAACATTGAGTATGCAAATACAGAAACTAGAAGATAGTTTGGGTTTTGTTATATTTGATCGCTCTAAGAATCCAATCGTTCCAACAATTGAAGGTGAAACTTTCATTGCGCAAGCAAGAGTAGTTAATAAAGAATTTAAAAAATTAAAAGATATTGCAAGCGATCCAATCGTCGGTATTGAAGGGGAGTTCAAGCTTGGAGTCATTCCAACCTTAGCACCGTATCTCGTTCCACTTTTTCTAAGCCGCTTCGTAAAAGAATTTCCAAAAGTTGATCTTATTATTGAAGAGAGAACGACTGATGAAATTATTGAAAAACTAGATCGTGACGAATTAGATGCAGGTCTTCTTGTCACTCCACTTCATAATAATCAGCTCGTTGAAAGAGTTCTATTTTATGAACCACTCTATGGTTTCATTGCAAAAGATCACGAACTCTATCACAAGAGCCAATTAGATTATTCTGACCTAGACAAAGACGGACTTTGGCTTCTTCAAGAAGGCCATTGTCTACGTGGCCAGGTTTTAAACCTTTGTCAGAAAGTTAAAGGCTTTCAACACTTTGAGAGTGGATCTCTGGAAACAATTAAGAACCTTGTGGCCAAGGATAGTGGATATACGATTATTCCTCACCTCGATATGCTTGATTTAACAGGTGTTCGAAAGAAAATGATTCGCTCATTTTCACCTCCGGTGCCAACTCGTGAAGTTTCAATAGTTTACGGCCGAATCTTCTACAAAGAGAAGGTTATTGATGCGCTGGAAAGTATGATCCTCAAGGTAATCCCAAAAGAGCTTAAAAGTTATAAAAATGCCGATGTTTCAATAATTCCTATTGATTAAGTGACATTTTAGCACCGCTGTTTGCTGTAATTTTTAATTCATTTCTTACATTTGCTTAACTTTAGGCATTATGGGCCTATAAAAAAGACACCTCGGTTCTTATATCATGTTTATTTTTCTATAAATTACTCAATCAACAAGTTCACAAAAGAGCTTGAAAGATTCCATAAGGAAGATTGGAGGAGAGGGTAATGTCAGTAAGAAGTTCCATGTTTTTATTAGTAGTTGTTTCCACATTCTTAACAGTTTCATGTGGAAAAGGTGTTCCAGCTTCAACGAATACAGATGTAGCAACAGGCTCAATCATTGTTGGTGATGTTAACTGGCAAGAAGTTATAGCCTTTGATGACTCTTCAGATGTTAGAAAGAATTCAAAAGCGGTAGCTGACATTCAATTTTCAAACACTGGCCGTTGTACTGGTTTTTTAATCTCAGATAACGTTCTAATGACAAATCATCACTGTATCACAAGTGCAGCTGATGTTGTGGGAATGAAAGTTTTTATGAAACATGAAAAAGGTGTTTCAAAGTCAAACCAAGGTGAGATCACATGTGACGAGTTCATCGGTAATGATGAGGAATTAGACTTTGCACTTGTAAAGTGTGAGGGCACTCCTGGTCAGACTTACGGTAAAGTTGTTTTAGATACAACAGAGCCAGTAGAGGGAGATAGCGTTTATGTTATCCACCAAAATTGTGATTACTATACTGACTACAACTGTGACTGGACGAAAAAAGTTTCTGAAGGGAAGGTTGTAGGGCTTAGAGGAGATGTTTTATACGATGCTGATACTTTAGGAGGATCATCTGGTTCACCAGTATTCAATGCAGACTCTGATAAGGTATATGCTATCCACCACGCTGGCTACGGCGGATGGGGAGGACGCGGAGTTTATAATGGTGCAGTTTCAATGAGTCGAATTGTTCCATTCATCTTAGAAAACTTCCCAAGTGTATTAGCGCAAGATCAAGATGATAGTGATTCAACTGATAAGCCAAGTTCTGACAATAATACTGCCGAAACAGCAACAGATTTAGGCGAAGGATTTTCTCAGAATGTTGAAATCGATAGTGAAGATGATGTTGATTTCTACAAGGCCGAAATGAAGGCTGGTGAAGTTTTAGACTTTAGAATCTTCTTCTCTCACAGCGAAGGTGATCTAGACTTTGAAGTTTTAAAGAAAATGGGATCAAGTTACAAAGTTGTATCTCGTAAAGAATCTTCAAGTGACAATGAGGCCGTGAGATTAAGAGTGAATTCTTCTAATACGTACTATATCAAGGTATTTGGTTATAAAGGGGCCAAGGCAAAATACAAAGTTCAATTTAAAAAATAAATAACAGGGCCTCCAATCGGAGGCCTTTCTTATATCTTCATTTTTAAAAAATCTAAAATTCTTTGTTCATACCAATAATATTCTTCTGAAGGGGACTTTATAAATCCCACATGGCCGCCGTTTCTTGGAACCTCAAGATAGATATTACTTTTTCTTTTTGCTAACTCGTAGGGATAGCTCTCTTCCGATAAGAAGGGGTCATCGTAAGCATTCAGGATATAGAATGGGACGCGAATTTTTTCCAAGTGAGAGATAGGTGAAGCCTCTTCACGATAGTGGTAACCATCGCGATAGCCGTAAATAGGGGCCGTAACATACTCGTCAAAGTCATCAATATGCTTAATGCTTTTTACTTTGTTCAGGTCTACCGGTAGCTCCATGAGCTTGGCCTTTTCAATAACTTTCTTTCTCATGGAGTAAACAAAGACATGACGATAGATATGACGTGAAATTTCAGTTTTCAATTTCACCGAGCAACCATTTAAGTCCATAGGTGAAGACAGAATAAAGCCACGGTAAACCTTATGATTTACGACCTCCGGGTGTCGTCCTAGGTAGTTTGCGGTGATAGCGCCGCCAAGACTTATGCCCATTAGTGAAACATGATCGTAGTCTTCAGAAACACTATCAACGAGAAATTTTAAGTCGTGATAGTCTTGAGCATTGTAAAACTTTTGAGTGCGATTAAGGGCACCTCCACATGATCGCATATCCCATGAGATGACGTCATAGCCTTGAGAGTTAAACTTCTTCATCATATCAACAATATAACGATCACGGCCGTTACCCTCTAGTCCATGCGAGATGATAATGAGGTGTTTTTTCTCAAGAGGAGAGTCTGTTGATGATTTATAATAGCGAAGAAAGTCACCGTCTGGTGTTGTTAGGGTTCTCTTTTCAAATTTGTGTTTTGGAGTTCTTCTAATAAAGAATGGAATGATCGTTTGTAGGTGACCATTTTGTAGAGACTGATGACAAGTATAGCTTGATTCGATTACAGGCATTTCGTTTCCTCCATTCCTCCATTATAACGCAAAAAGTGAAAATAAAAAAAGGAGGTCGTCGACCTCCTTTCTTATAAATTTATCTAAAATTTAGTTTAGAAAATTAATTAAAGTAGTTCTTTTGGAACACCTTTTGGAATAGCACTTAGAAGCTTCTTCGTGTATTCATCTTTTGGATTTTGATAAACGTCTTGTGCTGGACCGTACTCAACGATTTTACCCTTGTTCATTACACCGATTTCATCTGAGATATACTTAACAACAGATAGGTCGTGTGAAATGAAGATATAAGTAAGACCTAGTTCATCTTGAAGATCTTGAAGTAGGTTAAGTACTTGTGCCTGAACAGATACGTCTAGTGCCGAAACTGACTCATCACAGATAATAAATTCTGGCTTAAGAGAAAGAGCACGGGCGATACAGATTCTTTGACGTTGTCCACCAGAGAACTCGTGTGGGTAGCGGTTAAGGTGATCACCTTTTAGACCTACTTTTTCTAGAAGGTCAGCAGCTACTTGATATCTATCTTTCTTTGTTCCACCGATTCCGTGAATAACCATTGGTTCAGTTACAATATCACCAATAGTCATACGTGGGTTTAGAGAAGAGTATGGATCTTGGAAAATGATCTGCATTCTCTCACGCATCTCTCTCATTTGTGTTTTATTTAAATTAGTTACGTTAACACCGTCGTAAATTACTTCACCAGCTGTTGGCTCTAGAAGTCTAAGGATTGTACGACCTAGAGTTGTCTTACCACAACCTGACTCACCAACTAGACCAAGAGTACGACCTTTTCTTACTTGAAGAGTTACATCGTCAACGGCCTTAAACCAATCAACTGTACGACCAAAGATTCCACCTTTAATAGGAAAGTGCTTGTTGAAGTTTTTAACTTCAAGAAGAATTGGGTTCTTCTCTTCGCTAATTGGTCTTGGCTTCTTCATTTCTAGGCTTGAAACATCGATATCTTCTTTTGCATTTAGGAAGTCATCAACAGTAAGAAGTCTTACTGGGTTCTCATCTAGACTTGGACGACAAGCTAGAAGACCCTTTGTATATGGGTGTTTTGGATTTTCGAAAAGTGCTTTTGTTGTATTTTGCTCAACTAGGTCACCTCTGAACATAACTGCAACTTCATCAGCAATATCTGCAATAACTGCAAGGTCGTGCGTGATGAAAAGCATACTCATATTGTGTCTTCTTTGAAGATCAAACATTAGTTCTAGAACTTGCTTTTGAATTGTAACGTCAAGAGCTGTTGTCGGCTCGTCACAAATTAGAAGTTCCGGCTCACATGCCATTGCCATCGCAATCATTACACGCTGCTTTTGACCACCTGACATTTGGTGTGGGTATTTATCAACTGATTCTTTAGGAGAAGGAATACCAACTTCTTCATATAATTCGATTGTTCTCTTACGAGCTTCCTCTTTAGTCATTCCTTGGTGAAGCATAAGAACTTCATCAATCTGATTACCAGTTGTGAATACAGGGTTTAGAGAAGTCATTGGCTCTTGGAAGATCATTGCAATCTTATTACCACGAAGTTGTCTCATTCTTTCATTAGAAGCCTTTGTTAGGTCTTCACCATTGAATAGAATTTCACCTTCGCTAACTCTTCCAGGAGGATTAGGAATAAGTCCCATAATTGCTAAAGATGTTACTGACTTACCTGAACCAGATTCACCAACAAGCCCAACAGTTTTTCCTTTAGGGATACTTAGGTTTAAGCTTTTTACGGCCTTAACTCTTTCATCTTCTGTTTGAAATTCAACTGTAAGGTTTTTAATTTCCAGCATATTCTCTGCCATAGCATCTCACTTTTTAAACAATATTGATCAATTCTTAATTATAATAAAATCTTTTTGAAATCTTAATAGTAACTTAAATTTGTACCACTAACGACACATTATTTCACGACTTAATTCATCAAAAAATCTCGACAATTCAATATGATTTCAACTACTTAGTGTTCTACATGCTTGCGAATTTGCTCTGTAAGGCCTTGTTGCGTTGTGACAATTTGCTCACTATAGCTTTTTAAATAGTCATTATTTAGGTTTTCTACCTGAAATGGACGGCCATAGGCAACATAAATGCGCCCAAATGGTTTTGGGATCTTCGTTTTGTCCCAGCTCTTGCTAATACAAAAACGACGAGTTGATATTGACTGGATGCAAAGAACCGGAGCTTCACATTCGTGACTAACGACAAGTATTCCCTTTTTGGGAACATAGCTTGGCCCACGAGGGCCGTCGACAGTAATGGCAGAGTTAAGTCTCTTCTCATTGATTTGCTCAATCATGGATTGTAGGGCCTTGGCCCCTCCGCGCGAAGAGCTGCCACGAGTTGGCGTAAAGCCAAGTTTGGAAATTGTATCTGCGGCAAGGCTTCCATCTTTTGACTGAGAGGCCATTGTAACTAATCCACTGTCTAGCTCTGTTAAGACAGAAGTAGGATAGTGCTCGTGCCATACAGCTAAAGCGTAGTTACCATGCTTTCCCATTTTTTTAGCAAGATCTAAGTTCTCTGGGTTTAGAACAATAACTTTTGATGTGAATTTAACAAATCTTAGGTACCAAGAAACTAATGTAGGAACTAATTTTAATAATATAGACATTTAATCATTATCTCAAAATTAAGATTCTTCGTAAATTAAGCAATTTAAAAAAAACCTGTGTTTATAACTTAGACAATAATCTCTCAAAAAGTCCATATAATGGGCAATGATGAAGATCAGCTGACTAAATTTTTACCTACGAATTACCATCTTTTAACTTAATTAAGATGAGCGTCATCCATGAATCGACTATGATCAAAATAGAAAGAGTTCTCGACCAATTAGCTCGGGAGCTACTTGTTCTACGCTGACCATGAAGGAGGTGTTATGGCAGGTTTACGAGAAATCAAGAAACAGAGAACGAGAGAAATGATTCTGAAGAACTCAATGGAATTATTTACTCAAAAAGGGGTTGATGAAGTAGGAATGCGAGAATTGGCCCAGGTGTGTGGATTGGGGATTGGAACTTACTATAATTACTTTAAGTCGAAAGAGGATGTCATCTTCAGTCTATTTAGAGAAAACTTAAATTCTGCAATTACGAACAAGCCTTTCCGCGTTGAAGAAAATGAATCAAACGCAGATAACCTTGCAAATAATTACAAAGCGATTTTTCAAGAATTAATGATTCATAAGAATATCGCTGATGAATTTTTATCTCTTGCTTATAATACTAAAAATATGGCCGATAGTGACTCTGTTGCCGCGAGGTTGACTCCACAGATCGTTGATCTTTATTGGGGGTGGGTGCAGCCGCTGTTTAGAAGTGCTGGAATTATTATTCGCACTGAAGAGGAAGAAGGCTTTAGAAGAATGCTTTGGCATCACTTCTTATCAAGCTTTCATGCTTACACTTCTTCTTTTGGGGCAGAGGAGAGTATTGATTATATACGCTTCACTTCGCGCCACTTACTAGGTGGACTTAATTCGAATTAATATTAAGGGAGCAGTTGCTCCCTTTTTACTTTAATTAAGTCTGCTCATATCGTCCATTGTCCGAAATAGAGAATATGTCCTTCAAGAAAATATTCTCAATCATATTCTTTATCATTCTCTTATTGTCTTGCTTTAATGAGGGAGTCGATTCTCCTCTAAGAGCACCTGCAAGTATTTACCAGTATAAAGTTATCTCATATACAACGAGTGCAATTGAATGCCGTGGACACGTTGATGAGAGAGATGTCGAGGGAACCCTTTTAGAGACGGTACCACTAGGGCCAGGGGGACAAGCACCAATCAATATTTGTGGTGAAGAACTAAGCACTTTAAAGAGTGATCGAATTCGTCTTTACTAATACTAAGTGAACCAATTCTAAACTGGCATCCCTATTGCAACATAATATTCCAAATAAAAGAAATTGAACGAAGTTTCAGCCTTCTATGGACTTAATTGCTGAACAAACTTTGTACAACTGTTTAAGGAATATTATGCGAAACCTAATTTTCAAGAGTTTACTGACTACTTTATTAACAGGGGCGACATTTGCTTATAGCGGGCAAGTTCTCAAGCTTAATAAAGATAGTGTTCCAAAAGAATTTGTTAAAACTCTTGAAGTGTTTATCACACAGGTTGATGAGAAAATTCCTGCTTCTGTAAGAGATGCCATCGGTGAAGAAGTTGAAGTTACTTTTTCTGATTTCAAAGAGAATAAAAATATTAGAAGCTTTCCAAAAGATCGTTGTAACGAATCAGTACCTGTAAAGTACGGAAGCGTGAGCTACTTTAATCGCGATGAGATTAAAATTACATCTCTATTTATCAAAGAAATTATCAATGGTGATGAAAGTATTGAACAGTTTGATTGTGGGCATAAGAATTATGTAAGAAAAGCACAAGCGACTATTTTACACGAGCTTGCACACCTATATGACTTAAAGAAAGTTAGAACAAAAGAGCATAAGCAAAAAGCAAGAGTTTGTCGTAAGGAAAAAGAAGAGCGCAATCATTTAAGTGATGAGTGTCGTGCCATTCTTTCTCAGGATACAAATAAGAACTCAATTAGTGGATTATTCTCATTCTATAAACTTGCGAATTGGAAGAAAGGCTTCTTCTCTAAGAAGACAAAGAACCTTTCATCGAAGCGATCTGTTGATGCCTATGAATTTGAAAACTTAAAAGAGCATAACGCTGTTAACTTTGAGTTCTTCCTAATGGACAAAGAGTATAAGTGTAGAAGGCCATCTTACTACAAGTTCTATAGCGAACTACTTAACCATATTCCATTTCCTAATTACGACTGTAAGATCTTTTCTGAGATCGTTCTAGATGACCTAAAGGTAACTAGGGATATTGATCCAAGTCGTGTTTATCGAGTTGATTACTTATTAGCTTCTAAAGGTGACTCAATGATTTCTGGATTTGGTCACTCAATGTTTCGTATCGTTCTTTGTGCTCCTTTTAGAAAGAAGGTGGATGAGAAGTGTTTAAAAGATAAGCTTTATCACGTCGTTCTATCTTACCGTGCAAATGTAACTGATATCAAAAGTGACATGTTAAAAGGTGTTCTAGGTGGATATGACTCTGTTCTATTCATGCTTTCTTTTCCTGAGGTTATCAATGAGTATAACGGTGGAGAGTTAAGAGATCTTATTAGCCAACCAATTTATCTATCAGAAGAACAAAAGACAGACTTCATCAATAAAGTTTTAGAAATTTATTGGGAGTATGAGGGTGATTATAAGTTTATCACTAATAACTGTGCATCAGAGTCAAATGAGCTATTTCAATCAGCTCTGCCAAATAATGAATTTGCTTATGAGAGAGTAATCTTACCTTATTCTCTACTTGATAAGTTTACAGAAAGTGAATTCTCAAAAGAAGAAGATTTAGAAAATATTGAGAAGGCACAAAAGAAAGGAATGTTCTTTCCGAGTGATATCGAGCTTCTTAAAGAAGTGAAGACGTCTCTATTTGGAGTTGAAGCGTCGGACTACAACATTAGAAGACGTCGTGTTCCTGGACGTGATCACAAGTATAAGACAGTAAAAAGAGAAAAATTTATTAAAGATATCTTAGAAGAATTTGATGTTGATCGTCTGTTTTCTAAATTTGAAGAATTAAATGAACTTAGTGAAACAGTTGATGTTGAAGGAAAGCTGAATGATCTTTCAATCTTAACAGGTGCAATCTTTAAGATTAAACAGTCTTCAATAGATGAAGAGGTAGGGAACTTTCTAGACAAGAATATGGAAGAAGAAACACCTCTTGGTAAAAGAATCCAAGAATGGAATGAAATGAGAAAATCTAGCCGTGTGAAGGCCAATGATTCAAGCTACGGAATTCCATTAGTCTTAAAAGACTCTGACTTTGATAGACACAATGTAAAAAGCGCAGAGCTAGAAAAGATTGAAAATCAACTTCTAGAAGACGTGAAAAGTAATTATGAAAAAGAGGTTCAGGACCTAGCAAGACTACTCGATTTGATTAGAAATATTCGTGATCAAGCAAGAATAATTTCAATGAAAGCATATAAGTAATAATAATTTATTTAAAAAGAAAACAAAAAAAAAGGAGAAAATTATGAAAAGACTTACTACAACTACTCTTATGACACTAATCGCACTTCAAGCAAACGCTATTGAAGTAAGAGATGCAACTCTTGGAGCTTCTTCAAAAGTATCTGAAGCAATCTATGATGCAGGTAAGAGTGCAACTGATAAAACTGTTGAAGTTGCTGACTTCACAGGTGAGCACCTAAAGGCATTTATCTCAAAGAACTTAGAGTCATCTTATAAGGCTTCTGAAAAGCTAGCAAAAGAAATCGTTAAACTATCTGAAGTTTCTAAGCCAGCTTTCCGTTTTACTGCTGATGGCCTTGCTATGGTATTTGAAATTTCTGGAAAGGGAACGAAGCAAACTTTAAAAGTATCTAAGAAAATTTATATCTTCCTTGAGCCAACTCTTGATGCAACAGGTGAGTTCCTAACAGAACTTCTTGAACTTGCATTTGAAGGAACGTCAGAAGCTTCTGAGCTTCTTACTGATATCAATGAATTCCTTTCAAGAGTACTAGAGAAGCCAATTGATGTAACAAAAATGACTGTTGAAGAAATCTTTAAGCTAATTGAAAAAGCAAGCGAGAAGTCTTCTGAAGTTTCCGAGTTTCTTTTAGGTGCAGAAAACTTAGAAAAAGGTATTGAGTACTCAGGAAAAGGAATCTCTCTAACTTCAAATGGGATTGGGGCTGCATTCTATCTTGTCTCTCAAGCAACAACAGGTATATCTGAATTATTTGATTTCAACAGAAAAGAAAGAGAGCAAATTGAGCAAATGGTTGAAAGAGGAGACGTTGAAGGACTAGCTGGTCTACGTGATCTAATTAGACACAATATCAACGAAGAGATTGGAAATGGTGAAGACCTAAACAGACTTCTTGATGACAATGCTATTGATACTTATATCAAGCTTAGACTATCGGTTCCTAATCTAGATCTTAAATTAGAAGAAATTTACGGTAACCAAATTGTAAAATAATTAAATTATAAAGGGATTAATAATGAAAAAGACAACTACGACAATTCTTCTCACTCTCTTATCTCTTCACGCAGTAGGAGCCGATATTAGAGACGCTGCATTCGATGCTTCTTCCAAAGTTTCAGAAGCAATTTATGATGCAGGTAAGAGTACAACGAGACAAACGATTAAGGTTGCGGACTTTACTCGTGAGAAGTTAGAGGCCCTAATCTCTAAAGGTCTTCAATCTTCATATCGTGCTTCGGAAAAAGTTGCTAAAGAAATTGTTAATCTCTCAGAGTTTTCAAAACCAGCATTCCGTCTAACTGCAGACGGAATTGCTATGGTTTTTGAAGTCTCAGGCAAGGCGACGAAGTCTTCCCTTGAGGTTTCAAGAAAGATCTATGTCTATTTAGAGCCTAGTTCAGAAAAGACAGAAGAGTTTTTAATTAAGATTCTTGATCTTGCTTTTGAGGGAACATCTGAAGCTTCCGAGCTATTAACTGATATCAATGAATTTCTATCAAGAGTTCTGGAAAAGCCTCTTGATATTTCAACAATGGCCACTGAAGAGGTTGCAGATCTTCTTTTAAAGGCCACGAGAATGACTCATATTGAAAGAATAATCGAGCTAGCAATCGATGGAACAACTAAGGGGAGTGAGTTACTAACTGACCTTAATGAGTTTCTATCAAAAGTTCTTGAGAAGCCAATCGATATTACTGGAATGACTCTAGAAGAAATTTTAGAACTAATTGAGAAAGCAAGCGTTGAATCATCTAAGTTAACTGAGCTTTTAATTGGTGCTGATAATCTTGAGAAGGGGACAGAGTACACTGGTAAAGGAATCACTTTAACATCCGAAGGTGTTGGGGCCGCTTTCTACCTCGTTTCTCAGGCAACTTCTGGGATTTCACATCTTTTTGATTTCAATAGAAAAGAAAGAGCACAAGTTGAGGCCATGATTGAAAGAGGTGATATTGAAGGGCTGGAGGGGTTACGTGATCTGATTCGCCACAATATCAATGAACAGCTTGAAAATGGTGAAGACTTAAATCTGCTTCTAAATGACAACTTAATTGATACTTATATTAAGATGAAGTTGACAGTACCGGAGCTCGATCAAAAATTAGAATCGTTATACGGATTAAAATAATAAAAAAGCCTAGGATAACCTAGGCTTTTTTTATAACTTAAATTCTCTGTGAAAGTATTTAAAATTAATTCCATCATATTGATTAAAACAGCCATAGACTTTCCCATCAATAATTGCAGGAGTTGATGCGAGATCATCACCAGCAAAATCAAAGAGTCTTCTTTTTGGCCAAAGAGTTTTGGCCTTTCCAAAGTCACTGATCTTATAAAAATATAAATTTTGAATATTTTTTGAAACTAAGTATCCGTCATGAATGACTGCCTTTGGCATATGTAGTGCTTCTCTACTTTGACGAATCGAAATGACCTTTTGTTGATTCATATTATCATCTAAGATCACAAGTCCTTCAAAGGCCCTCTTCTTTGTTGAAAAATTATAGGTAATATTATCGAGCATAACAAAGAGCTTCTCTCCATCGTTGTCGATCCCTGTTGCAGTCGATACTTGGCTTGGGTCATGTGGAAGATCAAAATTGTGAATTGATTCAATACTGTAAGCAGTAAGATCAATTTTAATTAGTCCAAGGGAGCCATGAGCGATAAAGAGTTTATCATCCATGATAGTCATATCTTGAGCAGTTTGATGCTTCTTTGCTATATGTTGGTTTGTTGATGGAAAGCTTGTGACGAACTCGTAATCGTTAAGACTATGAACAAAAACATAATCTGGTGTTAGGATGTAGAGCTTACCTTTATACTCTTTAACAGAACGAATCTCGTACTTTGAAAAGATTAACCTAATTTGTTCCTCTTCGAATTTATAAAGAAATGGCCCTTTGAAAATATAGTAATTATCTCCCGATTTGTAATGGCCAGTATCGCCCTTTTTAGAAGCACAGAATGAATCAAGGTTGGCCTCCGATGCAAATGCGATTAAAGATATAATCACGACTAATAGAACTTGTTTCATCTCTTCCTCCCTGAATTTATTTAATATAAATATTATCGAGTCGTAATTCTTCTTCGTCAAAAAAACCTGACAAATCTTGATGAAGCGTGTTAGAAAGTCTCATGCTAGACAGAATCTTTATCGAAATTTCAAATATTTGCAACTTACAGTGTACGTTCTGTCCTGTTGTTGAGCGCGATAAAAAGGTTATGGGGCCAGAGGACTTTGAAAAAATTCTCGTTCAGGCCAAGCCCCTGGCTAAACAAGTATGTCTTCACTTAATGGGTGAGCCCTTGGCCCATCCGAACTTTACAAAGATCATGGAGATCTGTGAAGACAATGGTGTTCCTGTGCAGATTACAACTAATGGAGTTGTCATTGCAGGACGTAAGGATGTTCTTTTAAAGAGCAAAGTCTTAAGACAAATCAATTTCTCTATCCAAAGTTATAAAGATAACTTTCCTAATCGAGACTTCAATACATACCTAAGACCAATCTTAGACTTTTCTAGAGAACTTCATGAAGCCTCTCCTGAAACGTATGTGAATTATCGTTTATGGAATCTTGGGCGAAGTGAACAAATCATGAAAGAAAATGAAGAGGTTTTTCAGACTCTTGAGCGCTTCTACGATATTGAAATTAATCGACGTACGCAGGTTGAATCGATAAAGAGTAAGAGGATCTGGAATAAGGTATATCTTCATTTTGACTCTCATTTCGATTGGCCATCTTGGGATTTACCTCATCAAGGTGAAGTAGGGAAGTGCCACGCTTTAAAGACTCATATTGGGATTCATGCAGATGGAACAGTCGTTCCTTGCTGTCTTGATAAAGAGAGCCAGATACCACTAGGTAATGTTTTAGATGAGAGTTTAAAAAGCATTCTTAGCTCACCTCGAGCAGTCGCAATGAGACAGGGCTTCGATAATAATATTCGTGTAGAGAAATTTTGTCAGCACTGTACGTATATCAATCGTTTTCAAAAAAATTAATCAATAATACTCTTTAGCTTTTGAAGATTTGCAACCATCATCTTGCGATTTTTGATTGGAAAGTCTTTTAGCTTAAGTGAAATCTTTTCTTGAACTTCGCTCCACACATCATTGTATAGCTTTTGACCTTTTGTACTTAGAGTTAAGATCGTCAATCTCGCATCTTCACTCGATTTATTCTTAGTCACAAGGTCTTCATCTACCAAAATATTAATTGTTTTAGTCATGGCCGGCTGGCTAATTCCGTGGTGATCGGCCAATTCCCCAACAGTATTTAATCCTCTTCCAATATTAGAGAGCGCCCTAAATTGAGGGTAGGAGATATGAGGGGATGCCGCTTGTCTGAGCTCACTACGAATTGAGCGGATAATGATTGGCATTACATCTAAAAGTATTCTTGAAAATTCTAGGTCTTTCACGTCTTTAGTATAAACCAAGGAGACACCGATCGTAAATTAATGCAGCAGCTGGAGAGCTGCTGCGGAAGGGTTTTTAATTATTGCTCAACTTCCAGATCAGAATCGTCTGAAAGTTCAGCATCTAGAGATGTATCTGAAGCTTCTGTTGTTTCAACACAATCACCAGTTACTGTACAATCAGCTGCTGGAGCAGACTCTTCAACTACTGCTGATTCATCTGTAGCAACTGAATCCGACCAGTCTTCATTAGCGTAAGAAACGAAAGCCGATGATAGTAGAACTAGAAGTAATAACTTTTTCATAATTAATCCTCATTGGTTTATGTTAAATATATAATGTAATTATATATCCTAGTTATATAACTTGGTTATATATTATTCCTTTCCAAAATTCCGTACAATAAAAAAATACACTTTTTGTGTAAAACTTTTGTCGTTATAATAAAATCTGTCAGTTAAGCTCGGATAAAGAAGGAAGAATTATGTGGCAACCACCAAAAATTGAAACAAAAAGACTTGTTCTAAGAGAAGTAAGGCTTAGTGACAAGGATGCGGTATTTGAATATGGAAAGAAGCCACATATCTCCAAGTATACCCTTTGGGAGCCTCATGAGACGGTGGAAGATAGTGTCGACTTTATTGAGAAGTATGCTTTTTCAAACTACGAACAACAGGTTCCTGAGCCATTTGCAATTACCCTTAAAGGTGATGATAAGCTAATTGGTTGTGTTGGTTGTTTTTGGGTTTCAACAAAGAATAAGTGCATGGAGCTTGCCTATGTACTTAATGATGACTTTTGGGGGAAGGGGATTGTTGTTGAAGCTGCCCAGGAAGTTATTAATTATTGCTTTGAGAATTTTGATATTGAACGAATTCAGTGTCGTTGTAAGGCCGAGAATATACAAAGTGAAAGGGTCATGCAAAAGCTAGGTTTTAGGTATGAGGGACTTCTTCGCAATGAAATCTATCATCGTGGTCAGCATTGGGATATGAAGTACTATTCAATTTTAAGATCAGAAGTAAAATGATGTCTCAAGGGTCGCATATGTATGGTCAGAGGCTCCTTTAAACTGAGGTCCATGCCAATTGGCCTTTAGCGTGATTCTCATAACACTAAAGAAGAAGTTAAATCCCGCATCTGCTTTGTAGTAAATATCTTCCATGTCTTCATCTGCAATAACATAGACTGAATCGACTTTCTTTGAGCCCTGAAGGACAGCATCAAAATAATTTGCAACAGCTGAGCCATTGGCAAAGAATTCTAAGAAGCCAAGCCTCATCCCAAGTTTTAGGCCAATTTCAATGTCACGTTTGAGACCGCCATAGTGTCCTTGTAGCCATGGAGATAGCTCAAAAATTGGGCCACGATTTATCTTTATTAATTTAAGTTCACCATTGTAGAAGTACTGATTACTCGTTTGATTCTGCCAACCATTCACTTGGGAAGAAGGCAGCATTTTATGAAAGAGGTTTTGTAAGATTCCTGCCTTTGCGTTCGGTCCTTGTTGTCCTGTCCAAAGATCAGCACGGAAGTAATAGTTACTGTTAACGTGGGAGAACCCTAATATTCCGTAGAGTAGTCCTGTATATGGATGGTCTCCATCAACGACTGTCGTACTCAAAGTTGCCTCTGGGGTGTAGATCTTATGGGCAACACCTAGACGCAGTTTCGTTAAAGATCCTTGGGAGTATAATCTCCTTTGATACATGAGTTCTAGGCCATTTGAGTAGTATTTATCCGTCTCAAAAGCAGCATCGTTATCAATCTTGATTGAAAACTCATTATTGGGCTTACTTTGCGCGAAAGTAGAGATGGCCAAGGTGAATAGGGATAAGATGAAGAGCAACTTCATTAAACAATTGTATCACTTTCAATATCTCACAGCTTATAGATGGCCAACTTTGCTTGTTTAGAAAAATGAAGCTCTGTAATTTTAGTATGTTATAGGGACTAATTTAAGAATGTCTTGTATTGTTTACAATAAATCTCATTGCTCGCCACTTCGGTGTTATAAGCAGTCCACTATGAATAGAATTTGCCTAAAGAATAAAGTTATTGCCATTACGGGCTCCACAGGAGGCCTTGGCCAAGTTCTAAGTTTAGAGTTAGCAAAGAAGGGTGCTTTGTTGGCCCTAATGGATATCGATTCTGAAAAGCTAAAGCTACAGGCAAGAGAGTTAAGTGGCCTAGCGCTTGAAGTTGATGTGACAAGCCTGGATTCAATTGAGGCCGCTATGGCAAAGGCCAATGATCATTTTGGAAAAATCGATATCATCATTGCAAATGCGGGTATTACAAAAATGGCCCCAATGATTTCTTCAAGTGAAAAAGATTTTTCACAGGTAATCGATATCAATCTCAATGGGCCTTGGCGAACTTTTAAAGCTGCCCTTCCTTATATTTCTGAAAGTTCTGGCTATATGGCCGCAATATGTTCCATGGCCTCATTTGTCCATTGTCCACTTCAGGCATCATACGCCGCTAGTAAAGCAGGGCTTCATGCCGTTTGTAACAGCGTTAGAATGGAAGTGAAGCATCTGGGAATTGATGTTGGAAGTTATCACCCAACTTTTTTTCCATCGCCATTAATGGATGGAGTGACAAGTGATCCAGTAGGAAACAAACTATGGGGCGGTAATAAAGAAGGACCTTGGAAGATGATTACCATTGAGGAGGTTGTCTCTGATATCATAAGTGGTATTGAAGAGAGAGCGGAACTTGTCGTCATTCCAAAGCGCAAGACTCTAGTTGCGAAGGCCAGTGGCTTCTTTAGGCGCTATATAGAACGTCGTGGATTTAAGGGAAGTGAAATACAAGAAGCAATCTCCCTTTCTCAAAGAAGCTAATTCCACATTGATTACAGGCTTTCCTGTGTTCTTTTAAGATGATCATCATTATTTAATAAGTGGACAACTTCTGTGAAGTTATGGGCACTTTCGATGACTTCTTCAGTATCGCTTTCAAGCTCTTCATTATACAAATAGTGGTCGATACTATCTTGAAGCTTTTGAAAAAGAGGAAGGAGTCTTAGTTCAATCTCTTGAGAGAACATCATTGAAGTTTCTTGCTTAACAAGTTCCTTAATACTTTTATAAATTGATTCTTGTTTATGGAAGAAGCCGATTACAACTTTTGAGAAATAAACAATAAAAGCGATAAACATAATACTATCGACAACATCATTAACGACAAGTGACAGTAGGCATGCTGTCAGTGTGAGACTATAGATATATTTAACTCTGGTGTTGGCGGCCAAGACAATCGTAAATAAGTAACTACTTAAAAGTAGCGGAAGCGCAATCGGTGAGTTTGAGCTCAAGTAGAATTTTAGAGTAAATAGTAGTTGAGCATTAAAAAGGTAAATATAGCTGATTTTTTGAATCGAAAAGTGATTTGTCGTTCTATACAAATGAAAAGCAAAGAGTAAGAAATTCAAAACAATTGCCAGGCCAGTATAAGAAATATTTGAAATTGGCCTAAATAAATCAATTGCAAAGAAAGTATAGAAGACGCTCATCGATAGGATGACGATGATTGAAGACCTTTTGAAATTATTAAAAATTGGTACATTAAAGATATCAACTTGATGGTCGAGTAAGTGATCAACATCATCAAACTCTTTCTTTAAAAAGTCCTCCATACGACTACTGTTGGACCTTAAGCTGTTTTTGATTCTTTCTTTATCATCTAGACCAGAAGAGATCATCGCAAGCATATTGTTGATAGGGTTTAATAAATTGTGAGTAAAATAACTCTTTAAGTTTAAAATATTTTTATGAAGTTCCTTCTTATGCCAAATTTGATTAGCATTCTCCTTAAAGGTAATCGACTGAATTGAGCTAACTGTCGTAATGAAAATATGAAGAAACGTTACGAGAACGAGATTTTGATCCGCAAGAAAGTAGTTATTTGTAGCTATAATTATAAAATGTAGGAGACAGTACTTGATATTTGTATGCTGAAGATGGAAAGCGAGGACAATGATTCCACCAATGTAGCATAGGGAGCTTGTAGCAGTATAGTCTGCTAGGCGTGGGTAGATCGACCAAATTAGACTTTCGACAACAACTGAGAAAAAGATGACAAACGTAAGGTTATTCTTAAAAAGCTTCTTGTAAAAGACGACTGCCATAATGGAATCGAAGGCGATCATATAATTGAACGTCGTTAATAGGTGTGGTTCAATATTGTAAAAATAGAAGACGACATACAGAACAGACATTAGGAGAACTGCGAGAAAGTGCATCTCGAAGAATTCTTTATATTTCTGATCTAAATGGTAATAATCATTAACCAAAATCTTGTCCTGTCCAAACATAATTAACTGACTAGTAGTTATAACCTCTTAAAAGTATAATCATTATACAATACATTATATTTGAAAAAAGTACATATTTAGTCCAGTATTAGTTAACGTAATTTTAGTAAGTTATAGAATTTACGTGAATTTAGTGACTTTGAAGGGAAGAAAAAAGCCGCTTAAAGAAGCGGCCTTGGTTTATTTCATAACTTTTAAGAATTCAATCATAAACTCCTTGTAAACGGAGTTGCTGGCCTTAAGGGCCGCTTGGTAGGCTTTCTTTGCATCGACTTTTTGGAGCATATGAAGGTGAGCTTCAAGCTCTTCTTTTGAAAGGCTTTCGTATGACATATCGAGTGCCATCTTTATATTCTTTCCCTGTGCGGCCAAGATCGCATCTGTTTGCTTTTGAGCATTGGCAACGACCTCATTTATATTCATCGTAGGATTCTTTTCCTGCTCAGTATGAATCATCATGGCCTGGATTAAACTCTTAGATGAGGCAGTTGATTGCTCTAGAAGAGAGGCTTCATCAATAATGCCATTCACTAACTCTTTTTTGTCTTCTGTAAGCTCGTAATCTTTCCCATTGGTAATGTGGTCGACTATTTTATCCTGAGTTTGCTGTGCATTTTCTTGCAGCTTTTTAGAAGTCTCACTATCTTGAATTTCTGCGATTGCTTGAAGCTCATCAAGACTTAAGTTCTCGTATGACTTCTCAAGTTTTTCTTGAAATGGAAAATTTCTCACAAGTTCTAGTAGCTTCTCTTTTTTCTCAGGAGCCTGCTCATTAAACTTTTTATTCTTAAATGCATTTTCAAATGTTTGATTAAGTTTAGCTTTTGATATTTCTTTCAAAAGTTTTTTTATAAGCACTTTCTTTTCACTTAGTACTTCCGGTGTATCAACTGTTTTCTTTAATATATTATTTTCCACTAGGGGAGTCGAAGATGATTCTGTCGATGCCTGTTGTACTTCTTTTGATACTTCATTTGTTGTTGTCGCTAAAGTGTCATCATGTGCTTGTTTAGGATTTATGACTAAGTAATAAATCGCAATTAAGATAACTGGTAAAATTAAAATAAGTTTTTTCATAATTCCTCAGTAACTATTTAGAGATATTCTTTTCAATAGCTCTCGTTCTTTGTTGTTCTATTTCATGATGTCTTTGTTTGACCATCTCTTTAATATCTTCAATATTATCAGGAAAACCACTTTCAGAATTAAAGTCTTCAAGAAGTTGTGCAGCTACTTTTGACCCTTCTGAATCACTGTTTTCGATATTTATAACGAGTAATTCATAGCTACGAAGAATATAAAAAGTAAGCTCGCTCTCTGCGTAGATAATATCTCCACTTAGATCATTTAAAATAACTAATGATTCAACAGCATGAAAATCATCAGAATCAATATTAATAATACTATCGTCAATAGGAGTACTAATGAGCTTATAGTATTCATAATATGAATCACTCAAGTCGATTACAACTCTACGCCATGATTCGATAAGTTCAGTTTCTTCCTGAGTTTTAACTAAGGACTGATTGGTGTTCTCTTTTGGCTTATCTTCTGAATTAGAGCAACTAGCTACAAAAAAACTGATAACAGTTATTAAAAGCAGAGCTTTTATTTCTCGCATAAATATCCCTTATATTTTTTTGCAAGAATATATTTTGTTTACAATAGTTGTAAACGAAGTGTGTAAAAATGAAGGTGCATATCACGTATTAAAGGTAGTAATTCAAGTCTAGCTTGATTGATTGAATACTTCTCGTAGAATTTTCAGATGCGTTTAGACTAAAGATAAAGCCTAAGTTCTTGTTAATACGATATGAGGTATCAAGGACTGCTTCTTCGAGGTACTCATACTGATTAGGTACATAAAAGCTTAAGGAATACCTAAGGTGAAATTTTAAACTCTCATATGAACGAAGAATTATACCTGTAGAGAGCCCTGCTATATAGAAGTCTGTTGATGTATATAATGAGTTATGCTGAATTAAGTAAAAATCAATATCGCGGTGTAGGCGAAATGTTTTTCCAATATCGGCACCGATTTTAAAGTCATTTTCAAACTTTAGATGGCGATTGATATAGTCCGTATAACCAATTTGAAAGCCCCCCGAAATACCACCCGTTAATGGGTCTGATATTTGAAAAATCTTTGCACCAATTAGAAGTAGCTTATTAAGTCTTAGTTTTGACTTAGAGTATGATAGCTCAACATTTGCAACTCTTAATTCACTTTCGTTTATATACATTCTATTGTCATCGCTAAGAAGGTGAGAAGCTGGCAGAAGGCCTAGGATACTTCTTTGTTCCTCTTTATCATTTCTAAAATATTGATGTGATAAGTAGACTTGTGAATTTGACGGAGCATTCGCAGGATTCTTATACTGACTAAAATCAAGGGTACCATTTGGAAAACTTTGCTCAAGAGTTTTATCAATTTTATCGCTTAAGAGAGAGAACTCTTTATAGTTTTTACTTTCTTCAAAGTATTGATATCGATTATATGCTTGGGCCAGCTCCAGCTGCGGGAGCTCCTCAATAGAAGCAATTCCTTTCTGCTTTATTTCATTAATGCTTAGTGGATCAATTTCAAGGTTTTCATAAATGGCCTTGACTAGCCACTTATCTGCCAGAATCGCTTTTGTGTCGTTTATTAATCCACTTTTATGAGTTGCACGAACTAAGTCTAATGGAGTCATCCAATTAGCTTTATGATCATTTATACTTGGCCAAACTGTTGCAATAATATAGTTCATTAGTGTGGCACAGTTAAATGTATGAAAGTAATAATCTAGTTTAATTCTTCTTAATTCATATAGGTGTAGGTGGAGTAACTTTTTTTGCTCATTAGTAAGATTGAGGTGATACTTCCATATATTTCGACCTTCTTCTTTAAGGTAACCTTTTTCTAGATGACTTGCTGGAGAGAGAGCGTAGAAGCCCTCTTTACCTGTCACAATGCTCTCAAACATAACTTTAGGAAGGTTAATCCCCTCGAGTTCTGTATAAAAAGTGAGAGCGTGCCTTTTATCATTCCCACCAAACTCGAGATAAGTATGACCCATCATGCTTGATGGATTCGATACATTTTCAGAGGCAAATACCAAGCTTATCTCTTCTAGTGGTGCCTTTGTTAAAAACTCATTGAGACCTTTACAAGAAGAGAAGCTAAGAGCTTCACGATTAAGCTTTTTACTCAACCAGTAGGCCCTTGCTGGAAAACGACACTTAATGACTTCTAAATTAGAGTCCAATTCTTTTTGTAATAAATGAAGCTCGCTTTCTGGAGTAGGACTATGTGAAGATAGATAAAACATTTTATCTTCGATAACCTGCTTGCCGTTTGTTAAGTAGAGTAGGTTAACCCAGTGTGGATCTTGTGCAATACTTTGTGCATTTACATTTTGAATAATGAAAAAGAGGGCCCCTAGCAAAGGGGCCTTTATTAACTTAGAAATAGATTGCTGAATATTACATGCAGTTAATTTGAATTGGCTCATCAAATTGCCACATCTTTTCTGAACCGTAATCTGTTGAAGAACCAAATGTTCCACCAGTTAGAATATTAATAAAGAATTTTGGGTCAACAGTACTCTTTGCTAGGTACTGTGTACATTTCTCATTTTCAGATTGGATAATTACATCATCCTTTTGTCTTTTTAATTCAACGATTCCAGGAACAATATAAGTACGTCCTTGAATATTGATTTTTTCTTTCTTGTTGTGTGATGTCGTAACATTAACCTTTTGTGTTTGATCATTTAAAATCGTTGCACAACTAGTGAATAGAAGTGCGATTAAGATAAATTTCATTCATCCTCCCTCATTATGTTCTTAATTAACCTAAATTATATTTGCGATGTCTTAAGAGTCCAGTAATTTTAAGGGGTTAGAATCTTCCGGTGTGGGGTACTAGCATGAGATATGCTTCGTGATTACAGCAGATTAAGCGCCTATATTTCATTTATTATCTTCAAATTTAAAAATAAAAAAATAAAAAAACGCCACTTTTTATCATGGCGCTTTCTAAACTGAGTTTCTTATATGTTTTCGATAGTAACGTCACCACTTCCAGTGCTTGCTTTAATGGAAATTTTTGAGTCGTCACTACTTCCGGCCTTATTTGTAAGTTTTCCGCTGGCCGATTCTAGCTTTGAATTCACTTTCATGCCTTTTGGGACAATCACTGTAATGTCACCACTACCTGAACTAATATTGGCCTTCAGTGTTTTGATCTGTGGATTGATAAGCTTAATATTACCACTTCCTGATTCAAGGCCTACCTCTTTAAATTGACCTTTAGCATTTATATCTCCACTTCCAAGGAATGCTTTTAATGAGTCCATTGCTGAGTTTGTAATGTTAATTTGTCCGCTACCTGAGCTAAGATCACTGTTGGCATTAAGGCCTGTAATTGACGTATCTCCAGAGCCTAGTTTCGATAATAGCCTCACTTGTTTTGGCATTGTAATATTAAAGTTTACTTCACACTGTGGCCCAACAGAAAACCAGCCAGAGCTCTTTTTCTTAGTCTTTTGAACCTTTACACTTACAACATTATCACTTTGTTCAATATTTAAGTTGCAGCCTTCGTCCCAGCTTTTTTTTGTGTAAGAGATCTTCATTAAGCTACTTTCTGTACCTGTAATTGAAACATTCCCACTAGAGTTTTCAAGGGTAAGTATACCTTTTGAGATTTCAAAGCTCTTCTCTTCTGCAAAAAGCATTGATGTGAATAATAGGGAAGCGCCAGCAATAAAATATTTCATTATCTATTCCTTTTTTACTTAAAGTGAAATTTCAATATGATAGTTAACTATAATTTTTTGAGCTAATTAGAAAATATTTATTTTAGAGTCTGTAGATATTCCATTCTCGTTAATGAGCTATGAAATTTTTAATTTAATGAAAACTAAGGTCTAGAAAATAAAAAAGCCAGACTAGGTCTGGCTTCTTTATAAAACTGGTACTCCCAAGGGGATTCGAACCCCTGTTACCGCCGTGAAAAGGCGGTGTCCTAGACCGGGCTAGACGATGGGAGCGCTAACTTATTTCCCGGATTTGGAAACCAAAAAACATTTAAAATGGTGATCTCTCTGCGACTCGAACGCAGGACCCTCTCCTTAAAAGGGAGATGCTCTAACCAACTGAGCTAAGAGACCATCTGTGTTTTGGTGAGATTGAATATAAGTAATCTTGGTTCAGAAGTCAACAGGGAATTTAAAAAAAATAAAAAAAAAGTGTAATTTTTTTAAGAAGTTAATTTTATTTACCCTTAGTATTTTTTATCGCCCACCTTGTCATTAAAGGCCTTGTGAGCTAATTTAGCCCATTATTACTAGTGTTTTAAGAGGTAGGCTTCAGTGACAACAGAAGTGGATTCAATAAAAAATAATGTAGAAGACTTGGACGGAAAAAAAGTAGCATTTCATACTTTGGGGTGTCGTTTAAATTTTTCTGAGACGGGAACAATATCTCAAGGCTTTGTTGAGCGTGGGTATAAAGTTGTTGAATTTGGTGAGCAAGCTGATGTTACTTTTATTAACACTTGTACTGTAACGGATAGTGCAGATTCGACTTGTCGTAATCTTATTCGTAAGGCACACCGTTCTTCTCCAGATGGAAAGATTGTTGTGGCCGGTTGTTACGCTCAAATGGATGCACCAAAGATTGCAAAGATGACAGGTGTTGATCTTGTTTTAGGAACAAGTGAAAAATATAAAGTCTTCGATTATTTAAATGAAGATGAAACAGATACAATTCATATTGATAAGTCGAAAGACTTTTTCGGAGCTGCTACTTCTAAAGAAGAAGGACACACGAGAGCTTTCTTAAAGATTCAAGATGGATGTAATTACGTTTGTTCATTCTGTATCATTCCTTTTGCTCGTGGACGCTCAAAGGCAGTTTCAATTGCTCAGGCAATAGAAGAAGCAAAAGCTGTTGTTGCTCAAGGCTTTAAAGAGATTGTTCTTACTGGTGTAAATATTGGTGAGTATGAAACAACTTCAGGTGAAAAACTTTTAGATCTTTTAAGAGAGTTAAATGCTCTTGAAGGTTTAGAGAGAATTCGTCTAGGGAGTGTTGAGCCAAATACAATTACTGATGAGCTTCTTGATTATATGCAAGCTAATCCCAAGTTTCTTGATCACTTCCATGTACCAATGCAAAGTGGAAACGATGAGATCTTAACAAATATGAAGCGTAAGTATTCAGTTGAAGATTATAAAACAATCATTAATAAAATTATCACGCGTTTTCCAAACGCAGGAATTGGTGCAGATGTTATTTGTGGTTTCCCTGGAGAGACTGACGAACAATTCCAAGATACATTTAATCTTTTAAAAGATTTACCAATCACTCACTTCCACGTATTTCCATATTCTAAAAGAAAGAATACGGTTGCTGCCCGTATGGAAGATCATATTCAGCACCCAGTTAAGAAGAGTCGTGTGAAAACTCTGATGATGCTTGGAGATGCTAAGCTTAATATGTTCTCTGAAGATTACGTTGGAGAAACTTCTCAGGTCCTTTTTGAAAGGAAAGACAAGCAAGGCCTATGGGAAGGTTACACTTCGAACTTTATTCGCGTTAAAGTTGCACATGATGGTGATTTAAAGAATCAAATCCATCAGGTTCGCTTAATTGAGTTTAAAGACAACAAGGTTTTTGCTGAGCTATGCTAGTTGCTGCGGCGCTCACGGTCTTTTTGACAATTAATTAACAATTAAAAACGTTTTCCTAACACAACTTGAACACTCAGGTAGGCCAAGTTTTATATTCTAGTCTTGTCAGTAGGAAACAAGGTTGGCAAGCCTTAGAATTTTTTGTTCTGCTTTTAAAAACTCCACTTGCCGATTTTAATTTCTCAAGTCCCTCTCTGAATCTGAAGAAGTGTCTTACTGATAAAAAATCTTTGTGCTACTGCGTACATCTCTCTCTCCCGCGGTGGCACAAGGGCTTTATAAATTAAAAATCCATCGCGCTTATAAAGATGCGATAGAGCATATACCACACACAATCTATGAGTAGC
The DNA here is from genome assembly GCF_043196995.1 of Halobacteriovorax sp. CON-3. Lineage (NCBI taxonomy): Bacteria > Pseudomonadati > Bdellovibrionota > Bacteriovoracia > Bacteriovoracales > Halobacteriovoraceae > Halobacteriovorax > Halobacteriovorax sp. CON-3. The sequence goes on from NZ_JBEBNA010000002.1 coordinate 178,591, forward strand.
TTTGAATTAGGCACTCGCCTCAATGATGGTTTTCTGCGACGGCCATCTCAAAAAAAACCGACACAAGATGGATATAGGCCCTGAGGTAACTCAGGGCCGAAGTTCTTTATACTTAGAAATATTCTTTAAGGAATTTAATTTCAGATCTTTCAGGTCCGAAAGCAATGATCCCAACTGGGATTTGAATCGCTTCTTCGATAAGAGCGATATAGTCTTTAACTTCTTGTGATAGTTCACCTTTGAAGTCATCGTTAAAGCCTGCTACTTCTTTTAGAATTGGTTTAACTTTGGCCAAATCAATTCCTGGATAAGCACAATCAATCGTACGACCTTCGTACTCATATCCTGTACAAACTTTAAGAGGCCCCATCTCAGATAAAACATCAAGTTTAGTTAAAGCGATAGAAGTAAGGTTTGAGCACTTAACAGAGTATTTTAGAAGAGGAAGGTCTAGCCATCCACATCTTCTCTTACGTCCTGTTGTCGCACCGAACTCACCACCCTTTGTTTGAATATCTTCACCCATTTGATCAAAAAGTTCAGTAGGGAATGGCCCTTCTCCAACTCTTGTTGTGTAGGCTTTTGTGATACCTAAGACTTCTTCAACTGTTCCACCTGGAAGACCTGCTCCTGAGTAGATACCTGCATATGCAGTTGATGAAGATGTTACGAATGGGTATGAACCAAAGTCGATATCAAGAAGCACACCTTGAGCTCCTTCAAAAAGGATCTTCTTTCCTGCGCGTTTGGCTTCATCGAGGAAACTAAATGTATCGCAAACAAATGGTTCAATTTCTTTTGCAAGTGTCATCAGTCTTTCAACTTCTTCTTCAACACTTGGGTATTCGCACTCATAGAGATTTTTAAAAAGAGTTTCTTTCTCTAAAAGATTTGCTTTTAATTTTTCAGTTAGGATCTCTTTGTTAAATAGATCTTTTACTTTAATTCCCTTGCGAGAAATCTTATCTTCATAAGCTGGGCCAATTCCTTTTCCTGTTGTCCCAATCTTAACAGGTCCCTTCGCTTCACGTTGACCATCTAGTAGACGGTTATAGTAAGTGATAACAGAAGTGTTTGAAGATATTCTTAGCTTTTCAGGGGAAACTGATAACCCGGAGTTTTTTACATTTTCTAATTCTTTAGAGAATGCTTCTGGATCAAGAACAACACCGTGACCAATAACTGAGACACAGTGATCATGTAAAATACCTGAAGGAATTAAGTGGAGAACAACTTTCTTTGTTCCAACGATAATCGTGTGACCAGCGTTGTTTCCTCCTTGGTAGCGAACAACAACATCGCATTTTAAACCAAGTAGGTCTGTGATTTTTCCTTTACCTTCATCTCCCCATTGAGAGCCAATAATCGCAAGTGATTTCATAATTAAGCTTTAACCTCATGTAGTAAATTATCGTTTAAAAAGAATTCTTTCAGTTGATTTACGGCCATCTCTCCAACTCTTAGTTGAGCTTCATCTGTAGAAGCTCCTAGGTGTGGTGTAAGAACAAGATTAGAAATCTTGCGAAGAGGTGAGTCTTCTTCTAATGGCTCAGTTGCGAAAACATCAAAGCCTGCTGCTTTAAATTTTCTTTCCATAAGAGCAACAGCTAAGTCTTCCTCGTTAACAATTCCACCGCGAGAAGCGTTTACAAGAATTGCATGAGGTTGCATTTTATTAAATAGGTCCTTGTTCACCATTCCTTTCGTTGCATCCATTAGTGGAGTATGAAGTGTGATGATGTCACAAGTTTCAAAAATTTCTTCGACAGTATTTGCTTTAGAAACATAATCAAGCTCACTTGATTCACAAAATGGATCAAAGAATTTAACTTGTGGATCAAATCCTTGAAGACGTTTTGCAACGATCTTTCCAATTTGACCAAAACCAACGATACCAACTTTTTTATTAGCTAGTTCATTTCCTGTGTACTTTGATTTATCCCATCCGCCATTTTTCATTGTGGCGTCGGCAGCAGCTGTATGTCTTAGAACTGTCATCATAAGAGCGATAGCGTGTTCTGCTGCTGAGTTATTATTGGCACCTGGAGTATTTGAAACCTTTACTCCACGCTCGCCACATTTAACTTTGTCAATATTATCTGTTCCGGCACCTGCGCGGATTACATATTTAAGATTTGGAGCAAGTTCAAGATACTCTTCTCCAATTGTCGTTGATGATCTAATAACAAGAGCATTTGCTTTTGGTAGTAATTCTTTAATCTCGTCTTGAGTTAATTTTGCTTTTGGGTGAACTTCTAATTCGTTGATAGCTTGTAGAGATGCAAAAACTTCTGCATCCATTCCATCACAAACGACGATAAATGGTTTCACTCAGGCCTCCATGGATTTTTTAAGTTTTTCTTGTATTGCGATTATAGAACGCAACTTGCTACATGTAACCCTAATATTAGAAACTTTTTGTAAGTTGCTATTTAGTTTTTCGTTAACCATAATTATCATGATGCAAAAAAGTAAAAGTATGAAAAATATGAGAATTTTAAAGAAGTTATTAGGTGTACTTATATTCGGCCAACTGTTTCTATCAGCTTCTCTTGCTTCCTATATTCCTGAGGGATACTTTGTCAGTCATGAGGATATGATTAGGGATTATCAAATTACTCAAGAGTACTCGAAAAGGGATTTCCTATCTTATATTTTAGAGCAGAATCCGGCCGTTACAGCGGCCGAGGCCACACTGATTACTGAGCGAGTTATTGAAGTTGCTGATCAATTTAGGGTTGATGCGAAGCTATTTCTTGCCTTGATTCGAATGGAGTCAAATTTCATGCGTGAGGCGGTCTCTCCAACTGGTGCAGTAGGCTTAACTCAATTCACATCAATTGGTGCCCAGGAAGTATCTGATCAATTAGGTCAACGTGGCCCAAGTTATGCAAGTTTACAAAATACACTCTATCTAAATAATATTTTACTAGATGGCATGCCTGAGTGGAGTCATTTGTGGCTGCGAGAGAGGAGCTGGGCGCAGCAAAAGTTGCTGTTCTTAGATGATCTCGACCTGTCCCTTGTGTATGGTGCTATCCTCTTAAAGGTCTATCTGGCAAAGAACTACCAAGATGATCTCATGGCCAACTATTATGAGGCACTCGTTGACTACAATGGTGAGCCTGGAGAGAGAAAATATTGGTATGCACGCACAATCTTAAAGTTTTACGATGAAATCTAAACTGATTCGTGCTAGAAATTCCTTATGAAAAATATTCAAGTAATTAAAGCCGATATTACAACTCTTGATGTTGATGCCATTGTGAATGCAGCTAATAGTGAACTTAAAGCTGGAGGGGGCGTTGATGGTGCCATCCATGCTGCCTGTGGTGAAGAACTTGCCAAGGAACTTGCTGAAGCAGGTGGTTGTCCAGTTGGGGAAGCAAGATTGACTCGTGCCTTTAATATTCCTGCGGAATTTATCATTCATGCTGTTGGACCAAAGTGGGAAGGTGGAGCAAATGGTGAAGCGGACTTACTTGAAAAATGCTATATCTACGCACTCTCTCTGGCCCTTGAGAATGAATGTAAGTCAATTGCATTCCCATGTATCTCAACTGGAATTTTTGGCTATCCAAAAATTGAAGCGGCCATTACTGCAACTTCAGCAGTAAAGAGCTTTGATGCTATTGAAGAATTTGATGATGTGATCTTCTGTTGCTTTGATGATGAAAGCTATGAGATCTACAAAACAATTCTGTAGCCTCTATAAAAGAGTGATCTCTTAATAATACTTGAGTTAATTTACCCTTCTTCATTTTAGAATTTCTGTGAACGACTGATAAGATACATATCAGAGGCACAGTCATGAAGAAACGAAGAGTGTTCACTATTTTATTCCCCTTATTGGCCATCATTATTCTCGTGGCCTGTCTTGGAAGGGGGCACAATCTTAGAAAAATAAGAAGTGAGATGATTGTAGATCAATCACTAAGCGTCAACTCAAGGGTTCCGGCCAGCACCTTTATTGAAGGCGAAGAAGAAGTTGTTATTGGGAACTTCTTTGATATCTCTAGGCCAAACTCCCTCGATGATAGCGTTGGGTTTATACAAGAAGGTAATTGGTTTCAGGATACCTTGAAAGGTTATCAGGGAAGCATCAGCCGCTACACCAATGATTCAAGTGCAAGGGCCATCTACACGACTGATCTTTTGGGTGATTCGACTTATTGTATTTGGTACTACCGAGTGCCATCAATGAATGCAACGGACAATGCAATCGTTGATATTTTTGATGGTGTTGAAGAAATTGGTCTGGCCAACTTCAGTCTAAGACTTCCAAGTAATGAAAAAGGTCTCTATCCTCTAGGTGAATTCTCTTTTACCTCAGGGCAGGAGAGTCGTGTGATTATTTCAAAGGGTGCTGAAGACCCGCTGCTTTTAAGAGCTGATGAGGTCATCTTTAAGAAGCTCGGTGATTACGAGGATTGCCAAGGAATGATTTATAAGGAGCTTGATGAGAGTGCAACGATTGTGGCGAAGGCCGTTAATCAGAAAACGTTTAAAGGAACAGATGGTTATCGCGAATATGGTGACTGGGTAGATAGTAAACTTAAAGGAGCACAAGGCAATAGTGTGCGCATGAGTGAAGATGAATATGCCTATTCAACTTATAACTTCATGCCAAAGAGGTCCGATTACTGCTTACAAATATATCGTCCAACTGTTGTTGGTGCTCTATCGAATGTTAAAGTGAGTATCTTTCAAGAAGATGTGGAAATCTTTACGACTTTTGTTAGTTATAATATGCCCGAGGCCAAGAGTGGTTGGGTAGGTTTAGGAAAACATGAGTTTAAAGAAAATGAAGTTGTGACAGTGATTTTTGAAAGAGACCCTCGCGACATCGGCTTACTTCTAAGTGATGCCGTGAGGTTATCGATAGTATCTAAAGATAAAAATTGTAATTAAATGAGTAGGTGGTAAGTAACAAATGCTCCACCATAGGCGAGAATTGTCATATATCCAAACATTAGGAAGACATGTCCCCATCCATCTGTTTCTCTGCGAACAATCCCAAGTGTTGAGATACATTGCATAGCAAAGGCAAAGAAGATTAGAAGTGACCAAGCAACGGCCGTATTAAATACTGGCTCATTTGTTTCTGGATCAATTTCAGCTCTTAGTCTTTCTCTTAGAGTTGTTGACTCCTCATCCACATCACCAAGGGCATAGATCGTTCCTAGAGTTGAAACGAAGAGTTCACGGGCACCCATTGCAACAGTGATCCCAACTCCCATTTTCCAATTGTATCCAAGTGGCTTGATAACTGGCTCAATTAGCTTTCCAAATTGGCCAATTGTTGAATGCTCAAGAGAGATCGCAGCAGCTTCAGCTTCTGTTTTTCCAACAAGCATCTCTTGTGCTGGTTTTGGAAAAGTTGAAAGAAACCAGATTACCATTGAAAGACCTAGGATGATCGTCCCGGCCTTTTTAAGAAATACTCTTCCTTTGAAAAACATTGACTTAAAAGCAGGTTTTAAAGTTGGCATTTGATAAAGAGGTAACTCAATAATGAATGAAGTCGTACTACCTTTATAAAGAGTTAATCTAAAGATCTTTGCAATAATTAGGGCCACAATACTTCCTAGGAAATAAAGGAAGAAAAAGGCAAGTGCTTGAGAGTTAAAGATTCCAAAAACAGTCTTTTCTGGAACAAATGTCCCAATTAGAAGAATGTAGACTGGTAGTCTTGCAGAACAAGTGATGAGTGGAATCGTCATTAATGTTGCAAGTCTTTCTTTCTTATCTGAAATAGTTCTCGTTGCCATAATTGCTGGAACAGAACAAGCAAAGCCTGAAAGGTATGGAAGGAAGGCCTTTCCATTAAGTCCAAAGTAAGACATCGCGCGGTCTGTGATAATTGAGGCACGTGAGATATATCCACTTTGTTCAAGAAGACTAAGTAAGAAGAAGAGAATCATAATTTGTGGAAGGAAGATAACAACTCCACCAACACCTGCAATAATTCCATCAACGATAAAGCTATTTAACATACCTTCTGGAAGTAGTGTTGCAACGTATTCTCCGAATGCACCAACTCCGCCATCAATTAGATCCATGGCAGGACCTGCCCATGTATAAATTGAGTGGAAGATTAAGTAGAAAATTGCCAGAAAGATAACTCCACCTAAGAATGGGTGAAGAACGAATTGGTCAATTTTATTTGAGAGTTGAATTAAGCTCTTATTTTTACCAATAGCATATGATGCTTTTAGATCTCTTGCTTCTCTTTGGTATTTTTCAATTTGAGAAAGCGCAGAAACTTCATTTTGAAGTTCAACAAATTGATCTTCCTCAAAGCTTACATTAAATGGATTGTATTCCGTTGATTCATTTGAAAGTTTAATCTTTCCTGATGGTAAAAGAATTTCGTCTGAAGCATTCTCTCTTAAGAAGTTCTCAAGAGTTGCTCCACTGTCTCTCATTGTCGAGAATTTGATATAAGGAACACCAATATGTTCACCAATTTTATCAAAGTCATAATTCTTTGTTACATCAAGGTCGTACTTGTTGAAGATGATTTTAATCTTTCCACCAAAGAGCTTCTTTACAGCAAGAGCAAGTGAAAGAGAAGAGTCCAGACGAGCACAGTCAACAACACAAACGATTTCGTGGAATTCTGTTACTTGATTATTTCTTCCAATTAAAGTGGAAACTGTTACAGCTTCATCAATAGAAGAAGGAACTAGTGAGTAGATTCCCGGAAGGTCCACAACTGCTAATTTTTCTTCATGACGGGCATTTGAAATAAGACCTGCTGTGGCCGTATCAACAGTAATACCGTTGTAATTTGCAACCTTGCGATTTGCTCCTGATAGAAGATTGAAGATCGCCGACTTCCCTGAGTTTGCAGGGCCAATAAGTAAAATTTTTCTCATTAATGTAATTCCTCAACATTGATGAGACTTGCTTCGCTTAGACGAAGGGCAACTGTTTCACCATCTGTTAATCTAAGAGTAAGAGGGGAGCCAAGGAATGAAGGAGCGATAACTTGAATTGCATCACCTGGAAGAATCCCAAGTCCTGTCATAATTGTCTTATGCTTAAGCCCCTTATCAAATGAGAGGATCTTAACATTTACGCCTTTTTTAACCTTCGATAAAACCATATTTTACTCCATACGTCTCAATGGGCTTACTATAGTTTTATTAGTCAAACTTGTCTAGGAACTCTTTACTGATATGAACCATGTTTACACGGTGGGTTACTCGCGATAGAAGGCGTCCGTAAAGTGTGCAATGAGAGAATCAAGTACGTGCTCACCAAGTGAAAGCTGACGATACTTAACCCCTGTTAAGTCAAAGATACGACGAGAGATGCGATTTGACTCAGTACCCGCGTGCTTGTCTTGTAAGTATACGATTTCTTTGATCTTTGAAGAAGCTAGAAGCTTGGCACACTCGTGACAAGGAAAGAGAGTCACATAGCATGTTGCTCCAGAGAGCTTGTGATTAGAGTGAAGAATTGCATTGGCCTCGGCGTGAACAACGTATCCATATTTCTGCTGCTCAAGAGGGAGAGTCCTCTCTTTTCCCCAAGGAAGTTTAGTTTCATCAATTCCCGCAACAAAGCCATTGTAACCAAAAGTTATTTGGTGGTTGTTCTCATCGACAAATACACATCCTACCTTTGTGGCCGGGTCCTTACTTTTGAAGCTGGCCATAATGGCCTGAAGCATAAAGTACTCATCCCAGTTTACGGCACTCTTTGTTTGAATGTGATTAATCGACTTTTCAAGCTCTGTTCTCATGGCAGCAAGATTAGTTAATAATCCTTCACTTGGCAACTACTGGAAGCTTGTTAAGTCAGATAGGGTGGTGCAAAATATTGGAATGACAAGAGAACACAGGAAGAATTTTTTACTATCCTCTATTAAGATGGCCATCGCGACACTATCAAGTCGTGTTCTGGGTTTTGCTAGAGAAATTTTAATGGCCAAACTTTTTGGTGCCTCAGGACTTACTGATGCCTATCAAATTGCCTTTCGTATACCAAATATGTTGCGTGACTTATTTGCAGAGGGATCATTCTCATCTGCATTCGTTCCAATTTTTACTTCGGCCAAGAAGGATGGTGATGAACATGCTCGTAAGCTTCTTTGGTCCATGGCCATTGTCTTACTTGCTATCACTTCAATTGTTTGTTTATTGATTTTTATCTTCGCCCCACAAATTATTCAGATTTTAACAAATGAGCTTTTTACTTCAGATGTAAATCGCTTGGAAATGTCTGTGCTTTTGACAAGAATGATGTCGCCATTTTTAGCATTTGTTTCAGTGGCCGCATTATTTATGGGGGTTCTTAACACTTATAAGATGTTCTTTGCGCCAGCGATGGCCCCGGCGGTATTCAATATTATCATGATCGTCTCAATGATAACGCTGCCTAAGTTCTTAGAGGCACGAAACCTTCACCCAATTGTATCTCTTGGTGTAGGTGTTCTCATTGGTGGTCTCTTGCAAATGCTTATTCAAGTGCCAATGCTCTTTTCAAAGGGCCTTGTAAAGCTAGATGGCATTGAGCTTTTCTCAAGTGATGTAAAAGAAATTTTAAAACGCATGAGTATTGGTACAATTGGTGTTGCGGCCACACAAATTAATCTCTTAGTCTCAACTTTCTTAGCAACGGGAACAGTTGTCGGTGCCGTTTCTTGGCTTCAATATGCATTTAGGCTCTTTCAATTTCCTGTCGGCATTCTTGGTGTTTCAATTGGAAACTCAAACCTTGTTTACTTCTCTGAACTTTGGAGGGGAGGTAAAGAAGAAGAAGCGAAGGGTGCACTTCAAACAAGTTATATAACGAGTCTTTTTGTTCTCATGCCTGCAATGGCATTAATGTTTGCTCTAGCTCAAGACTGTGTCGCTATTTCTTTTCAACGAGGAGCATTTGGCCTTGATGATACGAAGATGGTAACGGAAGCACTCTATGCTTACTTATTTGGGCTACCATTCTATGGACTTTATAAAGTCTTTTCTCCAAGCTTTTACACATTAGATAAGCCAAAAATTCCTGTGATCATTTCTTCGATCGCTGTTGGGATTAATATTATCTTCTGTTTCTCACTTGTTGATACTTATGGATTTAAAATTCTTGCGATGGGAACTTCGATTTCGATGATTTTTATCATCCTTGTTCAGTCGATTCTATTATTCAAATTGTTGGACTTGAAACTGAAATTCTTCTTTCCTCTAAGATTTTTTAAAATTGGTTTGAGCTCACTATTAGCTTTTTATGCTACACAGTATGTACGTGGATACTTCCCAAACAATATCTTTTCAACTCTTGATAATCTTGCGGCCTTCGTTGTTGCAGCGTGCGCAGGCGCTTTTGCCTATGTTATTGCGCTAAGTGTCTTGGGTGATTATGTTTTAATTCAGCGCTTCTTAAATAAGATAATCCGTCGAAATTAGAATGGAAGTAATCATAAATTTTCTTGCTTCATGAGTGGCAAGTCGTTAAACTTAAAGAGATTACACATTTGGAGCAGTAAATGAGAACAAATTTTGAAACACTCGAAAATTTAGCGAGTCATACAATTAATACACTTAAGGAAAAGGGTGTTATTGAATTCGATATTGCAAATCGTGAAAAACTTATCGAATCAATGGCGACTGAATTTGGTGTATCACTTGCAACTGATGAAGATATTCGCGATCAAGCAATCGAAGAAGTTGAAGAGAAAATGGGTGTAGATAATATGCCTGAGGACGTAACTGAGTCTGAAATGTTCAACCATGCTCGTAAAGAAATTATTAAGTCATTCAGTGGTGAAAATATTGGTGGTCTATACTTAGTAGAATCACTACACAATATTGCAAACCGCATGACTGCATTCTTAATTGATTGTGAATTCATCGATGATGTCTTCGGAACTGACGAAGAAATTCACAACTTCCTAGTACAAAATATTAGAACATTTAAGACACGTTAATAAAAAAGCTCCGAAAGGAGCTTTTTTTATTTCTTCTATTTGGTACGTCGATACTTTTAAAGTTTTTTAATGTTGTGTAGTGACTGTTCGAAAAACATCCGCGGCATTTAAGCGGAGCTTAAATTGGACGCGGTGTTAGCTCCCCATCACTTTAGCTAAAAAAATATATTCAACAAGCCTGCGTTTATGCAGGCTTTGTTGCCTCAGGAGCAATGGGAAAGTTATAGCTTTTTAATGTTGTGTAGTGACTGTTCGAAAAACGGTCCCTCAAGCAAACCATTTAAGACAGAACTTTCACTTTCTAAAATGACAATTCCATCTTCAGTTTTTAATAGGGCAGCATCGTAGTAGACACGAATCTCATGACTTTTTGTGGCCGTTCCTTCCACGCGAAGAGTTTCGATACCTTGTTCATATAATTTTTCAAAAGATTTTGGCCCATGAATAATTGACGTATCTTTATCAAAGACAAGTTCATTATTTATTGCCAGCTCTTCAAAGGCCGCTTGCAAATCAACATAGTTTTTATCAGTAAAGCTAAAGCGAGACTGCCATTCATAACGTGTGTCAGTTCTTTCAAATACTTTTAATTCACTACTGTCGCTTGTGAGGGTCCACCAAGGTGGGATTGGAATTTCAAGTCCATGGAAGGGGAAGCTTACAGCATTCTTTAAGGCGACTTTTTTTTCACCTTTAATAACAAATGCCGCATAAGTAGCAAAAATTAATACGCAAATGAGGAGAATCCACCAAAAAATATTACTCATAATTCGCAATTTATCGCTAAATTTAGGCTTCGTAAACGTAATATTAATCAGTTAAATCAGTACTTTATAGAAAAAGTCGATAGTTTACTCAAGTTTCATTCATAAAGTGTCGTTAAGTAGTTGAGGATTGTTAAAGTTTTTATGGAGAAAACTATGAAGTTAAGACTTATTGGCACAAAAAGCATCTTATTGGCGATGATGATGCTGAATACATATGCTGAGATCGACATCAGTGATTGTATCTACTTAAGAGACAATGGCTATGAAGATGACGCTCAAGCATGTGTAACAAGAGCATCTCGTGGAAGCTCTGGAAGTAATGACTTCTGTGTCGATTGTTTACCTAAACTTCCTGAAAGAAATGAGTGGGCCGAAGTTGCAAAAGTTGCAATTCCTTCACTTGCAGCAATGGGGAGTGTTTTTTTCGCCACTAAACACCAAGCTGATTCTCAAGAGTCATGGGCAAATGCTTATGAAAATGGAATTAAATCATGTCATGGCCAAATCGATGGCTATTTAGATTATAACCTTGAAAGAGGTGCAAACCCTGTTCTTCCAAAAGAACAAACATCAATGCTTAATTCTTGTAACGGTTATGGCTACGGTATGTACGCTGGAGGACTTGGTCTTACTGGTGGAACTTTCGGTGGTGTAGGTAACGGTTGGCTAGGTCAAGGTTACACAGGTGGATTCCTTGGTGGAATGGGTGGACCAAACTTTGGTGGCAATATCTATGGGAATGCCGGATGGGGCATGGGAATGGGTAATGGCATGGGTAACGGAATGGGCATGGGCATGGGCAATGGCTTTGGTGGAAATTACCAAGCTAATGTTTATATGAACCCACTAGGTTCTCTTGCTGGTTCGGCACTTGCTGGACTTTTAACAGGTGGTAATGCTGGCTTTGGTGTCAATATCAATGGTGGCATGGGAATGGGCGGACACCCTGGAATGTACCCTGGAAATATCTACGGTGGAATGTATCCAGGTTTCGGTATGAACTCAGGCTTTGGAATGGGCATGGGAATGGGTGGATACCCTTACGGAACTGGTTTTGGAACAGGCTTTGGTGCTAACTTTGGCATGGGAATGGGCAACGGTTTTGGAATGGGTAATGGTTTCGGAATGGGGAACGGTTTCGGAATGAATACTGGTTTAAATTTTGGACTTAATATTGGTAACACTGGCGCATACCCTGGGATGAACACTGGCGCAGGTTGGGGAATGTACCCTGGATCTGGCTGGGGAATGTATCCTGGAACAGGTATCAATGCAGGTTTCAATCTCGGTTGGGGAGTTAACGGCGGTGGAAATGGTAACTGGGGTAATGGTGGAGTTTATCCAACATATCCAGGCCCTGGAAACGGTGGAATTATCTCTGGCGGTTGGGGAATCAACGGCGGTGGAAACGGTAACTGGGGCAACGGTGGTGGAAACCCTGCTTGTATGTGTATCTCAGCACCATGTGCTTGTGGAAATACATTTCCTGGTGGAAACGGAAATATTAATGGCGGTTGGGGAGTCAACGGAGGTTGGGGATCTGGCGCTAATAATGGTTGGGGTGTTAACGGAAACGCTGGTTGGGGAGTCAACGGTGGAAACGGTTGGGGCCTAAATGGTAATGCTAACGGTGGTTGGGGTGCCAATGGAAACTGGGGTGCAAATGGAAACTATAATAATGGTTATCAAGCACAACAATTTCAAAGCTACATCAATGGGCTTCAAGGACAAGCTGTTGCTCAAGGTAATTACCAGAACCAAGGAAACGTAGCATATGCTAACCAAGCACTGTATCAGAACTTATACAATGCTCAACAAAATATTTATGCTAACTCTTATAACGGTTACTATAATTCAGGGACTAACTATGGATCAATGGCCGGTGGTGGTCTTAATGGCCAATTTAGTATTGGTGTAAATGGTGGTGCCGGGTTTAACTGGGGTGCTAATTAATCGATTGAATTGAGAGAAGAGAGATATAAGAAAGCCTCCCGGATGGGAGGCTTTTTTTATAAAAAAAATAGCGCCAGTGGCGAACCGAGAAACCTAAAGGTTTCTCTCTCGAATATTATGTGCACCGAATAGGGGCGCACAAATAAAAAAAGAGGCTATCAGCCTCTTTTATTATTTGTTATGCATAAGAATTTTGATTGAGCCTCTGAAAAGTACTTCGATCTTATTAGCATCGAGACTCTTCTCAACAAGCCCTGGCCCAAAAGTTGGGTGAGCTAGTATATCGCCAACTTCAAACTTGTGGCGAATGCTATATGTAATAGGTTCACCTTCTAATTTTTCAAGTGCATTTTCCCAAACATTAATGATTTTTTCTTCAGTTGAAACTCTCTTCTTTGCCGGAGCTTTTCGACGAGTAGCACTTGGAGATACTACTTTCTTTGGCTTGTAAGCATGAGTTGCTTTACAAGTATTACACAGAACTTTATATGGAGTATCTGCATCCTTCATTGCTACAATTAAATGAGCAAGATCTAACTTACATTTGCTACAATATGTTACAATTTCCTTACCAACACCTAGTTTTGACATATTCTCTCTTCCTTTTACTTAATTAGGTCAATTTAATGGCGAATAGGATTAAAGTAAAGAGAATAAAAGGTAATATGTAGATAATTATAATGAAGAAAAATACTTTAGCACTGCTGGAAAAAGCGAAACATTTACCGACAAAATCTGGATGCTATTTGATGAAGCGTAAGCGTGCCGGCATCGAAGAAATTCTTTATATTGGAAAGGCGAAAAACCTTCGTAGTCGAGTTTCCAGCTATTTCAATAGTTCAGAGAAATCACCTAAAACTCAAATTCTTGTCTCTCATATTCAAGACTTTGACTTTATTATGACTAAGACTGATGCCGAAGCATATATCTTAGAAAATAACTTAATTAAAAAGCATATTCCCAAATATAATATTCAACTAAAAGACGATAAAAGTTATCCCTATATTCAGATTGATTTGAATGAAAAATTCCCACGTCTTGTTTACACAAGAAGGCCAAAGAGAAAAAAGAAAATTAAGTTATTTGGGCCTTTTACAACGGGAAGTAATATTTTAAAAATTTCTCGCATCTTAACCAAGTCATTTACTTTAAGAGACTGTTCAGTAGAGGAGATGCGAAAGAGAAAGCGCCCATGCCTTATTTATCAAATGAAGCAATGTTCGGCCCCTTGTGTGGATTATATTTCTGAGAAAGATTATTTCAAGGATCTCAATTATGTGATTAATTTCTTTGAAGGTCAGAGTAGAAATGTTTTAAAAATATTAGAAGAGAAAATGTTCGCTGCTGCTGAAAGTGAGTACTTTGAAAGAGCTGCAGAAATTCGCGATAGCATTGAAGAGTTAAAGTCATTCTCTCAAAGTTATGAAAAACAAAATGTCGAGTTATCAACAGAAAGAGATTTTGATATCGTTGCTTATCATGTTGGAGAGTTGGAAGTTGATATCTCAATCTATATGATGAGATCAGGGATCCTTCTGGGTCACAAGAATTATCACTTTGGGAAAGGGGATAGTGAGAGTGAAAATCATGAACTCTTTCAAACATTCCTATTTCAATACTACTCAAATACAAAAGAGAAACTTCCAAGTCGTATTTATCTAGATGAGAAGAAAGCGGATCTTTCAATGATTAGTGAAGCCTTTAATGAAGTTCTTGATCAAGAAGTTGAAGTGCAAAATCCTATTGGTAAGATGAAAACTCTTTATGAGTTAACACTTGATCACGCTAGAGAGCATCAACGTTTTAGGGTGAAGAATCTTGATGGCCCTTGGATTGGTTTAAATAAACTAAAAGAGCTTTTAAATTTAAAAGAGACACCAAAAATTCTCGAATGCTTTGACGTTGCCATTTGGCAGGGGAAGTCTCCAACGGCGTCGCAGATTGTTTTTCGTGATGGTAAGCCAGATAAGGCGCAGTATCGCTATTATCACTTAGAAGAAAGGCCTGAAGGAAATAATGACTTTGCTATGATGAAAGAAGTTCTTTCGCGCAGGCTTAAAAAGGGAAAACTTCCTGACGTCTTTATCGTTGATGGTGGGAAGGGACAAGTCTCAAGTTTCTTAGCAGTTCTTGAGGATTTTGAACTCGATATTCCAGTTGTGGGGATTGCAAAAATCAAAACGAGCAAGCAGGAATCATTTAAAGATAAAGAGGTCTCAAGCTCCGATGAAAGACTTATCATTCCTAATCGCATTAATCCTTATATTTTAAAGAAGACGCCATCTCTTATGAGAATTGTTGTGCAAATGAGGGATGAGGCACACAGGTTTTCGAGAAAGCTTCACCACAAGAAAGAAAGGGATCGAATATTTACTTCGTGGTTTGATGATATTGAAGGGATTGGTGAGAAGACGCTAAAAACTATTCACGAGAATATGGACTTAAATCTAAAAGAGCTCTCGCAGTTATCGGTCATTGAAATTAGTCATAAATTGGATGTGAAGGAAGGCATTGCTGAGAGAATTCATACCAAGCTTATGGCCGAATTCCCTCAGAAATAATTGTCTAGTTTAGGTGGTGGATTTTTTTACGATTGCCGTGCCCGCAATCAGTACATCTCGAATTCTCGTGTATGTACAAGTTTTTATAATCCGATAGGTGTGTGTGAACCATTTTAGAGCCACATACAGGACAATCATTTAAAACCTTATGTACTTGATCGGCATCACCAAATAACTCTTCAAAGTTTTCAAATTGGAAATCTGGATCGAATGACATTGTAGCAACTCCTTTAAATAATAATTACCACTGGGGATTTGAGATTGTGCAGAGTGTCCCAAGCAGTGGATGTAGTTGATTTATCGGCGGCTTAACAATGTTCTGAAATTTATGCTTTTTTTTTTAATGACTTAGGGATATTTTACCCATAGGAAATAATGTAATGGCGCAATTTTTAACCAAATTAACTAAAGATTTTAATAACGTTTTAAAACTCTCACGAGATGAGAAGCCGAATTACTATGCCAAGTTATTTGAAAATACGCTTTGGTATCCTAAGCTAAAAGAGCGCAAGCTTGCTTCTAGTAAGGCTTCACAAGAAGTCACAGAGGCTCCACAACAAGCTCCTCAACAAACTTCTAAGGCGATTGAACAAGAAGTAGCAAGTGTCGAGCAAACAGTCTCAGCGCCTAAAATAGAGGTTCCTATAGCACCTCCAAAGCGCAAGATTGATATTGCGGCAGCTTCTAGTGGCGCTGAATCTTCTCGTACAATCAAAGTTAATAACGATATCAATAAATTCCTTTCACAATATAGTAGTTCTTGGGAGCTTGAATCGATCCCTGGTTACAAAGACTACCAAGGTGAAGTGGATATTATCTTCTTTGGACTCGATGAGATTGAAGAAGGGGAGCTTCCAGATTTCCTACCTTTATCAATGATTGAATCTGATCAAGATATTATGGGGCGTATGATTAAGGCCATGAAGATTTCAAGCGGCCGCTTTATTCGTGTTCCATTTATTAAAAAGGATGCTCGTGAATTTCTTTTCACTTGTTGCGCCCACTTTAAGCCTAGGCTTCTCATTAGTCTTGGTGCCGCTGCTACAAATTTATGTCTAGATAAACGTGTTCGTCTTGCAAACGTTCATGGAGAATTTCACTCGATTCAAATAGAAGTTGATGGGAATGCTCAGTTAATCGATGTCATGCCTCTATTTCACCCTAAATTACTAGAGGTAAATGAGTCCATGAAGAAAACGGCATGGACAGATATGCAAAAAGCGATAAAATTTCTCTCAAGTTGAGTAGCTTAGTAAAATCATATATCATTTTACTAGAGAAGTTGCAGGGCAAGGATGCCGCACAAATCAGGACGATATTCGTTGAGAAATTTACTTATCTCTATCATTATACTTTCTTCATGGAATTCTCTGGCGAGAATTAGCCCATTACAAAACTTACGATCTGGACACACGATAAAGGTGAGGGTTGCCAAAGATCTTGATAACGTTCTTCTTGAAGGCGTTGATCTTACTCGTAAGGTTGTTGCGACCAGAAGTCGCAAGAGCTTTAAAGGCTTTAAGAAGATCAAAGTTAATTGCCAAAATCTACAATCAGTAAAATCTGTAAAACCACAATACTTAGCATCCCTAACATCGCAAACTGGACTTATTAGTTTTGACCGTAAGCAATTTATGGGGCAAATGCATATTGTGACGAGTGCAGATGGAAACTCTTGTGATGTTGTTAACGAAATGGATCTTGATGACTATATTGCAACCTTACTTGCAAAAGAGATGAATGCATCTTGGCCAATTGAGGCCCTTAAAGCACAGGCCGTAGCTGCTCGTACTTATGCTCTTCATCACATGATGATTTCAGGGCTTAAGAATGACACACTTTATGATTTAGAAAATTCTGAAAAACATCAAGTAAATGGAACATTTAATGATGTGACGGCCAGCACTCTTGAGGCCGCAAAAGATACGGCAGGATTAGTTCTTACCAATGGAAAGGGAAATCTTGTACCAGCATTCTTTCATGCAAGTTGTGGAGGAACGACATTAGTACCTTCAGATGTTTGGAAAAATGATGTTCATGGTTACTCGACTGTGAAATGCGACTACTGTCAGAAGAAGAAAAACTGGGATTCAAAAATTACAAAACTTCGTTTTAAAAAATTTCTTAAATGGGCAATGAGAAAGAAGTTCATTGAGAAACAAAGTTTAAAAAAGAAGTTATTCTTATACCCAGATAAGAGAGATCAAACAAATCTTTATGTTCAAAATGGTGTAAAGAAAATCAAGATCAAAAAGAGTTTATTTCGTCGCTACTTTGGCCGTGTCGAATTTCCTTCAAACCATTTCTATATGGTTGATGTTGGTGGAGCAGGTCTTCACTTTGTTGGAAAGGGGAATGGTCATGGAGTTGGCCTATGCCAGGTTGGTTCTTTAGGTCTTGCCCAAAAAGGAAGGGGCCATCGTGAAATTCTGGCCCATTATTTTCCGAAATTAAATATCTTAAAACTTTATTAGTTCTTAAATCATTAAGGACAAGGTGTTGAAAAACTAATATTTAAACCAACTGCTTGAAGTGTTCCTTGAGTCGGTTGAGAATATTGGTATGGAGCTGCAACAACTTGAAAGTGAGCTGAATCAACTGTTGCTGCTGGACAATTTGTTCCCGAACCTAGAACTGCACCAGATTGTTGTAGAGCAATACCTTGTAGTCCACGATCATCTCCAATAATTGGGTAGCTATAACGGCCATCTGTAAATGAACGTGAGCAAAGTGAAAGGCGAACGTTATAACCAGTTAGATTACTACCATTAAGCACTTTAGTAATGATAAGAATATCACCAAAACTATTTACTCCAACATGGTGTTGGTTTGATTCATTAGGTAGCATTCCTTCTTGTAGTGGACCTGCAACGACATCATTATTATATGAGTAGCCTGCTGGGATATTGGCAACAATTGTTCCTCTTCTTTGTCCAAGTCTAAGATAAGACTGGCCATAGTTATTTAAATTATTACTGTCATATCGGCCGTACTGACAACTAAAGGCTTGAGCATTGACAAGACTATCAAATAAGGCCTGCCCTTGTGAGTCCATTCCCGTTGATCCTGTATTGGAACCACTTCCGCCATTACCCCAACCAGAGTAGTAACCACCACTGCTGCTTTTTGAATCTTGACCACAGCTTGTTACAAGCATTGAAGCAATTGTCACAACCATTAATAACTTAAACTTTTTCATAATATCCTCAAATATTAGTTTTCACGCTATTTCCTGTATCGGTGACAATTAAGGATTTCTTTAGAGATTGATAAAATTAATTAAGAATTTTTTCAAATTAACCGAAATAGTAAGTAATTATGACAGCTTATGAACAAGTAAAAGAATCAATGTTTAAGATTATCACTGGCTCCTTTAAAGATTTTAAAAAGGATGATCAGGCCAAGTTTCGTTTAAAGATGGGGCTCATCTTTGCGATCATTCCTTTTATCTCAATTGTTGTAGGATTCATCCTCAACTGGATACTTTTAAAATCAACGATTATCTATATTACGACTTATCGTAAGGATATTGATTATATTATTGATTCATTAATTTATGACTACCTCCAAATTGGTTTATTAGAAGTTCTACCTTGGATGATTATTTCCATTGCTTTCTTACTTGTTGCGGGAATTGTTCTTGCACAATTAATGCTTAGGCCATTTGATGAGATTGCACAGTACTGTTTGGACTTTTTAGGATCTGAAGAAAAAGTAAATTCTTTCGATGGAGAACTTAAATCTGAGTTAAGATTATTATCTAGTTTTAGTGATTGGTTCTTTACAACGACTTCAACTCTACGCATGAGTGGTAAATTAACTCAAATTGAAGTTCCTTCTAAATACAAGAGGATACATAAACCGGTTTTCGAGACGATGTTTTTTGTCCATAAAAGTATCTACGTTGCCATCACTTGTATTCTAACTGGAATGATCATTCTAATTATAAATTACGCTCTTTTTGATGCTGTAATTTCTGTGGTTAACGAAGTCTTTACGAATGGTAAAATTGCTAAAGATTACTTTAGTAACATGGCCTTAATCCAGGACGATATTGTAGGGATTACGATTATTATCAATATTATTTCTTATGGCTTCTTCATGGGCTATCTTTATAACAAAGTTGCGACGCCAGCATTTGGTATTTTTGCAACGATGCGATCTTTTATTAGTGGACGATATACATCAAGAGTTCACCTTATCGGTTACAAGTACGTTCGTCATCAGACGCGTGCCATCAACAAGTATTTGGACTATATGGAAAAAGAGTACTCAGTAAAAGATGATTGAGTATTTAACTTTGTTCAAGTAAAATCATAATAATAATTTGATGTGAAATTTGTTCATAATAACAAAAGGGATAGTAATGAAAAAAGCATTAGGCATTGTAATGTCATTAGTTTTACTTACGAGTTGTGTAGGTAAAGATGAAATCAAAAAAGCATTAAAAGATGATCCAACGATTTTAGCAGAAGCAATTAAAGCTAACCCTGCTGAAGTTATGGAAGCTCTTCAAGTTGCAGCTCAAAACGCAAAAGAAGCAATGGCGAAGAAAAGAGAACAAGAGGAAAACAAGAAACTTCACGAGTTTATTGAAAACCCTCTAAAACCACAAATCAGAGAAGATGAATCAGTTAGAGGTACTAAAGGTGCAATTATTACTCTAGTTGAATACTCTGACTTTCAGTGTCCTTACTGTACAAGAGGGTTTGATAATGTTGTTAAGCCAATGCTTGAAAAGTACAAAGGTAAGGTTCAATTTGTTTACAAACACCTACCACTTTCTTTCCACTCAGAAGCTAGAATCGCAGCTGCTTATTACGAAGCTGTTAGACTTCAATCTGAAGAGAAAGCATTTAAATTTCACGACATTCTTTTCACACAAGAAGGTCAGCAAAAGCTAAGAAATTTAAAAGAAAAATACCTAAAGAAAACAGCAAAAGATCTAGGTGTTAATATGACTAAACTTGCTAAGGATGTTAAGTCTGAAGCAGTTGAGAAAAGAATTGCACAAGACGAAGCTGAAGCAAGAAAGTTTGAGATTCAAGGAACTCCTGGTTTCGTAATCAATGGTGTACCTGTTAAAGGTGCTTACCCACTTTCTCACTTTGAGATGATCCTTGGTCTTCTTAAAGAAAAAGGTAAACTTGATATCTAATCACTGATCAAGTTCAGTTTAAATATGAAGGCCCGCCACTTGGTGGGCCTTTTTATTTTTCCGTGTTATAATATGATCATTGGAGGTTAAAATGGTGAACTTCTTTGATCAGAATCAAGTGAAAGTTAACAAAGAATTCTTTCGTGAATCAGCAAGACAAATTGATTATACAATTGAAGATTTTCTTCACGATGATATTCCACATTCTTTATTAGAACAAAATGTTTTAAATACTGCTTACATTAATCACTTAACATCTTTGTTAAAAATCAATTCTATTTTCGATTTAGCACAAGAGATTTTAGAGCTTGAAAAAAGCTTGGATAAGCTTGCTCATCGTCTTCCTGTCGATATTAATATTCCAACAATGGAAACTTTCTATCATCAACTAGGTCCAGTTTTTATTCAACTTTTTGTTGAAATTAAAGACCTTGAAGATCATAAAGAACTTGAAGGAGAGTGGCTAAAAGCCGTGAGAATCGCACTAGAGGAAGAAATAGTAGTTTGGCAAGAAAAAAACTTAAAATAAGCATGAAAATAAAAAAAACCTTCAAAAGTTAAAAAAAACGCTAAAAAGCCTTGTCAAAGCGTGTTTCAAACTTCATCCTATTTCTACAACAACTAAATAACTAACTATTTGGAGTTAAAATGAACAGAAAAGAACTTGTAGAAGCAATCTTAAAAAACAAAGAACTTAGCCACCTAACAAAGAAAGATGCAGATGCATTCGTATCTACTACTCTTGAAACAATCAAGAAAGCAGTTAAGAAAGGTGACGATGTTTCACTAATCGGTTTTGGTACTTTCACAAAAGTAAGAAGAGCAGCTAGAACTGGTATCAACCCAGCAACTGGTGAAAAAATCAAAATCAAAGCTAAGACACTTCCAAAATTCAAGCCAGGTAAAGCTTGGAAGGAAATGTTCTAATTTTTGTTTGAAATTAGTTTCATAATAAGAAGCCTCCATTACGGAGGCTTTCTTATTTTTAGAGGCATATTTTGCCTATCGATCCTCTTCAGCGTCAAAAAAACGTCGACATTTTGACACCACCACTTTTTTACATTCCTCATAAAGTCTTAAAATTTCAAAATTAATGGGCAGAATCTTCCGGAACATACTTTACTATCTTGTAGAAAATGGCCGCTAGATGTATAATTTTTGACGAGGCACAGTTTTTAAAGGAATTTTTTTCTGTGTGAAGTAAAGGATTTATAGATTATGGCAGATGGAAGTGCTGACAATTCATACCAAGGAAGTGGAAAGAACCCTCTACTAACAGTAGCTCTACTACTGAATATCGTATTAATGGGTGTAATCGCTTACTTTCAGTACCAAACACATTTAAAGATCTCACAGCAATCGTCTGTGGAAGATATTGTTAAGGCACAAATGGCCGAACAATCTCAAGATAAAGAGGTTGTACAAACTGGTGAAGCACAGGAAGAAGAAGGAAAGCTATTTCCTCTTGATAGCTTCACGGCCAACCTAGCACAAGGTGATGGGCCTCAACGCTACATTAGATTAAATGCCGTTCTTAAGCTTTCTCTAAATGCGAAGGAAGAAGAGTATAAGGCAAGAAAGCCTCAGATTAGAGATTCAATCATTAGTATCTTGAACTCTAAGAGGCCAAATGATCTTCTTAAAGTACAAGGTAAGGAATACCTAAAAGAAGAGATCAAATCTGCTATCAACTCATACTTAGTTGATGGAAAAGTTTTAGATGTTTACTACGTTGGTTTCCAGATCAACTAGTTAATATAAAGTATTAAGTTTAATTTTTGGCAGGATGCCAAGATCATCAAATCCTAGGAGGGGAACGATGGCACAGGTTTTAAGTCAAGACGAAGTCGACGCTCTATTAAACGCTGTAAACGATGGTGACGCAGATGATTTTCTAGGTGAAGGTGGGGATTTCGATGATGAAGCTGAAGACGAGAATATTCAGCCCTATGACTTAACAAATCAAGACCGAGTCATTCGTGGGCGAATGCCTATTCTTGAAATCATCTACGAAAGATTCATTCGTTCATTTCGTGTATCACTTTCAAACTCTCTAAGAAAGATCTCGACGATCTCGATGATCTCGACAGACCTTTTAAAGTTTGGTGAGTTTGTAAACACACTTCCGATTCCATCGTGTATGTGTATCATGAAGTTTAATGAACTAAGAGGTCCTGCTCTATTAGTATTTGAATCAAAGCTTGCTTACGCAATTATCGATTCATACTTTGGTGGTACAGATCGTCCTTTCACAAAGATCGAAGGAAAAGAATTTACAGCGATTGAACTTTCTTTCATGAGAAAAGTTATGGATATGGCCATTGCTGACCTTGAAGAGGCATGGGCGCAGGTTCACCGTATTGATGCTCAATACGTTAGAACTGAAATTAACCCACAATTCGTTGGTGTTGTTCCTCCATCAGATGTAATTATCGCAACAACTCTTGAAGTTGAATTTGAATCAGCTTCTGGAACGATTATGATCGTTGTTCCTTACTCAACGATTGAACCGATTAAGCAAAAGCTTTCATCAAATTACCAAACAGATAATGATATGGCAGATAGTATCTGGACTAGTGCTATGAATGAGCACATCAAGGATACGAAGGCCGAGATCGTTGTAAAGCTTGGTGAAGCTGAAATGACTGTAGGAGACCTTTTAACTCTTCAAACTGGAGATATTATTCCTCTTAACCAAGAAGCATCAAGCGAGGTTAAGGGAGCAATTCAAGGTGTAGAAAAGTTGAAGTGTCTTATTGGAACATACAAAGGAAACCGAGCGGTGCAAGTAACTCACGTTGATAAGACACCTAAAGTTTCTATGGATATTGAAGTCGAATAATTAAGGGAGATATATATGAGTGATCAAACAGAACTAAATAACCAAACACAAGGGCTAGAGAACTTCAACACAATGGAAGTTGAAAAACTTGCTGATGAAATCAGAGCAGGTGATGATGCCATTAATAAGCTTAAGGTTCAAAACCTAGACTTTATCTTAGATATTCCACTGAAAGTAACAGTAGAGCTAGGTAGAACAGAAGTAATCATTAAAGATCTTCTACAACTAGGACAAGGTTCGGTACTAGAGCTTGATAAACTAGCAGGTGAGCCTCTAGAGATTCTAGTGAATGGGAAGTTAGTAGCAAAAGGTGAAGTTGTCGTTGTAAACGAAAAATTTGGTATTCGTTTAACTGATATTATTTCGCCAATCGAGAGAATTGAAAATCTAAAGTAGTAGATAAACGTAGGAACTAATCATGGCCAGACAACTTAAATTATTATTTTTAGCACTTTCACTTATGACAACGAATGCATTTGCTAGAGTTGAAGTAGGGAAGGTTAAGTTAACTAAAAATGGTTCAACAGGTATTGTTACAGTTGGGCTTAAGGGGAAGTTTGAGACAACTCCTGAGTTAACAATTAAAGATGATATTATTCAAGTAGCATTAAAAGATACAATCGTATGGCCAAAAATTGAAAAGCAAGTATCTGTTAATGAAAAGTTTGATACGAAACTTCTAGCATATCAATTTACAAAGGATGTCGCTCGCGTTCGTGCAATTCTCCCGTACGACATTAAGGGTAACGAAGATAAAGTAAGTTTAGAAGTTAGTGATAATGAAATTAAAATGTACTTTCCAATCACTGCAAATAAGAAACAAGTTGCAGTAACAAAAGCAGCTCCTGCTAAGAAAGCTCCTATTAAGCAAAAGAATGCTGAAGCTTATGACGAAAGCTATCTTGCAAAACTACTAAAAGATAAAGAAGAAGTAACAAATAATAAAAATAAGAATAATGTAAAGTTAGAAAAGACAAGTGAGTCTTTACTAGCTCTTGCCAAAGAAAAGAATGAGCAGATTGAAGACACTGTAAGCAATCTTTCTTCAGGTGTTGAAAAAGGTGGATTCCAGATGTCGACTTATATTTTTAAATTTATTGGATTCTTTGCTCTATTTGCAGCAGGTATCTTTTTTCTAATGAACTTCTTTAGAAAGGGAATGTTGAAAAAGGGTGGTCTAGGTCTTTTCTCAAACGCAAAAATGGTTGAGGTTCTATCAACAACTTATCTTGCTCCTAAGAGAAGCCTACTAGTTGTTAGAGTTCAAAAGCAAGTTTTCCTAATGGCGCAATCTGAAAAGGGAATGGACTTCTTAACTGAAATTCAAGATACAACAGACTTTTTTAAAGAAGGTGAGAAGGCATTAACGGGATCTAATTTTGATACAAACTTAGATACGGCAAACTCTGGTTCAAAAGAATTTAAGCTGAAAGAAGTTGCTCAAAATATGAAAGAAGCAAGTAACTCGACAGCTTCATCACAACAAGACATTTTGAATAGTCTTGCTGGACAAGCGACTCAAGAAGAGAAAGTTAGCTTAACAGCACAAATTAAGAAGAAAGTTAAAGACATGAAGTCTTTACAATAATTTTATTAAAATTAATTCAATAGGAAGTTGGATGAAGAATTTTTTAAGAGCATTATTAATATTTAGTATTGGGGGATGGCTAAGTACGATCTTTGCTCAACAATCAACTAACCTGGGGCTTCCAGGTCTTTCTGTTAATTTTGGACAGGGAGTTGATCTTGTTGATACGATCGAATTAACTATTCTCTTTACAGTACTAACTCTTGCACCGGCGGTTTTAATTCTTTGTACTTGCTTTACAAGAATCATCGTTGTTCTGTCATTCATGAGACAAGCAATTGGTACACAAAGTATGCCACCAAATCAACTTCTAATTGGTTTCGCACTTTTCCTTTCTGTTTTTGTTATGCAGCCTACTGGAGAAGAGATTTATGCAAATGCAGTTAAGCCATATATGGATAAGAAAATTACGACAACTTTAGCCGTTGATCGTATTGAAGGTTCTCTTAGAAAGTTTATGAATAAGCAGGTCCGTAAGGCCGATATCGGACTTTTCTATGATGTAACAAATCGTCAAGCACCACAATCAATTGATGATGTACCTATTCACTTTTTAATTCCGGCCTTTATTATTTCGGAACTAAAAACTGCATTTCAAATTGGTTTCTTACTTTATATTCCATTTCTTATTTTAGATATGGTTGTGGCATCTGTTCTAATGGCCATGGGGATGATGATGCTTCCTCCGGTTGTTATTTCACTACCATTTAAACTTTTACTATTTGTTCTTGTGGACGGTTGGCAACTTGTTACTGGATCACTTTTACGTTCGTTTAATTAGGAGTAATCATGGACTTTTTTTCTGACATCGCAAGACAAGCAATTACAATAGGACTAATGATATCTGCACCAATGTTAGCAGGTGCACTTATTATGGGTATCTTGGTTTCAATTTTCCAAGCAGTTACTCAAATCAATGAGCAGACACTTTCATTTATTCCAAAGATCCTAGTCATTGTTGGAGCTCTTGTACTGACTGCCCCGTGGATGACGGATCAGTTAACAACTTTTACGAAAGATCTAATTATTTCAATTCCAAGTCTTGTTACTGGAAGGTAGGCCAAGTTAGATGACAATTCAAATTACTGACATTGTCCCAATCATTGCATTCTGGTTAATTTTTACCAGACTGCTGGCGATTAATTTTCAACTGCCTATTTACGATAACTTACCAATCCCTATGATTGTTAAGATCTTATCGACGCTAGTGATGAGCTTTTGCTTCTACCCATATATTCAGGGTGAAGTTATCAAAGATATTATGTATGTGGGGAAGGATCAGTTCTGGGCCCTCACTATTATTTACACACTTATTGGATTGATAATCGGATATTTGGTAAAATCAATTATGGGTATCTTCCTGTCAGCAGGTAGTATCATTACCCAGCAAATTGGATTTGCGGCCATTCGCTACTTCGATCCTTCTTCGGGTCAGCAAGTAGGTCCTTTCGAAAGGCTAATACAATGGACTGTTCTCGTTATGGTTGTTTCATCAGGTGCTTTACTACCAATGTTTAAAGGGATTTTTCAATCTTTTTATTCAATTCATATTTATGATTTTGGTGTATTTGCAAAATCACACATCTTCTATATCGAAGCATTCAAATCAATTTTTATTGCTGCAATTATGCTAGCAACACCATTAATTTTTACAAATATGCTCATCAGTACGGTTTTAGGAATTATTGCTCGTACTGTTCCACAGATGAATATCATTATGGTTAGCTTTGTCGTTAATATTGGCTTAGGTCTACTAGTATTTACGGCAACAAGCGATGAGTTCTTTCAAGTAGCATTTAGAATGTATACGGAAAGACTTGGCGAGTGGTTTAACTTTATCATTTAAGGGGTAAGTCGTGGCCGAAGATACAGATCAAGAAAAAACGGAAGACCCTTCCCAGCATCGAATTGACGAATCGAGAAGAAAGGGTGAGGTTGCGTCCTCGAAGGAACTAACTAGTGTGTTAGTGCTGGCCGCCTGTATCATGACACTGGCCCTTTCTTTACTTTTTATTTATCAAGAGATGGAAGAATTTATTAGATGGATTATGCACCTTGATCCAGAAATGGCCTTTACTGAAAAATCTCTTAAAACAATTGCAAACAAAACTGCTACAACAGCTCTCGTCTGTGCAGCTCCTGTATGTCTTGTCTCATTATGTGCCGGAATTATAGCAAATGTTGCTCAAATTGGATTTATCTATGCACCTGAGGTTTTAGAATTTAAACCTGAAAGAATTGATCCAATTAAGGGAACAAAAAATTTATTTTCAATGAAGGCAGTAGTTGAGGCGATTAAAGGTGTTTTCAAATTTATCATTGTTTTAGGAATTGTTTACTTATATATGAAAGATGATATTACGCAATTTGTAGGTTTCCTGCACGTAGATTTCTTTCAAGCCTTTGTGATTGGTAAGGATATTCTTGTTAAACTTGGTTACTCTATTCTTGCAGGACTTATTGTTGTTGCAGCAGGGGATTTTGCTTACCAAAAATATGCTCATAAGAAAAAGCTTATGATGACAAAAGAAGAAGCAAAACGAGAGTCTAAAGAGCAAGACGGATCACCTGAAGTTAAACAAAGAATTCGTCAAATTCAAAGAGAACAAGCACAAAAGAGAATGCTTTCCGATATTCAATCAGCTGATGTTATCGTGACAAACCCAACTCACATTTCTATCGTTATTAAATATGATCAAGAGACGATGATTGCTCCTGGTATCGTTGGGAAGGGTGCAGATCACCTGGCACTAAGAATTAGAGAAATTGCTAAAGAACATAATATTCCAATTGTTGAAAATGTTCCTTTAGCAAGAGCACTATATAAATCAGTTAAAGTAGGGGAAGGAGTCCCACGTACTTTATATAAAGCAGTCGCTGAAGTTCTAGCGTTTGTTTATAAGCTTAAGAAGAAGCAAAAAGCTATTAGCTAATTAGAGTTTAGGAAAATATCATGGATGATATCTTTAAAAGATTAAAAGTATTAACAGAGAATTCAGACCTCGCAGTCGCGATCGGTATTCTAGCAGTTCTTGCTGTTATGATTATTCCAGTACCTCCAGTGGTACTCGATTTACTTTTAGCAATTACACTATCATTCGCAATTATCATTCTTTTAGTTTCTGTTTATACTAAAAAACCACTGGATTTTTCAACATTTCCTGCAGTTCTTCTTGTGACAACATTATTTAGACTTTCTCTTAACGTTGCTTCAACTCGTAACATTCTACTTCGTTCAGGAAGTGAAGGAACGAGTGCTGCCGGTGAGATCATTAGAAGTTTCGGTGAATTCGTTGTTGAAGGGAACTTTGTTGTTGGTATCATCGTTTTCATCATCCTTGTTATTATCAACTTTATGGTAATCACAAAAGGTGCTGGAAGGGTAGCTGAAGTCGGTGCAAGATTTACACTCGATGCAATGCCTGGTAAACAGATGGCCATTGATGCTGACTTAAATGCTGGCCTTATTAACGATGAAGAGGCCAAGAGAAGACGTGCTGAAGTTGCTGAAGAAGCAGACTTTTACGGGTCAATGGATGGTGCTTCGAAATTCGTTCGAGGGGATGCCATTGCAGGTATCTTAATTACGGCCATTAATATCATCGGTGGAATTATCGTAGGTGTTGGTCAGTATAAAATGAGCTTTGGAAGTGCTGCTGAAACATATACACTTCTAACAGTAGGGGATGGACTTGTTTCTCAAATTCCAGCTCTAATTATTTCAACTGCTGCCGGTGTTATTGCAACAAGAAATACAAGTGAAGATAATCTTGGCGCTCAAATGAGTAAACAATTTAAACTTCACCCTAAAGCTGTTCTAATTGCAGGATGTGTACTTCTAATCTTTGCAATGATTCCAGGACTACCAAAACTACCATTTATCACTGTTGGCCTAGCGCTACTTTATGTTTCAAATAAAATGGAAAATGAAATTGAAGCTACACAACTTGCTGCAGAGTCAGTTGTTGAAGAAGAGAAGAAGTCGACTCCTGAATCACTTGAAGATCTTCTTAATCTTGAACTTGTTGAACTTGAAGTTGGTTACGGACTAGTTAATCTAGTGGACTCATCTCAAAATGGTGACCTTCTTGAGCGTATCACTTATATGAGAAAGCAATTTGCACTAGATTGGGGTGTGATTATTCCTTCTGTACGAATTAAGGACAATCTTGAGCTTGCTCCAGGTGGTTACTCCCTAAAGATTAAAGGTGTGGAAGTTGCTCAAGGTGAACTTGTACCAGATCACTACCTAGCAATGGATCCAGGAAGTGTTATTGAACAAATTGATGGTATTGAAACAATTGAACCAGTATTTGGTCTACCTGCTGTCTGGATCACTGAAGATCAGAAAGATGATGCCGGATTTAATGGTTATACTGTAGTAGACTTGTCAACTGTTCTGGCCACTCACTTAACTGAGATCCTAAGAACTAACTTACATGAGTTATTTGGCCGCCAAGAGCTTGTTCGAGTTATGGATAATTTCAAAGAACACTATCCAAAAATTGTTGCGGATCTTGTTCCTGAAATCCTTCCTCTTGGGGCAGTTTTAAAGGTCTTACAGAATCTTTTAAGGGAAAATGTTTCCATCAGAGACCTTCGTACGATCTTAGAGTCTCTTTCTGAACACGGAACAAGAATCAAGGATACAGATCTTCTGACAGAAAACGTCAGACAATCGCTATACCGCACTATCACTGAGTCTATAAAGTCTGCCAATGGTGATTTGCCGATATTTACGTTAGATCGTAAAATAGAAGAACAGGTTGCTGGCAATCTCATACAAACAGAAAATGGTCAACAAGTTTCTTTAGACCCAAGAATTACCCAATCGATTTTGGCCAGTTTAAATGAGAAAATAGAGGAGGCCACAAACATGGGAGAAAAGATGATTGTTCTTTGCTCACCAGTTATTCGCGGTCACTTTAAGAAATTGACAGAAAAATTCATACCAAACTTGATTGTAGTAAGTCATAATGAATTAAGTCCGGATGTGAATATTAGGTCACTTGGAACGGTGAGGTTATAGGATGTACGTGAGAAAATTTGAAGCAGATTCTTTAGATGAGGCATTAGCGAATATTAAGGCCGAACTAGGACCTGACGCAATTATTCTTAAGACACAGACTAATAAGGGAATTAAAGGCGCTTTCAAAAAGAAGAAAATTGAGATTACTGCTGCTATTTCTGAAAAAAACTACACTAAAAAGGCCAAGGTAGATAACGTTCTAAATCCAGAACAAAAAGATTCATTTTATAAAAACAACTCATCTTATATTGCAAATATGATAAATTCACACGATCAAAACACTAATGGACAATCACAAACTAACTCACTAAATGGATACGGAAGTTTAGGCCTTAATCGAAAGGTGAGTGCCGTTGAAGAAAGCTCTTCTCAAGCTAACTCTGGACTTGATGATTTCCTAAATTCAATTGATCGTGAAGAAGTAAAGAAAGCCGCTGCAATTGCTGAGTCTGAACACTTTAATGACTTTTTAAATGGAGACTTCTCTCTTGAAGATGAAATTCAGGAAGAAGTAA
Organism: Halobacteriovorax sp. CON-3; assembly: GCF_043196995.1. NCBI lineage: Bacteria > Pseudomonadati > Bdellovibrionota > Bacteriovoracia > Bacteriovoracales > Halobacteriovoraceae > Halobacteriovorax > Halobacteriovorax sp. CON-3. The sequence goes on from NZ_JBEBNA010000002.1 coordinate 208,938, forward strand.
TTGTTGAAAGACCACAGGTTCAACAGTCGAGACCAGTTCAATCTCAACCTCTACACGAAAATCGTGCAAATAACGAAGAAGTAAATGAGTTAATGGAAACTCAAAGAAATAAGATTGACGAGCTTGAAAAGAAGATCTTTGAATTAACACAAAGTGTACAGGGGATGACTAAGCCTCAGGCCCTTGGTGTTAAAGAGATGGTGACAATCTTTAGAAGCTTAGACATCGAAGAAAGATATATTCAAAAGGTTGTACGCAAAGCAAATTTTGAATTATCTGATGAAGAAAAAGAAAACCCAGATACAGTTTTTGAATTTGCTCTAAAAGAAATGATGGGGGAAGTAAGAACGGCAATGCCAATTTTCTCTTCTGTTGATAATGAAGAGTCTAAAACTGTTACAGTACTTATTTCTGATGCTTCATGTGGACAGAGCTCAATGCTAACTAAGCTTTCTGCTCTTAAGCAGGATTCTGTAATTATCAGAAATAAGGCCAACACAGGCTTTAAAGATAATACTTCTTTTTCTGAGAAGTTCTTTAATGTTGAATCAAATATCTGTGAATCAATTTCTGAAATCGTTGCACAAACAAGAAAATCAATAGAAACAAAGAAAAATGTTTTTATCGACTACAAGGCAACAAATCAAGAAATCAATGAAATCAAGAAGTTCGTTGATGGATTAAGACGTAGTTTTGAAAATGTGGAAGTTTTAATCTGTCTATCGGGAATCAATACAGAGTTGTATAATAGAAAAGTACTAAATCGTTATGCAAATATTGCAAATGGTTTAGTGGTAACACACTTAGATCAGTGCTTGAATTATGGGTCACTCTTTAATCTTGCAATTGACTTTAATTCGTTACCTTACAAATTTTTTGGAACGGGTGAGATTGTTCCTGATGACCTAGAAGCTGCAACCGCCGAAAGGATTTTGGCCGGTATTTTTAAGCTGTAGCTTTTTTTGTTATTAGATTAAATTTTTAAGTTTTGTTTAGGAGACAGGATGTCCAGAAACGATCTTTCAACATGGTTGTTGTCACACCGTAGTGATGATGACTGCGAATTGAATGTTAAAACCCCTCTTAATTACCTCAATGAAGAATGTGAAATTATTGCAGTTGGATCAGGTAAAGGTGGTGTAGGGAAGACTACTACTGCTTTAATGATTGCCAACGAGCTAAGTGCTAAAGGCAAGAAAGTTCTTTTAATCGATTGTGATTATAATCTTTCAAATACGGCCGTTAAATTAGGACTACCTCTAAACGATAACTTCTATTCACTACTATCTTTAGAAAAGTCATTTGATGAATGTCTATACAAGCTTGGAAATATCCACCTTCTAAGTGGTTGTAATGGTAATAGTGATTTATTTGATACTAGCTTTGAGCACGATAAATTTATTATTGATATTATCGCGGCCCATAGAAGTGAATATGATCATGTTATTCTTGATTGCCCTGCAGGAGTAAATAAAGAGACGATAAATCTACAGGCCTATGCTGATTATCGTTTTATGGTTGTTAATCCTGACCGTTCTTCAATCACAGATACATATGCCTTAATTAAAATTCTAAATCAAAAATATCAAATTAAAAATAATCACCTCATTGTAAATAGAGTTGATTCAAATCAACAGTATAGAAAAGTTGTTAAGTCTCTAGTGGATACTGTTGCTAGCTTTATGCAAGCTAATCTTAGTGTATTAGGTGGTGTGAAGAATTTAGAGATTCCATCTGACAAATTTGATCACGCACTTTTGAAAACGGAAAAGAATTCCCTTTCGAAATATTACACTAACATCATTAATAAATTTACCGACGAGGACAGTACTAGTCGAGTCGCGCCTGCATTGCTGAAAGGATTCAGTCATGCTGGTAGTAACCCACAGCAACTAGCTTAATCAAGGAGTGAGAGAGATGTCATCGTTGGCCAAAAAATTAAAGAATTTAAAAGACTATAGATCAACTGTAGATCCAAAAGTAAAAGATGAGATCGTAGTGGAATACGCTCCACTAATTAAGTATATTGCGCAAAAAATTGCTTCACGCCTACCATCAAATATTGAATTAGATGATCTAATCTCATGTGGTGTTATTGGGCTAATGGATGCAATCGAGAAATTTGATCCTTCACGTGATAATAAGTTTAAAACATATGCCGAATTTAGAATTAGAGGAGCTATCCTAGATGAACTACGTTCACAAGACTGGGTACCTCGTTCTGTAAGAGAGAAGGCAAAGTTAATTGACCGTGCATATTCTAAGCTAGAATCTGAACTAGGCCGTCCTGCAACTGATGATGAAATGTGTAAAGAGCTAGAGTGCTCTAAAGAAGAATTTCACACAATGCTAAATAAGGCGAAGTCTGTTTCTATTCTAAATATCGATGACTCAGCGACATTTAATCGCAATGATAAGCGTGCAATGGCCGGACTAAATGAAGACAGTAAAGCAATGAATCCATTCACTGCTGTTTCAAATAAAAACTTCAGAGACAAAATTAAAGAGGGAATTGAGCAACTTCCAGAAAAGCAAAGACTTGTTCTTTCTCTTTACTACTACGAAGATCTAAACCTTAAGGAAATTGGTCAGGTACTAGATGTAACTGAATCTCGTGTTTCTCAATTACACACTCAAGCAGTAATGAAGCTTAAAGCTAAGTTACAAACTATGTTCGAAGGTTATGAAGAACTAGTTAGCTAATCACAATTCAATATTTAAAAACATACTTTTTTACTCAGGCCCTTTCAAATAAAGGGCCTTTGTTTGCCTATAAAATAAATTAATTAAGCCTTTAAAATTCAATTAAAAAATTGCATAATAGATGTAGAAATTTCTTACGTTCACAGGATGTGAAGGACCGTTAACATATGGAAGTGATTTTCCCATTCCGACATTTAGGAGACCTATAATGAAGCTTCGTTTCAGTAAGCCGTTGTTTATCTATTTCTCTGTTTCTCTTATTCTAACGACAGCACTTATTTCCTTCGGTGTTTGGTCCTTTTGGAAGAATGGCCCTGCTAATTTTGATCGCATGACAATGGTCTACGAATCAACTTCTAAATTTGAAGAGGTGAAGAATTCCAATACTCTTGAAGATATTAAAGAGTTGGTAAGAGTTGATCGTACAAAAGAGGCGACATCTGAATTTGAAAGATTTGAAACTTCAATCAAAGAACTAAATGAAATCGTAAGCATTACAGAATATGAAGCTCTAGATAATAACTTTTCTGAGCTTAGAAAGAAGTTAGATGACATTACAACTTCTGCAAACAAATCAACACTTATTAATGTTCTTAGAACGAAGATGATTGGTTTCCAAAACTTTGTTGTTCATAATCAGTGGAGAACACTAACTAGAATTTCTAATAAAATTAAAACTAAAATTTCAGTTGGTACAACTAAGAGTTCTAATTTTTATAGTTACGGGAATTTAAAACGCCTACATGCATCGATAGCAGGTGATGTAGACTATATGGAAAAAGTAACAATGCGATCAGTTCTTTCTGATGAAGACAAGAATCTAATTGTTGTTCGCCTTGGAACTTTAAGAACTGAATTAAATCTTTTAGAAAAATCTCTTAATACACTTCGTGACTTTGATAGTATTTGGAAGACGACAAATAAGAGCTATCTTGCATGGAGTGAGAAGTTTGGGCCAAAGCTTACTTATCAAAAAATTGAATTAAACCAAACTTCTCAAACGACTCTTTATGGACTTGTCGCAATTATTGGGATTTTAATAACAATCTTTACTGGTGGACTTTTTATGTTTGCTTATTCTGAAAAAAGAGCAAAGAAAATGCTTGAAGCAACTTCACTTGATCTTATTAAGGATGGAGTAATACCAGTAAAAGCATCTCTTAAAGGAGATTGGTCACATCCGTTTAAAGAAGAGATTGAAAAATATCGTGGCTATATTCACAAGAGAATGAGTTTTGGTTCGATCTTTCAAGATGCAATGCCTTTCTCATCACTACTTCTTGATTCAAATCTTAATGCTGTTTGGGCAAACTCTTTATTCTATGAGCACTGGAGAATCGATAGTGCTAAAAAAGATATGAGTATTACTTGGGATTACTTAAGTACTTTTACAAACCTCGGTGAAAACGATCCTGCAATAAGTGCTGTAAGAGACGGTGTAGCAGGGATTTATCAGATTCAAGTTAAAACAGAAAACTCTAGCGAGGCAGCACCATTTGAAATGTATGTTTCTCCAGTAGAGTACGCAGATCAAAAACGTATTATGGTTATTTTCTATCCATTAAGAAGCTTAGAAGAGACACTTTCTAATCAAATGAAGTCAGTTGTTTCTCCTGTATGTAAATCTCTAGATGCTCTAATTGAGGATAAATTCAATGGTGAGTTTAGAGAAAAGCTGCAACAAGATTTTTCTGCAGCAGGAATTGATAATGTCTATGAAAAATTCACAAAGGTTAATGATCACTTCTTAATGCAGAAAGCTTCATTCTTAAAAGAAATTGAACTTTTGGAAAATAACTTATTTGAACAATACAAGATTATTGATGACGTTAGAATTATTTTTGAAGGTCAAAAAGATTTACAAAAAGATGCCATTAATAAATTCAAAGTAGCAAAAGATAAAATTGTATCAGTTGTCGAGATGAGAGCTAAGTTTGAAGAAATGAATCGTTATATGATCGAAATGACAAATCGTTTATTTGATGAAGAAATTGAATTAGCGACTCGCTCAGGTGAGATTGTCGAAATTATTAATGAGAATAAGGCCGCTTACGCAGGACTTGTAAGATCTCGTGATCAATTTAAATCGCTAAAGTCACAGGTTGAATTATTTAGAGCAAGAAGTTCTCAAATCATCGATCAAATCCAACGTGGAGTTGCAAGTGACGCAACGGTAGGGAAGTTTGCTGGTGAACTTAAAGAATTTAACTCGACACTGGGAAGTTTTTCAAAAGTTTCAACACAGCTAGATGTTGGGCTTTCTAAAGTTCAAATCATTATGGATAGTAAAGAAGTACCTGATGTTGGTGCTATTAAAGATACTTTCAAAGCAATTAGAAATGAGATTAATGATGTTGCTACACAAACTCAGCATCTATCACGTTTTGCTCAGGAAGAAGATGAGCAGCTTATCTCATCTCTTCGAGGACTATATGGCAGTTTCCAAAACCTTCGTAGTCAAAATGGCGAAATCGAACACACTGTCGCTGACAGTAATCCAATACTATGAAAAAAGGCTCCGTAAGGAGCCTTTTTTATTTCTATAAATCAAAATGATCAAGAAACATATTTAAATTCAAATCTTCAGGTTGACCTGAATTATCGATAACAGTATCAGCAAGCTTTGCTTTTTCTTCGATATCAATTTGCTTTGCTAGAATTTTACAGGCTAGGTCTTTTTCAATTCCGTCACGGGCCATAAGGCGCTCAACTTGCTTTGCACGTGGGCAGTAAACAACGGCCTTGTGATCGATAAAAGAGTCGAGATTCTTTTCAAATAAAAGAGGAACATCGTAGATCACAACTTTTGGAGAACCAAGGTCTTTAAAAGCTTTTAAGAAAGCTTCCGGTAGCTGACGGTAGATTAAGCTTTCAATATCATTTTGAATTTGAATGTCTTGGAAAAAGTATTCGCGTAGTAATTTAAAGTTGATTGTGCCATCTTCTTCGATAACTCTTGGGTAATAATTTTGTAAGTGCTCAAGAGACTCTTGTGTTTTATATACTTCTTTTACAAGAGCATCTGCATCGATGATAGGGAAGCCTTTATCACGTAATACCTTAGATACCGTCGACTTTCCTGTTGCAATGCCACCAGTTAGTCCAACAACAGGACAAGGCATTTGATAAAGACGCTTATCTTTTTTTAGAGTGATAAATTCTTTTTTTAGCTTAATAGGTGATGCTTTCATAACTAGTTACTTTTTTCGATTTCTTTAACGCGAGACCAGAGAGTTTCAAGTTCGTCCTGAGAGCTTTCACGAATAACAATGCCTTCTTCTCTGGCAATGTCTTCAAGTTGATTAAAGCGTCTTTTAAATTTTAAGTTTGCTTCTCGCAATGTGATTTCTGGATCAAGATCGAGATGTCTTGCAAGTTGTGCAACTGAAAATAAAAGATCTCCCATTTCTTCTTGGACTCTTTCTTTATTGAGCTCGCGCCCAGGAGTGAGTTCTTCTTTTAGCTCCTGCCACTCCTCTTCGACTTTATACATTACTTGCGTGTAATCTTCCCAGTCAAAGTTTATTTTATTCGTTTTCTTTCCAATTTTTGCAGCACTTGTAAGGGCCGGAAAAGAGAGGAGTTCATTACAAATTTCATATTTCTTAAGGCTTTCTTCGTTTGCTTTTTCGGCCTTCTTAATTTCTTCCCAGCGTTGCTTAATTTCTGCAACATCCTTGGCCTTATTGTCTGTAAAGACATGTGGATGGCGTCTTACCATTTTATCAGCGATTGTCTTGGCAACAGAGTTAAGATCAAACTTAGACTCTTCGCTTGCTAATTGAGAGTGAAGGACTACCTGGAGAAGAACATCACCTAATTCGTCTTCCATTTTTTTGTAGTTACCATCTTCAACTGCATGCATGAACTCATAAGACTCTTCCATTAAATATTTTAAAAGGGACTTGTGAGTTTGTTCGAGATCCCATGGACAACCATCTTTAGGGTCTCTTAACTTTGCAACAACTTCTCTTAATCTTTCCATTTCGCTTAGTGACATAACTTTGCCTTGGTAATATAATCTATGTAACCTAAGACAGAATAATACACCCTTAAAAAGAGATTGGAAATAATGGCCCATAGCGCAACTATTCAAGTGAACAAATCAAGACTTATTGTTAACTTAGCTGACAATTCTAGAAGTGATTGGGGACTTAAGGCCTGTGAAAATATGCTAAAAGACTCACTTGTTGTCTTAAGCAATTTTCTTTACTCAAAGAACACTTGTTTAGACAAGAAAGTTCACGAAGAGATAGAAGTGGATCTTCACTTTTGCGGCGACTCTCGTATGAAGCAAATTAATCGCGATCATCGAGGTAAGGATAAAACGACAGATGTTCTTTCTTTTCCTATGTATGAGAGCTTGCGTCCAGACAGTACGGATTTCGTTCTTCCTGGACCTGTAATGCTTGGTGATATTATCATCAGCCGCAATGTAGCAGCAAAGCAAGCAAAAGAGTTTGACCTTGAACTTGAGCAAGAGGTTATTCACTTATTTTGTCACGGACTTCTTCATTTGTTAGGATATGATCACGAAATCTCGCAAGAGGAAGAAGAAATCATGGAAGCTCTTGAAAAAGAGATTCTAACTAAAATTAAAAAATCTAGGCAGAAGAAATAGGAAAGTAGAGATGGAAGAAAGTACTCGCATAGCCCTTGGTGAGAAGAAATCACTAATGGCAAGTTACGATGATAAGCTTGCTAGTCTAAGGAGGTCACTTTGATGTTGACCAAAAGTCAGCACGCATAAGTGAAATTCAAGATATGGAGGCCATGCCTGGCTTCTGGGACGACAATCAGAACGCTGCCAAAGTTCAAAAAGAAAAAAACCTTTTAGAAGATGTCGTTAATACTTATACAAAATTAAAAGACTTATATGATGAATTCGAAATTTTAATTGAGTATGCAGCTGAGGGAGATGAAGACTCTGCAACTGGTGCGATTGAAATTTCTGATGAATTTGTCGATGAATTCAATAAGGCAGAACTGAAGGTACTTCTTTCTGACGATGCCGATTCAAATAATGCTATCGTTAGTATCAATGCTGGTGCCGGTGGGACAGAATCATGTGACTGGGCAAGTATGCTCTTTAGAATGGTTAATCGCTGGGCCGAACATAAGAATTTTAAAGTTCAGGTTCTTGATGTACAAGATGGTGATAGTGCAGGAATTAAATCTGCCACGATGCTGATTGAAGGTAATTACGCCTACGGAAATCTAAAATCGGAAACAGGTGTTCATCGTCTTGTTCGTATTTCTCCATTTGATTCAGCAAATCGTCGCCATACTTCATTTGCTTCAATCTTTGTCTCTCCAGAAGTGGATGACGATATTGAAATTGAAGTTGCTGATAAAGATATTCGAATCGATGTTTACCGCTCAGGTGGAGCAGGGGGACAGTCGGTTAACACAACTGACTCTGCTGTTAGGATTACACACTATCCAACTGGTTTAGTTGTTACTTGTCAGAATGAAAGATCACAGCTGCAAAATAAAATTCAGGCAATGAAAGTTCTTAAGTCTCGTTTATATGAGTTAGAGCTAGAAAAGCAAAGAGCAGCAGCTGCCGAAGAAGAAGCTAACAAGAAAGAAATTGGATGGGGAGCGCAGATTCGCTCTTATGTTTTACACCCGTATAAAATGGTTAAGGACCACAGAACTAATTTTGAATCATCACAAGCTGAAAAAGTTTTAGATGGTGATATCGATGGTTTTATGGATGCCTACTTAAGATGGTCAGTTGATGGGATGAAGGAAGAGTAAATTGAGTTTTTTCTATCTGTTTAAAGATTTTCAATTACTTTTCTTTCGTGATCGATCTTCACGCTACTTTATAACGGCCACAATACTCGGCCTAATGTTTTCTTTAGCTGTTATCCTTTGTAGTTTGGCACTCATGGACGGCTTTGGAGTTACTCTTAAAAAGTCTCTCAATGCAGGAAGTGGCGAAATTATTCTTACGGCCACAAATGGTTTTTTTGAGTTAAACGAAAACGAACAAAAAGATCTTAATAATTTTCCAATCGAAACAAAGATACCAATGCTTCGTACTCAATCGTTTGTTAATAAAGACGAAAAGGGAAAGGCCGTCTTTGTTGTTGGTGTTAATGAACAAATCAATCAATTAGATAATGGCCTTGTTGAGCCACAAGAGAATGAAGTTATTATCGGTGATCTTCTTGCAGAAGATTTAAAAGTTAATGTCGGTGATACTCTGAAGTTTAGTTTTTCTGCAGGGAAATTAGGTGAGCGATACTTACCAACAAATGCCGTCTTAAAGATTAAAGATATTAAGACTTTTAAAATTCACGAATATCGAAGTCGTTTCGTCTACGTGAACTTAAAAAAGATTCAAACTCTACTTGGGGTTAAGGATCGAATCAATTTAATGAGTCTAAGGCTAAAGCCTGAGTACCGAAGTCTTGCTAAGATTAATGAAGTGGTAGCTGATATGAAGAGTGTCTTCTATTATGAATACAGCATCGCTCCGTATTGGAGTGACTTTGCAACATTCCTAAAAGCAGTTGAATTTGAAAAGTATATGATCTCAATTGTCTTCTCAATTGTGGTTGTTTTGGCCATCTTTAATTGTCTCGCTTTTATTATTTTCTCTAAGGAAAGACGCTCGCAAGAAATATTTTTACTCTACGCAATTGGACTTTCTCCTAAGAAGTTTAGAACTCTATGGTTAGTTCAAAATATTGGGATCTGGTTTCTTGCCTTTATGGGCTCGCTTATTTGTGTTGAAATCTTTGACTATCTTTTAGGGACGCTTGATATCTTCTCGCTGCCAACAGATGTCTACCACCTAAATCGCATTGAGCTATTCTTGTCATTAAGAGATATTTTTATTGTTGGATTTATTTCATTTATCTTTATTATATTTTTAACTTTTATAGTACTTAAAAGACTAGATTCAAAATCAATGGCCCAAGGTCTAAGAGAGGAGTTTTCGTAAATGGCAGTTTTAAATGTATCGAATGTTTACAAAGACTTTGGAAACTCACATATCCTAAAGGGTGTTGATCTCGAACTATCTCAGGGTGAACAATGTGTTATCAAAGGTTCATCTGGTTGTGGGAAGTCGACTCTTTTATATTTGATTGGTGGCCTAGAGAATATTACTTCCGGTCAAATTACTGTCGATAACTTAAATATTGGCCAAATGAATGATGCGAAGCTAGCAAATTATCGCAATTCCAAAATAGGATTTGTTTTCCAATTTCACTTTTTACTTTCATCCCTTACTTGTTTAGAAAATATACTTCTACCGGCACGCTTAGGGGGACATGACGTGTCAAAGGTGAAGAAGTATATTCTTTCACTGGCCAAGACCTTAGGGGTCGCTGAGTGCCTGAAGCGTTACCCATATGAAATCTCTGGCGGGCAACAGCAGCGTATCAATCTGATTCGCGCTCTATCATTGCGTCCTAAGCTTTTATTGTGCGATGAGCCTACAGGGAATCTCGACTCGAAGAATTCTAAAATTGTGGCCGACCTTATTTTTGAGCTCTCGAGAGAGCTTGGAACAACTCTTCTTGTGGTCACTCATGATGAGGAAATGTCTCGAAAGTTTAGTCGTGTTCATACGATGATCGATGGGATTCTGCATTAATTCGTCACTTTTTTGTGCAGGATGTTCGTTTTTCTTTTTGTAACTTTGTAAGATTATTGATATTTTTTTACTCAAGTATTTTTTGTCTGCACACACACATGACAAGATCGCTGGATCATGGAGACTAGATGATTAACTCTTGGAAGAGTTTTATATATATAATTGTTTTTTCAATTACTTTAAGTATTCAAGCAAGTGAAATTGGACCACGTGTACGTCTATTTAAGATTTCAAGTGTTGAAGTTCAAGGTTTAAAGAAAGTAGAGAAGGAAGCTGTACTCGATAAGCTACGTTCTCGTGCGGGCCTTACTCTTACGAATGAAACACTCTTTGATGATATCAAGACGATCTATAATCTAAAGTACTTCGAATCTGTAGAAGCACATCAAGATGGAAATAAGCTAATCTTTAAAGTCGTGGAAAAACCTATTATCGCTAAGATTGTTTTTAGAGGTAATGATGAGGTTGATAAGGACGATTTAAGCGAGGGTCTTAAAACGAGAGAATATTCTATTCTTGATATTAACTCGATTCAGGCCGATGTTCGCCAGATGGAGAAGACTTACGAAGAAAAGGGCTTCTACCTAGCTAATGTTTCATATGAAATTAGACAAGTTGATAAAGAGAATGTTCACCTTGTTTATAATATTAGTGAATACGATAAGGTTCGAGTTAAAAAAGTTACATTCCTAGGATTAACTGCTTTTGCTGAAGAAGAAGTGAAATCAATTATGGAAACTAGAGAGGAGAGTCTATTCTCATTCCTTTCTGGTTCAGGAAATTTCAAAGAACTTAATTTCAAAACAGATATCGAAAGAATTAAATACTTCTATTCAACGAAAGGTTACTTACAAGTTAACGTGGCCGTTCCTGAAGTTACTGTTTCTGAAGATAAGAAATGGGTTTTCATTACTGTTAAAATTAAAGAAGGTCCAAAATTTGATGTACGTGATGTGTACTTTCAAGGTGAGCTTCTTTTTACAGAAGATGAGCTAAGAGAGAAGACTAAGCTTAAGGCCGGTGAAGTTTATTCAGAAGAGCTTTTAAGACGTGATATTCAAACACTTACAGAGTCATACCAAGACCTTGGTTATGCCTTTGCCAACGTTATTAGAAATATCCAATTAGTTCCTGGTGAGAATAGAGTTGATATCCAATACTCATTTGAAAAAGGGAAGCTAGCTAAGTTTGGACGTATCTCGGTAACTGGAAATACAAAAACTCGTGATAAGGTAATCCGCCGTGAACTTAAGATTCATGAAGGTGGAAAATATTCTGGTTCAGGTCTTCGTGAGTCAAAAGAGAATGTTAATCGTCTAGGTTTCTTTGAGCCAGGAAGTGTTATCTTCAATACGGTTTCTTCTCCTGGGCAAGATGACGTTCTCGATGTGGAGATCAGTGTTAAAGAAAAGAGTACAGGACAGATCTCTCTTGGTGCTGGTTATTCAACGGCAACAGGTGGATTCTTTCAGGCTTCGATTTCTCAGAATAACTTTAGAGGTTTAGGACAACAATTATCGTTCTCAACTAATATCGCAAAAGAACAACAAAACTTCTCTCTTTCATTTACGGAACCATACTTTATGGATTCAAAATGGACTCTTGGTGGAGAGGTGTTTAGAACTGTTGATACTCAGCTAGACTCATATGATTATAAGAAGCATGGTTTTGCTGCTCGTATTGGTTATCCAATCTTCGATTACACAAGACTTTATACAACTTATAAACTTGAAGAAACTGAGTTAACAGATATTAAAGATCCAACAGTTGATGAGAATGAAGATGGTGTTACATCTTCAGTTCGTCTTGCTGTTGTAAAAGATAAGAGAAATAACCGCTTTGAGCCTACAGACGGATACTACTGGAACCTTGCAACTGAGTATGCTGGTTTAGGTGGAGATAAGAAATGGTGGAAGAACGAAATTGATTTACGCTACTTCTACCCAGTATGGAAAGAGCTAGTATTTAGAAGCCGTTTCTACACAGGTAAAATTGAAGAAAGGCAAGGGATTCCAGTTCCTAGAAATGAGAAGTTCTCTCTTGGTGGTGCTAGAAACCTACGTGGTTACGATATTGAAGATATTGGGCCTAAAGAGTCTGTAACATATGATCACGATAATGATCCAGGAACTCCAGATAAAACAGAGTCATTTAATATCGGTGCTCCATTTACTGCTTTTACAACTCTTGAGCTTGAGCACCCTCTTGCAAAAGAAGCAGGTCTTAAATTTGTTACTTTCTTCGATGCTGGTACAGCAAAGAGACTAGAAGATATCGATAAGATATATATGGATTATGGTTTTGGTTTCCGTTGGTTCTCACCAATTGGTGTTCTAAGATTTGAGTGGGGGGTTCCTATCAACCCTGACCCAGACATGAATAGCGGGACTAAATTCCACTTTGATATTGGACAATTATTCTAATTCGTAAGGAGACGATATGAAAAATTTATTAGTGATTGGATTACTTTTCTCTTCATTAACTGCATCGGCAATGAATATTGGTCGTGTTGATGTTCAAAAAGTTCTTTTAACAGTTAAAGAATCTAAAAAGATCAAAGATAAACTGCAAAAAGAAATTGATAAGAAGCAGGCTGAGCTTAAGAAAGAAGAAGAAGCTCTAGTAAAAGAAAAAGAGAAGTTTGAAAAACAAGCTCTTGTTATGAATGAAAAAACTAAGCAACAAAAAGGTCAAGAACTACAAAAGAAGTTCTTCGGTTTCCAACAAAAGATGCAACAGTACCAAGGTGAGCTTGCAAAAATGGAACAAACTGCAAAGGGACCAATTTTAAATAAAATTAAAGGTGTTGTCGAAGAAGTATCAAAAAGCAAAGGTCTAGATTGGACTTATGAAACTTCAACAACTCCAATTCTTTACATCAAAAAAGTAACTGACATTACTGAAGATGTAATTAAAGCTTACGATAAAAAACATAAGTAATTTGCTAATAAAAAAAGACTCATGAAGGGAATACGTAGGTATTCCCTTTTGTCGTTTTAAAGGAGGGGATAAAATGTCCATTCTGATTAAAAATATTATCGAAAACGATAGCGATATGAGTTTTCTATCTGGAAATTCTGATTACGAAGTAACGGGAATTTCTTCGATGGAAGAGATTATTGAAGGGAAAATACTCTTTATTGGTGCGAAGAAATTCTTGGTCAAGTATCAAGAAGCCAAAGCTAGCGACAATCTTGCATTAATTGTCGATGCAAAACTCTTTGACTCATTAGAGGATTCTCAGAAAAAAGAACTTGAAGATAACTCGAAGGTATTAATTTCTTCAACGAATATCCCTATCTCAATTACAAAAGCATCTAAAATATTTTTCGACAATAAACTTGGTTCACTTAGCTATGATCTAGATGGCCGAAAAAGTGGCATGGCCACTATCCATCCTTCTGTAAAAATAGCTGAGAACGCTTTTATTGGAGAAGGTGTCGAAATTGCTGCTGATTGCACAATCATGCCTGGTTGTGTGATTTTACCAAATGTTAAAATTGCCGAAAATTGTACAATTTATCCTAACGTGACAATTTATCCTCAAACTGTCATTGGAAAGAATTGTCGAATCCACTCAGGTACGACTATAGGTAGTGATGGATTCGGTTATAACTTTCATCAAGGTGTTCATCATAAGATTTGGCACTTCGGTGGAGTTATTATTGGTGATGATGTTGAAATTGGTTCAAATACTAGTATTGACCAAGGAACATTTTCACCGACACGTATTGGCAATGGCGCTAAAATTGATAACCTAGTGCAAGTTGCACACAATGTTCAAATTGGTAATGGAGTTATTCTCTGTGGACAAGCTGGACTTGGTGGAAGCACAAAGATTGGAGATTACGCTGTTCTTGGAGGAAAGGCCGCTGTCGCTGACAATTTAGAAGTCGGGATGGCCGCACAACTTGCTGGAGGTAGTGTTGCTATTGGAAACGTGAAACCGAAGGAAATCGTTGGTGGATACCCGGCAAGACCTATGCGTGAATTTTTACGAGGAATTGCTTTTTTACGAAAGAATATTTAACACGGAAGGTAACGTATGCAATTAAACAAAGAACAAGTAATGCAAATTCTCCCTCATCGCGAACCATTTTTATTCGTGGATGAGATTACAAGTGTAGAAGCTGTAGGTGAAGTGAACGAGTTAAAAGATCTCGTAGGTGCAGTTGTGAAAGGAAATTATACAACTCGTGAAGATCACCCAATCTTCGCAGGACACTTTCCTGGAAATCCTATTCTTCCTGGCGTTGTACAGGTCGAAATGATGGCACAATTCACTTCATTTCAATTAAAGCTTTATTACAAAAATTTAGAAGAAGGTGAATTCGAAGTTGCGCTATTATCAATTGAGGGCGCAAAGTTTAGAAAACCAGTTCACCCTGGTATGAAATTAGATATTGAAACTGTATGTACAAAAATGCGTACTGGTTTCTTACAAAACGATTGCAAAATCTTTCATGAAGGCGACCTAGTAAGCCAGTGTCAGGTTCTTGCATCTTTTAAAGTAAAAGAAAATTAAGAAGGAGCCTCCATGAGCGAGAGATTTCACCCAACTGCAATTATTCACGAGTCTGCTGAAATTGGAGAAGGAACAACTGTTGGTGCATACTGTATCATCGGTCCAAAAGTTAAAATTGGAAAAAACTGTGACATTCGTAACCACGTAATCATTAATGGTATTACAAGAATTGGTGACAATAATAAAATCTATCAATTCTGCTCAATTGGTGAAGAACCACAAGACTTAACTTATAGTGAAGATCCAACAGAAGTTGAGATTGGTGATAACAACGTTCTTCGTGAATATGTATCAATTCACAGAGGAACAATGAAGGATCGTCAAAAAACGACTCTTGGAAATAACTGCCTTCTAATGGCAAAGGTTCACTTAGGACATGATGTTGTTGTTGGTGATCGTGTTATCATGGCAAACTCGACAAACCTTGCTGGTCACGTAAAAGTTGGTAATAAAGTTATCATCGGTGGTGGAACTAATATTTCTCAATTTGTAAAAGTTGCAGAAGGTGCTTATATCGGTGGTGCTTCAGCTATCGATAAGGATATTCCACTTTATTGTACTGCTTATGGTAACCGTGCAAAACTTCGTGGAATCAATATTATCGGTCTACGTCGTGCTGGTGTTGAAAGAAATGCTATTTCTGAAATTGTTGATTTCTTCCGTGATATGGAAGCTTCAACTTACTCGCCACGTACATTCGTTGAAACTGAAGAGCTAATGAAGCCATATGCAAATAATGAAATTATCGCGCGCATTAAAGAGCATATTGTAACGACTAAAATGGGAATTGCGCCGTTTTTAAGCTAATAGGAATTAATTATGTCTAAAGTAAAAGTTGCTTCAATTGGTTATGGACACTTAGGTCAATGGCATGCTCAAAAAGCATATAACCTAGATAATTGTGAATTAATTGCAATTGTTGAACCATTTGCCGCTAACCAAGAAAAAGCAAAAGAAAAATACCCTGACATCAAGATTGTCTCTGATATTAAAGAAGTCATTGGAGAGATTGATGCCGCTGTGATTGCAACACCAACAAGTTTTCACTTCGAAATTGCCAAATTCTTACTTGAAGAAGGTAAGCATGTTTTTTGTGAAAAACCAGTTACTGTTACAGTAGAAGAAGCAAGGGATCTAAAGTCAATTGCTACTGAAAAGGGTGTTAAGTTACAAGTTGGACATAGTGAGAGATGCCACCAAGTTTGGGAGCGTCTGGAAGAGTTTAAAGACATTACTGCAAATTCTAGTGTTGCTACAATTGTTAGGAATTCACCGTTTAAGGGAAGGGCCGCTGATGTTGGTGTTGTGGAAGATCTTATGATTCATGACCTGGATCTGGCCCTTATGCTTTTTGGAAAACCTAAGAGTATCAGAGCTTATGGGATGAAGGTTCTTACAGATAAATTTGATCATGTGAAGGCGTTACTAAGTTATGGCGATCGTCTTGTGACAATTGAAAACTCAAGAAACGATGTAAAAACTGAAAGAAGTGTGCAAATTAACTCGGCGAAGGGAATTCTTAGAGTTGATCTATTAAATAATAAAGCTTCTTACTCAACAGATATTAAAGCTGGTGAGGAGCAAGTTATTAATGAATTTGATTACGAAAAACGTGATCACTTACTAATCGAACAAGAGCGTTTCTATAATGCCATCTTAAATGACACAAAAGAGTTTGTAACAATTGATGATGGAATTGCAGCAATGGAATTAATTGCGGCCGTTAATGAATCGCTTGAAAAAAATATTGAGGTAGAACTTAATTGAAAAGCTGCTTAATAATTGCTGGTGAAAAATCTGGTGAAGAACATGCAATGACATTCCTTGAGACTCTTACAAAGGGAGCTCCTGATACTCAATTCTACGGAGTAGGGGGAGAGCTTATGAAAGAGCAAGGAGTTGAATTACTTTATGATCTAAAAGATTTTTCTACTTGGGGAATAACTGAGGCAGTTAAAAAAGTTCCTTTTTACTATGGTGCTTATAATCGCATTATCGATGAAGTAAAGAAGCGTGGAACGAAAGTTGCTATCTTAATTGATTTCCAAACATTTAATCTTAAATTGGCCATGAAGCTTGAAAAGCTTGGGGTCAAGGTTCTTTACTATGTGGCACCACAAGCTTGGGTTTGGAAAGAGTGGCGTACAAAATACCTTCAGGCTTCTGTTGATACACTCTTTTGTATTCTTCCATTTGAAAAAAAGTGGTTCATGGATCGTGGTGTAAGCAAGGCCATTACGATTGAACACCCTCTACTTAAAAAAACGAAGCCTCTTCTTGAGGGATTTCAAAGACATGAAGTTGATTTTAAGAATGGAGAATTTAATATTCTTCTTCTGCCTGGAAGTCGACGCTTTGAGATTGAATTCATGTTACCTCAGTTTATTAGGGCCTGCCGAAAGCTTAAAGAAAATTATAATTTCAAGCTTTCCATTGTTAAGGCCAGCTCTGTTGATGAGGAGCTATTTTCTCGCTTTGAAGGTGAGTTTGATAGGATTTATGAGGATCGTGAATTAGATACGGCCCTTAAGGAAGCAGACTTTTCATTTGCAACAAGTGGAACTGTTAACCTTTCATTGGCCTTATATAGTGTTCCTAGTGTGATTGCGTATGATCTAAACCTGTTCAATATGTTTATCGCAGAAAATATCGTTAAGTATAAGGGCTTTGTTTCAATTCCAAATTTAATTCTTGGCCATGAAGTTTATCCGGAATTATTAGGAGAAGGCTTTAGTGAATATAATCTTGTTCGTAAGGCCAAAGACTTATTTGAAAACAAAGAACGCTACGGTTTTGTTCTTAGTGAACTTCAGAAGCTAAGAGACTTAACGGAAGGTGAGGATATCGAAGTTTCTCAATATCTTCTCGAAAAAATTAAAAGTGCTTATTTATAATGAGGAATCATGAATAATATTAATATAAAACTCATTAACTTTTTTTCTGTGGCCCTTACTCCAATTAGTTTTCTATGGGAGTGGATCTATCGCCTAAGAAGATTTGCATTTAAGATGGGTATTTTGAAATCGTCATCATTTGAAGTTCCTATCATTAGTATTGGAAACCTCTCTCTTGGTGGTACGGGTAAGACTCCTTTTACTCTTTGGATCGGAAATTATTTGAATGATATTCTAAATAAGAAGACGATGGTTTTAACAAGAGGATACAAAGGTGAGCTTGAGAAATCGAGTGGAATAATTAAAACAGGTAAGAAGATCAGCGAGAATCCATTTGTCTTTGGTGATGAGGCCCTAGTTCTGAGCCGTAACTTAAAGAATGCAAGTGTTGTCGTTGGTGCAGATCGAAGTGATAACTTAAGAAGATACTATGAAGAAGAAAAGGCGGATGTTGTTCTTTTAGATGATGGCTTTCAGCATTTAAAGATTAACCGCAATCTAAATATTGTACTCTTTGATTCTCTTCTACCAATGTCAAAGTATCACTGTCCCCCTAGAGGATATTTAAGAGAAGGTGTAAGTGCATTAAGAGAAGCTGATATTGTTTTATTCGGTAGGGCCGATCTTGTTAGCGAAGAAAAACTTGATACTCTTGAGTCATATATTTTAGATAATTGTAAAGCAAATACACCAAGTGGATTTTTTAAATATGCACCTAGTGCAATTAAGAATCTTCTTCACGAAGAAGACTATGCTTTGACTGACCTAAAGGGAAAAAGTGTAATCTGTGTTTCTGGACTTGCTTCTCCTGAAGCATTCTTAAAATTAGTTAAGCAACTTGATGCAAATATAGTTGACGATTTTAATTTCCCTGACCACCACCTCTATAAAGTTAGTGAGTTAGATGGACTTGTCGAATTAGCACAAGAAAAGGATGCCATCATTCTTACAACTGAGAAAGATATTGTTAAAATGAAGAGGTGTTCAAGTAGTGATAAAATTCACTACCTACAAATTGGTATCGAATTTATAAAAGGCGAGCAATTTGTAAAAGATAAAATCAACTCGGTTGTTAGAGGTTAGAGTGAAAAATATTTTTTCTTTAAGTCTTATTGCCTTACTCCTTTTCGGTTGTGCAGGTGCACTCATGAAAAGTGATAGTGACGATGTGGATCTTGTGGAGATCTTCTCTTCTGAAGAAAGTGAGACCCTAGATAAATTTAAAACTACCGAAGCTGAAGAGGTGAAGCCTGCGCCACCTCCATTTTCTTCTTCCATTGAAGAGAAGAAAATAGAGAGAGTTGAAAAGAAAAAAGAAAAGGTCGTTAAAGCTAAGCCTATAGTCAAAGAGATTCCAAAGAAAAAGGTTAACCCTCAAGAAAGTGAAGACTACCCAAAAGTTTTTTTAAATTTCGATAAAGAATCTAAAAAGTACTGGGACACTTACCAGCCTATCTTCTTTATCGGTGAAGAATTTAAATATGAAATTAGTTGGTCAATCTTTAAGGCCGGTATTGCGACAATTAGTACGCAACCAATGGCAAAGATTGGTGATAAAAATGTTCTTCATGTAAATGCACTTTTAGAATCTGCTGAATATTTTGAAGGAATTTATAAACTTAAAGACACTCTTGATGTCTATGTTGATGCTGATAAGGGGAAGTTTTCTTCTTTGAAATATGAGATGAAGCAACGCGAGTCTGGTCAAATTGTTGATGATCTTCAGCTATTTGATCACGATGAATTAAAGACGTATTTCTTCTATAACCGATTAAAGAAAGGGAAGACTAAAAAAGTAAAAAAAGTTGAGTATCTACCACGTTACTTTACTGATTCTTTTTCGGCCCTTTATTTTATTCGTGGTATTCCTATGGAAATTGGAACAAGTTTTGACTTTCCAATTATCACAAGAGGTAAGGCCTGGCTTCTTAAGGCAACTGTTGACGAGATCGAAAATATTACAGTGATGGGAAAATCATATAAGGCTTATAAGATTACGGCACAAACTGAATTTCCTGGTGTTTTAAAGAAGTCGGGAGATATTAACTTTTGGATCTCAACAGATGAAAGTAGAACTGTACTTAAGTTCTCTGCAAAGGTTAAAATTGGAACAGTTAAAGGAGAGCTAATCTCTCATAAAGCAGGAAAGGATACTGGTAAGTAAAATTAATGGTTAATATTTTTAGAAAACAACAGAATATTCTCTACGTTTCTCCAACCTATAGTTCAGGTTCGAAGGAGCGTATGCTTTTAAGAGATAGTATTTTGTTAAAAGAAATAGGCCATAATATCTTTATCTACTGCCTAAAGGATTCATTCCTTCATCGTGAATGTAAGAAGGCCGGTATAGATTGTATCTTTCATACAGGGACAACAAAGCTTCGTGTATGGAATTGGTACAAGCTTTCAAAGCTTAGAGGCATAATAAAGCGTTACGATATTAATATCGTACACTGCTACCAACTTAATTTCTTATGGCCTCTGGCCTCTTTTTTAAGAAAGAGAAACCTAACTGCGCTCTTTTTCACTATCAACTTTGAAGTTAGCAAATTCTACAAGCAATTTTGGTATCGCCGTCTGATAGGAAGGATTGATCTCATCTTCATTCCTTTTAGAGAGATGATCGACTCTATCAACACTCATATGGATGTTCCTATTCGCAAGATTTATTCTTCAGGACTTGGTGTGGATAAGATTAATTTTGAAAAAAAATATACTTTTGATGAAGAGAATCTCATTCACCTTTCTTGTTGGGTAAACGATCATGAAGTTGAATTAAACGACCTCTCTGTATGCTTAGAATCTTTGTGGGCGCTAAATCTAGATAATGAGCTACCAAAGAGGTTTAAGCTGCATATTTTCTCAAATCGAAAATGGGAGAGAAATATCCTCTATAATCCTATTAAGGATAGAATTGCTGAGTACAAACTTGAAAACTATGTTGAATTTCATGAGCACGACAATATTTATGAAGTTCGCTCTGATATTTGGATTTCATACACATCAAAGTCGCCAATTGAGGATTATGCACTTCTTGCAATCTTAAAGGGAATTCCTACGGCCGTGCCAAGAAATGCCACAACCGAAGAGTTACACCGTATCTATCATGGCTCACTTGCTACCTATCGCCAGGGTGACGCCAGAGAGCTAAGGGCCAAGGTTAAGGATATTGTCCAAAACAATGCTAAGTACAAGGAATCATGTCTAAAGTCTCGTGATGAGCTTTGGAATGAGCACGGTATCGATGGTTATAAATATAACCTATTTAAACTGTACGAGAAACACCTGAATAAACGCCTAAGGTTCTATAATTAATAAGTTTTTATTGTTGACGTAGGGCCCCGTAAATAATAAGATGCGCAAAATCATTTTAAAGTAAATTGTCTTCAGTAGAAGAGATTTACACTAAAGGCCTTGCCTTTAGATATCAAAAATTAAGGCACTGATTGGACACTTTCAGTTGTCTGCCGTGAGGTAAATTATGACAGATTTAAACAATCTAAAACAATCTTGGATGCAAGGTTACGAAGTTGTTCTTGGCGAAGACGTTGAGACAAGAGATGAAACAGAGTTTTCGAAGCTATTAGATTCGACAGAAACTCCAACATTTACAGAAGGTGAAGTTTTCAAAGGTAAAATTGTAAACATCTCACCTGATTACGTACTTGTTGACATTGGATACAAGCAAGAAGGTCTTGTTCCAAAAAGAGAATTCACTAACTACGATGGTTCTCTAAAAGTTGCACTTGGTGACGAAATTGAAGTTTATCTTGATAAACTAGAGTCTCACCTAGGTAACCTAGTTCTTTCAATGGACAAAGCTCAAATCCTTAAAGCTTGGGATAAAATTTCTGAAGCATGTGAAGACGGTACTCCAGTTACTGGTACAGTTGTAGCAAAAGTTAAGGGTGGTCTTTCTGTTGATATCGGTGTTAAGGCATTCTTACCTGGTTCACAAATTGATGTTAGACCAACTAGAAACCTTGATAAGTTCATCGGTAAAAAGATGGAATTCAAAGTTATCAAATTCAACAAGAAACGTGGAAACATCGTTCTTTCTAGAAGAGCTATTCTTCAAGAAGAAAGAGGTAAACTACGTGGTGAAGTTCTTTCTCAAATTGAAGAAGGAATGGTTGTTAAAGGTATCGTTAAAAACATCACTGATTACGGTGCATTCATCGATCTAGGTGGAATTGACGGTCTTCTACACATCACTGATATGTCATGGGGACGTGTTAAGCACCCATCAAATATCCTTACTCTTGGTGACGAAATCGAAGTTAAGATCCTTAAGTTTGATAAAGAAAAAGAAAGAGTATCTCTTGGTCTTAAGCAAGTTCAAGAAAACCCTTGGGAAGCTGCACACGAGAAGTATGTTGCTGGTACAAAAGTTAAAGGTGAAATCGTATCTGTTAAAGATTACGGTATCTTCATTGAACTTGACGACGGAATCGAAGGTCTAATCCACGTTTCTGAAATGTCTTGGACAAACTCTATCAAGAACCCAACGAAGCACTTCACTGTAGGTGAAATCGTTGAAGCTCAAGTACTAGAAGTTGACGTAGAAAACAAGAGAATCTCTCTTGGTATCAAGCAACTTCAAGAAAACCCATGGGATGCTCTAGAAGCTAAGTTCCCTGTAGGTTCAAAAGTTACTGGTAAAGTTAAATCAATCGTAGAATTTGGTATCTTCGTTGACCTTGGTGAAGAAGTTGATGCTCTAATTCACGTATCTGATTTCTCTTGGACTAAGAAAAATATCAACCTAAACGACGATTATAAAGTTGGTGACGAGATTGAAGCTGCTGTAGTTTCAGTTGATAAAGAAAACCAAAAATTCTGTCTAGGTGTTAAACAACTTAAAGAAGATCCTTGGAAGAAAATTGAAACAAGACTTCCAGTTGGTACAATCGTTGAAGCTCAAATCGTTAGAGTAACTGATTTTGGTGCTTTCGTTGAACTTGAAACTGGTATCGAAGGTCTAGTTCACATTTCTGAACTATCTGAAGATAGAGTTGAGAAGCCAGAAGACGTAGTTAAGAAAGGTGACGTAGTTAAAGCTATGGTTATCTCTCTAGATAAAGATGCGAAGAAAATCGCTCTTTCTATGAAGTCTGCTCTAAACTCTGATACTCAGGGAATGCAACAAGAAGTAGTTAAGTCTGCAACTCTTGGTGACGTTCTTAAGGGCTTCAACCTAGGTAAAGAATAGCGTCATTGTTTGCCCACAGGCAAACTATTGGACGCTATGCTAGCTCCCCATCTCTTTAGCTAGAGATTGGTGTCGAGAGCGAGGGTTCAGGCCCGAGCGGTTCGCAACAGGAGCACCGCAATCACGAAGTGGTTGCAAAAAGAATATCTTAAATTAGAGATATATAAGGCTACCGAAAGGTAGCCTTTTTTGTTTGTGGTAAATAACCAAAAGCCGCGCCATTCGGCTAGCTTTCTTGAGTCACATTCATCTCTGCTTCAAAACTGCCCTTTGGGGCACTTTTGCCGCAGGATGTGCAAAAAGAATATCTTCATAAAAAAGATATACAGGGCCACTCGAAAGAGTGGCCTTTTTTATTTGTGGTAAATAACCCGCGTAGGCGCAGCCGATCGCGGTAAGCAATTCTCAAAATTAACCCGCGTAGGCGAAGCCGATCGCGGTAAGCAACTCTCAAAAATAACCCGCGTAGGCGAAGCCGATCGCGGTAAGCAACTCTCAAAAATAGCCCGCGTAGGCGAAGCCGATCGCGGTAAGCAACTCTCAAAAATAACCCGCGTAGGCGCAGCCGATCGCTGTAAGCAACTCTCAGAAATAGCCCGCGTAGGCGAAGCCGATCGCGGAAACTTCCGAAAGAAGGCACAGATCAACGAACCGAACCCAGTCGCGGATACGCCAACCCCTCGAAAACACACGCCTAATACGGACTAATATTCATTCTTCCATTAAATCCGGTATTCCCCTAAAATATATTTATGCATAAATTAACTAAAAATAACTCTGGTTTTACCCTGCTTGAAATTGTTATGGCCGCAGGCCTCTTGGCCATCATTGCCCTTGGTTTCGCACGTTTCATGAAGACTCAAATGAAGTCGACAAAAACAGCAATTAATCAAACAGAGTTAAATAATTATGCCAATGCTATTAAGGCCTATATGGGAAAACCTGGGACCTGTAAGAGGTCTCTAGCTAAGCTAGGTAAGTTAGAGAATGACCTTATCTTGGATGAGATTGTAAGACCTGATGGTAAGGCCAAGTACACAATAGGGGATAAGATTAGCTCAACGAGTTTCGTTCTTTCATCAATGTATATTACAAATTTCTATGTGAATAAAGTTGAGGGACAAGACTTCCATCGTGCAGAGCTTAAGTTAAATCTTGAACTTAGTCGTATGAGTGATAATGCATATGGTGGGAAGACTATCATTAAACGCTTTGAAGTTGACCTCTTTGTTAATGACTCAAATCGAGTTGAAGACTGTGGAGTTCTTGGAGGGTTATATCTTCCTAAGATTCCATTTATGAATACCTCTTCAAGCTCTTCTGAAACAGCTAGTTCTAATTCCACTTCAGGTTCTAATAATGATGGTTCTAAAGAGACCAGCTCAGAGTCCGTAAATAATGAATTGTCGACGAAGAGTGATTACAATAAAGCGTTTGAAGACTCAGTTAATGAGGCCGCTCAAAAAACAGGGCAGGCAATATCACAAGAAGATATTAACAAGGCCGTGGATAATAATCCTGAGCTAAAAAAGGCAATGGAATCTCTTAAGTCTCTGCAAGAGAGCACAAAGAAGATGGAAGCGCTTCTAAACGAAGAATTTTAGACGATCTTTATTGGTGGATCTTTCCATCGGGAAGACAAATTGAACAACCACCATCTTCTTCGTTGATATGAGAGGCAATTTCTTCATCCATCATTTCTTTTAATTTCTCAATTGTTTCACTTGAGGCGCCAAGGGATTCGATAAGAGTCTGTGATACAGAAGGGATAACTAGCTTGATATCAAGCCCCATCTCTTCTAGCTCTTCAGATTTTTGATAAGCACGATCTGCGTCTTCCATTGAAAACTCATATAAGGTAGAATTGGATAGGTTATCAATAATTTTAATGCGGCTAGACATGTGGACTCCCATTACTCTTATTGATTAAATGTAACATATGAAGGCTTAATCGTGAAAATTAAAAAACTATTCTTTTTGTCTAATAACCAAATGATGATCACAGCTATCGAGGCGTTAGGTAAGGAAGTTGGCGGAGATTTCTTCACTCTTTCTAATGAAGAAGAGGCCTTTCACTTTATTAGAGATATTGTGCCTGAAGTCATTCTCGTGGATCTTTCAACTATTACGGCCGATACAATAGGGAAAATCGAATCAGAATTCTGTCAGAATATTCCTGTGGTTCAGCTTGTGACAAAAGGAGAAGAGGGAGCTCTGCGTGTTATTGAGGCACCTCTCGATATTGCAAATCTTCTTTCAAATCTTGATCGAATTTGTGGAGACTTTAATGGAGAGGGATGAGTTATACATGTATCTTGGCCTGGCCATCATACTTCTCGTAATCATAGGAACATACTATTGGCGATTTCATTCTTAAAAAATATATTCAAAGGAAAAACTATGTCTAAGATTCGTTGTGCTCACATTCTTGTTGATCAAGAGTATGAAGCGAAAGATTTATTAAAGAAGTTAGAAGATGGAAAAACTTTTGAAGAGCTTGCAAAAGACTTTTCTAATTGTCCTTCAGGTCAGCAGGGTGGAGATCTTGGTGAATTCGGTAAGGGGATGATGGTGGCACCATTTGAAAAGGCTGCATTTGCTCTAGAAGTAGGAGAGCTTTCTCCAGTCGTTCGCACGCAATTTGGTTACCACCTAATTAAGAGAATTTCTTAAGCGTCTTCTATTTTTGTTCTGGGCACTTGTTGTCCAGAACAACAATTTGCCCTTCCTTATCATTTAATACCAAGCAAGACTTTTTCTCATTTTTGATATTCTTAATAATTTCATTATGAATGGCCATGCAATGCCCATAACCTGGAAGTGTAAAAATATCATGTCCGCGAGAGCTGTAAAGATTTAGCCCATTGATAAAACCCTGACAGTCGAGAATAACTTTATCGTAACTCTTATTTTTAATGGAAAACATGAAGTCCATATCTGTTTTAAAGTAAGCTTCAACGTCGATCGTTTTTACTCCAGCAAGAGCAGACCAAGATAACATAGATAGAATTAGTGCGAGTATGATTTTGTTCATACTCGCTCTTCGGAATAGTAAAATTTATATTTAATTTTTTACTTAGACTTCGTCTAGAAGGGGATCGTGAGGTCCTAGTTCGAATTTTTGTAACCCTAATGGGTTATAAATAAAGTCAGGTACTCTTACTTGATAGTAGATCCCTTTTTCGTGATTACTTGTTCTAATGACGTTAGTTTTTGAAACGACAATTGAGTGGGCCGCTCCTGCATCATATGGAATAAAGAGATCGTAGTTATTTTGCTTTTCAAGGAAGAAGTTAACGATATATTCACGTAATTCATCGATCTCTTCTGTATTAAAGCTTGAGATCACAAAGCTATTTGGATGCTTTCTCTTAATAATCGTTTCTGTGATTTTATCATTTAATTTATCTTTCTTATTAAAGACAATGAAACGCTCTTTATCACTTAGGCCTAGTTCATCAAGTACGTTATTTGTTACTTCAAGATGCTTTTCGTAATTAGGGTCACTGATATCACAAGTGATAATAAGTAGATCCGCCTCAAGTGCTGATTCAAGAGTTGTCTTGAAACCATCAATAAGAGTGTTTGGAAGGTTTGATAAGAAACCTACCGTATCGATAAGGATCATTGGTGGCTTCGTATCTGGGTTTAGCATTCTAAATGTTGAATCAAGAGTGGCAAATAACTTATCTTCTTCAAGTACATTTACACGGCATAGACGATTCATAAGAGACGACTTTCCAGCATTGGTATAACCAACGAGGGCCGTTGTAATTGCCTTCTTTGAGCGTTTTTTCTTTTGCTCAATACGAGACTTTTCAACTTCCTTAAGTTCTTTCTTGTAGAACTCAATGCGCTCGCGAATGATACGACGGTCAAGCTCAATCTGTTGCTCACCCTCACCACCGCGAACACCAATACCACCTTTTTGACGGCCAAGGTGAGACCAGAAACCAGCAAGGCGTGGAAGAATATATTGGAGACGTGAGATTTCAATTTGAATACGAGCTTCTTTCGTTCGTGCATGTTCAGAGAAAATTTCAAGAATAATATGGCAACGATCAACTACTGACATTCCAGTTAGCTTCTTAATATTTCTAATTTGAGATGAAGTTAATTCGCAGTCAAAAACGAGTAGCGTTGAGCCTTCTGCCTTTGCATCCATTGCGATTTCTTCAAGTTTACCTGTTCCAAGGATTGTTCCAGGATCAACAGTCTTCTTGTTTTGAATATACTGTTCACCAGTTTCAATATCCAGTGTACGCATTAGTTCTCTAAGCTCTCCAAGTGAGCGGAGAGTATCTTTTTCTGTCGCATGTTCTTTGAACTTTGGACAAACTAATGAGACGAGAGAGGCCTTTGCCTCACGTGAAATAAAAAATTCATTATCAAGCATAAGTAATTTCCACTAATCTGTTATCGATGAGACGTGTTGGTTTACTTCCTACAAAGTAAGCACCTGCGATAACAACTTCTTTTGTATTTGATTCAACATCTTCTAGATTGGCGCTATCGAGAACTTCAAGATAGTCCCATTTAGAATCCTTTAGTGTTTCTTCAAGGATTTCATTTAACTGAGCTTGAGCATCGACCCAAGTTGTTCTCATTAGAAGATTTTCTAATTCATCAAGTTTATTAGGAAGAAGAAGAGCGTATTCTTTTTCTTCTATTGTTAAGTAACCATTACGAGATGAAAGGGCGAGGCCACTTTCTTCACGCTTAATTGGTACGGTTTTAATATCAATTTCAAGGTTTAAGTCATGGGCCATTTTTCTAATGACACAAACTTGTTGGTAATCTTTTTGCCCAAAGAAGGCCTGGCTTGGTTTTATTAAAGTGAAGAGTTGGTAAACAACAGTCGTTACGCCACTAAAGTGAGTAGGGCGACTTTGTCCACAAAGCTTCTGGGTAATTCCTTCAACAGTTACAGTCGTATTAAAACCTGTTGGATAAACTTCACTATTATCTTTTGGAAGAAAAACCATGATGTCGTTAACACGATCGCCAGCAGTTTCTCTAATCAGTTCAAGGTCTTGTTCCGGGGTACGAGGGTAGCTATCGAGGTCTTCGTTTTCTCCAAATTGCTTTGGGTTAACAAAGATTGTCACAACAACTTTTTCACAAGTTTCAAGAGCATTTGTCAGGAGGCTCATATGGCCTGCATGGAGGTTACCCATTGTCGCAACAAGGCCAAGTGAATCGTGAGACACTTCCTTCATTGTTGCTATTAAATCTGATCGCGTTTGAATTAACTTCAAGCTTTAATCCTTTTAAATATTTCTTTTGCTAACTCGATTTTTGATAGCTCACCAGTAAAGGCAATTTCACCATCGTTAAGGATTGTGTAGTTAGCTTCATTATTTCCGAAGCCTTTTCTTGCGCTTTTACAAAGGCCACTATTTACATGTGTACCCACTAAGAGCTTTGTTGGCTTGCGATTATACTTTGATTCTAAAATTTCTTTTGAAAGATCTGTCTCTGCGGCAAACCCTACGATCGTTTGGTGATCCTCTTTATTGGCAACAACATGTGCAAGAATGTCCTGGGCCTTTTCAAACTCGAGACTTGAAGAGAGTGCCTCTTTCTTAAGCTTACCTTCTGCTGTTTTAAATTTAAGGTCACTAATGGCCGCCGTAGAGATATAAGTATCAAATTGATTATCAAGAGCAAGAACTGCTTCATACATTTCATCTGTTGTACGAACAGAGATAATCTTAACTCCTGGTAGACTTCTTAGGTATTGAAACTCCGGACAAGAGTTTTGCCCAAGTAAGATTGTGGTTTGATATCCTAAGCGAAGGGATTCTTTCGCAATCTCATATCCTGTTTTTCCAGATGATGGGTTCGTGACAAAACGAACGGGATCGATTGGGGCAACTGTTGCACCCGCTGTAATCACTACGTGTTTTGATTCTTGATTAATTGAAGGGTTGATAGTATCAAAATTTGCTAAGACCTCTTCAACCGCTGGTATCTTTCCAGCTCCAATATCTCCACAAGCGAGTTCTCCAGAAGCTGGAGGATAGATAAAGATATTACTTTGCTTATTTAAACGTCCAAGAAGGTCAATATTTTCTTGCGTAATTGGATTGGTCCACATCGATGTGTTCATGGCCGGATAAATAACAGTTTGAAACTTATCCCATCCAGCTAAGAAAACAGATGTTAGTAGATCATCGGCTTTTCCCATGGCAAGGTTTGCAATAGTATTAGCACTTGCTGGGTAGATATGAAGAGAGTCGGCCCATTTCGCTAGTTCAATATGAAGAACTGATTTAGTCTCCACACTGCCACTGAAATCAGACTGAGCACTATAAACTTCATTTGCACCTAAGTAAGTATAGAGGTCTGCCTGAACAAATTTCGTTGCTCCGCCTGTTAAGATAACCTTTACCACGTGGCCTTTCTTTACCAGTCCTCTTACAAATTCAATTGACTTGTAAGCGGAAACTGAGCCACATACACCTACTAATATTTTCATATATTTAACTTTCTGGTTGTTAATACTATGTGTCTATCTTATATATGTTTTTAAGGATTTAGGCCATTGAATTTGAAATATCTGAAGGTATTCGGAAGGCCTGTGTAATAAGTAACAAAGGTAAGTTTATGAAATTTGGTAAGTTCTCAATCATCTCACAACGTGACGTTCAAGCACTAGGTGATACACTAGAACTAATCTACATAAATTACGATCATATCGTGTCAATGAAGCCTATTAATATCGTTATGGATGGTGACGTTAAGGAAGGTTATTGGCTACGTCTATCTAATGGCAAGAAGTATCGTGCCATCGAAATTCCAGCAAATTTTAAAAAGAATTTTGTAGGCTAAATAGAGCTTGGTGAATGAGATTATTCTGAATTTCACCGTAGTCTTTTAGTTTTTCAGAGTCTCCACCCGTGAGAATAATTCGATGTTGATTATATTTTTTCACTTGAGTGATAATCATTTCACTATAGGCTACATAGGCATGTGAAATGGCCTGCTCTGTATTGGCGATATCTTCTAGTTTGATCTCGTTAAGTAGTGGGAGATTGGCAGAAAATTTAGGATATGACTTTAAGTAATTATTCAAACCTAGAAAAATTGGGCCACCAAGGTGAGTTCCATTATTAATCTCATCAAATGTGATAAAGCTTCCCATATCAACAAGAAGTAGCTTCTCATTTGGAAACCTCTTTTGAAGAAAGTAAGAAATAACTTTACGGTCAATTCCTAGTTTTTTTGGATCATAAGATGTTTTGAAATCTTTAATTAGATCGTTTGCATTAATTGCACATAATGGAAGAAGCTGGTTTATTTCTTTAGAAACATTTGAATAGATGACAGAAGAATTCTCTTTAAAGGTAAAATCGAAATTATGAATGCTTAACTTCTTAACATCTGTAAGAGTGTTGTTTTGAAATACACCAATTTTTAAGAATGTGTTACCACTATCAATGGTGTAGGTCAGCATCGTCTGTATTATCCGCGTTCTTATTCTTTAAAATATATTCACTTATTAGCTTAAGCTTTTGATCAAAGAAATTAGCAATAGGTGTACAGAAATTTGGATATTTTCCAGGCCCCATTTTCAGAAGGTCATTGATAACTAGAACTTGTCCATCAGTATTCTTTCCTGCGCCAATTCCAATTGTCGGGATTGAAAGCTCTCTTGTAATGATTGTGGCAATCTCATCTGTTACACATTCTAGAACGATC
The DNA here is from genome assembly GCF_043196995.1 of Halobacteriovorax sp. CON-3. NCBI lineage: Bacteria > Pseudomonadati > Bdellovibrionota > Bacteriovoracia > Bacteriovoracales > Halobacteriovoraceae > Halobacteriovorax > Halobacteriovorax sp. CON-3. The sequence continues at coordinate 239,591 of NZ_JBEBNA010000002.1, forward strand.
GAGAAGCAGCCGGCCTCTTCTAAAAGCTTTGCTTCTGCTAATAGCCTTGCTTTATCTGAGTCATCTTTGCCATGAGTGTAGTAGCCACCTTGCTCGTGAACACTTTGAGGAGTCAGACCAATATGTCCCATGACTGGAATTCCAGATTGAGTTAATCTTTTGATGATATCAAGTTGGTGAGGGTAGGCTCCTTCAAGTTTAAGGGCCTCGGCCTGAGTGTCTTGGAAGAGCTTAGTCGCATTCTCAAGGGCCTTGTCAAAAGTTGTATAAGTACCAAAAGGCATATCAACAATCACAAATTTATTTGGTGCACCTCTTCTTACTGCTGCTCCAAAGATGGCCATCTCTGTTAGGCTAACTTGAACTGTCGTATCGTAACCAAGAACAACATTACCAAGGCTGTCGCCAACAAGAATCATATCAAGTTGTGTTTCATTTAACATTTGAGCAGTTTGATAATCGTAACAAGTAAGAACTTGAAGTGACTTTCTTGTTTCAGAAAGTTTTGATTTTCTAATTTTTCGAGTTGTTAGCTTCTTCATTCCCATGAACCAATTTCTTTCCAAAGCTATTGTAAACTTTGGTGATATCTAAGTTATTCCACTCACTTATAACCTGAGAGAGCTGCTTTTGGAAATCAGTATGAAGAATTTCACGTGCGAATGAGCCATTTTCAATATTTTCATAGATTTTATTGAGCTTGTTCTGATACTCGTCATCAAATATCAATAACTTGGCCATTTCACCACCCATGAAGGCATTTGGAGAGATTAGTTTCATAAACTCTGTAGGTCCAAATTTAATCATGGCATCGGCAATGAGTTTAACTTCATGCCAGCATTCAATATAGGCAATCTCTGGCGAATGGCCTTTATCTACAAGAGTCTCAAAAGACAGTCTTGCGGCCTGTGGAATAACCGAGCATAGAATTGATTGCTCAGAGAAGAGATCACAGATTGTTTCTTCTTCAAAACTACTCACGATTGGGCCAACAGAAATCCCTAGATCCTTTGCAAGATCTAAGAGGCTCTCATCATCACAATTTACAACTGCTGTTAGAGGGGCCTTCGTTTCATAACCAAATCTTAGTTCACTTGCAATGGCCTTTGGGGCCAAAAGAAAGTGCTCATGTGTAGGAAGCTTTGATCGTAGGCCTTGGTACATAACACTATAGCCGTGACCGTAAACCAATCTTTGCTTAAAATTCGTATCAGAGAATTGAAGAGAAGTTAAGATTTCTTCATGGGTATCATCTGGTGTAAGGATGATGATAAATTTGAAATTAGCAATTTTGCTATTTGTAATATCAATTGTTGGTAGACCCATTTTATTTGCTAAAGAAATTGAGCTACTATTTTGGCGTAGGCCGATAGTAACTTCTCTACCAGAGTCTCTAAGGTTTAATGACCAAGACTTTGCTTGAGAGCCAAAACCAATAATTAAAATATCATTAGAAATATTATCGCTACTATTTTTCATCATAAAAATTAGATATCATGGATTGAAACAATAAGGGAAGTTATGGCACAGGAAGTAATCTATTTTTCTAAGAAAGGTTTAACTGCACGTGATGCATTAATTAATGAGGGAAATCTTTGGGGGAATTCTTTCTTTACGACAATTCTTGTTAAAGGTGGCAAGGCGATTTTTTGGGATCAGCATCGTCAAAGACTGGAAAAGTCATTTCAATATTGTTGGCCTAAAGATTTTGATAGCTCAATTATTGATGAAGTTCAGCTTGCCACGGCAAAAATACTTGGAGACTTCAGTTCAATCCCTTATGCCTACTTAAGGATTACTTTCTATCGAGAGCTTTCTGGAGCAATACAGTTTTGGATATGGGCCGTTGAAAAGGATCAGCTTAAAAGTTCATTAAAGTTGAATTCCCATTGCTATTATCCAGATCAAAACTTTCCCGACTTTTTAAAACGCAGTAATTATCAATACCAATTTCAGTTAAGAAGGGAGAGTCTTGCACAAGGCTATGATGATGTCCTCTTGCTTGATCCTGAGTCTTATATCTTGGAACTTCCGACGGCCAATATCATTCTCAAGAAAGGGGATGATTATATAACTCCAATTGCGGAGTTTGGTGTACTTGATGGAATCTCTCTTGAGAGGGTAAAATTCATGCTAGAAAAGCTAGGACGCCCCCTAAAAGAGATGCGTGTTCATGCGGCCGAGTTACATGAGTTTGATAGTTGTTTCACTACAAGTTCATTTAATGGCATTAGGCATATTTCAACTATCAACGAAGTAGCATATACTGAAGATATAGAGATTAAAAAATTAGTTAATGAGTTTTACGGAGAAATTTGGTGACAAAAGTTTTAAAGGTTAAATGTCCTGAATGCTCAAAAGAGTTTGATTATTATTCAAGTGAGTTCCGCCCATTTTGTAGTGAAAAATGTAAGATGGTTGATTTAGGAATGTGGCTTACAGAAAATTATACCGTTGCTAGTCAGGAGCCTCTTTCTGAGTCTGACTTAGAGGCCGTCATTAAAAAGAGACAGGATGAAGAAGATTACTAAGAGTGAACTTATTGCCATTGAAGGCGAATTAATAAAAATTGCACGTGGTGCCGGAAGAATTTTAAAACCTTTTCAAAAAGATCTTTCAAATCTTTCGATTAGCTACAAAGATGCTCAAGGAGCAGTCTCAGCAGCTGATCATGCGTCAGAAGGCTATATTATTAATCAACTCTATAAACTTCGAGCGGATATTCCTGTGCTGGCCGAAGAAGACTTCTACCATAAGTACCAAGGTGATTATAAGCACCTTAAAGAATATCAAGATAGTGACTACCTTTGGGTTATTGATCCACTAGATGGAACAAATAATTTTGTCCACGGATTAGAGCACTACTGTGTATGCCTTTCTCTAACTTACAAGTTACAACCTGTTGTTGGTGTCATCTATATTCCTGAAAAAGGGGAGTTCTACTGCGCAACAAAGGGTAATGGGGCTTATCTCATTAAAGGGAAAGAAAAAACTCGACTTAAGAAAACTCGTTCGAGAGACCGTGGTTTTCTCTTAGCAACAGGCTTTGCTACCGAAAAGGGAAAGCCATTCAATGATGAGTTCAAAAAATTTAAAAAAGTCATGGTTAATATCTCTGCTGTTCGTAGACTAGGTTCGGCGGCGATTGATCTGTGCTATGTCGCTCGTGGGGTTTTTGATGGCTTCTGGGAAAAGGGACTTGCTCCTTGGGATGTTGCTGCAGGAAAAATCATTTGTTCAGAAGCAGGTGCTAAAGTAACTGAGTATAATGGTCATGATCATAATATCTTCTCAAAGACAATTATTGTGGGCAGAAATCCACTTTATGAGAAGCTAAATGAAATGGTTTCCGACTAAAAGACTCTATTTATTTCCTACATTATAGGTTCATTTTTGCTATTTTTTCATATCTTTTAAATGGCGCTGATTATGTTAAAATAATCAAAGGTTTATATATTAAAAGGATTAAAAAGTGACGAATTCTATCACGAGATTATCAAGAGAAATGATGTACGTTAGTGACAACGTTTTTTATATTTTATTCTCTATTCTTATACTTTTAATTTGTGTCATCGTCGTTTATTGGTTTTATACAAGAAAACGTATGCAGGAATTACAACATCAAATTCCAGCGAATGTTTTAAAAAGCTATCTCGACTCAGTTATTCAAAACTCTAATGCATTAAAGTCTTCTCTGTTTAGAGGTGGTGGACTTGAGACAGGAGAGGGGATTCCTTCTGTTGTTCCTGGTGGAAGCCTACCAACTGGTAATGTTGATGGTGCTCAGTTAGCAAGTAAGAATGCTGAAATCGCTGCACTAAATGGACAGATCGCAAATAAAGATTCTCTTATTAGAGATCTTGAAGCACAACTAGGTGCAGTTGAGCAATCGGGAGATAATTCTGACTCTGCTCAGATCATAACGAATCTAAATTCTGAAATTGCCCAGCTTAAGTCGCAAGTTGATACATTGAAAGCTGCAAGTGCATCAGCAGGTGATAGTAGTGCAGAATTATCTGCTCTTTCATCTGAAAGAGATGAGCTACTGGCAAGACTCAAAGAATATGAAATGATTGAAGGTGATCTTGCTGACCTAAGAAAGTTTAAACAAGAAAACGAACAACTTAAGGCACAATTAGCAGAAGGTGGAGGAACTCCATCGACGCCAGCTCCTGAAATTGACTTAACTCCTGATACTGAACCTGAAGTCGATCTTTCTCCTGAACCAGAAGAAGTTGTTGCTCCTGATGAAGCACCAGTTGAAGCTCCTGAACCTGTTGAGGTTCCAGAACCTGCGCCTGAAAATTTAATGGACGAAGCTCCTGAGTTCTTTGAAGAGCCAATTGAAGAAGCGACAATGGAAGCAGCACCTGAGCCAATTGAAGAAGCAGAGGCTACTGCTCCTGCACCGGCTGCAGCTGAAGTTGCAGGGGAGAAAGCTCCTGAAAATGAAGCGGCAGAGCAAAAGTCGGCAGAAGAGCTATTGAGCGAATTTGAAAAAATGCTTGGTTAAAATTAATCTTTAAAAAAATAGAATAACTTAGACAAGGATGTCTTTTGAAAAAACTACTTCTTATTGCAACATTAATTGTTAGTTTTAACTCGTTTTCTGCTGTTAATCATAAAGCGCATCAAGCGGTGCTAACGCAGAAACTCGAAAGACAATTCAAATACAATTTAAAATCAGCTGATATGGACAAGCTTAAGAAGCAAGTTCTAAAGCTTAAAGGTAAGTCTGTTGCTGCCCTTATCAATGTAATGAAAGACGAAAAGTATCCTGAGAAGAATCGTTGGATGGCCACTTTCTTACTTGGTAGAGTTATGGGCAAGAAGTCAGCACCTTTTATTTCTAAGTTTGCAAAGCACCCTAATTGGGTCATGAGAATGGCCGCATTAAAGTCACTTCTAGCATTAAACCAAACTGACTATAAAGATGTGTACAAGCAGTCTTTAAAAGATAATTCTCTAATCGTTCGCTATCAAGCACTTGAGAATGTGAAGAGAATGAACCTTACTGATCTTGCTCCAAATATTTGGGCAATGTTATATGATAAGAGAAATTATCATATTAATGAAAAGCTTAAATCGACTAAGAGGGCCCATATTGTAAAAGAGATTATTACGACAATAGGGGATTTAAAATTTGAAAAAGCTAAGAAGCCTCTTTTATCAATGATTCAAAAAGATAAGTATTCTGATATTCACAGAGAAATTTCTGAAACTCTAGAGAAGATTACTGGCCGAAAAGCACCAAATGGTAACCTTAAAGAAAAGAAGCGTTTCTGGTCTAAGATCTCTCAAGCGACAGTTGTTATTCGCTAGTATTCAAAATGATTTACTTGAAATGATGGGTGATGAAACTTAAAGGCGTGTCCTTTTGGTTTTATCACGACAATCTCTTTTTCCTCAATATGAGTTTTTTTCTGAGCATCTAGCACACTAATAAATTGCTTTAACTCGTTTTGAGATGGAGTGTTAGGGATTGAGCTAAAGATGATATTGAGTTGCTCACCATAGTTCTTTGAAAAGAAGAAGTGACTTGCCCCATCTTTAATTAGGTCCTTATTCTTTGATTTTAAGATTCTTTCTTCTAGTGTGCCATCAACGAGGTGATTCATGGCCTCAAGGACTTGGGACGAACTCTCTTGTTGTTGATCATAAAGGCAAATGACTGCGCCAATCCTTTCATTTATCAATGTGAAGAGTTCGTGTTTCAATGCCATTGTTATTGCGCTTTACTGATCTTATCTAGGATACCGTTAACAAAGCTTTTTGATTCTTCTTTCCCGTAACTCTTAACAAGATTGATATACTCATTAATTGCTACGTTATTTGGAGTTTCTTCAAATTTGATTTCGTAAGTACCAAGGCAAAGAATAGCTCTTTCAATAGCATCAACAGAGTCAAAGCTTCTTTTTAGAATGTAAGTTGAAGCAGTTTCCTTGATCTCTGGAAAGTTTTTAATAACACCAGTGATAAGTTTGTTACCAAAGTTTTGAACACTTGGGTTGATATCATTGTCATGGTGTTCTTCATCTTCTTTCATATAAGATTCTTCAAACATTTCAATATCGGCTTTCAGTTTTCCAATATCATTTTTGTACTCTTCAAGCTCTGCTTTGAAGTCCTTTAAAAATAATTTATAGATAAATTTAAAAGCAAAACGACGTGCTGCTGACTTATTGTTGAATGCTTGGTTTTTCACTAGTTGAATCCTTATTTAATAAAAACTTTTCTTTTAAATTTCCAAATTGACCGATGCTCTTTTGTAAACTCTCAATGAATCCATCAATATCTTTGAAGTTCCAATAGAAAGAAGCATATCTAACGTAGGCAACTGGGTCTAACTCATAGAGCTTTTCCATAACAACTTCACCAACGATCTTAGCAGGAACTTCAATATTGTTCATTTGCGAAAGAGTCATTTCGACATCGTCAATTAATCGGTTGATTTGCGCCGTAGTTAAAGGTCTTTTTTGACAGGCCTTGTTGATCCCTTTCGAAATTTTTTCGCGGTTATAAGGCTCACGTCTTTTATCGTTCTTTACAAGTGCCGGTACTTGAAGCTGGAGCTTCTCATAAGTCGTATAACGAAAGTCACAGTTAAGACATGCTCTACGACGACGAACTGCCAGTCCATCGGAAAGGTGTCTCGAGTCAATAACTTTTGTGTTTGGTGTTTGGCAACTTGGGCAATACATATCTATTTCTAGCATATTATGAATGCATTGCATATTCTCATTTTAGAGGTGTGAATAATTACTGCAGGGAAGAGATCTGCCTAAAGTTATCTTCAAGATCTTCTAGTACCTCGATACCGTCGCGATACAACATAACAGTGAAGAAGTCTTGATTCTCTCCTGTGCGCTGTGTAATTTTATATGGAGAAACAGCTTCTTGTTTATAGGCATGAGACTTATCCCATTTAATCTGTGGAAAGGACTCAAAGACGAGCTGCGCAAAAGAGACGCGACTTGTATCTGCTGGATTCATCTTGTAGTCATATGGCTTGCCAATATTACTCAGGGCCAAAACAATACCTTGTGTTGTTTCCTGATAAGAGAGCTTTCTCTTTCTGATAACTGCAAGGTCATCTTGGTTATACATTGAATCGATGCTTTTAAGTTTAATGCCTTCTCGTGTTGTCGTAATAAAATTAAGCTTCTTAGATTGAATCTCTTTTCGATATTTGATGACGAGGGGATGTTTAGATAGGCCAAGCTTTACAATTTCATCCCAAGAGCCAATCCAAATACCAACATTATCCCAAAAACGATCTACAACAGCGTTATTAAAGCTATTCTTATTATGGGTAAAGACAATATCCATTGGTCGCAGCTGATAGGCCAAGTGTGCCTTCTCTGTTTTTCCAATGTAAGTTACCTGGCCACCTTTTAAATTCTCAAATTTAATGGCCTTGTTAAAATAACCCACATAGTAGCTCTTATCTTTTAGGGCCATTGAAGAAATTGTGTTTTGGATTGAAGGTTGTATTTCATTCCATCTCTTCTTTTTATTATAGGCCTTAATCAATTCATTATAGACAAGTGTTTCTTCAATAAGCGGATTGATATAATAAGAAATTCTCGTTTTATTTTTTACTTCTTCAAAAATTTTAATATCTCGATAAATTGTTGCAAGTCTAGCAAGCCTTTTATGAGAAGGGGACTTAACAAGTTTTTGAACGAGACGCTTATGATAATCACCTAATTCTTTATGTAATGTTATATCTTTTTCGTTTTTAAGTGTTTCACGAATTTTATTTTTTAAAAGAAGATGATTTTCATAGATTGCAATATTAGCAATATAACCAACTTTTAAGGCCTTGATGATCTCACTCCCTTTAAGGTCGTAAGGGTTAACAATGGCATAGTCCACATCGCGTTCACGTCTTTTTAGTTTACGATTTCCTGTGAAATAAATTTCACGACGTTGCTCAACTTGAGTCATTTGATTTGTACGAATCTCAAAGCGAGTTGTAGGATCAGTTACCCATGAAATATTTTTTAAAAATGTATTAAGTTCAGCAGTGATCTTTTGATTTGAATCGAAGTATGGAGAGATAAATTTTAAGGAGTTCTGCCCTTTCTTCTTCTCGGCCTTAGCAAATTCCATACGCCACACGAGATTCTTTTCAACAGATTCTTGTAGCTTGTACAAGTTGTCTTTGTTGATTTCAAACTTAGATGGATTGTAATCTGTTGTCGTTGAAGCGATATAGCGAGAAACTGCGGCAGAGTATTGATCGTACGCCATTTCAATTTGATCGACTGTTGAAGCACAAGACGACAAAAGAGTTGAAACTAAAATGGCCGAAATAAATTTTGAATGAAACTTTCTCACAATATCCCCATATACTAAATCACATTTAGTTATCGGAAGATTAGTAAGATTTTTTTAATATAGGAGGATAGCAGGAAACTACCCTCCATAAAGTATTGAAATTAGTAAACAGGAAACTCTTTACAAAGTTTTTCAACTTGGCCTTTGATGTCTTTTAGGGCAGCTTCATTTTCTGCATTTTTAAGTGCCTCAACAATCCAAGTTCCAATTTGTTTCATTTGTTCTACACCCATTCCACGAGTTGTAAGAGCTGGTGTTCCAAGACGAATCCCACTTGTTACAAATGGAGATCTCTTGTCACCTGGAATCATATTCTTATTACAAGTAATCCCAGCTTCTTCTAGGGCCTTTTCAGCAACCTTACCAGTTACACCGGCAGGGTCTGTCTTCATTAGGATTAGGTGGTTGTCAGTACCGCCAGAAACAATCTCCATTCCAAGATCAGTAAGTTGCTTTGCTAGTGCTTGAGCATTAGTAATAACTTGCTTTTGGTAATCCTTATATTGTGGATCAAGTGCTTCTTTGAATGAAACTGCTTTTGCTGCAATAACATGCTCAAGAGGTCCACCTTGAATTCCTGGGAATACATTAAAGTTAATCTTCTTTGCAAGTTCTTCATCATTTGTCAGGATGATCCCACCACGTGGTCCACGTAATGTTTTGTGAGTTGTTGATGTCACAATATGGGCATGTGGAAATGGTGAAGGGTGAAGGCCAGCAGCAACAAGTCCTGCAATGTGTGCCATATCGACCATTAGGTATGCTCCAACTTCATCTGCAATTTCTCTAAACTTAGCGAAGTCAATTGTTCTTGGGTATGCTGATGCACCAGCAACGATTACTTTTGGTTGATGCTCTTTAGCAGCTCTTCTTACGTCATCGTAATCGATCATTTCTGTTTCAGGATTTAATCCATAAAACTTCACGTCAAAATATTTTCCTGAGAAGTTAACAGGTGAGCCATGAGTTAAGTGGCCACCTTCAGAAAGATCCATTCCAAGAATTTTATCTCCTGGCGCAATGATTGAAAAATATGCGGCCATATTCGCACTAGAACCAGAGTGTGGTTGTACGTTGGCAAACTTACATCCAAATAACTCACAAAGGCGATTAATTGCAAGTTGCTCAACAGAGTCAACAACTTCACAACCACCGTAGTAGCGCTTATTTGGTAAACCTTCAGCATACTTATTTGTTAGCACAGAACCTTGTGCTTCCATGACAGCTTTTGATGTATAGTTTTCAGAAGCGATTAACTCTAATCCTTCTTCTTGTCTTGCTAATTCTTTATTTGTTAATGAGAAAATTTCCTCATCCATTTTTTCTAAGCTATTGGCGTTTTTATGAAACATTTATTAATCCTCAATTTTCTTCAGAACTAGTGAAGAGTTAGTCGACCCAAAACCGAATGAGTTATTTAGGGCGTATTTAATATCTTTCTTAACTGCAGTGTTTGCAGTGTAGTTAAGATCACATTTTGGATCTTGATTGTCTAAGTTAATTGTTGGAGGGATGATCCCGTGGTGAAGGGCAAGAGCTGTGAAAACAGTTTCAACACCACCTGCTGCACCAAGGAGGTGACCAGTCATTGACTTAGTTGAAGAGACGTTAATTTTTTTAGCGTGTTCTTCTCCAAGAACTCTTTTAATTGCACCAGTTTCAGCAACATCTCCAAGTGGAGTCGAAGTTCCGTGTGCATTTACGTAATCAATATCTTCCGGTCTTATCCCAGCGTCTTCGATTGCTTTTTTCATACAACCATAAGCGCCGTCTCCCTCTGGATGTGGAGCTGTAATATGGTGAGCATCAGAAGTTGCACCATGACCTACGATCTCAGCATAGATCTTAGCACCACGTTTAACGGCACTATCATAGTCTTCAAGAATTAGAACACCAGCACCTTCACCCATAACAAAACCATCACGATCTATATCAAATGGACGAGAAGCTTTTGTTGGCTCGTCTGTACGCTTTGAGAAAGCTTTCATATTAATGAAGCCACCCATTCCAAGGTTACAGATAACAGCCTCAGTACCACCTGTAATCATCAGGTCGTGACGTCCTGAGCGAATCTCCTCAACTGCATTTGAAATAGCGTGACATGAAGATGCACATGCTGAAGAAACTGTGTAGTTAACTCCCATAAAGCCGTGTCTAATACTTAGAACACCTGATGCCATATTTGGAATAATTGCTGGAATGAAGAAAGGTGAGATACGACGTGGGCCGCGCTCAACAAATGTCTTCGCTGTTTCTTCTGTGATTGGGAAACCACCAATACCAACACCTAGGATTGCACCAACTTTGTACTTATCAAAATCTTCTAGGTTTGCACCTGAGTCTTTTAGCGCTTCTTCTGTGGCATGAAGTGCAAAGTGAATGAAGCGGTCATATTTCTTTGCCTCACGAGCTTCCATGATACTTTCATCTAATTCGAAGTTCTTAACTTCACCGGCAATCTTGATTGCAAGGTCTGGAATAGGGAAGCTTTCAGCTTCTGAGATTCCTGACTTACCTTCGATTAAACCATTCCAAACTTCTTGCGTGTTTTGACCTAAACCACAAATTGTTCCAAGGCCTGTGATAACAACACGTTTATTACTTCTGTTACTCATATATATTCCTTTATCTTCCTTTATTTTTTATTCAATTCTTCTAAGTTTTTTTCCTAGTATTTGATAATTTTGCAGGCATTTTGACAAGGCGTAGAGGGTCTTAATTTTTACGCTTTTCAAGGATTACTGTTTAATATTTAACGCAATTTCAATAGGTTGAACGCTATATCTATTTTTATCATTAATAACTTAATATTTTTAACGACTTATACGATAAGACTGCCATGAAAAAGATTAACCTATTAATTTTATCAATTTTATCTGTTTACACTTTTGGCGCAAAGGTTTCCGTTGAATTTGCCAATGATATGCGCTTTGACAGCTGTAATGCTCCCGCAGAAGTTCCGGTTGTCATTTGTGAAGATGGCGACTCACAGGTCGTTCTTCAGCGAAATCAAAGTGGTCACCTATTTGGGATTTATCGCAATGGAAGCACCAAGGAAACTGAGCTTTTTCCTGTTAGGACGATTAGCGATGGAAAAGAAATTATTTTTCATAATGCCAATAGTAAGCAATTTGTTTCTCAAAGAGCAGTACAAGAATTTGATACACCGGCCGCTCGTATCCAAGCAATGGATGAGGCCCAAAAATCTATCTTCTCACTTATTAGAAATATTGATCCTTCCCAAGAAGAAATTAGGGATAGCCTACAGAATATCTTAGAAGGTGTTGAAGACGATATTGAAAATCAAAATGAAAAGGTGACTCAAGCATACACAAAGATGTGGGTCCAAGATAATAATAACAAAAATCATCAGTGTGAGATGGCCACTAAGTGTACTATTAAAAAGTGTGGCGATAATCACTACATAATCTTTGATCCAGCTCGTAATGTGTATATGCCTATCAATTACTCTCGCGATACGAGAGGTAATGCTCAGTTCACTAAGAACGATAGTTATATCAAGTATGCTCGTACTCTTGGTGGTGCTGTTATTGAGAGAAATGAAGAGTATGAGAAGTCACGTCTTACTGTTCAAAGAAAGGCACCTGAAGCGATGGGGCACAACTCCACAACTTTCTTCAGCATGCAGGATGCTGGATTTAGCGACTACCTAAAAACAGTTCTTCCTCATTGTCCAAAAGAGATTCAGGGAGATATTATCGGCCTTGGAAGGCAATCGGTGCGCGAAAGAGATAATTTAGACTTCGTTCATCTTGTTGATGTCGTAAACGGAAATATCAATAGCCAGTATATCAATCGCCAGTTCTTACCAAAGAATAGCTGTCGCGATGGTGATAGTTACTATGCTGCTGATTCATATGAAAAAGTTCAAGACTATCGTCCACGTGCTAGTGGTGTTATCTCGATTCAAAAAGCAAATGAGCTTTTTAAGAAGGCCCGTGCAATGGAAGGGATGGCCTGGCAGTACGTACAAGACGGATGCTATGCTCGTTCAGAACTTATGGTTAATATGTTTGAAGAAGAAGGTGTTATCGCAGATAAGGCCTGGGCATCAGGAAAACTTAAAATTCCTAATCAGCAATATCCTTACTGGAGTTATCATACGGCACCTGTTGTTTATGTTGATAATGGAAGAGGCGGAGTTTCAAAGATGATCATTGATCCTGCTATTGCTTCAAAACCGATTCATGTTAATGAGTGGCTAGAGACAATGGGAGCAGATGCTTCTAAGGTCGATCATGTGGGCTTTCCTCCAAGTTTAGATGCTGTGAGTGTAGGTAAGACTGCTTTTGGAATTGCTAGTAGGGAATCATATCACCCACAAACTGCGGCCAATATGATGAGCCGTGAAGCAAGATCAAAGGCAGCTAAGGAACTACTAGCAAATTATGAGAAGAGAATTCTTTAGGAATAAGTAAAATGAAAAAAATAATTCTTTGTACATTACTAAGCTTTGTATCTACTTATGCGGCCAATCTGGCCACATCACAATACCATGTCTCAACTTTTAAGTTAGAGAAAGATGAAATTACTGTTAGCTTCGTGGAGAGTGCTCCCTTTTACCGAGCGAGTAAAAAAGATGCGAAGTGCTTTCAAAAGGCAATTAAGTCAAAAGAGAAGGTTGAGATTAAGTACGATTACAAAACTTTTCAGATTAAAAGTTGTAAAAATTTTTAAAAAGAAAGCCTGCAATACGCAGGCTTTTTTTATCTAAGAATTAATTTTTGATTATTGCTTAGACTCTAGGTACTTAACAACGTCTTGAACAGACTTAAGACCTTCTGCATCTTCTTCTGGAATTTGAATATCAAATTCGTCTTCCATTTTCATCATAAGTTCAACGATGTCTAGTGAGTCTAGGTTTAGATCGTCTACGAATGAAGTTGTAGCATTGATTTTTGCGATATCGATTTTTGTTTGATCCGCTACTAGTTGAATTACTTTTTGTTCCATATTTGTCTCCTAATAAATATATTAAGTTATAAACTCAATTTCTCTCTCTTATATAAAAATTTAATTTTAGTATATTAATATTTTTCTAGATATAAAGTCCACCGTCAATTTTAATAACTTCACCTGTAATATATCCTGACGCTTGGCTAAGTAGAAAACACACAAGATTTGATACATCTTCAGTTGACCCAAAGCGTGAAGTTGGAATCGAAGCAATATAGGCTTCTTTCGCTTTTTCTTCAAGGGCATCAGTCATATCAGTTTGAATAAAACCTGGACAGATTGCGTTACAGCGAATGTTGCGGCTAGCTAATTCTTTCGCAATTGACTTCGTTGCACCAATTAAACCTGCCTTAGATGCTGCATAGGCCGTTTGAGAAACATTTCCCATAAGACCAACAACTGAGCTCATATTAACAATCGATACATTTTCAGCTTTTAAGAATCCACGTGAACAGATACTTGTTAGCATGATTGCACCCTTAAGGTTCGTATCAATTACTGCGTCAAGATCTGCTTTTCTTGTTCTTAGAAGAAGAGTGTCTTTTGAAACACCAGCGTTGTTTACAAGACCTTCAACTGGACCAAACTCTTTTACGAAGTCATTTACGGCAGTCTTCATTTGTTCTTCATTATTAAGATCAAACATTAGTCCCGTTACATTTGAAGCACCAAGCTCTTTAAGTTGAGACTCTACTTCTTTAGCTACATCTTCTTTCCCTTCACGGTAGTTGAAGATTACGTGAGCACCTTGGGCAGCTAGTGATTTTGCAATATCTAGCCCGATACCACGGCTTGCGCCAGTTACTAATACTCTTTTATTTTTTAAATCATTATAAGTTGCAATCATATTTGCTCCTATGAGTTTAAAGCTTCCTTAAGCTCATCAAAAGCACCTTCTTTATCAAGTGAGATAACTTTGATGTTACGGTTAATCTTTCTTGCTAGTCCCATTAGAACTCGTCCTGGCCCAACCTCAACACAAAGAGTGTCATCGTCTAGGCTTGCAAAACTTTGAGTCCAAAGAACTGAACCATCAATTTGCTTGATCAGGTTCTCTTTTACAACTTCACCGTCTGTACCAATTTGATACTTTTTGGCGTCAATATTGGCAATATAAGGAATTGTCGTTTTATTAAAAGTTACGTCATTAAAAAATGCTGCCATATTCTCTCTGGCCGGCTTCATTAGGCTAGAGTGGAATGGTGCACTAACTTTTAATTCAACTGTCTTATGTGGGTCTGAGAAGTTTTCTGAGATCCAAGCAACGGCCTTGTCACAGGCATCTGCATGTCCTGAAATAACGATTTGCCCTGGCTCATTAAAGTTGGCAGGCATAACTTCGTTACCTTCTGTTGAAACTTCTTTGCATGCCTTTTCAACGATTTCAGCAGGAACTCTCATAACGGCATACATTTTTCCCATTCCCGCAGGAACAGCTTCTTGCATGTATTTACCACGATTGTGAACAGATCTTAGAGCATCTTCAAAGCTTAGCGCACCTGCTGCAACAAGAGCAGGGTACTCACCAACAGAGTGTCCAAGTACACATGAAACCTCAACGCCAGCTTCATCTAAAATCTCTTTAGCTTTTTGAAAAAGACCAATTGAGTAAGTTAGGATTGCTGGTTGTGTATTTTGAGTAAGTGTAAGCTCTTGTTCAGGGCCTTCAAGCATAATCTTTGAAAGATTGTAGCCAAGAGCACTGTTTGCTTTTTCAAGTAATTCAAATGATGGGTGTCCTTCAAGACTCTTTCCCATTCCTACGTATTGTGATCCCTGACCAGGGAAAATCAAAACAACTTTTTTCATAATATAAAACCTTAATTAATACCTAAGTAGAGTTGCTCCACTAGTTAAACCTGCACCAAATGCATCTAGCAATAATAGCTGACCACGCTTGATTCTTCCATCAACAATTGCTTCGTGCATTGCGATTGGAACAGTTGCAGCTGATGTATTTGCATATTTATCAATATTAACAATAACTTTTTCAGGATTAATTCCTAGAAGCTTTCCAGTTGTTTCGATAATTCTCACGTTTGCTTGGTGAGGAATTAACCAATCAACTTCTTCAAGGTCTTTACCTGCTTTTTCTAAAACTTTCTTTGCATTTTCGGCAAGAGTTCTCGTTGCTACACGGAACATTTCTTTACCTTTCATTTGCATATAGTGAGTTCTCTCGTTTAAGTGTTGAGCTGTGATTGGATCAACTGCTCCACCAACTGGTTGGTCAAAGAATTCTTTCCCTGCACCATCTGCACCTAGTTCAAGTGATAGGATATCTGAATCATCACCATCTTCATTTGCACCAACAATAGCAACACCACAACCATCTCCAAAAAGAATACAAGTGTTACGATCTTCCCAGTTAACTTCTCTTGATAGCATTTCAGAGCCAACAACAAGTGCATTCTTAATTGCACCCATGCGAATCAGTCCTGTTACCATATTTAAACCGTAAACAAATCCAGAACAAGCTGCTGCGATATCAATTGCCGCACACTTATTTGTGATTCCTAATTTTTGTTGAAGAATACAAGCTGTATTTGGAAGTTTATAATCTGGAGTAACTGAAGCGAAGATAATCATATCAATATCATTCGGTTCAAGGTTTGCTGCTTTTAATGCATCTTGAGTTGCATGGTAGGCCATATCACTTGGCCACTCGCCGCCTTCTGTTGAGCAAATATGACGTTGACGAATTCCCGTTCTTTCATAAATCCATTCATCACTTGTTTCGACCATACTTTCTAGATCGACATTTGTTCTAACTTCTTTTGGAGCGTAGATTCCAGTTCCTTTAATTTTTACTTTAATATCCATTTAAATTCCTAATCTTGGTAATAAAAAATTGCGCCTATTTTATTGAGTATAACAATGATGGGGAAGGGCAGGGGCGTTATTATTTGACACTGTGTGTTTTTTGGTCAATTTTACAAAAAAAGGCCACGTTTGTGGCCCTATGTTCATTTTAAAAGTTTAGAAGCTTCTTCAAGCCTTTGTAGACGGCGTGAAGACAATCCTGTCTTTAGGAATTGAACAAGATCTGCCTTCTCATCCTCCGTTAGCTGTAGAGGACGCCTAATATCGTCATCGCTTATTAACTGATATCGCAATTTATTGTTAATAAAATTTTCATCTTTAATGATTTTTTCTTCGTAATGACCTTGAGTTACTTCGTTAACAATATAGTTTTTTATTGCTGGGCGAGTGTGATTATAGTGATCAACAACCTCTTCTAGGGTCTCGTAAACACCGTTGTGCATATATGGAGCAGATAAGTGTATATTTCTAAGGGGTGGTGTCCTGAAATTATATTGATCCGCTTTATTGCCTGTTACTTCAAATCGTCCTTTGTCATTTAGAGTGGACGTTGCGCTAATTGGCCCAATCTGAGGCAACCCAATTGATTTATAATCCCAGTCTGTTAAATGCTGGCCACTGTGGCAATTGATACAAGCGCCTTTGTCTAAGAAAGTTTTAAGCCCTCTTTTTTCAGAATCATTTAATGCACTAAGATCACCATTTAAGTATTCATCATAAGGCGTATCAACAAGATTGAAGTTTCTTGTGATGAAGGCCGCAAGTGCGTTGGCGACGTGTGAGATATCAATTTTACCGGCCTTGAAGTCTTTCGGATATGCTCTCTTAAAAAGGTTTTGGTACATGGCATTCTTAGAGCCATTTAAAAGACGATCAACATATGCATCCCATTTTGCAAGGTCACCTTTTTGAGAAGCGATTTCATTATTCTTTCCTAACATCTCTTCAACTGAAAGAAGTGGAAAGATAACTTGCGCGGCCAGAGCATTGCGAATTTTCTTATTTAATTCTGTCTTAGCATTAAGTTCCTTACTTGGAGTTTTGAATTCTCCCTTAGTCCAGTCAACATGAACTCTTCCGTCCCAAAACATATCTGTGATTTCATCGTAGCCAAGATTGATTAATGCTGGTGCATGGCGCTTGATAATGAGGCCTTTACCGTCTTGAATGCGACTTTTTCCAAGTCCTGCACCACCTGTACCAATCGAGAATGGAATATTGTCTCCTGTTCCCAGCATTGGATGATGACAATGCATGCATGTAATATCTTTATTTCCACTAAGGCGAACCTCTGCAAATAATCTTGAACCTAGAATCACTTCATTTTGATTTTGTAATTGTGATTGAGGTAGGGAAGTTAAGTTGTGTTTTTTGATGAGCTTGGAAAGTGCTTCATCTAGAGGTGATAGTGCAAATGTATTAAAAACGAATGCAATTGTTAAAAGTAATCTCATGTGTCTCTCTCTTAGTTTGTGTAGTTAGTTTATACTAAAAGAAAGTTTGATGGGTCAAACTGATTTTTATTAGGTTCCAGCAGACTTTTACGTAAGCACGGCATTATTGAGACAACGCATCGCTTACGTAAAAGTCTGCTGGAACCCTGTAAAAACGCAAAAAGCCCACTCGACGAGTGGGCTTTCTTATATGAAAAATAATAAATTATCTTATTCTTCTACTTCTTCTCTATCTGCTTTCGTAGCGAAGACTTTCTTACCTTTCCAATAACCAGATGGAGAGATACATCCTTTCTTCGTTAGTTCACCAGTTGTTGAATCAGCTACAACTACATTGTTCGCGTAAAGCTTGTGTGTTTGTCCAGCTCTTCTTAGGCCTTTTCTTGAAACACTTGTCTTCTTCTTAGGTACTGCCATTTTCTACTCCGTTATATTCAACTTCAATTTTTAACTACAATTATGAGCTTACTTTATTACCTTACTCACTTCATTATTACAAGCCTAAAAGTTAGGCCAAATTAATTGCTATGTCCGCAACTGTCTGTATTTAGGTCGACTCCACAAGTTTGGCAAAGACCTTTGCAATCTGCGTCATGAACTGGGTAGTGATTTATGGCCAAAAAGCAGTTTTCAGCTACTGCTTCTCTTAAATCTGCCTTACCTCTGTCATGAAAAAACATATCGGCCGTTTCATCTGAAATATAAATTTCGTCGACTTCTTCATACTCTGGGTCGTCTTCATATCTCTTATTAATGAAAGCACATGTAAATTCAGTTTCAAACTCTTGTGGAGTGTCTAGTAAACAGCGAACACAAGTTGCTGTATAGGCTCCAGAAGCTTTTCCTTTTACAATAAGGTGCTCTCCAAAAGTATAGTCACGAGCATTCTTTAGTTGAAGCTCAACATTTAAGTGCTCAAAGCCTTCAGGCTTAACTTCCGGATCGAAGTCCTTTGTGATGCCATCAAGAATTGATTTTACCCATTCATTATTCTTATCAGTTAGTTGGTAAGTTTCAAACTCGTCACCAACACGAGAGATAAGAATCGTTGAGTCTTTCAAGAATGTATTATCTTTATTTACGATTTGCATTTTATCCTCTGTCATTTGAACTCTCTGTTTATATTGCGAAGGGCCAAAAGGCAAGAAAATTAGGACATTATGAACGTAATCGTGTACTTTTTTACTTATGAGAATCTTTCTAACGGGCTTTTCTGGAGCCGGCAAAACAACATTTGGTGAGAAATTATCTAAGGATGATCAATTTCAAGTATTTGACTTAGATGAGGAAATCTTTAATCGCATGGGGACTGGGTATGACTCACTAGCTGAGTATATCCAAGACATTGGAATCGATGAATTTCGCAAAGACGAAATTGATATGATTAAGCTTCTTCACCAGAATATGAAAGATGACTACCTTATCTCACTAGGGGCCGGTGCACTTGATGAGCAAGATGTTGTTGATTTTATCTCTGAAATTGGCGGAAAACTTGTTTATATTCAAAGTACTTTTGAAGAGTGCTGGGAGAGGCTTAAAAAAGATGGTAATCGCCCATTGGCAAAGAATGGTATGGATTTCATGAAGGATCTTTATGAAAAACGAATTCCACGCTATGAAAAAAGTGATCTATTTCTAACTCAGGCCCAAATTCAAGAAATAAATACAGTAGAAGAGCTCTTAAAATTGCTATAAGCCTTGTATTTTGATACGATTTTAGACGATGTTATGTCCTTAGAAGGAGTTTTTGCGCCATGACAATGATTAGTCCAAAAGTAGCCATTCTTTCTTCAATGATTGAAGATTGTAAGGGATTTTCTAAAATCTTTAAAAATATTAATATTCTTATCGATTCATTTGATGATGCTAATGCATTTCTAATATCTCATATTCAAAGAGAATATGACTTAGTTTTAGTGCGCGCTCAAGATGTGGACTATGAAGGCCAATCTCTATTTGATCGCCCAGAGCTAAAGAAAGTTCAAAGGGTGTTCATCGTAGCCTCAAATTCTGACCTTAAGTCTGTTGCAAAAATTGAAAGTCTTGGCTCAATTTTTACAGAACTCGATCTGCTTGTTCAGGTTCGTGGTGTTCTCGATCAATACAATCGCAAAACAGCACTAATGAGACAGGTGAGTCAATTTGAAACTTTCCACGATAAGTATCGTCATAAGCAAGAAGCATTAGTTGCTAGTCTTGAAAGTGAAAGAACAAAGACTCTATACGGAAAGGACTTTTTTGAAGTTTGTGATTCGATAAACTTTAATAAGGATAATAGTGACTTTAAATCATTAGTTGCAAATGTATTTGAACCACAAGAATTCGTAACAAGCATTACAGTCTTTGATCTTAATCGTAAAACAAATAAATTATGTGCTGTTAAGTACGATGGGATGAAAAATATTAATGTCCCAGATATCTGGCTAGGTCATATTAAACTAAACGGTGTTAATGAGAATGGAATGAATATGGTTAAGAATATTGTTTCTAACCTTGTTCATAATCCTGTTGTCACTCTTGCAATGTCTGCTAACGCTGAAGATATTACAACTGTTGTCGCACTTGAAGTGGACCGCGATTATTTATTTAATTTTAACTGGCAAGTGGTGGAGTCTCTGTTAAGTGGCGTTTATTCTCAACTCGTGAATGCAAATACTCACTCGGCAGCAGTCGCAAGTGCTCAAGGGCCATTTGAGCTATTAGGGCAAATTTCTCAAACAACTCATGGGAGAAACTTAATTGCAGTCGATACGTCTGAAATTACAGACCTTCTAGAATTAAGATCTGACTTTGATTTTGATTGGGAAACATTTTGGCGCGATATGAAGATTAACTTATCGCAGGTAACTAATTTATCAAATATTTATAATATCTCTTTTGAATCAATTATTTTAGATGTTGAAAATGACTTCTTTGATGAGAGCTTTGCGGCAACGAAGGATCTTTGTAAGAATATCCGTTTAGCAAAGTATTTCTCAGGTAAAGATAAGAGTTTAATTCTTTCAATGTCTTTAAATGTTTTTGAAGTTCCATATTCTCAATACTCAATGGTAACAACTGCAAGGAAATTGAAAACTAAGAGATCGTTTCAAGAAAGCACGTTATGAGAATAAAAAGTTGCATGGAGATTAACGTCTCAAATCTTGCAAGTAACTATCAACTACTAAAAGAAATTTGTCCAAGTAATGAGGCCCTTTTTATGGTTAAGGCAAATGCCTATGGCCATGGAATGGTTCCTATCGTTAAATTTGCATACTTTGAATTGGGAATAAAAGAATTTGGTTGTGCTAGTATTGGTGAAGCCTTAAGGCTTCGTGAAGAAATACCAAACGGAGAGTTTGAAGTTTACGTCTTCTCTGACGTGAATCTCGATCTTCAAGAAGCAGCTGATATATATCTCAATAACCGCATCATTCCAGTTTTATCTAATGAATCAAACTTGAAGTACTTCTTAGAGCAGGAAGACTTTAGATACTTTCCACTGTGTTTAAAATTTAACACGGGAATGAATCGTCTTGGTTTAAGGCTTGATCGAGTTGATGAAGTGGTTAAACTAATTAAAGCATCCGGAAGAAAAAGTATTTATCATTTAATGTCTCACTTCTCGAGTTCAAGTTTATCAATGATAAAGAATAAGAGAAATCTTGCGCAGAAGGAAAATTGGCGAGAATTAAAATCTCAATTAACTGCCGCAGGAATTGAAATCGATAAGTCCTCACTAGCAAACTCTGGTGCAATCGAGCAGAAAGTAGGTCTAGAAGAAACTCATGTAAGACCAGGGCTTATGATGTATGGGCCAACTTCACTTCTTCCTCAATATAGTCATTTAAGCTGCTGGCAAGGAAAGTTAATTTCAAGGCTCGAAACAACTTTTATTAATAGCTTTAAAGTTGATCGTGGAACCCCAATAGGCTATGGAGCAACTCCATGTCCAACGGATGGGGTCGTCGGAATATTTGCCCTCGGTTATGGTGATGGGTTCTCAACTCGTTATCAAAATGTTCACCTAAGACACGGTAGTGAAGTCGGCCAGATTGTGGGACGAGTGAATATGGATATGGGACAAATTTTGTTTAATAATCAAGACCTCGAAATAAAAAATGGGGAGAGGTTTGTGGTTTGGGATCAGGAAGGTGAGAACTTCTCTAATATTTGCCTTGAGTCTAAGACAATTCCTTATGAAGTGTTCATTCACTTAACAGAAAGAATTCCCAAAATTTATCGACAGTAAGTAGCAGTTTCACTCTTTTTCCTTTAAAATTTCAGTAATGAATTATTTACTTAGAAGTTTTGTAATCTTTAATGAAAACTTAGGTCGCATCTTTATTAAAAATATAGCGGGCCTTGGTACGATAATGAATTTTATCGTTAGCTTTTTCTATTGGGCAACAAGAAGGCCTTATCGCTTTAAATTATTTTTTGAGCAGATGGACTTCATTGGCAATAAAAGTTTATTCATTATTTTCTTGGCCGGATCATTTACAGGAATGGTTATGGCCTATCAGACCTATTTCGGTTTCAAGTTAATTAATGTTGATTCATTAGTTGGACCGGTTGTTGCTATTACTTTAGCAAAAGAGCTTGCACCTGTTTTAACAGGGCTCATCGTTGCAGGACGTGCTGGAGCCGCAATGGCCGCACAGATTGGAACGATGAAGGTAACAGAACAAATTGATGCTCTTGAGGTTATGGGAATTAGTAGTGTTCAATTTCTTGCGGTTCCAAGAATCGTTGCAGGAACACTTTCTCTTCCGCTTCTTTCGATTTTCTTTTTACTCGTTGGAAATATTGGTTCTTATATCGTCGGAACAATTGCGCTAAAAATTGATGATGCAATTTATCTCTCAAAGCTTGGTCAGTTCATGTATGTCTCAGACATTTTCCAAGGAGTTATTAAAGCAACTGTATTTGGTTTTGTTATTTCTGTTATTGGAACATACTTTGGCTTCTCTGTTACGAAAGGGGCCCAAGGTGTAGGTAAGGGAACAAACTTAGCTGTTGTTTGGGGAATGATCTCCGTACTCGTTCTTGACTATTTCTTAACGAGCTTTTTAGTGCAGGTGATGTAAAATGTTACACTTTAAAGATTCGTCAGTAAAAATATCTAACTTAACTAAGACTTTTGGAAAGCATACAGTTTTAAATGATCTTAGCTTTGATATTGAAAGAGGAAGTATTACAACAATTCTGGGATTCTCAGGAGCTGGTAAGTCGACTCTTTTAAAACATATCCTAGGACTCCATCATCCAACTTCTGGAAAGATTGAAGTTTTAGGTAAAGACCTTTCTCTCTTAGAAGAAGATGAGCTCAGAAAGTTTCGCCAAAATTACGGAATGCTTTTTCAATATGCGGCCTTATTTGATTCTAAGACTACTTATGAAAATGTAGCCTTTCCATTAGAAGAGTTCACAAAAATGAGTCCTAAGGAAATTGAAGAGAAGGTATTTGGTTTACTTAAATCAGTGGGCCTTCAAGAAATTTCATTTGATAAATTACCAAGTGAGCTTTCAGGTGGGATGAGGAAAAGGGTAGGTCTTGCAAGAGCACTTGCCTTGAGTCCACAAGTAATGCTCTATGATGAACCAACTACTGGTCTGGATCCAATTACGACAAAAATGGTCAACGACTTAATCGTCGATACAAGCCATAAACATAAAGATATAGGATTAACGTCAATTATTATTTCTCACGATGTAAAAGCAACGCTGGAAATTTCCGACTACGTTGCCTTCCTAAATCGTGGTAATATTGTTGAGTACTTACCTGCAAAAGAGTTTAGAAATTCAAAGCACCCACTCGTGCAAGAGTTTATTAATCTGTAAGTACTAAGCCTAGGGAAGAGGGTTAAAATGAATGAATTTAAAGTAGGGCTGATGGCCCTAACTGCCATGATAGCAGTTGTTGTCATGTCACTTGTTGTAACTTCAAATCAATCGGGATTTGGAACATATAATGAGTACTACACAACAGTTAGCGATGCATCTGGTATTTTTCCAAAAACACCAATTAAGGTTGCCGGTATTAATGCCGGTCGTATCAAGGATATCCGCCTTATTGGAAATAAAGCAGAAATTACTTTTGAAGTTCTTTCAAGAGTAGGGATTACAAGAGGATCAAAGCTTAAGATTCGTTCTGTTGGTTTCCTTGGTGATAAGTATCTAGAGATTTATATTGAAAACTCAAAAGAAATACTTCCAGATGGTTCAGAGATTATTGCAGAAGAAAAAGCGGGGATTGAAACTCTCTTAAAAGATGCAACTGAAGTTATGCATGATGTGAAGACTCTTGTTGGTAGTATTAAAGAGTCATTTGTTCCTGAAGGTGGCGAGCCGGCCATGAAGAAGATCATTCGCGATGTTCAACTTACTCTAGAAAATACTCGTGAGATGACGGCCAAGCTAAATGATATCGTTGGACGCAATAATGAAAAAATTCAAAATATTGTTAATAACTTAGAAGCCTTCTCTGATCAGATTGCTTTTCAAACAGATGCTAATGAGCCAGAAAGTGCTGTAGCAGACGTGAAGGAAATCTTAAAGAAAACAGATCGCATGATGGCCGACCTCCAAGATCTTGTAAGAGATATTAAAGATGGAAAGGGGACTGTTGGTAAGCTCTTAGTTGAAGAAGAGATTGCTGATGAAGTTAAAACAACTCTAGCAAGTGTTCAAAAAGTTATTGGACGTGTTGATAGTATCCGCACTCAATTCTCTGTTTACACTGGTGCAAATACAGGGACAGGGCAAACTGACACAACTGCTGAACTTAGAATCTTTCCTTCACCTGGTCGCTTCTACTTACTTGGTGTAACAACGGCTGAGTTTGGGCCAGAGAGAAGAAAAGTTACGGAAACAACAGTTGGTGGAACAACAACTACCGTTGATGAGAAGAAGAGAAAGTATAATGATGTTCTTCTTAACCTTCAGCTTGGACGTCGAATTGATAATTGGACGTTCCGTGGTGGTCTAATTGAATCTTATGGTGGATTTGCTGTGGATTATAATTTTGATGATTATGGTCTGGTATCGACACTAGAAGTTTTTGATTATCGTGAAGATGTAGGGCCAAATATTCGTGTCGGTCTAGATTTACAACTTTGGAACGTACTTTATGGTAAAATCGAAGGTGAGGATTTAATTAATGACCCACATGCGGTTTACAGTCTTGGGCTTAAGTTTAATGACGAGGACTTAAAAGGATTCATAGGAATTTTTCTATAGGATGTAGTAAATAGATGATGATGGACAATAGAAATTGGCTAATTCGCACAAAATCAAATAAGATTCTTGGCCCACTTTCGAAACAAAAAGTTATCGAATTTGTTCAAGACGGAACACTTACAGACGAAGATGAAATCTGTAGTGGGAATGGTTATTGGTTTTGGATTAAAGAAGACGACTTATTGAATCGTTACTTATTTGGCGAAGAAGAGCAGAATTTCAATCCAGTTTCTGAAGCAAAGACGAAAGTGGCCTCTAGTGTAACAAAGCTAGTAAAGACCACTGGTATCGTTGATAAAATGAAAGACTCAGAAGAGGTAATTCCAGCGACTCCAGAAGTTGAAACTTCAGCGAGTGGAATAATTTCAATTAATACAAATGAAGATGGAGAAGAAATTGTATTACCTGAAGATGGTGATCTCGATTTTCCTGAGCCAATTGATTATAGCAATAACACTCTTCCACAGCATGACGTTCCTGCAGCTCCTGCAAGCACAAGTCCTCTAAAGGATATGGACACTGGCGTAAGCATGTCAGAGGTTGCCCAGGCCATGAATGTTGAAGAGGAAGAAGAAATTGTTCTACCAAGTGATGATGATCTCGATTTTCCTGATATTGGTAGCACTCAATCTACAATCTCTCTTGTTAAAGAAGAGGCTTCAACTGGTAGCCAAATTGATCTTTTAGTAGCGGAAGCTGAAGCAGAGGCCAGTGCGCAGAAAGATTCTGAATTTAAGTCGGACCTTGATGATATTGCTGAAGATGCTAGACTTGCTCTTGAGAGCGAAAAACTGGCCGAACTACCTAAGTCAGCACCCGTTTTAAATGAAGAAGAGGACGATATACAGCCAATGAAGGCCGTTGAAATGCCTCGACCTAAGAAAAAGAAAACTAAGAAAAAATCAGGTAAATCCAAAAAGAAGAAAAGAAAAAGTGACTATAGCTTCGTTTATGTGGCCATTGGTGTTCTTATTATTTTACTTTTCTTTATCTCAAAATTTTATTCGAAATTAGTAGGGAAAGATCTTTTCTCTCAGATGCAATTCAAGATGCCAACAACAACAGTTTTGGCACAAGAGTTTCAAGCAGATAAAAAAAAAAGATATTTTTAAACTACGTTAATATTTCTTACAACTTATCTTTGAGTGGTGTTGAATATAAACCGGAGTTTGTAAAATCACCGCCAGCTAATTGTTCAAATATCTCAAAGTTTGAATTTAATTTAATCTATGCCTTTACAACATCTGGTCAGTCTTCAAATCAGTGGATTGAGTTTCAGGCCAAATGTCAGGAGTTATTCTATTCTGATATTATTATGCAGAATAAGAGCGAGGTCCGCTCAATTAAGCAGGTCGAAGAGTTAGAAAAGGCCCTCAAAATTAAATTTAATAGCAAAAATATTGCTCATCAAAAGTTTTTAAAAAAATTAGAAAGAAGTAATTTTCATCAGCTTGTGCTAGAGATTGTAATAGCGTCTTCTCTTAATAAGGGAGAGTGGCTCACTGGAGTCATCATTGACCTCCTAAAGAGGAATATTGAACTTTACCCTGTATGGATCAATGATAATATTCCAAAGCAGGTCAGAGCTCGTTATGAGGCCGCTCTGATGAGAGTGTTTGATATTGTAAATAGCTCAAGTATAGATGAAGTTTATAAATTAATGCTTTTTAAAAAATTTACTCATATCTCGACAGGAGATAGTCGATTAAAGTTAACACAGCTTCTTAATCAAACATTTGGATCTGCTCTGGAGTTTGATCTATCAAGTTATAAATTTGGAATTAAGCTCGCTCCATTTTGGGTTCAAGAGCTTGACGACTTTAAGATGAAGCAGAAACTTGTTGAGCGTTATTTTAATACACCAGCTATGCAAGGCTTCGATGATTATGGGATTATTCTTTTTGAATATAATATTCCCAATATTGGTAAGAAGAGAGATGATTTAATTAATAAAGTCGCAACTTCATATAAGTCCTATAATTTTGAGAAGATGATGGCGTTAATGGTGGGACTAAGAAATCCTGTTTTTAAAAGAGAGCTTGTTAAGAAAGATTCATTTTTTGAAAGGCCAATATTTAGCATTGAAAGAACATATTTGGCCAATAGGCTAAGTGAAAAAAATAGTAGCTGGATTGCGTTTCATTTACTATATCTAGGTCAAAGGGACGAAAATATAATTAAGAATATAATGGTCGATCTATGAAAAATATCTTTATCTATCCCACTGATACAGTATGGGGAATTGGTGGAAACCCATTTGAAATTGAGACTTATGAGCTAATCGCTAAAATTAAGGGAACTTCAATAAATAAGCCCTTAAGTATCTTAACAAATGATATACAGAATCTAGTAGAAAGCTTTAGCGGATCTGAAAGCTTAGATGAATTATTTGACGAGCTTTTTAAGTATCAAATTACGGTAGGTATTCCTAAGGCCAGTTTGAAGATTAGTTTTCCATCAGGCCCATTTGATGAAACAAATTATATATGTTTTCGAGTAATTCAAAATGAAATAATAGATGAATGCATAAAGGATTTTCCCGGCTTTATTACTTCTACGAGTTTAAATCTAACTGGAGAAGATCCAATTAGTGATACTGATGAGGCAAATCTTTTTTGGCAAAAACATTGTCCCGAAACTAATTTCATTAGTTCAGAGTTTTTAGTTCCAAGTGGTAAATCTTCAACAATCGTATTTATCTCTGGCCTTAGTGCAAAGATTATTCGTGAAGGTGAGGATATTCAAAGTATTCTCGAAACTTTAGATAGGCATGGAATTAATTACTAATTATTCTCAACCTGAGTTTTATCGTTTTTCACGTGATTCAATTGAACTAGCAAATCTCGTCGTTAACTATCTTATTGAAAACTCTATTAGTCCTGGAAGAGTTGCAGACCTATGCTGTGGCAGTGGTGTTATCTCTCTTGAGATTATTCAAAAATTAATGGATGACCCTTCTCTCAAGGTGAGCTCTATTGATTTCTATGAACTACAAGAGGATTACAGAAAGCACCTTGAAAATAATATTGGCCAAGTAAGTGAATACTTTCCTAATACAGATTTCAATATCAATATTTGTAACATTCTAAAAAACTTAGAACAGTCTCAAGATCGATTTGATCTAATTGTAATGAATCCTCCATACTTTCATCACGCCAGTGGCCGTTCACCAAAAGATGAAAGAGCAAGAATTTGCCGAGAGTATAAAGATGGACAACTAAAGGGCCTTCTGAATAGAGGTGTTGAGCTTTTATCTGCTAATGGAAAATTCTTCTTTGTTTGCCGTGAGGATAAAGACAGTATCAAAGTTATTGATGAGCTTTCACTTAAGTATCAAGTTGAGAAGGTAAGTGAGGCCAGTTCCTTTTCAATCTATTTACTTCTTCGTTCGTAATTGAAAGTATAAAGACTTTAGCGATTCTTTAAGGTCCTTGTCACCAATATCTCTAAACTCATTCTCTGCTGCCTGCATAATGGCCTTGTATTCGGGCGATTGAGGGTGCAGTCTATTTTCAACTTCTTTCTTTACTTGCTCTTTCTTAACAACTGCAGACTTCTTCTTTGTGAAATATTGATTATCAACTTGGAAGAATACTTTTGTGATATGGCCTTTTGTTTGTGGCAGAACATTACCAATCGATTTGATAATTTCTGTTTCCATATATTTTAGTTGTTGAGCATAGACAGGGTGAGAAGTTAAAATTGTCAGTGACTTGTGCTTAAGCTTTAGTGGAATTGTAAATTGTGAAAGCCTCGGACCAACAATTTTATCCCATGAATTTGAAAGATCGAGGAAGTCAAAAAGATCCACACTTCCAAGTCCTTTTTTCTTTGGAGCATAGTTCTTGTAACGTGCTAATTGCCCGTCAGTATCAATATCTTTGAGGATGTCTTTGAGGTTTTTCACAGCATGCATCATATATTAAATAGGCTCTTACAGTCAAAGTAATAGACGATTCCATTAATCCTAGGCATATTAGTAATATGAAGTTTCTTATACTTATCAGCGTCGTTTTATTGAGCTCTTGTGCGGGGTATCGTTTTAGTGACTCAAGTAATCCGTTTGAGGCACAAGGTGTTCACAGTGTAACAGTTTTTGTTGTTAAGAATCACACGGGAATTACTGGCCTTTCGCAAATCTATACCGATCAAATCGTTGAAACATTATCTTCATTTAGTAACTTAAGAGTTCGTACCGGAAAGAATTATCGCAGTGATGCTATTTTACTTGCGGAAATTACAAGTAAGAAAATGGCCGGTAAGGAAGTAAGAGAGCAGGGTGATACCCTGATGAGTGATGATCAAAAGAATCAACTTGGTGGAAATAGGAATGCCTTCTATCTTTCAACGGAAGGTGCTTATAATTTTGAAGTTGAAGTTAGTGTCTTTAAAAAACCAAATTTTGAAGAAATTAAATTCTATGAATCATTTTATAAATTAGATCATTCTCAATTTCCACGTAGTATCTTCTCAAAGAAGTTCTCTATCAATAGTTCATATATCATTGAAAACACTGTTGGAGGAATCGATAGTTCTGCGCCTTTAAGAAGTGTTAAGAATAGAGGAACATTTAAAAAGTCTCTAGCAGATGATGCGAAGGACTTTGGAGAAGATTTTAGAGAGGTACTTCTTTATGCCTTCTAAAAAGCAAAGCTTTGAACTTAGCGGAATTGATAAGATTGTTTCTATTTTGGAAGCTTTTGAAGGTGTCTACCACTTAAGTGTCCCAGATGAATTTACCTCAAAAATTATTTGTGACAGTTTGGCCAAGAAAGCAAAAAAACTTTGGCCGCATGAGTTTAGTCTCGACTTTATTGAGCAAGAGCTTTTAGCTGGAGGTGGTTTATTTGGCCCTTCTGGCCCATTCATCATTATTGATGCTCAAGATATTAAGGCAAATGCATTCGAAACTTTTAATAATAATCGCAATTTAATTAATGAGTCGATTATTTTTATAACGAAGGGAAGGCTTCCAAAAGGTTTTCCAAAAGATGACTTAACTGCACTTTCTTTAAGTGCTCCAAAGCCGTGGCACTTTGGCCAATACCTCGATGTATTCGCAAAGTACTTTGGTTTTCAAATCTCACCGCAAATTAAAAACTTTATCGAGAAGTCGGTTCCAGATAATGCCAGTGACTATTTCAATTGTTGTCATATTCTTTCTCACCATGTTGATGAAAGGGGAGCAATCTCTCTTGAAAAGGCGAAGTCATTAATTAAGGTTAAGAAGTTAGACTTCTTTGATCAGGCCGATTTATTCAATCAATCAAATCTTAAAAGGTTTTATTTAAACCTACTTCTAATTGAAGATGATTTTGGACTCTACCTCGATTTCTTCCGTTCTTTTCAGGGACACGTGAATAAAGTTATTGATCCTTCGTATTTGGCAGCTAAGAAGTCGCCAAGCAAGTACGATAGAGGAATTCAACTTGCTGCTCGCAAGTGGGACTTTAACGAATTGATCGATTTTCAGCAAAAGATGATTAACTTTGAGATTATGGCCAAGTCTAAGGACTTTTGGCTAAGAGACTGTCTAAGAAGAGAATACTTAGGTCTTTAGAAATATAAGAATTTATTAAGAATATTGAAAAATGAGCACAAACACAAAAAGCGGAGAAGTCTCTCCGCTTTTTATATATTCAAACTTTCGTAAAAGATTAAAGTTTGTTGATTTGGCTAGCTAGTCTAGACGTTTTTCTACCAGCAGCGTTACCTTTGATAACACCGTGCTTAGAAAGACGAGAAAGAAGCTTTTGTGCAGTTACTAGAAGAGATGATGCTTCTTCTTTTTTACCTGCTTCAATAGCGTTTCTTACGTTCTTAACAGCTGATTTAACAGCAGTTTTTCTTGCAGTATTTCTTTCGTTTCTAACAATTGATTGTCTAGATCTTTTC
This sequence comes from Halobacteriovorax sp. CON-3, assembly GCF_043196995.1. Taxonomy (NCBI): domain Bacteria; kingdom Pseudomonadati; phylum Bdellovibrionota; class Bacteriovoracia; order Bacteriovoracales; family Halobacteriovoraceae; genus Halobacteriovorax; species Halobacteriovorax sp. CON-3. The sequence continues at coordinate 270,304 of NZ_JBEBNA010000002.1, forward strand.
TTTGCAGATTTGTGGTTTGCCACAATCGACTCCTACGTTTAACTTGTTCAACATCTAATTAATAAGCCCCTTTTTATAATCTGCCAAGGGCCCTTTTGCAAGGGAAAAGTTAAATTTACACGATAAGTCACTATAATTTATTGTATGCACTGGGTGGTCCATAGGACCAAATAAGGCCCTATTTACCAGTAATTTAATGGACGATCCCTTATAAATTAGGTACTTTCAATGCCAATACAAAGGAGACACAATGATTAAACAAATTGCCGTTATTGGAGCAGGGCAAATGGGGCGTGGGATTGCTCAAGTTGCCGCCATGAATGACTATAAAGTTTTTATGTATGATATCTCGGCCGAGGGCCTTGAGTTCGGTTACAACTTTATCAAAAAGCAATTAGACAAAGGTGTTACTAAAGGAAAGTGGGAGCAGTCATATGTTGAGACAACTCTTGCAAACCTAACAGCAACTTCGGATATGGACGATCTTAAAGATTGTGACCTATTCATCGAGGCTGCAACTGAAAACAAAGAAATTAAATTTAAAATTTTTAAGCAGTTAGATGAAATTGCAAAACCGGAAGCGATTCTTGCTTCGAATACTTCTTCAATTTCAATTACTGAAATTGCTGCTGCAACTTCTCGCCCAGCGAAAGTAGCAGGAATGCACTTTATGAATCCAGTTCCAGTAATGAAGCTTGTTGAAACAATCACGGGACTTGAGACAAGTGCTGAAACAATTAATGCAGTAGAAGAAGCTGCAACTAAAATGGGAAAAACTGTTGTACGTGCAGACGATGTAGCAGGATTTGCTGTTAATAGAATTCTTATGCCAATGATTAACGAAGCTTTCTACACTTTATATGAAGGCGTTGCTGAAGCTAAGGGAATTGATGATGCCATGAAACTTGGTTGTAACCAGCCAATGGGTCCACTAGAGTTAGCTGACTTTATTGGTCTTGATACTTGTTTAGCAATTATGGAAGTTCTTCACGATGGCCTAGGAGATACTAAGTACCGTCCTTGTCCACTTCTAAAGAAATACGTAACAGCTGGCCGTTTTGGGCGTAAAGTTGGAAAGGGTGTTTATGAATACTAATTTCGAAACAATCGCATTTGAAAAAATGGGTGACTTTGGTGTTTTAAAAGTTAACCGTGAAAAGAAATATAATGCTCTTAACTCTCAAGTTCTTCACGAGCTAAAGGATTTCCTATCTTCACTAAGTGAAGGTCATGACCTTAAGGGGATGATTTTTACAGGTGCAGGTGAGAAGGCATTTATTGCTGGTGCAGATATTGCAGAAATGAGTGATATGAGTGTTGATGAAGGACATGACTTCTCAACTCTTGGTCAAGATGTAACGCTTCTATTTGAAGGTTTAAATATTCCAGTGATCGCTTGTGTAAATGGTTTTGCACTTGGTGGTGGTTGCGAGATGGCCATGGCATGTGACTTTATCTATGCAACAAATACTGCAGTATTTGGTCAGCCTGAAGTAAAGTTAGGTCTTGTTCCTGGTTTTGGTGGAACACAAAGACTTGCTAAGCTTATTGGTCGCAATCGTGCTAAAGAAATTATCTACACTGGACGTAATGTAGATATTAATGAAGCAAAAGAAATTGGTCTTGTTGTTCGCTCTTTTGAAACACAACAAGAAATGCTTGATGAGGCAATGAAAACTTTAGAAAGCATTGCTAAGAATTCACCAAATGCTATCGCAATTTCTAAACAAATTATGAATGAAGGTAATGACCTTACTATTGAACAAGGTCTAGATATTGAAGCTCGCCACTTTGGTGATATTTTCTCTTCTTACGATATGAAAGAAGGGAGTGCGGCTTTTGTTGAAAAAAGAAAACCTGTATTTAAAGGGGAATAATAAATGATGTTAAGTGACTACCAAGAACTTAGAGACCTCGTTTCTAAATTTGCAGACAGTGAAGTTGCACCACTTGCTGCTTCTATTGATAAGAATGAAAAGATTCCAACTGAGCTTGTTGGTAAGCTTGGTGAAAATGGTTTCCTAGGTTCATATGTTCCAGAAGAGTATGGTGGAGCAGGTATGGACTACGTTTCATATTCAATTATCGTTGAAGAGATCTCTCGCGCATGTGCTTCAACTGGTGTTTTAATTTCAGCTCACACATCTCTTTGTGTTTACCCGATTTTAAACTTTGGTAATGAAGAGCAAAAGAAAAAATATCTTCCAAAACTTGCTTCAGGTGAGCATATTGGTTGTTTCTGTCTATCTGAACCAAACGCTGGGACAGATGCAGGTTCATTAACAACTTATGCAGAAGATAAAGGTGATTACTATGAAATCACTGGAACTAAGAACTTTATTACAAATGGTAAAGAAGCAAATATTGCAGTTGTTTTTGCAAAAACTTCAAAGACAGATAACTACAAAGGAATCTCTGCATTCATCGTTGAGTGTGACTCGGAAGGTTTCGAAGTTATGAAATGTGAAGAAAAGCTTGGGATCAAAGGGTCTTCTACAGCTCAAATTGCATTCGACAAAGTAAGAGTTCCAAAAGAGAATTTACTTGGTGAATATGAAAAAGGTTTCAAAATTGCCATGAATACTCTTGATGGTGGACGTATTGGTATTGCTGCTCAAGCCCTAGGTATTGGTGAAGCTGCTTTCCGTTATGCTAAGCACTACTCAAATGAAAGAGTTCAGTTTGGAAAGCCTCTACATGCTCTTCAAGCAATTCAGTTTAAACTTGCTGATATGAGTACAAAACTTGCTGCATCTCGTCTTCTGATTTGGGAAGCATCTCGCAGAAAAGATAATGGTGAAGAATACTCACTACAATCAGCTCAAGCTAAGCTTTTTGCTGCTGAATCTGCAATGTGGATTACAACTCAAGCAATTCAAGTTTGTGGTGGTAATGGTTATACAAAAGAGTATCCGGTTGAGAGATTCTTCCGTGATGCTAAAATTACAGAAATTTATGAAGGGACTTCAGAGATTCAAAGAGTGGTTATCGCTGCTAATGAGCTTAAGAGCTTAAAGTAGATAGTTGTTCAATTGAAAGAGAAGTGATACGGTTTTAACTTGTTATGTTAAAGAAAATCTTGGAGAAAGTAGGCATGGCCAAAAAAACTACTAAGAAGAAAACAGCTAAAAAAGCTGCGAAGAAAGTTGCAAAAAAGACAACTAAGAAAACTACTAAAAAAGCAGCTCCAAAAACAGCTAAAAAGACTGCAAAAAAAGTAGCTAAGAAAGCAGCAAAGAAAGTTACGAAAAAGACAGCTAAAAAATCTGCAAAGAAAGTAACTAAGAAAGCGGCCAAAAAAGTAGCCAAAAAAACAACTAAGAAAGCTGCCCCAAAAACAGCAAAGAAAGTAGCTAAGAAAGTTACAAAAAAGGCAGCTAAGAAAGTGACTAAGAAAGTAGCCAAGAAAACAACAAAAGCTGCAGCAAAGAAAGTAGCAAAGAAAGCGACTAAAGCACCTGTTAAGAAAGTTGCAAAGAAAACAACTAAAAAAGCTGCTGCAAAAACAACTGCTAAGAAAGCAACGACGAAACCAACTAAAGCAAAAGCTAAGAAGGAAGAGATTGTTGAAGAAGTAGTTGAAGTAGAAGAAGTTGTTGAGCTTCAGCCTGAACTTTTTGAAGAAGAAGTTGAAGAAGTCGAAGAGGTTGAGGAAAAAGTTGTTCCTGAAGAAGAGGAAGAAGAAGTTGTTATTAAAAAGACTCCACTTCCATCGACAGAAGAAGAGAAGGTAGAAGAAGTATTTAGACTTGCTGAAACTTTAGACTACTTCCTTGGTGATACAGACGAGTGTTTAGCAAAGGGATGTGATAACCCTGCAACAACAGCTGGTTTCTGTCGTCTTCACTATATTGGGTATTGGAAAGAGATCAAAAACAAAATCTCTATTCTTGAAGAGGGAATGCTTCAGAAATACGTAAAAGAGATTATTGGTAAATATCCTGTAAAAGTAATCGATGAGGTCTTAAAAGATCTTAGTGATGATAAGTCATTCGTTGATGTTCTTCGTGAGATGGATATCGAAGCGGATGAAAGCTTTGACGAAGTTGATGATATTGATGCAGAAGACGATCAAGATATCGCTTTCGAAACTAAGTCATCTGTTAAAGCTATTATGGATGAGGAGTAGCGTCATTGTTTGCCCACAGGCAAACTATTGGACGCTACGCCAGCTCCCCAATCTTTAGCTAAAAAATTATTTCAACAAGCCGGGTTCAAGCCCGGCTTTGTTGTCTCAGGAGCAATGGGAAAGATGTCGCAAAAAAAGCGACACTTTCACGAAGTGAAAGTTAGCAAACAATCTTTCTTACATGACCGAAACACGCGAGCTACGCTCTTTGTTTCTTGGGTCACATTCATCTCTGCTTCAAAACTGCCCTTTGGGGCACTTTTGCCGCAGGATGTGTCTCAGGAGCAATGGGAAAGAAACCGCAAAGAAAAACGATATTTTCACAAAGTGAAAATGAGTAAACAATCTTTCTTACATGACCGAAACACGCGAGCTATGCTCTTTGTTTCTTGGGTCACATTCATCTCTGCTTCAAAACTGCCCTTTGGGGCACTTTTGCCGCAGGATGTGTCTCAGGAGAAAAAAAACTTTGTACTTAGCGACACTTTAGCTTCGCTAAAGTTAGCAACAAAACTTCTCATATAACCAAAAGCGACATTTTTACGAAGTGAAAGTTAGCAACAATCCCCATTTAAATTGGAAGTAGGGTACAGCGCAGTGCTTACGTAAAAGTCTGCTGGAACCTAAACTACTCACCCTTAAATAAACTTAAAAGATAAGTGTTAATGTCACCAACATCAAGTGTGGCATCATCATTTGAAGATTCAGAATAATCCATACCAGTTGATGCAAACTTTTCATTAAGCTCATCAGCAGAGTAGCCAATTGAGCCTAGGTCAACTCCCATCTCTTGATACTTTTCACGATTTTCTTCTGACAGAATTGAGTTCTTCATTTCCATGGCAAGTGCACGAGTGTTTCGTTGAGTGTCTTCGTTCTCATCACCACTTCGAATTTCAAGGTATGAAGAAACAATATTATTGAAGTGAACGAGCTTTGAAAAATTCTCCGCTCTCTTTTGCGTTTTTTCAGCAAGTGCTGCTATTGTCTCAAGGTCTTCGATTTCGCTAAATTCATCACCCTTTGTTGTATGCTTCTTTATTTCATCACTTAGTGACTGAAGGATAGCATCTTTCTTCGCTTCGTAGCGCTTGGCGATTTGATCCTTTACACCTTGTACTGTAGCAAGATTCTTTGCTTCATCTTCAGTGTAACCTTCTTCAATTAATAGCTTTGCAACTTCTTCTGGATTATCTTCGATATCCTTAAGTTTTTGTAGTGTGACTTCTTCTTGAACCTTAAGCTCTCCAAGTAAGGAGTATTGTTCTTCTCTATTTGACGAAAGGAATTTCTGACAAGCTTCGCCGTCAACAATTTTGCCGTCTTTGTAGCATTCTTCCATTGCTGCGATTTCTTCTTTTTGACCTTTGGCCATTGCTTCCATCGCATCCCCAGAAGAGATTGTTGTGAGAGCATCAATACTCTCGTCAGAGTTTTCTCTTGAGTCGTACATTTTTACGTTTGATAAACTGTCTGCTCCTTGCAGTTTTTCAAACTTCTTTGCGATTCCATCAGTTGTCGTAATACTCTGTCTTGCTAACTCAATATATTGAATAACATTACACGCTCTAGGGTATGAGTAGCGAACGAGGGAATCACACTTATCAACTTTTTCATCACTGTCTTTGCCTTTAACATGTTTGGCACATTCATTGACGATATCTGCACGAACGACCTTGCGCCCACCTTGAGCGTTACTTGGGTCGGGGCTGAAGACTTTGAATTCACCTCCGGCCGCACCTGCGTAGCAGACAGCATTAATATTTCCAATACAAGCTTCCCAATTACTGGCCGATTTAAGAACTTGTTTCTGCTCACCTGTGTTTGGGTCTGTTTTAACAACTGTTTGATTAAGGCCTGCAAGGTTTTCATTTTTGATTCTTTCTCTTTCTGCTTCATCTTCAGAGATAAGAGGGTAGCCATAGTTCTTTGATTCGATACAGTAGCTTGTGGCCGCTGAGATAATATTCTTACCTAATTGTGTTTTGTATAATTCAAAGAAAGTTTTCTGGCTGGCAATTTTATCAAACTTACCTTTTGTACTATCAAATTCCCCGTAGAGTGCCTTTTCTAGTTTTTCGATAAGAAATTGTTTTAAGGTTTCAAGTCCCTTAGATGTTCCTTTCGTTGTATCCATCGTTGTGCGGTAACGGCCAGAGCCTTTCTTACCACTTTGCTTTTCAACTAATTTATTGATTTGTTTAAGGGTTCCCTCATCGGCCTGAATTCTTCCCCAAAGACAATTACCAAGATCAACTCCACTAAAGGTGTTCTTTTCAGATTCCAATCGATAGCATTCAGAGTACATATCTTGAACGCCTGGTACACTCATGGCACTTTCAAACATTGGGTTTTGACTTGTTAGAACTTGAAGGTAGCGTGCCTCCGCATTGTCGTTGCTATTTTTGGCAACGGCACTAAGGCTTAAGCTAGTAAGAATAAATAGGGTTTTTAACCTCATAACCATATTATACTACTCGGTTATTTAGGCAGATAACTTTAATTCAATTTGATTTAATTTAATGTGATTTTAGTGGTTTAGGAGGAGGTGAGAGGAGAGGTTGTTGCAAAGAAATTGAGGACTTAACCGTCCTCACCAATTGCTTCAACTGGGCATGCCTCAAGAGCTGACATACATTCTTCAAGTTCTGCATCGTTTGAAGGTTGAAGTTTTACGAAGGCGTGTCCTTCATCGTCATTCATTTCAAAGAAGCGAGGGGCCTCCATAACGCAAGCATCACAGGCGATGCATTGGTCATCAACATAGAATTTTCCATCTACATTTTGATCAAATTTTGCGCTTTTGTCGGCCATCTCACTTCTCCAAATTATTTAAAATTACTGTGGTAATTGTGCGTATTTATTTTGCTTGAAAGTATATTCTTTACCTAACTTATCTAGCAGAGTTTTTAGAGTTTGTTGAGCACTAATATTAGTAAGTGAATTTACATCATAACCCTTTGAATCTGTTGACTTAGCAGGTGTCGTTGCAACAATTGTTGTTTGTGTTGCATCTTCAAAAGTAAATAGACCTGAGTCTTTTGTGAAAACTTCAGCAACTTGTTTTTCATCAAGTTCACCTGTTGGCCCAGCACCTTCAAGTTTATTGATATTGATTTCTTTAATACCAAGTCCGTACTTCTTTTCAAGTGCACTTAGTGCTTTTGAGTTTGAAGCAGCTTTTTGTACTTCTGTGATTGCTTTCTTCATTAGAGGAGCAACATCTTTTTCTTTTTGAAGAATTTCTTTTGCAATATCTTTTTGGTGATCCGCTAGTTTTGCTGTAACAGCTTCTTTGCGATCTTCAGCGTAGATAATGTGGTAACCATAAGAAGTTTTAACTGGCTGAGAGATTTCACCTTTCTTAAGTGTGAAAGTTGCTTTTTCAAACTCTGGAACCATTTGACCACGCTTAACCCAGTTAAGGTCTCCACCGTTGGCCTTTCCTTGTGGCTCTTGCGTGTACTTCTTTGCAAGTGCTACGAAGTTCTTCTTATTAACTTCTTTTCTAATTTTATTTGCTTCTTTTAGTGCATCTGCTTCATTACCATTTTCAAAAGTAATTAAGATATGTCTTGTTTTTACTTCTTCTTGTTGGCTTAGTAGTGGAAGTTTGTCTTTAAATAGAGACTCAACTTTTGCCTTGTTAGCTTCTTCTTTTAAGAACTCAGTGATATCTGAAGAAGAGATTGTTACAAGCTTTCTAACGTTTGCATTTTTGATTGTGATAATCTTTGCATTTCTCTTTTCATTATATAATTTGTTCAGTTCTTCAGTAAGTGCCTTTGAAACAGGTACATGTTGAACAATATTTTGAAGTTTTCTTTGTGCAATTCTTTCTTTTGTTTCTTCTTCATAATTTTCTGGAGTGAATTTATTGTATGAAAGAAGAGTCTTGTACTTATTGATGTCAAATTGCTTATTAGTTTGAAAGTATGAAGTATTTTTAATGTCGTTAATTACTTCATCTTTTGAAACAAGAACACCAAGGTCTTCAGCAAGAACAACTCTTAGTTTTTGGAATACTAAATTTCTGATCGCGTTGTCGTAAACTTTGTACTGGCTCATTTGTTGAGAAGTAAGAGGTTGTCCCCCACCAATAAACTTAGAATAAAAATCTGATTGTCTTTGAACTTCCATATTGAAGTCACGTACCTTGATATCATGACCGGCAACACTACCAATTGAGTCTGGTGTACCTGTGTTGAAGAAAGGGCCTGAAACCATGAATGAAATAACGATAATTCCGATAAAAAGAGTCAGGAATATCTGCGATGATTTTTTCTGAAAATTAGATGACATTTTACCACTCCATGTAATTTTAATTTTCGTTATTATCACTTAAATATGCTACTCCGTAAAGAATATTGGCAGTTTAAATAATCCTGTGTACTCTTTTAATATAAAAAAAAATAGCAACTTAGGATTAGAATGAAGCTAATTGCATCGGAAGGATCTCGAACCAAATTAATCATTAACCTAGTTGTCCTATCACTTGCATTTTACGGCGTGTCAAAGCGTAAGGCCCCTTATAAAGAAGCCTCTATTTTTGAAAATGTTATGATGGACACCTTGGCCCCTCTTCAAAGAGGTATTTCAAATGCATACAAGAATGTTGCATCATTCTTTGAAGACTATATGCTCAATGTTAATGCGTCGAAAGAAAATGTCTCTCTTAAAGAACAAATTGGTTCTCTTAAGCAAGAGGTCTTTGCGTTAAAGCAATTAGAGCAAGAAAATCAACGTCTGCGTCAAATCTTAAATTTTGGTAAAAAAATCAAACACGAGATGATTTCTGCCCAAGTCGTTGCGTGGGATTCATCAAGTGACTTCAGAGTTATTCGTATCGATAAAGGTTTTAAAGATGGGATCAAGTTGCAATCAACAGTTGTCACTTCTGATGGGATTGTTGGTTACGTTTATCGTCTCACAGATCACTTTGCAGATATTTTAACAATTCTTGATCCAAGTAACCGCGTTGATGTCATTGTAAATCGCACTCGCTCATACGGTATCTTAGAAGGGTATTCTGGTTGGCGAACTGTGATGAAATATGTGGTTCGTACGGACCCTGTTCGTCTAAATGATTTAGTTATTACTTCCGGTCTTGGAAATATTTATCCGCGCGGAATTCCAGTAGGGATTATCACAAAGATTGAAAGAGAGAGTTATGGGATTACTCAACACCTTGAGGTAACTCCTACTGTCGACTTTTCAAAACTAGAAGAAGTTGCTGTTCTTGTTCCTTCTGAGGATCAAGATAAGAAGCGAGTGGAGTGGGAAGCTCTAGAGAATAATGCCCAACAAGGAGATGGGAGATGATTAAGTCTTCAGATATCCCAATTCGATTACTGATTACTGTATTAATCCTTATTGTATTAGAAGTTCTGGCCAGTGCGTTCTTACCGCTATTTGGCCTTAACAAATATATGATTCCATTTAATGTACTTCTTGTTCTGTATATTGGTTTTAAATTAGAGACTCCATACCTTGCAATTATCATTTTAATTCTTCAGTTAACACACTCTCTATTCTCTATTGAAGGATGGGAGTATGGAACGATTTCAGGAATTCTGATTTGTATTGTTATTGGTTACTTAAGAGACCTTCTACATTTTACAAGTAGCTTTATTACAATGCTTACAGTTTTTCTCTTCCAAGTACTTTGGTTTTTAATTAGTTCATCATTACTTTACTTAAAGTTTGATAGCTTCGATTATATTGTACAGAAATTTTGGCGCTTTATTCCTGAGAGTATTATCTTATCTTTATTAGCTCCAATTTTCTTCTCACTACTTGATAAGGTATGGAGAACGAAGAGTGAAGGCCTCATGGGGAATAATGTCTAATGTTTGCTGAAGAAGAAGTAGTTCGGTCCCATAAGACTAGGGCCGACATTCTATTTACATTAATCACACTTGCATTCGCGGTTATTTTAATACGTTTATGGTACTTACAGATTTACCAAGGTGATCTTCTGTATCAATACTCAATTCAAAACCGACTAAGAAAAGAAACGGTTAAGGCCCCTAGGGGAATGATTTTTTCTCGTAATAATCAACTACTAGTTGATAACGTTCCTCGCTTCGACTTAGTTATCATTCCTCAATATCTTGATAATAGAAAAGAGACGATTAAAAAGCTTTCTAAGATTCTTGATATGAGTGAGAAAGAAATTCATTCGACTTTAAAAAAGTATCGTGGACAGGCGCGCTATCGTCCTGTTCGTATTAAGAAGAATATCTCTAATAAAGAAGTTGCAATTATTGAGACTGAAAACGAAAAGCTTCCAGGTGTTCAGGTTGAAACATTTATTTCACGTGAATATCGAGACAAGGAAGTAGGCTCTCACTTATTAGGGTATATTGGTGAGATTTCTCAAAACCAGCTTCCACGCTATCGCAAAAGAGATAATATCGACTATAAGCTTGGAGACTTTATCGGACAAGCTGGTGTTGAGGAAAGATTTGATCGCGATCTACGTGGAGAAGATGGTTATCAAATTATGGAAGTTGATGCCAGAGGACGTATGCGTCGCTCAATTGGTACAAGTAATATTCTTGCCGGAATTGAAAATAAAAAGGCGACGCCTGGAAATAACTTAAGGCTGACTATTGATCGTGATATGCAGAAGACGGCCTATAAGTCTCTTGAGGGGAAAGTTGGTGGAGTTGTGGCCGTGGACGTTAGAAATGGTGAAGTTCTTACGATGGTTTCACGTCCTTCTTTCGATCCAGGGCAATTCTCAAAAGGTCTAACTTCAGAGTATTGGAACTCTCTCATTAATAATCCTGATCGTCCTCTTCGCGATCGTACGATTCAAGATCACTATGCACCAGGTTCAACATTTAAAGTCTTTACAGCAATTGCTGCTTTAGAAGAAGGCATTATTAAGGCCAAAGATGAAGTTATGTGTGGCCCTCGCTTTCGCCTAGGCCGTCGTACATATAATGACTGGAAAAGATCAGGTCACGGAATTACTGACTTATATAAATCTTTAAGAAGATCTGTAGACGTTTATTATTATAAGATTGCGGTTGAGCTTGATATTGATATTCTTGCAAAATACTCGAGAATGTTTGGCCTTGGTGAAAAAACTGGAATTGCTCTCCCTAGAGAAACAACGGGATTAATTCCAACTCGTGAGTGGAAAGAAAAACGTTTCGGAGAGAAGTGGCAAGACGGTGAAACTGTAAGTTGTGTAATCGGTCAGTCTTATATGTTAACGACACCTCTTCAGTTAGCTGTTTCTTATGCGGCCATTGCTAATGGTGGGAAAGTCTATAAACCACAAATCGTAAGAGAAGTTTTTAATAATAAAGGTGATATTATTAAAAGCTTTAAAGAAGACCTTGTTCAAACGGCCAAAGTAAGTGAACAAACTCTAGTTGATGTAAGGCAAGGACTTTATGAAGTTGCTAACCATCCAAGAGGTACCGGTTGGTGGGTAAGAGGTACTGGAGTTAAGATGGCCGGTAAGTCTGGAACGTCACAAGTTATTTCAATGAGTACAACTGAGCTTTTCTCTCGATGTGCTGATAAGCCATATAATCAAAGACACCACGGTTTATTTGTTGCCTTTGCTCCTTATGAGAATCCACGTGTTGCAGTTGCGGCCGTTGTTGAACACGGTTGTTCAGGTTCAGGTGCTGCAGGGCCAATTGTTCGTAATGTCCTGACAACATATATGAAAAAGTATATGCCAGATCTTCATAAGATTTACGCTAAGGAAGATCGTAAGATTATGTCTGACTTCTTTGCTGATAGAAGAAAGAAGAGACAAGAAGCTGAAAGGCTAAAAGCTGAAAAAGAAAAAAAGAATGAAGAGTCTGACGGCGATGATGAAGGTCAAACGGAAGATTAAAAAGTGAGAGCTTAATGGATTTATCTAATATTAAAGAATTTTTTAAAAGGTATGATTTCTCGTTCTTTCTTTTAAGTACGGTTATCTTTTTCTTCGGAATTCTAAATCTCTATTCGGCAACTCACGCATCTGCTTCGACTGCGCATGCTAATTTATTTAAGGTGCAGATCGGTTGGTATGCTCTTTCAATTGTAATTGCTTTTGTTATTAGCTTTATTAACCCTCAAAACCTCTATCGCTTTGCTTGGCCTATCTACCTATTTAATATCGTTTTACTCATCTTAGTAATTGTTCTTGGTCATAAAGGGATGGGGGCAAGACGCTGGCTAATGATTGGGCCTATTAGGTTTCAGCCCTCTGAGTTAATGAAGATATCAGTGATCTTCGTCTTAGCAAGATACTTTAGAAATTATGCTCCAGATAATGAATTAGGACTAAAAGACTTAATTAAGCCTGCCATCCTAGCTTTTATCCCAACGATTTTGATTATCGTTCAACCAGACTTAGGAACAGGGCTCCTAATCCTTCTGATCTTCTTTACAATGGTATTTTTTAGAAAACTAAAGTGGAAGACTCTTCTTATTCTCGCTCTTGTGGGCCTTGTGAGTGGGGGTGTGATGTATCAGTTTGGCCTAAAAGAATATCAACGAAATCGTATTAGAACATTCATCAATCCGACAGCTGATGCAAAGGGGACTGGATATAATGCCATTCAATCAAAAATTGCAATCGGTTCAGGAAAGATATTTGGTAAAGGATTAAGAAAGTCGTCTCAGGCTTCTCTTAACTATCTTCCAGAAAATCACACTGACTTTGTTTTCTCAATTTATAACGAAGAACATGGGTTCTTTGGGGCCATCCTTCTCATCGGACTCTATCTCTTTTTATTCTTCCGATTTGTCTGGCTTTCCGTTAACGTCAGCCGAATATTTGAGTCCGTCACCATTATTGGAGTTATGAGTATTTTCTTCTGGCACACCTTTATCAATATGGGGATGGTAATGGGACTACTTCCTGTTGTAGGGCTGCCTCTACCTCTAATGTCCTATGGAGGTTCATCTCTTTTAACCTTTGGGGTTTGTATAGGGGTCGCGACTTCAATTTCGAACACGAGGCGCTTCTTTTAAAAAAGGGGGCTTTTGGCATCGATAATGCATCAATATAGGTAATACACCTTAATATGGAGCAAATATGCCAAAAAAGATGATCAAACTTTTAACACTTGTCTTATTACTATCCGCACCACAGGCTTTTGGGGCCGGCTTTGGTAGTGAATTCGAGTTATTCGATCGTCTAAAGGAAGATATGTGGAATCTAGGGTTAGATTTTGAATATGTGCATACTGCTGATCTTAAATTACCAAATACTGACGCCATTCATGAAGGTGGAGAGATGGAGCAGGGACAGTTACTTGTGAAATCAGTGCCTTATGAATTAATTCATCGATTTGAGCGCTCATTTTAAGATTTGATTAAAATAGTACTAATATTTGACTATGTCTTTTTACTCTCGCTACAATATTCGTGTTAGTGAGGTATGCAATGAAGAACGTATCTGCAATTGGAAGTTTACTGAAGAAGATCTATCGTATCTACAGTAATCACATTCTTAGTTATCTACAAGAGAAAGGCTTTACAGACTTAAGGCCGAGCTTTCTTGAAATTCTTATTTATATTTGTGAAAACGAAGGCCCAACAATCAAAGAGATTGGTTCTGCTTGCGGCCTAAAGAAGCAAACAATGACGAGTCACTTAAATGAGTTACAAAAACGTGGCTATATCATTCGCAAGTCTTCTGAAGTTGATAAGCGTGAACAACGCGTTTATTTAACTGAGTACGGTGAGAAGTTTAAGTTCTCTCTCTTTGATGTTCTTGAGTTAATTGAAGGAAATTATTCGAGAAGAATTGGAGAGGTTGAGCTTGAAAGAATTCAATCAACTCTAGAGAATATGCACAACAAATTAAATAATGTTGAAAGGCATACATTAGAGTCGAGAATTCAACTCAACCTATCACTCGATTTTTAATAAATAGTTTAAGCTACTTTTACAACAACGGAACCTTGTGTTGCTGGCCAAAACTTGTAGCCACCTGAAACGTTATTCACGTTAAAGAAGCCTTTCTTTACCAGCTTTTCACATGCTTGAATTGACTTAAGTCCATCTTCGCTAATAACTAAGATTGGCGTTGTCTTATTTGTGATCTCAACATAGCGGTGATCGAGATCTTCATAAGGAATATGAATTGCACCCTCAAGCTTAACAGGCTTTTCATAATCCTTTGGAGTGATATCTAAAATAATATAATCCATGTCCTTATCTTCATAGACATCAAATGCCTTACGAGGAGATAGGTCATTATATGGGAGTCCCATTAGAATCATATTATCATCAATGAATTCACCGTTCTTTACGCGAATTAAATGATTTCTTTGAAGTGAAACTGAGAAGTCGACTTTTTCGTCAATCTTTGCAAGGTTGCGTTCAATATTAGTTAGTCTAGTATTGATAAAATCAAGCATTTGAAAATATTTTAAATCCACGAAATTCCTCCTCGTTCAAACTCCATATCGGATAAACAAGAGGAGCAATGAGAAAACGGGCCCTAATTAGAAGAGCGGGTAAAAATTTCCATAATAAATATTCCCAGTGATAACCGTTGTTAAGAAGCATGAAGTGAAAAGAATAGCACCTTCATAAATTCCATAACCGAGTTCTACGCTTAGGTTTGCATCGTCAGTATCGTCTTTCTTAATTTGTAGATCGTCTTGAATTGAGAAGACCAGAATAAGACCCTTTCTAATAATAGGGATGATGATAATTGAAAGTAGGATCTTTAGAATCACTTGAATTGTATACCACTTAATATCTTGAAGAGAGTGATCAAGAGAAGAAGAGATAATCGTACAAAGTCCTAAGATGAATCCCATGTATGAAATTGCAACAGCTAGGCTTTTTTGAACAAGAAGCCTGTTAAAAGAGAGCTTTGAAATAATTTGAAAAGTCTTAGAGCAGAATCCTATGAGAACAACGGCAAAAAGCCATAGGAATAGCGTCATAATCAGAGAGCTATTTGATACCTTAATAACTGTTTTTAAAATATAGGCCAACGAGATTGAGTGAGAAAAACATATAATAGCGTAGGCGTAATTTTTTCGACGTAAGATTTCATCAGCATATTCAAAATTGTAGAGAACAATGCTTTCTAAGATATAGAGTGAAGCGAGGTAGAGGGCGATAACCATTATCGACTCTAAGAAAAGTTGTCCTAGTGCAAAGTACATCCCATCAGAAACATTGATGACAATATTTGAATAGATAATTCCAATACCAATAATTCGTCCAAAGAGGTGGATCGTGTCAGTTGAGTTTTTCGATGGAGAGAATTTTTTTAAAATTTGGTGCTTGATTGATGGAAAGAGAATTAAATGAGCTTGCTTATATATATAAATAATAAAGCAAATAATTAGTGCAAAAATAATTCGAATAATTAATTTATCGTATAACTCATTCATTCTTTTGTTCCCACTTAGGTAAACTAGTATATTTCTTCAATATGTCTTTTAGTGTTGTTTTGTTTTCGCTCTTCTTCTTAAATGCGTAGTGTGCTGTCGTTACAGAACCTTTTGTTCCGAACTCATTATTTAGGCCATAGAATGGAGAGTTTGCCTTTTCAAGAACAATCATTCTACGATAGAAGTCATAAGTTGGGGTGAAGTCTCCCCAGTGGAAAAGCTGAGGAAAGTTCTTGTATGTTCGGTGAAAGCGCCAAACCTTCTGTCCCGAATCTGAAGTTCTCCAAGTTCCATAAGCAGGTGAGCCAATATAAATTGAGCCAGGAGGCATAGGAACTGTTGAGCTTACATCATTTTCATATCTTCTAAAAAGAGACATTCCTATATTTGCTTGGTTCTCAAGAAAGAACTCACGAGAAATTCTTACATTAATTCTTTGTGGTGCCTTAAAGGCATGAATGATTTGATAGCGGTGGTGATAAGTTTTAATGAGGGCACCTGTTGAAAACTCTCTTTCAAGAATAACTGAAATAGGTGAGCCCTTAAAAATATTTGCGTATGCATTTGCATTTGGAACAAAGATTGTTCTCTTCTCAGATGGAGAAAAACTCTTCGATATACCGAGGTAAAGCAAAATTAATAGCACATAAAGTGAAAACTTATTCATATCTATTTATTATAGACGACCTTGACGAGCCTAGTCCAAAGAATCAAAGATTAATTTGAAGAAATAATTTTATTAATTTCTGCTAAATTCTCTTTGCTTAGTTTTTCCATATCACAATGAAGTCTATTAATAGCATGGGACTTCGAAAATTTGTGGAATAGGTCAGTTGCTTCGTTAATATCGAAGTACTCTGTTTTACCACCCATTTTTGAATTCCTTACAACTTTCATCGTGTATTGCCCCTTGTTCTTTGGCCTATCTGCTGCGTAGTACTTAGATAGACGTCCAGTTGAAGAAGAGCGAATCACTTCCATATTGATAGACTCTAAGTAGGCTTGAACCTTCTCAAGAGTTGCCAATTGTGAAGAGTTGAAAGATTCAAAAATCTTTTCTGGCGTTTGATTATTAACAATCGCCTTTGCATATGGATTATTTGAGTGTCTTAAAATCTTCATAAGATGATAATCATCGTGCTCAATATATTTTTCAATATCGGCCGGGATTAAGTACTCATATGGAGATGTTTTAAAATAACGTT
This sequence comes from Halobacteriovorax sp. CON-3, assembly GCF_043196995.1. Taxonomy (NCBI): domain Bacteria; kingdom Pseudomonadati; phylum Bdellovibrionota; class Bacteriovoracia; order Bacteriovoracales; family Halobacteriovoraceae; genus Halobacteriovorax; species Halobacteriovorax sp. CON-3. The sequence continues at coordinate 287,016 of NZ_JBEBNA010000002.1, forward strand.
GTAAAAGTTTTTCAAGGCAAACTGCACGATAGTGGAAGTAAACCATGATGAACATGTGGTAGCGACTTAGCAGGAAATCATCGAAAGTGATGACAGCTCTCTCAGAAATTCCTAATGTAGCTTTCCCATCAATAATTGCAGCTTCAAGATTATCAAGTAACCAATCAAGATCGTAAGAACCGTAGCTCACCCCGCAGAAGTAGCTATCTCTTAGAAGATAGTCCATGCGGTCACAGTCAAGTTCACTTGAAACAAGTTGATGAAGAAGAGGGAAGTAGCTAATACCATCAATCTTAAAATAGTCATGATCGTTAGTTTCACCACGAATAAGATCCGCGATATACTTTCTTTCAACACCAAAAGTTTTTTCAACTTCTTTTAAACTGTGTGCAAGAGAGCTATCTGCAATGGCCTTGATCGTGTAGTCTTCATGAGTTGCTTGGCGGTCACTTGTTAGGTCACGACCTAGAAGATATTCTTGAGGAATTTTTAGATCCTTAAGCTTTGGCATCACTACTTCAGTCGAGTGACTTAGTGGAGCGTGCCCAATATCGTGTAAAAGACAAGCTAACTTAAAAGTTTCTTTAATTCTTAAGTGCTCTTTTGTGATGATTTGATTTTTAAAGAGACGATCAAATGCCATCTCTCCAACTTTCATCACACCAATAGAGTGAATGAGACGAGTATGAGTCGCACCAGGAAAAATATATTCAGAGAAACCTAGTTGTTTAATGTTGCGAAGACGTTGAAAAAAGTCTGCACGAATAATTGGTTCTTCTTCTTTTAAGATGTGAATTGATCCGTGGACCGGGTCTCTTACTTCCATTGAATAACTTCCTCAAAAAATTATTTAAGCTTATCCTTATTTTGAACTAACCAGTTGATGATATCTTGTGATTCAAACATTGGCTTATCGTCAATATAGAGACAAGGAACTGTACGTCTTCCTGTAGTATTAATATGCCTTTCTAGGGCCGATGTGTCATTCATTATATCGCAATAAGTTAAATTAATCCCTAGCTGTTCAATAACGTCCATAACTCGATGGCAAAATGGGCAACCTGTATAGTAAAAAAATTCTAATTTCATAATATCGTTCCAAATAGAAAAAGCGGCAAAAGCCGCTTTTTCGTTATTTATATTTTATCTCAATAGATTTTAGTAAAAATCATCCTCATCTTCATTTTCATCAGACTTATCAAGACCAAGTGCATATCTTTCGTCTTCATCAAGATCATCTGTTGATACTTCTTCTTCTGGAGAATCAAATGCATCATTGTATCCCCATCCAAAGCTCATATCATCTTTTTCATCTTGTTCATCGTCAGGATTATATTCTTCTTGAAGATTTGGTCCTGGCTCACTGTAGTTTTCTGTAGCTTCTAGTCCAACGCTATCTTCGCTTTCTTCAATTGTTTCAAGCTTAGTTTCTTCGGCCACTGCAAGCTTGTCTTCAAGCTCATATTCTTTTAGTGAGTCAGCTAGTTGAGAATCAAGAGCATCCTTGTGTTTCTCTTTATACATTGCAATTGCTTCTTCACGAGAAAGACCTGTTGTTGAGTCTTTTTTACTTGTATCTTTCTTTGCTGTTTTTTTAGCTACTTTCTTAGTCGCTTTCTTTGCCGCTTTTTTAGCTACTTTCTTAGTCGCTTTCTTTGCTGCTTTTTTAGC
>NZ_JBEBNA010000002.1:288779-848871 GCF_043196995.1 Halobacteriovorax sp. CON-3
TTCTTTGCCGCTTTTTTAGCTACTTTCTTAGTCGCTTTCTTTGCTGCTTTTTTAGCTACTTTCTTAGTCGCTTTCTTTGCCGCTTTTTTAGCTACTTTCTTAGTCGCTTTCTTTGCTGCTTTTTTCGCTACTTTCTTAGTCGCTTTCTTTGCCGCTTTCTTTGCTGCTTTTTTAGCTACTTTCTTAGTCGCTTTCTTTGCTGCTTTTTTTGCAACTTTCTTTGTTGCTTTCTTGGCTGCTTTTTTTGCAACTTTCTTTGTTGCTTTCTTTGCAGTTTTCTTTGCCACTTTTTTAGCTACTTTCTTTGCAGTTTTTTTCTTTGTTACTTTCTTTGCCGCTTTCTTAGCAACTTTCTTAGTTGCTTTCTTTGCAGTTTTTTTGGCAGTCTTCTTGGCTACTTTTTTCTTTGCCATATATACCTCGCGAAAAAGTTATAAATACGTCCCTAGTATATAAAAGATCGTTAAAATTTCGCAAGCTCTTTTTTGTTTATAATGGCCCATTACAGGCCATTCTAAAGGGGAATCGGTAAATTTAGGTAAATTGATTAGAAGTATAAATCAGGGCCAAATTCAGACAGCTCTGTTTTTGGAAGAGGGTTTGAAATAACATCTCCTGTGGCCTTAACATCTTCTGGGCTTCGTGGGGTTTCACCCTCAGGTGAAAAACCTGCCTGAAACTCCATGTAATTTGATTCATTCTTTGCATAACCAGATGCAGTATCTGTTATTGAGACAAGGCTAATAAGCTTTGTTGAATAGGCATTTCGACGATGGTTCTTACCCTTGTTTGTAAATGGGTTCACCGAACGGCCATTATTTTCACCGCCATAATCCTTACCTGGAGCATATGCTGTCCTAAGTGAGTTATTATTTAGAGAAGGCGAAGGTGGGTTGGCCTCATTATTTTGACGATACGTCGTAATATAGTAGAGGTTAGATTGAGTTTGTTGGGCCTTGTTATTGATAAAGGTCTTTACGGCCCCTAGTAGTGGGATCGTTTCACAATTGTCTGGTTTTGCTTCCTCATCTTTTCCAAGAATGAAGTATGTAAAGCGAGAAGCGATACTTTGCTTTTGGCACTGCGGAATTGGTAGGGCAACTGTTGTTGTGGTTGGATCTCCGTCAACATCTGGATCAAAAATAGCCTTTGATGCGTCAATATAGGCCGTTGGATCCTGTGCACTAGTATTTCTTACCTTTGTTGCATAAAAGCTAAGGGCCTTGCGAAAGACAATAACAGCGTCACTTAAAGTATCGATGTAGTCAGTTAGAACTCCAGTTAGTGCTTCACGGTCTTTGTAAAGAAGGGTTCCGTGAAAGAGTGGAGCAAAGTAACCAATTGTTTTGGCCGATGGATCAATATAGCGAACAGAAGGAAAGTGATCAGATGTTGTATCTGTCTCTAAACTATCAACTGTAGGAACCATGTAGTTAATGGCATCGTAATTGGTTGGAGCACGAACATTCTGAAACGCCTCCAGGAGATTTTGGGCCGTTACACCGGCCTGATTAACTGTATAGTTTGGAATATTGGCCCTCAGGTCAACAAATTGCTTCGTTGTAAATAATCCGGCATTTTCACCTGTGATATTACTTGGATTTGGGTTGTAAGCAAGCGTTGGGAGATCTGATTCAGAAGTCGTTTGTGAGTTTAAATTGTAGATCATATTCGGAATTGTAAACTTAACATCGACGTTTGAAGGAATTCCACCAATTGCTGCTGTCGTATCTGTTGCATCAAGGAAGAAATCTGACGTTGCTGGAAGAGGAAGTCCTTGAACCTTTACACCATCAGTAGGGTCATTAGTTGTTCTCGGATCACCAGTTGTCGTAAATCCCATAATAAAGTTCGCACTTCTTGAACCAGAAGCATTAGCGATTCGAGCAGAGTTTGAGCTTGATTCAGCGTAGTCTTTTCCTACTGTTGGAGAAACAATAGCAGGTCCAATACGCCCCCCAAATGGCTTTGCCGCTGCGTATGCGGCCATATCAATAACTTGTCCAAATGGATTTAAAAGTCCTGTGTATTTAACTTTTGCCTTTACTGCATAGTAAGTCACAACCTTTGGGTTCTTATAGAAACCTAGAATATAACCAGGTACAGGAAGGGCCGTTTTTGTCGAGGCACATGAGGCTTCAGCAGCTGTTCCACTTGAGTCCGGAACGGCAATTGTTGAAATACCTTCAGTCGTTGGTGCAAAAGTTGTAAAGAACGTTGTGAAGTTCATGATCATTGGTACAAGATCAAGGTAGCGCTTTGAAGAAGCAACAAGCTCCCCACCGTTATAACTGGCATCCTGTGGGATAAGAAAGCTTGAAAGAGATTGTGGTGAAGGTGTAAAAGTTTTTGGTGCTAGCTCATAAAGAACTAATGAGTTCTGTAGTGAAGAACCAAAGCTTTCATTAAAAATTCCACCACCAACAGACTTAGATGCTGCGAAATAGGCCTTAAGTGGTCGGTCGTTAATTGGAATACCTGTCGACTGATTTTCCATACTTAGTTGTTGTGGATTTATACAACCTGAGGCCGCGCCACCACCACAGATACCTTGAGTAACAGGTGGGCGATTAACAATCATCTCAAGATTTCTAATTCGAAGAGCAAGCTCCATCGATTCAATCCAAGCACCAGTGCGGTCTGCAGCTGCAATTGGTACATCGTTTTGTGAAACACCTGCAGCAAAGGCGTAGTTCTTTGCGGCAGAGAAGTTGTAAGTCGAACGAACCATGCAGTTCTTAGCCTTCAAGTTAACAAATGCATCCATTGTTCTTTCAAACTCTTCACTTACATCTGGAATACCCGCAACGTGAAAACGTGGAAGACCAGGGATTTGATAGATTGTACAAAGGTTTTCATTATTACCTGTACCAAAGTGAAGGCATACAGAAGGAACGTTATAATGGTCGCCCTTAACACCACTACTAAAGTCAGATCCTGTTTCATCAAATCTCTTTAAGGCGAAATTCATTGTATCAGTTGTGTTAGCGTGAGTGTTCTCATTGGCAAGTTGACCAAGAACGTAGTACTTAAACATCCACTCTTTATAAGTATTTCGCATTTCCCAATTTAGGTGAGCGATATTTGTTAGCTGTCTGGCCTGAGAAGCTGCTCCTGACCAAGCGGCCGAATCAACTGCATTCTGCAAATTAATCTTGGCCTTTACAAAGAGTCCTACATTCACCACAAATGCGATAAATGAGAAGATGGCCACAAGTGTAACTCCAAAGAAGATACTGATTTGGCCTTTTTTATTTTTAACTAGTTCTTTTGAATGTGAATGATGTGCTTGTGTCATAATGCCTTATTTTTCCGGTAACTTAATGCTACCGAAAGTGGCATTTATGCGTCAATTCATATGAACACTTTCTATTTTTAGTTAGTTGCACTGAGTTATTTTTGGCATTGAACTTGTAATAGTAATGGGTACCAAGGATATGGTGCCTGATCCCTGGAGTAGAACGTTTGTGCAGGCAAGGCTAACCACCTTAACCATGGCCGCATCGGTCATCTTTAAGTACTTGTTTTTACGAGTGCTTATCTCTACCAGGCTTATGGTCTTGTTCGACTCAAGGATGAATAAGAACAGGGCCTGGTACCTTTTTTACCTGCTTATAACAGGGGAGTTAAGTTGGTAAAATTAAGGAGTCGAAGTTTGTTAACTTTGTCGATGCTTAGGAGGGCGATAATTGAAGACATTGAATTCATTTAATCCATTAGAGACGCGTACTTACAAATTTAAGAAAGCGCATATTGAATTCTTCTGTCCTCTTTGTCGCACTCAAAGGGCAGTTATCACAAACCCACATATGAATGCTAAGAACTACCTTCAAGTGTTTATGCTAACTGTTGCCACAACGGGTATGCTTTATCCATTTGTGAGCTTTGCAGGAATCTTCTCATTCTTTCTATACTGGGCCGGTTTTGAAGCAGCACTAAGACTGAATTTTAAAAAAGAAATTCCATGTCCTCATTGTGGCTTTGATGCAGCTTGGTATAAAAAAGATGTTCGTATCGCTAAGTCGAAAGTAAAAGAGTTTTGGCAGACCAGAGGTGGCCATGCTCAAATTGCTCCAGAGAATGTTGAGCAAGCTTTTGCAGACATGAATTAAAAAAAATTAGAATCTCCAAATTCCCACTTTTATCATTTCAAGCTCTTGACGCGAGTTGTTCTTTTTTTTGTCTTTGCAAGGCTATTTATGACTTCTCGATAGGAGAAAGTCGTATTATTGTAGTAAAGTATTAAGGTAATACTCAACCTTGCGGTTATAGTTGAATTCTAAAGTATTGTTTCAGTTATACGCGAAGAAGATTGGAGGAACAAATGAGTGTAAACAAGGTTATTTTAGTAGGACGTTTAGGACAAGATCCAGAACTTAAGTACACACCATCTGGGATGGCAGTATGTAACTTCTCACTTGCAACAGGTGAGTCTTGGACAGATAAAAACGGACAAAAACAAGAAAGAACTGAATGGCACAGAGTTGTTGTTTGGGGAAAACTTGCTGAATTATGTGGTCAATACCTAGCAAAAGGTCGTCAAGCTTACTTAGAAGGTCAACTTCAAACAAGATCTTGGGAAGACAAAGATGGTAACAAGAGATACACAACAGAAATCAATGCAAGAACTGTACAATTCTTAGGTGGAGCAGCTCCATCTGCAGGTCAAGGTGCTTCAATGGGTCAGTCAAATAACAACTCATTCAACCAAGAGCCACCTCAGCAAGATGATATGAACCAAGGTTATGATATTTCATCAAACGCTTCATTCACAGCTGATGATATCCCATTCTAGAGATTAATTTAAATTTCTATATATGATTAGGGCCTGCTTTTGCGGGCCCTATTTATTTCTAAATACCTGAATTTTAAAGTAAACATAGAATGACTAAAGAAATCTTAACTTCTTGGCGATAAGTGAGTTGATGAGTCAGTTAAGATTTTTAACATTTTTAGTTGTTCTAGCTTCATGTGGTTCTTTTGAAAAACATGGGGGACTTCTTCCTTTAAATAAAGTTGAAAGTAATGAAATGCTTTTAACTGAAAGTGAAGAAGCAGAGTATCGTTACCTTGCAGACCTTTATGGGATCTCGGAAGAGAAGCTCGATCTTAAAGGTGATGCTCCAAAGAGAGTTGTTCAAACTGAAAAAGATTGGCAACTTGAGGATGTAAACCTCAATGAAATTGAAAATAGCTCATTTGTCATTAGTGACTATGAAGTAAGTTTTGTTGAAGATAAGTTTAAAAATGAAGCTCAACTAGTTGCGGAGGCCAAGGCCGCTGAAGCTGCCAAAAAGAGAAAGTCACGTGGAATTGCTTCTGTTCCAGAGGTAAGCCTCGTTCACAAGAAGAGAAGACCTGCTTCGCTCTTTGCTATGGCAAAGAAATCAACACCAGAATCAATTCGTTACTATATTGCCAAAAAAGGCGCTGACGTAAATGAGAAGAATAAGAGAGGGGATACACCTCTTCATATTGCGATCAAGAATAAGCGTTTTGATAATGTTCGTGCCTTATTAGGAATGAAGGCCGATCCAAATATTCCAGATGCTAGTGGCAAGAGCGTAGCTCAGTACGCACAAGAAATGGGGATACAATCAATTATAAAATTAATAAAGAAGAAATAAAAAAAGCTCCCGATGGGAGCTTTTTTATTATGTAATTTTGTGTTTGATTACTTTGCTGCTGGAGCTGCTTCTGATTTTGTTTCTTCAGCTGGAGCTTGTGCTGGAGCTGTTGTATCAGAGTTAAGTGGAGCTGCAATTGGTGCTGCACTATCAAGAAGAGACTTAGACTCTTTACCTGTTTGAATCTTCGCTAGAAGAATACAGTTACCTAGGAAAAGAACTGTAAGTACTACAGTGATTTTACTTAGGATATTACCTTGTTGGCTACCTGTGAATACGGCTTCTGAAGCACCACCTAGAAGACCTGCTTCCGCACCTTTACCAAATTGTAGAAGAACTACGATGATTAGAAGTACTGAAACAACACCGTGAAAAATCATTAAACCAGTAACCATAATTTATTTCCTTTCAATATAAATAGATAAATTAACAACAATTTATATCAACACATCGAGGCCATGACAAGTACTGTCTATGACCTGATGAGTTATATATATTGAAATTGATCGTTTATTTAGTTTGGACAACCTGTGAAGATCTGCTTTTCAAGATTGAAAAGGTAACAGTCGCGCTTCTTGTAAGCATTTCTAAAGAATTGAGGCGCAGCTTTTGCGACGGCCTTTCTTACTTTGTAGATTTCTGGCCAAGTAAGAGAAACAGGCATCTTTGTGTGAAGATAGATATTTCCATTATAAGGTTTTGCAACACGATCCCAAGCTTCCTGAGTTGGCCTATCATCCTCGTCTCTATTTAAGAACCAAAGGTTATCAAATTCACCTTTAAAGTCTTTAAAGAGTTGAGCGAAAGTTTCACCTTTGTAAGTGAACATATTATCAAACTGAGTCAGCTCTGCTGTTTCTGAAATATTATATGAACCACTCATTAATTTCGTCTTTGAGAAGTCATTCTCATCATAATCAAAGATCATGTACTTGTGGTGATTCAAGGCCCAGTGGCGTGGAGATGGTGCGTGAGAATAGTACTTAATTCTTACTGGTGCGACCTTGTTTTTATTTCCAGGAAGCTTCTTCCAATTATAAACAAAGTAAGGAGTCATCTCTTTTGATTTTGTACTAGTTTTATACTCTTGATTATCAGCTACAATCTTAACATCAACACCTCTTTTAACTGCATCTAAAAGTGCATCAGCAACTTCTTTGATAACAAGGTGATTAACATTAACGAGAATGTTCTTTTGCGATTCATTGATTAGCTTAATCATGGCATCGCGAACGAGCCATGTCTTTTGTCCACTTACTTTACGAGCAGTCATTTTTATATAACGTCCCGAAAGGTAGCTCTTAGATGATGGTTTTAGGTTTGTGTATTTAAAGTTCATTGAACTTGAAACAAAGGAAGGATTTTCTTCTTCGTTTGGATCATTCTTTAAACTTTCAAGATCAAGAGATGCTAGGTTTTCTTCTTGTACTTCTGAAGTGTAGATATCTTTCCCCGAGTTCCATAGAAACTTGAACTCACGGTTGAGGGTATTAATTGTTAGGCGACCTTCTTGTGAAGAGTCATTGTTGAAAATAAAGTTCTCAGAGTAGCGAGACTTTGCACCACCTGAGAGGTTAGCACTTGAATTGAATGCCCACTTATCATCGACAATAGAAAACTTCTCATGCATTTTTTTATAAGCAAACTTTACACCACAACCAGCATCTTCAATTGCTGTTGCGTAATCATTAACTCGAGAATTATTTCTTAGGTTAGGGTGGAGGACTACTTTTACGTCAACTCCTGATAGACATGCGACCTCTAGACTTTTTGCAACTTTTGAATCCGACCAGCTGTAAACAGTTAGCCAAACTTTTTCTTTTGAACCATCGATTGCAGAGTATATCTGATTAAATGCTTCCTCGCCTTGGTGAGGTGAGAAGAGCGCCCAAAAGCTTGCTCCAGCGAAGATATTACTTGCAATTAGTGTCGTAAATAGCAGTTTTTTCATTCAGTCTCCCTTCAGATTTGAGCATTGTGTATCCCACGCAATGCAAAATGAGAAGGTTGTAAGAAATTATTTCAATAAAAAAAGTGGTCAGAAAGTGATATCAGCAACTTAAATGGATTATTCTTTTGACCTTCGGCAATCGCTTCTTTACCATTTTCATATGGGAAGACTTAAGAGACTTTGGCCATGGCTGGCCTGTGCTGCAACGGTATTTTCAATTTCTGGAAATAGCTTTGCGAGTAGTTTAAAAATTACAACATTTAACTTACGTTGGTATGGACTGGGAGGAGAAATCTCGGGACAAAGAACTGACGAGTATCGTGATCCTTTTATTACAGAGTTTCTAAGTACGAAGTATATCAATACTGATATTTTTCTCTTCCAAGAAGTTATCGACACGGATCGATTGGGGCAACTAATGGACGGCCTTGGTCATCATTGTGTTTCCTACCGTCATGAGCAATTCAATCACCAACACCTAATGATATGTTTAAAGAAGTCTCTTGAAATCGTTCCTGAAAAAGGTGATGACGACTATGCTTATCCACTTATGGAAAACCGTCCTTACTTAAGGCCGGCCCTTTATGGACAAGTCATTGATCGTTATTCAAAGAAGCCATTAATTCACTTAGTAGGCCTTCACCTTAAGGCCGGCCCTAGCTCTATTGATGCGCGCCTTGAGCAGGTTAATAATTTAAATAAAAGAGTTCTCGAGTATCGCCAAAGTAATCTTCCTGTTGTTATTGCTGGGGATTTAAATACTTATCGAAATTCTCGTTATGAAGACAAAGAGTCAGACCTAGTTGTTCTAGGTGATGCCTTTAAATCGATTGAAGTGACAAGAAGAACTAGTGACTACGATTATACTTATCGTAATGGTGGCTCTGGAAATGTTTTTGACCACTTCTACGTCTCTGATAATACTGAAACGAAGTATGTTGAAATTTGGCGTGCTTGTAGTGGAAGTAGCCGTAATACAAAGAGATTGGAAAACCTCTCTTGGTATCAACGCTTTATTTCTGACCACTGTCCAGTTTCATTAAGAGTTGATATCAAATAGTAAGCTTAATTGTTGGTAAATTTTAACATTTGAATTTAACTTTAATTAGGCCTTAGTGTTCATTTTTTTATGCTAATTTCTCAGGCATGAAAGCTTTAATTATTTTGTCACTCTCAGTCCTGACGTTTGTTTCTGCGCATTTTACTTATGCACAAGATGTAAAACCAAATGTCGTATTACTAACATCTCTTGAAACACCACGTATCTGGTACAAGCCTAAGGGCTGGAAGATTGATCCAAAACTTGAAAAAATCTTCAAGAAGCACTTTGATAAGTCTGGATACAATATTGTTGTAAAACATAGTGTGGACTTTCATGAGCTACGTCGCCAGCTTCACAACCCAAATAATATTGCTGTGTTCTGGGCATCCCATGCGGCCGGAACAAGTCAGAATACAACTGGCTCAAATAATATGGGTGCAGTTCTAAGTATTAACGGAAAGGATGTTAAGGATCTTTTTAAGTCTGTGCATCCAAATATTCGCTACCTTGGGCTTGTTGGATGTGATGCTGAAGGAATCCTTAATGAGATTTCACGCGAAGGACACTATCGTTATAATCCAAACTTAATAACTCATTCATTCACAAAGAAAATTGATGCACGTAAAGGACTTAAGAAATCTCTGAAAGCATCAGTTGGACAACTTGGTTATACAAAGAAGAGATTATTCTTCTTGAAGAAAAAATCACTTATCTTCCGTCATGACTTTTATGGAAGAGAAGATCTTTTAAAAGTTAATAACTACTTTCATTGCGCAAAAGAAAATGGCTACCTTGTAAAAGGTGTACGTACACTTACTCAAGACTCGATGGAAGTTGCAATTACTAACTCACAAGGAATTCTGAAGATTCTTCCAGCTGCTAAAGCAGGGGATCGCCAAGAGTTTCAATTCTACTTACCATATCATCCGGAGTTTGCTCGTCGTGATATGAAGATCAATGTTGATAGTCTTATATATTTTGGTGAAGAAAGAAAATATTTAGGTGAGTTCGATTTTGAAACAGATTGGGGAACAGACTGGCGTGTCTTTGCTAAGCCCGACGGAACGGTCTTAGGAGTTACTAAGAATCTATACTTACCAAGGGGAAGTTTGCCATCAATTGATGATGTTCAGACTTACAAGGAATTAAGTTGTAACGATACTGAAGAAATGAAAGTTCACGTTTATTAATTAAGCGTGAAGACCCATGTAGCTGTCCGCTTGTAGGGCAGCACCACCAACAAGGCCTCCGTCAATGTCTTGGCATGATAGGAGGTCTTCTACATTTGAAGGCTTAACAGATCCACCATAGAGAATCGAAGTTTTCTCACCATCGATTTCTAAGCTTTCATTGATGAATTTTCTAATGAAGGCATGAGTTTCTTGCGCTTGCTCAGGAGTTGCTGTCACACCAGTTCCAATGGCCCATACTGGCTCATAGGCAATGATGACTTTATCACTGTTAATACCAGCAAGACCAAGACGAAGTTGCTCTGAAAGAACTTCTTCGACCTTTCCAGCTTCTCTTTGTTCAAGAGTTTCACCGATGCAGAAGATAACTGTTAAATCATTTGAAAGGGCAATCTTTGTTTTTGTATTTAGGGTTGCATCGTCTTCATTGTAGATTGAACGACGCTCAGAGTGACCGATGATCACGAAGTGGGCACCGATGTCTTTTAGTGAAGCAGGAGAGGTTTCTCCAGTAAAGGCTCCGCTATTTTCAGTTGCACAGTTTTGGGCACCGATTTTAAAGTCGTCAGTATTTTGAAGACAAATAGGGATGTGGATCGCTTGTGGAGCAATCCATGCTTCGTGACGAAGTTTAGAGCTGTCGATAGTATCAAAGAAGGCGATAACGTCTTCTGTGTTCTGATTCATCTTCCAGTTTCCTACGATATACTTCGTTCTCTCAGTCATATTTACATCCCTTTTAATTATTTAAGTTTTATTCAACACCAAATTTTAGAGCACTAATTCCTGGAAGACTACCTTTCTCGATAAACTCAAGAGATGCACCACCACCAGTTGAAACGTGACTCATCTTGCTTGCAAGTCCTGATTTGTTTACAGCACTTACTGAGTCTCCGCCACCAACAAGAGTGTAGGCATCTGACTCACTTAAAGCTTCAGCGATTGCAAAAGTACCTTTGGCATAATCTTCATTTTCAAAGATTCCCATTGGCCCATTCCAAAGAATTGTCTTTGCTTCACGAAGAAGAGAGCTGTACTTTGCAATTGTTTGTTCACCAATATCTAGTCCCATTTTTCCATCTGGGATACCTACTTTATCAACTGCTTCTGGCTTACCACCAAACTCACTTGAAACGATGTGGTCAATTGGAAGAACAATTTTATGTGCAGTACTTTGAGAGAAAATTTTCTTTGCTAGACTTACGTCTTCATCAGAGCAAAGAGAAGTTCCAACTTCATTTCCTTTTGCTTTTAGGAAAGGGTAGGCCATAGCACCACCGATTAAAAGACTTGATACACTTGAAAGTAATCTTTCAATGATCTTGATCTTGTCACTTACTTTTGCACCACCAACTACCGCAACAAATGGAGTCTCTGGTCTTTCTGTGATTTTTGAAAGGGCCGCAATTTCTTTTTTCATAAGAAGGCCAGCATAAGCATGGTTCTTAAAGAATGCATTGATTTCATAAGTTGAAGCGTGTTTTCTGTGAGCAGCACCGAATGCATCGTTTACATAGATATCTGCATATTCAGAAAGTTTACGAGCAAACTCGCGATCATTTTCTGTTTCTTCTTTGTGAAAACGAAGGTTTTCAAGAAGGATGATCTTATTTGAGTTAAGTGTAAGTAGAGTTTTAATACCACGATCAAGACATGATTCAGTTAGCGTAACTTCTTCTCCTAGCTTGTCTGCAAGATAAGTTGCAACCGGCTCAAGTGAGAAGTCTGGATTAACTTGTCCCTTTGGGCGACCAAGGTGAGACATCATAATTAGCTTAGATGCGCCTTTGTCTAGGATTAGCTTGATTGTTTCAAGAGCATTATCAATTCTTGTTGTATCAGTAATCTCTTTAGTTTCTTTATCTAGAGGTACATTGAAGTCAAAACGAACAAGAACTTTCTTGTCTTTGATTTGTGATTCATCAATGCTGTCAATAAATTGTAATGCCATAGTTTTTCCTAATTTACTTTTTAAGTATTAAAGTTGGCTACCGATGAAGCCTGCAAGATCAATTACTCTATTAGAGAAACCTGCTTCGTTATCATACCAAGTAACAACTTTTACACTCTTCTTATCAATTACTTTTGTCAGTGGAGCGTCTACACATGAAGACTCTCTCATACCCATGTAATCAACAGAAACTAGTGGCTCATCTTCAAAACCAAGAATACCTTTCATTGAAGTTTCACTTGCTTCTTTTAGAGCTGCATTTACTTCTTCTTCTGTTACTTCTGTTTCTAGGTTAACAGTAAGGTCAACTAGTGAAACGTTTGGTGTAGGAACGCGAATTGCGAAACCATCAAGCTTTCCTTTTAGTTCAGGAATAACTAGACCAACAGCTTTTGCTGCACCAGTTGTTGTTGGGATCATTGAAACAGCTGCTGCACGAGCACGACGAAGGTCAGAGTGTGAAGCATCTAGGATATTTTGATCACCTGTATAAGAGTGAACAGTTGTCATGTGACCATTTGTAATTCCAAATTTATCGTGAAGAACTTTAGCAACTGGTGAAAGACAGTTTGTTGTACAAGATGCATTTGAAATAACTGTGTGTTTTTCAGCATCGTAAGTATTCTCATTGATCCCCATAACGATTGTGTTATCAACGTCTTTACCTGGACAACAAAGGATAACTTTTTTAACTGTTCCAGTTACGTGCTTCATTAGAGATTTTTGATCTTTAAAAACACCTGTTGCATCAATTACGATATCAACTTTATCTTGTGTCCAAGGAATTTCACTTGGGTCTCTATACTTGTGAAAAGAAATTTCTTTTCCGTTAACATGCATTTTGTGTGATTCATCTACACTTACCTCACCGTTGAAACGTCCAAATACTGAATCGTACTTGATTAGGTGAACATAGTCATTGATATCTCCTGGTGAGTTAACTGCAACAACTTCTAAGTTTTCAATATTGCGGTTAAAGATTTCTCTAAGAACTGTACGACCAATACGGCCCATACCATTAATACCAACGCGGATCTTTCCAGACATACCTGACTCCTGTGCTTAATTATTAAAAAAAAATTCCCCTGTAATATGCCACAATAGAGAGAGATTGCCTACCTAAAGCACATATTTCTAAGAGGATGCGACGATTTTGCTCACTGCCCAAAAAATAGCTGAACAAGCTATAATTTTACTAATGCAGACAAGTTCAAAAATGCCATCAAATATCATTCACTACAAATCCAAAGCGGATTATGAAAGTGGAATCAAGAGTGAGGCCTCTGTGCCTGAAAAGCTTGCTAAGAATGCAACGAAAGTTGTGGAGAAAACTGCTAAGGTTGCCGAAGCTGCTGCCAAGGCATCAATATCAACTGATGCTCTTGCTATTGCTCAGGCCGGAAAGAAGTTGGCCGTGGATGCTGTGACAACAATTGCTAAGTCAGCTGTTAATGTACCAGAAGAGAGTAGTGAGGTTAAAAAGGTTGAGCCGGTAAAGGAATTACTACCAATTAATAAGCCTGCAATATTCTTTTTAGAAGGACTTCATCTTTCCACTCTTAGCTCAAAAGGTGGACTTGAAGATATCGCTAAGTCTTTTAGCGATGGAGAGTTTGTCAGCTGGAATGAGGAAGATAAGGTTTTTGAGGAAGTTCTTAGGCGACCTAAGGATCAACCAATTATCTTAGTTGGCCACTCTCTTGGGGGCGATGCAGTTGTGAACTTGGCCAATCGACTCAATAGTGCAGAGGCCGGTTTTCGAGAGGTGAATCTTCTAGTGACTCTCGACTCGGTAGGCTTTGATAATGACATCATTCCAAAGAACGTAAAAAAGAACCTCAATTTTATGCTGGATCGCTCTTTTATTTTCAATGATGGGCCTAATGTTGCTCGTGATTTTAAGACGACAGATGTGATCAATATTTTAAGGCCAGAAGGCCATACCAAAATAGATGAAGCAGCAGATGTGCATCGCGAAATTTTTCAAGAAATTACCCAAGTTTTGGATCAGAATTACTTGGCCAAGAGAAAGCAACAACTTGCGGGCCTCTATCGCGCCTTCTATGAGATGAATCAGCAAAATAACTCGTAATCCTTTCTAGTCTTTATCAACTGATTATGCTATGAAGTGTCATGCTAAAATATGTAATGATCCTTTGCGTTGTTTTCTCTAGCTCTTGCTTTGCAATTGTTGGGGGTGAAGCTGTGAGCAAAGGTGAATATCAGAGCGTCGTGGCCCTCGTTAGGCTTGGGCGCCCATTTTGTACAGGGGTTGCCCTTACTCCAATGCATATCCTTACGGCAGCTCATTGTCTTGAGAATAAGAACTTCAAATCAATTCGCGTCTACCTAGGTGAAGGTAAGTCTATGACTGCCTCAACGAGAGAGAATCTTGATGCCCAATATAGCGTCACAGGAATAGAATTACACCCGAGCTTAAAATTTAAATACCCAAATGGGCCGCTGGCCGATCTGGCAAGTTTGAAAACAGTTGATCTTGCTGTTGTGACTGTTGATATGCCTTTGAAAGTTAAAAAGTTTTATTCTCTTCTTACTGACCCAAGAGAAGTGCTGGCCAAGATTATTCCTGGTGCAGTGACAACAGCTGTTGGATTTGGCTACACAGGCGAAATCGGCTTTATGCCAATGGACTCAGCTCATGCCAATATTATTTATGGGCAAAAGAGGGTGGCCGATATCCCGATCTTCGAAGCATTCTTTAATGAAATCGATATGAGAAATAAGCAAACTGATACTTGCTATATCGATAGTGGTGGACCGGTTTTTGTTGATGTTAATGGAGAAAAAAAGATTGCGGCCGTTGTTTCTGCTTCCTTTGGTTTTTGTGCTGAAGGAAAATACGCGACTTTATATTCTTTGGCCTATCACTCTGCCTGTTGGCTTAAGAAGGTTACAGGAATCTCTGATGAGTTTACTGACTTCCACTGTGGGCGAAATATTAAAATTGCTCAAGAGTGCTTTGGCATTAAAAACGAAAAAGACCTCTTAAGTTGTGCTGATAAATACTCAGATGAAATTCTTCGAAGCTACCGATAGTCATACAAATCAATGACTTACAATCTAGTCTTATTTTATTAACCATTTATAAAGAAATATGTGAATTAAGTCTCCTTAACTGCGTGTTATAATTGCGCGATGGAAACGATAAAGAAGCTTTACGAGCATAAGAAGAAAGTTTGTCATGACACAGAAATAAAGCCTGAGATGATTGAGGATTTTGTTGAAGAGGCCCTCAATATAATTTTACCAGGTTCTGTCAGAATGCAATTTCTTAATTATGAAGACTTTGAGTTGTATTTCAATCGTCATCTTATTAGTGCAGATCAAATTTTAAATCACTTAAAGCTCGATACAGATGCTAGGGCAAAGCTTATTGAAAGCTACAGTCTAGAATTATTAACACTTGCAAAGAAGATTGAAGTTGATGCGACAGCGCTCTTAGAAGGAGATCCAGCAGCAAAAAATATCTGTGAAGTTGTTCTATGCTATCCCGGACTCTTTGCCATTACCTCTTATCGATTGGCCCACTTCTTTTATGGAAAATCTTTAACAATCTTTCCTCGCATGATTGCAGAATACGCCCATAATAAAACAGGAATCGATATTCATCCTGGAGCTAAAATTGGGGAGTCATTCTTTATTGATCACGGAACAGGCGTTGTTATTGGGGAAACCGCAATCATCGGAAATCGTGTAAAGATTTATCAAGGGGTAACCCTCGGAGCTTTATCCGTCAGTAAGGAATTAGAGAATACGAAACGCCATCCTACAATTGAAGATGATTGCGTGATCTATGCACATGCAACAATTCTTGGAGGAAAGACGGTAATAGGTGAAGGCTCAACGATTGGTGGGAATGTTTGGCTAACACAAAGTGTGAAGAAAAAATCAATTGTTTATCATAAAAGCGAAGTTCACTTAGATGTGAAGGATCGACAATTTAGTACCGAGGAGCTTACCTATGAAATTTAATAATATTTTGGATACCGTTGGAAATACACCTCTCGTAAAAATCAATCGTCTCTTTCCCGAGGCCAATAAGAAAAATATTACAATCTATGCAAAGCTTGAACGTGCTAACCCTGGCGGCTCAATTAAGGATCGTATTGCAAAACGAATGATTGAAGATGCCCAAAAGAAAGGCTTAGTCAAAGAAGGAACAGTTATCGTTGAACCAACATCTGGGAATACTGGAGTAGGGCTGGCCATGGCCTGTGCAGTTCTTGGTTATCGACTTATCATCACAATGCCAGAGAGTATGAGCTTAGAGAGAAGGCGTTTGATGGCCCTATTTGGAGCTGAGCTTGTTCTTACTCCCAAAGAGAAGGGAATGAAGGGAGCAATAGAGAAGGCCCAGGAGATTTGTGAGCAAGAGTCTAACTCGTGGATGCCAATGCAATTTGATAACCCTTCAAATGTTGATGTACACCGAGATACAACAGCAAAGGAAATCTTAGAGGATATCGATGGAAAGATTGATTATCTTATAACTGGAGTTGGAACAGGTGGACATATCACTGGTGTTTCAGAGGTTTTAAAAGAGAAGTTTAGTGCTTTAAAAGTTATTGCGGTGGAACCAAGTGATTCACCAGTTCTATCGGGTGGTGATCCAGGACCTCACCCAATTCAAGGAATAGGTGCAGGTTTTGTTCCTAGTGTTCTTAATCGTGAGCTATTGGATGAAGTGGTCACAATAACAAAAGATGAAGCTTTTGAATTTGCTAGAAGTGCAGCACGCTTAGAAGGAATTCTTTTGGGGATTTCAAGTGGAGCGTCTTTAGCGGCGGTTGATAAGAAAATCAGTGAGATGCCAGAGGGCTCAACTGTGCTAACTTTTTGCTACGACACAGGTGAGCGCTATCTATCAACTGAAGGATTATTTTAATTTAAAGAATAGATTTTCGGCGTTGCTATTGGCAACGTCGATTAATTTTTGAGCATCTATTTCTTTATGAGTTGCAATGAAGTCTGCAACACAAGGAAGATAGAATGGGGCGTTCTCACGTCCTCTAAAAGGTACTGGAGTCAGATACGGAGAGTCTGTTTCAAGAAGCATCTGCTCAATAGGAACGATATCTAGGACATCGCGAACATTTCCAGCATTCTTAAAAGTCACAATTCCGTTAAATCCGATGTGAAACCCTTCGCTTAAACAAAACTCTGCAAGCTCGATTCCCGAAGTGAAAGAGTGGATGACGCCCTTTCTTTTAAGCGTTGTTGAGAAGTTCTTCAAGATGGCCTTTGTGTCTTCATCCGCTTCACGAGTATGAATAACAACTGGTAGATCATTATCACATGCAATTTGTAATTGTTTTTCAAAGGCCTCTTTTTGAATCGTAGGATCTGAAAACTCATAGTAGTAATCAAGTCCAATCTCTCCAACAGCAACAATCTTAGGGTTAGTTAAACTTTCTTCAATTTCTTGATAAGTTTCTTGTGTAATATGCTTGGCCTCATGAGGGTGTATCCCTTGAGTACCATAGACGATTTCATTGGCCGTGAGCTCTCTGACTTTTTTAAGATTGTCAGGAGAGACCGCAATTGTCACAACTTTATTAACACCATATTCTTGGCATTTTTCTAGAGTATCAATTAATTCTTGGCCTTTGAGGTAGTCGAGATGACAGTGGGTCTCGATCGGACCCACTGCATATTTAGGAATAATTCTTTCTTTTTTTTTACTCATTAGTTCTTAGCTTTATGTTCTTTTAGAAGGTGATCCATAATTGCAGTATAGTCACTTAATGGCCTTACACCTTCAATCTTTACACCATTAATTAGCTGAGTTGGTGTTGATTGTACATTAAAAGAATTGGCCTGAGCGATCATATCCACAACGGCCTGCTTTGTTTCAGGCTTTGCCATACACTCAGTTACTCCAAACTCTTTTCCTTTGTTGCTAATCCATTCAGCAGTTAGGCTTGATTGGTTCTCAAAAATTGCATCATGCACTGATTTAAATTTCTGAGGTCCTACACAGCTTGCAAGGTAAGCAGCTTCACAAGCTAGCTGGTGAAGAGGTCCGCTCATTCCAGCATTACAGTTGTGATCAAGTGGATAGAAGTAGTATTGAATATTGATTTTACCTTCGTACTTCTTTTCAATTGTTGGAAGAACTAGGTTAAGTGCATTACACGCTGGACACTGAAAGTCTGAGAAGACTGACATTTGAATTGGTGCATCTTTAAAATCCTCCGAAGAAGAAGCGAGACGGTAAGGTGAAGCTTTTTCTGGAGTTCCTAAGTTATTTAGATTCTTAAACATAGCAACGATTTGTGCATTTCTTGCAGTCGAGTTTTCAACTTTTGAATTTGTAAAACCATAGGCTACAGAACCACTAATAACCATAGAGATAGCAGCAGTTACAAAGAATTTCGCATCAAAATCACGATCTGCTTTGTACTGAAACATCATGGCCAGACCAAGCCAAGAAGCGACATAGTAAAGTGTACAGAATGGACATAGAGTTCCCAGCATTACTAAAGAATAGATAAATAGGATAAGACATCCAATACCGTTTAGGAGAAGTAGAAGAAATAAACTTCCTTCAGCTCTTTTACTATCAACCATATAAAAAAGCATTATCATGGCACCCATAACAATTCCAAAAATTGAAATAGGAACACCAGCAATATTTGATAGAGGTGAAAGAGTCGCAGCATCACATGTTAAGAATGAATTAATATTACATGCAGAGGCCGAACCAAAACCTACAGGGAATTTAACTTGGTAGTAGTGGTTTGTTAGATAAATAGAGAGGATAAACATTGCAAGACCTGCAACGAAGAATAAAACTCTCTTGTTAAAACTTAGGCGATTTAAAAAACTATCAGTCATATTTTAATTCCTTTTTAAAATATTATAATTTCTCTTAGTTGTTTGATTTCTTCTAAAGCTATTATAGTTGAGATTTGCAAATGTGCATATATTGGTAGATATGACATGTGCTTTTGGGAAATTATTTGAAATTTGTACCCTAATTTCCATCTCTAAGCTGAACGTTAACTTGCCTTCTATCACGGCAAAAGCTTGGGAGTTAGGAAAATTTTGTTTAAATTCTTCGCTAACCTCATAATTTACAGCACTTATGTGTGGACCAATCAGGATAATTTCAGGTTCAATCTTTTTAATTTCGTCGTTTAGGATAATTTGATCAGCTAGGCCACGCCAACCAGCATGGATATTTGCGACTCCTGATTTACCAATAATTACTATGGGTAAGCAATCAGCGGTCTTTATCGCTAGTGGGCGATCGAGCTGGAGCTCAGACGTTATTGCATCAGCTTCATTATCATTGGAAGCAGGAGCATTGACCACAATAGAGGAATGGATTTGCTTCACTTCATCAAATTCAAAATCAGGTCGATCATCATAAACTTCAAAGAGATAATCTGAAATTTTCTTTTGATAAAGTAGCTTTGCCAAATCTACTCCGATTCCGACTCAAGAAAGTCGAGGACTTCTTGAAAGATTGGTGGAGGTGGTTCTTCGAAATATAATTTTTCTTTCGTAATAGGGTGAGTGAAGCCAAGAATTTTTGCATGTAAAAAAGGATGCTCATAATCTTTGATAATAGCCCTAAGTCGGTTATCAACTCGTAAGAGATCATTCTTGGGCACACCATAAAGAGGGTCCATAAGAATAGGAGCATTGAGAAGCTGACTCAGGTGAACACGAATTTGATGTGTACGTCCTGTTTCAAGCTTAAGCTCAACATGGCTTAGATTTTGGTAATACTTTAGTACTTTATAATTAGTGATAGAGTTCTTGCCTGTGCGCACATTCACCGCCATTTTTAAACGATTATTTGGATGACGTCCGATAGTAGACTCTAATCTTCCTTCTGGAGCAAGCTTTGTGCTTACACTGATACATTCATAGTAGCGATCAATATCATGGGCCTGAAAGAGTTTTACAAGCTCTTCGTGACACTTTTGATTTTTTGCCACAACCATAACACCACTCGTTCCCTTATCAAGACGGTGAACAATCCCTGGACGCTTCTCATCGCCAACACCTTGAATGTCTTTACAGTGATGAAGGATTGCGTTGACAAGAGTTCCTGTGTAATTTCCTGGCGCAGGGTGAGTCACCATTCCAACAGGCTTTACGACAATAGCTAGATGCTCGTCTTCAAATAAAATCTTAAGTGGAATATTCTCTGCTTTTGCAGTGGACTCTCTTGGGGGAGGTATATCAACAAGAACTTCTGTACCTACGGCAGGCATTTTCTTTAGTTCAATTTTTACATTAGAAGTAATGGAGCCTTTTTTAAAAAGCTCCTTTAAGAAACTTCGTGATTGCTCAAGCTTACTAGCAAGGACTTGATCGAGTCGAGTAAACTCATCATGGTCTTCTTGGGTGATCTTAATAACAAACTTAGAATTTTGATCACTCATGACAATTTAATTGCCTTCCTTTAAAGCTTTAACTCTTTGAAGGTATGAGTTAGCTACTAGATCAGGATTTAGCTTTAAGACTTTTGCATATTGGTAGACGAATCCTCTAACGTAAACGATAGCAGGCATCTTATCAACTTCTTCATTTTCAATATATTGTAAAAATGTTTTTGAAATCTTTGTCATATCAGACATGCGACTAACATCAACTTTTTTGTATTCGCGAACTTTCTTAAGGAATTCACCAGTGTACTCACTACATTGTTCAATTTCTTTTTCAAACTCCGCGTTCTGTTCATACTCTAGGCCGTAGCGTTTCTTGGCCACGAGACGATTCATCTGATTTGTCACTTTAATCGTATTTTCATCTTCAGGCTTTGTTGTTGCAACGTAATTTGTATCATCTTCAATAACAATTCCACGTGCTTGATTGTACTTTTTTCTCTTCGTTGGGTTGCTTAGAATATTATAAGCTTCCTCGATAAGCTCAAGTACTTTATGTGCCTCTTCTTCTGATAGGAGAGAATAAATGGCAAGACTGTCACCACTATATGCAGTTCTTGCTGCTGTATACGCTTTTTGAATCTCATCGGCCGAAGCATTAGGTGCAACTTCTAAAACCTCATAATAGTTCTTCTCTTTACTCATTTATTCCTCATTAAATTAATTAAACAATTTTCTTCGTTAGATTTAAAATACGATTAATAACGTGCTCAAAATTCTTTACAAGTGCTGAATTTGGGAACTCTAGAATGAGAGGTCTCTTTTTCTTTACACTTTGCCAAACCGTTGCATCGTATTCAAGAAATCCAACGTAATCTAAGTTGATACCGAAGTACTTCTTAGAAATGATTCTCATAGCAAAACCAATATCAATATCGGCCTGCGTTCTTGCCTGATTGATAACTAGTTTTGGAGTAATGGCCTCGATTTCTCTCTTTAATTTTAGGCCTTGTGCTTCATTGATTTGCATGGCCTTTTCAATAATTTCAGATGGAGTGCGGTTTTCACCAACTTTTCCATTTAGAACTTTCTCAATAAGTGGCCCTAGCTCTAAGAAGTCATCAACCGACTGAAGTTTGCGGTGGTAGATTGACTTGATAAAGCGATAAGTATTCTCAATTGAGGTTGGCTCAGGAAGAGTTACTAAGATACCTTGATCAGCTCCTAAGAAGAAATCTAAAGTATTATTAGTTGTTCCCGCTCCGAGGTCGAGAAGAATATAATCGGCATCTAATTCACGAAGATCATTTAAAACTTTTGATTTATGAGCGGCCTTAAGATTGGCCATTCCTAAATTATCCTGTGCCCCACTAATTAAGCTTAAATTCTTAAGAGGAGTAGGAGTGATTAGATCTGAAAGTTTTGTATTTGGTTTAGTGAAGTAGTCACTTAAAGTTTTCGATGGAACACTTACCCCAAGGCATGTGTGAAGGTTTGCACCTCCAAGGTCCATATCAATGGCAATTACCTTCATTCCCATTAGGGCAAGGCAAATCGATAAGTTTGACGTAACAAGACTTTTTCCTACGCCACCTTTTCCGCCACCAATGGCCCAAATTTTCTTGCCATTGTTTGATGCACCTAGATATTGGCCAGCATCTGCTAAATGTGAATTTGTACTATTATTCAAAATACGTCCTTGTATTACTTGCTTAACTTTCCATCATTATAGCCAAAATTAAAAAGCCTCGAAAAGGTCTTTATTTTATTTTTCTAAAATTATATATTGTTGTAATGGAAAGTATTTATAGATTCCCAAGTAAGTTTGAACCACACTTATTAAGAAAGTTAGTTCATGTTTTTGCAGGATTGGGAATTGCCTCAATTTATCTTCTGTCTAATCTTGATTCTCATAAGTTTTCAATAGTTGTTCTTGGAGCAAGTGCTTTATTTACACTAGTTGAAATTCTTCGCTTGAAGTTTGATGGAATTAATCAGGTATTCATTAACTCTTGTCGTGGGGTTCTAAGAGATACTGAGATTAATAGCTTTACAGGTACGCCTTTCTTTCTTCTAGGTATTGGACTTTCTTTCTTTTTCTTTGATGAACAAATTGCACTCTTAGCAACAATCATTCTTTCACTAGCAGACCCTGCATCTTCATTTGTGGGGATTCGTTATGGAAGAAGAAAAGTAATGCAAGATCGAACTTTTGAGGGATCGTATGCATGTTTTTTAACGACATTTTTAATTGTGGCAATATATGGGCTTATGTATTTTCCACTAAGCTTGAAAATTATTATCTTTGCTTTCTTTACAGCTATTGCAACGGCCTTTATTGAATTATTGTCTACTCGAGTAGATGATAACTTCACGCTTTCATTCTTTAGTGCATGTGCAATGGCCTTAATTAATATTCTTGTGGCCCTTGTTTAATTGGCCTGCTTTAGCTGAAGTTTTTCACTAACAAATTCTTCAAAGGCCTGTGCCACGATAGGGTCTTCATGAAAGATATGTTCATCTGTTATCAGAGAATTTAAAATTTTAATTTTATCATTGATATTATCTTGTTCTAAGAGAAGCTGTCTTATTTGACGGCTCTTGATAATAAAAGTGGCAACATAATTGATAATTTGATCGGGCTTATTAAGGGTTTCAATAAAGTAGTCGCGATCTTGATCATTTGGAATATTAATATCTAGCCAATTGTAGAGAATACTTTCAAGGCGATAGAATTCATCAATATTACTCATGACACATTCATCATCTTTTAAAATCGTTACATTATACATCGGGTAGGGGTTAGATTGCGTTGGGTAATTAACTTTGCACTTTCCTATACAACGTACCAACACCTTGAGTGTATTTCCATCCACTCTTTCAATCATAAGAGGTTGTCCAATACCAAAGACTTCACATGGGTATGCGAAGTAGGTTTCAAAATCTTTTTCCATGGCCAGAGATATCCCAACGGGATTTCCTGCACAAGTGGCCTCTTCAAAAATGTCTTGAAAAATATCATCGACAACATAAAGAGGGAGGGATGTTCCCGGGAAAAAAACTATATTGGGAAGAGTGATTACTGGAATTTCGATACGTTCAGGGAAGTTTAAAGTCATGTTTTATCATAGCTTTTATAGGCATTTGAAGCATATTAAACCTTATTAAAATAGGTAAATCTTCTTTGCTCATGCTGGAAAGTACGATAGCATAGCACTATGATTTTAAAGCAAATTCCACATTTAGTTACCACAGTATGGGGTGGCGAAAAGTTAAAGAAATATAAAGACCCTGAGGGTTCGTTTGATGGCCCATTAGGTGAAACATGGGAAGTTTCAACTTTAGAAAATGGACTTTCTCTTTGTGAAAATGGCCAAAGCCTCGAAGAAGTTCTCGAAGGCAAGGTCCTTACTTATTTAATTAAATTTATCGACACGAGTAAGAACTTATCGATACAAGTTCACCCTGATAATGAATACGCTCATATCCACGAAGATGCTCTTGGAAAAGATGAGTGTTGGTATATTCTAGATGCTGATGATGATGCTGGAATTTATCTTGGCCTAAAAGAAGGGGTCACTAAAGATCGATTACAAGAGGCCATTGAAAGAGGTGAGAATGTTAATGAGCTTTTGAATTTCATTAATGTTCAAAAGGGAGACTTCTTTAATATTCCGGCCGGTTCAATTCATGCTATTGGTGAGGGAGTTACACTTGTAGAAGTTCAGCAAAACTCAGGTGTGACTTATCGTGTTTGGGATTGGAATCGCATGGGCCTTGACGGAAAGCCTCGTGAGCTCCATGTAAAAAAGGCCATGGATGTAATTAACTTCAAACCAAGTGCTAATGAGTTAGAGCATTTTCAATATAAGAACCTTGAAAAAAGCGGTTTGCTAACAAGTAATAACTACTTCAATGCAAGAGTAAAAGTACTTGGAGCAGGAGACGAAAGTGTCCTTTCTCTAAACGGAATTAGTTCGATTGTTGTTTTAGAAGGTACTTGTGAAATTGATGATACTGAAATTAAAGAGTATGAGTCGGCAGTGGTAAAGGATATTGAGTCCGCTATCTTGAAGGCAACAACGGACTCTAAGGTTTTAGTCGTTAAACAAGTTTAGATAATATTACAGCTTAGTGGGTATGTTACTTCGTGCCCATTCTTAGTACGAATAGAGATATAAGTATTCATCTCATTTGAATTCGTCACATCATCAAAGTGAATTTGATATTTTTGGCCAGCAAGTTGGTAGTGCTTTGTTACTGAGTTTCCAACTTTGTGTGTGCGTCCAATTAGGGCCTGGGCAGGAGTACGACCTTCTACTTGAATCTGATTTCCCTTTAAATTGAATTCAATATTCTTGCGCATTGTAGAGCATTTAAAGTTAACAGAAGCCTGAGCTGATAGTGTGAATGCTAGCGAAAGTGCGATTAAGCTAAGTAGTTTCATATTCCCTCCAAGATTTAGACACTGTCTTAGGTGCAGGAATAATGCCAATTATTTAAATGTGATATCAGGGGTTTAGGTAGGGTTAGAAGGTAAAATAATTTTGCAATTGTCTAATTTTTATTCGAAATCCTTGAGGTAGTACTCTGCTAGATCCTCATCTGAGACTTCTTCTTTTAAATCCTGCTTTCTAAGTTCGAGAGGAATACTACTTGAATCATCATCAGCTTTCTCATTGAACTCAAATGGGCAATGAAGGCAGCCGCTCTCACAGCAGTAACCACGACGTAGATGAAACTCTTTTGTGAAGACAGTATTACCATCTTCATTTATATAGAAATCTTTTTTTGAATCGTCGTGAGAGTTAGT
Source organism: Halobacteriovorax sp. CON-3 (assembly GCF_043196995.1). Classification (NCBI taxonomy): domain Bacteria; kingdom Pseudomonadati; phylum Bdellovibrionota; class Bacteriovoracia; order Bacteriovoracales; family Halobacteriovoraceae; genus Halobacteriovorax; species Halobacteriovorax sp. CON-3. The sequence goes on from NZ_JBEBNA010000002.1 coordinate 313,717, forward strand.
CATAGGCTCTAAATAAGTAAGGCCCCTAATTCAGGGGGCCTAAAGTGTGTGTGGTGTTTTGCAAAACGGTCACTCTTATATCTAATAAAATTTATTACATCAAGGAAATTTTCAAATACATTCACTATAATGCAACACGCATACAGATTGCGTATTGTAAGTAGCTAAAAATTAAAATACAATAAAATCTAGACTAAATTTATTAATGGTAACAAATGGAGCTGTCCTGTGACTAAACCTTGGCTTAAGCACTACCAAAATGGTGTTGCTGAAGAAATTAATCCTGAATTATATCCTTCAATTCCAGCATTATTAGATGAAAGCTTTGCAAAATTTGCTGATAAGCCATCTTTCCACTGTATGGGAAAGACTCTAACTTATAAAGAAATCGATCATCTTTCTAAGAAGTTTGCTTCTTATTTACAAAATGATCTAGGGCTTAAAAAAGGTGACCGTGTCGCAATCATGATGCCTAATATTCTTCAGTATCCAGTTGCTCTTTTTGGAATTCTTCGTGCTGGTATGGTTTGTGTAAACGTAAACCCACTTTATACAGCAAGAGAACTTGAGCATCAGTTAACTGATTCACAGTCTAAAGTAATTATTATTTTTGAAAACTCGGCTTCTGTTCTTGCTGAAGTTGTAAAGAACACACCAATTGAGCACGTTCTAGTAACTCAGATTGGTGATATGCTTAAGTTTCCAAAGTCACTACTTGTAAACTTTGTTATTAAGCACGTTAAGAAGATGGTACCAAATTGGGATCTTCCTGGAGCAAAGTCTTTCCTTGAGGCCCTTGATAAAGGCGATGAATCTAAATTTAAGAAACCTGAAATTAATAGTTCTGATCTAGCATTCCTTCAGTACACAGGTGGAACGACTGGTGTTTCTAAAGGTGCAGAGCTTATTCACAGAAATATCGTGGCCAACTTACTACAAGCAGGTGAGTGGGTTTCTCCAGTTGTTAAAGAAGGTGAAGAGATTATTATCACTCCTCTTCCGCTGTATCATATCTTCTCACTAACAGCGAACTGCTTTACGTTCTCTAAAATTGGAGCGCTAAATGTTCTAATTACTAACCCAAGAGATATTCCTGGATTCATTAAAGAACTTAAGAAGTGGGACTTTACTGCCCTTACAGGTGTTAACACTCTCTTTAATGGACTTTTAAATAACGAAGATTTTAAAACTGTTGATTTCTCATCACTAAAACTAACTCTTGGTGGTGGGATGGCCGTTCAACGTGCCGTTGCTGAAAGATGGAAAGAAGTTACAAAAACACCATTAATTGAAGCATATGGTTTAACTGAAACATCTCCTGCCGCTTGTATCAATCCACTAGATCTTAAAGATTACAATGGAATGATCGGTCTTCCTGTTTCTTCAACAGATGTTTGTATTAAAGACGACGATGGAAATACATTAAATGCAGGTGAAGTTGGTGAGATCTGTATTAAAGGTCCACAGGTAATGAAAGGTTACTGGGGACGTCCTGAAGAAACTGCAAAAGTTATGACTGAAGATGGATTCTTCAAGTCTGGTGATATCGGTGTTATGGATGAAGATGGCTTCTTTAAAATCGTTGACCGTAAAAAAGATATGATCCTTGTTTCAGGATTCAATGTTTATCCAAACGAAATCGAAGAGATTATTGTAACTCACCCTAAAGTTTTTGAATGTGCTGCTGTTGGTGTACCACATGAGAAGTCGGGTGAGATTGTAAAACTATTTGTTGTTAAAAATGATCAGTCCCTAACAGAAGAAGAATTGATGGCCTTCTGTAAAGAGAACCTAACAGGTTATAAGAGACCGAAGATTATTGAATTTAGAACAGAACTTCCTAAGTCAAATGTTGGGAAGATTCTAAGAAAAGATCTAAGAGGCCAGTAACCTCATGAAAATAAAAAGGGAGCTAGTAAGCTCCCTTTTTTTATTCTATAACTTTAAATTTTTTAATTGTTTAATTGTATCTTGATTATAAAGATTAATTCTCAACGTCGAATAAGCAGCGTCTTTCACAACTGCATCCACATACTCTTTCTTAGTCGCACCAGTTAGAGCATCTGTCATATCTTTCGGATGCTTAACTTTCTTAAAAGCCGCTGGATTTAATCCAATAAGAAGATGAAGACGATTGATATCATCGTCAGTCATTGGTTTGTGAAATTTCTTTGTAAGCCCAACTTTTGACTTAAGCTTTAGAAATTCATAATTCGTATTGTAGAAAAGAGTGAAGACAACTGGAAGGCATGCACTATCACAGCCTGTTGTTGTATCCACGTCACGGATAAAGCCAAGCTTCTTTCCATCTTTGTCATAAGCAATTTGAATCGTCGTATTGATTGGATTGTCACTAATCGAATCGACAACACTCACTTTCTTAAGCTTTGTGGCCCTAGGAAAGACCGATTGGTAGAAATTAATATTATTTGCAAAAGAAAAGGAGAATGATAAAAATAAAATAAAAACTATCTTAAACATAGGCATCCCCAATGAGATTTTTATTACTAGCGTTAATTCTACTTCATTCTATGACTTTTGCGCAAAAAGTGCAACGAGACGTGAAAGCAACGTCTGGACTTGATGATAAGCAATTTGTCATTGTGCCGGGCCCATCATATATGCCAAGTACTAAGCTTGGGCTTGATCTAATTGGAATGTATCTCTTTGATGCAAATGACGGAAAGTACAAGGACAACTTAAGGCCAGTACCACCTTCAATAATTGGTGCATTTGGAAAGATTACAACAAATGGAACGGCCATGGGTGCTATTGGAACTAAGCTTCACTTAGGTGAAGATAAGTGGCGACTAACAGGTGGGTATCTTGAAGGAAATATTCTAAGTCAGATGTTTCAAGCTGACCTTGAACGCTTTCTTGATACTTCAAATAAAATTCGAGCTGTTGTCGTTAACGTTAATCGAAGAGTGTGGAAGGATTTATTTATTGGTGGAGGGATTATTTGGAATGAGGTTATTTTTAAGGCCGATATAAATCCTGCAAATTATGCGAGCAATACTGGATTAAAATTTAATCTTTTTTACGATAGTCGCGACAATACCTTTTCACCAACAAGTGGATTCTATTTAAATACGCGTACAAATTTCTATCGTGAGAATCTTGGTGGAGATGACAATATTACAACTCTTGAGGCGACGCTATCGCAGTATATTTCGCTTGCTGGAAATTCTAATCATCTCTTTTCTTGGCTCTTTGATTCAAGTTTCAATCTTGGTGATACGAACCCAAACTATAATTATAACTACGGCTCACGTGGCCCTCGCGGATACACTGGCAAAGTTTATGAGGGTGCGAATATGATCCGTTTTGAAGGTGAGTATAAGCATTATTTTGAATCCATTATGAATGGAAAATTTGGCGTTGCTGGTTTTGCGGGGGTAGGATTTGTCTTTGGGGGAGAATCACGAGTTGGAAATGAAATTCCATCAGATCTTTTTGAAGCAGACCCATTAGCTCATATTGGAACAGGAATTCGCTACAAGGTTCTTCCTAAGCAAAACCTTAATTCCCGTGTAGACATCGCCTACGGTCGAGAAAAAGAATTTACGATGTACTTTGCCTTGAATGAGGCCATTTGATCAAATCACATGAAGTAGACACTATGTTCACTTTTTAGACACCATGTAATACTGTAAGTGCATGAAATTATTGTTGTTTTGTACCTGTTAGTTGGCACTGTGATTGCAGTATATAGGGCATGAAACTTAAAAAGCTAATCTCATTCATTATTATTTCTCTATGTTCATTCCAAATGGCGTTTGCTCAGACGATCGAAAATACAAGATCTGTGGCAAGTGTTTATGACCTGGCCGAAACTCTGGCAGAGCTAAAAGAGATTAAGAAGAATCTTCGTGGTAGCGTTTCAAGCGATCTATCTGAAGAAGAAATGGCGCAAATTGCACAAGGCTTTCAAGCTCAAAGCGCTCAAGAGTCACAAGGTGAAGCTGAGTTTCAAACTGAATTCATTACATTTCTTGATTCAATTAAGAAGAACTCATGTGGTGTAAAAGATTACCAAGAAGAGCAAAAACAAGTAGAAGCAAAGAAAGTTACAAGAGGAGATAATCTATTCTCAAGTATTGCTGCAGTTATTGCTGAAGTTGAAGTTGATGAAAAACTAAATCGTAAACAAAATAGAAAAATCGATACTTATTCGGCCCAAGCTCTAAAGTTCTTTTCAAGAGCGAAGTCACTAAAGACTAAGATTGAAGATATTATCAATAATACAAATGAAGCTTATGCAGATAAAGAAGAGCTACTTCTTACTTACAATGATTCTATCGTTAAGGGCCTATATGACATTAAGGTAATTCTATCTCCATTTAGAAATATGTCGGCCATTAATATGAATGAGATTCTACCTAAGCTTACGACAGACTTCATTGAAGAGGATACAGAGCTATACAACTTTCTGATTCACGGTGAAATGAAGGATAAGATTTTCTTTACTGTAGATATTGATGGAAGTGATGTTGAGTTAAAGCTTAATACATTCCTAAACTCTAAAAGAGATGTTGTTACAATTAATGAATCACCAAGTGCAAAGAACTACTTACGTGCTCTTAGAATCCTTACGATTCAAATGATGGCAACTCAAATTAAAAATTATGACCTAATGATCGAGTCTAAAGAAGATAAGATCGTTATTCCAAAAAGTTGTCGTAGTGAAGTTAATGGTTCATGGCCACACCTTTTAGAACTTAAGGTTGATGAGTCTGTTGCAAAAACATACTTAGATAACCTTATTAAGAACTCAGGGCTTTCATATGATGAAGGTAATCTAGAGCTTATGAGTGTTAGGGAAGCTGAGGAGCTAAACCCTCTAGCTGAGACAATGGTTGCTTCTACTTCAGTTGAAAACTTCCTAAGAGCGGCAAAAGGTAAGGAAGGAACTAATTTTTACCAAAAATTTCTAAAGGCTGGCTTTGACGAAGTTAATGCATATAATAAATTTGTTGATATGAAGATGGGTGAAGTTGCTCAGGCGTATAAGAAAAATATCTATTCTTATGAGAGAGGATCAAGAACAAGAAAGTCTAAAGAGGTAACGACTAAGGATATCGCTCTTATTAATGATATCATTGCTGTTGTTCCAGAATCAAAAACAATTGAAGTTGATATTTATGAAGGTGATCAGAAGTATGTTGAAAATATTTATCCTTCAGCAATTAATGCTTCTCCATACCTTGCATCAAAAATGGCCCAGGCCAGAACTGAGAACTTAGAAGATATTATTAGTGACTCAATCAAAAATGAACTTAAGAAGAATAGAGTTGTTATTGAATTTCCATCTTTATACTCTCAAGAAGCTTACCGTAACTGGGGACTTAATACTCTTTATCAGAAGGCGCTAGAGCTTCAAGATGAAGAAGAGTTTAAAGTAGGTTCACGTCATAATAATATGCTATTCGGTTTTTGTTATAGAAACCCAGCTCAGCTTTGTAAGGGACTATCAAGAAAATCAAATGTTCTTAACAGAGTTGTAAGTTATATCGATTCTTTAAAGATTGATGGAAAATTTATTCCTGTTGCTCGTCTGGATCAAGCAAAGGTTAAGGAGAGTTATGTAACTCTTGCAAAGGTATTTGATTACCTAAGAACAGGACCAAAAGCTTTTCCTGAGCTAGTAACAAATGAGTACGATTATTTATTAGATCAAATGCAGGCGCTAAACCCTCTAGCAAAAGTGAGACTAGGTTATCTTGTCGCTCGTGAGGAGCTTCAAAATATTAGAGATGGTCGAGTTAAGACATATAAGAAAACTTCTCGTGGAATGAGAGTTGATTATAGCTATAAGTGTTTTAATAACAACATGAATGCTTACCTTGAGAATCTTGAAGAAGCCGCAGAGATCCTTAAAGTGAACCGTAGTATCAGACCTAACTTTCTAACTAGTGAGTTAAAGAAAGATGAGTATAAGAGACTATGGAATACAATCTTTGATGAGTTTAACAAAGATACGACTCAAATTATGACAGCAGAGCTTAACTCAGGAAAGAAAGCGTTTGAACTAATCGATTCTTTATCGAATAAGGTAACTTTAGAGCGTAATCAAATTGAAGATGCTGCAAATGAAACAATTGAAGGGCGCCTACTGTATCAAACAACAGAAGATATTAGTGCTCGTCTACAAGAAGAAGATGTTGAAAAAATCGCTTTTTATAAAGAGATCTTAGCAGCTAAGTCACATACAGAAAGAGCGGAAATCTTTGATTCTCGTCCAGGTAGTATTGATATCTTTGATGACTATGAATTAGTGCATAACTTTTTAAAGCTAAATATGGATCTTAAGACTCCAGTATATAAAGAGATTTTAAAGAGATCAGCTCTTAAGCGTCAGCAAGATACTTATAAGAAGATGAATAAATTTTGCCAAATTGATGAAGACGATATTGATAGTCTTAAAGAGAACTTTTATGCAACAGTTAAAATTCAAGACCAGCTTAATCAGCTTCTTGGAATTCCTGCTGTTCCAAAAGAGTTAATGGACAGAATGGATGATTGGAATAGCGATGAAAAGTGGGCCATGTTTAATGGTGTATTTGGATTCCTACTTGGTATGGGAGCTGTTCTAGCTGCTGGTTCATGTACAATCGTTACTGGTGGACTATGTGGACTAGCTATCGCTGGTGCTGGTGCCGTCGGATTTGGTATGCAAGCAAATGCAATTCGCTTAGAAACAAAAGTAAAGTTTCGTGCTGATAGAAGTGAAGAATATGTAGGTGAAATGGCCGATCTTGGCTTCACTGATTCAAACTCTACTGAGAATGTTGCAAGAGGGTGGATGGCCGTGGCATTTGAAGTTATTGGAACAATCTCAATGATTTCAATCCTGACAAGAAGTGTTTCAGTTGGTTCAAAAATCTTCAAAGAATCACTGAAGGCCATTGTAAAGAATCGTTCACAACTAGGAATTAAAGAAGCATTAAAACAATCTGGAAAAGATGCTTCTGTTATCGTTAATGAATCAGAAGTTGAATTTGCAAAACTAGTTCTAGGACTTAAAAAATATAGTGATGTATTTAAGAAAATGCTTTCTTCTAAGTCGATGGATGATATCGCTGAGAATTTAAGAAACCTAGATTTAGATGAAGAGTTCGTTGAGAAAACTCTTAAGAAAATGGATCGTATTGAAGCTAATTATACAGCTGGAAAGCTATCTCAGACGAGTTATAACAAAGCAATTAAGAATATTGTTGCAAGTGTTGAAGAAGCAATCACTCGCTCACATGGTGGAATCTATCGTTATACAAGTGATGTTGCTGTTAACTTAAATTACTCTCAAGTAGATGAGGCCCTTGGAAATACTGTTTCAAAACTTTTTAATGGTAGCCCACTAGAGCTAAGACACTATATGGGAAGCTATGTGAAGAGGCTTAATGCTTCTAAACTAAGCAACTCTTCAAAAGCTGCACGCTCAAAACTAAGAGTGAGAAAAGCAGACCAGGGTCAATATATGACTGGGACAAACTGGATTGTTCGTGCTTGGAATGAGAATACTGCAAACCTTGCTAAGAACCGTCGTCAGTTCCTTAAGATCTATGATGAACTACAAAGACTTCCTGAAGCAGAATTAGCTGATTATATTGCTAAGAATGCAGATGTATTAACTGAGATTTTTGTGAAGATTCCTCTAAGAAAAAGAGACTTCCCTTATATGCTAATTCAAGGTGCTCCTCACACTGGTGGGTTCTTTGGAAAAAGACTTCCTGTGATCTCAGCTGTTGGAGAAGGTGTATTAATGAGAAAGATCTTTACTGCACGTGCAAGACTGATCTCTGAAGTTGCTCGTCGCTCAGCTCGTGAGACTCTTGGAATGAAGAAAGTTCTTATGGCCGAGACTGTAGGTGATCTATACCGTGGACTTGAAGTATCTGTTCTTGAGGCACTTCCAAAGATGACTAAAAAAGAAGTTACTGAAGTTGAAACGATGATTGCGACAGTAAAAGAGAAGGCAATTTCAGGTATTATTAGAAATTTAGAAAGTGATCGCGCTACTGTTAAGTTTATGAATAAGTACGGTGTAAGCTTTGATGGCCTTACTCCTGATCAAACATTTTCAGAGCTGAATAGAATTCTTTATTCTCCAAATGGAACTATTGAGAACACTTTATCTCGCTACCTATGGGCAAGTGCTGATGTTGAAGGACTATTTAAGGCACCTGAGTTTTCGGGACTAGCTTATAAAGTTATGAGAGATACAATTGAAAAAGAAAATATTGGAAGCTTACAACGCTACCTAAATGCTCTCAAAGTTCTACAAATTAAGGACAATGGAACACTTGGTAGCGTCGAAATTTTTTAGTCTATTTAGAAAAACACTTAGTATCTGGATCTCTTAAATATTCAAGCAGTGCCAGCTTCTTTTGACGAGTTGCTGGTGTTCTTGCTTCATCCGCTTCTCTTTGAAGAACATCAAAGAAAGCATCCATCGTACCTTTCTTCGTATCTTTCATCTCATCAGATGTCGCTTTTAAAAGACGAGTTAGTTCCGTCATTTCTGCATCACTAAATCCACTCGATAGGAAAGAGTAGAACTTGTGTCCGTTTGTATTGCTGAATAGATCAACCTTTCCACCACTAACTGAAACATCTCTAATGGCCGCGATTAAATCCTTTTGTACAGGTGAACCAACTTTCTCTGCTGTTAAAAAGTAAAGTAGTGCTTCTTCATCCGTTGCATTAAGCATTGGTGTACGACTTGACCATTTCTGAGACTTAACTGCAGAGTTGATCTGGCGTGATAACTTAACAGGTGAGCTATAACGAGACATCACCTTAAAGATTCTTTGTGAGTAATCATCTTTCATCTCCGATAGGACAAAGTTAAAACCAGCATCAGATAGATTCTTATTCACACACGGTGCACATGAAAGGATACCGCTCTTATTATAACCATAACGTTGTGACAGATAGACAAAGTTATTGATTGCGTTTTTAATTTCTTCAGGAGTGGCCGATTCTTTTGAAAAGACTTCTTCTACTCTCTGAAAGCGGGCCTTATCTTGAGATCCAGAAACCATCATCTTTAAAGTATTCATGCTAAAGTCTTCTTTCTTTCCAGTATGAGAAAGATCTTTCATAGCTAATTCAATATTGTTGGCAACAACAGATCTCACTTCTTGATCTGCGATCCCACTTTTGACTAATAGCTCATCTAGGCCGTGACCTGCCGACTTGAATACACTGAATACCGAACCAAATGATAATTGACTCGTAAGCATTAGGAATACTATTTTTGATGATAATTTCATTCAAACCCTCTTCTGATAATTTCTTAAGTTAAATATCGGCTAATTTTGATCAAATATTTAGTAAGGAGCTGTGTGTTATGGTTGTGAATCCTCGAAATATCAAGGAAATCAGGATGTTATAAAGATGAACAATTCTTGAATTAAGATATTCACTTGGGTACAATGACGCCTCACTTTGGGGAATGTATTATGGTAAACTTATTTAAGGTATTAGTTTTATCTACTTTTTTACTGCCAAACTTGGCCTTAGCAAGTATCGATGGAGCGACAGAATCTGAGATTGAAACTTGTCGTCGCCTAAGAATTTTCCTGGCCGGTGCAGTAGGTGAAGTAGAGTGCCAAACTGAATATCAAATCTACTCTAAGTTTGTTGGTAATTACGATCGCCAGAGAGTTAAGAAAGAGTCAAAGAATGTTCGCATTGGTGCCTTTAACTTATTTAAGCCAGGTGCGACTCAAACAGAATACAAAGATCATCAATTAGTTGCTGAGGTGATTAATCACTGGGATGTTGTTGCAGCAATTGAGCTTACCTCAAACAACGGACTGAGTAAGAGACACAATGACGCAATCGTTGAGTACTACACAAACCGTCTAACTGAAATTGAAACAACTAATAGTGACCTAAACTCATTAACAACACGAAATGAGCTAGCTCTTATTCGTGAACAATACGATTTTCCAGGATATATTCTTCTTCTTAAAGAATTACAAAAGCTAGATTCTTCTTGGTCTCTTGTTCTATCAGGCAAGCAAGAAGGAAGTGAGAATGCGACTGTAAAAGAACTAACAGGCTTCTACTATAGAAGTAGCGTTGTTAGCCTAAAGAAGACTAACTACTGTCGTGATCGTTATGGAAGAAATGGTAAGTTTGGTTGTCTTCCTGTTTTAGATGAGAAGACTTTTGGGCGTGATGTAGATGGGCTATTTTCAAGAAGGCCATTTATTTCGACATTTGAATCAGGTGAGTTTGATTTTACTCTACTTGCAACGCACGTTATTCATAACACTCCTTCAGACGAAGCTCTTCAGAAAAAAATTCTTAAAAATGTTTATGGTGTCGAAGACTATAAAGATATTGGGCCAGGTGTAACTCAACTTAAGTATGCTCGTTTTGCCGAAGTTAGACTAATGGCCGAGTTTGTCGACTACCTAAGAAAGTCATACTACGAACAAGACTATATTATTCTGGGTGACTTTAATTTAGAGAGCTCAAATAACTATTGGGAAACTTTCTTTAATGACTTCTCAAACCTAGAGATTAGAATTGAAGGTGCAACTTCAATGGCCGTTGGAAAGAGCCTTTCTGACGGAACAATTACTCATGGGACAAAGAGTAACTACGATCATTTCCTTTTTGATCCTAGTGAAACGACTAACTGCCAAGGTGATGGTGCTGCTAAGATCTTCAACTTCATTGAAGGAGATTTTTCTCGCCTCATTAATAGAAGATACCTAGTTCGTTCAAATGCTATGTATTATTCAACGACAAGAGAAAAAGATATGTACCGCTTAAAAGCTGGTGGCCGTGAAAAAGTAGAGTCACTTGTAAGCAATTATGTACGTTCTATTGAAAATAAAATGACGGTAAAGAGTGGTCAGCTTGTGAAGAGATTCGATATCGAAGAAAGCAAGCAAGAGTTCTACGATCGTGTGATCGACTCTCAATTATTTGATAAGACTTATTACAGCTATCTAAAAGAGGTAATGAGTGACCACCTTCCAATCTATATGAATTGCTCAAATCAATACGACAACGACTAATTTCACAACACGGAATTTAGTAGAATTTGGAAAACAACGAATAATTAAGCCTCCGAATGGAGGCTTTTTTATTGCCTAAGTGCTTAATAATACATGGCTTCTGGCCGTACTTGTCTTGAACGGCCTATGAAATATGTTCACAATAGAAGATATTTACCCGCAGAAGTTCTAAAATCTAATCATTAATCAACTTAATGAAAGGTTTTACTATGATCAGAGCAAAAGAGCTTATTTGTATTACGGCAGTCCTTATGGGGCTTACTTCTTGTCAAAATGACAGTGCAATTACTGAGAAAGCAGTCGAGGCAGGTAGTAGTAATTCAATTCTTGGAAAAGATGATCGAAGATCAACGATCAATAACTTAAATAAAACTTTCTATCGAAAAGTTGGCCAGTTAAGGTCTGATGTAAAACTTGGAAACTCTGGAATTAAAAAGGTTGCAACATGTAGCGCGACACTTATAAAAAATAAATTTGTTATTACAGCAGCTCACTGTGCATACCTCTCAGATACAAATAACTTACTTAAGAATACATACTTTTATCCAGGGATCGATGGTGTCGATAATTTTGATAGCGGACGTTATCCAGTTGTTCGTGTCTATCATCCTGAACTTTATGATAATGAGAATTTTTCTTCTTCTGAAGATATTGCGATACTTGAGCTTGGTGCTGACAGTGATGGAAGGCACGCAGGGCAAATCGTTGGAACTCATGGCTACTGGGGAAAAGAATCATTCCCAAGTGGTGAAACACTAACAATTGGTTATCCTAGTGATAAGCCGAATGCAAAACAATTTTATGAAACAGGCTGTGATATCTCTAATAGTAATTATAACCATCTTTCATTAAATGTAGAATGTGATGTTATTAAAGGACAAAGTGGTTCTCCAATTTTTGTCTACAACTCAGAATACGATAATTTCTATATTCATGGAGTTATCACTAGTGAGAGTCCTAGAATGAACTACGGTAGTTTTCTATCTAAAGAAAGACAGAAAATCATTAATACAATTTTTGATGGAAGCTTTTCGACGACTAATGAATTTGAAGAGAAGTGGATTACGAAAAAAGTTAAACAAGATAATCTTGTACGTATTCTTGTTAAAAATACGTGTCGAAACGATTTTACTAGAATCGCACTTAACTACAAAAATGTAGAAGGTGAATGGGTGAGGGAAGGTTTCTATACTGTAGGAGCAGGAGAAACAAGTGAGTTAGCAGTTAGCCCTAATGGAATCTTCTACCTACATGCTAGAAGTGGTAATTGGAAGTCCATCATCAGTGGCGGAAATGTATATCAAATTCCTGGTAGTGGAGCTCAGAACCTCAAAAAATATTCTGTCGATAAATATGGAGATTACGTCGTCAAAGTTCCTTGTTATTAATATCATGTGATTTAAATATTAACCGAAGCTGGCCGTCGTAGGCGCAGCTTTCGGTTGTTTCAAAACGATAATGATTAATATCAATTGCCCTCAATAATAATTCCTTTCAATAACATTTTATGTATCCTACAATAAATTAAGTTTTAATTTACTTAGGGGTTGATGTTGAGGAATTTTCTTACTTTATTCTTACTTGTTTCAATTTTATCGTCATGTGGAAAGAGTGACATTGTCGTAGGTGGAAAATTTAATCCTTTGGAGAGCCTCTCTGTTGAAGAAGCATTCTATTCTCAGGCCATAGGTAATTGTTCAAATAATACTCGCCAGCATAGGGCCTTATCATTCACTGGAATTCTTTCAAGAGAAATCGCAGGCGAGCGCTACATGGCCCAGATTAAGATAATTCTTAATAGGAATGCAAAGACGTATGACATGACCTATTCTGAGTATCCATTTCCTGCAAATGTCGATCAAATGATTTTTACAACTAGTTTATCAAGTACATATGAAGTTGTGGAAAATACCATTGTTTTAAAGAATTTTGCTAATATCAAAGCAACTATAGAGAATGATAAAATTTCACCTCTTATGGAAATCACAAATGACATTCGAAGTATTATTGATACTAGAACAATCGTAGGGCGTGCAAAATTCTATTCTGATGATGATATTGTTAATGAGTGTTTGTAGATTTTTCTTTTCGTTTTATTCTTCAACTTTCCCATTGCTCCTGAGACAACAGTCAGCTCCGGCTCCTGCCTCTCGCTGACATACAATTCATCCTTAACATAAAAGCCTGCATAAACGCAGGCTTGTTGAAATTATTTTCTAGCTAAAGTGTAAGGGAGCTATAACAGCGTCAAATCTTAGCTTCGCTAAGATGCCGCAGTTATTTTAATTCTACTTTCGGGAAAAGCGCTTCCGGCGGTTGAGGCGTATAAGTCGCCTTACCAAATTCCATAAGCTCAGACCCATTTACACTTGAACCAATATATTCAAGAGCAGTCTTTGTACACTCAGGAAGGAAAGCTTGAAGCATATAAGATGCTGCGGCCATTCCGTAGAAACAGTTATAAGCGATTGGTGCAAATGCTGCTTCATCAGCTTTGTGCTTCCAAGGTTCTTTGTCGTTAACGTATTGGTTAAGGCTAACGATTAGATCCCAAATAGCATCAATTGCTTTATTGTGCTCACGTCTTTCCATGAACTCTTTAGCGCGCTCAAAGTGTGGAAGCGCATCGATCTCTTGAGTAACACCTTGTGCAGTATAAACTTTATCAGGGAAGCTCTTAAGACCTAATTTGATAACTCTCATAAGAAGGTTACCATAGTCATTTGCAAGCTCACTATTGTGCTTATCAACTAATTCTTGCTCAGAGAATTTTCCATCACCTGAAGAAGAAATATTTTTTAGCATATAGTAACGGAAAGTATCCGTTGGATATTTTTCAAGCATTTCAAATGGATCAACAACATTACCAAGTGACTTACTCATTTTCTTTCCATCTTCAGCAAGTACCATTCCGTGAACATAAACTTGTTTTGGAAGTGGAAGATCAGCGGCCTTTAGCATACATGGCCAGATTACTGAGTGGAACCAAAGAATGTCCTTACCAATAACGTGCATATCTGCTGGCCAAAACTTTTCTCTCTGGTCTGTGTTTAAAGCAGAGTAGTAGTTAATGAGAGCATCAAACCAAGTGTACATAACAAAGTTTTCATTACCTGGAACAGGTACACCCCAACCTTGGCTTGGACGAGAGATCGCAAGATCTCTTAGGTCGTCATTTTCAAGACGAGAGAGGATCTCTTTGTATCTTGCTTGTGGCACGATAAAGTCTGGATTAGCTTTTAGGTGATCAATAATCCATTTTTGATATTCGCTTAGCTTAAAGAAGAAACCTTCTTCTTCTTTAAGTTCAAGTGGCTTGTGGTGTTCTGGACAATTTCCATCTGGAGCTTGTGCTTCAGTATAGAAAGACTCACATGAAAGACAGTAGTTCCCAGAGTAGTGACCGTGGTAGATCAGTCCCTTTGCTTCTAGGTTCTTCCATAGTTCAACACATGTATCAGCATGACGCTCTTCTGTTGTTCTGATGAAGTCATTGTATTGAATATTTGCTTTTGTACAAAGTTCTTTAAAAACTTCAACATTAGCATTTACGAATTCAAGTGTATCAAGTCCAGCTGCTTTTGCTGATTCAATTAGCTTTTGTCCGTTCTCATCTGTTCCTGTTAGGAAGTGAGTTTCTTTTCCAAGAAGTTTATTCCAACGAACGTATGAGTCAGTTACGATCTTCTCATAGGCGTGACCGATATGAGGTCTTCCATTTGGGTAGTCAATTGCAGTCGTTGCATAGAATGTATTTTTAGTCATTTCAAGTTTCCTTTAAACAAGTTTGCTCTTAGGGTGAGTGCTACTTAAGGTTTAACAACAATATTACAGATTCTACCTGGTACGTAGATCTCTTTAACAATAGTTCCCGTTAGGAATTTCGCAACCTTCTCATCAGCTTTTGCTTGAGCTAGGAAGTCTTCTTTTGAAATATCCGCTGGAACGTCAATTGTTGATCTCGTCTTACCATTAACTTGGATGGCCATTGTAATTAGGTCATCTTTTGCAAGGTCAGCATCAAATGCTGGCCAAGCGGCAAGAGAACAAGAAGTTGTTTCACCTAAGTTTGCCCACATCTCTTCTGCAGCGTGTGGAGCAAATGGAGAAAGAAGTCTTGTAAACGCCTTAGCAGTTTCAACTGAAACCTTACCAAGTTTAATAACTTCGTTATTCATTACCATCATTGCTGAGATTGCCGTGTTAAAACGTAGGTTCTCAACATCTTCAGTAACTTTCTTAATTGTCTTGTGTAGGTGTTTTAGAACGTCTTGATTTGTTTCTGCACCTTCATAAGTATTTTCTGGATTACCATAGAAAGAAAATGACTTTCTAAGGAAGTTGAAAACACCTTTTACACCTTTTGTTTGCCATGGCTTAACTTTCTCAAGTGGCCCCATGAACATTTCATAAAGTCTAAGAGCATCTGCTCCGTATTCTTTGATGATGTCATCTGGATTTACAGTGTTTCCTTTAGACTTACTCATCTTCTCACCATGCTCATCTAGGATAAGACCTTGGTTGAAAAGTTTCTGGAATGGCTCTTTTGTTGAAACAAGTCCTAGATCAAAGAGCACCTTGTGCCAGAAGCGAGCATAAAGTAGGTGAAGAACAGCGTGCTCAACACCACCAACGTATAGATCTACTGGCATCCAGTATTCTTCAAGTTGTTTATCCCAAGCAACTTCAGAGTTCTTAGGATCGATAAAGCGAAGGTAGTACCAACAAGAACCTGCCCATTGAGGCATTGTATTTGTTTCACGTCTTGCTTTCTTTCCTGTCTTTGGATCAGTTAGGTATAACCAGTCATCAATACGAGCTAGTGGAGATTCACCAGTTCCTGATGGTTCGTACTTTTCAACTTCTGGAAGACCAACTGGAAGTTCATCTTCATCAAGACATCTTACTGTTCCATCTTCGAATTTAAGAATTGGGAATGGTTCTCCCCAGTATCTTTGACGAGAAAATAACCAGTCGCGAAGTTTGTAGTTAATCTCTTTCTTTCCAATTTCATTTTCTTCTAGGTGAGAGATTGCTTTTGCAATCCCATCTTCCTTGTTTAGACCATCAAGGAATCCTGAATTAATATGTGTTCCATCTCCAGTGAAAGCTGCTTCATTTACATCGCCACCTTCAAGAACTGGAATGATTTCTAGATCGTACTTCTTAGCAAATTCCCAGTCTCTTTCATCGTGAGCTGGTACGGCCATGATCGCACCTGTTCCGTACGAGATGAGAACATAGTCTGCAATCCATACTGGAATCTCTTTTCCATTAAGTGGGTTGATTGCATAAGCACCAGTGAAAACACCTGACTTATTCTTGTTAAGATCTGTTCGATCAAGATCAGACTTAAGAGATGCTTCTTTGATATAGGCGTCAACTTCAGCTTTCTTATCGTCTGTTGTGATTTGTGCAACAAGGTCGTGTTCAGGAGCTAGAACCATATATGTTGCACCAAATAGAGTATCTGGACGAGTTGTGAAAACATCGATCTTTGAATCAACACCTTTTACAGCAAAAGAGACTTGAGCACCTTCTGAGCGTCCAATCCAATTTCTTTGTAGTTCTTTAAGAGACTCAGGCCAGTCAAGATCATCAAGGTCTTCTAAAAGACGATCTGCATATTCAGTGATTTTTAGCATCCACTGCTTCATTGGCTTTCTAACGACTGGGTGACCACCAACTTCAGATTTACCGTCAATTACTTCTTCGTTAGCTAGAACTGTCTTAAGTTCAGGACACCAGTTAACTGAGATCTCATCTTCAAAGGCTAAACCTTTATTATAAAGTTGAGTGAAGATCCATTGAGTCCATTTATAGTAGTCAATACTTGATGTTGCGATCTCGCGATCCCAATCATATGAAAAACCACAAGCTTTTAGTTGTCTTGTGAAGTTTCCAATATTTTCTTTTGTAATCACATTTGGGTGAGTACCTGTCTTAATGGCATAGTTTTCTGCTGGAAGTCCAAATGAATCCCAACCCATTGGGTGAAGAACGTTGTGTCCGTTCATTCTTTTGAAACGAGCAAGAATATCTGTTGCTGTATAACCTTCAACGTGACCTACGTGAAGACCAGCTCCTGAAGGGTATGGGAACATGTCCAATACATAGTATTTAGGTTTAGATTTGTCTGTTGAGTCTGTTCTAAAAGTTTTGTTGTCGTCCCAAAACTTCTGCCATTTTGGTTCAATTTCACCAAAGTTGTACTGCATTAAAAGCTCCTGAATTTACTAGTAAAATATCAGGGCGAATTATAAACCCTATAATGTAGATCGTCTATTATGTGTGTCGCGTTATCTTGGAGATGTCCTGCTAAAGGAATTGCCAAAATAAGTCAGTGGATTTATACTTAAGCCATTAAAAGTAGATTAATTTTTTGAATGGAGAAACGATGTATCGTTTAGTGCTTTTTTCCCTTACTCTAGTAGGGCTAGTTCTTGTTATGAACCTTTCTGGTTATCAGAGTATTGAAGTCAACAATGATAAATATAATTTTGAAGATGCAAAGAAAGCACACGCTGCTCACGTTGTTGAGGTAGCTGAGCTTGCTAAGAAGCATGCTGAAGTTACAGCACCTCCGAAAGTAACTGATGAAGTTATTGAAGAAAAAACTTTAATCCCTCTTGATACTCCACAGCTAGTGAGAGCTGATAAACTTTATAAGCAATGTATTGCATGTCACGCTAAAGATGGTTCTGGTAAAGCAGCAAATAAAGCACCAAGAATCGGTGGGCAAATGGAATGGTATATTGAGAAACAACTTCTTGATATGAAATCAGGGGCCCGTGTTAACCAACAAATGTTAACAATCGTAAAAAAGCTTTCTGCTGACGATATTGCGGACCTAGCGGCTTACTTATCAAAGGTGCCATGGGGCGGAGTTAAGAACTAAAATTTAATTTCAATAAGAGGCCGCTTTCTAAGCGGCTTTTTTTTTGGGAGAAACTATGAAGATCTTTTCACTTTTACTTCTTTTAACGATTACAGCTTGTGCATCGAAGCCGAAACTTTATCCAAACTCAGCTTATCAAAAGTATGGAAAGGTACAGGCCGATCGCGATATTGAGATTTGTATGGCCAAGGCCGATGAATTTTTAGAGAGTGATCGTGGAAGACAAATGGTGCGTGAAGGTGGAAAAGGTGCTGCATGGGGTGCTATTGTTGGTGCTGTTGCAAGTGCTGTCTTTGGTGGCAATGCTGGAAAAGGTGCTGCTCAGGGCGCCGCTATTGGTGGTGCAAGTGGAGCTGCTTCCGCAGGGCTTAGTGAAGATCAAATTAAGCAGCGTTTTGTAAATCGTTGTCTTGCTGAAAAAGGCTACGAAGTAATTGGGTGGAGATAAATGACTTTATATCGTTACAAAAATATTGAACCAACTATTGCTGAAGGGTGTTTTATCGCAGACTCGGCCGATGTTATTGGTAAGGTCTTCTTAGGAAAGAATGTTTCTCTATGGTTTCAAGTTGTGGCCCGTGGGGATGTGAATGAAATTCATATCGGAGACAATTGCAATATACAAGATTTGACGATGCTTCATGTAGAAGACAATATTCCTCTAATCATTAAAGAGAATGTTAGTGTTGGTCACAGCGTGACTCTGCATGCTTGTACTGTGGAAGAAGGTTGTCTTATTGGAATGGGTGCCACTGTCTTAGATGGTGCAGTCATTGGTAAGAACTCGATAGTGGCGGCCGGAAGTGTAGTCCCTCCAGGAAAGGTCTATCCTCCTGAGAGCTTCATTATCGGGACTCCTGCTGTTGTAAAAAGAAAGTTAACACCACAGGAAGTGGAGCAGTATAGTAATCACTATAAGTCGTACTTAATTACAAAAGATGAGTATTTAAACGACGTCGAAGTTATTTGCTAAGCTTTAAAAGATTAAAGACCTTGTCCACAAGATCATCTCTAGAGAAAGGCTTAACAAGAACATTCGTTACACCTGAGTTGATGACACTCACCATTGATCGGTTATCTAAGAACCCTGAAATAAGAAGGTATTTCATTTTTTGATACTTCATTGACTTACTAGCGATATCGATGAAGTAGGTACCATCTTTATCAGGCAGTTTGTAATCAATAATAACAAGATCAAACTCTTCATTTCTCAACTTCAGAAGTGCAACACTTACAGTGTCGGCCGTGACAATATTTCGAAAAGCACCTGTCTGCTCAAGAAAGGTTTTTATTAAAAAACAAATCTTTTCTTCATCATCAACGATGAGTATAGAAGGCTTTCTAGGCGCGAGTGAATTTTTAGAAGGGGACATCGCCATTAGTCCTGCTCCTCATTTTTTATACCAAGCATATTTAAAATATCTTCTTTATTAAATGGTTTTTCAATAAAGCCTTTAACTTCTTTGTTGCTCTCTATCTTTGCACGATCGGCTACCCCAGACATAATATATGTAGGGACTTGAATATCAAGATCGATGATATCCTTTGCAAACTCAACACCATTTACTTTGGGCATATCATAATCTGTAATAATAGCATCAACATCAGTCCCATCTAAGATTCTTTTCGCTTCAACAGCATTTGATGCAAAGATTAGAGTAATTGGCCCTTGAGCAAAGAAATTAGTAAAGAGATTGAGAATCTTTGGTTCATTATCGATCACAAGAACTTTCTTAAATTCATGATTTGTACTTAACTCACTATCTGTGAATGTTGTCGTCTCCATTTTTGGGAGAGTGATTTGAAATTCACATCCTGATTTTGAGTCTAATAATTCGAGTGAACCAGAATAAGAATCAATGATCTTTGAAGAAATTGAAAGCCCAAGACCTGTACCTTCTCCTACCTCTTTTGTCGTAAAGAAAGAATCAAAGATCTTGCCTTGATTTTCTTTTGGAATACCTGGCCCATTATCTTTAATCGTTAAGAGATAGCAAACATCGTTGCTAGAGATTGTGACTTCAATTTTTGGTGAACTCGTCTGTGCTTCAGTTAGTGCATGAATCGCATTTGTTATTAAGTTAATGATAACTTGCTCAATCTCAATTGGGTTTACTTTAACAATCGAAGAGGTCGAAGGGGAGAAGTCTAGCTCTATTTGATTTTGCTCAATCGGTAGCTTTAAAAGAGTTAAAGACTTTTCAATAATCTCCTCTAGTGACATAAATTTCTTTTCACTATCTTTATTGTGAAGGAAGCTCTTTAGGCCTTTTACAATTTTTGTAATACGATCAATAGAGTCACGAGTATCATTAATGCTTTCATTAATGATTCCTTGTTCCTTTAATTCTTCTCCAGATAAGAGGACACTGATTAGTTCAATATTTCCCGAAGCAATTGTTAAGGGGTTTGAAATTTCATGTGAAATCGTTGCCGTGATTTCACCAATAGTGCTGAGCTTGTCCGCTTGAATAATTTGATTATGGATTTGTTTAAGTTCTTCAATTTGAAAGCGATACTTTGTGTAGAGATTCTTTTCGATACTGATATCGTTGAAACAAACTACCTTTTCATTATTTTCACTTTCAATAACTTTGATGACGACATGGTAAAATGTCTGATCATCGAGAAATATCTCGACTTCAGGCCCGACCTTAACATCATGAATATCTTCGAGAAAATGTTCAATATCAAAACCTGTAAATAGGGAACTAAGCTGAGGTGACTTCTTTAACACCCTTGGTGACTTCTTGAAGAAAGAAGCAAAGAAGTGATTGTAGTAGATAATCTCATTATCATTATTAATGACACAGATTGGTTCAAAAATAGAGTCGTATAATTCGTATTTAGCCATCAGTTACTTCTTTGGTTATTTCATTTGTTTAATGAATTGAAAGTACTGCGCTTCAATAGCATCAAATTCTAGTTCTTCACCATCATCATTTTTCATGACTGGTGCTTTGTTATCAACGACATCACTAGTTTTAATTAGTATCATCTTTACATCATCAGAAGATTCTTCATAGTAGGGAGCGTAGAAGCTTTCTACTTTTATTCCTGGTTTAATAAAGCCGTGGACCATATTAATTTGTTCAATGACAGTCTGAGGACAATGAGAGTAGGTGATTGCACCAGTTAATTCTCCAAGCATATTAATCCATTCTCTAATCCCACAAGAATTAATCATTTCAACAGCGTTGAAATTAATATGAAGGTCTTGATCCTTAACTCCAAGGATAGGAGTTAGATCCGCGTCCTCATCAATTCTTCCTGTTAAATTTAAAATTGTTACATCATTTTCAGTCTTTATCTCGACCTTTAAGTTACTCATATTTTAATCCTTTAAATTATAAAAACTTATCGATGGTATTCTCTTACTAATTTCTTTATACCTTTTATTCTTTTCGATATAGAGGTAGAAACTAGTGCTATCTTCATTTGCGACAATATGAAGTCGATCACAGTTTTGGAATATTAAGTATAGACCCAGTCCTGCACCTCTTCCTTCTTGCCTTGGGGTCTTCTCTACGGCTGCACGATAGAGAGAACCAATGATTGAAGATTTGGCCACACTAGTATAACTCTTGTAGTGCACTATCGTTTTGTTTTCATCCTGAGAAATTTCAATTTCTCCATGTTTTTGGTTGCTTACTCGATGAAAAATATCATTTGTGTAAAATTCATTTGTAATCAATTTTAATTTATTCTCAAAGCTTTCGTGGTAATCTTTTAGGTCAATGCCGTTTAAAAGAATATTACATTTTTGATCAAATTCATTTTCGAGGTTGATCGATATCTTATTTGTTTTCTTTGAGTTAATTCTACTTTCGAGATTATTTGGCCTTTGTTTTGTTAGGTACGAAATGATATTTTTAATTTCATCCTGAAGGCAAGGGGAGGTTCCAATCAGATGATTGGTTCTATTATCCTTTAGGTACTTTAGATTTACGAGCGTGTCGTAGCGACTTAAGAAGATATCGCATGAACCTGAAAGCTCATCACTAATTTTAAGATTTAAATTTGGAGCTTGAAAATTTAATGCTTCAACCTCTTTAAATTTTGAATTCTCAATCTTAAATTCTATACCCATAAGAACATCACTTTATTTCCTGGCAGATGAGAGTGAGATCATCGTCAAATGAATCACTTCCTCTGTGATTGTGTACAATAGAAACTATTGTATCACGAATCTCTGTACCCGTGTGGGCCCCATATGTCATTAAGATCTTTAGTAGTTTTCTAAGTCCCCACTGTTTACCATCACTGTTTTCAGCTTCAGTGATTCCATCTGTCATATACACAAGCAGGTCACCTTGCTCGAGAATAATGGTTTCGTACTCATATTTAGAGTCCGAGCTTTCACCTAATCTTGGCCCCTTTGCTTCAAGTAGGGGAAGTATATCTGCTTTTGAGATTTCAGATTTCTTTGGGACCTTAAGTACTTCAAGGTGACTAGCATTGGTATATGAGTATTCCTTTGTTTTTGTGTTGTAGACGGAAACAAAGGCCGTAAGAAGAATCTTGTTATTTGAAAGGTTAATAACCTTATTTAAATGTGAAGTAATTCGTGCAGGAGAGATTTGTGTCTCATCCTCTGACAGTCTTATTTTAATACTATTAAAGGCCGAGTTTATCGCCGAAGTTAGGAGCGCCGCAGGTAGGCCGTGACCTGTAGCATCCGCGATAATAGTAATGATGTATTCATTAAATTCGTAGTGTCCCCACCAGTCACCACCACACTCTGAAGCTGGTGCCGCGTAAGAGCTAAGTCTAACATTAGGAGTATCAATATCATTTGATGGAAAGAATTCTTCTTGCACCATCTTTGCAACTTTTACTTCTTCATCTAGGCGTGCCTTTTCTTTCATCTCTTCAATATATTCAAGAATTTCACGACTCATTTGATTAAAAGAATCGCCAAGAGTTCCAAGCTCATCTCTTGTCTTGATTTCAACTGTCGACTCAAAGTCTCCTTGACCAATGCTGATGGCCCTTTGGTAGAGCTTCTCAATTGGTTTGGAAATTGTTTTTGATAGTAAGACAATGATGATTGTCGATAGGGCAATAATAAAGATTGCAAAGAAGATTGCTCTTTGGACTAGAAACTTCGTTACCGATAGGGCGTCTGATTCAGAGATCGTCGAGACAATAGAAAGAGCGAAGGCCTTTGTTTGGGCCAGAGAAACCAAATAGTCATCATCATTAAAAGTAAGCTTCTTTACGATATTATTACCTTTAAGCTCATTCTTATCATAATTATGAAGGCCAATGAGGTCATTACCAAGAACGAGATTACCGTCCTTAAAGACAAGCGTATTATACGTTCGATTTTGTGAGAGAAGGTTATTTAAGATATTGGCCTTAATAACGATTGAAGTTAGGCCTTTGTTTATCTTTTTAGTGAGAATGACAAAAAGGTCTTCCTTGTATTTGAAAGAGCTAAGTGAATTATCCCTCGTATCTTTTGGAATCGCTAATTTAAAGTCATTTTCATTCTTTTCAAAATCTTTATTAATGATGAATTGGTTCTTTTCAATAAAGGCGAGGATATACTTACTTTCTGCAACCGCCTTTGCTCTTAGTTTATTATTTTTTATAAGAGCTAAATTCTGAAGATCATTCTCTATTTTATTAAGAGTGTAGTTCATCTCCTTAGCAACACTTGTGACATTAAATAGCGAGTTCTCGTAGAGGTAAGCCTTCTTATCTTTTTCAAAGAGGTGAGTGGCATATTTCGTTAGAAAAGCGATAACGATAATTAGTAGCGCTGTGTTTAGCGATATTAATTTAAGCTTGATCGGAAATGTCGGTCTCTTGCCCATTATTTACCTATGTAGAAGTCTATTGATAATTTAGATACAATGATATTAACGATTTGCGTCATGCGCAAGAATGAGAAAAGAGTACCAGGAACAATTTTGGGGCGACTAAATTCATTAGTTGATACATTTCTAATCTTGATGTGCCTTTGTGTTGCGGCCTTTGCTGGCAACCAAGTTTTCAATACATCATATATTCCACCAATCATGGGTGGGGAGCGAATTACTTTAGGTCAGGTCTTCGAGTTACAAAATGATGTGAGAAGAAGAAGTTTTGATAACTTCTCTTGGCATGACCTAGGTTCAAACGAGGCCCTCTTTCATAACGATCGAATTTTCACTGATAAGAACTCTACAGCACAGTTAGAGTTTAGTTCTGGCAATCGCATCAAAGTGTCTGAAGAAAGTCTCTTCAAAATCACTCAAGAAACGGATGGGATTAATCTTAATATCGAGCAAGGTGTTATCTTTGCAACTCTTAATAATGCCAATGAAGCCTTTGTCGTAAAAGTAGGTGATCAGATATATGAGATCACTTCGAATGATTCAAAGATTAAGATTTCAAACTCAAATGGTAACAAGGAACTTTCAGTTCTGGATGGGAAGGCAAGTGTTAAGCTTGGTGACCGCGAAGAAACAATTGAAAAGGGTGTAAGAGTTCTTCTTACAGACGAAAGTTATACTATTAAGCAAAGCTGGCCAAGTGAGTTTTTACCGCTCGATGGTGATGTCTTTTACGTGAATGAGAAGAATTCAATTAAATTTAACTTCAATGAAAAAGTAGGGAAGTTATTTGTATCGAAGTCTCGCTCGGCCTTTGAAAATGGAGAGGCCCATGAAGTTAATGGCCTTGAGGTTAGCGTTGAAAACTTATCTGAGGGAATTTTCTATTGGCAGGTAAATGATGAAAATAATGTTTCAACAGAGAAGTCTTTTGAGGTTGTCTATGAAGTCGTACCTGAATTTGAAAATCTAGATGAGACACAAAATACGATCTTAGTAGATAATGAAAAACTTATTTATACTCAGGCATTTGATGAAATTGAGTTAATGGTTAACGGAAAGCTATGGGATGATTATGACTATGACGAAGGAGAGCTTAGGCTTACTTTTGAAAAAGTCGGAGACTATGAAGTTTCA
Organism: Halobacteriovorax sp. CON-3; assembly: GCF_043196995.1. Lineage (NCBI taxonomy): Bacteria > Pseudomonadati > Bdellovibrionota > Bacteriovoracia > Bacteriovoracales > Halobacteriovoraceae > Halobacteriovorax > Halobacteriovorax sp. CON-3. The sequence continues at coordinate 338,613 of NZ_JBEBNA010000002.1, forward strand.
TATCGTAATAAGGATAAACGACATCCTTATGCACTTTTTTCTAAGCCTGTCTTAATAAAGGCCGTCGCAAAGCCTGGGGATATTGTTTTAAAAAGACCATTTAATGGGGAAGAATATTATTTTTATAATGATGGCGTTGTTAAGTTCTCTTGGGAAACACAAGACCTCTTTAGTGAAGTGAGTACTTATCTCGTCTTAAATGGTAAAAGACAATTAGTTGCTGGAAACACATTTACAGCTTCTGTGAGTGAAAGTGGAGAGTACCTTTGGTCACTTGAGTATGTCTTAAATAATGAAGTGATCGCACGCTCAAAAGAGAATAAGTATCGTGTAACTTTTGATAATGACAATAGTGCTCTTGAACAGGGCCGTAAGATTGTCGTTAAAAAGCCGGGAGATGTAATTGATCTTACTTGGCAACAGCAGGGAAGTGACAAATTTGTAGTTGAGATCTCTCGCGATCGAAACTTTAAGGCGATTAAAGAAACAATTGAAACCTCGGAAAGTAATACAAAGCTTCTTATTAAAGAACTAGGGATTCATTACTGGCGTGTGAAGAATGAAGAGAATAAATTCGTTCCTCCTGTGAAGATTATTATTGTGCCTCCACCACCGCCAAAGGCACCTCGTATTGATAAAGTGGAAAAGAGAGTTCAGGTTATAAAAAAATCTCTCCCTCTGGCCATTTTAAATCTATTAATTGATCAGGCATTTGCGCAAGATAATATTGAGCTAAAGTGGGAGCCTGTTAGTGATGTTAAAGAATATCGTATTCAGATTCTTGATGGTGAAAAAATCATTGTTGATGAAAAAGTGAAGCTTAATCGTTTTGAGTGGAATGACTACTTAACAGGTCACTTTCAATGGAGAGTTTCAGCAATTGATTTTTGGAATCAAGAAAGTCCATTCTCTGCTTTAGAAGATTTAATCATTACAAAGAAATTTGGTGGAGCGAAGGGGATTGATCTTATCTCTCCAAGACACGGCCTTGCTATTAATGAAGGCGATGTAGTCGAGATGAAGTTTAATCAAGTTCGAGGTGATAAGTTCTTTATTGAAATTTCAAAGGATAAGTACTTTACAAGTGTTAAAGAAATACCTCTTGGAAAGAAGACAACATATACGTTTAGAAATAAATTGGAATCCAGCTTTTACTGGCGTGTTAAGGCCATCGAGAAAAAAGATATTATCTATTCAAAGAAGAGAAGGGTAGATGTTGCTCGAAAAGAAGTCGTTCAACCTAGAAAGGTTGAGAAAGTGATGATTTCTAAAAATACGATGAGAGAAAAGAGCTGGTACTTTGGCTACGCCCCAGAAAAAACAAATTATGAAGTTATTAACAATGGAAAGAAAATTGTTGTTGATGATATGAATTTCATTTCTCTTTATGGTGGCCACAAAGGAAAGCTTGATAGCTATCACTATCTTGTTGAACTTAAGCATTCAAGTGGAGTTGTCTTTGACGATCTTGGCTTTAATCAATCAATTTTTAAGGGACGAGTCCTAAAAGAATATCAGAATTTTGATTATGGGCTAACTTCACTTCTAGAGTACCGTAGTGAACTTGAATATAATGGTAGCGAAGTTACTTCAAGTGCACAGTTCTATTTTAACCTCGGACTTACTGGTAAGTTTCAATATGAAAAGTTAAGCCTTTCACTCGATTATTTCTTCTTAAATTATGCAGGCCTTAGCGCTCAAGTTAGTTATGAGATTAATCGTAATTACGAAGTTGGGATTAACTTAGAGACGCGAAGTAATTCCAAGATTGAAGCCGACTCTACTAATATCGCTCTTCTTATCCAATATAATTACTAGAAAATATATTTTATGGACTGACCAGTATATGGGCCAGATTTTTGGCCGAGTAATCTTGATATTCCCTTCTAAGTCATTGAAAACCACAAAAAGTAAGGCCATTTTCGGGGCATGCCGATGGGCGCTTTATAATTAAGACAGGTTAAAACTAGAACTTGTGAGGGCATTTTGAAGAGAGAAAGAAGGCCACATTCACATTTATATTCGGTAAAGCTACTTGCTTTTCTCGTTGGGGTTATGTTGGTTGCCTCTTCTTGTGTTCCACAAGATGAGATTGAGGATTTAGTTAATGTTCCGGGAGCTGATTTACCAACGCTTCCAAATCTTGATGTCGCTTGTTACCAAGATGTGTATGCACCTAAAGAAGAAGATATTACGAGAAATATCGATATCCTGGTTATTCCAGATACGTCTGCTTCAATCATTGCGGAAAGGGCACAGATTGCAGAAGGCTTTAATGCTTTCTTAGATGTTCTTCCTGCAGCAGCTGATGTGAATATCGCAGTTATGCTTGGCCATGGCTCGGGGTCTTCACGTTTTGGGACGTTATATACAAAGTCGACTGAGCCAACGATTCTTTCGAATCGTTCACTGACAATTGAAGAAATTAAAGCACACTTAAGAACTAAGATGGAGAACCCTGCTGGTGACTACCGTACAGATGGTGGAGAGGCCGGTCTTGCATCTCTTAATCGTGCGCTTGAAGATGATTACTATAGCAATATTCAAGAACAGGGCTTCTTTAGAGAAGATGCGGCCCTCGTTGTTGTCTTTGTCGCTGATGAGCAGGATATTTGTGCCATCTATCCGGAAGGTGTAACACCTGTTCCTGATCCACAAGGTGGTGAGGATCGCTCACGTATTACAGAATGTTTTGATGGAGATACACAGGTTGTTACTCCAAAGAGTGTCTTTGATAAGTTAAAGGCCCGCTATACTGATCGCCCGCTTGTAACAGGTGGAGTTATCTATAATAATTTAAGTACTATCCCATTTGGTGGAGAAAATGAAATTGGATATGGGTATAAAGAGTTTGTCGAGTTCGGTGGTGGGTTCACTGTCGATATGGCAACAGGTGAGTATGGTGATGGTTTATCTAAATTAGGTACACTTGCCATGTCACGTATTGATCCTGTTAATTCATTTAATCTAGAGGTCGCAAATATTGATACGAATACCATTCGTACTTTTGTTGATGGAAAGGAAGTTGAGTACTCATATGATACTGAACTTAATATTGTTTCCTTAAACGAAGAGCGTGGGCCTTTCTCAATTGCAGCAGTTCAGTACTGTGAGAAACCTTCTGTATCAAAGCAAGTCATTCAGATCGTTGCAGGTGGTTCTCACTCTTGTGCCCTTATTGCCAATGGTGAAGTGAAGTGTTGGGGAGACAACTCAAAAGGTCAGCTTGGTCAGGGAGATACTGTTGATCGTGGTGATAATGAAGATATTAATTCGATTCCTGCCATTGATTTAGATGGAGAACTTGCACTACAAGTTATTGCAGGAAATCTTCACACATGTATTCTAACGGAATCTAATAAAGTTAAATGTTTTGGTGATAATACTTATGGACAGTTAGGGATGGCATCAACTGATACGCTTGGAGATGACGAACAGCTGTCTGAATATGGTTATACTCAAATTGGTGGAATTGTAAGAAAGCTATATGGTGGAACTTATCATAATTGTGCTCTCTTAACGACAGGTGATGTTCGTTGTTGGGGACAAAATTATTACGGCCAACTTGGAACAGGTGATACGGAAATTATTGGTGATGATGAAACACCGGCCGAAGGTAATCTTGTGGCACTTGGTGCTAAAGCAATTCAAATGGATATTTCATCTATGAGTTATCATGCCTGTGCAATTTTATCAGGTGGAACTCTTAAGTGTTGGGGACGTGGAACTCACGGACAACTTGGTTTAGGAAATACAGATAGTATTAACTCACCAAGTTTAGCTACTCCAACCCCTAAGGGAGTTATTGCTGTTACAACCGGTGGTATTCATACTTGTGCCCTTCTTTCTGACTCTACAGTTTACTGTTTTGGGCATAACTCTCAAGGACAGCTAGGGGATGGAACTAGTGAGGCCATGGGTGATAATGAAACACTAGAGAATCACACAGCACTTGATTTAGGCTTTGAAGTAGCATCTGTTGTGGCTTCTAATACAGCAACTTGTGCAATCTCTAAAGGTGGAGAGGCCAAGTGTTGGGGGAATGGATCGTCAGGTAAGTTAGGTCAAGTAGGGACAGCTAAGATTACAGGTGATCTTGCAAACCTTCCTGCAATTGAACTAGGTAAGAGTGTTTCACAAGTTTCTGGTGGGCTAAATCACCACTGTTTCTTAACGACGGATGAGGGCCTTGTAAAATGTATTGGTAATGGTAGTAAGGGACAACTAGGTAATGGAAATACTGAGTCTATCGGTGATGATGAATCACCAGTTCTAACAAGCTTCCTTGCTCTTTTTAATATTTAAGAAATTAATTCCAAATAATAAAATCATAAGAACGATGGCACCGAGAATACTTTCATTATTCGGTGTCATATCTTCTCTAACCGCACACCCTGGCTCAATTCCTGATTGAAGAGTTTCAAAGCCACTTGCCCCAAGTGTTACGATGGTTGGATTAGGCGAGTAAGATCCACCAACTCCTGTGATGACTCCGTCAAGTTCATCAAGACGAATAATTCCATCGCCTCCGTCTCCTCCTGCTCTTCCAAGGACTCCACCAGCTGCACCACCGTTTCCTCCTGAGGCATCGAGAGCTGAATTGAGTTCGATATTACCAACTGCTTGTAAGAAGATAATTCCACCGGCACCACCACCTGAGCCACCAGAATCTCCAAAGGCTGAAGTTGTGCCCGGCTGTCCAGCTCCACCATTGGCCAGAATAGGAGCGTTGATATACATATCTCCACCTGCGGCGATATGAATAACTCCACCACCACTTCCACCAGGTGTTGCTCCACCTTCTGTTGCACCACCTTGCTCGCAGCCACCGCCACCGTTTCCGCCACCGGCACCACCAAGCATTTGTGTTTCAAGATTTAAAGCTGAGTCATATATTACAGACGTGGAACCAGGGGCACTAAGAGTGTCTGATCCATCAACTGGTCCTGAAGAAACACCTGAGCCACCATTTCCACCAAGGGTAGCATGTGAGCCTCCGGCCCCTCCGCTTCCACCAATATCGGCAAAGCTTGAGCCACCACAGGCCGCATCCGTTGCACTAGAGCCTTCTGATCCTGGAAATGCTGCTGGACTTAATCCTGCACCGTAGCCTCCAGCAAGACCTTCTGCGACTGATATCGAATGATCAATTGTAACGTCACCTTGAACTTTTATGATGAGGGGATTAGCTCCCGTAATTGTAATTGCACCTGTTGTTGTGAGGTCTGTACAATTATAGGTTCCACTAGGGATTGCTCCTGTCCAGCTACATGAAAGATCACTACCGTCACCAGTATCAACGGCGCCAAAAGTAGTTGATGATATTAGTAAGAATATAGGTAGGATAAATCTCTTCACTGAAGAAATTTTAACATATCTTAGGAATGTCTTTAACTAGGTATAAATGACTAGAAATTACCTTGGAAGAAGTTAAAGCGAACGGCCTCAATATCTTTTCTTCCCTGGTTATATGAGAAGAAGCTTTGCTTTAAAACTTGAGAGCGTACTTCAATTTGCTTGCTTTTTTGGTTGAAGATAAACTCAAGTTGAACTTCCTCATTTGTTGCCTTTAGGTAGACATTATTTCTTTCAATTCTGTAGCCACCAATCTTTCTGATGACACTTGCAATCTTTTCAATATTTTCTTCAGGTGTGGCCCCAAGCATTTTAAAAGGCATGATATAGCTAGAAGAGGCCTTCTTCTCCTTTGAAGAAAGACAATTGTCGATTGATGGGCAAGTGAAGTTGTCCAGACTCGTAGACTCTTGAATAAGGAATTCTTTTGAGCAAGATACTGTCGTAATAAGAATTGCGGTAATCAGTGATAGTCTAGCGAGTCTCTTCATTAGTTTAGTCCTTCTCTCTTAATCTTAACTAAAACATATGGTTGAACAATGAGGTATTGGAATTCTGTATTCTCTTCTTCCCATGTTCCAATTTGCTCGTCAGTTGGGCGAAACATTTGCTCATCCGCAAGCCACTTCTTAATATACTCAACCTCATCGCGGGCCATGGTAAAGCCAACAGCAGCAAGTTCAAGTTCATCAGTGACCATAAATAATGCTTCTCTTTCATGATGTGGTTTTAAGAGATCCCACTTTGCATCATCGATGTCGTTAGCTAGTCTTTCTAATAGGTTCTCATTATTATTTTCATCGTTCATATTAATTTCCTATTAAATTGCTTTCATCATTTGTTTATCGTTATTAATTTGTGCAATTAACTTCTCATCTGTATCGATGTAGTTAGATGTATGAACTTTCTTGGCCGCTTCTATTAATTCTTTAGAAGGCTCTTCCTTGTCCATTTCATTCTTAAGAAGAGAGTAATATTCTCTTTCTAGTTTGTTCTTTTTCTCTTCCTTCTTACGGTAGTAAGGAGTAAGGATAAAGAGGAAAGAAAGAACGGCAATCATCGACCATACGATATGATAAATTTTCAAAAATACACCTCATGATTTAGTTTCGTAATAAATATACTATGTTAAAATTGCTCTGTGAATGATTTAAAGAAACTAGTTATTCTTGCCCAAGGCGGCGATACAGAGGCATATCACGCCTTTTTGGAAACCGTATCTCAAACAATAAAACGAATTGTTTCTTTTAAAGTATTTAACGAATCCCACCGCGACGATATATGTCAGGAAATATTAATAAGTATTCATCATTCACTCCCAACATATTCTCCTGAAAGACCAATAATGCCTTGGATTAACTGTATTATTGAGCGTCGAATTATTGATTACATTCGTAAATACACGAAATTAGAAGAAAGAGAAGAAATTTTTGATGAGGCCGTCACAAAAGAGGCCAATGCAACGAATAACAGTATAGAACGACTTGCTGTAGAACAGCAATTAGAGATGCTTATTGAGAAGTATCTAACAGAAGAATTACGTAGGCCACTTTTGATGGCAAAGCTTGAGGGCCATAAGACCAAGGAGATTTCAAGGGAGCTTGGAATTTCTGAAGCGGCAACTCGAACGAGAATTTCTCGCGCAATGGCAAAGCTAAAAAAAGCGGTTAGGATTAATAATGGAAAATGAAAAATTAATAAATTCATTGGTCAGTGACTTAAGGCCTGTAAAACGATTGGCCTCTCCGGGGATTCGTGCGTTGCTATGGGCCGTGCCACAATTTCTTCTTAGCTTCATTGCTATTTCAATAAGTTCACCAATTGAATTTAAGTATATGTTAAATGCACAATTTATCATTCAAGTGTTATTTGCCATCGTTGCTCTTGGTATAGGCTCGTATCTTGGTTTTGCTAATACTGTTCCTGGACTTCTTAGTGAAAGGAAGGCCAAGCTTGCTTTTATTCCATTTCTAATTTTACTAGGACTCATTATTTTTAATATTATTTACCCAGTCGGACTCGATCTTACACATGAGCATCGTGCAAATTGCTATCAAGAGTTAAGTGCTCTGATGATCATTGGCTTTGTTCATAATTACTATATGCTTAAAAAGGGCTTTATTGCCTTTAGTAGTGCAACTGTTGCGACAGGCTTTTTAACAAGTGGTATGATTCCATTGGTCATTCTGTACTTTGGATGCTCTTTCTCAACTCAACACTTAGTTGTATCTCATTATCTTCCAATTATTGTGATTACAACTTTAGGTTTATTAATTTTTAAATTAACTAAAAAGATTAAATAGAGTGTAACTATTTTAATTATAAGTTCGAATAACAAAGTAAGAAGAATTTAAGCTTCTTAAAAGAAATACTAAAGGAGAATGTTATGAATTCTAAAAAATCACTATTAATGGGTGCTGCAGTTGCAGGTCTAATGATCTCTTGTACGGGAACAGAAACTAAGATGCCTGAAACTTCAGCGAATGAAGTAATGTGTTACGGAGTAAACTCTTGTAAAGGTCAAGGGGCATGTCACGGTAAGGTTGATGCTTGTAACGGTAAGAACGGATGCCAAGCAGAGCTTAAGTGTGGTGGACAAAACTCTTGTAAAGGTAAAGGCCTAATTAAGCTTTCAAAAGAAGACTGTGAAGCTAAAGGCGGAAAAGTCGCTAAAAGGTAAGAAATGCAAAAATACGGTGTTGGATTAAGACATACTCATTTTCCATATTTAGAAAATGAGCACTCAAAATCTCAAGAAGGTGTTGAGTGGTTTGAGGCACTTCTCGAAAATTATATGGGAACTTTTGGACGGCCATATAAAATGCTCGAGAAGATTAGGGCCGATTATCCAATAGCGTTTCATGGAGTTTCTCTATCGATTGCATCTAGCGAAGACTTAAATTTTGACTATATGAAAAAGGCAAAAGAGTTATATGATAACTTCGATCCTTTCGTGACAAGTGATCATATGTGTTGGACAGGGCATGCCCATTCAAACCTACACAATCTTTTGCCTTTTGCGTATACCGAAGAAAATCTCGATTCAATTACAGAGAAAGTCATGAGGGTGCAAGATTTCTATGGTAGGGAGATGACCTTTGAGAACCTCTCTGCTTATTTCACCCTGAAAAACTCCACAATGACTGAGGCCCAATTTCTAAATGAATTGGCCAACAAGAGTGGTTGTAAAATTCTTTTAGACTTTAATAATGTCTATGTGAATGCAGTTAACCAAAACTTTGATGCCAGTGAGTTCTTTGAAATAATTGACTCTAAGAACGTTTCTCAAATTCATTTGGCCGGCTACTCTGACCTTGGAACGCATCTCTTTGATACCCACTCTCATCCTGTTCACGCCGAGGTATGGCAATTGTTTAAAAAATATTGTCATAAATTTGATGTTCCAATTCTTCTCGAATGGGATGAAGACATTCCTGAGTTTCCTGTCTTAGAAGCTGAAGTCTTAAAGGCAAAGGAGATATTTAAAGGAGCTCAATTATGAATCATCATGAGTTTCAAAATAAATTTTTAAAGGGTGTCCTTACTAAGGATATCTCAAAAGATATTATGACTGAGATGATTCCCATTGGAGAATTATCAAATGAGCAAGTGCTGGAAGTTTATCAAAACGATTATCGTGCACGCTTGCAAGAAGTAATTGGTGATAATTATGAGACTTGTTGGTTTGTTTTAGGAGACGAAGACTTTCTGGATATCTCACTTTCTTATGTTGAATCTAGGCCTTCAGAGTTTACTAATCTTCTTCATTACGGTGATGACTTTCCTGATTTCATTGCCTCTCGTGTAAAAGAGTTTTCTTTCATTAAAGACCTTGCAGAATTTGAAAAAACGTTTTGGCACTTATTTCATCAAAAAGATAATCTAAAATCCTTTAATCCTCAAGAGCTAGGAGAGGGAGTCTTTGAAACCCCTTTAAAGCTGAGAGACACCTTCTCTCTTTTTTCATGTGATATTCAGTTATCCGAGCTTTGGCAGATGCGAAAAGGGGATAGTAGTAAGACCTTTAATGACATTAAAGGCAATGAGTTAACAATTCTTTATAAGAGAGAAGAGAAGATGCAAATTCAGGTCATCTCAGAGGGAATTTTTGAACTCATCTCTAACCTAAGAAATCACGAAACAATTCTTTCTGCTGTGGAAGATATTCAGGAAGAGAAGTTAAGTGATCCAAATCTGTGGTCAGTTTTCTTCAATCTTCTTGGTTATATTGCTGAGATCAAAAGCAAATAGATCCTTTGCAATTTTTAGACAATCTTCAGTCACAGGAGATTCAATAACGATATCTTCTTGAGTGATAGGGTGCTTAAAGCACAATTTATATGAATGAAGAAAGATGCGATAGAATTTATAATCTTTTCTAAAAAGGTTGTTAATTGAAGAGTGTCCATACTTAGTATCACCAACTAAATTATGCATTCGTCGTGAGAAATGCTTTCTTATTTGATGCTGTCGGCCTGTGAAGATTTCAATATCAACGAGACTATACTCTTCATTCGTTGAGATTCTTTTAAACGCTGTCTTAGCGTCTTGAATACCCTTATCCGTTTTAATTGGAAAATCGTATACACCTTCTTTCTCTGCAATCCCCTTAACCATGGCAACATAGTGTTTAGAGACATTGTCACTATTCCACTGCTCTTTCATAAGTCTTGTTGCTTCTTTTGATTTTGCAAAAAGGACAACTCCTGAAACGGGCTTATCAAGCCTGTGAATCGGAAAGAGGTATAGGTCTGTTTGCTTCTTGAGAGATCTAAGTAGACTTCTACGATCAGAGCTTCTTTCTTTAAAAGGGTGGACTAAAAGATCACTAGGCTTAGTGGCCGCAATATAGTGATCATCTTCAAATAGGACTTGGATTTTGTTCTTCACTTCTAATTTATAACAGATTAAGCGGAGATAAGTATATGAAATTTTAGGATAACTTACTCTTTTACTAAGGTAATTTGTGTAAGTTACCGATATGTGAGACGTGGGAATATTAAGAGAGAAACTATATTTTATTTTATTCATATGCATGGGAGTCTCGCTTTCTGTTGGGGCATCTGAGTCAGGAGTCCTTTATCGCAATGGAGAGACTTCAATCACCTATGATCGAAGTAAAGATCAATTTATCTTTCGAGATGGAAAGTCGGTTTCAGAGTATTCTAGATTTCGCTACAACGATTTAATTCTTGAAAAATTTAATCGCATTCCTGTTGAGGATCACGGAGAAATTGAAAGGCGCTTAAAATTAGTAAAGCAAACGTACCATCTTTCGGCCCCTGCTCCTGAAGAGATTCTTCAAGAGAGTTTAGCTGTTGCTGCTAAAATTAATGAAGCAGATAATTACGGATGCGGTGATTCTCGAATAAATATTGGAGATGATAAAGTCGCTTTTACTGCAGAGATCGAAATTGAAAAACTTGATGTAAAAAAAGAAGGCTTCTTTGGTCTAGGAGAGCTTGAAGGTGCTGAATTTGAAGTTAATACATCTAACGATAACCCATTACACGGTGGTCTTATGGCCCTTGGTGTTACTAATTTTAACGAACGTGATGGTATTGAAGGGGATGATCGAGGACTAACTTTTGGGGCCAAACTTTCTGCTAAGTTAAAATTTGAAAATGGTGAAGTCCTATTAAGCTATAATTCGAGGGCCTATACAAAGCTTGTTGAAAAATCATGTGGAATGGTTGAAATACGTGGGCGTTTATACGAAAGATTTTGCTACCAAAATGATGATGGAAGTTGGAATCAAGAAGGTATTAATCGAGACGATATCGATATTAGTGTTTACCGAAAATTAGGTGATGATAAGAAATCTTTTGTCCAACTTGGTGCAGGGCTAACGATTCTAGATGATAATGGCCTTGCTATGAATACTCAAAGGGCCTGGCATAAGATGTCTAAAGGTGCTGGTACAGTTCAGTATAAGAATTATGGCCATATGGAGCAAGTCATCTCACCTAAGGCCACTTTTAAGGTTGGAAAGATCTATGACTATAAAAATGATGAAGGAACTATTTCAACAACTTCTCAGTTATATACTGGTGGCCAACTCTCTCATATAAGTGGAAATGAGAATTATATTGGAGTGGGAGGCGAATTTAAGGTTAAGTTTGAACCACAAGATAGCAATGGGAAATTTCCTGCTGTCGAAACACGCTTCTATTATGATGGGCAATATACTCAAGAGGGTGAGATGAACCACTATTACGGTGTTGAGGCCAAGACAAATGTTTACACAACGAAGAAGTCAGTTGTCTATATTAAAGCGGGGATGGGGATTGAAGATGATCACTATACTCGTGAATATGAAAAATATGGAAAGTCTTTTCTTAATCCAAACTTAGATATTCAACATTACTTAGGTATTGGTATCGAAAAAAGGTTCTAAGCGTAAGCAAAGAACCTTTTCGACTATAGAAATTAGATCTTATTTTTCTTGATAGATATGAACATCTCTTTGAGGGAAAGGAATTGAAATTCCTTCTTTATCAAATTCTAATTTTACATTCTCTTGCATATCAAACATTACTTGCCAGTAATCAGCTGACTTAACCCATGGCCTTACAGCAAAGTTAACAGAGCTATCTGCAAGGGCGGAAACAGCAACAACTGTTTCAGGCTCGTTAAGAATTAAAGGGTGCTCTTTTGTAAGTCTCATGAGAACTTCCTTGGCCTTCTTAATATCATCGCCATAGCCAATTCCAAAAATCATATCAACTCTTCTGATACTTTCAGCTGAATAGTTAACAATACTTCCCGATGAAAGAGAACCATTTGGTAGAACAACCGTCTTATTATCTGCCGTATTTAAGATTGTGCAAAAAAGACCAATCTCTTTTACTTTCCCAATAAAACCTTGTGCTTCAATAACATTTCCAACTCTAAATGGTTTGAAGAAAAGGATAAGGACACCACCTGCAAGATTCCCAAGAGCTCCTTGAAGTGACATACCAAATGCCAGACCGGCGGCACCAAGCATAGCAACAAAACTAGTCGTCTTAATTCCTACCATTCCAATGATAGTAATAAATAACCCTATCTTAAGGGCAATACTTACAATTGAAGTAATGAATCCTCTTAGAGAGAGTTCAACTTCTTTCTTTTGAAGTGCTTTATCAACAAGTCTATCAATGAAATTGATAACTTTAAGTCCGATAATTAGGACAATAATGACTTTAATAAATTGAATCCCATAATCTGCAGCAATATTCGTTAGTTTTTCAACATTGGCTTCGTTTAATAATTCTTTCATTTATTCTCCTAAAAATTCGCCAGAAGACTAATTGTTGTTTTGTAATCGTGTTGATCTCTTCCTTCAACTGGTTGGTTCTCATATTCCCAAAGGACACCAGCTTTAAGAGAGAATGTGCTATTAATTAGCATACGAATTGAAGGCTCCATATTAATAATATAGTTTTCACTATGCTGTACACTTGGAATATATTCGAGCCAGTAGCGAGCTGTTACACCTTTTCTTAGTTCTTTACTCACTTCGTAGTATAGACGCAGTTTTTGCTCATGGTTATCAGGCTCATTTTGAACGAAATTTTCTCTCGTATAACGATAACCAAGTTCAGCTAGCATTTTGAATTTATCTTCATCAATAAACTTATACTTAAAACCGACGTCGATATTATTTCTTGCCCAGAAACCTTTAAATCGATCTGATTCAAATAGGTCGGCAGCAAAGATATCAACTTTCTTTGAAAGGACATGGTCGAAACGAAGTAGGGCACTCCAATTCTCATCATCAACTTCATCATCTGATTCACCGTAAGAATAAGTCCCATTGAAAATAAGAGTATTCGTTTCCCACTTATATGAGTTGCGGGAAGCAAAGTTATAGGTCTTTTTGTTAGTATTTCCACCAGAAGCAATGAATGTTACTTCATCTTCCGATTTAAACTGAGCATGGGCAAATTGGCCAAATAAGATGGCCATAACTAAAATTTTTTTCATAACAAGATTCCTTTATAAAAAACTATTTTATGTTCATCATTTATATTTACGTTCCTAAATTGTGTCTATTTATCTTAACTATGATTAACTTTTTTGTACAATCGATCCTTTAGCTAAAAATGCCAACTATCATTGGTTTGAGATAACACTTATTTGGAATCATTAATTATTGGGCCACTCATTACAGAGACTTAGAAACTGATAAAAAAACTAGATTAAAAATAGTCTGTTTATCGGCAAAATGGGGCAATTGTTTGTGCGAAGTGTTTTTCTCAATTAAAATTACTTAATTGAGAAATTGGAGCTATTAATGGAGTTAATCGAACCATTCTTGAATGCTTTACTTGAAGTATTCAAAAAACAACTAAATATTCCACTGCTGGCAGGTGAGGTTCATCCTAATTACGAATTTAAAGATACCGTTGATATCGTAGGGCTAATAGGAATAAGTAGTGAGAAGATCAATGGGGAACTTGCTCTTTGTTTTAATAAAGCTAGTTTTCTAACAATTTACAACACAATGTTCTCTGAGAATGAAAAAGAGCTTAATGCAGAAATTTCTGATTCCGCTGCTGAGTTTGTAAATATGGTGCTTGGTCAAGCAAAGGCCGAAATTAATAAGATTACAGGGCTGACTGTTGAGAGAGCAACTCCTGAAGTTTTTGTAGGAGATGGTGTAAAGAATGATCGCATCACCGGGCCAAGAACAGTAACAATTCCTTTTGAACTTCCAGTAGGGATGGATAAGCAAGTATTTTATATGAGCTTAACAATAGACGAGTAGTAAATGCATAAAAAAATATTTCTAATTTCTTTTCTATCTATTTTTCTTTTTATTTCATGTAACAAAAAGTCCTCTCCAAAAGCTGAGCTTAAATATTGGAATGACACTGCTGTAACAAAAAAGATTAAGACTTATTTAAAAGATATCTCGGACGAGAAGTCTAAAAACTTTATTCCTAAGAGTGAGAGAATAGCAGTCTTTGATAATGATGGAACACTTTGGGGGGAGTACCCAATGTATGTTCAGTTTATAGCGCTGTTGGACTTCTATAAGGATATCATTGTTGGGAAGTATAATAGAAGCAATACTCTAGTCGACGAGGTGGTGGAGCAATTTCCAAATGTAAAAGATAAGGGAAAGCTTTATCAGGCCCTGCTTGATATGCAGGCCGGAGTTACTAATAATGAATATATGGAGTATATGGCCAAGTGGCTTGCAACTAAAAAGCATCCGAAGCTAAAGAAGAAGTACACGCAACTCGTTTATGCTCCAAGCGTTGAGCTGATGAGAACACTAGAAGCATTTGATTTTAAGGTTTTTATTGTCACGGGTGGGGGAACTCACTTTGTTAGGGCCTTAAATAATATAGTCTATGATCTACCTTCGTATCAGATAATTGGGACAAGATTTGGAAAGAAATTTTCTGAAAATGGTAAAGTTGAATTTCAAAATCAGGCCAAGCTTGCTTTCTTAAATGACAAAGAAAATAAACCTGTGGGGATTTTAGAACATATTGGAAAGGTTCCAGTTTTTGTTTTAGGAAATTCAGATGGTGACTTCGCAATGGGGAAGTATGCAAGTTTAAATTCAAAGTTTAAGTCATTTGTTGGAATTATTCATCACGATGATAGCGCACGTGAGTTTGCATACGATAGAGACTCCCATGTTGGAAAATTAGATAAAGTTCTAAGTGAAGGGGATAAGTACTTCATAAACTTAATCAGTATGAAAAAAGATTTTAAACAGATCTATTTTTCTGAATCAGATAAAGTCCATCACGAATAGGGAGCATGGTCTTATAAAGGTCATCTCTCGATTCAATATAGTTATTAAAGTCTACAAGAGCGTTCGTCGTCTTATCTTCTGGATCGATGATTTCACTAGCAACTTTACCGTTCCAAAGCACGTTATCGACTACGATCATGCCATTTTCACTCAGTAGCTCAAGTGAGAGCTCAAGGTAGTTCTTATAACTTCCTTTGTCTGCATCGATAAAGACGAGATCAAATTTTTGACCAGCTAAATCTTTTAAAACTAGATTTGCATCTCCGAATCGGGCCTCTATTTTATTTCCTACTTCGCTACGGTCCCAATAGGATTTTGCAAAAGTATTAATCTTTTTATTCTTATCAATTGTGATAACTTTTCCATCACTCGGAATATTCTCGGCCATGGCCAAAGCAGAGTAGCCAGTGAAAGTTCCAATCTCTAAAATATTCTTGTAATTATTTGAACGAATAAAGAAGCCTAAAAGAGAGGCCACTAGCTCGCCAGAGATCATGCGCCCAAGAGGGTGATTATCTTTTGTATAATCGCCCAGCTCAACGCAAAGATCACTTGGGATATTTGATTTATTTAAACAATATTTTTCAATTTCTTTTAAATTTTCCACTGAAACTCGATTAGTTTATTTCCGCTTACTTCATCACAAACGCTTGTTAATTCTTTTGTTAAGAATAGCATAGAAATATAGGCATTGTATTTAATGATATATTTAAAACCTGGAGAAATGTAGCGGTCTAGCTCTTCTTTAAGTTCCATACAATTTGGAGAGTCGGTCATATATGATGTTTCAAAATCAAGTCTCTTAAAACCCTTTTGTCTTGAGAAGTCAGCGCTATAGAAACATTGCCCATCATTAGATTGAACATCAAGAATAATTCTTCTTGTCGAGTCAGAGATCCCTAACTTTGTAAAAGAGACATCAAGGGCCGCAATCTCATTTGGTGCAGCTACTTTATCGCGAAAGCTCTTACAGGCAAAAGTCGTAAAATCAGTCACAAACTTCATATCTGTTGCACTAGGTGTAAGTTCGTTGGCGTAAGTTGTTGATATCATGAGAATAACTAGAAGGAGTTTTTTCATCTTTTCGATCCTTTAATATTTGTTTGATGGTTGAAACATTAATTTATTTATTCATACTCCCGTCCGGCTAAAGAGTAAAGTTAGTATGAAATTTTGATTGATACTCTCTAAAAAAAACTTAATAACCTGATGTTTTTACTTAAGTTTTGGTAGTTCTTGCCGATAAGCCCAGTCCTATGGAGCAGTTCTTAAATAATTTCCTATTAGGAGCATCAATCTTACTTCTTTTAAGCATTGTGCTCAGCAAGTCTTCAAGCCGCTTTGGTCTGCCGGTTCTTGTGCTATTTCTCTTCATAGGGATGATGGCCGGCTCAGATGGAATTGGTGGAATTAACTTTAGTAATTACGAGTTAACTCACTCTTTAAGCTTAGTTGCTCTATGCCTAATTATTTTCAATGGGGGATTTGAAACTCCATTTAGCAAAGTAAAAAAAGACTTTGGAAGAGGAGTTGTTCTTTCTTCTATCGGAGTTATGCTCACGACTTTCTTAGTTGGTGGCTTCACTCATCTTGTAACAGACTTAGGTTTACTTGAATCTCTCCTCATCGGTGCCATTCTTTCGGCAACTGATGCTGCTGCTGTCTTTTCTGCATTTAAGGATCCAACGGCACAAGTTGGTGATGTTAAAAATATTCTTCGTTTTGAATCGGGAAGTAATGATCCCATGGCCTATTTTCTTGTCTCTGTCATTATTGGCTTCATTGAGCAAGGAATGGGAGATGCCCAAACGACGGCTATCATGTTTATCTCAAATCCTATTATTGGTTTAATTGGTGGTTGGGTAACTGCTCGCTCATTCATCTTAATCAATAACGTGGTAAAACTAGACTTTAATGGACTCTATCCACCACTTACAATGGCCATGTTATTTCTTGGTTATTCTTTAACAACAAAGCTTGGCGGAAATGGTTTCTTAGCAGTTTATGTTTTTGGGATGATGATTGGAAATCGAAAGATTCTACACAAGAACTTACTTTCATTATTCTTTGATGGAGTAACTTGGCTTTCGCAAATTGGTCTCTTCATTATGTTAGGACTACTCGTCTTTCCAAGTCGGCTTCTGACAGTTGCTCCGGCAGGACTTTTCATTGCTTGTTTCTTAACATTTGCAGCAAGACCAATAACTGTTTTCCTATGTTTAATTAAGAGTCGTTTCAACTTAAATGAAAAACTCTTTGTTTCATGGGCCGGACTAAAGGGGGCAACACCAATTGTTTTTGCAAGTTTTGCAGCAACTCACATTGGAGAAAAGGCCCACGTCTTATTCGATATTGTGTTCTTTGTTGTGATTGTTTCAGCTCTTATGCAGGGATCATCTCTAAAGTTTGTTGCAAGGAAATTAGGACTTGTTGTTGAGCAAGAAGATGAAGCAAATTTTCCTGTTGATATGGAACTACTTGAACAAACAAAACACGGTATTGTTCAATTAGAGATCAGACAAACTGATTATGCTGTTGAACATCGAGTTGTCGATTTAAGACTTCCTCCTGGAGCAATCGTACTTTTTATTAAAAGGCATGGTGCGTTCATTATTCCGGATGGTGCAACTGTTTTTGAAAAAGGGGATAAAATTCTTTTAGTGACTAAACTAAAAGAAGATCTAGAAGCCGCTCAGGAGTGTTTCGTAAAAAAAAAGATTGAAGAATTAGATGAAGAGGATGATGATACACAAGAGTTACATGCGGCCTAAAATTAGTTAGGTCACTAACTAAAGGATATTTGTGGGAGTTCATGACCTTACACAAGGATCTGTCATCAAGTCTTTGTTTAAATTATCAATACCGATCGTCATGGCCAATTTCCTACAAACGGCCTATCAGTTAACGGATACTTTTTGGGTAGGGCGCTTAGGGACAAATGCTATCGCATCCCTTTCCCTTTCATTTCCTGTAATCTTTCTTTTAATCTCTATGGGAGCAGGCTTTGCTGTTTCAGGAACAATCTTAGTTTCTCAATATACAGGTCAAAAAAATACAAAGATGGTTTCTAAGGTATGTCTTCATACTTTATTTATTATTCTCATTACATCAGCAATCTTAGCTGGTATTGCTTATGCCGTTATTCCTTATGTCATTCGTGCAATGACTCCGACCGTTGAGATTCAAAATATTACGATTTCTTATTTGAGGATTTCATTTATAGGTCTGATATTTAGCTACCTCTATATGATGTTCCAATCTCTGTACCGAGGAGTCGGAGATGTTAAGACACCTTTTTATATTGTTCTCTTCTCTGTTGTCTTAAACTTTATTATCGATCCCATCTTAATTATGGGATATGGCCCAATTAAGGCATATGGAGTTGATGGTGCTGCGTACGCAACGATTTGTACTCAAGGACTATCTGCAGTTATTGGACTCTACTTACTTGCAAAAGGTAAGGGTGGAATAAAAATAGATTTCACAAAAATCTCTTTTGATTTCTCTTTGGCCAAAAAAATTATTCACCTTGGCTTTCCTGCTTCAACGGAACAATCCTCACGAGCAATGGCCATGATGGTGATGACATTTCTCATTGCGACCTTCGGTGATATCGCACTAGCTGCTTACGGGATTGGAATTCGAGTACTAACATTAATGATTATCCCAAGCTTAGGATTTGCGATGGCAACATCAACTTTGGTTGGTCAAAATATTGGTGCGGGAAAAATTGAAAGAACCAAAGAAGTTACGAGTAAGGCCCTATGGGTAATCTTTATTGCTCTCTCAATTGCTGGAGTTGGCTTTTTTATTTTCGCTGAGCAAACTTTACAAATCTTTGTTCCAAATGAAATTGCAGTCATTAACGAAGGGGCAAACTTCATTAGAATTATCGCTCTAACATTTGGACTCATTGGGGTTCAACAAGTTGCCTCTGGCGCCATGAGAGGTGGGGGAAGTCCAATGATCTCCATGATGGTGGCCATTGTTTCTTTGTGGGTCATTCGTTTTCCAATTGCTTATGTTCTTTCAAAACATACACCTCTTGGTCAAACTGGAATCTATCTTTCATTTGTCGTGGGGAATATCCTTGGGGCCTCAATTGCTATTTTCATCATCAAGCAGAATCGATGGATTAAGAATCTAACAGATCCAATTACTGAAGAAGAGCGTAAAGTCATTGAAGAGACTATTGTTGAAGACGGTGTAATTTCCTGATTTTATTGAGTTGTAAAGAATTATTGTTAAGATAATAACCTAGCTCCCCGATAAGGTAATTGAGAGATATCTTTGAGAGGGGGAGACGTGAGAAAGGTTTACTTGATGCTTTGTGTACTGGTGCTACATACATACGCAAATGCCGTTGTTGTTAATAGCTATGAAAACATGTCTAACTCAAATTATGTCGATGACGTCGAAAATCAAATTGATAATGTCGTAAATGAAGCAATTGAAGATATGGAAATGGACCCTGTTTCCACTCCTGAAAGTGCAGTTACCTGCGACCCTAATACAGCAATAGATAACCATGCTCCAGAGGCCAAAAGAGCTCTAGAAGAAGGTCTCGCCTTAGCTGAAGCTGCTGCAAGAGGTGAGGATTGCCAATTCTATGAAAGATTTCTCGATCAGGGTGTTCCTATAGAGGCCCTAAAGCAGTCACTCCTTTATTATAAGGAGAATAAGAGTAAGTTTAAAAATAAGAATTATATTACAATTGCAGACTACTCTCAGAACTCTAAACATAAACGATTCTTCTTATTGGATATGAAAACTGGTGAGGTTAAGAATTATAAAGTGTCTCATGGTAGCGGAAAGGTTAGAGGTGTCACTTACGCTGATGCGACAATCACTGATAGTGGTAGAGTGACTAGGGCATCAAATCATGTTGGAAGACTCGTTCGCTGTCGTGTGCCTGCAAGGGCGAAGCCTAAGCATGATCAGTGGGCAATGACGAGACCTGGCTTTTTTAAGACTGGTGAATTTTATATGTCTAGTAGTCATGATGAAAGAGTGAAAGGGCAAAGAGGTTGGCCAACATTTAGAGCTTCAGGAAGAAATTATAATGGAATGCGCCTCGATGGCCTCTCAAAAGGTGTTAATGATAAGGCCCGTTCGCAAGGTGTTGTTATGCACGAGGCTTATTATAACCGCGGTAATATCATGGGAAGAAGTTTTGGTTGTCCTGCATTCGTACCAGGTGAAGGGCGAGAGATTATGGAAAAAATCAATAACGGCTCCCTCTATTATTCATATGTTCCTAATGAAGGATGCCGTAGTGATTATAATAAGGCCCTTAAGGATGTTAAGGGCTGGGAAAGAATGTGTACTGGACGCAATTAGCCCTTATTTACATCAAGCTGATTTGAAAACTCAATTGTTCGAATCGGAAATGGAATTGTAATTCCATTATTATCATAATATTTTTTAATGTTCATAACGGCCTCATGGCGTGCCTTATAAAATGCGACTCCTGATCTATAGTCAATCCATACTCTGGCCGTCAGATTGATTGAGCTTGCACCAAATTCTTCAAAGAAAACTTCGACAGGAACATTTTCAAGCCTTCCATTAATGGCCTCAAGTGCTTCTCTTGTTACCTTTTCAACTTTTTCAAGATCATCGTGGTACGAAACACCAACGGAAATATCCACACGACGTCGTGGTGTACTTGTGTAGTTAATAAAAGGCTTTGTAAACATATCTTTGTTTGGAATAAAAACTTCAAGTCCTTGGTAAGTCGTGATTCCCGTTGTTCTTAATTCGATATTTGTTACCTGACCGACAATCTTA
This sequence comes from Halobacteriovorax sp. CON-3, assembly GCF_043196995.1. Classification (NCBI taxonomy): domain Bacteria; kingdom Pseudomonadati; phylum Bdellovibrionota; class Bacteriovoracia; order Bacteriovoracales; family Halobacteriovoraceae; genus Halobacteriovorax; species Halobacteriovorax sp. CON-3. The sequence continues at coordinate 359,515 of NZ_JBEBNA010000002.1, forward strand.
TCAATTTCGATAATATCACCAATTTGATATGGCTCACGAAAAGCAATTAGAACACCTGAAACAAAGTTTGCTGCAATTTCTTGGAAGGCAAAACCTAGTGCTAAACCGATGACCCCGGCCCCAGCTAGAATTGATGTAACAGTTTTCTCAAGACCTATAATTTCTAAGGCCGTAAAAATACCAACAACAATGACAATGACATTTGTCGTTGTTCCTAGGATTTCATTTACAGACTTCTTGTAGGAAACTTTTTGTAAAACTTTCTTAACTAAGTTACGTAGAGTTTTACCAAGGTAGAAGAAAACAAATAGGGCAACGATTGCAACAATTAAGTTTGGGATATTCTTAATAAATGCTTCGTACCAAAAAGTTAGTTTTCCTGAAATGAGTGTAAAGACTCGATTAATATCAAACAATGTAAACTCCATCTTAAATTATTTCTTTAAATTTTATCGCATTTAAAAGAAATAAAAAAGGAGCTTATTTGATAGAGATCTTAGCAAGTCTTTCTTTGTAAAGATTTGAAATTATCTTTGGTACTTTAAATGGAATTGTTTCGACTATAAGCTTCTTAAAGAACTCGAGATAACTCGCTCTGCGATACCAAGTTAAGCTAGAGAGGTTTTGCTTCATCGGCGTATAACCTTCATTGATGAGTTCTTGAATGCACTTGGAATTATCGAGGCGATTATACTTACTTAAGTCGAGTGAGAGAATAATATCTGCATCTTCAATTTGCTCTCGTGTCCTAAGGTCAATGGCAATATCCATGGCATTACTAATGATAGCGAAAGTATCATCAGGTTCTTGATACTTTTGTACTCCATTTAAGTCGACTGCAACGATAATTCCGGCGCCCATATCTTCAAGTGGAGAGACGGGAACATTTTCTGTTATACCTCCATCAACGAGAGTTCTGCCATTGATTACCTGAGGAACAAATGCACCAGGTACACAGACAGAGGCACAAACTGCATCGGCCAAATTTCCTTTGTAGAAAACGACTTGTTCACCAGTTGAAATATCAGTCGTACAAATGGCCAGAGGAATTCTTGCATCTTCGATATTTACATCACCAAGATCTTTGATGAGCATTTCTCGTATGGACTTCGTACTAAAAAAACCTTTCTTAGGAATTGTTAAGCTTATTGTGTCTTTATAATTTAGCTTCTTTGCTAAGGATAGAAAGTCGTCGTAATTCTTACCAAAGGCATAGTAAGAAGCAACAATAGCACCAACGCTTGTTCCTGATAAATAGGAAATTGGAATTCTTTGTTCTTCAAATGCTTTTAAGACGCCAATGTGTGCGATACCTTTTGCGGCACCTCCACCAAGAGCAAGACCAATTTTAGTATTTAGAAAGTTCCATCTCATAGTCTAATCTTATCGGAATATGAGGGACATCTCCACATAAAATTGAAATTCCCTCTTCTTGAAGGGAAGCGGCCTTTTTATCGAGAGAGTGAGAATACTTAAGGGCAAAGATATTTCTTCTTAGATATTTGTTTAGTAACTTCTTGGGAGACTTTAGTCCTAAGTTGCTGGCATGTTCAATATAGTATGGGGTTAAAAATGCGCTACGGCCTAGGGATTCAAGAACATGTCTTACCATGCAATTATACTGACTATATTTCTTCTTATTTGAAACTTCCTCTTCGATAAACTCAACGATACCAAGATAGTCTTCAGTCTTAAGTCGTTTAGAAATCTCTGAACGAAGTCCCTTAATATCAACTGAATCAATATCTTGATATTTATAATTAGGGATAGAGAATTCACTTGGTATATTTGGGGCCTTGCTCATTTCAATAAAGTCGAGGCATAGGATAGGGATACCGGCACGACGATACTTTTCTAAACTTGGATTTAATAGCTTTGCGTAGATAAGAGATATTTTTTCTGCGAAGATCAGGCTATTTGAAATCTTTTTGCTCTTAGTATTTGTATGATCTGAGTAAATTTCTCGACGGTTTCGATTGCTTGAGATTGCGGCATCAAGGTGCTCTTTAAAGCACTCCATGGCCATCGACTCCTGGGCCAATAGTACTAAGAAGGCGAGAATGAAGGGAAGCGTTCTCATGCTCAATTACTATCATTTGGCCTCGTTTGAGTAAAGAGAGTGTAGAAGTTTTTCAGGGAGCAACGAGTCGAGACTTTAATAGTGAAGTTGTTATAATTACACAATGAAATCAGGAGCTTACCATGCAATATATCAAGCAAGAAGAATGCTATTTAATCAAATTATATAAAGACGAAGATCTTTTTACATCCCTAGAAGAGTTTGCGGCAGCGGAAAAGCTTGGTGCTGGTATGCTAAAAGGTATCGGGGCCTTGAAAGATGTTGAGCTTGGTTTCTACCACCTTGATACGAAAACATATGATCGCAAAGAATTTAATGGTGACTTTGAGCTTCTAAGTCTTGATGGAAATCTTTCCCATTTAGATGGAAAACCATTTTTTCATATTCATACTGTTTTAGGTGATGAGGATTTTTCTTGTAAAGGTGGACACCTATTTCGCGCTACAGTTGCAGTGACAACTGAAATCTACTTCTTTCCAATTGTTCAAAAGATTGAAAGAAAGATGGATGAAGAAATTGGCCTAAACTTATTATCACTACCACAAGCATTTTCTCGTTGTGGAATTAAAGGATAGAATATGAAATTTAATCGCCCGTTTTTTATTAAGATTCACCTCTACTTATCAGCTCTCGCTTCGCCATTACTTTTAATGATGGCCTTTACTGGTGTTTCTTACTTACTAGGTTTTAAAGGAAGTGAAGTTGTTGAACCTGTGAAAGTCGTCCAACTTTCAAAGGCGCAATTAACAAAAGAAAATATTTCAGTTGAGTTAAATGAAATCGATGAAGGTTACGATTTTGCCTATGTTAAAACAGTCGGGGATGGAGCAATTACTAGACCAACAACTCGTGATTACTATAAGTTTCAAGTAAAAGAAGATGGAACTCATATCTCTTACGTGAAGCCAAACCTTCTAAAAAGATTGATTGAACTTCATAAAGGTCATGGACCGCAGTTTCTAAGGTATGTTGAAAAGATTGTCGGAATTTTCTTACTGCTAATCATTTTAAGTGGGCTATATCTAGCTTATACAATGAAGAAGGAAAGAAAGATCGTAGGAATCTTATTCCTAATTGGCCTAAGTATTTACCTCTTTATGTAGGAGTTACTTTAGCCACCTTGTGAAGCGCTCGTGATTGCTTAATCTCTTATTTTCTTTTTGGATTTTAAGCTTCACGCGCTCTTCTAAGCTCAACTGATCATAGATTGGAATATCTATTGTCTTCGTTTCCTCTCCAAACTCTAATGTTTCTAAATCAATATACATAAGCTTACTTTTAGTAATAAAAAAGTAATTGAGTTGCCACTCAAAATGATAACCATATGGGGACGTCAGTTCATTTAAGCGAATTTGAATTTCTGTGACTTTCTTTGCTAGGTCTTCATCAACCTTTTCTTCGACGAGCCTTGCGAGTTTTCCATTTGGTATGTCATAGAGAATAAGAGAGTCTGTTTCTTTGATGAGTGTTGGAAGCTCCGGATACTCATCTGTAAATCTTCTCATTAAAGGAAGAGCTTCAGGTTCAATTTCATTTTTTAAAAGCACCATAAAGTTCTCTTTTTCATACTTCATGAAAAAGAAGAACTTACTTCTCTTGTCGATATAGAGAGTTATGCCATCAAGGCCTAACTCTGATTTTATGAGTTCTTTAGTATTCAAACCTGTATTCAAACCACGACCTCTCTTTAATAGAGATTATATCATAGTTTAAATTCTAGTGGGCCTTCTTGCTCTTTCGAGTTGAGAGGCCAAGTAGTGAATATCCTGGGCATATACCGAGGATTCCTGTTATTAATGGAACGACTCCAATAAGACCCCAATAGGTTTTAGGACCTATTACAACTAAAGAAATAAGGACCATTCCTACAATAATTCGAATAATACGATCTGCATTGCCTTCATTCATTTTCATAAATCTCTCCTTTCTAATTCAGCATTATCTTGGCCATAAAATCTGAACATAGTATGGAGTGTTGTTAGAAAATCTTAACAATTAGGCCCTCAGCCATCCTGTTAGTGAAAGCCTCGCTTTATATGCAGGAAGAACTTCATGAGGAAGGTCTTCAGATAGAAAGATAAGAAGTCTTCCAAGCATAGGCTTAATACGAGTTACTTCCTCATCTTGTCTTTCATGATGATAGATAACAACCTCTCCACCATCAGCTTCACCCATGTCACTTAAGTACAGAATCACACTTAGGCGTCTAAGGCCTCTTCCTCGGTGCTGATCCACATGCTTGCGATAGAAAGCTCCTTCGTCATAGCAGGCAAAGTGTCCTTCGTAAGATCGAATTCCTAGGTAGAAAATAGGGTTGAGTTGATCCTTGAGATTATCAAGAAATTTTAAATATTGTTGAAGGGCCAGCGGGTGCTCGGCCATATCTCCTTCAATCCAGGAAGTGAGATCCCCACGGATTCTTTCGTCAAGTCGCTTTGTTAGTTGTCGTCCTACCTTAGCTTCCTGAAAGTCTCCGATATGAAAACGTGTCTGGGCCTCGTCTTTTAGGGCACGTGCTAGTTCGTTTGAAATAAGCGTATCGCTCACATAGTATCGCTTCTCGGTTAAGGATTCGATCAGCGCATCAAGCTCTTGCATTTAAATGTTCTCACTAGGCCTAGGGCCTCAAAGGGTGGCAGGAAGGATTGGCCACCAAAATAATGGATGAGATGATTTAATCTTAAAGGCTACCTAAGTCAATCGAATTGTTATAACATGAATAGAAATAGGATGAATTATGATCAAAGCACTTTCTCACTTAGTAATTACTTCTAAGAATGTTACGAATATTTCGAACTTTTTCACAGATGTCTTTGGTGTTAAGGCCCACTTTGCCAATGAAGACTTTGCAGACTTTGTCCTTCCTGACAAAAGTCGCGTGGCCTTCTTTCGTCCAGTGGGAAAGGCCTCTAAATTCTTTGAATTAGTAGATAATCCAGCTCAAGTCTCTTACGGAGTGACAGTTGAAAATGTGGATGATTTCTATAAGAAATTAATGGCCTTAAGTTCAGAGTATCAATTTGAGGTGAGTGGTGAACCAAAGGATCACCCATGGGGAGAGAAGAGCTTTCTTTTGATGGACCCAGACGGGAACCGTTGGGAGATAACGCAGTCACCCAGTGAAGATGGGCATCTTGTGAATATCTCATAATTAGATGAAATCTATATTTTTAATATAATTGATAACTGAACGGCCCCGCGGTAAATAAAGCCTGTGTTTATGTGGAGGTCGTTATGAAATCAGTTGTTGTTCTTTTATCAGTTATTCTTTTTAGCTCAGCTATGGCCTGTCCAGAGTTAAATAATGTTGATCTTGCTTCAAGTTATGATCGTGATGAATACACTGAGGTTTACTCTGAGCGCCTTCCTAAATTATCAAAAGAAGAATTTGCAAAGTACACTGGATTAGCTGATTTTGATTATGAGTACTGTGCAGATGCCTTAGAGCTTAGAAGGCTTGAGGCGACACAAACTGGTACAGTCTATACAATCGTCGTTACTGTTGAAGATCATTGTGACGGTGGTAACTCTTATGGAAATATTCTCGATGAATCTGGGTCTAAGCTCCTAGGTAGCATCGGTGATTCGTATATTGCTTGTTTCTAATATAGAAACTATTCAACTTGCTTTGGGAATCTTTACCACAAAGCAAGTTGTTTTCTCACTTGTGTCTAGGAATAATTCCCCTTGATGCTTTTCTAGAATTCCTTTTGAAATCGATAGTCCTAATCCCGTTCCTTTTCCGACTTCTTTTGAAGTGTAGAAAGGTTCAAATATTTTTCGCTGAAGGTCCGTGCCAATTCCTAGGCCAGAGTCCTTCACGCTGACAAGAACAAAGTCTTCAACCTCTTTGACTGAAATATCAATCCAAGAAGATTCAGATGTCTCAATGGCATCATAAGAGTTATTTAAAAGATTGATAAAAACCTGAGAGATTTGAACTCTATCAGCATCAACTTCCACATTAAAGGCTTTATCCTCGAGATCAAACTTAAGCTCGATGCCATGGGCCCTAAATTTCTCGGCACAAATGGCCGTTGCATCAACAAGAATATCTTTAAGAGAGATGACTTCTCTTTTTATCTCAGCTGACTCACGTGAAACAACTTTTAGACTCGAGATGATACGAGTGATGCGATCAATTGTTTCAAGAATACGTTGAATGTGAATATCGTATTTCTCTTTATTTATTTCCCCAATATCTAGTAGGCGCTTAATTTGATAAATAGATCCGTAGATAACAGTTAGAGGGTTATTTATTTCGTGAGCAATCCCACCGGCCATCTCTCCAATTGCGCTTAAGCGTGAACTATAGATAAGGCTCTCTTTAGTGCTATTAAGCTTATCCATTGTTTCTTGTAAGGCAATCGACTTATTCACTTCACTTCGATAAGTGCGATCCACAAGACTAAGGAGTCTGTAGAAGAGTAGGCTTAACATAATCATAGTCAGAGAATGAATTATAATAAGGGAAGTTTCTGGCTCATCAAGAAGTAAGTAACTTGAAGTGATATAGCTAATAACAGCTAAGAGGGTGATAAGCCCACTATAGATATGCTTTCCAGTTACTTCAAAGAAGATATTATTGCTGGCAACAATCATAATGAGATAAAGGTACCAGAACGGTGAGAATGGCCCATCAACGATATAAACTGCAAAAGGGCAGAGGACACAGATTGCAAAAATTTGTCTGAAGACCTCAATATTTAGAGAGTTCTTAACTCGAATACTTATTTGAGAAATTGTGAGATTGAAAATAAGAAAAGCGAAGATTCCAAAGAAGCTATTTAGTCTTTGTGAGATTTGATACTCGTACACACCAACACAAATTGCAAAGAGCATTGTAAACGGACCAAGAGTGAAGTCCATAATCCTTAAGATATCTTTAATACTCTCTGTTGGCCTTTTGGGGTTTATTCTTAAATTCATTCTATTCCTATCGATGTGACATATATAGATTTACCGTATTAATAAACTGAGTTCAATAATATTTAGTTCAAATAGAAATTATAGAGTTGCCCGAGTATTATTATTTTCCTCGTGAAAATAATAAGTTAGCTAGAAAATATGTTAAAATCAGTTCATAAATTTTTTGAATAAATGTGAGGAAAAATGGACTTAAATCAGCATAGTAAGCTACTTGTGCAGCAGGTAAGAGAAAATTGGGAGCTTTTGGGCTATGAGACAAGAAATAAGTATCAATTCTTGGATGAAGCACAAAATCCTATAGGCTATGCAGCAGAACAACAAAAAGGTTTTCTTGGCTTTATCATGCGCCAATTCCTAGGGCACTGGAGGACATTTGATCTTCATTTCTTTGACCAAGCTCGCAACGAGTATATGATTGCTAAGCATCCATTTTGCTTCTTTTTTCAGCGCCTTGAAGTACAGGATTTAAATGGCCAAATGATTGGTTCACTTCAGCAAAGATTTTCTTTAATAACAAAGAAATTTGATGTCTTAGATGCTCAAGGGAATGTCATCATGGAGATGCGCTCACCAATTTGGAAGCCTTGGACTTATCCATTTTACTCCCGTGGCCAAGAGGTTGCACTCGTGTTGAAAAAGTTTTCTGGACTCTTTTCAGAAATGTTTACTGATCGCGACAACTTCGCCATCGATTTAAAAAGTCAGACACTAACGGAGCAGGAGAAGAAAATAATTCTCGCGACTTCGATTTTCATTGATCTCGTTTACTTTGAAAGAAAAGCAAAATAAAGAGAGTTCTTGTAAGAAAGAAATTGTTTACGGATAAAGTTGATAATTCTATTTTGTGAATATGAATTGTCGACTTTGCCGTTATGCAATCTCTATTTCTATCCTTTGGTGGCGCTAGTGCGCCTTTCACACATTATTAGTTAATAATAAATTTCGATCTATTTTATATAAAATTTAAGAGGTAATCATGAAGAAGATTATTTTATACTTTGTTATATTTGGACAAAGTGCTTTTGCAAATACGAATTATATTGGCCGCTATGAACTTGAAGTAAATATTGGCGGTAAATTTTTTAAAGATTATTTTACAGTATCAAATATCTCAGCATCCAAGAAAGTGACAGGTATCTTTGAAGTACCAAGAGTTTTTCAATCATCATTTACTGGTCAATTAAATGATCGCTTTGTATCTGGTGATTTTATCGCAAAGGAGAGAGGTAAGGAGTTTAAAGTTAAACTACTGGCCGAGTTTCTTGGTCAGTGTCAAATAAAGGGAGCTCTACTTCAAGATAAAATTGTCTTTGCTAACTTTGTTGGAAGAAAGGACTCGTGCCATGAATGAGTTTATTCAACAATTACACTCTCATCGTTCAATTAGAAAGTTTTCAGACAAAGAGATTTCACAAAGTGATTTGGAACTCATTCTAAGTGCAGCGGCAAGCGCATCAAGCTCTGGAAATATGCAATCCTTCTCAGTTGTTGTGACAAGAGATAGAGCAATGAAAGAGAGGATGTACCAGGCCCACTTTGAACAAAGTATGCTAATGGATGCTCCCATCTTTTTAACATTCTGTGCTGACTTCTATCGTATGAGAAGGTGGCTTACATTAAGTGAAGCAGCTAACAATTTTGATAATTATATGAGTTTTATGATTGCTTCAATTGATGCCATTCTCGCTAGTCAGAATGCAGCGTTAGCTGCTGAAAGTCTAGGGATGGGACTTTGTTACATGGGGACAACATTGGCCAGTGCTGGCGAAATTGGTGAGATCTTAGAGTTACCTGAGAATGTCGTTCCTGTCGTAGGCTTTGCTCTTGGCCATCCAGACGAGGCACCTGATTTAAGAAAGAGGCTTCCACTTGAGTCCCTAATTCACTATGAGAAATATCATAAATACTCAGATGAAGAGGTGCTAGAGATCTATCGAGAAAGAGAAGTCGAGGGGATGAAGCGTTATCGTGATAACCCGCGATTACATCAAATGATTAAAGACGTCGGAGCAAAGAATTTGGCCCAAGTCTATACGCAAGCGAAATATACAGAAGAGTCTCATCTTAAATATAGTGAAGATTTAATTGCTTATCTTAAACGTCAAAATTTCTTTTGATATTGGCCACTAGGGTATGCGAGAATAAATAAAAAATGTGTACCCTAGGAGTTTTGCTTGAAAAAGATATATATCTTCACCATTGTCGTTATCTTTGTTTTATCTGCGATCCTTCTAAGAGTTTTCTATTTTAAAAATAATTATGAATTAATCTCTCCTAAAAAAGGCGATGTTGTGGAGGCCATTTATGGCCTAGGGCGAGTCGATACTGATAAAGAGTTTAATGTGAAAATTGGTGTCCTATCTCTAGTTGAGAAACTCTATGTTAAAGAAGGGCAAAAAGTTAAAGAAGGTGACCGCCTTGTTAGCTTCGATGGCCGTGTTCTTTTTAAAGCGCCTTTTGACGGCACAGTCACTCTTATAGCTAATAAAGAAAAAGAAGTTGTCCTACCACAAGTGACTGTTCTTAGAATGCAAAATCTTAATGAAAAATTTATTGAAGTTTCACTAGAGCAAGAAGCCGCACTAAGAGTTATCCCAAATCAAAAAACGCGAATCATTTTTGAAAGCCAGTCTCAAAAAAAATATGAAGGATATGTAAAAACGATTTATCCAAGAGAAGGTGAGTTCATCACCCGCATCGAAGTGAAAGGGCTTGAAAAAAGTATTCTTCCTGGCATGACTGCTGATGTGGTCATCGAGGTTGGAAAGAAAATGGGAGTACTTTTAATTCCTGTTAAGGCCATTAGTAATGGAAAAGTTCTTCGCATGCGAGATAAGAAGAGAGAAAAAGTCGAAGTCGTCACAGGAAATAATGATGGAATGTGGGTTGAGGTTGTCTCAGGAGATATTAAGCTTACAGACCTATTATTCATTAAGAGGTAGTCATGCTGTTCTTGTCGATGAAGCAACTATTTTCTAAAAAAAAGCAAACACTCCTTATTCTCTTAGGCATTAGTTTCGGTACGATGCTCTACGTAGCTATATCTGGAATTCAGCTCGGGCTTAGGCAATATATCATTAAGGCCCTTTTAAATAATACTGCTCATATATTAATCTCTGGTAAAGAAGATCTTATTGATCGCCCCCTCGTTAATAAATGGTTTTATGAAAATAAACAAGTCGATTGGGTCACCCCTCCCTATGGAAAAAGAAGTGAATCAAAACTAGAAAATTATCAAGGTTGGGCAGATCGTCTTTCTCATCATCCAGATGTCTATGACTTTAGCCCCCGCTTAACAATACAGGTTATGTTAAAGCGTGGTGATCTTACTCACAGTATGGGGCTCATTGGAACAAATGCCAGACGACAAATCAGAATTAGTGATATTCCTGATTACATGGTGGAAGGTGATTTTTCGTCACTTGCTAGTGGAGGAAATAAGATCATTCTTGGTGCCGCTGCTGCTGAAGAAATTGGAGCACGTGTTGGTCAGTATGTAGAGGTCATTGCGGGAAGCCTGACACATAAAAACTCATTTAAAATCGTAGGACTCTTTTCTTTCGGAGATGATCGAGCAGATAAGTCCATAGCATTCTCTCACCTTGAAGATGTACAAAAACTTAATAAGACACCTGGGCGAGTCTCTGAAATAGCAGTATCACTATTCGACATGAATAAGTCACAAGTGCTTGCTGATCAGTGGTCTCTATTAAGCCATGATAAAGTTGAAGACTGGAAAGAGTCTAATCCCATGTTTATGGAAATGATAATGATGCAAGATATAGTTCGCTACTTTATTACAATTGCCATTCTTATTGTAGCTGCCTTTGGGGTTTATAATGTTCTAACAATTATGATTAACCAAAAGCGAAAGGAGATCGCTATTCTTCGCTCTATTGGCTATGGCCCCAAACGAATTCTTGAGCTTATTATGTATCAAGGTATATTCCTTGGTGTAAGTGGTGGAGCTGTTGGGCTAATCCTGGGATTCATCATTTGTCGAGCTGTCGAAAGTATTGAGTTAAATATAAATATTGGTGGCGATAATCACTTACTTATGGATTATACACCTTCAACGTATATCATTGCATTTGTTGCGGCCCTTGTTGCTTCGCTGGTTGCAAGCTTTCTTCCTGCTCTATCAGCAAGTCGAATGACTCCAATTGATATCATAAGGGGCGAGTGATGATAAAAGCAGAAAGTATTATAAAAGAATTTGGAGATCCACCTCAACGTATTCTTCACAATATCTCCATGGAGATAAATAAGGGAGAGTTTGTTTCTATTTCAGGACGTTCTGGAAGTGGAAAATCAACCCTTCTTTATATTATTAGCTCTCTCGATGAACCAACATTTGGCCATATTTATATTGATGGAAAGAATGTTACTCATATGAGTGTTGATGAAATTCATGAGTTTCGAAATCGTCATATTGGATTTATCTTTCAATTCCACTACTTACTTCCAGAGCTGACGGCCTTAGAGAATATCCTATTACCTCCTCGAAATCTTGGTCTCTTAAAAAAGTATGAGCCTCGTGCAAATATGCTACTTGAAAAACTCAATATTCCACATACTCGTAATAAGCTTCCAGGGCAACTATCAGGTGGTGAGCAGCAACGAGTGGCCATTGCCAGGGCCCTCATTATGGAACCTAGTTATATTTTTGCAGATGAGCCCACAGGAAATCTCGATACGGCAAATGCTGAGATTGTGATGAATATTTTAAAAGAAACTAATAAAGAGAAGGGAACGACAATTGCTCTGGTAACCCATGACCCTGATTATGCAGCAATGGCAGATCGTGAGATTTTCCTCGTTGATGGCCATGTTTCAGAGACTTACACCGGTGACTAAGGAATGTTCACCCTCTGGAATTCTTACCAAATAGCTTATCTCGATCTATTTTTTTGATAAATTTAAGCTATGAAAACACTAAGCCCAAAACTGAAGAAAATTGTTCTAACGGGAGTTCTTTTACTCTCACAACTTAATCAGGCCTCGACATTTATTCAGGCTGAAGAGACTCCTTATAAGTATATTAAGGCAACGGAAATTGTTAATGACCGTTATATCTTCGAAGAATGTCATGGGAATAGAGAAGAGCTTAAATGCCGTAATCTCTTTTCTGATTACAGAACATTTGCCAGAAGCGATATTAAAAAGATGGCCGATATGAATGGACGCCACGCTCTTTATGCAGCAGGTGCTGATGTCGCAATCTTAGCAGTTTCTGCTTACCTCGGTTTAATTATTGGAGCAAAGGCCACGGCCGCTTACTATATTGGTACAGGAGTTAGTCTTGATGGTGGAGTCGCTGCTGTTGGTGGATTCTTCTTTGGTGTTCCATCTGGTACAGCTGTCGGAACAACTTTTGCTGCTGGACTTGATGAGCTAGACCCATTTGTTCATCGTGATATGTCCATTGCTCTAGAGCAAGTAATCGGAGTTGCAGATGAAGATGATCTCGATGATGTAGAAGCAAGGCAGATAGAGGATGGGATGATTGTTGAAATTGAAGATATCAATTTTGAACAATTAAAAGATAAAATAAAAAGTCAGCTAGAAGATTTAGATTAATAAAAAAAAGGGCCTTTAAAAGGCCCTTTGTTATTTCTTACTCAGCATCAACTGCTGGAAAGTATTCTGCTTGTTCCCCAATCTTATGATTTTCTGGGAATTCTTTTGCAAGCTCATCAATCGAGTAAACACTCTCTGGAAGATTTAAAGAGACACGAAGCTTCTCCATTGTCTCTGGCGCAAATGGCCTAAGCATTACTAAGATATTTCTTAGAATATAGAAACAAGAGTAAAGTGCATCAGTTCTTTCTTTCTCATCAAAGCGGTCATCGTGAGGCTTGTACTGATTAAATAGTCCGTTAATAATACGAGCGTAATTCTCAAGGGCACCAAGTGCTTTAGGGTATTCTCCCTTTTCCATGAATTTCGTATATTGCTGAACAATCTTAAGAGTTTCTTTTTCAGTCTTACCGATAAGCTCACCCTTAGGAACCACGCCACCAAATTGCTTGTGACAAGCTGAGATTGGTTTTTCAAATGAAGCGTTCATTGGCCCAGCAAGGAATGCATTCTTTGCTTTGAAAACTTCAAAGTCAAAGTTAGAAGCCTTCTCTGAAAGACTTAGAGTTGAAAGGAAGTAGCGAACTTGGTCTGCTGTGTATCCCATTTCATCAATAAGCTGATCACCAGTGTAGAAGTTTCCTTTTGATTTACTCATCTTCTCACCATTGATTTGTAGGTGGAAGTTAGAGAAGACGTCAGTTTGTTGGAATTCACCTTTTACTGCTTGTCTCATTGGGTCTTCTTGGACACCAAACCACATCGCTCCCTGCATAAGAACGTAGAAGAAAACGTTATCAGTTCCAAGGAATTGGAAAACCTTTGCTTCAGGGTCTGTCCAAAATTCTTTATAAAGATCTGGGTCCAGACCTTTCTTCTTAAGAGCAACTTTTGTAAATGAAATCGGTGCAATTAAAGACTCTGGCCATACGTAGAGAGTTTTTCCTTCCATGCCTGGCTCAATATCTGTTGGAACTGGAATTCCCCATGAAACGTCACGAGTAATCGCTCTGTGTGCCCAACCATCATTCAGTTCACACTCAATTCCTTTATCTTCTAATTGTTTCTTACCTGATGCAAGATCAGCTAAGTTCTCAAATTGAACAAGAACCTTTCTACCAGGAGCATAACGACTCTTATGCTTTGGAAGCTCTTCTTTAATTTCTTTATATGCTGGTTCAGACTTATTTGTGAAAGTTACACAAGGATAAACCGTACCAAAAGCTTCTTGAAGAATAGGCTTTCTCCAAGTTTTCTGCTTTGTGTTTAACCATTCAATTAACTGATCAGTTACTTTCCACATATTCAGATACCAGTGATCAGTATCTCTAAGTTCTGGAGTCGCGTCACTTACTGCAGAAACTGGATTCTTTAACTCATGTGGATCATAGTTCTTCCCACAAACGTCACACTCGTCACTATATGCTTTTGTATTTGAGCAATCAGGATTTGGGCAATCACCTTGAACGTAGCGATCAGGTAGGAACATATTAAGTTTTGGATCAAACCATTGCTGGCTTGTCTTCTTATCGAGCATTCCATTGGCATGCATTTTTCTAAGGAAATCCTGACAAAGCTCTTTGTGGGCTTCGTAATTTTCTTCCTTTGAAGTTCCAGTATATGTATCAAGACCAATCGAGTAGCGCTCCATTGTCTTTGATTGTTTTGCATGAACTTCACCAATGAATTCTTGCGTTGTCTTACCAAGCTTCTTTGCCGCAACTTCACTTGTTGAACCATGGTCGTCTGTACCACAAACAAATAGTACATTATCATCGCCAACCAGTAGCCTCATCCAGCGTGAGTAAATATCTGCTGGAACATGAGCACCTGCTAAGTGACCAATGTGAACTGGGCCATTTGCATACGGCATACCTGCTGTAATAACAGCTTTCTTAGGGCGGCTAACGCGAGATAGGATTGTTGGGATGTCCTGCTTTGGACGCATGTCTTTTTTATTCTTATTATTTTCATTCATGGGTTCAAATTTAACACTGTGGGCCTATCTTCGTCTATATTTCTCTTTTGCAAAAGTTATTCAAATTACCTTTTGTGAGATGACATAGGGAGTTAGTGTAGGGGATGTATGGCCATGCCTAGAAGCTTTAATTTATGCCCAGAGCAATTGTCTAGATCATGCTCAAGTCATTGAATTGTCGAAAAGCGTCCACATACCACCCTCATGATTTAGAAGGGCCTCTTTAATATCTGCTCCAGCTACGTAGCCCGAAAGCTCACCAGACTTTGCGATGACGCGGTGACAAGGAATGATTAAACATATTGGATTTTTGGCATTGGCACTTCCAACTGCTTGCACGGCGTTTGGAGATCCGACCTTTTGAGCAATATCAGAATAAGTCGTCACTTCACCGTAGGGAATATCCAGAAGTTGTGCCCAAACTTGTTTTTGAAAATCCGTACCTTTGTTAATGCTTAGAGGTATGGAGAATTTCTTACGGCTTCCAGCAAAGTATTCTTCGAGTTGATCGTGGGCCTCATTGAGATATTTTGCGATACGCTTATCATCCTCATAGTGAGGGCCGTCGTATTCTTGATCTTCCCAGCCAAGATAAGAAACACCATTTTCATTAGCGCAAATATAGATTGTGCCAAATTTTGAATGAAACTCAATTTGTCTATCAGTCATGTGGCGATTATAGCACTTTCAAATCTTAAAAAGAACTTATGTTTAAGTGATCTATTTTGAAGTTTATTGCGTATATATAATTAAGAGAGATAAAATTAACTAATTTTTAATTTCTGGAGGAAATATGAAAGTAATCAGTCGTTTATTAATTGTCATGTGTATCATGTTCTCTTTTGCCCATGGGGAAGAAATTAAGCTAGGACAGAGTGTTCCGAAGTTTACGGTAAAGAATCATGAGGGCAAAGACTTTTCAATGATGTCACGAAAAGGGAAGTGGACTGTTTTATATTTCTATCCAAAAGCAGGAACTCCTGGTTGTACTAAACAAGCTTGTGCTTTTCGCGATAGTATCAAATCAATTAGAAAACTAGGTGCTGAAGTTTATGGAATCAGTACTGACTCTGTAAAAGATCAGGCAGCTTTTCATGAAGAGCATTCTCTTCAATTTGATCTACTCTCTGATGAGGACGGGAAGGTGACAAAGAAATTTGGAGCGAAGATGGCCGTTTTTAATATTTCAAAAAGATGGACTTTTATTATTGATCCAAACTTAAAGATTGTGGCAATTGATCGTGATGTTGATCCAATGTTAGATGCCGACCACGTCTCAAAAAAATTAGCTCAGCTTCAGAAAACGAAAAAGTAAATTTAAAGGCCCTCTGTACGCCAATATGTGGAGGGCCATTTGTCATTTTTTCCTTTTAAATAATCCCGCCTCTTTTATTTTCTCTTTCTTAGTGTTGTAATTCTAGTGGTTTATGATGTTTATGACCATGTGGATTGATAGTTAAGAAAAATTAAGTTTGTGCTTCTATAGCTAAAATCTATCCTGATATAGACGAAATATATTATCTTTAGACCTGTCTTTCATCGATACTGATTGCATCGAAAACATAGATTTTCAAAGGAGCCAAATATGAAAAGAAAACTACCTTTGTTAATTGCTACTGTAGCACTTTTGAGTTGTGCATCTAACTCAAATGAAAATATGGGCCAGCAATTCGCAAGCGGTGAAGCCAAGCCAAATAGTTTTTGGTGGCCTAGCCGAATCGATCTAACACCTCTAAGACAACACTCAGTGGAATCAAGTCCACTAGGATCTAAATTCAATTATGCAAAAGAATTTAAAAAGCTAAATCTTTCTGCAGTAAAAAAAGACATCAGAAAAACATTAACAACATCACAAGACTGGTGGCCAGCAGACTACGGTCACTATGGGCCATTCTTTATTCGTATGGCATGGCACAGTGTTGGTACATATAGAAGTCACGACGGCCGCGGAGGTGGCGGTGGTGGTCAACAACGTTTTGAACCACTTAATAGTTGGCCAGATAATGTTTCCCTAGATAAGGCCAGGAGGCTACTTTGGCCTATCAAAAAGAAATACGGAAATAAAATCTCATGGGCCGACTTAATGGTTCTTACTGGGAACGTATCTCTTGAAGATATGGGATTTAAAACAATTGGCTTTGCCGGTGGACGTACAGACGATTGGGAAGCTGATCTTGTTTACTGGGGCCCTGAAACTCAGTGGCTTGCGGGAGATAAGAGATACAAAGGTGAGAGAGAGCTAGAAAGACCTCTTGCTGCCGTTCAAATGGGGCTAATTTATGTTAACCCTGAAGGACCAAACGGAAAGCCTGATCCTCTATTAGCAGCAAAAGATATTCGTGAAACATTTGGAAGAATGGGAATGGATGATGAAGAAACTGTTGCGCTAATTGCTGGTGGTCACACTTTTGGTAAGGCACACGGTGCTCATAAGCCTCAAGATTGTTTAGAGTCTGATCCAGCAGGAGCTCCAATAGAGAACCAAGGTTTTGGTTGGAAGAATAAGTGTGGAAAAGGTCACTCGGAAGATACAATTACTTCAGGACTTGAAGGAGCATGGAATGCAACTCCTACACAATGGACTACAGGTTACCTCGATAACTTATGGTCATTTGATTGGAAGCTTACGAAATCTCCAGCAGGTGCACACCAGTGGATTCCAACAGATGAAGGTGCAAAGGATATGGTTCCTGATGCACACGTAAAAGATAAATTCCACGCACCAATCATGTTCACAACAGATATTGCTCTTAAGGAAGATCCTTCTTATGCAAAAATCTCGAAAAGCTTTTTAGATGATCCAAAGAAATTTGAGTATGCATTTGCTAAGGCATGGTTCAAGCTTACTCACCGTGATATGGGGCCACAAGCGCGCTATATTGGTAAAGAAGTTCCGAAGGAGTCTTTTAAATGGCAAGATCCAACTCCTAAAGGGAAGAAGATTTCTAATACAACGGCCTCGGCAATTAAATCTGATATTTTAAAGTCAGGCTTATCAGTATCTGATCTTGTTAGAACTGCTTGGGCATCAGCTTCTACATATCGTGGAACTGATATGCGTGGTGGTGCTAATGGTGCACGTATTCGCTTGGCGCCACAAAAAGATTGGGCAATTAATAAAGTATCTAATGTTGATACAGTAATTCCTAAGCTTGAAAAGATTAGTAAAAGATATGGCGTTTCACTGGCCGATACAATTGTTCTTGGTGGAGCAGCTGCAATTGAGAAGGCTTCTGGTAACAAAGTTAAGGTACCATTTGCTTCTGGACGAGGTGATGCAACTCAAAGACAAACAGATGTCACTTCATTTGCTTATCTTGAGCCAAAGGCAGACGCTTTCCGTAACTACTATACGCAAGATTCAGGAAGAACTCCTATTTATATGCTAATTGATAAAGCAAATATGTTAGGTCTAACTGTTCCTGAAATGACTGTTTTAATCGGTGGTATGCGTGCGCTTGACGCAAATGCTGATGGATCAAAAAATGGTGTCTTCACTAAGCGTCCTGGAAAACTTACAAATGACTTCTTTGTAAACCTTCTGACGATGGACAATAAGTGGACGAAATCAAGCACTCCTGGTCTATACAATGGTGTTGATAGAAAATCAGGAAAGGTTAAGTACACTGCAACTCCAGTCGACTTAGTATTTGGTTCTCACGCAGAACTAAGAGCTATTGCTGAAGTTTATGCTGCTAACGATGGACAGAAGAAATTCATGCAAGACTTCGTTAAGGCCTGGACTAAGGTAATGCAAGCTGATCGCTTTGATCTGAAAAGATAAGACGATATGCCTGGCCGAGTGAGACAACTCGGTCAGGTTTTATTCCTACCTAGAATAGTAAATATACCAATTATGAATTTCTCTATACTTCTTCTTTCTTATAATGTGAGACAAGGGGAGTTTATGAAAGAGACATCATTTGGCTACATCAAAACAATTCAAACAAAAGAGATTAAAAAAATTAACTTCTTCTCATTTTCGAAGGCGGGGCGTCCTCATAAGCATACAAGAGGGGAAGTGGTCTTCATTACTTCCGGAAGTGGAATAATTCATCTTGAAAACCAAACGATTCCTGTTCAAAAAGGAAGCCTCATTACCATTGAGCCGAATAAGTCTCACTACATGGTTCCCGATGAAGGAGAGTGCTTAGAATTAATTCTTTGGTATGAATAAGTACTACAGGCCGTAGTACTTACTCATCCAGTAAATTAGGGTGATATCGTAGCCTGGATTTTCATCTGCGGCCGCACCTCTTTTCTCATAACCAACTGTGTAAGGCTCTCTTTGCCACATGAATGAACCGCCAGGGTGGCGATGTCTAATATCAAGAGCATCTGCTGAGATCGACATGAAGCCTTTTCCGCCGTATTCAGGGTATTGGACAAGTTCGATATCCTCAAGTGGTGGTTTTACAATACTTACATTCCTTGGCGAACGCTCTAAGAAACGCACGAGATTTTCTTGAATACGAGTAATCTTTTCTTCTGATACAGCTTCTGGGTTAAAAGAGTATTCAATTAAATTAAAGAAAGAATTATCGTGGTGACCTGTACTATATTTAATGACTTTATAAGACCTAAGCATATCTGCACGACGCTCTTGATTCTTTTCTAACCTAAAGTAGTTATAAAAGTGCATATTAAGTAGGTTGAATTTGTAATACTTATTTACATTATCCTTGGCAGTAATATTGTGAAAAATATAGGCCGTCTTACTTAACTCAGACATGCGGTTTAGCTCTTGCGTATACTGACCAGGGAACATGTGCTCGCCAATGACAAGCATATTAAGTTGCTGCTCAGGACTTCCAAACCAAACTGTCGGCGCGATAACCTTTGCAGGAGTGATGCTGATTTCACGGTCTTCAGATATCGTCCAATTATTTCTGATTAGATAATCAAGCATCATACGATAATAAGAAGCTGCCTTCGTCTTAATCTCTTCATCTTCAATTAAGTCATAAGTAATTGTTAGGCCAAAGATAATTCCAGTATACTGATCTCTTGTGATACCTTTCTTTTCGTGATGGTTAACCCATTTCTCGCCTTTGTAATCAACAATCTCATAATCAAGAGGGTCTCTATCTTTCATCAGTGCTCGACCGGCCATACTATTTAGGGGTTGAGCTGATCTTGAAAGAAGGCCAGTAAAGCCATTTACACCAAGTAGGTTTCCAATTCCTTCTAGATTTGTCCTGATATTACTTAAGGCCTTCTCATTTTGAGAGACACTGTAGCGAAAGGCCTGTGAAGCAAGATAAGCACCATTCCAAATCGCTGCATCTGAGAACGTACCGAAGCCAACAACTTCACCCTTTGTCCCTTGTCCGTTTGGCCCATAGGCATCAAACCAAGAAATATAATCATTTTGATTATATCTAAGGTTTAAAACAGTTCCATTTATCATATGTTTTTGAGCAATTTTCTCTTCGATATTTTCAATCGTATCCTCGAGGTCTGAAAAACTATACCTTGGAGGAGACTTGAGTCGATCTGGAGTTGCTTGCCTAAAGCGCTCGTTTAGCACAAATACTGTTTTTAACTGCTCGCTACCTTGAATAAGGAGCTTGTCAAAAGACTTGTTAATTTTCTTTTTTAATACTTTCTTGGCCGCAACAAGAATACCATTAATAAGGACATTAGATGCTTTAAGATCAACTTTTAATTTTTTATCGATGGTCTCAACTGATTTCACTCTGATGACGCTATTTTCGTCTCTGACATAGTTGATAACGTATTTAAACTTTAGCTCTTTAATATTTAGCTTAATAAGTTTTGTCATACGAAACCATTTCGTTTTATATCTTAAGCGAGCTCTAAGCTTTAACTTCCACTTGTTTGAGTCAGGAATACCGACAACAATTTTGTTATCAGTAATCTCATAGAACTCAATCGGAAAGTCGAGAATATTGGTTTCAGCAATATTTGCACTCATAAGCTTTAAATTGCTTCCAATTTCTTTATTGTTAAAATTTTCTTTAACTTCTTTATTGATATTAAAAATAATATCTTCTTTGAATCCATTGAATAACGACTTTAATTCGTTGTTGAGAGTGCTTTCATGAGAAAACGCGAATGAATAACT
The DNA here is from genome assembly GCF_043196995.1 of Halobacteriovorax sp. CON-3. NCBI lineage: Bacteria > Pseudomonadati > Bdellovibrionota > Bacteriovoracia > Bacteriovoracales > Halobacteriovoraceae > Halobacteriovorax > Halobacteriovorax sp. CON-3. The sequence continues at coordinate 380,170 of NZ_JBEBNA010000002.1, forward strand.
TTGCACTAAAATGGCAAGGAATAAAAAGTACTTCATATTACTATCCTATGTATTACAAATTTAAATTTTTATCCCTAAGTTAATTTGGAAAAACTATAGTAGTTCAAATTGTTTATTGCAAATATGATAGGAGACTTTTGGTGCAGAAACTGTCAAAAGTAAGAAACTTAAGAAAAATTAAGTGACCTGGCCAGTTTCCTGGCCAGATTGACATCACTTATTAGTATTTGATTAGAGTTTTTGTATCCATGATGAACTCACCATCGCGATCAGGTGAGTAAACATGGGCCTTTCCGTGAGTATAGATTTCAAGCACGATATCGACTTCATTGTATTTGTCGATAACTTTATCTTCGACGCAGATCTTTTCAAAACATTCAACCGATTTCCCTAGTTCTGCATATGGGAAAGAATATGTACCTGGCCCGTGGGCAAGTTCTACTTCCACCACATCCTTTGCTTCATCAAAGCTTGTTACAAACCCTGACCAACCAAAGACATCCATGACCTTATCGTCTTTACATAACGACTTGTAGCATTCACTAGCAAAAATAGGCATTGTTAATAATAAAATAACGATTACTTTTTTCATTTTAAACATCCTTGTTTTATTCCTTAGAAAATGTATCAACAAATTTTTTGATTTCATCAACGTGCTCAAGAATGTACTTGGCCTTTGTTAAACCAAAGCTCATAACAGTACCGTACTTTTCTAGTTCGTTACCTTCATCATCAACTTTATAAATTTTAAAAATCTTATTGCCTTTAAACTCTTCAACACCGACGTTATGCGGAGGTAATTCATAACTCATATACATTCCTTATTAGTCTAGTTAATTACTCTTATTCTATCACTTAATTCAAAAATTATTAAATGATAAAAATTTAATATCATTAATATTTATCCGAAAAGTAAAATATAGAAAAACATTTTTAAATTTATATCAAGGGTTCTTTATGGAAAATATGACCAAAGAAGTAGAGATGCTATTAGAGCTAGAAAACGAAAAACTTTCGTATGTAAGTCTAAAAAGCTTATGTGAAAAGTATGATGTCGAGTTAGATACTCTTCCACATACCATTAAAATTCTAATTGAAAATATTGCAAGAAGAGTTGATGGAAAAGACGTGAAATTAACTGACGTTGAGGCCTTAGTAAAATGGGGAAGCGGCTACGATAAGAATGCATCTCTGGCGTTTATGCCCGCACGTGTCTTAATGCAAGACTTTACGGGAGTACCTGCTGTTGTCGACTTGGCCGCGATGAGAAGTGCCATGGCAAGGGCCGGTGGTGATCCAAAGAAAGTAAATCCTTATGTCGGGGTTGATCTCGTTATTGATCACTCTGTCCAAGTTGATAATTTCGGAAATGCGCAGGCATATGAAAAAAACCTTGAACTTGAATATGAAAGAAACGCTGAAAGATATGCTCTTTTAAATTGGGCACAGCAAGCCTTTCAAGACTTTCGTGTTGTTCCTCCTGGGATGGGAATTTGCCACCAGGTAAACTTAGAACATCTTGGTCATGTTGTTCAAAGTAAAAAAGGCTGGGCGATTCCTGATACATTAGTTGGAACCGATTCTCATACACCTATGATTAATGGACTGGGGGTTCTAGGATGGGGAGTTGGTGGAATCGAAGCTGAGGCCGCAATGCTTGGGCAACCGATGTTCTTACCAGAACCAATTGTTATTGGTGTAAGAACGAAAGGAACTCTTCCGGCCGGTGCAACTGCTACTGATTTAGTACTAACGCTTACTGAGATGTTACGAACTCACGGTGTTGTTGGCAAATTCGTTGAGTTCTTCGGAGATGGCCTAAGTAATTTAAGTATTGCAGATCGCGCGACTCTTTCAAATATGTCACCAGAGTTTGGTGCAACAGCAACCTTATTTCCTGTTGATCAAGTTACTCTTGATTATTTAGTTATGACTGGTCGAGGTGACAAGGTAGAGTTAGTTGAAAAGTATACAAAAGAGCAGGGGCTATTTAGAAGAGATGGAGACAAGGAGCCACAATTTAGTGAAGTTCTTGATCTCGATTTAAGTCGTGTCGTTCCAAGTTTAGCTGGGCCTAAACTTCCTCAACAAAGAGTGGGGCTTGATAGTGCTCGTAAGTCATTTGATGATAATTTTAAGGTTGAAAAAAATGATGGCAAAGTTATTAAACACGGTGATGTTGCGATAGCTGCAATTACAAGTTGTACAAATACTTCAAACCCATCTGTCATGTTAGCTGCAGGGCTCGTGGCAAAGAAGGCCGTTGAGGCCGGGCTCAAAACGAAGCCTTGGGTTAAGACTTCTCTTGCTCCAGGTTCTCGAGTGGTAACGAATTATTTAAAAAAAGCAGGACTTCTACCTTATCTTGAAGAGCTAGGCTTTAATCTTGTTGGTTACGGCTGCACGACTTGTATCGGTAACTCTGGGCCTCTACCGGAAGATGTTGCAAAAGATATTAATGATAATAACCTAGCGGTTGTTTCTGTCTTATCAGGAAATAGAAACTTTGAAGGACGAGTACACAGTCAGATTAAAGCTAGTTACTTGGCCTCTCCTCCTCTGTGTGTTGCTTATGCTCTAACTGGAACATTTCTTTGTGACCTATCTAGTGAAGCAATTGGCCAGGATGCAAATGGTAAAGATATTTACTTGAAAGATATTTGGCCTTCTGCAACCGAAGTACAAGAGCTCATTTCTTCCTCTGTAAGTTCTGAACAATATGAATATGAGTATGGGCGAATCTTTGCAGGAGATGAAAAGTGGAAAAGCATGGCCGTACCTAAAGGTGATCTCTTCGAGTGGCAAGGTGATTCAACTTATGTAAGAGAGCCTGACTTCTTTGTAAATCTACCTAAAAAAGTAGCACCATTAGAAAATATTAGTGATGCAAGGGTTATGTGTTTACTTGGTGACTCTATCACCACAGATCATATCTCACCGGCAGGAACTATTGGTAAGGATTCACCAGCAGGTCAGTATTTAATTGAACAAGGTGTTTCACAAAAAGACTTCAATAGCTTTGGCTCTCGTCGAGGAAATCATGAAGTTATGATCCGTGGGACATTTGGAAATATTCGCTTAAGAAATGAAATGGCCCCAGGAACTGAAGGGCCTTGGACAACTCATTTACCAAGTCGCGAACAAATGAGTATTTATGATGCTTCTAAACGTTATCAAACAGAAAAAGTTCCTCTTATTGTTGTGGCAGGAAGTGCATACGGATCAGGAAGTTCTCGAGATTGGGCCGCTAAAGGAACAACGCTCTTAGGTATTAAGGCGGTGTTAGCTGAAAGTTACGAGCGAATCCATCGCAGTAACCTTGTGTGCATGGGCGTCCTTCCTTTGCAATTTAAAGAAGGACAGAACGCTAGAACACTTAAGATAACAGGTCTTGAAACATTTTCGATCGAGGGTATTGAAGAGGGGATATCTCCTCGTAAAGAGCTTTCGATTAAGATGAAACGTGAAGATGGCAGTATCGAGACGTTTGAAGTTATTCTAAGAGTCGATGCTCAGGCCGAAGTGGATTACTATACACATGGTGGTATTTTGCAAATGGTTCTAAGAGAGATGCAAAGTAATTAAGAATTTATAAAAAGCCAATTTTTACTAATTTGTCTAAACTTGCTGTGCTATTAAGTGTTTACACCTCTTTCGTATGGCGCTTTTAGTGCTCTACTTCCATGTTGTTATTCATTTTATAATGAAAGAACTCACAACAACATAGGAAGGATAATATGACGAACAAAACAGGTGTCTTAGCATTTGGGGTGATTAGTTATTTAATTGGCTTTTCCGCTCTCGTTGGTTGGATCGGCAGCATGTTAGGCTTAATTCCATTTCAATATGGAATTGTTGATTACACAACGGACTCTCTTGGTAGTGCATTCGCTATTGCCATAGGGCTTAGTGCTTTATTTGCAGCTCAGCATACAATCATGGCCAGGGAGAGGTTTAAAAAATTTATTAATAAGTATATTCCAGCGGCCGCTGAACGATCTCTTTATGTATTGATGTCTGGTATTACTCTTCATTGTGCAATTCTATTTTGGCCCAAGAATGGCGTTGTCATGTGGAATATCGAAAATACGATGGCATCGACTCTCATTATGAGTATTGGGGTTGCTGGATGGGCCTATCTCTTTGTGGCAAGTTTTGCTTTAAATCACTTTGAATTATTTGGGTTGGAGCAAGCTTATAATTATTATCGAGGAAGGCCAATTCAACGAGTCCCTTTTCAAGAAAGCTGGATGTACAGTTTCGATCGTCACCCAATTATGACAGGAGCTCTGATAGGGATGTGGTTTACTCCAGAAATGACTGTTGACCATCTGATGTTTAGTGGAATCTTTTCTGCCTATATTGTCGGAGGGGTTTCTATTGAAGAAAGAGATCTTGTTAGGCAATGGGGGAGTCGCTATATGGACTATCGAACTCGTGTGAAAACCATTGTTCCAACATTCGATATCATTGGCCCAAATGATATTAAGGCCAGCGAAACTAAACAAAAAGATCATAAGAAGGAAGAGGCCAAAGAAAAGAAGAAGGCCGCTTAATCTTGAGGGAGCTTTGTCTCCCTCTTACTCATTGAAAATTCTTCATGAATAGAAAAGCATTTGTGAATTTAAGGCCATTTGGTGATAATAAGAGCTATGCGCAAGAATCGTTTTCTCTATTCGACAATTATTTCGATAGGAATTCATGGAATATTAGTATTTGGGACAGCTTCAGCTTTGAAGTCAAAGTCTTCGAATATGCATTTTTCAGCAAATCAGGCCCAGGCCATTCAGGTTAGACGCTTAGTGAAGTTAAAGAAGATCACTAAATCTCCCAAGAAGCTTACTCAAAAGAAGGCCCGTTCAAAGCAGTTGATACAGAAAAAGGTCACTAAGGTAGTTGAGCAGTCTCTAGAGAACGCTCCAGTGATTAAAAAGGTCGTCGATGCTGGAGAGGCGAGTGAGAAGGCCAAGTACCTCAAAACGATTAGGGATCAAATTCTTGCTCAAAAACGCTACCCAAGAGTGGCCAAGATGTTAAAAAAACAAGGGATTGTTGATATCTACTTTGAGGTTTCATACCCAAGTAACCTTTCAAATATTCAAATTCAAAAGGGCAGTGGCCATGCCATTCTGGATAAGTCGGCCCTTGAAACAATTGAGGCCCTTGGAGATCTTCCTCAGATGCCAGACTTTCTAAAGTCAGAGGTTTTAAAGGTCGCAATTCCTATTAAATATGAGTTATTGTAATTACCTTAACGCACTGTAAAAACTAACTTCTTTACTAAAACCATTCCAAAAATCATTTCAAATATGATAGTTTGCCTGCATGATAAAAAAGTTTGATGGCCAATACAAATTAGTATTTCTAGGCCTTCTCACACATTCACTTATCTTTGCGCAAGACGTAAATCGTCTTGAGTCGATTTATATTACCGACGAGCTAGAGGTTTATGAAGAAGGGCAAAGTGCTGCTTTAGGTTTACAGGATGAGATCACATCTGATGAGCTTGAAGAAGAAGTCGCTCAAAGTATCGATGATGTTCTAAAGAAGACATCCGGTGCGACAACTAAAGGCGGTCCACGCGCTATTGGTGAAACCCCACAAGTTCGTGGCCTCGAAGCAAATAAGCTATTTGTAAATATCGATGGTGTAAAACAAACCTTTTATTTTTCAAATCACAACTACTCCCATCTTGCAGTTGATCCGGATAGTATTAAAAAAGTTGATATCTTCAAGTCAAATACAGATTACTCACAAGGAATTAGTCTTGGTGGTGGAATGTCATTTGTTACTAAAGATGGACGCGACTACCTCAATGCCGGTGAAAAGTCTGGAAGTATCGTTAAATATTCTTTTGAAGAAGCTTCAAATATGAATGCAGAGTCAGTGAAAACTTTTGGACTCATGAATAGTGGAGACTACCTTCTTAGCGCTAGTTTTAAAGATTCAAAAGATCTAAAACTTAGCGATGAGACAACTCTTAAAAACTCTGCTTTTGAAACATATAATATTTCTACAAAATTTACTTTTGATCTAAAGAACTCTCAAAAGATAAAGCTAAATGCTGAACTCTATAATCTTGAAGATGAATCTCCGCTAAACGCAACTCTTGATCCACCAAGTGATCTGACAACTCTTCACGGAAGAACAATCATAAAGCGTGAGTCTGTTAGTGCTGAGTACAAGCGAAAGGGCCTTGTCGGAAATCTCTATTTCTCTGAACAATTTAATAAGCAAGAGCGTGATAGTGATGGCCGAAAGGAAGAGAGAAATATCGAAACAATTGGTACACGAATAAAAGATCAACTCTCTTTAAGAGATGATTTAAAACTCGTTATTGGTGCTGATGCAACAATTGATAAGGTAACAGGTAAGAGTTCAACTGGTAGTGTTTCAGATTATCCAGATGGACAGATTACTGAGGCCGCTGCCTTTGCTCAGTTGAATTATAAAGTTGGCGCACTAAGCCTAGCACCAGGTATCCGTTTTAGTGATTATAAACTTGAGTCAAAGGATTCAAGCTTTAGTGATGTAAAAGATAATAATCTTTCATCAAAAATCTTAGTAAATTATGAATACAATGGTTTTAATTTCTTCTCTAACTTTTCACAAGGTTTTAACTCACCAGACGTTCAAGAAGTCTATGCAACTGGACTACACCGTCCAGGTGATGGGTTCTTTATCTCTGATAACTACTTTGTGACAAACTTAGACCTTAAACCAGAGATATCAAATACAATTGAGATTGGAACAGAGTTTAAGAAGCAATTATTCTCAGATATGGATCTTCTGAGCTTCAGGGCAAGTGGTTATGTCTCAAAAGCGCGTGACTATATTGATCAAGAGATTATCGACTATGCCATTTTTGATGGAAAAAATGGAACAACTCAATTTATTAATCGAGATAAAGTGACTTTGTATGGACAGGAATTTGATCTTAGGTATCTCTACGATCAATTTGAGCTTGCTGCAGGTTATTCACGAAGTGTAGGTTGGGATAATTCAAGAAAGATGTGGCTTTCTAATATGCCTGCTAATACATATACTTTCGGGGTAAATTATCATCTCGATCAATATGGTGTAAAACTTGGTTATGATACTCTTATGGCCATGAGGCAAGATCGAGTGAATCCTGCTTCTCTTGAGAGAACAACGGCAACGCCTGGTTATACACTTCACAATATCTTTGCTTCAAAAGAGTTCTCATCTGGGATCCTAAATGGTCTTAAGGTGACAACTAGACTTGATAACTTAACAGATAAATCATATCGAAGACACGGCTCATATATTCATGAAGTAGGTCGAAATTTTAAAATGAGTATTCAATATAAAATAAAGCATTTTTAATAAACGGAGTTTCTAATGAAAACAATTTTAGCATTCTTAATGGCAGCATCAGCATTTGCAACAATCCCTCAAGGGACATATCTTCTTGATCGTATTGAGTGTACGACAGGAGAGACTCTTAAACTTGGTGGAGCATTTATGAGATATAATGTGACTCTTAAGGTTGAAAAGGAAAAAGCTGAAATGACGGCAATTGCAAAGAGTGCAAAGTGGGCACCATACTTACTAAATTGTACTCAAGTTAATTCAGGTGACTTCAATTATGTTGGCCCAGGTCAGTATCAAGGTGGACTTGAAATGACTAAAGTTAAGTGTAACCTTGGTGTATGGGAAGGCATTTTAAAGAAGCAACATTTTGGTGTTGAATCAAATGGATCAATCTTTGATTATGAGTATAACGACGGAAAGCTTGTTCTAAGTGTGAAAGATACTTTTACAAATTATAAGACATGTCGTGAAGCCGGTGGTTCACCAATTTATCACTACAATAAACAGTAATATTTTTATAAAGGTTGTGTCATCTTAGATGGCACAACAAATTTATCAAAGTCATCAGCACTTAAAAGTCCTAATTCAATTGCTGACTCCTTAAGCGTCGATCCCTTAGCATGTGCATTCTTTGCAATCTTAGCTGCATTATCATAGCCAATATATTGATTTAAAGCTGTCACAAGCATTAGAGAATTACTTAGATGCTTTTCAATATTTTCATGGTTTGGCTTAATTCCAATGACACAATTTTTATTAAAAGAATCCATTGAATCAGCAAGTAATGTGAGTGAGTGGAGGAAGTTGTGAATCATAACAGGTTTATAAACATTAAGCTCAAAATTTCCTTGAGTTCCAGCAAAACCGATCGTGGCATCATTACCTAGGACTTGTACACATACCATCGTCATTGCCTCACATTGTGTGGGATTTACTTTTCCTGGCATGATTGATGAGCCTGGCTCATTAGCTGGGATTGAGATTTCTCCAATCCCACAGCGTGGCCCACTGGCCAGCCACCTAATATCATTTGCAATTTTCATCAAGGCCGTAGCAAGTCTTCTCATAGCACTTGAGCCCGCAACAAGCGCATCGTGTGCTGCAAGGGATGCAAATTTATTTGGGGCCGTCACAAAATTCTTTCCTGAGATTTCAGAGATTTTTTGCGCCACTAGTTTTGCATATTCTGGATGTGTATTAAGTCCTGTTCCAACTGCTGTTGCTCCTAGAGCAAGTTCTCTTAAGTTTTCTATCGAATGGAGTATGTCTTTTCTCGCTCCTTGAAGTTGTGCTGTATAGCCGGAAAACTCTTGTCCAAGAGTAAGTGGAGTTGCATCCATTAAGTGTGTTCTTCCAATTTTTACGATATCTTGAAACTCTTTTGTTTTCTTTTCAAAGGCCGTGATAAGACGATTGAGTGATGAAATTAAACGATCTTCAATTTGTTCAACAGCTGCAATATGCATGGCCGTTGGGAAGGTGTCGTTTGATGACTGTGACTTGTTGACATCATCATTAGGGTGAATTGGTTTTTTAGATCCCATAATCCCACCGCTGATTTCAATGGCGCGGTTTGAGATAACTTCATTTGCATTCATATTTGTTTGTGTTCCAGAACCGGTTTGCCAAACAACAAGAGGGAAGTGCTCATCAAGTTTCCCTTCAATAACTTCATCAGCGGCCTGTATTATGAGAGCAGCTTTGTCTTTTGAAAGTTTTCCAAGCTCTAGGTTAGCAAGTGCTGCACCTTTTTTAAGGATTCCAAGTGCTCTGATCATTTCACGTGTAAAATGATCCCTGCCAATCTTGAAGTTTTGCAATGAACGTTGAGTTTGTGCTCCCCAGTAGCGAGAAGACTCTACTTTAATTTCACCATTACTATCGGTTTCGATCCTAAATTCCATCACATTTCCTTTCTTACTGAATGCTTCAAAATCTTGGAGAGGGCCGTTCTAGAAGATAAATACTCTCGCTTGAATCTTGCCATCTTTGTGAGTGAATTGAATTGATAAGTCGCTTTGCTTAACTCTCATCATCTTGTCTTGGTTCTCACAATAAGTGTCCAACCAAAAATTCATTGTGATAGTCGTCTTGTTGTCGCTGTAAGTGGGTCTTTGCCAATGGCCATTATTCAAATTAAATCCATAAACAACTTCTTTATCTCCACAAGACAAGTGCTTATAAATAGTCTCACCTAGGTGTTCAAACTTTCCATTATATGTATAACTAAGATTCGAACTAATATAGTTATTTGCATTTGAAAGTAGACGAAGTGTTAATGGTGTCCCATTAACTTCAAATTCAAAAGACTGCCAATTCTTATTCCATTGATTCCTAACTTTTGTCCCTAACTGATCCAGGAAACTATGACTGATAATTCCAATTTGATGTCCTAGTTCGTGTATTAAGATGCTAATCATTGCTGGAATATCATTCGTAATAAATTGAGACTCTTCTAAATTTATAAATATGTGACCTCGTCGACTAAAGCCTGTTTTTGCAATGCGAGAGGTAATATCAACTTCGTTGTGGAAGAAATCCCCAGCAAATTCTTTACTAACAAAGATAAGGGGTCTTTTCATATAGGCCTTAGCGATGAATGCCTGATTAATCTCTCTTAAAATTAATTCTTCTTGAGCATCGATCTGACACTCGTATTTATTGCCAAGACAGTTAAAGATTGCATTTTGAAGATTATAATAAGCAAAGGTGAAGTTTTGTTCAACTAGTCCAGAACCATTACCAACAATATCACCTGAGCCTAGTGCTTTCATGATTGGCAGCGATTTTTTATTAAAGTTCTTTGTTAAGATATAGCTTTGGGAAGGGGTGAGCCTTTCAAGTTCTTTTGAAAAAATACAATTTGAAAATAGTAATACTGATAAAATTAAATAACTTCTCATCGTTCTTCCTAGTGCTTAACAACTTGATCCGTGTGGGAAAAGAATTGTGTATTTAGCTGATAAAGATTGTCAGCATCGTGTGTTGAAAACTTCTCATTAAAATCTTTAATAAACTCGAAGATATACTTCTTAGCTTCAGCAATATCACTTTCTTTTACTTTCATTGTGACTGCTGTTATTTGTCTCTCATTCACAGATTGTTCTTCAATTGATTCAAGAGCACGATTAATCATTCCATGATGGTGGCGTTTAATTGCTGAGCTCGGGACATCATTCGTTGTGACAAGTCCTTCTTTTAGGACAATTAAGCGACCTTCTTCATTTCTTCCGATAGTCTGAGTCTCAAGCATTGTCTCAATTGCGTACTTAATTTGATTAAGGGGAACTTTCTTTCTAAGTTTTTGATGAATCCACTGATTATCTTCAACGAATGAAGGCATTGAGATAAGTTGTTTAATTGCAAGAAAATACCAGTCACTTATCGCATTAAATTCTTTTAGACTAAGTGAAATTCCATTCTCTTTTAAGTTCAACGTGGCAATTTTCTTTAATATCTCTTTAGTGTCTTTATTCTTTCTTTGTGCTTTTTCTAGCTGAACAAGAAGCATGAAATATTGCTTCTCTTTCATATTTAATTTTAAATCTTCAGAAATTGCATTGATCATTTCAAGACTAGGGGATCTTTGTCCTTTGATGACCATTGTTAGTGAACTAGGGGATTTATACCCAAGGCGATTTGCCCAAGTTTTTAAGTTATTTGCAGTGTGGGAATAAAGGCCATCAGGCATACCGGCCTTAATAAGGAAGTCACAGTAACTTTCAAAGTCAAAAATTGAAATTCTTGGATCTTGTATTTTAAGATTTTCTTCCATTTGTTCCCTAAGTGAAGAAAGGCCCTTTAGGGAAGGGCCCTTCATCTATCTTTTAATTATTCACAAGCTTCAATTGTGTAGTTTTTCGTGAATAGTTTTCTACCTAGCTTATTGTCATGTCTTCTACCGTGAAGTGTTTTATGTACATCGATGTCGTAAGAAAGTGGGTGAGTATATGTGTATGTTTCGTACTGCATACAATATTGACGTCCATCTCTTCGACCTTGGTGTGACCAACGTACACATCTTTCTCTTTCAGATACGATTTCAGCTGTTCCATAGAAGCTTGTATAAGCAGTACAGATGCTATCTCTATCACCGCCACGGTGTTGCCATTCAACACATCTTTTAAGCATTTTCTTTGTTCTAATAGTGTCTCCATCAAGACAAGTGAAAAATACTGAAGTTGCACCACCATTATCTAGATTTAGTGCAGGCTCATTGAAAGTAACTCTCATGAAGTTGTCTTTAATAGTCTCCCATGAGTCGTGTTCAGTAGGCATACCAGCGAAAACTGATGTTGTTACAAATAATGCGGCAATAAACGTGATTAATTTTTTCATTTAATTCTCCCTATAGTTAGCTTGATTCTGTTGAATCATATGTTCTAAAAAATCTAAACTAAAACTATGTAGTGGTGAGAATTATGTAAATAAAATTTCACGATATAGCAAACAATGTTTTCACAAGATGTGAATCCTAGACTGCGATGTGAGGCCTGCCTCCCTTAGAATGAGTGGCAAGCTTCTGAAATGTTGTAGAAGTTAAAATAGTAAATTTTTTATCTTTCTTTCTTCTCGGCCAGGATTCGATCAAGTCCTCTAAAAACTTCTTCACTGGCATCTTCCATTTGTTGAAAGCCGTCAGTAATAACATCGATATTATTCTTAACATCGTCTAGATAGTTAAAAATGACCTTTGTTCCTGAGTGAACGGCCGCATGATCACCTTCAATGCAAGGAAAGCTTGATAGGCGAGAGAAGCTGGCCTTACCTTCTCCTTCATAATACCACTTTCCAAGACGACAGTTATGATGATCAACAAAGTTAAAGGCAGGCCTTTCTTCGATGACTGAAATATAAGTATTTATTTTCCAAATAACGTGGTCAAGCTTTGCTAAGCTCATGAATACTTCATCATTAGTTGCTGAAATATCTGAGAGGGCATCTTTATTCTTAACAGTTGTTTGAGAAATACTTTCATCAAATTGATTAATTTTATCGTTGATGTGATTTGTTTTATTAAGAGACTCATTTGCCGAACTTTGTAGCTGCTTTGAGATCGAGATAAAAGAATCCGTTTTACTTCTAATATTTTCTAGGAGGTCTGTAGTTGATGTTGCAAGCTTTTGAACTTCTTCTGCAACAACAGTAAAACCTTTCCCAACTTCTCCTGCACGGGCAGCTTCAACAGAAGCATTAAAAGAGAGTAACTTTGATTGGAAGGCAATTGTTGAAATCCCTTCAATTGCTTCAAGGATATCCTTCACTCCTTCTTCAATATTAAGTGAAGATTTTGAAGTGTATTCCATATTATTCTTAAGGCTTGAGACGTCTTCTAGAATCTCTTTTGAGTCTGTTCTAATACTGTCAAATGAAGCATCTACTTCAGTTAATCTATCAAGTGCTTGGGTGCTATTTCCAACTGAATCAGCTAAGTTCTTTTGAATCTGTGAAAGCCCGTCTTTCAGTTTGTAATTCTCTGTTTCTAACAGTGCAATCTTTTGCAAAAGAAAGTCATTCTCACTTATAAGCTCTTGAACCTTCCCTTGGGTACTTGCTAACTTATTAGTAAGCTCAATATGCTCTTGAGTCGGTTGTGTTTCTAATTCTTCTTTTTTGAAATATGTCTTAAATTTTAGAATTCCCATATTTAAATTATCGGAGTCTTCTAGATAAATTTAATCGGATTTAGATGATTATTATCAGGAAAAGTGAAAAAAGGCGTGAAGATTCACGCCTTTATTAATTATAGTTTTGGTAAAGCTTTAGCTTCAAGAGAACCAAGGAAGGCCTTGATACTTTCTCTGTCTTCAGCTGAGATTTCAACACCTAGTTGGTGCTTGGCCATAATAGTGATCGCCTCATCAAGTGTTTTAACACTTCCATCATGAAAGTAAGGTGCTGTCTTTGTGATATTTCTTAGAGTAGGTACCTTGAAGAAGAACTTATCATCTTCATTCTTAGTTACTTCAAAACGACCTTTATCTTTAGTCGGGTACTCTTCAGCAAGTCCTAGCTTTTGAAACATTCCACCTCCAATATTGGCACCATCGTGGCATGTCGTACATCCAATCTCATTGAATTTTTTAAGCCCAACTTTTTCTTGGTAGCTTAGAGCTGAATGATCACCGTTTAAGTACTCATCATAGCGGCTAGGTGTTAGAAGTGTCTTTTCAAAAGCACCAATGGCAACACCTACATTATTGAAGTTGAATGCTTCTTTGTTCCCAAATGCTCTTTCAAAAAGTGCTCGATACTCTTGTGTATCGATTTTCTTCATAGCATCTGAAGCCTGTGCTAATCCATGTTCAACTGGATTTAGGATAGGTCCTAATGCTTGCTCTTCGACGTCTTTTGCTCTTCCATCCCAGAACTGTAAGAAGTTTAGGGCGGCATTGTAAACTGTTGGAGAGTTACGTCCACCAAGGGTCCCATCATGACCTGGTGATGTTGGAAGATTATCGACTCCAAACTGATCAAGTTTGTGACAAGAGTTACAAGAAATGGTGTCATTTATTGATAGCTTCTTTTCAAAGTAAAGTGTCTTTCCTAAGTGAATAAGGTCTTTGTTAGATTTTGCATCAATTAAAGATGCAGGTAGTGGAGAAAGAACTCCATCAACTTCTGAAAGTAATCCCTTATCATCAAATTCTTTAACCTCTTGCTTGTTACAACTAATAGCAAGTACGAACATACCTAAAAGCATGCACTTCTTCATGTCTTCTCCCTCTTAAAAAATGGCGTTATCAACTCATTATATCGGATTTATTAAATTCTAAAATAGGTATTATTTCTCATTTAGAAAGTTAATAACCTTCTTCTCTAGAGGGGCCTTTGTTAGGCCTGCTTTTCTGGCCGTCTTAGTAGCTTCTTCTTTTGATAGTCCTTCATATTGATAGAGGTGAGTTAAATACCAAGCAGCGGCACGATTACCACTTGAGCAGTGAATATAGATCTTCTTGTCTTTGTTATTGTTAATGATTTTAGAGATCTCACTTAGAGAGTTTTCATCGATCTCCTTGTCTTTATTGAAGAAAGGAATTTGGTGATACTCAAGATTAAGCATCTTTGCTGTTGCTTCTTCATCATAACCCTTGAACTCATTCTTTCCTCTTAGATTTATAACGACTTCATAACCATCTTTCTTTGCCTTACTTAAAGTAAGCTTTGTCGGTTGTGGGGCAATTGCTAAGTGGCTTACAACTTTTGCTTCATCATATGTTGTAACAATAGGTGCTTTTTCAACATTGTGAGAAGTAGAGCATCCCGTAAAGAACAATGCCATGAGAATTGTTGTAAAAATAGCTGTCATCGATTTCATATATTATTCCTTTTTTTATTTAATTTAAAATTAGCATACACTTAAATAGTTAAATGATATTTGACCTACATCAAATATTTATTCAAGATAGTGGCATAGGATGATTTATATGGAAGAACTTATTCAATTTATACGACAAAATATGATTTTTATTTTTATTTTCGCCTTTGTCATGTGGCGAATTTATCGCTTTTTTAAGGCCAAGAACGAAGTTCAAAGAATCTTAAAAGAGAATAATAATTATCAATTAGTCGATGTTCGAAGCGAAGGGGAGTTTCAAGGATTCTCAATACCGAATTCAATAAATATTCCAATCGATCGCTTAGGCGCTGAATTTGAAAAACTCGACAAGAATAAGTCTGTCATTGTCTACTGTGCTTCTGGCGGAAGAAGCTCCATGGCCAGACTACACCTTATGAGACTCGGGTTTAAGAACGTAGTCAATGCTGGGGGTGTTCACGCTCTATCTCGTCTCCTAACTCAAAAATAAGGGATAAATTCGATAAAATTTACCCTAAATCAGCTTCTTGGTTCCAAATATTGGTACTTTTGTGTTAACTCTTTAAAATAGTTCAGAGGTAAACTACTTTCTCTTCATTAACTTACTTAGCAAGGAGAATGAAATGAGAAATGATGTATTTGTTGCACTAAAAGACGTAATGAAAGTTCGAAAGGTTAACTATAAGGACTTGGCCGCTCGTATCGACATGTCTGAATCGGGCCTTAAGAAGCTTATGGCCGGCCAGGACTGTTCTGTAAGTAAATTAGACCAAATATGTGATGCGCTAAATATCAATTTAGGAGAGCTGTTTTCGATTGCCCAGCAGTCCAAGGACTCAGTTCTAAAATTAGATGATAAACAAGAAGCTTTATTCCTAAAAGAACCAATTATCTATCACTTTTTCACAGAGCTACTTTCTAGTGATGGAGACTGGAAGGCCGTTATTAATAAGCACCGTCTTGATAAGAATGAATCTCTATCAATGCTTAGAAGCTTGGATAAGGTTAATCTCATTGAGTTGGGAGAAAATGATCGAGTAAAGCTACTATTTAAAGGAAGTGATATCAATATCTCTTCTAAATTAGGTGCTTTGGTAAGTTTTAATATTGATCGATATTTCTTCGAATATGCCCAGGAACAATTCAAGTTAGAGCAAAAGACTTCACGTGGATCTAGAGGAAGCTTTTACTTAAAAAAAGAGTCAGTCACAGACTATCTTAAGGCCCTTGATGATTTACAATTAGAATTTGCTAAGAGGTCAAAGAGAGAGGAGCTTCTTTATGGAAGTGAGAAGCTTGAAAATATAACTTTCATGTCTTATCTGGCCACTGACTTCAGGGCAACTGACTATGTATTTACTAAGTAAATAATTCAAGATCAAAGTTAATTAATGTTATTTACTTTTTAGGTTGCTATACCTCGATAAAATTTCCGTTATCTTTTAGGAGTATGTATGAGTGGTTTTTTAAACACTGTAGGGATTATTGCAATTATATGCCTTGTCGTTCTTGGGATTGCTGTTTTTTCATCTTTCAAGTATTCGAAGGATGAGGAGGGAAAGGTTACTCTTTCTCTTTTTTGGGGAGCTATCAAAGTAAATGAGAAAGAGCAGAAAGTTAATATCCTAGGAGACTTCATTGCTGTCGATGGGCAAGATGAGAAAGTGAAAGTCGGTGGACTCGTTGATGTTGATGGAAAAACAGAAATCGTAAATGTCGACAATGGAAAGGTCATCGTTGACGGAAAAGAGAAGATTATTAAAGTAAAGAAGGACCTTGTTGTCGAAGTAAAAGAAGATCACGTTATTATCAATAATAGTTTTGATTCTAATATCCTAAAAGTTGTTACTTCTTTAAAGAAGAAAGATGATAAGAATTTAAAAATAGAGGGACGAGTTGTAGGTGAGGATGATGTTTATCTTATTCTAGAGCCTAAGGATTCCTCTAAAATGAATATTAATGTAAAGTTTGAGTCTTAATAGAAAATAGAAAAAAAGAAGCGCCACTTTCGTGGCGCAATTCCTTATATTGCATCTTTAAATCTTGAATCATCTGCACTAATTGAATCTGCATCAACTAATTCTAGATCTTTCTTCTTTTTAGCAAATGGCATCTTGATCACTGGCTTAACTGGACTTGCCGCTACCGGTTGCGCATCTGAAACATTTTCTCCAAATACAATCATTTGAATATCTTCGACAATTCTTGAAAGATCATTTGACTGCTCTTTCAGTTCTGCTGCCTTTGATGAAGAAGTATGTGCAACTGATGTATTCTGTTGTGTTACTGCATCAAGCTGTTGAACAGCTGTTGTGATCTCGTTTACACCTGCTGATTGCTCAGTTGATGAGGCAGCGATTTGTCTAACAGAGCTATTTACTTCATTAAAGCTTTCTAGAATCTCACTTAATACAGAGTCACATGTTTTAATCTCAACTAAACTTTCATCAACAGATTTCTTACCGTGCTCAATAATCCCAGACATTTTAGACTTTGAGTTTTCAACAGTACGATGTACTTGGTCAATACTTCTTTCAAGTAGTTCCGTAATTTCTTGGGCCGCCGTACCACTCATTGCAGCTAGGGCACCAACTTCCTCTGCTACAACCGCAAATCCTTTTCCATGCTCTCCTGCTCTGGCCGCTTCAACTGAAGCATTGAAAGACAGTAGCTTCGTTTGGAAAACAATATCATTGATAACTTTTGTTTTTTCCGAGATCTCATCAATTACTTTTGTAATATTTTGAATTTCAACATTATTTTCTTCTACACTTTGAATAAGGACTTCATTATTCTTATGAATATCCTCAATCTTATGTTTTACACTGCTTACATACTCTTTACCTTCTTGTGCCTTGGCCTGACTCTTTTCAGAAAGGTCAGAAGTCGTATTAGCATTTTCAGAGTTCCTATCGACCATCGCTGAAATTTCAGTAATTGAAGCAGATGTCTCCTGTAAACTGGCCGCTTGCTGCTCAGTTGCTGAAGAGAGATCAGATGAACTCTGTGCAAGAGCGTTTGCCGAGTTTAGAACATTATGTGCTCCAAGCTTAAGGCCCTCTGCAAGCTTTACAAGGCTATTAGAGATTGTTTTTGCAAATGTTAGAGCAAGAAGTAAAATTGCAATCCCTGAAAT
Source organism: Halobacteriovorax sp. CON-3 (assembly GCF_043196995.1). Taxonomy (NCBI): domain Bacteria; kingdom Pseudomonadati; phylum Bdellovibrionota; class Bacteriovoracia; order Bacteriovoracales; family Halobacteriovoraceae; genus Halobacteriovorax; species Halobacteriovorax sp. CON-3. The sequence continues at coordinate 397,959 of NZ_JBEBNA010000002.1, forward strand.
TGTAATTAAAGTCATGATAACCTTTCTTACTGTATAAAGTGATGCCAGTGCTTCATCTTCATCCATTTCACTTAGGATATACCAGTCAAGTCCTGCAATACTTAGTGGCTTGTATGCACTAATTACATTTATATCTCTATAATCTTCAAAGATTTCAGCTCCAGTTTTTCCTAGAACAACATTATCTGCACCAAGAGTATCAATCTTAGCTGCAAGGGCAGATGTTTTCTTCGATTTCATATAATTGATCGCGCTTTCGCTTAGACCTACTTTTTGCATAGTCTTAAAGAAGTTAGCTTCGTCTTCAACAAGAGTTCTCGAAACACTTCTCATCACTTTATCTTTACCGATAATATAAGTTTCTCCTGAGTCTCCTTGACCTTGCTCTTTCCATTTTTCATCACTTGTTAAGATTTGATTGATCTTTGCAACTGGTACTTGGAAAACTAGTACAGCACTTAACTTATCATTCTCAAAGATTGGTGCTGAGATAAACTGAGCAGGTGATTCGTAGCTTGGGTAATACTTTTGAATATCTGTAAAGAAAACAGCATCTTTAGATTTTGCATTTACTGCTAGGTTATATGCTTGCGCTAGTCCTGAACTTGCATATGGACCAGTCTTAAGGTTTGTTGCAAAGTCAGCTTCTTTGAAGACAGAATAAATAACTTCGGCCTTTTGAGCATCAATTAGAAAAATATCATAATAACCAAATTTATTTAAGTAAGTGCGAAATGCATCATGATATCTTTCATGTGTTTTAGAATAATTTGTACCATCTTTAAGTGATACTAGTGCATCTTTTGATCCTAGAGGATTATTATTAGAACTAATAAAGGCGTCTTGAAGAAGTAATTCATTCTTACTTAACTCTCTAATAATTTCACTTGTTCTATCAAATTCTTTTCCAATATTAGTTTTATTATATTGACCGCCAAACTCATTAGCATAAAAGGATGTGAGTGCTGATTTAGCTGCATTAAAGTCAGTTCTAGTTTCTATCTCAAATGATTGAAAAGATTTTTTAAATTGTCTTGCGGCATCAATCGTTGAAATATTTTGGGCCAGGGCCGAGACTTGGCCACCCATTGTCTTATATAATTCCTCGAGCTGAAAGCTGCGTCCTTCACGTATCGAAATTAGCATATTCTCAGCATTCTTATGAAGAGTCTTGTCGACATTATTTAGAACGACGAATGTTATTGTTAATGAAGGTAGTAGGCCCGCCAATAAGAACCCGAGAACCAATTTTTTGTTTAGGGAGAATTTACTAATGCTCATTAACTATCCTTTTTTATTAGCATAAAATAATATTGTTAACTGGATTATCGAATGTTTTCTAAATAACTTTATAGAAAATATTGGCATTTTATTTGTAAATGCATTGTATTTAACCTGTCAAAACCTCTTAGGAACGGTGTGTTAGAGGGCTTTTGCTAAAAATTGCTGATTTTTATTATAAAAAATCTCTAAGCAAAAATTATTAAGCTCTAGTAAGACTATTGTCTGAGCTTAGTTTCATCATTAAAATATTAGCAATGGAAGCCATCAAATTTTTAAATGAAGTCATGAATTCGTACCACGAGCTATCAAGTAATTGCTGGGAAGAGCTGCAAGAAGCCTTTAGAGTGAAGTCATTTAAAAAGGGGACAGTTTTAGTCGACTTTGGTGACACCCCAACAAAGTTCTACTTTGTCTATAAAGGCCTTGTTAGGGCCTACTCAATGGGACAGGATGAGGCCGCCAAGGAAGTTAACAAGAACTTCTTTGATGAAGGAAGGTTTCCATCTGCAGTAGTGGCCTCGCTTGATAAGAGTCCTTCTGAGATTTGTATCGAAACACTAGAGGATTCAGTTCTAGTGGAAATTGATCATGCCAAATATCGCCAGTTACTTGATAAGTACGAAGACTTAAAGTGGTACCATATCAAATACCTTGAGAGGCATTGGGTAAAAGAAAAAGAGCCTGTGGAAATCTCTCTACTGGATGGTGAGGCCAAAGAGCGCTACCTCTCATTCATTGAAGAAAACCCTGGCCTAGCAAAACGCGTTCCTCTTTATCACTTAGCATCGAAGCTTGGAATTACGCCAACTCAATTGAGCCGAATAAGAAAATCAATTAATTGATTATTTTCAACATATGTAAAGGAAGTGGCCTAGAAATTTCTATATAGTAAGGGCATGACAAATCTTGTTTTAGTTCTACTATCTATTTTATCGGGGGGCCTTATACTTTTACAAAGTAGTCTAAATGGCCAACTTTCTAAGTATACTCAAAACCCTTTCTTTTCCTCGTTTGTACTTTACTTTTTTAGTGCCGTTTTCATGATGTTAATTTTTGTAAGCACACGTCTTAAGATACCAAACTTACAAGTTATAAAAGAGATCCCTCTCTATCTTTGGGTGACAGGTAGTATCCTAAGTATTGCGGGCCTAACTCTCGTTTATTGGTTAATGCCAATTTTAGGGGTTTCAAAGGTTTTAAGTGGTATAATCACAGGACAGATAATAGCTGGAATGATTGTTTCTCATTTCGGTTTTTTCGACTTACCTGTGATTGAAATAAATCGTTATAAGATTCTAGGTGTAGCCTTTTTATTTACAGGTGTATACTTAATCAATTGGAGTGCTATTAATGAAACAATTAAATAATGAAATCAAAAACTTCTTAGTTAAAAATACTTTCAACAATATTGATATACTAATTAGTAATAGGGCCATTCTAAAACTAGATACAGAAAGTCTTTACGATAAGTTAATTGTGAGAAAACGTGGAGGTTATTGCTTTGAAAATAATCAATACTTCTATACACAATTAAAAGAAGGGGAAAACGAGGTTAGGAGAGTTCTTGGTCGAGTTGTCTATGGAGATACTCCTGATAATAAACCAAGATCTCATCAGGCCACTGTTATTACGATTGATAATAATCAATATCTAGTTGATGTGGGCTTTGGCCCTTATACTCCTGGAGCAGCTATTCCATTAAGTGGAGAAGAGGTTGAGAGCTTTAATAAGAGAGTTTATCGAGTTACAAAAATAAATGAGGTTGATTATCAACTAGAGATTGCAAAGAAAGATGGTTTCTTTTCTCTCTATCAATTCAACCTTGCTAATTATAATGATGCTGACTTTAAAGTGGCCAACTACTATACCAATACGCATGATGATTCAAAGTTTACGACATCACTAGTTCTCTCTCAGCAAATTGAAAATGGGACAAGATTTATTAGTAATCTTCTGTACTCGGAAATATGTGGTGAGCAGAGAAGAAATATTGAAATTAAATCTGCATCCGAGATGTATGAAATTATCTCTGGAGAATTCAATGCACACTTTAGTGAGCAGGAGTGTGAGGATTTATTCAAGATTGTAAGAAAATTCATTTAAACTAAGCTGTGGTGATTAACTCTTATTGTTTTGGTTGACGAGGCGTCAATAAAAAGAGAAAAGATTATTATGAGTAATAATTTCGCTAGTTTAAAAATTGATATCCGTTTAAAGAGAAACCTAAAAGATTTAAAATTTGAAGAGATGACTCCTATTCAAGAGGAAGCTCTACCTATTATTCTTGAGGGAAAAGATATAATCGCTCAGGCCAAAACAGGTAGCGGGAAGACCGTTGCATTTGGACTGGGAGTTCTTAACTCTATCGATTTAAAACAAATTAGACCTCAATGCTTAATCTTATGTCCGACAAGAGAACTTGCTGAACAAGTGGCCATGGAGTTAAGAAAGCTTGCTCGAGCTATTCCAAACTTAAAGGTTCTAACGATTACGGGTGGAAGCTCTGAATATCATCAAGAGAAATCACTGGGACACGGTGCTCATATTATAGTTGGAACTCCTGGGCGAGTTATAAAGCTACTTAAGAGAAAAATTCTCATTCTTGATTTTGTAAAGCAATATGTACTCGATGAAGCTGATCGAATGTTAGATATGGGCTTTATTGACGATATCTCACGAATCTCGACCTATGTTCCTAGAGATCGTCAAACGCTCTTATTCTCAGCCACTTTTCCTGAGGACATTGAAGAGCTTAGTAAGAGGCTACAAAATGATGCCGTAAGGGTAAGTGTTGACGTTACTCATGAAGGATCAAATATCAAAGAAGAGTTTTTTCAACTAGAATCTCATAAAGATAAGATGTCTGCTCTTATTAAAGTTTTGGCCGCCTATCAGGCGAAGCGTTTTATTGTCTTTTGTAAAACAAAGAGAATCTCTGATACTGTGGCCGATGATTTATGTAAGAACGGAATAATTGTTGAGTCAATTCACGGTGACCTTGATCAAAACGAGAGAACTGCTGCACTAACGATGTTCTCAAATAAGAGCTTAAATGGAATTGTCGCTACTGATGTTGCGGCAAGAGGTATTGATATTAAAGATCTCGACCTTGTTGTGAATTTTGACCTCTCTAATGACCCAGAAGTTTATGTTCATAGAATTGGAAGAACTGGACGAGCGGGAAGCGAAGGAAGAGCTGTTAGTTTTCTTGTTGAACAAGAACTAGAAAGCTTTGAGAAAATTTGTGAATATCAAAAAACAGATTATCAATTAAAAGACCTAGAAACTCTTTCTGGTGAGAATGAATATAATATTAAACCTGAGATGGCGACGATCTATATTCGTGGAGGAAAGAGAGACAAGCTACGCCCTGGAGATATTGTTGGCGCAATTGTTGGTGAAGCTAAAATAGACTCAAATGAAATTGGCGATATCTCTGTGACAAAGAGAAGAACTTACGTTGCTGTAAAGTCTGAGCTCGTTAAACACGTTCTTAACAGTCTTAGAAATGGTAAGATAAAGAATCGCCGTTTTAAATCGGTTATTTTGTAAATTTCGCCTCTTAAAACCTTGTTAAGAATTCAAAGTAAGTTGCACCGTCTAACATAAAAGTTGTGTAAACTTCAGTATTTTGTCCAATCTTTCCGCCGATTGGAGCAGTGTTAATATCTGAGAAGTCATAATTCTTATCACCAAACTCTTTGATCACAAAAACAAGTAGACCTGCACCTTGTGAAAGAAATTCTCCTAGACCATTTTCTTTGGCCACAGCGTAGGCAACCTTAGAAAAACCTGCATGACACCATTTATTTGAAATATCACCTTGATTGTGAAGAGCACTACAAGGATCATCATTTTCAGTGAAATAATCTGACTTAGGGTTCGATAAGAAAAGGGCCGACTCACGACTTAATCCTAAGACTTTAAATTCTTGAGGTCTCTCTTCATTATTCTTTATATACTTTTCAAAGAAGATTGAGGCAGCTCTAGCTGATTGCTCACTATCTCCAATTACTATATCTTTGTACTTATCAGAAAGTTCAACATACTCTCTGGCCATTCGTGAATAAGAGTCTTCTTGTGCCAGCATCATATTTGGTTTGATGTTAAATCGCATATCCCTTACGTCTTGCGCATTAGCAAGAGCTGAAAAAGATAGTAGGATAGTTAGTGGCATTATCAATTTCTTCATATGTCGTCCTCTTAATTATTTTGAATATCTTAACTAATTACATAAACAGAATGTGAAAATGTGAAAAAAAGAGGGCCTGTTCTGAGATTAGACAGACGTAATTTCATATGCTTATACTATAATTTAAGAGGTGGAGGTAATTGAAATGAAAGAGATTTCCGAACAATACAAGCGTGATCTACTAGAGTCGATTCCAGTCGTCTCAGAAATGAACCTTGAGATTAAGACTGTAGAAGATCAGAAAATCGTACTAAAAGCTCCTTTAAATAAGAATATTAATTATGAAGGAACAGCGTTTGGTGGAAGTATTAACACTCTCGCAATTCTTTCTTGTTATCTCCTAACTCACCATACGATGAAAATTCACGATATTGATTTTAATTCCCTCGTTATTCAAAATAGTGAAATCGATTACCTTATGCCAGTTGATTCAGACTTTGAAGCTGTGGCAGAAATTGACGAGGCTTCAGTTACTAGTTTCATTCGATCTCTTAAGCGTCGAAAGGTCGGCCGCTTAAATGTTCACTCGAAGATCATGGTAGGAGACAGCATAAGAGCAAGCTTTAAGGGCCGCTTTGTCGCTACTTTATAATTCGTATTCTTCTTTTGTTAGAAATAAGAGACCATGCCCATTGCATAAAGACCATGAGCTTATTTCTAAAATTAATTAAAAAGAATATGTGAACAAGACTCCAGGACAGCCAGGCAAGAGGTCCTGCTAGCTTAATTCCTTTCCATTCTAAGACCGCCTTGTACTTTCCCACTGTGGCCATGGAACCCTTGTCTAGGTACTTAAAAGCAAAACGTTTATTCTTGATTAACTGCTTAGCAAGATGCTTGCCCTGCTGGGCCGCAACTGGAGCAAGAGAGGGGAGAGGGGCTCCGTCTTGCGATTTAAAGTTTGCAGCATCACCTAAGATGAAAATTTCAGGATAATCTTTTAGGCTTAAGTCTTCTTCTATTATTGCTCGGCCCATTCTGTCTTGTTCGACACCAAGCTTAGAGATTAACTTTGTTGCACGATTTCCAGCTGCCCATATGATATTCTTCGACTCTATTCTCTGATTCTTTGTTTGCACATAATCGTCACCAATTTCTTCAACAATTTCATCTGTTAAAACCTTTACTCCCAAATCTTCTAGGTATCTCTTTGCCTTTTCTGAAGTCGGATGAGTATAGCTAGAAAGTATCTGCTGGCCCCCTTCAATAAGATAGACCCTAGTTAACTTGGGATCGAAGTCGCGGTATTCGTTTACAAGGGTTTTATAGGCCACTTCTGCAAATGCTCCTGCCAGCTCAACACCAGTAGGGCCACCACCAATAATAACAATATTTAGCTTCTTTTCTTCTTCATTAAGCTTTATCTCTTCTTTTTCAAATGAATCAAGGACACGGTCTCGAATATTAAGAGCATCAGTTAGAGTCTTTAGGCCAGGGGCACTCTTTTCCCAATCCTCATTACCAAAGTAAAAGGGCCTTGATCCTGTCGCTACTGCAAGATAGTCATATTGATATTCATCACCACTCTTACATTTTACAATGTTAATGTCTTTATCGATGGAAACCACTTCTTGCATATGTACTTTGATATTTTTGGCATGAGATAAAATTTCACGTATTGGCATTGAGATATCACCTGGCGAAAGAGAGGCCGAGGCAACCTGATAGAGTAAGGGGTGGAATAGATGATGATTCTTCTTATCTAGGATAACGACTTCAAATGAATCCTTATTGGCAAGTCCTTTGGCCAAGGCTATGCCAGCAAAGCCTGCTCCTATGATTACTACTTTTATCTTTTTCATAATAGTCCCCTTGATCTGCTACATGTCAAATTTAAATCATCTTTGTAGTTGAAACAATAAGGTTAATTTGAAATAATTTATTTCCAATATGGAAATAATTGAGAAAACCACATTTGACCGTTTATATGCCCTACAAGTTGCAACTGTTGTTGCACGTGAGGGGACATTTGCCAAAGCGGCAAAGGTATTAGGAACTTCGGCTTCAAATATTACAAAAGAGATTCAAAAGCTTGAAAGTTATTTAGGTGTCATTCTATTTAAAAGAACAACTCGATCTTTTGTTCTCACTGAAGAGGGGCATCTAACACTAGAGAGGTCTAAGAACCTCTTAGAGGAATTGAATAACTTAGAAGAACAGCTCCATGGAGTTGTTGATTCGGTAAAGGGAGTCATACGTATTACTGCTCCTACGACAATTGGACAGAGCTTCTTGGCCCCAATATTTGCTGAATTTCAACTACATTATCCTTATGTCGAGATTGATCTCATTTTAACGGATCGAGTTCTTGATCCTGTTGAGCATAATATTGACTTAAGCATTAGGACCGCATTTCAATTAAAGGATTCGTCTCTTTATATGAAAAGAGTCACCCAAATTGATCGTGTTATTTGTGCTTCTCCAAGGTATATTGATCATTTTAAAAGGCCGACGAATCTTGAATCTCTTAGTAAGCATAACTGTTTGTTATATCTAAGGGGAGATAGTCCTTTTATTTGGAGTTTTAAGAAAGGACAAAAGATAAGTCATATTCAAGTACAAGGATCATATAAGTCGAATAATTTGATGTCACTTATAAAGGCCTGTGAACTTGGTGTTGGAATCTTAAATGTACCTCGCTACTTAGTTGATGAACAGATCCAAAGTGGTGAACTCGTCGAATTATTTAAGAGTTGGGAGCTACCATCACATAGCTTATTCTTTCTAACTTCTCGTAGGCCCTCTAGTTCAAAGAAATTAGAAGTATTGGAAGAGTTTTTATCGGAGAGATTGACATAAAAAAGATAAGTGAAAAACTTGATTCATATATTATTCATGAGGAAGCGCAGGAATATAATGGTTGTTCATATATATGAAGGAAAGTACTATATTCAACGATCTTCCAAAGTAACACCTAAGAAAATTGGCCAATTTGTCACATTGTGGAAGAGAGACGAAAGTGGTAAAACAATACCATACCACTTAAATGACCCTCTCGATTATGTTTTGATTATTTGCGATACAGAAAGTGAACAGGGTTACTTCTTATTTCCAAAAGATACTCTAGTGAAAAAAGGTATTCTCTCTAGTGAATATAAAGAAGGAAAGCGTGGATTTCGTCTTTATCCCAAATGGGATCAACCTACTAGTAAACAGGCAATCAGTTCACAAAAATGGCAACTCGATTATTTCTTCAATGGAACTTTTCAAGGGATCCGTTAGAAGCTAGTATGGCCTAATGAAAAGATTAATACTTGTTACTGTTTTATGGGCATTTTCATTTAGTCTAATAGGTCAATATATTGCTGGTAAGATGGATACCTATCTGGCCATATTTCTAAGACTCTTTTTCGCATTCTTAGTCTTTGTCCCATTTTTAAATTTCAGAACTCTTCTTAGAGTCGAATCTCTTAAGACGATGCTCATTGGAATATTGCAAATTGGGGTCATGTATCTCTTTTACTACAATTCCTTTAAGTATCTATCTGTATCAGAAGTAGCACTCTTTACCATTTCAACACCTCTCATTATTTCAATTATTGGAAATATTATCGAGAGACGATTTATCTTAAGACAACTTTTCAGTGTTATCTTAGTTGTTTTTGGTGCTGCCATTATAAAGTGGAGTGAGATCTCAAATGATTATATTATTGGCTTCTTGCTTGTACAGGGAGCAAATATCTCTTTTGGTCTAGGACAAGTTCTTTACCGCAAGGTAATCTCTGAGCAAAATCAGATGCAAAAATTTGCACTCTTCTTCTTAGGTGCGCTCATTCCTATTTCAATCGTCTTAGTTTCAAGGACAACAGTTGATCTTTCTCAAATTTCAACTTTGCAATGGGGTGTTTTACTGTGGCTTGGCCTAGTTGCCTCTGGTGTGTGTTACTACCTTTGGAATACTGGCGCTAAGTTGGTCTCTTATGGAGAGCTAGCTGTTATGAATAATGCTGTTATTCCTGCGGCCATTCTCGTTAACGTCATCTTCTGGGGAGCAAAGATTCAATGGACATCATTTCTACTCGGTGCCTTCATTATTATTTGTGGTATTTTGATTGAAAATAGGAAGCCCCTTGAGTATTAGTGTCAGAAAATATAGAGAAGATGATAGTCTCGAATTACTTAAGCTATTTAACAGGACTATCCATACTGTTAATATAAATGACTATAATTCTACTCAAGTAAATGCTTGGGCCCCTAAAGAGCGTGACCTCGATGAGTGGTGCCAGTCTCTCTCTAACAGAGAAGTCTTCATTATCGAAGTCGATCAAGAGATTGCAGGCTTTAGTGATCTTGAGCTAGATGGCCATATCGACCGCTTCTATATCTCATCAGAGCATATAGGCCAAGGAGTAGGTGAGAAGCTTTATCTTGAAATTGAAAAATGTGCTAAATCTCATGCTATTCAAAAGCTCTTTCTTGAGGCCAGTATCACTGCAAAACCTTTCTTTTTGAAAATGGGTTTTGAGATGATAGAGAAACAGGTTGTGACATTAAGAGGAGTGAATTTTATTAATTATCGTATGTGTAAATATATTTAAGTTTTTTTGTCCTGAACTTAAATGATAGAATACATGTATGAAAGAAAATAGTATTCGCACAGAAGTCATAGCAGGAATCACAACCTTCTTAACGATGAGTTATATTATTTTTGTTAATCCACTCATCTTATCATCAGATGGTACAGGAATGTCCTTTTCTGCTGTTATGACAGGGACTATTTTGGCCAGCTTTGTTGCAACTCTTCTTATGGGCCTCATCGCAAAGCTACCTTTTGCCCTTGCTCCTGGAATGGGGCTTAATGCTTTCTTTACTTATACTTTAATTCTCGACCAAAAAATCCCTTGGGAGCAAGCCTTGGGCCTTGTCTTTTGGTCAGGTGTTGTCTTTGTTATCTTGTCAGTGACGCCATTTAGAGAGAAGTTAGTTAAATCGATTCCTAAGAATTTAAGAATGGCCATGGCCGTTGGGATCGGTATTTTCCTTGCATTCATTGGTCTTAAGAATACCGGCATTATCATTGACCATCCAGTAACACTTGTTCAAACAGCACCACTTTCAATTGAGGGGACAGCGGTCATCCTTGGTTTTGTTCTTATTATTGCCTTATTTAAGAAGAATATTCCTGGAAGTCTTCTGATAGGGATATTTTTTACTTGGACACTAGGAGCTCTCTTTGGAAAGTCGACTCTTCCTGAAAACTTCTTTGCAACTCCTGACTTTAGCTACTTTATGCAAGCAGATATCTTGGGGGCTTTAAAAATTGCTTATATCCCAAGTATTCTCACTCTTATGATGACTGATCTTTTTGATTCTTTGTCGACTTTTATTGGCGTCGCAGAGACGGCCAGTCTTAAAAATGAAAAGGGTGAAATTAAGAATATGAAACAGGCCCTAACTGTTGATGCACTTGCGACTCTCTTTTCTGCATTCTTTGGAACTTCTACGACGACAACCTTTGTCGAAAGTTCCGCTGGTGTAAGTGTCGGTGGCCGCACAGGATTAACATCAGTTATTACAGCAATCTGCTTCCTTCCGTTTCTCTTTCTTGCTCCATTTGCACAGTCCATTCCAAGCTATGCAACGGCCCCTGTTCTTATCTTTGTTGGGATTCTCATGTTTAAGAATATCTCATCAATAAATTTTGAAAAATTTGAAGAAATGATTCCTGCATTCTTATGTATTGTTCTTATTCCACTAAGTTTCTCAATTACAACAGGGATAATGTGGGGATTGTTTGTACATACTATTTTATATATTGTAGCTGGTCGCATAAAGGACTTAAGTCTAACAGAGTGCTTACTTTCTATTGTTGCTTGTTTATATATTATTTATCATTAATTAAATGGGGTTTTAATGAAAGTTTGTATTATTGGAGCATCTGGAAAGCTTGGCCAGTATATGCTTAAGCATTGTTTAGAGCGAGGTTATGAAGTCAATGCTGTATGCCGAAGTCAAAGTGTATCAAAGCTAGATACCTTTAGCGATAAGATTACAATTTTCCCTGGTCAGACAGATGATAGAGAGATCATTAAAAAGGCCGTTGAAGGTTGTGATGGGATCTTAACAGTTCTTGTCCCTTGGGGTGTTAACGATTATTCATCTGGTACTGCTCAGGCCGTTCTCGATTTTGCAAAAGAAGGTGCCAGACTTATTTTCTCTTGCGGATGGCATATCTCAAGAGATGGAAAAGATAAGTATAATTGGCAAATTAAATTTCTCGTTCCTGTTATAGCTTTCATCGCAAAATTATTTAGGCTTGTTGATATTAGCGACCAAGAAAGGGCCTGTGAAAAAATCTTTGCAAGCGATAAGAAGTGGACAGTCGTTAGGGCCAGTGATCTTGAGGAAGGGGAGAGTGAAGGACTTCCTATTTGGAGAGAGCATGTAGGTGATCCTGATCTTGCAAAGAATCGTACACGTCGTATTGATTTTGCACTCTTTATGGCCCAGGCCATGACAAATGATGAATTGATACATAAATCGCCTGCAATAGTGAGTTGTAAATAATTGATCTCCATCAAATATTTTCAATAGGCTTTTTGATATAATTAGGTGAGGAGAATTAAATGAAGAAAATTATTATCTGTGATTCATGTGGTGCAATTAATCGAATTGATACGACAAAGCTTTCTGCCAGTGGAGCTGTATGTGGAAAATGTTCTAAAGACTTGGACACTAGAGCAAAGGTTCAAAGTATTACCTTTGATAAGCTAGAAAAAATTATACAACACTCTGAGCTTCCTGTCTTTGTTGACGCTTACGCAGATTGGTGTGGCCCGTGTAAAATGTATGGACCAACTTTTACGGAGTTTGCTCAAAAGAATTGGCAGTCTGCAGAGTTTTATAAAATCGATACTGAAAAGAATCCAATGATCTCGGTTAAGTATGGTATTCGTGGCATTCCCACGACTCTAATCTTTAAAGAGGCGAAGTTAGCGCATTCACAAAGTGGTGTTTTACAAGTTGTGCACTTAGATCAAATGCTTTCTAATTTTTAAATTAACTAATAACTTTAATTAGTTCCATATTTTGGTACTTTGAAATCTGTTGTTCTGCGCTATCTCAATATAGGGTATGATTTTTTCATCATCTAAATCTCATTAGGTGAATAATTGAAGGAGCATATTATGTTTAACTACTTAGGTACTATCATTATTAAATAATTTCGAAGCCTCCTTAAGCGGAGGCTTTCTTATTTGTACATATTTTCAAACCCTTACAGTTCAACAATATTGTAAAAGTAACTGATTCCTTAGAAGTCATTTGAAGAAGCTCTTCCTTTCTATTAAATTCAGCGAGAATAAAGAAGGGAAATTCATGAAAATCATAATCTTAAGCCTATTATTATCTCTTGGTGTTAACGCTGAAATGGTGTCGATTAGACAATATCAAACTCCAGTTAAGAACCAAAAAGACAGAAATACATGTGCATACTTTGCGGTAACTGCCATGCTTGAGGGTGCTATTAAGAAGAGATTTGATATGGAGTTCGATATTTCAGAGCAATTTCAAATCTACTATGGAAAAGAGCACTTTGGAGAATATCCAAATGCTGAGCATGGGTACACTTACGAAATTGCACGTAACTTTCGCAATCAATACTTCTTTGTCGAGGAGACCCAGCTTCCTTACCAAATGAGTTATTTTGAAAATAAAGGCCCTTGCTCACAATATGATCCATTTGATGAAAGTGCGCCGTCTTATTGCTTCTCTCATGCTCCAGTCGATACTAGCTCGCTTAAGAGAGTGAAGGTGGATGGGTTAGAAGTTAAAATGGTCACAAATCTGTGGAGCTCTTGGAAATCCAAAACTGATTTATACGAAGACGAAATTAGAAGTGGTAATGGCCTTGTTGCAACAGTTCTCGTTTATTCTCCACTTTGGAAAAATGCCCATGTGACACTTCCTGATGAAACTTTTGCAAAGTGTGAATCGGGTGAAGTCGCCTGCTATGGCCATGCGATTCACTTTACTGGATACGACAAAGAAAAGAGAATTTTTCAATTTAAAAATAGTTGGTCAAGTGAGTGGGGCGATGAAGGATATGGTTATATGTCTTATGACTATGTAATGAAGCATGCAGTTGATCCCATCTCATTTAGATGGGACCGTTTCTTGGCCGATATCAGAAAATAATATTAAACAAGATATTTAAAACTCTGACTCTCAATAGAGTTAATACTTTCAAATGTTGTCTGTGCAATATTACTTAATGCCTCATGAGTTAAGAAAGCCTGATGAGAAGTAATTAGAACATTTGGAAAAGTCATTAACCTTGCTAGGTCATCATCTTGAAGTACGTCTTGAGAGTGATCATCAAAGAATAGATTTTCCTCTTCTTCATATACATCAAGACCTGCAGCTAATATCTTCTTCTCTTTTAGGTTTTTAATAAGGGCCTTCGTATCGACGAGCCCTCCACGACTTGTATTAATAAGAACGACACCGTCTTGCATTTTAGCAATATTGGCATCATTAATGAGATGGTATGAGCTTTTATTGAGAGGAATATGAAGTGAGATGATCTTCGACTCTTTTAAAATTTCATCAAAGCCAACATACTCAACACCCAGCTTCTCTAGCTCAGAGTCTTTTGTTAGGTCAAACGCTAGAACTCGACATCCAAAACCAAGGGCAATCTTACAAAAGGCATTCCCAATCTTACCCGTACCAATAACTCCAATCGTTTTCTTATAAAGGTCAAAACCGACAAGTCCATCGAGATTAAAATTATTCTCTCTAACGCGATTATACGCCTTATGAGTTTTTCTATTTAAAGTTAGAATCATTGCCATCGTATGCTCTGCAATGGCCTGAGGAGAGTATTCTGGCACTCTTGTTACCGGGATGGACTTAGACTTAGCATAGTCAAGATCGACATTATTAAAGCCTGCACATCGTAGAGTGACCAATTTAATACCAAAGTCACTTAGCTGGTCTAGTACCTCTTTATTCACTTTATCATTTGTAAAAACACAAACGACATCATGACCTTTAGCAAGTGGTGCAGTTTCTTGATTAAGTTGCTCTTTGATGAATGTGACATTGTGTCCATTCGCTTGCTTTAATAAATATTCTTTTTCAAAATTATGGGTACTAAAAACAATTATCTTCATCGTTCTCTCTCGTTAATTTATGTCTAGTATATAATACTGAATTTGTTTATATTGTAACTTATAATTTTTAAACGGAGTTTAGCTAATGAAAAAACAAGAATTAAAAATATGGGTGGATGCGGACGCTTGCCCTAAAGTTATAAAAGAGATTCTTTTTAAAACCTCCATCCGTTTACAAATCCCACTCGTTCTTGTTGCTAATTCTTATATGAATATTCCACTTCATGAATTAATTTCTTTTGTAAAAGTTGAAAGTGGAGCCGATGTTGCTGATATGTATATTGCCGAACATGTAGAGATTCAAGACCTTGTTATTACTGCTGATATTCCCTTGGCAGCAGAGGTTGTAAAAAAAGGGACGCTTGCGATAAACCCACGCGGAGAGCTCTATGATGAAGAGAATATTGGAGAGCGCCTTTCAATGAGAGATTTCATGCAAGAGCTAAGAGACGGTGGAATGGTAACAGGTGGCCCCGATGCATTTGGCGCCAAGGATAAGCAGAAGTTCGCGAACTCGTTAAATAAAATCCTTTCTAAGAAAGGGCGTCAGTAAATATAGTTTATACTTTGAATGATAAAGATTGACTTGTACCGTAAATAAAGAGATGAAGGGTATTGATCTGGATACATTTTAAATATTTGCCTTTGCTAGTATTTGGATTAAGCAACGGCACTAATGCTTTAAAGCAAGGATATTTACTATGTCATCAGTCAATTCATTTGATTCTCTTAAACTATTACCTGAAATTCTCTCTAGTCTTAAAAAGAAGGGCTATACAAAACCTACTCCTATTCAGGCGGGCTCAATTCCTCACTTACTAAATGGTGGAGATATCCTTGGGATTGCTCAAACAGGGACTGGAAAAACTGCTGCGTTCTCGCTACCAATACTAAATAATCTTGGCTCTAATAAAATTAAAACAAAGCCAAGACATATGAGAACTCTCATTCTTACGCCAACGAGAGAATTAGCATCGCAGATTAATGAAAATATTGAAGAATACGGAAAGGGCCTAGGCATAAAAAGTACGGTTATCTTTGGTGGAGTTAAACCAAGGCCTCAGATTCAACAGTTAAAGAAGGGAATGGATGTCATTATTGCAACTCCAGGTCGCTTTCTAGATCTCATGGGTGATGATCATATCAAATTTACTCAACTTGAAACCTTTGTTCTTGATGAAGCCGATCGTATGCTTGATATGGGCTTTATTCGCGATGTAAATAAGATCATTGCTAAGCTTCCAAAGAAGAGACAGACTCTATTATTTTCAGCAACAATGCCTCAAGATATTGTGAATCTATCAAAGAAGCTTCTTGTTAAGCCCAAGAAAGTAGAGGTTACTCCAGAGTCAACAACTGTCGAAAGAATTGATCAAAAAATTAATTTCGTTCATAAAACAAATAAGCCAAAACTTTTAAAAAGTATTTTAGAAGATCAAACGATTGAGCACGTGCTTGTTTTTACAAAAACAAAGCATGGTGCAAATCGTGTCGTAAAGCATCTTGAACAAGTGGGAATTACGGCCGCGGCCATTCATGGGAACAAATCGCAAAGTGCACGCGAGAAGGCCCTTGGTGGATTTAGAAAAGGTGACATTAGAGTTCTTGTTGCAACTGATATTGCTGCTCGAGGAATCGATGTTTCTCACATCACTCACGTTATTAATTACAATCTTCCAGATGATCCTAAGAGTTATGTTCACAGAATCGGGCGAACAGCAAGAGCTGGCCGAGATGGAGTTGCTATTTCATTTTGTGATGACACAGAAAAGAACCTTTTAAAGGATATTGAGAAAACGATTAAGTATCAAATTCCTCAAGATAAGGATCACCCATTTCATGGTGTCGCAGGAGCTCCTACACAACCTCAAAATAATCGACGTCCAGAAAAGAAGAAGCAGGCTTCTTCAAGAAGTGGTGCGAAGTCTAAAGGCAACAAAACGAGTAAGTCGAATAATCAGCAAAGAAGTGCGAGACGCAGACGTGCTGCAAGTAAAGCGAAGTAGATTGAAATAGGTTAGTGGGATTGCTTCTTTTATGGCCCAATATGCTTCCATACAGAAAGCAGGGTTTTAAGTGTTTGCTTATGATTTAAGTCTTGGGCTTCATTTAAATATTTAACTGTTGCCAACTTTATATCCCTGATAGTTGAATTCTTATTAAGATATTTCATGTAAGCATTGAAAAAAACTTCAGTTGCAACTTCATATCCTACACCCTCAAATTCAACTGTTCCCTCAGACAAGAGATAAAAAGCATTCGTTACTATACCTGCATTATAATAAACATTAGGGCCATTAGGCTTGTATTCGTCAAAGTTACTTGCTTGATCATTTTGTTCTGGGTTTGAAATATCACGTAAGCAATTACCCTGACCAATATATGCTTCATGTCCTAACTGATAGCAATCTGCACTTGGATTATTTTTAAAGCAAACAAAAACCCCGATAATATCTGCAAATGCTTCATTGAGTGATCCCTGGTCACCTTCGGAAGCAAGTTCTATTGTATTTGCTAACAGCCCATGAGCAAATTCATGGGCAACGATTCCAATACTTGCAGACAAGTGAGTGTGATCTGAAATATCTGAACTCTGCCCGAATGTAATTATATTTTTATCTTTATCCCACCACTTTGCATTATCATTAAATGAGCCTTTTTTTAAAAGCACTGAAATTACTTCCGACCCTTTATTGTCAAAGCTATTAAACCCTAAGTGCTCTTTTACGATTCTTATTGTTTTTATAGTGTTAACATGAGTATCTACGAGAGCTGGATTTGAGAATAAGCAATTTTGTGATTGTACAATTTTTCCTGGTACTCCCCAAAAATCATCAGAGAGAAAATACAATGGATCATTGTTTAGGTTGCCATAGCTGTGACCTGTAGTAGTTGTAACTTTATATTCTTTGGAGTGAAGGTATTGTTGAGCACTATAAATATTTTCAACAACGTCAAACACCTGAATCTGACCTCGAGAATCTTTACTATGACATGTGACCATACGGTGATCTTTAAACTGATTAGCAAAGTTATAAGGAAAAGCCTTAAGCGATATGAAAATAGTTACAAGAGCTAATAATTGATACATATGCTCTTATAAGGAATCTAAATATGAGTCGCAACTTATATAAATATAATCTCAGTATTTTGTAAAAACTACAGGAGTTTTTAATATAAATATTACAGTATTTCATGCTAAGTAAGTAGTTTGATATATTAAGGAAAGCTTACGTAAAACCGATAATATTTATATGAGAATTTTCATTTTTACATTTTTGTTTTTTTCACTATTAGTTTCTTGTTCTTCCACAAATAAGGAAGAGTATTCTTTGGTTTATGATCCATCAGTAAAGGTTAAAGCACCCCCCATATTGAACAAGGAAAAAATAGATTTAGATGTAAATCTTGTTGAATATACTCTTAAAAATTCCTACTCAGGTTATTTTTTTAAAAATAAAAATAACGTAGAACTAGGAATTAAAAAATTAAAAGAATCTGTTGTAAATATTGAATCGATTAAACCAGGAGATTTTTGTAATGTATTAGGGGAATCATTTTCTCATGTTCAAGATGAGCATTTGACTTTTCAGTTTGGCCCTAGGAAATGTGCGAGAAATACATTCGTTGGAAATGTCGGTAAAAGAATCGATAGTGAAGAAAAGAGACTTTGGACGGTAAAAAAAGTTGTTGAAGGTAATAGTAACGTTCTCGTTATCACTATCTCTTGGTTTGCATCACCCTCTTCAAGTAAATGGGATGGGATGCTTAGAGAAATTAAGACGCATTTAGATAAGATCGATTTTGTTGTCGTTGACCTAAGAGGTAATAGTGGAGGAGATGATACTATTGGATATCAGTTAGCAAAATTATTAACTGGTGGCTCTCAGTTTTCTACACCATATGCAAATCAATACAAAGTCGTTACAAGGCCAGGTCTAGAAAGTCGAGCGAACTTATCTTCTTTCTTGGCATATAATGCAGAATCAAAGAAACAAAAAGATTTTTTTTTAGACTTCATAAAAAGAGATAAGCAAAAATATACTAACTATAAAAAAGAGACCGCTATTGTAAATAAAGTGTTACCTAAAGTTGTTAAGGCCAAGGCATTAAAGCCAGTCGTGATTTTACAAGATCGTGCTTGTGCATCTTCATGTGAAAGTACAATAGACTTTTTTGAATATATTGATGATGTAACAAGAGTCGGTGAGAACACAGCTGGTCAGGTTCAATTTGGTAATCTTGGGTTTGTCGTACTTCCTGAAAGTCGCATTCAGATAAATATACCTTCAACATTTAATAGCTATAGAGATAACAGATTTATAGAGTCTATAGGTATAAAGCCCGATGTTAATGTTCCAAAGGGTCAAGATGCATATGACTTTGCGATAACATATATGAAGAATAGACGTAAGTAATAGAATGTACGGTTAGTTAAATGAGCTCGATTGCTTAGTTGGTTACCCGAAAGCTCCCATCATCGTGTGTACGTATAAATGTAGATTGGAAATTTTGCGGAGAACCCTCTCTCCCTCGCATCCTGCTCGGTCGTGCAGGGTTGTTCCGCGCAAAATGCCATCGTGGCATTTTTCGCGTCCAAAAAAAAAGCCGAGTGGGTTAACTCGGCTTTTAATATCTTAGTCTCCGAAGAGATTAAAACTTGAATGTTACGAAATGAAAAAAAATGGCGGGAGCGAAGGGACTCGAACCCTCGGCCTTCTGCGTGACAGGCAGACGTTATAACCAACTTAACTACGCCCCCTCATTTCGTAAGACTTAATATAGGGATTTCGGTTTCATTCGTCAATAGAAAAATTAAAAAAAAGTTCAATTTTTTTTCGCCCTTCTATAAAATTTGTCTAATGAAGAGCAAAAAAGCCAGTAATAAAGGACGTCTTAGAATATTTCTGTTAAGATAAGACTACGAAAAAAAGGTAAAATTTATGAGTTTTTTAACGTCACTTTGGAATTATATTTTAGTCTCTGCCCCGTTTTTAATGTTTGGGCTTCTCGTTGCCGGTATTATTAAGGCATTTATCTCAGTAGAGAGAATTAAAAAGGCCATGGGTGGTAAGGGCCTAATGGGTGCCATTAAAGCATCTATCCTTGGAATCCCTTTGCCTCTATGTAGCTGTGCTGTTATTCCTACGGCCGCTACTCTTAAGAAGCAAGGGGCTTCAAATTCCGCTACTTCTGCATTTCTAATTGCAACGCCTGAGTCTGGAGTTGATTCAATTGCCATGACTTATGGAATGATGGATATCCCTATGACAATTATTCGTCCGATCGCTGCCTTTGTATCTGCATTTGTTGCAGGAGCACTTCAATTAGTTTTTAAGACTGATAAAGATGTTGATCAGGTACAAGCAGAAGTTAAGCCGAGTTGTTGCGGAAGTTCTAAGAAGAAAGATGAAAGTGTTATTGTAAAGCAGAGCTTTGCAAAGAAAGCGAAAGCTTCATTTCACTTTGGTTTTATTGAACTTGTTGATGATATGGCCATTTGGTTGGCCTTTGGAATTGTGGCCGGAGCATTTATTGACTTTGCTCTTCCTGCAAATTTCTTTGATGGCCTTTCTGGTTGGGCCGGAAGGGGAGCAATCCTTCTTGTTGGAATTCCTCTCTATATTTGTGCATCGGCAACAACACCAATTGCAGCTTCACTTGTGATGAAGGGAATGAGCCCTGGTATGGCGCTACTATTTCTTCTAGTAGGTCCTGCAACGAATATTTCAAATATTCTCGTTATCGGTCAGTATATTGGAAAGAGAGGAGTTGTGATTAACCTTCTTTCAATCGCACTTGTTGCCTTAGGTTTTTCATTCTTAACGGATTACCTATACAGTGCTTTTTCTTGGCCACTTAACTTTAATATTTCTCATCACAATCATGAGTCATCAAGCTGGTGGGAAATTTCACTAGCGGTTGCATTTACAATGCTACTTCTTCGCTCACTCGTATTTGTCGAGCTTCCTAAAAGAGTTAAAAAATATTTTGAAGATAAAGGAAATTCAGGTAGCTGTTGCGGATAACAGCTACCTGTTTAAATATAGAAGTCTTTATTTGTGACGTTTTTCGATATCGTCTTTTGACTTGTAGATCATACTACCAAGGCCATTGATAATGGCCGAAGAGCGTTTACCTAAGGCTACTCCTTGAATATTTGCCTCAAAGTTTTCAATATCAAAGATTTCCATCTTATCTGAATCATGCCAGTCGCGACTAAAGCGTCTTTCAAAGCTTGCTACTTCTTTCTTATCAAAGATCTGAGCACCGAACTCTCTAAATGAACCCTGAAGAGTATCTGGGTTAATATTAGAAGAACCACCTAGAACAGTTATCCCATCAATTGACGTGATCTTTCTGTGATTTTCTTGGTGATATTCTTTAGTTGAACCGTCTGGGAAATTCGCCGTGATACCATAAGTCTTACGAGCACGTACTTGAATTCCTGCATCAACAAGTTTTTTAACGAATAAAGTATTTGGAAGTCCATTCATTCCAAAGTTTCCGTTATGGTCGATAACAAGCTTGATATCAAGAAGAGGGTTTTGCCTCTTTGCTTTTACAAGAGCATCGATAACATATGAATCATATAAGAATAGCTGCTCCATGAAGATATTCTTTTCGGCCTTTGAGATCATATCAACTAAGATATTTCGAACATTTTTAATTGTTCCATCAACATCGGCTTCAGCAAGGCGAATAACTGAATCACCCTTTACTTCATATTTCTCTTTCTTAACTCTCATATCTTCTAGGATTTGATCTTTTTTAGAGAGATAGGCGCGGTTATCAAAGCCTTGCTCTTTATAATAGAACCCAATGAGCTCTTTTGGATCTTCTGTTAGAGCCGCCTCGAGGTCGCGGTAGTAAGAGGCCTGGACAAGTCCGGCAGCTGCTCCCGTCACATAGATTGCATCATCGTAGTAGTAACCACCACTGTGATCGGTCCAGTTCTTTGAACCAAAATATGCCTGAGCATTTTCCGTATTACCGTCAACGACAATAACTTTCGAGTGGTCGATTTTTGATTCAAAATAAGTACTACCTGACTCAAAATACTTAATCGCTTCAGCAGTTTTTGGAATTAGCTTTGTAATACCAAAAGGAATCCCTGGAGGGTGGCGTTGAATATTTGCTTGTAGTAGAGAGACACTCTTTTTTAATACTGGATCTTTTTCACGACGTTCTTTGATATACTCAAAGATCGGCATCATTTCATCTAACATATTGTAGTTAGTGGCATAGTCGTGGAGAAGGACAACCTTAAAATTTGGATTGGCCTTAAGTTTTTCTTTCGTCTGATCTAGCAGGTACTCTGAAAGAGTTGCTCCTAGTGTTCCTCCGAAGAGGAAAATATCGATAAAGATTGAGTCCTTAGAACTTGCAATCATATCGCGAATCTTGATGTAGATTGGATCCTGTTGAAAAATGATATTTCCAGTAGGATCATCAGCTGTTGGCATTTTGATATAGTCTGAATCAAAGTCTAGCGTTCCACCAGCAAAGATAACCCTTTGGTTAAGCCAATCGATACGCTCAAGAGATCTTTCATTTTCTGAAACAATCTCTGTTTTATTTGATGGCACAAAACCAAGGGCAGAGAGTGAGTAGTTATTAATATCACTAAATGTCTCAGTGAAGTCGATCGTTGCAATTTCATTTTCTTTAATGCTTTCAATAACATCTTTACTGCTAGCGATCTTCATTGCTTGAAGTTTCAGAGTAGGAAAGTATGTTGAAATAGAATTTGAATTGATTCCCTTTCTAGTAATTTTAGAAAGAAGCTTTTTGGCCGCCTTCTTATCCTTATCTTTGGTAAGTGGATTATCAATAAAGTCTCTAAGGATAAATAGCTTGTAGGCCAGGAAATAGTAGATAACTTTTCCAAGCTCTTTTTCATTTGGCGAGACCTTTGTCCAGTAAGTAACCGGCATGGCAATCTTACTTGGAAGTACACTGTCGATTTCTTTTAGAAATTTAACAGCGGCTTTCTCTTTTGACTTGTCTAGCTCTTTGATCGTATCAAAGAAAGATGGAGCATGAGCATAGTCACGCTGGCCATAGACTGACTGATAAGACTCTAGAAATAACTTTTGAGAGTCAAGTCGATCCTTGATGTTGAAGCTTGCGGCAAATGATTGTACTGCAAGTGTCGATAGTAGAGCTGTCGTTAATAATTTCTTCGTCGATTTCATAGTCGATCCTATTATTTAATAAATTTTTCTAAGTTAAGTTTTTCTACAAGGTACTCTGTATTTTCTTGTAGGAGAGTCTTCTTGATTGCATCTTTCACATGCATTCTTAAGTCATAATCCCTAGGGGTTGTTGTTACACGACTCTTCTTAGTAAACTTCTTGTCTTTGTGACTGTAGACAAGTGTTTTAATTTCACCATTGAAATTTGTACGAATAGTACCGTTTGAGTAGTCGCCCTTGATTTTAAATTTTGAAGTCTTAATATCGTTCTTCTTGCTAAAGAAGCTAAAGATTCTCTTGAAAAAGCTATCATGCTTCTTATCAAGAGATACGATTTCACCAAAGTGAAAGATAGTTTTTGTCTTCTTTGGAATTAGGCTAGAAAGATTGTATTCATAAATAGTATCAACAGTAAGAACATGAGGCATCTCTTTCTTTGCTTCAAATTCTTGCTCCGTAATATTTAAGTACTTCGATTTAAAAGATTCAACCTTTAAGTCAGTAGGGTAGTTAACTCGATAGTACTTACGAAGTCGTACATATCCTTTAACACCATTCTTCTTAGGCTTTGGAATAGGCTGAGAGATCTTCCAGTCCGTATCAATTAGTTCCGAAGTCAAAGTGATCGCTCCACCAAGATATTGATAGACATCATTAGAAATTGGAATTTGTGTGTCTAGCACACGATGAGAAAAATTCTTATTATATGTTTGGTAAGCTTCATAAAGTGTTCCTTGAGATTCAAGGTTTATAAGCTGGTTTGTTTTTAATTCGTCTTTGTATGAAACAGTATCTTTGTTATAAGGCGTAAACATAATATCGAATTCAAAGTTTGAATCGATGAGTTTGTGAACCTTAATTGTATAGACAAAGGTATTAAGGAATTCCTTTGTTAGCTCAGGAAGAACTTCTGACTTAAGAGTTGTTCCATCTTGATTGCCCTTTTCAATAAGTCTTTTGAAGCCGGCCGTAAGACCCTTTTCAATTGCTTCTTTTCCATTCTTTGTGAAATACTTTGCGCCTTTGTCAGACCAGAAGTCGACAGACATCTTGTAATCAACGTTTCCGTTAAAATCCTCGTAGATAACAAAGTCTTCAAATGGAAAGAGCTGTTGATACTCTTTGTATTCTCCTGGTACCTTTTGGGAGGCCGGCGCCCTTCGTTCTTGGATCTTTTCTTTCGAATAGACGTTATCAAATTTTGATGTTGAAAAGAATTGATATGCGACAAATGTATTAACACTAAGTACGCACGCTAAAGCGATAAAACTTTGTTTCTTACCTTCACTCATAATATGTCTCTCTAATTAGTAATTATCCTTCTTCTCTTGTCGGTTTTTAAATGCAAAAACTTTACTTCTTATTCGTAATGCCTTGAAAACACGATGTGGTGGTAAAGTCAGACTC
This sequence comes from Halobacteriovorax sp. CON-3, assembly GCF_043196995.1. NCBI lineage: Bacteria > Pseudomonadati > Bdellovibrionota > Bacteriovoracia > Bacteriovoracales > Halobacteriovoraceae > Halobacteriovorax > Halobacteriovorax sp. CON-3. Next base: position 422,156 of record NZ_JBEBNA010000002.1, read on the forward strand.
TATCGCTTGTAAAAAACACTGGTCATTTTTTATAAAATGTCTCTCGACATATTACCTTTATTTAAGTTTAGAAAAATTCGGATGGACGTTATCGTTATTTACAACCAAAAAAAACATGGAGGAAAAAAAATGAAAAAGGTAATTCTAAGTCTAATTCTTGCAACAGGTCTTTCGTTTAATGCATCTGCAGCAGTTGGTATGTTAACTGGTAACTGCTACATCGCTTACACTGGTCTTCTTGCAATGAAAGTAGGTGTTGGTTACTCAGTAAAAGCAATCTTCTCTGGTGATCAGAAGGATTGGGTAAAGGCCGCTAAAATTGGTCTTGCTGGATTAATTCTTTTAGATGATGAAGGTCTAGCAGAGTTTGGTCCTGTTTATGGATCTATCAAGGGTGTGAATGCTGATCAAATTGCAATCTACAACTCGGAAGTTGAAGAAGCGAATTTAATTCTTGAAGAAGTTGTTGCTCAAATGGATCGTGACACTTCTGTAGCAGAGACTAAAGAAATTTGGGCGCGCTACGAATCTTCTCTTTCTCCTGAAACTCTAGATGTAATGCGTGCGATTGTTTCAGAATAAATAAAATAACTTCTACAAAAAAAGAAGGCCCTTTTATGAGGGCCTTTTATTATGGCTATAAATTTTCTTCGTAAACGAGTTTCTTTATATCTTTAACATTGTCTACGTAAAGCTTTCCGTAGAGGTGATCGATCTCGTGTTGAAAAACAGTTGCTAAGAAGTCCCTAGCTTCAAAAACAACTTCTTGTGCTTTCTCATTTAAATAGCTCACGCGAATATGATTTGGTCTTTCTACATAACCTCTAAGGCCTGGAACAGAAAGACAGCCTTCCCAGTATCCATCTTCTTTATCTGTTAAGAATTCTATCTTAGGATTGAAGATAATCATTTTTCCACTCGGACTAGCATCTTCGTAGCGAGAGTCCTCTGGTACATCGATAATTGTAACTTTCTTAGAAACTCCAATTTGAGGAGCTGCGATTCCTATGCCACCAACTGCAATCATAGAATCATTCATATCTTCTAAAAGCTGCTTTGTTTCCTCACTTAGAATTTCTTCTTTTGTAAAGTCTTGTGCTATTTCTCTTAATACGGGATCACCCATTGTTCTGATTCTTTGAACTGTCATAATTTTATTCCTTTAAATTTACTTTCACCCTCGATTCTATCATAATTTTAATATGAAAATCTTATTTGTTTGTCTTGGAAATATATGTCGTTCACCTGCCGCTGATGGGGTACTGCTTCATCGAATTAAGGAACTCGATTTACTTGAACATATTCAGGTGGATTCTGCTGGAACGAGTGCATATCATGCGGGAGAAGGGGCAGATCGACGTATGCAAGAGCATGCTTATAAAAGGGGCTACACACTTCCTAGTATTTCGAGAGGTTTTACGAAAGATGATCTTGAAGAATTTGACCTAATCGTTGCAATGGATAAGTCAAATTATCAAAATATTCTTAAGCTAGACATTGAGGGAAAGTATAAGAATAAGGTTAAGTTATTTTGTAGCTTCTGTAGTGGCCCATATACTTCTTATGAAGAAGTTCCTGATCCTTATTTTGGCGGAGCTAGGGGCTTTGAAGAAGTAATGGACTTAGTGGAAAATGGAGTAGAAGGAATTCTAAATCAATATGGCAATAAAGAAAGATAATTATATAACACCACGTGGGTACGCTAAGCTTGAAGAAGAGTTGAATTTTTTAATGAAGACGGAAAGACCTGAGGTGACAGCAACTGTTAAGTGGGCCGCTTCTCTTGGCGATCGATCAGAAAATGCTGACTACCAATATGGAAAGAAAAGGCTTCGCGAAATCGATCGACGTATCCGCTTTTTAAATACTCGTATAAACGCGGCCTTAATTGTGGACCCACTTTCTGTCTCATCTGAAAAAATCCAATTTGGTGCAACCGTCGTCTTAGAAGATGAGGATGGCAACGAGAAGAGGTACTCCATTGTAGGAGTTGATGAAGTTGATACGACAAAGGGACTTGTTAGTTGGAAGTCTCCGATTGCAAGGGCCATGATTGGCAAGGAAGAAGGGGATGAAGTTATTGTTCAGGCCCCAGGTGATGATTTTGAATACACAATTGTAGAAATTAATTATATTGATATTGAGGTATAAGATGATAATTGAATGTCCCGTTTCTCTCGGTGAGTTAGTTGATAAAATGACAATTTTAAAAATTAAAACGGAAAGAATTGAGGATGCTGAGCGTGTCCGTCTTGCCCAAGCAGAATATGATGAGCTTGCAAATACTTTGGCCAAACTAAATTTAGAAGGTATGGATAAGTTTATCAGAGAGCTTAAAGAGATTAATGAAAAGCTTTGGGTAATTGAAGACGATATTCGTTTGAAAGAGAAGGCCTGTGACTTTGGTGATGAATTTATCTCTCTGGCACGTAGTGTCTATAAAACAAATGATTTGAGATTTAAGGTTAAAAATTCAATCAATATGAGTTACAATTCTGGCATAAAAGAAGTCAAATCATATAAATAGATAACAAAAGAGTATTTAATGTCGAAAATTCCAACGAATTTGAAGTACCAACTTTATGAAAAGTCAGTTCAAAATCACGAAGCTGATATTGAATTTATCAACAAAGAGTATAAGAAGATTTTTGGACGCTCTCCAAGAACTCTTAGAGAAGACTTTGGTGGAACGGCCGCAATGGCATGTGACTGGGTTAAAGAAGGTGGTGAGCGTGAAGCTTGGGGGATTGATCTTGATGAAGAACCACAAGCGTATGGAATTGAAAATCACTACTCTCGTCTAACGGATGAAGAGAGAACACGTATGCATTATATCAATGGAAACGTGCTTGATGATTACGACTTTAAAGCAGATGTTACTGTTGCCTTTAATTTCTCTTACTTCATTTTCAAAGAAAGAAATGTTCTTCTTAATTACTTTAAGCAGGTGAAGAAGAATATGGGGCCAGAGAGTGTTTTCATGGTTGATATCTTTGGTGGTGAAGAATGTCGTCAAGAGCTAGAGGAAGAAACTGAGCACGACGATCATACATACTTCTGGGATTGCGACAGCTACAATCCACTAACAGAAGAAGTTCAATATTATATTCACTTTAAAACACATAATGATGGAAAACTTTATCGTAAGGCCTTCTCATATGACTGGAGACATTGGTCAATTGGTGAGATTAAGGACATCATGAAAGATGCTGGTTTTGAGAATATTATCACTTACTGGGAAGGTGAGGATGATGATGGTTCTGGTGACGGTATCTTCTATCGCTCAACTGTTGAAGAGAATTGTGAGTCTTGGGTGACTTATATCATGGCCTATTAATCTATTTTCAATAGGTTAGTGAGTGTAAATTCGATATAACTTCTCAAAAACTAAACAAATTCACATTTTTAGTGCTACAAGCTACTGTTTTTAAAAATCTAAATAGGACAGTAGCTTGTGAAAAAACTAGTTTCATACTTTGTAGGAAATAGCTTTCTAGTAAACTTATTAAGTATCATGATGGTGCTCTTTGGGATTATCTCCCTGACCCATATGAAAAGAGACTTGATATCTAACTGGTCATCAAAAAGAATTCAAATCACTGCCACACTAACTGGTGCAGGTGCTTCTCAAGTTGAAAGATTTCTAACTTATCCGATTGAACGTGCCATCAAAGGTAGTGCTGGTATTGACAAGATTTGGTCAAACTCACAACAGGGATATATGCGCATCAATGTTGATGTAAAAGATGAGTTTGAAGAAATTGATGATCTTGAAACACGTATTAAAGATGCTATTGAAACGATTCGTGGAGATCTTCCTTCTGAAACTAAAGACATTGTTGTTCGCCATATTAAGCAAACAGATTCTTGGTTTAACTACTACGCAATTTTAAACTTTGATCAAAATAGCGATCTCCACCAGAATTGGCTTTTAAAAATAGAAGAAGAGCTTGAAAGGGTTAATGGAGTTTCAAGGGTTGATACTTACGGCTACACTAAAGATCTCTATATTAAGCTAAATGTCGATAATATGGCCCGCTACAGAATTGCTCCTTCTGATATTTACAATAAGATTAAAGAAACATTTAGAATTTACCCTCTAGGAAGTATTCGCAAAGGAAGTGATTCTTACTCAATTGAAATTGAAAATCTAAACTATGATATCGAGTCCCTTAATAATCTTTTAATTCGTTCTAATAACTCAAGCCACACGCTTCGCCTTAAAGACTTAGCAACACTTGAGTACCGTTTACCTAAGATTAACAGAACTAATTATACAAATGGTAAACCAGGTATAAGCTTTAATATCTTTAAAGATGTTGAAGCAGACTCAATCACATTAAAAGAGATGCTAGAAGAAAAGCTAGCTAAAATTAATAAAGAAGCTCCAGAAGAAATAAATATCATTAGTGTTGAGGATGGCCCTGCATTTATTGAAAGGCAAATTAATGCACTTCAGTCGAATGCTTTAATGGGGATCATTCTTGTTCTTATCACTCTTTGTTTATTTCTAGGTTTTAGAACTGCAATTATGACATCAATTGGGATGCCACTTGCTTACTTCTTTACCTTTACTGTTCTTGAGACAATGGGGATCTCCATTGACCTTATCTCAGTTGTTGGGATGCTTCTTGTTATTGGGATTCTCGTTGATGATGCCATTATTATTTCTGAACAATATATGCAAAACCTTGAAAAGGGAGCAAGTTCCAAAGATGCCGCTGTTGGTGCGGTTCTTTCTACTTGGAAGCCTATTTGTGGAACAGTTGCAACAACACTAATTGCCTTTGCACCAATCCTTGTTGGAAAGGATTCGATGTCAAATATCTTAATGGCTATTCCTGTTGTTGTATTCTCTGCGCTTCTTTTAAGTTTATTTGAAAGTTTCTTTATTCTTCCAAATCACTTAAAGCACTTTGTGACAAAGGCCAATGCACATCATGAATCAAATTACTTTCAACGATTCAAACGTGGGTACTTAAGACTTCTCGATGGGGCCCTCAGATGGCGCTATATCGTTTTAACAGGATTTGTTGCAGCGATGATTGGTTCAATCATCTTTGCTAGTAAGAATATTAATTTCAATTTCAACTTAAGTATTTCATCTGAAACAGTGGAGTTCATTGGCGCCCTAAAAGAGTCTGAAAGCCTTGATGATTCATATAAGCAACTTGCTTCTGTTGAAGAGGTGATGAATAAGATTGATAAGAATAAGTATAATAACTATCAATTTACGATTGGCCAAAATTATACAAATGGTAAGAAACAAGAAGGGCCACAATACTTTAGTTATCGAGTGTCCTTTTCTCAACTTGATAATAATGTCGAGGCCAATAAGAAGGATGTTCAAGACTATCTTAAGAATCAGCTAAAAGAGCTAGAGAAAACAGGTAAGTTTGAAAGGCTGGAAGTAAAGATTGCAAAAGGTGGGAATGATGAAAGTCGTGAAAACCTTGTTGAAGTAACAATTCAGTCACTGTCACCATTCAATGTTGAAGAGGTAACAGAGTATACTAAGAAGGCCATTGAAGATTTAAAGATTGAAGGTATCAAGTCGGTGGATCTTGATGATTCTCTTTTTAAAGATGCTTGGGTATTTACTCCTAAGAAAAATGAGATTCAGTCTCGTGGACTTTCTCTTGGCCAGGTTTCGAGTCAACTTGTTCAATTTATTAATAAGAATGAAGTTTATGAGTACACAAGTGGAAATCGCAAAATCCGTTTCTTAACTTATGCTGCTGATGGGGATGATCTAACTTTTGAAGAGCTTGGAAACCTTCCTGTTGTTCTTGCAAATGGTGAAGTCATTAAGTCTTCAGAGATTGGTACTTGGAAGAAGCAGAAGAAGCAATCAGTAATTAGACACTCAAACTTAATGAGAAAGGTTGTTGTTGATCTACCATTTGATAAAGATATTATTAAAAAAGAAGTACTAATTAAGAAAGTTGATCTTTTAACAAAAGAGCTTTCTAAAAAATATCCAGATCTAATGTTTAATGCACAAGATGCTGATGAACAGTCGAGAAAGAATAAGAATTCGATGGTTAAGAAGTTTGCATTTGCGCTTCTTGGTATCTTCTTCATTCTTGCAATTGTTCTTAGAAGTATTATGCAGCCACTGCTTATTTGTTCTGCAATTCCATTTGGAGTTATTGGTGTTATCTGGGCCTTCTACTTTCAGGGACTAGATATTAGCTTAATGGCCATTATCGGAATTATTGGGATGGCCGGTGTTGTTGTTAATGATAGCTTACTTCTTGTTGTAACGATTAACGAGAAAAGAAGTGATTGGTTCAGCTTTCACCGCCCTGAGATCCTAGAAGGAGCAGGAAGCCGTCTTAGAGCAATTATTCTAACAAGTATCACAACTCTTGGTGGTGTTTTCCCAATGGCCTACGCAATTGGTGGAGATGCTGGATTCACTAAGGGGCTGGCCATGAGTATGGGGTGGGGACTGCTTTTTGCCACAGTTCTAACTCTTATTGTTCTTCCTTGTATGCTACTTATCCAAAGAGATTTTATGGTTTTCTTTAAGCGTAAAATTTTAAGAAAGGGGAGAGTTGAGGAAGTTGTTGAAGAAATAGATGAAGTTGTTATCGTAACTAATAAATTAGAAGAAGAAAGCGTTATTCACTAGAATAACTCTTTCTCTGCTTCTTTTGCTTTTTGTTCTTCAATTTTCTTGATCATTGCTTCTCTCTTGAGAATACGATCGATGCGGTAGAGGATAGTCTTTTCAAGGATTCCATCTGAGCGAACCAGGCGCCATCCTTGGAGAAAGTCTTTTTCAATCATCTGGCGACGATAGATTGAAACCTTAGAGACTTCTTGTTTTCCGCGATATCCTTTAATGACATTTATAACTAATTTAAATTGAGCTGCCTTAACCATTTCTTTAGAACCGAAGGCATCAGAGAAGTTAATTTGACTCGTATTATTGATCCAGCGTGTTTTTACGACTCCAGCTTCTTGGTTTTTCACTGAAATATCGTATTGTTGCATAATTTCTAGAACTGCTTGCCACGTTTGGTTAAAGTTAGACTTGTAAGTCTTTGAAGGAATTTCTGATTCTTCAACTAATTGTTCAAATTGTTCATATGAACTACAACCAAATAGCAGGGAAAAAAGCACTATTATTTTTAACATTTTCATATAATTATAATAACATAGTCATAGACTCGATCGAGATAGAAAAATTGACACCAAAGGAGATGGTAGTGGAGCATTTTGGTCAGATGAAGGAAGTTTTAAAACTTGAAGCTGATTCAATTCTAAGAGTTATTGATCTCTTGGATGAGAAGATGTGTAACAAACTGACAGATGTCTTCGAATATCTCCATGCTCACAACGGACAAATGGTCTTATGTGGTGTAGGAAAGTCTGGCCTTATTGGTGAGAAGCTTTCTTCAACATTTAGTTCCTTAGGTCTGCGCTCTATCTTTCTTCATCCTACAGAGGCCCTTCATGGTGACCTTGGGAGAGTCAGTGAAAATGATGCCATTATTTTCTTATCGAAGTCAGGAACGACAAGTGAGATCCTAAAACTCATTCCGTTCCTAAGAATTAGAAAAGAAAATCGTATTGCCCTTGTTGGTGATTTAACAAAGCAAATTGCTCTCGAGTGTGGGATCTCTTTTGACTGTTCTGTTGAACGTGAGGCCTGTATTAATGATCTGGCCCCAACGACTTCTTCAACGGTCGCACTTGCTATGGGAGATGCCATTGCTGTTGCTTATGAGAAATTTGTAGGCCTTTCACGTGAAGGCTTTGCCATTAACCACCCAGGTGGAAAGCTAGGAAAGTCACTTACGATGAAGGTAAAAGATCTCATGTGGATCGCTAAAGAGTGTCCAATTCTTGAATCATCTAATCTTCTAAAAGATGCAGTTCTTGAAATGACGAATAAGCCTCTAGGTGCTCTTGCTATTATTGATAATGGTAGCTTTAGCGGAATTCTTGTGGAAGGTGATATCAGACGCTCTATTGCTAAGAATGCCAATGCACTTGAGACAGCGCTAAGTGAGATTATGACGACTGAGCCTAAGAAGGTTTCATCAGATGACCTTGCTATTGATGCTCTTACATCAATGGAGCAGAATAAGATTTATGTGCTTCCTGTTATTGATGGAAATGAATTCAAGGGGTTCATCCGTATGCACGATCTTTTAAAAGAGGGCTTTTAATCTTAAAGTGAAAAATCCTTTATCTCTTGTTTAAAGTTCTCAGTACGAATGAGCTCTCGTCCATCTTGCTTGATGACTGCAGAGATTCCTGTATTTGTCGCTCTTATGATTGGAAGGTTGAACTCCACAGCGCGCCACTTTGCTAAGAATAGATGCTGCTCTTGTTCTGAGTAAGGCCCATACCATGAATCGTTAGTGACGTTGACGATGAAATCAATCTTTTCTCCACGCTTCTTAACTTCTTTTATGTACTTGCCTACATAGCGAGGGAAGAGAACTTCATAACAGATTAATGAAATAAAATTCTTATTTTTGACTTCAAAATTTGTGTACTTAGTTCCACTGGCAAAGAATGAAATATTTGTTAGGTGAGGGGCAAGGTACTTATTCAGTGGACCAAATGGTAGCCCTTCTCCAAATGGAATAAGAACTTGTTTATGATAAACCTGATCAATAATCCCTTCACCGCGAGATAAGATTGTCGCATTATACGTATTTTCTAAAACACTAGGGTTAGTTGAGGCAAGATCATAGGTTCCAAAGAAGTAGCTGGCTTCACTATTAACGAAAAGGTCCATTAATTCACCCGCGAGTTTTTTATTCTCTCTTGAAAAAACAAATCTCGGGTATGATGTCTCTGGCCAAATAACGAGGTCAATATCATCAACTCCATCAGCTAGACTTAGGTCCTTATAGATATTAATAACCTCTGAAGAAGCAAGCCTAAGTCCTTGTTCAGACTTAAGTTTTAAGTCGTTCCCAATATTTCCTTGAACAATGCGAATCTTAAGATCGTCTCCAACCTTGGCCTTGATCGGGCCTACTCCAAAGTTAACAAGTAAGAGTGCTAGGATAATTCCACCTTGTGCCTTAGGGAGTCTTTGCTTTTGATAGAACATGAAAATAAGGTGTCCTATAAATAAGCTTAAGAAACTATAGAAAGGCACACCCAAGAGTCTTGCTGGCTTTAGAAATGGAGAGATCTTAAGCCATGGGTGGCCAAAAAGGGCCGGGAATTGTTGTGGAGTGAAGTACTCTAGGGCCACAAAGATTAGTGAATAGAGGATTCCTCCAGCTAAAGTATCGATCTTCACATGCTTCTTTAAAAAGAAGAAGATGATGAGAAATAGATAGAATTGTGGGGCAATAATAACTGAAAAAAGCTGCCACAGAATAAAGTTAAAAGGAAAGAATAAATTTCCAAATTCATTTAAGGTAAAAGTTAGCCAGTAATAGCCTGCAAAATTATACCCCCAACAGAATAAGAAAATATTTAAGAGATTATGCTTAAAACGATTTTCACTTTTTAATCCGTAAAAAAGAACGGCGGCACTTAAAAAGATTGTCGGAAAGATTGTGAACTTTCCAATGAATGGGAAATTTAATGCGTAAATGATACCTGCAAGAATGTGAACAACTGGCAGGAAGAATTTATTTTTCAGCAGGCTAGACATACTTTATTGTCGTATATGATTTAACATTTGCCAATACTAAGCTTATGAAATTACAATATTCTTATGGATAAAGAATTCTTAAACGACATACAAAAACATCAACATCTCTTCATGGAAGATAATATTGCACAGGATGTGCAACTTATAACATGTCCTAAGTGCGAAAGTGAAAATATCATTGAAGATCGCTGCCAAGAATGCGACTTCGATTTATCTTTTAATCCATTAGGAGAACCATTAGGGGAGAAGAGCTTTTATACTTTTCGTGAAAGGTATTGGCTAACACTATCTCCTCTAGAAATGGAAAATCCTGCGATTTTCCAAGGTGATGTGAAGTTTAAGAAATTCATGATCAAAGTCCGTCGCCGCTACAATAATCTTCTTGATTACTTCTACAGTGAGGATTCGAAGAACGATGTACTTAGGCCTTTGTACCTACAAGAGCTTGTTGATATCGTTATTGAAATGATGAACTCAGGTGTAAGTGAACAGGAAATTTGGCAGCCTTATACGCAAAAGGGGATCGAGGAGATCTCTCTCTATGAGCGTATCAAAGAGGCCATTTCTGAAACGCGTGAGCTTAACAAAAGCCAAGTCGAAAGCTTTCTAGATTATAAAATGATGGGATTCTTTAAGGTATCTTATTTATTGTATGGAATGCTTGGGGTAATTTTTGTTATGGGGACGACCCTTGCGCTTACGTCCTATTTAAGGGCCATCTAGGAATTTAATTATTTTCTGATAATTACTTTTGGAGTGTTTGCTACTTCTCTCTTGCTTCCTTTGTAGCTAGCAAGTTTTCCGTTTGTTTTCGTGTTTAGCTTTTCTGCAAGCTCAACTGCTGCTGTTGCATCAACTCGTCCTGAAGACTTAACCTTTCCATTAAAAGTAATCTCTTTCTTAGCTGTGATTGAGATGATCTTCTTAATTTGCTTAGCTGAAAGACCTGGGTATCCAGCTTTTAACATTGCAGCTACACCTGAAACAAATGCTGTTGCTTGTGAAGTTCCTGTTAGTAGTCCGTTTCTTGATGTTGGGATAGCAGAGTTAATCTTATATCCTGGTGCTGAAACGTCTACAGTTTGTGCCCCCCAGTTTGAAGAGTTAAGAATCTTCATTGATTGGTCGTGAGCAGTTACTGTAATGATATTTGATAACTTGTAGCTTGCTGGAAAGTAAGCTGTGTTCTTGTTATCGATATTTTCTTGCTCGTTACCTGCTGCTGCAACAACGATAATACCTTTTCTTTCTGCTTTCTTTAGGATTTCAAGTTCTTCTAAATCTGGCTCTGGTCCACCACCTGAGTAGTTGATGATATCAACACCAAGATCAACTGCATAACGAAGTGCCTTGATTGTTGAGTTTAAGTTATCCTTACCAGAAGCATGACGGTTGTAATACTTAAGTGAAAGAATCTTAACATTTGGAAATACTGATTTAATAATTCCTGAAACGTGAGTTCCGTGGCGGTTCTTATCGTATGGAGTATTTACATTATCTGCACCTTTAGAAAAGTCTAGGCCAAAGTTAGTAATGCTAGCATCACCTTTAGGTACATAAATATTATCTTTAAGGAATGGGTGAGTTGGATCAATACCTGTATCGATAACAGCTACGACAACTTCTTTTTGAGTTGTAAGCTTCTTAAGTGCTCCTGGAAGATTAATTGAACCTTGTGCAAAGTTATTCTTAATTCCCCAGCTTGAAAAACGAGATCTTAATACATCAGTATTAGATGTTTCTTTTTGGTATTCTTTTTTGAAAACACGTTGTCTTAATTGATCAAATGATAATTTCTGACCTTCACCAGCTCCAAAAGCAAAAGAGCTAGCAATTAAAGTAGAAAGTAGTAGAAAAGATTTTAGTTTCAAAAAGTGCTCCTTAGTAACTCAAACTCACTGTTATAGAATGCACAGCATGTGCCAACACTATGACAGGATTCTACCTACTTAAACAGTTCATCTATAGCCTATATGGATAGTTTATAGATAGGTGTCAAAATCTTATACACTATTTTGAAAGTGGTGGTAGAAAATAAGGCCAAAAGGCCACCGTGTTCATTACTCCACTTTATTAAGTTACCGTAATCATTATATCAGACTTTGGCATGGCCCGTGCTTAATTATGAACAGAAGAAGAACTTACCATGGAGGGTAATTCAGTGAAAACAATTTGGACACTATCAATCAGTATCTTTGTCTTTGCATATGTCATGATCGTAGCACCAATTAATAACACAAATTCAAGTACAACGAGTCCTAAGGTAGAGGAGATCCTCAAATCAAATGAACAGGTTAAGAAAGTCTTAAAAAGGGATATATCGAAATATGTTTATATAAAGAAGGAGACCTTTAGCGTAGACGAGGGGATGGCCCTATAATAAAAAAAGCCTGCAACTGCAGGCTTTTTTACTAACATTTGGAATATGAAAAAAGCTAAGATGCTCTTCGCATGTGTTGTTCTTCACGCTCTCTTTCTTCAGCGTGTGTGATACATAGATCGGCCCATGGTTGGTTTTCAAGCCTTTTCTTACCAATTGGCTCGTCACAATCTTCACAGTGTCCGTAAGTACCGTCTTCAATACGGTGAAGCGCCTCTTCGATCTGTCTCAGCTTAGTCATCGCTCTAGCACGCATATTAAATGTAACCTGTTGGTTAATTACTGCGTTTGCTACGTCACCTTCATCAGGTAAATCATCTGTCGACATCTTAAGGTCTTCAGTACTTGTTAGAATACCACCGTTAAGAATCTCAGCTTTAGCGGCCAATAACTTCTTTTTAAAATATTCTAGTCTTTCAGCTTCCATTTAGTCCTCCTCCTTAACGAAGTAAAACAAGCAAAGTTTGTTGGTTAAACTATTACGCGACACTTAATTTTAACCCTGAATTTATTTAGTTCAAAAGTTGTTTTAAAAGTCGGCAATTGTTGCTTTTAATTCATTTTCAATAGTTGCCCTAAAACCTCAGCCTTTGCTTCGCTCTGAAGCTCCTTGGGAACCTATTGTAGGCACTCTTCGTATGTGGCGGGAAAATAATTAAGTTAATTTCTTTTTACCAATAATATCGGTAAGTTCTGCCGGTAATAAAAAAAGGACGCTGAACGCGTCCTTATTTTTTTCGCCTAAATTTATTGGCATTAAACTATGCTTATCGTTGATCCATCTCTTCTTTGATATATGGTCGGTTAAGATCTACTGCCCCAGTTGTTGAATTTACAACGAAGTACTTATCAAATGTTGTCGTTGCCATATCTGAAAGGGCGTAGTTTGTTCCATTTGTAAGAGTCCCTGTATCAAGAACTCCAGCAAATGAAGTTGGGTTGATAAAGACGTAGTGATTATTTAGAGAAGTTGCTGAACCAGCATTATTATTGCTGTGAATATCTGTTGGGTTATGGCCGTCTTTATGTCCTACATAGAGAACATTTTCATAACTAACATTAAATGTATTCACTCCTTTATTTGAGAAGAATGCATACGTGTTAACAGGCGCTGGATCAGTGAACATATTGCCAATAAACTCGAGGTTTCTAAAGGCAAATGTTTCAGCCGCTGACGTTGAGTAATCAATTCGATCAACAAAGAGGGAACCAGTAGGGGACGCAAAATTATTATTTTTCACACTTATATTTTCAAATAATATCCCTTCACCACTATTTTCTGTAGAGTAGGTACCAGCAACTAGACCTGTTGCCGCACAGCCAGTACTGCTTGCAATCGTATTATTTTCTAATTGAATATTGTAAAATTGTGCGCGGTCATCACCATAGTTATTATAGCGACTGATTCTTCCCATTAATAAACCAGCATCACCAGAGGCATCGCAATCAAAACTCATAATAGAATTGGCAATTCTTAGGTTTTTAATTCGTCCGTACTCAACATAAGGAAAAATTCCATTATAGCTTTTGTATAGGCCAGTATAGTTATTATTAATATTTGAAATCGTAAACCCGGCACCATCAAGTGAGCCGTTGAATGGAATATTATCATCAGATAGCTGAAGGAATTGTCCTCCCATATCAATATTGGCCGTTAATCTAAAATTGAAATTACTCAAGAATAAATTGTTCTTAATGAATAATAAATCAGATGAGTTTGAAAGAATAAATGGACTTCCTTCCGAGCCTGTTACTGTCGCGCGGCCATTTGTTGCAAATCTCATGAAGCGGTTAAATGCGACATTTAACTTAGAATCACCATTTGGAGTAAAGAATGGGCTACCAGTAAAAGTCGAAGGTAGAAACTTATTAGCAAGTTCGTTAAAAGTTAGGCTGATCTCACCACCAGGTGTTCCATATCTTAGGGCACTTTGAAGAAGTGCTGTTGAGCTATCAGTGTAGCCTTGGTAAACAACTTGATTTGTCGTGATTCTATCTAGGACGTTTGCTAGAGTTGTCTCATTGATAAATCCAATGAAGTCGATAATATGAGAAGTACTAGTTCCCCATCTCGTGTAGTGGTGACCATTAACCATCACGTAAGTATTTGTGTCCGACATAACTCCAATAAGAGAGCCACTTGAGTTTCCTGTAGCATAACCAAGAGTTGTAAAGAGTAGTCCCGAATAGAAGTTGCTATCAAAGTTTACAGAAGAATAACTGGCCGTTGATGTTAAAGTCCCTAGGGCACCACCAACACCTTCTAATCCTGAAGAGCTGGCCGCTGCTCCTGTAATGGAACTTGTCTCAACATGGTTAAGTCTAAAGTTTGCAGAACTTCCATCTAGGTTAAGTCTTCCAATTAAACCACCTGCACTACCATCAGCGCTAACCCTTGTTCTTGTTGCTGAATTGTGAATACCAAATGAATCACTAGGGTTTGTGAAAGCGGCATGACCGATAAGTCCACCAGCATTCTTTAGTGTTGTATCAATACTTCCTGTCGTGATCGAAGATCGAATTTGTAAATACTCTGGATTAAAGATTTTCCCTGCAATCCCTCCGGCACCTTGAATTGTATTGTAAGGAAGGTCACTACTAATTGCTAAGTGAATATTATTCTCTCCCAATTCAAGACGGCCATAGTAGTTGGCAGCAGTTGACTGTTGTTGTCCTAAGACACCACCAATAATCGCTGGAGCTGCAGAAGTATAAGTATTCGCAAAAGTATAATTATTACTATAAGTATTAATATTTGTATTATTCTCAGAGAATCCAATAAGTCCACCAACAGATTGTTGTGTATTTGTTGAATCAACTTCAATATTAATATTACCTTTTACATCATAAATTTGAACTTCACGATTATAAGTCGCATCAGCTGAACCACTTGTTAGGGCACCAACTAGTGCGCCTACATAAGCGCTATCAGAAGCAGGAAGGCCCGTACATTTTAGATTGAAATTTTCAAAAGTAATTCTTTCGAATCTAGTGTTTAGACTTTTTGATGTCGTCCCATCGTAGTATGACTGATTAACAAGTGCACCACATGAGTAACCTAGACTTGACCCTGAAGGCGTTGCAGATGGTGTCGAGTTAGTCATTGAGCCTGAAATTGTTAATTCATGAAACTCGGAAGAGTCACCTAAGTACTTGGCAATAACAGGTCCGCCAGTAAGAGAGTTAACATTAATATTTAAGTTCTCAATACCTGCAGACTCATCAGTTACATTACTTCCGATACTATTAAATAACGAATCTGTCGCACCAATAATATGCGGTTGCTTATTAATACTTAGAAGAATGTCTCCTTCAATATATCCTGTGAAATCAGTGCTACTTGTTGCTGGAGCACTACCTGCAAAGTCGATCTTTCTTCCAATGATATATTCATCAGAAGGGTAGGAAGCGATATTATTAAATTGATCGGCCGTACAAATAATATTAAATCCTCTTGATCCAGCGCTATCAGCTGCAAATGGAGAGCTTGTTGCCGCTCCTGCAAATGCACAAGAATCAAAGCCTGCAAGTAGAGTAAGACCTGTCGCTGAATCTTCTGTTGCTAGTAGATACTCCTCTGAAGGAAGTCCTGCTGTTCTTGGAATCCTTTTAACTTGAGAGGCTCCAGAGCAAGCAGTATCATAGTAGGCTACAATTTCAACTGGATTATAAAAACCACTATCACTAGTAACAACGTTATAGTCGGCAGTTAGGTCATAGGTGAAAATATCTCCAGCATTTGGTGTTAAGCATTTTGACTCAAGAGTTAAGCTTGGATCGACGACTCCTTCAGCATTAATTGAAGGGTAGCGAATCTTAAGTGATTGAGCGTTACTTGGAGCTTCATCGCAGCTTTCTCTTTTTCCTTTCCCAAAAACTTGGACAACCCCGTGACAAGTTTCAACCTTGAACTGATTTCCTGTCGTACTGTCATGAACAACTGTATTAGTTAGTGATGCACAATTGGCCGTTGTCATTACTAGATTCATTGGAGTTTCAGTAGAGTCAACTTGAGTATTAATTTGAGAACAATACTTTGTTCCAACTAGATTCGTTGGAGTCGTTCCTTGGTGCCAACCGATGGCCTTTACATCGTAGTTTCCAAAAGGAAGCTCAATTTCGATTTCAGAAGGGGAGCTTGGATCAAGACCAATTTGAAAAACTTGTTTTGTATCGTTATTTCTTCCAAAGATAAGTACACCACCATCAAAGTTTGAGTTTAAGTCTCCAACTAAAAATTGTGATTTTGAAAAAGTAACTTTTGTGTTTGATGTTTTTACTCCACATGAAGTGAGAAGAAGTGAAACAAGAAATAATCCAAAAATATGACGGTGCATACGGTCCCCAAATTCAATTTAATCCACAAAACTTATCGGTTAAGCCAATCTTAACCTTTAAAGAATAAGGGACAAAAATCTACGGGATTTCAAAGCTTTAGATGAGCGATTGGCCAAGGAAATGCCATTTCTTAGTGCCATCTTAGTAATATGTGTAGTTGAAAAGCTGACCATTGGCATTTAAGTCAAAGTTACCTGAACCTGCAGGAGAGCCTGCGATTGTAAGCGTACAAGTCGTATAGGGAGAACATGAAATGTCTCCTGTGATTGATAAGGTGTCTGGAGTTGAAGAGATAGTAAAACTCACCATACTATCAGTGTTATTATTGAATGTAATTGTCGTGTTTCCACCTGTTGTAATATCAACATTTGATCCCGGTGCTGGTATGAAATCCGAATCCGGAATCATAACAATAGGATTTGCCATTACACTGAATCGCTTTTCTGGAGAATAAATTGTCATACTTGAACCATCATCATAATACGATCCAATCATTTTAAACTCAAATGTCTCACCAAGATCAAAGCTCGTTGTATTTCCATCAAGAACAACATCACCTGTGGTCATATCATATGAGATAGGGCCAGAGCCAATTGGATATCCACAGGCAACAAAAGTCGAATCATCTGTTCCTGCGACCTTGTATTCACAAGTATAATTCATGGAATTGCCTTGATAGGTATCATTCCCAACATCATATGGGCCACCCACCTGTACTGTAGTCGAAGAGTTTCTTTCAAATGAATAATTCGAATTTGTAATCGAAATTTCAAATGGAGTCGGAGGCATTAAGTAAGTAAAGTATGTCCCATCATAGAAGTGACGATCATTTCCAGCAGTATCTTTTTCACCAATACTATTCATCGTTGCAAGCTTGCCATTAAGTCCCATCGAGCAATCTGTTGTTCCACCATCTTTATCTTCATAACCCTCAATTCTAAGAGGTAAGTGAAAGCCTCCTGTTAGTCTTACTGGAAGAACCAGTCCAACGGAAGCATCAAGAACCATTTTTGCGTAGTCGCCACCATCTAAAAGATTACCATTAGCACTGCTATAGCAAGTATTCATTGATTCAGTAAATTTTGATTGAGTATAGATTTGATCACGATTTATAGGCCCCTCGTAGTGAGGAATACCAAACTTTAAAGATAAGTCAGTTGCATTAAACCTTACGTATTCACCCATATTACAACTTGTTGTTTCACAGATAGACATATACTTGGCCGTTTGAAGTCCATCAATAAATTCAGCACAAGGGTGGCCTGTATCCACAACATTTGCCGGTGCCGTTTGATCGACTTTTGTCAGATTAAAATTAAATGTTGTTTGTTCTGGAATTACAGCATTCTTTACGACAGAGCAATAGAGATCACCTTCCATCATCTCGCCGGCCGTTGAACCATGCCAGCCTAAAACCATAATTTTCCAATTACCATTATCAAACTCGTGATCAAGAGTTGCCTGTGAAAGGGGAACAACATAGAGAAGGGGAGGTTTATCTGAAGGGCCACCAACTGCTAACATAACAGCACCATTATCAAAGAGACCTGCTACTTGAGAGAATGCTCCTTGAAGCTTAACTTCGACATTTGAGGTTTTTCCCCCACATGAAGTTAGGATGATAGCGAATGAAATTAGTAGCATATTGATAATTTTCATAATTCCCTCAGACAGTTAACTAAATAAATTATCGTCTATCGCTATAATAAACTTTAATTTAGTGTAGACTAAATTTCTTGTGATTACAGTCGTTTAGGGAGATGCTTATTAAGAGATATGCCAATAATTAGCGTAAGAACTTTGATTTTATATGCGATAGAATGCTTTGAAGGATAAGGGCCGAAAAGCCTCCCACAAGCCCTAGAAATAGGTTTTGAAGTACTTCATAGGTATAGAGGTCCAAGTGAAAGCTATGAGCGAAGATACCGCCGGCCACAAGAAACATGGCAATTGTCCCGACAATTCCAAGTCCTCTCATAATCCAAGGCATTGAGCTGACACAGGCATAGCCAAGTTTCTTATATTCTTTTCTGATTAGATAGAGTCCAAGATCATCAATTTTAACTAAGATAGCAACGAGACCGTAAATTAGAATCGAGGCCAGAAGCCCTACAATAACAAGAGTCATAAGCTGATTAACAAATGGGCCACTAATACTATTTTGTGCAATAACGATAATTTCAATTGAAAGAATTAAGTCCGTGCGAATTGCACCTGAAACTTTCTTTTCTTCACTTATCTCTGCCAGATTCTTCTTACTATCCTGCTTGGTAACTTTTTCTAAAACCTTGTGGGCACCTTCATATGCCAAGTAAATTCCACCAATTAGTAGAACAACTTGAAGCGCTGGAGGGTAGAAGTAAGTAAGAGCAACAACTCCTAAGATGCTGTAGAGTTTATTTAAGAGGGAGCCTACAAAGATCTTCCAGACCATAGGGAGTTCTTGATCGGCATTTACTCCGTGAATGACTCCGGCATTAACTGCGAGATCGTCACTCATTAGTGCACTGGTTTTCTTGATAGCAACTTTTGACATGATGGCCACGTCATCAAATGTTGTTGCGATATCATCGAGAAGAGACAGGAGACTAAACATATTTAACAAAAGACTTCGGGCTTAGAACTAGCTCGCCCGAGCGCTCCTTCTCATGGATGTATTTTCTTAATTCGTCTTGTGCCTTATTGATTGCTGAAGCAGGCTTGGGTTGATCATACTTCATGAGAAACTCTTCTCGTACACCAGCAGTAACTTCAGATAGAAGATCGTTGATTAACTCTTTAGACGACATCCTTAAGGCACAGGCCATAAGATCAAGGCTAAAGTTTAAGAAGAATTCACGCTTCATATCGATCGTCATATATCGAAGGCGATCGATATCTTCTACTGACTCAGAAATATTGATGGCAAGTTGAGGATTCTTATCGTGAATCTTTGCAAGTTGCTTTTGATAATCATCAGGGTTTAAACCATTAAATAGGTTTGTATCAAGCCCTTTTAATTTATTTTGTCTCTTCTTAACTAGAGAGCCGATTGAATCATATGTAATTGAATTTAGCGTTTGTGTGAATTCAACACCAATGCGAAGAAGGTGAGTTTGTAGGCCTTCTCCTGAAACGCGGTAGCGGTTAACTGAAGCGATCTTCGCTTCATGTTGTTGTGGTAGCTCTTGATCCGTTATAGAAGTGATATAAACTGTTTTACCGATCTCGTACTTAGCTTTTCTTTTGGCATCAATAACAAAAGCAAGCCCTCTTAGTGATATGTCGAGAATGATATCGTGTTGAGTTTCATCTTCACCTTCAACTTTATAAGAGATATTTTTGAAGTCTGGATATTTGTAAGTAAACCTCTCCACACTTCGTCGATCACGCATGCGAACTTCACTAGGTGTCTTAAATGAAAGTCCACCATTTTCTAACTTGAAAATATCTTTTTTAAATATCATATCCCCAGCAGGGTAGTGAAAGAATACAGGAGAAAGGGGTGCGATTCGAGTGTAGTAAGGTGCACTTTCTTTTGTTAATTTAATCGAACATTTTTCAATTGTAACGGAGTTGAAAGTTGCAGTGTACTCTTCGCGCATGTCTTCGTTGTTTTGCCAAAATTTCAAAACAGCGCCTTCCTCATAGAGCTCATTAAGCCTTTTGAGAATATATTCTTGATCGAATGATGACCATAGTTTCATAAATTAATACTTCTTTAGTTCTTATTGTTTCTTATTAAGATCTCGCCAGCTACGCCCCTTGCGGTTTGCTCTGTTCTTTTGCCAAAAATCAACGGCCTGACTGTGTTCTTTATATGTTTTAGAAAAAACGTGAGTCCCATCATTTTTTGAAACAAAGTAAAGGTAATCGTGTTTCTTAGGGCTAAGTGCAGCTTTCAGTGCCGCAAGTCCTGGGTTGGCAATTGGCCCAACTGGAAGACCTGAGATCTTGTAAGTATTGTATGGAGTTTTCTGTCTAAGGTGTTTCTTTCTAATATTACCTTTGTAAGACTCCCAAATTCCATAGATCGTTGTTGGATCAGATTGAAGACGCATTCTCTTTTTTAGACGATTGTGAAAAACACCCGAGATCGTTGGCCTTTCAAATTTTGCACCCGTTTCTTTTTCAACCATTGAGGCAAGAGTGACAAGCTGGTGCTTTGTTAGTCTTACTTTTGAAAAGTCTAAGTCTTTTGTTTTGTCTTTAAAGTTGTCATACATGCGGTGGATAATCGCACGGGCCTTCATCTTTTCATGGAATTGGTAAGTATCAGGGTAAAGATATCCTTCTACTCGGTCTGCTGGAATTCCTAGAGAGTGAACAAATTTCTTATCCTTTGCTTCTTTAATGAAATCTTTTTCATCAACAATTTTCTCATCGGCCAAGGCCTTTGCAATTTGAAAGAGGTTATAACCTTCTGGGATTGTTACTCTTACGGCCAAACTCTTTCCACTGATAAGTAGAGCAAGTAGCTCATCCATTGTTATTCCTTTAGGAATGACATAGCGGCCGGCCTTAAAGCTTGTTAGCTTTCCTTCAAATTTTACATAGCGATGGAAAAGGCGCGGAGAGTAGATGATCTTGTCTTGTGCTAAACGGTAGTTAATCGTTCCAAAAGTGTCTCCACTATTGATTTGGAATTCAGTTTCAGGGCCACCGTATTGCCAATGATAAATGTTGTAATAAGTGTGTGCCACTAAGAGGCAGATCGATAATGCAGGTGCAAGCACCAAAAAAATAAATAAGTTTTTCTTTGTCATAATAACAATAGGATATCTTATTTTTAGATTTTGTGAAATTAACTTCTTATGAAATCTTCTAGGATGATCACCGCGCTAAGCTCATCAATTTTTGTTGGATCAAATTGAAAATTGTACTCCGGAGAGTTTAGCATTCGCTCCTTGGCCGACTTTGTCGTTAAGGTTTCATCTTGTTGGTAGAATTTTACACTAGGAAATTTCTCAACTAATGCGTTGAAGATGGCCTTGTGCTCTTTAGTCTTCTCACTTTCGTTACCATCGACGTAGTATGGGATACCCATGACGATAACTTCCACAACTTGGTCCTCAATAACTTGTTCAAGCTCAGTGTAAAAGTGTGCGATTCCTTTATTGATAATTCGACCGGCACCAATTGGAAACGGCTCACGCCCAGGGCAGTAGAAGCCAAGGCCTATGACCTTCTCACCAAAGTCGATGGAGAGGATATTAAGACCGCGAAACTCTTCAAATTTAGGATAGCTAGAAAACTCATTCATATTAGGTAGTTATGCCCATTTTGGCGCCGCAAGTCAATCTCTAAAGTCAGCTTGACTAGGAAAGGGGGAGGGTTTATGATGAGTTTATCTATTTAAATCAATACCAACCAATTTAATCTTATAAATCCATGCCATTAATGGATCATTAATAGAGGCAAATTCTAAATAAATCCAATTTTATATATTCAGATATTTCAGGAGTAGTACATTTTATGCATTTAAGTGAATTGAGAGAGATGGAAATCAAAGAGTTAAACAAGATTGCTGAAAAGGCAAAAATTGAAAACTCTGCGGGGATGAAAAAACACGAACTAATCTTTGCTATTCTAAAAGCACACGCAAAAGAGAAACAGGACATTTTTGGAAATGGTGTTCTTGAAATCTTACCAGATGGTTTCGGTTTCTTAAGATCTCCTGGATATAACTACCTTCCTGGTGCCGATGATATTTACGTATCACCAAGTCAAATTAGAAAGTTCGCCCTTAAGAAAGGTGACTCTGTAGAAGGACAGATTCGTCCACCAAAAGATAACGAAAGATACTTTGCTCTTTTAAAAGTAAGCACAATCAACGATCAAGAGCCTGCTGCTCACAAGAAGACAGTTCTTTTCGATAACTTAACTCCACTATACCCACAAAAGAAGATCAATCTTGAGTTTAATCCAAGCAATTACTCAACTCGTATGATCGATATGTTCGTACCACAAGGGTTTGGTCAACGTTGTCTAATCGTTGCACCTCCAAAAGCTGGTAAGACGCATTTATTACAAGAAGTTGCTAACGCAATTACTGAAAATCACCCAGACTCAGTTCTTATCGTTCTTCTAATTGATGAAAGACCGGAAGAAGTAACTGATATGAAGAGAAATGTTAATGCGGAAGTTGTTTCATCAACATTTGATGAGCCAGCAAACCGTCACGTTCAAGTAGCAGAGATGGTTCTTGAAAAAGCAAAACGTCTAACTGAAGCAGGGAAAGATGTTATCATCCTTCTTGACTCAATCACTCGTCTTGCTCGTGCATATAACACTGTTGTTCCACCATCTGGAAAGATCCTTTCTGGTGGGGTTGACTCAAATGCTCTACACAGACCAAAGAGATTCTTCGGTGCTGCTAGAAATATTGAAAATGGTGGTTCACTTACAATCATCGCTACTGCACTTGTTGATACAGGTTCAAGAATGGATGAAGTTATCTTTGAAGAATTCAAAGGAACTGGTAACTCTGAAATTCAACTTGATAGAAAGCTTCTTGAGAAGAGAATCTTCCCAGCTCTTGATATCAACAAATCTTCAACTCGTAAGGAAGACCTACTTATGGATCAACTAGATCTACAAAGAACTTACGTTCTTAGAAAGGTTCTTCACCCAATGAGTACAATTGATGCAATGGAATTTATGCTTCAAAGAATTACGAAGACTAAGACTAATGCAGAATTCATGGACTCAATGAATAGCTAAGAAAAAGCTAAAAGGATTTTAAATGAGCATGTTTGATAAGCTTGATTCAGTAGTACAGCGCTTTGAGGTGCTGACTGAAAAAATGGCAGACCCAACATTATATGATAGGCAAGAGGAGTTCAAAAAGATTTCAGCAGAACGTGCAAATCTTGAAGAAGTTGTTATTGCTTACAAAAAATATAAGCAAATCAAAGAGGATATTGCCGAAGCAAAAGAGATGCTTAAGGAAAATGATCCTGATATGAAGGAGATGGCAAAAGAAGTTCTCGATGAGAATGAGCCATTAATTCCTGAGCTTGAAGATGAGCTTAAGATCCTTCTTCTGCCAAAAGATCCATTAGATGATAAGAACGTTATGGTTGAAATCCGTGCCGGTGCTGGTGGGGATGAGGCCTCGATCTTCTCTGGTGATGTTCTAAGAATGTACCAAAACTACGCTCGCTCAGTTGGTTGGAAAGTAGAAATCGATTCTCTTTCTGAAAATGATGAAGGGATTAAAGAAGTTGTCTTCTCAATCTCTGGTGAGAAAGTTTACTCAAAGATGAAATATGAATCTGGTGTACACAGAGTTCAACGTGTTCCAAAAACAGAATCTCAAGGGCGTGTCCACACATCAACGATTACAGTGGCAGTAATGCCTGAAACTGAAGATCTTGAGTGGGAGCTTGATATGAATGATGTTCGCGTTGAAGTTATGCGTGCCTCTGGTTCAGGTGGACAGCACGTTAACACGACTGACTCTGCGGTTCGTATGACTCACATTCCAACAGGAATTGCAGTTTATAACCAAGACCAAAAGTCACAGCTTAAAAATAAAGAGAAGGCCAAAAAGATTCTTGCAGCACGTATCTTCGATAAAATGCTTCAAGAAAAGAATGCTGAAGAAGCAGCTGAAAGAAAAGGCCTAATCGGTACAGGTGATCGTTCTGAGCGTATTAGAACTTATAACTATCCTCAGGGACGTTTAACTGACCACCGTATTGGTCTAACTCTTTACTCTCTTGATAAAATTATTGAGGGAGATATGGCACCGGTTCTTGATGCTCTAATTGCTCACAACCAAGCAGAGTTGCTTAAAGGCCAAGAGGAATAAGTAGTAGCATGAGCTTTACTACACTTGGGGACTACATCGGCTCGTTCTTTAATGAGAATAAAAAATTCTTAGAGGCAAACTACCCTGGAATTACTCTTTCTCGTTTAAAGGCCGAGCTGAAAGACTTCTGTCGCATCCTCGAGTCTCAATTCGATGACATTTATATTTCTGAAAATAAAGGTGTCATCGAAGAATTCTTAAAAAAAGTCAGGCAGGGAATCCCCCTCGAATATATTAGCAATCGCGCTTTCTTTTACCGTTCATCTTTTTATATAAATGAAAATGTACTAATCCCTCGAAGTGAAACTGAAATCATGGTGGAGTGGACCTCGGAGTATATTAAAAAGAATAAGCTCAATGATATCTCTATTGCTGATATCGGAACAGGAAGTGGTGCCATTGCTCTAAGTTTAGCGGGAGAAATTGGAGAAATTGAAGCGAGAATTGTGGCCAGTGATATTAGTCCAAAGGCCCTAGATGTTGCTCGTGCCAATAAATTCTTTCACCGATATCGCTATCCAAAGACTGTAAAAATCGTCTTTGAAGAATCTGATTTATTAACAAATCTCAATGAAAAATTCGACATCATAATTAGTAACCCTCCATATATTAAGGAGGACGCTGATTTAAGTGAAGTGCATGGACAGGTTCATCGTTTTGAGCCCCATCTTGCTCTTTACTTAAAAGATGAAGATTACGATAATTGGTTTAGAAATTTCTTCCAACAAGTGGAGGAGAAGTTGAATGCCGGTGGCCTGTTCATAATGGAAGGTAGTGAATTGCATTTAGAACACTTAAAAGATATTTTAGGTGAATATCAATTCTCTAATCTTGAACTGATTAAGGACTATACAGATCGCTACCGTTTTCTAAAAGGAATTAAAAATGGATAAAATTATAGTTAAAGGACCAGCACGTCTTTCTGGTGAAGTTGAAATATCTCCGGCCAAGAATGCCTGTCTGCCAATCTTAGCGGCAATCCTTTTAACAGATAAGAAAGTTACATTAACGAGCCTACCAAAGCTTCGTGACATTAATACAATGCTTAAACTTCTTGAGATGATGGGTGTGCAATGTGATCGCAATGGTAAGGATATTACTTTCGACGCTTCAGCTCTTAGCTCTCATGAAGCAACTTATGAACTTGTAAAAACAATGCGTGCATCGATCTTTGTTCTTGGGCCACTTCTTTCGCGCCTTGGAAAAGCTAAGGTTTCACTTCCTGGTGGTTGTGCCATTGGGACTCGTCCAATCGATATTCACCTCGATAACCTTGAGAAGATGAATGTTAAGATTGAAATGAAAAGTGGTTATGTTTATGCAGAAACGGATCACCTTAAGGGCGCTCATGTAAAACTAAAGTTCCCATCAGTTGGTGCAACTGAGAATCTAATCATGGCCGGAGTCTTTGCTGATGGTCAGACAATTATTGAGAACGCGGCAATGGAGCCAGAGATTGATGATCTTGCAAACTTCCTAAACGCATTAGGAGCGAAGGTTTCAGGAATTGGAACATCTCGTATTGTTGTCGACGGAGTTAAGGAACTCAACGGCGGAACTTACCAAGCAATTGGTGACCGTATTGAGGCCGCTACTTATATTATCGGAGGCCTTATGACGAAGTCTGAGGTTACGGTAAAAAACTTCAACCCAAAGCATCTCTTCAATGTTCTTGAAAACCTTCAAGGCATGGGAGCAAAGCTTGAGATCGGTGATGATTTTGTTAAAACATACCCGTCTTCACTAAAAGGTTCAAAAGTTATTACTGAGCCATTCCCTGGTTTTCCAACTGATGTTCAAGCGCAAATGGTTGCACTTTTAACAGTTGTTGAAGGGAACTCACTAGTAACAGAAAATATTTTTGAAAATCGTTTCATGCATGTGCCAGAGCTTACTCGTCTTGGTGCAAGTATTGAGCAACTTGGTAGCTCTGTCTTTATTGAAGGTGGAAAGCCTCTAACGGCAGCTCCTGTTATGTGTACTGATCTTCGTGCATCAGCGGCCCTCGTTCTTGCGGCCCTTTGTGCATACGGTGAAACGAAAATTGATCGTGTCTACCATCTTCAGCGTGGTTATGAAGATCTACCAGAGAAGCTTAAGAAGCTTGGTGCAAGTGTTGAACTCGTAAACGAATAGGGAGAAGCGTAATGAGTGATTGTTTATTTTGCAAAATTCTAAATGGTGAGATTCCTTCGACAAAGGTATTTGAAAACGAGAATGTCTATGCATTTCAAGATATTCAACCGTTAGCAAAAGAGCACTACTTGTTTATTCACCGCAACCATTCAAAGAATATCAATGAGATGAATCGCGATGATATGGCCCAAGTCTTTGATGCCATCAAGGAATTCACGCAGTCGAATGATCTCGAACAAAATGGCTTTCGTGTCGTTTCAAATGTTAACCAGCATGGCTGTCAGAGTGTTTTTCATACGCATTTTCACCTAGTTGGAGGTGAGCAGCTTAAGGGATTTGGCGCTTAGGTATCCCAAAATTAAAAAGATCTATTTCAAACTAGAAATATAGTCTCCTTAGGATTGATTTTAGCTATAACGGCAAAAATTAATTCTAAGGAGATTTTTTATGCGTTCAATTTTTCTGATTCCCATGATCCTACTTCTTTCCTGTGGGAAACCAAATGAAAGAGCATTTTTTGGTCAAAATCTTAATCCGAGCTTTAAAGGCCAGTCACTAACTGCAACACAAATTCAATGTCAGTCAATTCAAACCAATTTTTCAGGTGAAGAAATTTCTTGTCCAACGTCATTTATCAATGAAGACAAGTTGTTCCTTTTTTCAATCGAAGATAAATCAATTGATTTGAAAATATACCCTGATCTTGGCGAGCTCGAAGTTGCTATCTCGATTAATGAATTAATTCATGCCAATTTTTATCTTGTTTCAAAGTACGGAAAAAGGCTAAGTGAAGATTTCTTCTACGATGGTTCAAAGACATTGCGTTTTCAAGAATTAAATCGAGGTGACTTTGTCGCACATGAGGTCTACTTAAAGATGCGTGATTATATGACTGGACAGAGGCCAGTGGAAGTTGCAAAAGAGGAAGATTCAAATTGTAGCACTGGAGTCTTTAATATCGATGATGTAAATCTTTCTGATCTTAAAGGAGATTGTCATCAGTTAAGAATTGTTCCTCAGGTAAAGGCGCAAGCAATTACTCCAGAAATCGAAACGAAAGAAGTTAATGGCCGTCTGTTAATTTCAAGAACTAGTTTACCAAATTTAAATCAATTCAAAATGAAGATCTCTAAAGTCGGTGATTTTGTTGAAAAAGAATTCGGGCCATCAAAATTTTATCTCGTAAATATTGATGACTATGGAATTCAGTACTTCTTAAATAATAATCAATACTGTGTTGTTGAAGGAGTGGTCGAACTTTATGAATACGTACTTTCGAATAATCCTAGGAAGGTTAATCCAAGTAAGTATGAAGG
Organism: Halobacteriovorax sp. CON-3; assembly: GCF_043196995.1. NCBI lineage: Bacteria > Pseudomonadati > Bdellovibrionota > Bacteriovoracia > Bacteriovoracales > Halobacteriovoraceae > Halobacteriovorax > Halobacteriovorax sp. CON-3. The sequence continues at coordinate 449,758 of NZ_JBEBNA010000002.1, forward strand.
GTATTATTTAAAAGTAGGGAAGAGACTTATTAAAAATATAAGATCGAAAAAGTGTTTTCCAGTTGTGCCAAAACTTACTGGTTATGTGGTTGTTAAGGAATAAAAAAGCCTCCGTAATGGAGGCTTTCTTTTTATGTGCTTATTAAGCTTTTACAATCGTCATTTTTAGATTCTCATCATCAACTTTGAACTCATGCTCAAGAGTATCTGTGCTAACAGTTAGAGAGTTAGCAAGAGTTTCTTTTGTGATGTAGTCAGTGTGAGTTTCAATTGCTTTTGCAAGAAGATCAGTAGCAGCAAAGTTAACTTCAATTCTATCTTCAACATTAAATCCAGAATCCTTTCTTGTTCTTTGGATTCTATTAACAACCTCACGTGCAAGACCTTCAAGGATTAATTCCTCTGAAAGGTTTGTGTCGATATCAATTGAAATATAACGGTTTGATAGGGCCTGAGTTCCTTCCTTTGCTTCTCTAAAGATTAGGATATCTTCTGGCGCAAAAGTTTCACCTGCAAGCTCTAAGCTTCCTTTTTCTTCTAATTCATTTAGTTCAGCTGCACCAAGTTTTGAAATTAGTCCCATGAACTTACCAAATTCTTTTCCTAGACGTTTACCAAGAACTGGAGAGTTTGGTTTCGCATAGAGCTTGATGTAGTGGTCTTCATCAGTTGTGTACTCAACAGACTTAACGTTAAGCTCTGATTGGATATAGCTTTCAAGCTTCTTGATTTCATCAAGTAAAGCTTGGTCTTTGTGAATGACACTTAGACGAGCAAGTGGAGTCTTAACCTTAATTTGTACCTGGTTACGCTTTTGACGTCCAAGTAGGATAATCTGTTGCATTCTATCAACGGCATCTTCAAGAACTGCATTCTTAAGTTCAGTGTTAGCAACAGGGTAGTCACAAAGGTGAACAGAAAGAGTTTTTTCACTTGAATCAAACTTCTTAAGCTCGCTAAAGATATGTTCCGATAGGAATGGCGCAAATGGTGCCATGGCAATCGTTACTTCTTTAAGAGTTGTAAAAAGAGCAGTGTATGCTTGATTCTTATCACTTGTTAGGCCTTCTCCCCAGAAACGTGAACGGTTCAGACGGATATACCAATTCGTTAAGTCTTCAATGAAGTGGAATAGGGCAGGTACAACGTTGTAAAGTTGGTACTGTGCCATTTCTGATTCAATATTTTCTTTAAGAGTTTGTAGTTTTGAGATAACCCAATTGTCAGTGATATTATCACCGCTTTCAGCATGCTCATTAAAATTCCATCCATCAATTGATGCATAAGTTTGGAAGAATTTGAAAGAGTTTAGCCAAGGAAGTAGAGCACGACGAACCATGTCCTTTACACCAGCATCAGTAAAGCGCTGCTCTTCACCTTTCACAAGTCCTGAGTTGATAAGGTATAGTCTTAGAGCATCTGATCCGAACTCTTCCATTAACTCATATGGAGCTGTGAAGTTTCTTAGAGACTTACTCATTTTCTTTCCATCTTCAGCAAGAACTAAACCGTTAACGATAACATTCTTGAAAGCTGGCTTATCAAATAGTGCCGTTGAAAGGATTGTCAGTGTGTAGAACCAACCACGTGTTTGGTCGAGACCTTCAGCAATGAACTCTGCTGGGAATCCGTTTTCAAAGATTTCTTTATTTTCAAATGGGTAGTGAAGTTGGGCGTATGGCATTGAACCAGACTCAAACCAACAGTCAAATACATCTGGAATACGCTTGTAAGTTCCTTCTTCGCCTTCGATTGTAAATGTCACTTCATCAGTGAATTCACGGTGAAGATCTGAAAGTTCAACACCTGAAAGCTCTTTTAGTTCTTCGATTGAACCAATACACTTCATGCTTCCTGTTTCGTCATTAATCCAAACTGGAAGTGGAGTTCCCCAAACACGTGTACGAGATACGGCCCAGTCGCGAGCATTCTCTAGCCACTTACCAAAACGGCCAGCTTTGATGTGTCCTGGTACCCAGTGAATTTCTTTGTTATTAGCAACAAGCTTGTCGACGATCTCTTCTACTTTTACATACCACTGAGGGATTGTACGGTAGATTAGTGGAGTCCCTGAACGGTAGCAGAATGGGTAGCTGTGAACGAGGTTTCCATGATCGTATAACTTTGTATTATCTTTTAACTCTTTGATAATTTCTTTATCAGCATCTTTTACGTAAAGACCTGCGTATGCTGGAACTTCTTTTGTGAATTGACCAGCATCATCGATTGGGCAAACTTCTGCCATCATGCCAGCTTCTTTACAGATTCTATTATCGTCTTCACCAAATGCTGGTGCTTGGTGAACAATACCTGTACCACTATCAGTTGTTACGTATTCGTCATTAAAGATTGTAAACGCACCTTCTTCTTTTAGATTTGCAAAGAAATCAAATAGTGGCTCATATCTAAGACCTAGTAGCTCAGTCCCTTTGAAAGACTCACCAACAACTTCAAGGTTACGCTTCTTAGCGAATGCTTCAACTCTTGCTTCTGCGAAGATAATTGTAACACCGCGATCATTATCTTTCACTCGTACATAATCCACATCTGGCCCAACACAAAGAGCAAGGTTAGATGGAAGCGTCCATGGAGTTGTTGTCCAAGCTGCGACGTAATCGGCACCTGCTTTTTCTGGATCATCTAATTTGAAAAGAACAGTAACTGCTGGGTCCTGAACATCACGGTAATCAAGACCTGCTTCAAAGTTTGAAAGTCCTGTACCAAGACCAGTTGAGTAAGGAACAACTTTTGTTCCCTTGTAGACCATATTCTTATCCCAAAGAGATTTGAATACCCACCAACATGATTCCATGAAAGTAGGGTCCATTGTCTTATAGTCATTGTCGAAATCTACCCAACGTCCAAGACGAGTAACAGTTTTACGCCATTCAGTTGTGTAGCGATCAACAATTGAGCGACACTCTTGGTTGTATCCTGCAACACCAAGTTTTTCGAGTGCTTCGTGTGCCGTCATTTGTAATTTCTTATTAATTTCTTGCTCAATTGGAAGTCCGTGCGTATCCCATCCAAATCTTCTTTGAACGTAGCGACCTTTCATTGTCCAATATCTTGGAACGATATCCTTTAGAGTTCCAGCAAGTAGGTGACCGTGGTGAGGAAGACCTGTCGCAAATGGAGGGCCATCATAGAAAATATAAGGCTCTTTCTCTTTTGTTTGCTCTAGTGATTTTTGGAAAATTTCATTCTCTTCCCAAAATTTTAAGACTTCATGTTCTGTGTTAACAAAAGAAAATTGTCCGTTATCCTGACTCATCGTATCAACCTTGTCTGTTATAGTTTTGCGTAAATTAATATTTGGCCCAAAATTTAACACGAAACCTATGATTTTGACAGTTTGGATAGGGCATAAAGTGCCGAAAAAGTCTCAATTTCTTACAGATTTAGGGCCAGTGGCCGAAATTGTCGATAAACTTCATGATGCTACGTATTTTATTGATTTTAACCATTACACTTTCAACCTTTGCTGGCCCGTCAGATCTTGAAACTAAGTTCAAGGATGATAGAAAGTCGCTAATCAGGTGGGATCAAATTAATGCCAAGAAATGGTTAGACTTTGATGAGTGGAAAGAAGAATTACGCTTTAAGGAAAGTTACCCTTTATGGCGTGACCTTGAGAAAATCTCTGGCATTGATGAAGAAATAGGACGTGTCATAAAATGCGTGGGTGAATGTACTCTTTTTCGAGCTCTTGGGAATAATCAAGTTGGATACCGTTCTCTTATAAAAGAAAATGATGATATCGAAACAGGAGTTGATAGCTATCTTTGGCTTATGCTCTTTGATGGGACGCTTATTCGCATGGCCCCTGAAAGTTCAATTTCACTAAAAGAAATGAATATTCTAAGAGACGAGGTCTTCTTCAATATTCGAATGAACGTCGGAAATATTCTTTTAATTTCACGCTCAAAAGAAAAGCTTGCAGATCTTGAACACAGAGACACTGATGCAGTTTTCTTTCCGTTGCCAATTAATAAAACGAACCCTGTTGTTTTTGATAAAGAGGTCTCTTTAAATGAATATCTTTTTCAAGATGGGCTACGTTATAAATCTCGTACACGCTTCATTAATGAGGCGATTGAAAAGAATAATAAGAGTGTTGTGAGAAAGAGTCGCTTCTTTATTCAGTCTCCACTTTATTCTTTTGAAGCCTATGCCCCATCTTTTGAAACATATGTTTCGATAGGGGATGACAGTTACTTAAAGTTTAGAGATGAGGAACAACTTGGTTATAAAAATGAATTGGCAACGACTCCCAAAATAAACCTACGCGGTTATGAAAATGATAGTTTTGAAGACCTAGAATATGGAAGCTGGTATAAGTTCTCATTCATTAATCGCAATATGTTTGTCACTAAAGACACTGAAGTTTTAAGCCAAAATGAATTATTTACCAAACGTATCTACGGTATCTACTACACGAGGGAAATATTTTTAGAACGCTATGGGAAGCCGCTCTTTGCTACTGGCAATGAAGTTCAGCTTGCAAGAAATTTTGGTCTAAGGCTGTGGAGCAAAGAAGAACTCAAGAAGCGTCTTGATTTCTTATGGACTAATGTCAGAGAAGTTGAAACGACTAATCTTGCTATTGCTGATCGCTACCGTAAATCTGTCCTCAGTCGTGCTAATCGCCGCGATAAAGAGGTGTTACGAAAAGATTTTTACACGAAGGCACAAGAAAGTTACTATAAAGTTGGTGCGATGGAGAATGCGAAAAGTTATTTTCCAAAGCTCAATTCTGAAAAACAAGAACTATGGAAGAAGTTAAATGGTATCTACACTGAAATTTATCCTGGCCTCAGGAAGTCCGCGTCGCAAGGAACTACTATCTTGGATGAAAGTTCCGATTCAAATTAAACCATCAGATGTTGAAGAAATAACAACGAAAGAACATCCTAAAGATATTGTCGAAGAGTTGGCCGAGCTAAAAGGGCGAGACATCTTTTCACAAGAATTTCCAAAAGATGACAAGGTCTTTGTTGTCGCTTCTGATACTCTTGTCGCCATTGGAGATAAGGTTCTAGGAAAGCCAAATGATCGTGAGCATGCAAGGCAGATGTTATTAGAGCTGTCTGGGAAAGAGCATGATGTTTTCACTGCTGTTTATATGGCATGTGGTGATAAAGAATATACTTTTTCAAGATGCTCAAAAGTTAAATTCACAGATATCTCACCTGAGATTTTAGATCTTTATCTTGAAAGTGATGAGGCGCTTGATAAGGCCGGATCATACGGGATTCAAGGACAGGGCCTTCTCTTTGTCGAGCATATGAGTGGCTCATATTCAAATGTTGTTGGTTTCCCGCTTGCTGACTTTATTGCGGAAATGAAAACCTTTCTTAATGAGATGGGACTCGATAGCAAGAATTGGAGACAATTATTCCAATAGGTGACTTTCTCCATTCTAAAAAACTAAATTTTACTACGGTCTCAAGTCATGCCGATGAGCTGGTACTTGAGGTCGAAGTCTGGGCAAAGCCTGGGGCAAAGGTTGAAAAGGTGAGTGTTGCCGAAACGGGACAACTTATTGTTAGCACTCAAGCTCCGCCTGAGGATGGTAAGGCCAACGCCGGTATTGAAAAGCTTGTTGCAAAGAAGTTTGGCGTAGCAAAAAATCAGGTTCAACTTACTCATGGACTCCAGTCGAAGTTTAAAAAAATGGCCATAAGCTTCGTCTTTGCGCATAATAAAGATACTGAATATTACTTAGCTAAGATAAAGAAGGCCCTAAATTGAAATCAGTTTTAATGACTCTTTTATTCATACCGACTCTGACTGTTTATGCTCAAGCAGAAAAAGGTGAGACTCAATCTGAAAAAGAGATGAGTAAGGTCATGTATGCGAAAATCGAAGAGGTGAAGAATATCCCACCAAAGGATTACGTGACAAAAACTCAGGTCATCAGAAAGGAAATTGATAAGTATATTGATCTTAAAAAAGGCGTTTGTTCTGGGGATTACTCGACATTTGTTTTAGATCATAAAGATATTGAGTCCAGCCAGCATAAGTTAACAAAGATAGAAAAAGACCTATGTTACCGAGAGCTAAGAGCTTTCCAGGTTACCTATATCAATAACTTATTTGTTGCCAAAAAGAATTACCTCAACCATTTACATGATGAAAGGCTAAAGAAATTAGAAGAAATACGCGAGGAAACGCTACGTAGCTTAAAAGCTACGTACGACAAGCAGCTAATTTCGCCTAAGCGAAACCGCAAGAGAAGATAAATAAGAAGAAAGCTGTAAGCTTATTTCTTATTCCGCGTCTTCTTGAGTTGCTGTTCTACCAAGAACTGCGCGAGTTGGTCTTAAGCTTCTCACTTTTAAAAGTGATTTTCTTGGCTTAAGTGAAGCTGACTTACGAAGAGTCTGTTGCTTAATCTGTCCAATTACGCTGTTGTTAGTGTTAGACGATAATTTTTCGTTAGATGTTTCTTGTGATGACATCTCCATCTCCTTATTAAACGATTAAAGGTTAAAAAATCACTTACCTTAATCGTAATAAGATTCAAGAGACTCCAGAACTCAAATCCGATTAGGTAAGTAGTTCATCTACTCGTAGAAAAACTACTCTCAATGGTCACTCCGTGACAAAGTTTAATAACTTAAATATCTACTCGGCGCAATCTCGTTAGAAATTAAGCCTTTCCAAATATTTTCCAATTATATCACGAGGTTAGAAATGGTGCAACACAGCTATCACTAAGGGATTTGGGCGTCAATGAAAATGCATTAACCACTTGTAATTACTAAATAGATAAGGCAAATTACTACTATATTAATTATAAGGATGGGCCGTGAATCGCAAAAAAATATTGGCAGTGGTGATATTGTTCATAAATCTAGTTTCTTGCTCAAGTATCAAGAAAGTTGCCACGAATCAGATGGGGGATATGATTTTTGAAACATCTGAGGCCGTTTTCACTGAAGACAATTGGGACTTATTTGAATCGACAATCGATAGCAATATCAAATTAGTTGAAAACCTCTACGCCGCTGATCGCGAAAATCCTGAATTCATTGTTACTTTAATTAAAGCTTATAGTGGTAAGGCATTTGCTATTGATGAAACTTACTATCTTAAAGATCAACTACAAGAGTTATCAAATTCAAAGTTTCGCACTAATGCCTTAGCAAATTACACTCGTGCCCTAAATTACTCAGCTCTCTTTTTTGAAGTGAAGGGATTCAAAGATTTTGATTTCACTCGCTATATTTCATCACCTGAAGAATTTCAAAAATTATTAAATGATAACTTCAGTGATGATGCCACAGATATTGAAGGTGTTTTCTACACAGGACAAACACTTGCCGCAATCATTAATCTTCAAAGAGATAATATGCGTGCCGTTGCTTACCTACCTCTTGCAAAAGTTATGTATGATTGGTCATGTGGGAAGAATGCTAATCTTGCCCAAGGTGCTTGTGATATCTTCAATGCTTCTTATGCCGCTTCCAGACCACGTGGTCTAGGAGGTGATCCAATTAAAGGTAAGCGCCTATTTGAAGAGGCGATCCAAAAGTGGCCAAATAATATGCTCGTTAGACTCTCATATATTCAATTCTATGCAGTACCAATGTTTGAAGAAAATACTTACCGTGCTCAAAAGTTAGAAATGAATAAATTTAACAGAGAGAATATGGAGCCAACTTATTGGAGTGGGGGAAAGATCGAAACACCAAAAGTTGATTACAATAACCTATTTAATTTAATTGCACGTAAGAGATTAAAAATAATTGAAGGCTTAGAAGACGAGATCTTCTAATTGGAAAAATCATGTCAAAATTGAAAGCATTACTAATTCTATTACTAACGACTAATGTTATGGCCCTAACTTTAAAGGTTGGTGTTCTAACTCCTGAAGGAACGAATTGGGCGAAGAATTTAAAGAAGATGGCAAAGGCCATTAAGAAAGAAACTAATGGTGAAGTAAAAGTGAAGTTCTACTTTGGTGGATCACAAGGAGATGAGCCTGATGTTTTAAGAAAGATTCGCGTTGGTCAGCTTCATGGCGGTGTTTTTACTGCAAAGACATTAGGTGATATCAACGGCGATGTTCGCGTTGTTGAAATTCCATTCAACTTTTTTCATGATCGTAAAAAGGCCCTAAAAACTCTTGATGATTTAACACCATTTTTAAATAAGAAAATTAACGAAAGTAATTTTGTAAACCTAGGCTTCTTTGATATTGGAATGGTTTACTTTGTTTCAAAAACAAAAATCTCTTCAATCGATAGCCTTAAAGGTGTAAAGATTTGGTCATGGGAAGGGGACCCTCTTGTTGAAACAATTCTAGAAGAAATGAAGCTTGTTTCAGTTCAACTTCCTCTTCCAGATGTTCTCTCATCACTTTCAACTGGTATTATTGAAGCAGCTTATGCTCCGCCATTAGCTATTCTTTCAATGCAGTGGAACACTAAAGTTAAGTACTTAATTGATTTCCCATTAACAATGTCTGTTGGGGCATTCTTGGTAAATGATAAGGTATTTAAAAAGATTTCACCTGCAAATCAAAAGAAGGTTCTTACAATTTCTAAGAAGTATATTGATCTTGTTAAAGCAACGAATGAAAAAGATAATCAAGATGCTCTTGATCTAATGAAGGCATCAGGTGTTGAATTTGTTAAGTTTAGCGATGCAGATATCAAACGCGGTTACGAAGTTCGTGAAGCAACAATTAAAAAGCTTAAGGGAAAACTATTTTCTGAAGAAGCTTATAAGAGATTAGAAAAGAGTTTAAAAGCTCAGAAGTAAGTATGATACGAAAAGTAGAAGAAGTTACAGATCAAATTGTTGGTTGGCTCGTTGTGGCCAACGTCGCTATTATGCTAGGACTAAGTGTCTTGGCCATTATCTTACGTTGGTTTGATATTTCTTTTTCTTGGGTGGATCCTGTTGTTCGCCATCTGGTCTTTGCTCTAGCTTTCTTGGGTGCAACTCTTGCCAGTGGTAAGTCGAGGCATATTTCAATTGAGATTCTCCCAAAGTACTTGGAGAGTGAAGGTAAACATCGCACCTTATTCTTTTTAAATAAGCTGACTCAATTATGTATTATTGTGGGAACAACTTGGCTCTTTGCTTCAGGTGTTCAGTTCTATAATGTTGAAAAACAATTTGGAAATTTAACTTCGCTTGGTCTACATTCTTCTGTCTTAGTTGCAATTATTCCATGTGGTTTTGCCTTGATTTTTTTTCGTACGATCTTGGCCTTTTTAAATTTTAAGGAAGAGTATGAGCCTCATAACAATTAGTATTGCCGCACTTGTTTTGGCACTAATTGGAGTGCCTTTATTTGTCGTTCTAGGTGGACTTGCACTTGCTGCATTCTTTCATAACGGTATTGAGCCATCGGCCGTCTCTGTTGAGATTTACCGCCTGGCCTCTGCTCCGACAATCCTAACGATTCCACTTTTTACTTTTGCAGGTTACTTACTTGCTGAATCAAATGCACCAAAGAGATTATTTCGTTTCACAAATGCACTCCTTTCTTGGATGCCTGGTGGCGTTGCGATAGTAGGGCTTGTTCTTTGTGCCTTCTTTACGGCCTTTACTGGGGCCAGTGGGGTAACAATTGTAGCTCTTGGTGGACTAATTTATCCAATTCTTATGAATCGTGGCCATGATGATAAATTCACGATGGGATTTATCACGACGTCGGGATCTCTAGGGCTGCTATTTCCGCCAAGCTTACCAATTATTCTCTATGGAATTGTTGCTGGTGTTGATATTGATCAACTCTTTAAGGCCGGAATTGTACCAGGGATGCTTCTTATTATTGGACTTGCTATTTATTCAATTCTAAAGGCCCCGAAACAGCGTAGTGAAAAAGGGAAGTTTGATTTAAAAGAAGTATTACTTGCACTTAAAGGTGCATCCTTTGAGCTATTCTTAGTGCCAGCTGTCCTTGTCGGAATCTACGGTGGGGTTGTAACGGTAACTGAAGCTGCGGCCTTTACGGCATTTTATATTTTAATGATTGAGTGCTTTGTCTATCGTGACCTTAGCTTTACAAAAGATGTCCCAAAAATTGTTGTGGACTCAATGACGATGGTAGGTGCTATCCTCATTATCCTATGTTGCGCTCTTGGGCTTACAAATTTCTTAGTTGATGAAGAGGTTCCAAATCAACTCTTTGGTGCCTTCAACCATATCCTTACCAATAAGTATGCCTTCTTAGCATTTCTGAACGTCTTCCTCTTAATTGTAGGAAGTTTAATGGACATTTTTAGTGCGATAATTGTGGTCGTTCCACTTATCCTACCACTGGCCCAAGAATTTGATATTCACCCAATTCACTTGGCCATTGTCTTTTTAACAAATTTAGAAATCGGCTATATTACTCCTCCTGTAGGAATTAACCTGTTCATTAGTTCAATTCGATTTAAGAGGCCAATTACTGAACTGTATCGCTCGGCCTTGCCGTTTCTCTTTATTTTACTAATTTGTTTGGCCATTATTACCTATGTTCCTGCTCTGAGTCTTATCTGGGTAAAATAAAGAGGATGAATATTTTTAAATACTTACAAATTTTAACCTTGGGATTTTCTGCCTCGGCCTTAGACGTGAAAAAGGGTGAGTGGGATTTTGAAGTCTATGAAGGTCCACTCGATCCAAGATTAGTTATTGATTATCAGAATGAAAAACAAGAGTTCTTAGATGAGGTCACTGGGCGCACTTATTTTAGTCAAATGCTTGAGTCTGCAATCTTTGATCTAACACAAGAATTTGATCGCTATATCTATCCAAACTTTGCTTGTTCAAAGCACGAGATGGCCGAGAATATTGAATATATGCGCTACCTTGTTCGCTTAACAAGTATCGCGAGTCTATATGAATTCTATCGCCAGTCGAGTATTGCTCTTTACCAATTAGGTGATGAAAAAAGCTGCTCACTAAATTACGATGGGATTTTTAAGTCATGTAAACCAAAGTCAAAAGATATGAAGCTCTTTATTAAAAGGGTTTCAGACTATTTTCCTGATATTGTGGACTGGGGGAAGTACCCAATCAAGTTACAAACAGATCGTCGCTTTGACCTGGCCAATTACCATCCAAGCTTAGTTAAGATTTTAAATAAGAGCTTTGGTGGAGATAGTAAGTCTTCGCTTATTAAAAGCTGTCAATTTGTTAAAAGTGAAATTCAAAGTTTATGTAGTGAAGAAGATTACTACCTATCTGCAATTAACGTTGAAGAGATTAAAAAAGAAATCCTAACGACTAGTGCTTATAAAATTATTAATGCTAGTGGGAAGGGAGAGGCCTGTTTTTCTCGTTATGAAGAAATGACGAAGGATCAGGTCGCCATTGATAATAAGAGTGCTGAAATCATTCGTACCGCTTTAAAGGGTGAGGATGACTTAAAGGTATTCTGGTTTGGTTCTCTACGTGAATTTGATGAGAAGGGAATTACTCTCGTTGAAGAAAAGGTCGTTAAGGAAGAACCTAAAATCGTTGCCAAGGTTGAAGTGAAGAAGCCTAAGGTGGTAAAGACTGTTGATATTAAGACGATTAAGATTGTCAGAAAGCCTAAGCCTGAACCAAAGAAGCCAGAGCCTGTTAAGGAAATTGTTTTCTCGGCATTTGAAACGGCCGTCTTAAATTATGAGAAATCAAAGAAGCAGACAGAAGTTGCTATGACTTCTTTCAAGCATGATTATAAATTCTCAAAGAAGACTCTTGAGAGATTCAACGGTTCGTTAAGAAGCTATCAAACAAGAAAACAACTTTCTAAAATGAAGAGAGTGGATAACCTTGGAAGCCTTCAGGCGCCAATGAGTTTAACGTTTATTAAATACCTAATCGATTATAACCTTCACCAAGGTCTTTATAATATGACAAGTATTCTAGGGAATGAGTTCTTTGTTATTAATGATCTCGAGGGGAGAAGTCGTCCAATTAAGATTGTTCTTGATAATAATGAAGAGACGAAGTTTAGGTGGAAGATTTGGGTTACTCAAGCTGAATAAAAAAGGCCCGCTTTAAGCGGGCCTTGTTTTTTGTGCTTTAATTTTTCCATTGCTCCTGAGTCGAACCGCTCGGGCTTGAACCCTCGCTCTCGCTCTTATTGTCTAGCTAAAGAGCAGGGGAGCTAGCACCGCAAACAATAGACTGGCCTATGCCAGTCAATTTTGCGGATGCTTAATACTTTCTAGAAAGTTTTTTAAGTCTCTTCTCGTATGCTGATTTAACAGATAGAGCTAGGAAGAAACCTGCATTTTCACCATTCTCATCTTGACCAAATAGTGAGATGTTTCCAACTCTCTTGTCACCAGCTTTGAATGATTTTGTCCATGCAAATCCGTAAAGGTTAAAGTTTTGTAGTGGTACCCAAATACCAAAAACTTTTGGACCTACGTAAAATGCCATATTCTTAACTTTTTCAACAGTGAAAGCTACTGCTGGTAGAGCACCAGCTGCTACACCTGGGATCATACGTCCACCAGGAAGAGTCTTAGGGTCTAGTCTGTTTACATCTGATGAGAAGATATCATCAAGTGAAACTGTAAAAGTTAGAACTGAACCTGCACCTTCTAAGTTAGGGTTAAGTCCGATAAATGACTTCTTGTACTTAGGTACTTTGTAAGTAGCACCTGCCATAATTGAAACATCTTCAAGTACCATTGAAACAACAACATTATCTTCTAGAAGATTAACATTTGGTCCATCAACACCTGGGATGTCAACATTTCCTTCTCCACATGAAACAGAGAAGAAAGAGAAGCTTAGTAGAGCTACGACTGTCAGTAGTCTTTTTCTTAATGTGATTTCCATATCCATACCTCACTAGTTTATAGGAAAAAATTCTCTCGTATGTTCATCTATCGACAGATATGAAGGGGTTCTTAATTTTTTTTGAAGAAAAAAAAAGCCCCTAGATTCCTAGGGGCATTTTTCCTGTATAGAATGTTTTGGTCAGATATTACAGAATTTTTTGGACTACTAATTAGTATCTATCAGCAAGTCTCTCTAGTGATCTTTCTTGTGAGCTTGAAACTGTAAGCGCTAGGAAGAAACCACCGTTTTCACCATTTGCATCTTCACCAACAAGTGAAAGGTTACCAACTCTCTTACTATCTGTGTAGAAACGAGTTGTAAGCATTGCACCTGCCATATTAAGGTTTTTAACTGGAACCCAAATACCAAAGATTTGTGGACCTACGTAAAAAGCGATGTTCTTAATACTTGGTACTGAGAAAGCAACTGCTGGAAGGGCACCACCAGAAACACCTGGAATGGCACGTCCACCTGGCAGAGTAAGTGGATCTAAACGATCAACTTTATCTCCAAAAATATCATCTAGCGATACAGAGAAAGCAAGTAATGTACCGTTAGATTGAAGGTCTGGTGAAACCTCAACATAAGAGTTGTTGTAGTTAGGGATGTTGTAACGAGCACCACCTTCTACAGAAATGTTTTCTAGAACGATATCAACTAAGATATCATCACCTAGAAGAACAACTGTTGGCCCATCAACACCTGGAATGTCCATGTTCTTTGAACTGTCCCCTGAACCACATGACGTCGCAAGTAGCGACAGAGTCATAAGTGCAGAAGTGATTAAAAGTTTCGATTGCTTAAATACTACAGAATTTTTCATAATTACCTCAAATGACTTTCTATTGATTATTAATTTTCCTTTTAATAGAAGTCTCTTTGAAGGCTTGTGCTCTTTTACAACTAATTGAACTCCACTGACGTACGACAAAGACCACAAATCGTTCTCTCTTCAATTTCGATAAATGCATTATGAAGAAATCAAGAATTTAAACAAGGTGATGTTGGGGCGAATTAACTTTTTTTGAAAAAAATGTAAATTTTTTGAAAATTCTTTGAATGATTTTAGTAGGTTAGCGGAGGGGTCCATGACTTTTTTTGAGGGGTGACGGCCGGATGACTACTTGAGAATTTTACTTTGAAAACTGCCGTAGAAAATGGCCACCGCCTAGGTAACTGGTCGAAACCTTGTGCGAGGAGGGGGGATCCCACGAAATTTTCCACCTAACATCTGCTAGGGGAAAAGGTTAAAATAGAAGGGTGAGATTATTAAGTGACAGAACAAATTTACGAACGAATTCAAATCCTGCAACAAAGAGAGTTAGTCGCAGCGAGGTTTCTTCGGGTTCTGTAGCTCCTAGATCAACTAGCGGACAAAAGATTGTTCGTCGTGAAAGGCCTTCTGAGCTAAGTAGAGGCGAAATAAAGGCTAAGATCGAAAATCACAAAAGAGAAAAAGAAGAAAAAATGAAAGCTGCTATCGCTGAACACAAGGCGAGTAAGCAGGCACAAGCGGCTCCAAAGCCACCTGCAGCTGCACCTGTTCCTGCTCAAGAGAAAGCAGAAGTTATCAAAGAGGCAACAAAGGCCGAAGTAAAGATTACTCCAGAAGGTGAGCCATTTGGCGATATCGCAAAGAATGATCCAAAGGATCCAGCAACTCAAGAAAAGCTTAAGGGTGTGCTAACTGCAGGAGCATTTAATTTTTCTGATAAAGAAAGAGATGTTCTAGCAAAGATTCTTAATCAATAAAGAGTCGTTTCTACTCAATCATTAATTCAATTTTTTCAATGACTTCAGGAATAACCTTAGCAAGGTTTCCATCAATGATTGTCGCTGCAGAGTGATTATGCCCACCACCACCAAGGGCCTGTGCAATCACGCCAACATCAACTGTCTGGTTAACTGAGCGAAATGAAATCTTAACCTTGTCGCCAACTTCTCTAAACATACAAGCAACTTCGATTCCTTCAAGAATAAGAAGGTGATTGATAAAGCCATGAGTGTCTTCAGTTTCACAACCAAAGCTTTCAATTTCTTCTTCTGTTAAAGAAATCCAAGCGACCTTGCCGTTTGGACTCATCTGACAAGATGAAAGAACCTTTCCAATGAGCTTCATATACTCAACTTGTTTAACACCGTTGATTTGATTGAAGGCTTGCGGAGGGGAGATTCCCGTATCCATAAGCTTGGCAACAATTCGGTGAGTATTTCCAGTTACTGTAGGGTAACGGAATGAGCTTGTGTCGATAATGATTGAAGTATAAAGGGCCAAGGCCATCTTCTTATCAAATTTTACACCAAGGGCCTCGATTAATTCGCCAACCAATTCTCCTGTTGCTGCCTTTGTTGAGTCCACGCAGTGAATGGCCGCGATCTCTTTAGGGCAAGGGTGGTGGTCAATAAATAGAAGTTCACTTGATTTTAAAACAAGCTCTTGAACGTTCTTTCCAATTCTTGGAAGAGCGTTAGTATCTGTTACGATAAATAGATCAATTTTATCAAAGTAGTCTTTTGAATCATTGTAATTTGTAATCACACCATCTGGATCTAGATAGCGATAGCGATCGAATAACTTTTCTTCGTTAATACAAATTGCATTCTTGCCTAATTTTCTTAAGGCCATACACAGGGCAATCTCACTTCCAATACCATCGGCATCTGGAAAGATGTGAGTTGTAATAACAATATTATTAGCTTTTTCAATAAGCTTCTTAAAGCGATCTACATTTCTGGTCATATTTATCCTAGTCGGCAGAGTTAGGTAAATGATTAAATTTTAAGACTTTTCTTATTGTTTCATTTTTTGTTAGGATTTTAAAGAAGGATTTTTAATTTAAGGACTTATGGAATGAGTGACAATAACCTTGTAGAGTTGTCGGACATTAGAAAAACATTTCCTGGTAAAGATGTTCTCAAAGGGGTGAATCTCACAATCGGTCGCAAAGGAGTCTTAGGATTTCTTGGGCCAAATGGTGCAGGTAAGTCGACTCTTATGAAAATCATCCTTGAAGAGCAGGAGTATACAGCTGGCAGTCTTATTAAAGATAGCGAGCTAACGATCGGCTACCTACCTGAAGAGCCTGCTTTATATCGCCATATGTGTGTGAGGCCATTTCTAAAATTCGTCCAAGAGATTTATCAGATTGCAGATAAGACTTATTCAATTGAAGAAGTTATCGACAAGTGTGGGCTTAAGGAAGTCGCGCACCAAAGAATTGAAAATCTATCAAAGGGGTATAAACAAAAAGTAGGGATTGCTGCTGCAATTTGCCACAACCCAAAGCTTCTTGTTCTAGATGAGCCGTTAGTTGGCCTTGACCCTCATGCCATCATTCAAATTAAAGATGTGATTAAGGATCTTTCTAAAGATCATACAATTTTTATTTCTTCTCACCAGCTAAGTGATCTTGCTTCGATTTGTGATGATATCGCAATTTTACATGAAGGGGTTATCGTCGCTCATGGGCCAATTAAAGATATTGAGAAGAAGCTTGAAGTTTCTCAAAGAGTTGAAGTTGAGTTTGAATCAGTGGATGAAGCAAAGCTTCAGGGCCTAAAAGAGATGGGAATAAGTTTTATTAATAAGGATGGCGTTTACGAGTTTAGTGGGCAAACACAAGATAGTGACTTAAGAATTACACTTTCAAAGTACTTTGCTCAAAATGACTTAGCTATTTTATCGCAACAAAATATCAAGGTTGGGCTTGAGGATATCTTTAAGAAGCTAACGGCAAAGAAGGAGGAGACGCATGAATAAGAAACTTCCTCTCTTTAAAGGTATTAAACTTATATATAAGAAAGAAATTAGCGAAAGCTTCTCTTCTCCGATTATTTATATCTTTGCGGCCATTTCAAATTTTATTATGTCTGCAATTTTCTATAATAATCTTCAAATGGCACCACAGTTAACAAATAAGACAATTGTGGACTTTGTGATCGCTCCGACTTTTTCGGCCCTAAATTTTATTCTACTCTTCTTTGCTCCAATGCTAACGATGGGGGCCTTTGTTAAAGAGAAGAGAGAAAATACCTTTGGGCTTCTAAAGCTTTCAAATTTAACAGATGATTCAATCTTCTTTGCCAAGTACTTGGCAGCTGCAACGAAGCTCGTCTTTATTACTTTACCTATTTTTATACTTCCTCTTTTCTTAGCGCCAAAAGGCTTTAACGACTTTGCCATTTTATTTACGAATATGCTGGGAATTTATGGACTAGGGCTTTGTTACTTAATTGTTGGGCTTAACGCTTCTTTATTAAGTCGCTCTTATATTGCATCCATTGTTATTTCATTTGGTGCACTTTTTTCTTTCTTAATTATTTATGCAAGCTCGAATGTTATTGATAATGAAATGATTCAGGCCATGATGAGATACTTTAGTTTTAGCTCACATATCTTCTACTTTGCTAGGGGAGCAGTCTCAAGCTTTGACTTAGTTTATATCTTTTCTTTTATCGGCTTCTTTAGCTTCATTGGCATTCGTAATTTGGGGGTTAGAAAATGAAAAAGATTTCCCTAAGCTTATGTGCAATTTTCTATCTAATCGCTTGTTTCTTATTTCTCATTATCCCTGAGCATATCTTCTTAGTAGGTGCGACATTTATTATCGCTCTTTGCCTAACTGTTCTAACTTTCTACTTTCACCTTGAAGAAGTTAGAAACTTTGTAAAAAGTACTTTTGGAAAGAATCTTCTTTCTAACTTTACGGCATTCTTCTTACTATTTTGTATCCTTGCCGTTTTAAATCTTATTGTCTTTAAACGTGGGCCAATTTGGGACTTAAGTAAAAGACAATTAAATACTCTTTCTGAGCTGACTGTTAAAACAGTTAAAAAGATTGATGATAAAGTAGAGATGGTGGTCTTTTCTAATAAAGACTCAAAGAACGCGATCCTTTCTCTTCTTGAGCTTTATAAGAATCAAAATCCTTCTCTTGTGACAAAGTTCTATGATCCAGAGTTAAGGCCAGATATGATTGCTCAGTATGGAGTGACTGTTTCGCCTTCAATTGTCTTGGCCAAGCAAGATGGTGCAGAACTTAAGAAAGTTGTGGTGACTCGTATTCTAGAACTAGGAATTACCAATGGCCTAATTCGTCTTGAAAGAGAAAAAGATCCTGCAATTTGTTTTAATTATAATGCGAAATTTCAAGATAGCTCAGATAATGGCTTCACTGGGCTTCTACATGTATTAAAGCAATCTGCTTATCGCTTAAATATTGTTGATCTTCTAAAAGCAAATGAGATCCCAAAATCTTGTGATGTCTTCACAATACTTGAGCCAACAAATGATTTTTCAAAAGAAGAGATTTCAAAATTAGAAAGTTATTACTTTGATGGTGGCCGTATCTTCGCTGCGATCATGCCTAATTTTCACGGAGAAAAACTTCCAAATCTTAAGAAGTTCTTTTCTACAAACGGTCTTAATATCGCTAATGATATTGTGATGGACCCTGTAAATGGGCTTGAGTCATCAAAGGGAACAGCACCAATAATTTCTCGCTTTGATTCTTTAAATATTAACTCTGACTTTAAAGAGAGAGTTTTCTTTCCACTTGTTTCATCAATTTCATCAACTCTTTCTCAAGAAGAGCAGGGAAGTTACCACGCGCTAGCGACATCCACACCACAGAGCTGGGCCGAGAAGAAGATGATCTCGGTGATTGCAGGGGATGTGAAAAAAGATAGTGAAGATATCGAAGGGCCAATTGATATGGCCGCGGCCCTTACAAGAGATGGTGTTCCTGCAATGGTGGCCATTGGGAATTCGGCCTTCATTTCAAATAAATTCTTTAGCTACCAAAGTAACTTTAAGTATATTTCAAACCTATATCACTGGTTATCTGGTCAAGGACAATTAACATCACTTCACTCGGTGGTATTTAAAGAGATTCCACTTCTCGTTTCAGATATTGAAAAGAAAGTGATCTTCTACTTTTCGATTGTTGTTCTTCCTCTAGCATACCTTGTGATTGCTCTGGTTCTTTTCCAGAGAAGGAAGTTTTCAGCTTAATGAAAAATCGTTATCTCTTTATCATATTAGTTCTTTCTATCTTTGCTGCTTACTTCTTAGTTGAAAAAGATGAGCAAAAAGAAGTGGCCCTGATAAATCAGAAAAGAAGTATTCTAAGTTTTTCAACTTACGGAAAGATTAATTCAATCAGCGTTGCGGGAAATATAATTGAAGTAGAAAATGCAATTGAAGAGAATCTTAATCTTTTCTACGATGAGCTTCAGAAGCTAAAGGTTGATCGCATCCTCGATAGTGAAGATATTAACGAGGCCTTATTAAAATTTGATGGGGCAGAGACTATCACATTTAATTTTGCCAATGGAAAAATTGTTAGCTTCATGGTGGGCAAAAAGATTGAATTAAATCAGTCATTTTATTTGGCCGTTAAAGATGGCACAAAGACGACGTGGCTTATTGCTCGCTTTGAGACGGCCTTCCCAGCAGATGCAAAGGATAAGAATCGAGATCGCTCAAGTATTCCATACGAGAAATTTCGTGAAGTTTTACAAACACCAAAAGAGTTCTTCTTTACTGAACTGAAAAAGTAGGTCATTGCCTAGTTTCAATTTATTAGGAACTCGATTAAAATAAAGACGTGCTAGAAATATATATTCAATACATTAAATATCTTCTTTATCCTAAACTTGTGAACTCAAATATTGCTGAGCATAGGTTAGAGATTGAGCGTATCAAAGAAGCGAGACTTTTTGAGATCGTAAAAGAGGAGAGTGAGCGCGGAATTAATTTAAAATTCGCTGACTTCGCCCTAGCTTCTTGGCCATTTGTTTTTATCTATGGCCTCTACTCACTAGCACAAATTCATATTGGAATTAACCTCGCAGGGAAAATGGCAGAAGATGGATTCTTGCCAGCTGTTTTTTCATCGAGTGAGTTTCAGCAAAAACTTTTTCTATTTTCGACGCTATTTAAAGTCGTCTTCTTCCCACTTTCAGCTTGGGTATTTGTTAAGTTTTGGCGTTTAATTATCACAATCTTTGCCAGTCTCTTTGATAAAGACCTAAAGGATATTGAGTTAGAAGACGTGATTGCAGGTGCGTTAGTTGGGAATTTCTTCTTAATTATTCCAATCTTTGGAGATTTTTTAAAATTTATTTCTCAGGCAATCTACCTATACTTTGGTCTGCGTTATAATCTTCGCTTCTCGTTTGTGCAGAGCTTCTTCATTCTTATGTCTCCGATTTTACTCATTGTAGGCTTCATGCTCTTTATGATGATGTACCTTATGCTCATGATAAGCTTTATTTAGTCTTTACGCGTTGAGCGCGTTGCCTTCCAGTTTTGAAAGAAGATGTAAGTGGCCTAAAACTGGCCCGGCCGTCATAATAGAATTTAGAGACACAACACAAAAAAATATCTGACATTAAGAGGAGTTTAAGTCAATGTACGCAAGTCACGCACACGCAACTGGTGGCATTGAAGTCGTATGCGGCCCAATGTTTTCTGGAAAAACGGAAGAGCTTATCCGTCGAGTAACTAGAGCACAAATTGCTCGTCAAAAAGTTCAAATTTTCAAACCTGTTATTGATGATCGCTATCACAAAACGAATGTCGTAAGCCATTCAGAGAGACACGTGGAAGCTGAACCAGTCAAAGACGCTGTTGAAATCTTACAGAAGGTATATGATTCAACTCGTATCGTGGCAATTGATGAGGTTCAATTCTTTGATGCAACTATTATTAAAGTTGTTTCAAAGTTAGCACGTCGTGGAATTCGCGTTATTTGTGCTGGTCTTGATCAGGATTTCAAATCAAAGCCATTTGGCCCAATGCCTGAGCTATTATGTATTGCTGATGATGTGATGAAGATTCAAGCAATCTGTACTGTTTGTGGAGCACCTGCTTCGAAGTCATACAGATTACCAACTGACAATTCAAAAACTGTCTTAGTAGGTGAAGCCGATCTTTACGAAGCACGTTGTCGAGCTCACTTTGATTACTACGAAGAAGATGAAGATGTTAAGGCATTTTCGATTTCACTTGGAGGCCTAAAAGAGGTAAACTCTAATGGCGAGGTGAAATTGAACAATGAAAACACAATCTAAAAATTCGAATCATTACAAAATAAGTCAAATCGAACATAAATATGGAGAGAATGTTTTCATTCTCTCCAATCCTCTTGCTGAGAGTTTACTTGCGCGCTTTTCAAGTGAAGGTGTCATTCAGCCAGAACTAAATCACTTAATTCATAAACTCTATTTCATTCTACTTGAGTCTGTACTTGGAAACTCTTTTCCTAAAGAAGTTGTAGAAGTTCGCTCTCGTATGGCCGGACTTACAGATAAGGCCATCTTTAAGCAAGAAGTGATAAAGAGAGAGCAACCTGTTCTTTGTGTCGACCTTGCACGAGCAGGAACTTTTCCAAGTCATATCTGTTTTGAAAACCTAAATTACTTTTTAAACCCAGAACTCATTCGCCAAGATCACTTCTATGTTCAACGTAAGGTTGATGAGAATGAGCAGGTGATAGGTGTTGATGTTTCAGGATCAAAGATTGGCGGTGGCCAAGAAAACGCTATCGTTCTCCTTCCTGATCCGATGGGTGCCACAGGTGGTTCAATGTCATTTGCCATTGGACACTATAAAGACAAAGTTAAGGGACGTGCACTTAAGTATATTTCACTTAATCTTATCGTCACACCTGAGTATATTAAGAGAATGCAAAAAGACCATCCTGATGTTGAGATCTATGCTCTGCGCTTAGATCGTGGGCTATCTCCTGATCACGTCTTAAAGACGATTCCAGGAACTCTATGGGATGAAGAAGTTGGCCTTACTGGAAAACAATATATTGTTCCTGGCGCAGGTGGCGTTGGAGAAATTTTAAATAATTCATTTGTATAGGAATTAAGGAAGAATTCATGGCAATCGAAACTTACTTCTCTGAAGAGAAGATTAATGAAAGAATTAAAGAATTAGCAGCTAAGATCGATTCAGACTTTCAAGGAGAGGAAGTTGTCATCATCGGAGTTTTAAACGGTGCTTTCATCTTCGTGGCCGACCTCATTCGCCAAATGAATTCTCCAGTATATTTTGACTTCATTGGAGCGAGCTCTTACAAGGGTACTGAAAGTACTGGAAAGATCTCAATCACCAAAGATATTAAAGTAGATATCAAAGACAAGAATGTCATTCTTGTGGAAGATATTGTGGATACTGGTTTAACAATTAGTGAGCTAACGAAGATGTTAAAAGAGAGAGGACCTAAGACAATTAAATTAGCGACTCTTCTCCATAAGAAAGTTAAAACACAACATAATGTTGAAATCGATTATCTCGGTTTTGAGATTGAAGATAAATTTGTTATCGGTTACGGGCTTGATTACGATGGCCGCTACCGAGAGCTTCCGTATATTGGAATTTATAATGGATAATATTATTGCCAAGGCCGAAGGTTCAGTTCGCGTTGACCTTCTTGGTGGAACACTTGATATCGTTCCTCTAAATCAGGTCTTAAGACATACAATAACTCTAAATCTTGCGACCTCACTAAAGGCCAAGGTTATGGTTGAAGCAATTGAATTTGAAGGCGTTGAGTTTGTTTCAATTGACTACGATTCTGTCACAAGACACTCTAGCGTTGATTTTACTTATGAAGATTTTGATAGTGACACTTTTGGGCCACTCTCTTTTCTTGCTCAGATCCTTCATCACTTTAAGTTAACAAGTGGGATTCGTTTAACGACGGAGTCAGGTTCTCCTCCAGGTGCAGGCCTTGGTGGTTCTTCATCGATGGGAGTAACTGTTTATAAGGCGCTATGTGATTACGCTGGTGTTGAATTTCATCGCCAAACTGCGATTAATACAGTTCAAAATATTGAGGCCAAGATTTTAAACAAGGGCCCATGTGGATATCAAGATTACTATCCTGCTCTTTATGGAGGGGTGCTTGCTCTTAAGGCAACAAATAGTTGTATTGAAGTTGAGCAGCTCTACAATGAAGAGTTTAAAAGTTTTGTGGAGTCACATCTAACACTTGTGTATTCGGGACAACTTAGACTTTCGGCCATTAATAATTGGCAAGTCTATAAAGACTTCTTTGATAACCAAAATGGTGTAAGAGAAGGACTTGGAAAAATTCGTGATCTTACTTTTAGTGCTTACAACGCCATTCGAAATGGTGAGTACGATGACTTTCTTGGAATGCTTTGCCAAGAAGGTGCTCAAAGAGAAAAACTTTTCTCAGGTATCGTCACAGATGATATGCGTGAGATCTATAATAAATTACGTGAAAAAGATTTGGTTATTGGAATGAAGGTATGTGGAGCTGGCGGAGGCGGATGCTTCTTACTTGCACATGGACCTCAACACAAGGCCCAAGTTTTAAAAGAACTATCACGTGCAAAAGATATGCAAGTGTTAGAATTTAGTGTCGAGAAACCATTATGAATTTAAGCTTCAATCGTGTTGCAGGACTTTCAATGAAGGGTGGGCGAAGAGATAATTTCTTCTTCTGTCTTCTTGATCACCACGAGGGAAGCGGACGCTGGTTTCTTAAATCAATTCTTCATGTAAAAGATGAAGTTCGCGATGAAGATGTTGAGGACGGAGATGATATCCTCAACCAGTGGATTGATAAGTATAATCTTGAACACGTTATTATCGACTTTCCACTTTCAAAACCTCCTTGTCACAATTGTGACCTTAAGTGTCCTGGTGTTGCAAAATGTCCAGTAGGGGATGTGAAGAAGGTTCGCGAAGATATTGCATCAATCCTAGAGTTAGATCGCAAGATGGAAGAAGAGAATCCAAAAGAGTATGAGCGCAAAAGAAATTTTGAGGATCTCACTCACTTTTATCGCGACACATTTGGAAAAGAATCAAATGACTTTATGCTTTCAAAGTCTTTTAAGAGAAGGCTTAAGAAAGGCTTTATTCCTTATTGGAATCGCTCACTTGATTTTTGGATTTGGT
This sequence comes from Halobacteriovorax sp. CON-3, assembly GCF_043196995.1. Classification (NCBI taxonomy): domain Bacteria; kingdom Pseudomonadati; phylum Bdellovibrionota; class Bacteriovoracia; order Bacteriovoracales; family Halobacteriovoraceae; genus Halobacteriovorax; species Halobacteriovorax sp. CON-3. The sequence continues at coordinate 473,495 of NZ_JBEBNA010000002.1, forward strand.
GTTCTTACCACGATCAACTCTTAGAACTATTTAATACAACTTTCGATTCATTTGGAAATACATCTCTTATGATGCTTTCACGCTTCTCTTATATGAAGAGACACTTTCCAGAAGAGTGCCAATTCTATGAAGGGCATGTGAATCTTATTCTACTTGAACTGCTTAAGAGTCGAATTATTCTTAAAAAGAATATCGTCAACTTAACGGATCTTGACCTTGGGGTAGAGGCCCGTCTTGATATTGTGAAGAAGATTGAAAATAAGTTAGGAATCTTTATTTACGATAATGACCTAGAAGTTATTGTAAAGAATGTAAGGGCCTTCGATTCATTCTTGCTTGCAGTTTGTGGACTACAAAAAGCTAAGGGGCAAGCTCGTAGCATGCCTGATTGGACCCTTCCTCACTTAACAAATTTTATTCTTCCTTCATTTGACTCTCGTGCTTAAATCCCAGTGCATTAAAGAGTAGAAGTAACCCTGGAATTAAGAACATGGCAACCCTTGGTGTCCCAAGGTTAAAGAGCGCTATGATTGTCATGAGCACCCCACCTGTCCAGGCGTAGAATTTGATATAGCCGTGAGCAAATTTCTTATTATAGATACGAAAAATATAAATAATAAAGTGAATGACAAGGTAGATACAAATAATTGATATCACAGTTTGAATCATCAGCTGAATAAGCTGATTTTGAAAGTTTGGATCCTTTATTCCATCTGCAATGCTTGGATCAACAAGTCTTAGTGATTGATAAGCAATCTTAAAGCTTTCGTGATAGGTCTTCGGGTTAGCATAAACTAAATAAAGGTAAAGAGCGACAAAGGCATCTGCAATCAAGCATGTCGAAATATTTAGATATTTGAATGTCTTTTTGTTAAACTTAGAAAAAATGTCGTTGAGATTTTTATTAGATGTCTTATTTGAATTAGTCATAAGCTAATTATTGGAAATAAAATATGGTTTTACAAGTTGTGTTATTAATTCTTGCTATTGTTATGCTTTACTACGGTGCGGAGTTTGCTCTGGAGTCCGCGGAAAAGATTGGATTGGCCCTTGGATTATCACCACTTGTTATTGGCCTTCTCATTGTTGGTTTCGGAACATCTCTTCCAGAGTTCTTTGTTTCTCAGCTGGCAAGTTATCGCGGTGAGCCGGGGATTGCTCTGGGAAATATCGTGGGCTCAAATATTGCAAATCTCTTTCTGATTCTTGGTGTGTCGGGACTTATGGGGCGCCTTTTCATCTCTGGACAAGAGATTAAGAAACAACTTCTACTGCATCTAGCGCTTACGGCCATTCTTGCAATTGTTCTTTTACAAGACCAGGTTTACTGGTGGGGAAGTGCACTACTTATTGGTTTTATGGCCTTCTATCTATGGGACACATTCGCTTCAATGAAAAAGGAACGTGCTCACCTTGGAGACCAGAAACAGCCTCAAAGTCAGGAAGAGAAAATTGGGCCAAAAGAAATCATTCATCTCTTTGCTGGGTTCGCTCTTTTATATGGTGGGGGAGAGTTACTTGTTAAGAGTGGAACAGCTGTCGCTCTAGAATTTGGAATTTCAAATTATGTTATTTCGGCCATCTTTGTTGCCTTTGGAACTTCATTTCCTGAACTTGTTACGGCCATCATGACAAGCAAGAAGGGGAAGAACTCGGATATCATCACAGGAAATATTATCGGTTCAAATATTTTCAATGCGGCCTTCGTTCTAGGAAGTTTAGCATTTTACAAAATCAAAATTGCAGAAAATTTCATACCTGAGATGTCTGCTCTGATATTTGCGGCCCTATTCTTACTTGCACTTTGTTTTGCAAAAAGGTCCTTCTACCGCATTGCTGGTGCTGTCTTTTTAAGTTGCTATATCGCCATGGTTTTATACTGGGTTCGTTAAAGCACAAAGTTCCTTCTAGTTTCTAAGCATGGAAGTGTTAAAATATCCTCTATGAGTTTTAACGTACTAGTGGCCGAACCAGATTTTGAACTTAGTGATATTTATGTCTTGGGAATCGAGAATGCTTTCCAGGGTGTGAATGTTGTTCGTGTTTCTAATTTTAAGGAATTAAAGGCAAAGCTTCAGTCATCTAAAGATTTCAAGCTAATCGTTTCAGATTATTTCCGAGAAGGGGATGAGGATATCTTCTCTTTTTGTGATGCTATCGATTGCAATATTCCATCTCTTATTATCACTTCATATACTGAAGCAGAATTTGTAAATTTTGAAAGAGATGTAACTTATCACAAGAAAAGAGAGCATCTGCCAAAGCCATTTTCATTTGTTAAATTTGAAAAGCTCTTAACACAACTTGGTGGGATCTCGACTTTTGTTCAGTCTAGTAGTGCTTATAAGAAGATCAATACTGAATACTTCCTTAGGGGAACACTGGCCATCTGTGATACTTACGTAAAACTTAGTGATTCAAAATTCGTAAAGGTTATTCACCGCGGGGATACATTTACAATTTCTCAAATTGAAAGCTATCTGGATCGCGATATTAATTACCTCTATATCAACAAAGACGATATTGATGAGTATGTGAATAAAGCAGGAGAGGTTTCATTCTTAAAGTATGATCCTTCCACTCCAGCTGAACACTTAGATATTGCTCAGAAGTCAATGATGACTCTTAAGCGTCTTGTTGGCCGCTATGGAATTAGCACTGGAACATCGACTGTTGTCGATAGCTATGTTTCAAATATTTCAAAACTTGCGCAGGGAAGTCTTAAGCTTAAAACTCTTTTAAAAGAGCGCGAGAGTATGACTAATTATCTCTATGACCACTGCTATCTGACGAGCCTCTTTGGGGTTGAGATCTTAAAGCAGCTAGCATGGGGAAAGAAGGATAATATTGAAACCATTATCCGCACCTCTGTTTTTCACGATCTTCTTCTTGAAGATGAGGCGCTGGCCCGTATTTCTTCTCAAGAAGAACTACTTAAGGCCGAGCTTTCTGATTATGATAAGAACGTCGTTCTAGGGCATGGGCGCTTAATGAGTGAGATGCTTGAGAAAGAAGGGCTAACTGATCAGAATATGTATGAGATTCTAATCAATCACCATGAAAGGCCGGATGGTTCAGGATTTCCTCGTGGACTTTATGCCAATCAGATCAAGCCATTAACGGCCGTCTTTATTGTTGCTCATGAACTTGCTAAGCAGATTGAGCTTCGCAATTACAACCTCGACGAAAGCCGTACTATTTATCAGTACTTAGCGGATAATTTCGGACGCGATCACTTTGAAAAAATCATCAAAATTGTCGATAAAATCTTAAAATAATGATAGGGTGCATCTTATTATTTACTCGTAAGATCGGAATATTTCGTGGGCACTAAATATATTTTAGGTATTGAAACAAGTTGTGATGACACATCAGTTGCAGTTCTCAAGGGAGATCCAGATAAGATTTCTCAAGGAGAGGTTCCTGAAGTGTTGGCCTTTGAGCTATTTTCTCAAGAGCAGATGCTTGCCCAATGGGGTGGAGTTGTTCCTGAGATTGCCTCGCGAAATCACCTCGAAAAGCTAGCTCCTCTTATCAAGCAGACAATTGCTAAGGCCGGTGTGAAGCTTTCAGATATCGATCTTGTTGGCGTGACAACTTTTCCAGGACTTCTTGGGCCACTTTTAACGGGACTTAATGCTGCTAAGACAATTTCTCTTTTAAAGAAAGTTGACCTCTTTGCAGTAAACCACCTCTTTGCTCACCTTGAAGCAATTCATCTTACAGAGAAAGTCTCATATCCATACTTAGGACTTTTAGTCAGTGGGGGACATAGTCTCTACACACTTGTGACAGCAAGTGATGAGATTGAAGTTCTTGGCTCGACGATTGATGATGCCGCAGGTGAAGCCTATGACAAGGGTGGAAAGCTTATGGGCCTTGGATATCCAGCTGGCCGTATTATTGATGACCTTGCCAAAGAAGGTGATATCAATCGCTTTGAATTCCCAATTGGTTTAAAGGGATCAAAAGATTGTAACCTTAGCTTTTCAGGGGTGAAGACGTCTTTAAGAACGTTCCTTGATAAGAATCCTCAGTATCTTGTGAAGTCACCAGAAGATATCAATCAGGATACCAAAGATATTTGTGCTTCTTACCAGCACGCCATTGTTTCAGCTCTTAAGCTTAAGCTTCGCTACGCCCTTGAGGCCGCAAAAGAGAAAGGATTTAATAACCTTCCAATTGTTGTTGGTGGTGGAGTTGCTTGTAATAGCTATCTGAGACAAGTTTTAAAAGAAAAGTATAAGCAAGTGCATTTTGTGCAGCCTAAATTCTGTACTGATAACGGTGCCATGATCGCAAATTATGCTTTTAGAAATTATAATAGTCGTATTCAATATCCAGACACACTAAGTATCGATGCGAGATCACGTTTTATTAATAAGAAAGAACATAGGAAGGCCTAATCATGGATGAGTCAAAAACAAAACTACCTTGGGCCAATAAAGATCTCGGTCAGCACTTTTTAAATAATCAAAATATTATTTCAAAAATTACAGACGACTTTGCTGAGTCTGCAGGCAATATTATTGAAGTCGGGCCAGGTCCGGGAATTCTGACAAAGAATTTAGCTGCTCATAATGAAAACCTTCATGTGGTTGAAAAAGATGAGCGCATGATTGAATATCTAGCGCCAATTGTTAAGGCCGAAAATATTAATTTTACAGATGCCTTAGCATTTGATTTTGAAGCCTTTATCGGTGAAAAGGGGCTAGGGGATAGGACATGGCTTGTTTCAAACCTGCCATATAATATTTCAACTCCACTACTTCTTAAGTTCTTACAGACTCCATCTATTAAGTATATGACGCTGATGTTTCAAAAAGAAGTGGCAGATAAGGTCTTTGCCTTCGCTTCAAAGAAGAATTTCATGGGCTCACTAATGGCCTTATCACAAACATATTTTAAGACATCTCTGCTTGTTAAAGCGCCTCCTGGTGCCTTTACTCCTCCGCCAAAGGTTGACTCAGCTGTTATTAGTTTTGAACGCCTGGAGAGTCCAGTGATCCCTCTTTCTGAGTTTACGAAGTTTGAGAAATTCTTAAGAGCAGTCTTTCAATTTAAGAGAAAGCAGCTTGGTAAGGTTCTTAAGACCTATGCTCCTGCGGATAAGATTGAACAGGCCTTGGCCAAAATCAATCAGCCTTTGACAGTTAGAGCAGAAGCGCTAAAATTAGAGGACCTTCAAAATTTATATAAGTATTTAAATGAGTAAATTATGGGAAAGAAAATAATAGCCAAAAATAAGAGAGCGAAGTTCGACTATCAATTACTTGAACTTTACGAAGCAGGAATGTCCTTAGTGGGAACTGAGGTTAAGTCTCTACGTGCGGGAAAGGTCTCGATTGGTGAGGCCCATATTACAATTGATAAGAACGGCGAAGTTTGGGCCAATAATATCAAAATTCCTGAGTATGAATTTGGAAATCAATTCAATCACGAAGAGGCGAGAAAGAGAAAGCTACTCTTACATGAAAAAGAGATTGCTGAGATCGCTCACCGTGCAAAGGCCGAAAGGCTTACGATTGTTCCAACTATCATCTATTTTAAAGGCTCACGTGTTAAGCTTGAAATCGCCCTAGTAAAAGGGAAGAAGCTTCATGATAAGAGATCTGATCAGCAGAAAAAAGATGTGGAAAGAAAGTTAAGAAAAGGGGACTATCAGTAAGAACTGAGGCCCCCTTATAAATTTTTAGTGTGTCATTTTTTGATACATTTTATCGAAGTACTCGTCATTTACTCCAGAATAAATTCCATCGCGATCTTTCTTATACCACTCAGGTGATTGGTCACTTGTGTGACAACCAAGACACTTATTCTTAATCGCGGCCTTTGTATGGGCCTTCTTTTGAGTCTCGTCTTCAATAGCAAATGGGTGATCTGTAACCATAGCGTGACAATTAAGACACTGTACATTGGCAAATGAATGCTCCACATTGTGTTTCTCATTGGCCTTATCCCATGCAACGCGAATTGATTTAATCTTCTTAGAATCAAGCTTACGAACAGAAGTCACACCACTAAAGGCCTTTGTTACATCCTGCCAGTACTTGTCTTTGTGGGCCTTAAATTTTGCATCACTTGTTTTTAAGTCTTTAAAGTGCACAATATCGTTGTGGTTGATATAACCACCTTCTTCATTCATTCCAAGAGAGTGGCACTGCATACAGCTTGTTTTATTCTCTTCCTTGGCAATCATAAGCGTTCCAAAAGAAATCGCGTGAGGAGTCTTTGCCCAGTGATCACCTTGATCAGAGTGACACTCAAGACAACTCTTAGTATCTGAAAGCTTCTTGATTCCAGTGTCAGCAAAGCTTAGGCTCTTTTGTTCCTGGTCACGAATCTTATCAAGCTCTTGCTTGTGGTTATTAATAAAAGTTGTGAATGGATTATTTGGGATCTTTTCTCCTAATTGCTCGCGCATCTCATGGTAAGAAAATTCCTTTTCTAGCTTTTCAGGCCCTGCAGAGAAGGCGACTTCACCAAGGTAGTGATTCTTAGAAAGAACTTGAACGATTTGAGTTGTTCCAACATCAATTGAGTAATTAGTGAAGCTTTGTGAGTGAGAGCCAATGATCCAGTCAATAACCGGATATGCTTCAGCAAACTTCTTATCATAATCAAGTCCAGCGTGAGACATAAGAACAAGTTTATGAAGAGGATTCTTTTCATCAAAGCCTGCTTCTTTAAGCTTCGCTATTGTGTCCTTAAAGTTTTTAACTGGGTTAACAAATAGGTCTCTGTATTCAGATTGTAGGGTTCCCCCGGCAACGATTCCTGTTAGAAAGATTGTGCTCTTTCCAAAAGTAATCTTAGCAAACTCTTGGTGGGGTAGTGAGTTTTTATCAGCAAGGTTTGAAACGAGGACTTTAAAACTAACTTGAGAAAGAACTTCTTTGTAGAAGTCGAGTCCTGCTGCTAAGTCCTGATCACCTGGGATTGTATACTTTAGACCAAGTTTATCTAATCCCTTTGCCAGCGAGACCGCTGCAAATTTTTGAGACTTTTCAATATGTCCTGGGACAACAGATGAAGGAAAGAGCATATCACCTGTGTCGATATAGAGGTATTGATGATCCTTTTTAAATTCACTCATAAAGCCCGCTACTTGAGGAAGACCTCCGAGAGGGAATTGGCGACAGCCACATGGATGAGTTTCACCAGAGATTGAGTGAGAAAAGAGGATCGAAAACTTCGGTCCTTCAATCTTTATCTCTTCACTATCACGATCTAAGTCAATAATACTTTGGCAAGAAAGAGCAAAGGTTAAGCCTAGGAGTCCTAAAATTCGTTTCATTATTTACATACCTTATTTTTTGTAACTAGCTAATAGCTTCTTAGCAGTAGGGACGTGGCGACTTTTTGGAAATGACTTAAGCATCTCTTCAAGAGTCACAATGGCCTGTTCTGTTTGCCCTTGTCTCTTAAACGTTCTTGCTAGATAGACTAGTCCGTTACCGTTGTAAGCAGAGCTTGGCATTGATGTATAAAGAGTCGAGAAGTATGTGACAGCATCGTCATTTCTCTTTTGGATATAAGAAATCATTCCCAGATTGTGAATGATACGCCCACGTCTTTTTCCTTTGATTTTACCTTCTTTAAAAAGCTTTTCTAGGATTGGACGAGCTTCACTGTATTTACCTTTTCCATAAAGGAACATGGCCTGATTATAAGGTGAGCGATTCTTTGCTTTTGCTAATTCTTTTCGCTTACTTTCTTTTTTTTTTAACAGTGCCAGCACTTCTTTGATGAATTTATCTTGTTCTTCAATCTTAGCAGTAAGCTTTGTTACTTCGTCAGTAAGAGCAGTGTTTTGTTCTTCAAGTTTTAGAAGTTTTTGATCAACAGTTTCAAGCTTTTGATCTTTTCCATTAGTGTACTCTTCAAGTTGTCCTTGGAATTGGAGAACACTATCTTGCAGCTCCTGCATCTTTGAAACAGAGTCAGCGTTTAGTTTTTGATTCTGTTGCATTTGCACAGACATGGTATTGATTTTTTGTTCGCGCTCAATTTGTTCTTGTGTTTTACAAGACGTCATAGAAGCACCCATTAATGTAGTTAATGTAATCGTAGTAAGTAGGGAAGTTTTCTTCATGAGAAATTCTCCGAATAAGATATATTAAATGCTATCGAGAGTTTTCTTACGATATGCCTTGAATTCGGCCTTTTCTGAGAATTGCTTAGAAAGAATGGCGTACTTCTTAGCTTTATTAAAGAATTTTCTCTTGTAGCTTGATTTCGCTTTTAAGTAGTAGAATTCGGCCTTTCGGTAGAGGTTAGGGGCGAGTGTTTGTCCGCCAGCTTCCTTGGCCGCAAGGAAAGCAACCTGTGCATAAGTCATTTCTAACTTCGGGCGTACGGTCGTAAGACCGCAGCTACCCAAAGATAGAAGTAAAATTAAAAATGTGATTTTATTTTTTAATTTTTTCATTTTTTAAAGATTACTTTGCAATAATTACGAAGTTTCCTCTTCTGTTTTGTGACCAAGAATCTTCATTGTGACCAAATGAAATTGGTCTTTCTTTCCCGTAAGAAGTCGTTGAGATTCTTGAAGCATCAACACCAAGAGCTACTAGGTAGTTCTTAATTGCACGTGCACGGTTTTCACCAAGTGCCATGTTGTACTCACGTCCACCTCTTTCATCGGCGTGACCTTCTACTTGTACTTCAACAGAAGTATTTTCTTTTAAGAAGTCAGCGTTTGCTTCAAGAGTTGACTTTGTTGATGAGCTAAGTCCTGAAGAGTTGAATGCGAAATAAACAGTTCTTAGATTACCTGCTTTACCAGAGTCTGAGTCACCATTTACTTCAAGTGAAGCATTGTTGTAATCAACAGATTCTACAGAAGATGAATCATCAGTTTTTGATGATGAACCACATGAAGTCATAACTAGTGCAGAACCTAAAAGTAATAGTGTAAAAAGCTTTTTCATTTGTTCCCCCTTTCCATTTATGTAGAGATTTTATTGTAATCTGGAAAATAGCTATACCTTTAAAGTATATAATAAATTTAGGTGTTTAGATACCGGCAGAAAAGGAGATTTCACTAGAGTATTTTGCTCGGTTTATTAAAAACCCATACTTGATTGTGTTTCTTTTATTAAAACGTCCATTTTTCAAAACAAGAAAATTTTCTAATATCTGCCAAGTATTTAAGTAAAGAAAAGGTAAAGTTTGAGAAGAGCTATTTACAATGTGAATCAGTCAAAATAATGTTTATTTGAGGTTATTGAAAAGTCCTTATCTTGTGTGTAAAAGCCTGGCCGCCGTCTTTTCCTGTCTCTGCTTAAGTTGCGGCCAGGCATTTTTTCAATCCTCAAAATTTAAATTAAATCTCAAGTTGCTTTAATACTCCTCACAAATTTTAGACGCAAATGAGACTGTTGGTTATACCAATGGGCTTTTTTTTGTGCATTAAGTTAGTCTTTTGATCTTTAAGAAGAAGGGGAGAATATGAGTTCAATCGGAATTAGTAAAAAATTAGTTATTTTATCACTTATGGCCGTTGCTTCACATGCAACATTACCGGATGAGATCGATTATCAGAAGTATTCAAAGCTTTATGATAATTCAAAAACTCAAAGTCAATCAGCAAAATTCAAAGTTGAAGAGCTTAAATCTGAAATCTTAAAGATGACAGAGATGCTTGAAGTAAACACTCATGATCTTGAGTTAACGAAGAAGATCGTTGCTGATGCTACTGCTATGATCGATGAGTTAAGCGGAGAGAGTGAAATTCTTGAAGTTAACTTAAGTGAATTAGTTAGAGAGCAGGGGCAGGTTGAAGAAATCTTAGCTTCTGTTAAGAAAGAGCTTAGTGAAGGTAGAGTTATCATTAATAATAATGAGGCCATGCTAACATCTTTAAAGAAGAGTGTTGAAGTTGAGCAATCAATTTTAAAAGAAACACTGGCCGAGCTAGAGGCCAATACAGCTCTTAGCAAAGAGAATAAGGATAAGCTTATTTCTCTAAAGGCAAGAGTGACACTCTTAAGCAAACAAACTGAAAATAAAGCAGTTGAAGTAAAGAGCCTAACGAAAGATTATAGCAGTGTTTTAAAGAAAGTATCTGCTAATAAGAAAAAGCTCGATCTAGTGGCCCCAAAAGTGAGACCTTTAGAATTAGAAATGGAAAAGCTTGATACTTTTATTGTAAGAAAGAGAGAAATCTTTCGTGCAGCAAAGCTAAGAGCTGAAGATATCAATATTGAATATAATGAGCAAACAAGCTCAATTCGTCCTTTACTGAGAAAGAGAGATACAATTCTTTCTAATATCAGTGTCGAAAAGAAAGAATATGCAAAATCACATGTTGCACTAATTAAGTACCAAGAAGTGATGGATTCATTAAAAGTTGAATCAAGTGCATATAAAGCTGAGATGGAAAGAATCGACGCTGATCAAACAATCAAAAAACATGAATTAGAAAAAATCGAAATCGACTTACTACAATTGGGAGATGATCAAGCCTCTCAAAGAAAGGATCTTTTAGCCAAGAAGCTTGAAGTAGAAGGTGAGATTAAGATTTTAGATGATGAGCATGATGTTATTAAGAGAAAGCTCTCAGTTGTTGAATATAAGCTTAAAGATGGTGGATTAAAATTAATGCACCTTGAGAAGCAATATGAAAGTGCTGAGAAGAAACTTAGATATCAAGAGTCTCTTCTTGTTGCAGTTGATGAGAGGATCATTAGAGCTGCTCCAAGATTTAAGCAGCTTGAAGCTTCTTTAGCAGAAGCAAAGCTTGAGCTAAAGCGCTCGCAAGATGATCTTGGTGCCTCGATTACAGAATACGAAGAGGTAAAGCATCAGCTTAGACTTGTGAATGGAGAGATTGAAGTCCTAAATGAAGAGAGAGACGCCCTTAGAAAGAAAGAGCTTCTTGCTAAAGATAAGCTAAGAGTTGCTCAAGTGTCTCTTAAAGAATTAAAAGATGACCATCTTAAGACTCAAAATTTATTAGTTGAAACTGAAGTGAACTCTGGCAAGCTTGCAAGAAATCACACGACTCTTGAAGCAAAACGTGACCTACAACAGAAGAAGGTTTCAGGTATCAATGACAAAATCTTTGAAACTCAAAAAATGTCTGAAGATGCACATAAGAGAAATGAAGAGTTAAACGTTATTGTATCGACTAAAGAGAAGAGAAAGTCTGAGCTTGTTGATGAAATCGTGACAACTCGTTCTCGTCTTAGAACGAATACTGCTGCCATCGTTGAAAATCAAGCTGAGTTAAAAGCTGGTCAAGAATTTGTTGAAAAACTTGAAAAAGAAAATGCTGAGCTTACGCTTAGAAAAACGAATACAGAAGACACTCTCGTTATTTCTGAAGCAAGAGCTAATGAGTTAGAGCAAACAACTCAGGATGCTCGTATTCAGTATGAGACTCGTCAAAACCTATACAATGAATATGTGAGTGAATCAAAAGTTCTCGGACAAGTTGATGCAATCACTGATGGTGCAAGTATCGGTTCAGAAACAGCATCTGCTGATGCATTGGCCGATGCTAATAAGTATGGTGGCATGAATGGGCAAAATGTTGGTGAGCTTGATAGCTACCTTATTGGTCTAGGGGAAGGTCTAGAACAAGGGAAGACTGATGGTTATAACCAAGGTGTGAACTCTCAAGAAGATTATGATCTTGGCCATCATGAAGGTTATGCAATCGGACTACAGAACGCTAAGAAAGTTGCTATGGAAGAAGATTTTCATGCGGCCTTTACGGAAGCAAAAGAATTAAAGATGTCTGTTCTTCCAAGTAATCATGTGGTTCTGACAAATAAGGTTCAAGAAAGAGAATTCTTTATGGGGTCTTCTGAGATGCCTTATCTTGCAGGTCTTGATGAAGATAGCACTGCTAATGATGACCACTCAGATCACGTACCTTTTGATCTAGGTGATTCAAAAGAAACATATGAAGAAGAGATTGTTCGTATTGAAAATGAAATTGAGGCCCTAATAAGCAATACTGAAGAGATTAAGGGAAGTGCAGAATATGTTTACACAGCACCGACTGAGATTACTGAAGGGAAGGCGAAGCTTCGTTGTCAAAAAGTTTACAAAGAAGTCGAAGAACTAAGAACAATTTGTGAAGAGTCTTATCATGAAATTTATGACCAAGAATTCTTAGCTTCACACCGTAAGGTTTACTTTGAAGAGTATGATCAACTATTTGTTGATGCTAGAGAAGAAGCGAGAACAAATGATCATCCAGAGACTCATAAGCAAGGTCTTGATCGTGGTCACCGTTATGGATTTGGTGATGCAATGGTTGAAGGTCAAAGAGTTGCATTTGAAAATGGAAAGAAAGATGGTGCACTTCTAGCTGAAGAGGAAAATCTTGGAGAACTTCGTGAGCAAATGGCAATTGAAGGGAAAATGAAAGGTGAGGCCTTGTTCCAAGAGCAGGCCGTTGTCAGAGTTGATAAATCAAGAGGAGCTATCTTAACAAGTGGTGATCCTAGAGGACTTGCTCAAGATAGTAATTTTGGAGTTGGGCTTGGCCTTGTTAACTTCGGAATGATGGCAAGTGAGAAGGGTGTTATCTCTGCTAAGGTTATCTCAACAAGTGATAACGTTGAAGTCTTTGACAAGAAGGTGAATCTAGCAGAACTTCCTGCTGAAACAAAGATTGATCTAAAAGACGTTATCTTTGCAAAGATTGCCAATAATGCGAGACCTGGCTCTATTGTAACGATGGATATTGAGCTTACTTATCCAGGTGACAGCCTGAAGGATAAGTACACAGAGGTGACGACGTTTACATCAGTTGTTCTGCCTAATCCAGATATCAGATATGCAGTTGCCTTTGATGAGACTGTTGAATATGGAAAGTGTTGGCTAGTTTGTAAGTATAAATCGCACGATATTAAGTTCCAACTTAAGGGGATTCGCGACAATATTCCTGGTGAGTTTGATGTAAAACTAGAAGTTCTAGAAGGCGGTAAGTACCTTGAATTAAACGAGACAGCTGCAAAAATGCCAGTTCCAGGCCAAGGGAAAATTGAATCAGGTAAGTTCACTTACAAGTTTAAAGAGAAGGCCGGTGGAAAAGAGTTAAAATTCAAAATGGATGTCCTCTATAAGGGGAGCGTACTGCATACCAAAGTTTTCAATGTTAAAGTGAAGTAATGTCAAAAGGGCCCACTTAGTAAATAGGTGGGCCTTTTTGGCCTTTAAATCTTGTAAATATTTCAAATCATAATGTCATTTTCTGATAAAAACTTACAATCGCCTCAATAAATTAATTTCTTTTTGAAGCACTCTCAACATTCTCAAAAGGGAATTATAAAACACTTCTTATCAAAGTGATCAAAAGGAGAGGGAATCATGATGAGATCAAATGCACTAAGCAGAAAAGTTGTTTTATTGTCAGTTATGGCCATGGCGGCCAGTGCAAATGCGGGACTTCCAGACGAGATTGATTACCGCACCTACCTAAGCTCTTACAACTCAGCAAAATCCCAAAGTGATGCGGCCAGAATGTCTGCCACTCAAATCAGTGATCTTATCCATGAGCTAGCGGCCAGACTTGAGGCCAACGGAAGTGAGATCTCGATCTCTAAGAGAGAAATCGAAGAGGCCATCGCTGTTGTTTCAGACTTGAATGCACAGAATATGAACCTAGAGACAACAATCTCTGAGTTAAGTTTTGAAAACCAAGGACTTGAGCAAGAGCTTCAAAGACTTGCTGATTCACTCGGTGACGTAAATAGCGATATCAATCGCACAGAATCTGAGCTTGCTGGCCCTCGAAATACGGCCCGCAACCTAAGGCGTGCCCTTGATTCAGTTCTCTCTAGCCTTAGAACAAATGATGATCGCCTGGGCAATGCTCAAAAGAAATTAGATCGAACAAGAAATCAAATCAAATCCCTAGAATCAAATATCTCAAAAGCAATTGATGAGCGTGACCGCTTAAATATCAAGCTTCCAAAGATCCAAGAAGAAATGAAATCAAAGAAACAAGACCTTGCCCAAGCAACGTCAAAGGTTTCAACTTTTGAGTCACAAGTAACAAGTGCTCGCACAAAGCTTCAAGCTGCAAATACAGAAGTTAGTGAGGCCCAGGCCAAAGTTACTCAAATCGAAAATAAAATCTCAAAGCAAGAACAAGCTGTTAAGCCTCTTGTTCAAAAGAGAAGTAATCTTCAGTCTCAATTAAGCTCTGCTCAAACGGCCCTGTCGGCAAAGACAAGTGAGCTTGAAAAAGCAAAGAGTGAATTAGAGAGTGCTAAGTCACAAATTGATGGCCTTAAATCAGAAAGAGGAACTCTTGCTTCTCAAAAGACTAATCTTGATAACAAGAGATCGGTTCTAGAAGCTGAAATGGTACAAGTAGAGCAGGCCCTTAAGGATTTAATGGCCGGTGATCGTAATGACCGTGGTAATGCTAACCAAATCAAGAATCTTAGAGAGCGTCGTAAAATCCTAAGAGATAAAATTCAACAAACGAAAACACGCCTAGCAAAAGTTGTTGCTGATCTTGAGCAACTTAATAAGAAGATTGCAAAGGCGCAAAATACAATCAATGGTGGAAGCAATAAGATTGCTATCCTTGAGTCTGAAGTTAATACGAAAAAAGGTGAAGTTAGAAATCTTCGTCAAGATATCAAGGCCGTTGAGGCCGAGATCGCACAAGCGGCACCTCAGCTTGAAAAACTTAAGCAAAGACTTGCTTCTGCTAAGAGTGAACTTAACTCTGCTAAGACTACTCAAGCAACAGCGAAGTCTACTCTTGATAAGGCACAAGCTAAGCTTGCTCAGGTGAAGTCAGATATCAAACGCCTTGAAGGTGATATTGCTTCTCTAAGAGATCAAAAGCAAAAAGCGACACAAAGAGTTGCTCTAATCGACTCTGATCTTAAGAAGTTTAGAAATGAGCTTAATCGCGAAAAGAATCAATTTGAGACTCAACGTCGTGAAGTTGGCTCACTTAGAAATACACAAAAGGCACTTGTGGCCGAGCGCGATTCATACCAAAGAAGACTTTCAGTGGTTGAATCAGATATCAAGCTACTTGTTGATCGTCTTGATTCACTTCACGTAACAAGACTTGAACTTGAAGAAGAATCTCAGGCAAGAAGTGAAAGACTTGTTGCTAACCAAAATATCATCGCTGATTCATCTCAGCGAATCATGCAAAACTCTAGTGTGATCGCATCGAAGAGATCACAGATGGCAAGTAACGAAGATCGCATTGCAGATCTTGAAAGTGAAAGAGGCCGTCTATTAGAAGATAAGCTTGTGAAAGAAGAAGAATTTGCAAGAGCAGACACTGTTGCAAGTGATCTTGAAGATATCACAAATGAGAAATACCAAGCATACCAAAGCCGTAGCAACCTTTACGTTCAATACGAAAGAGATGCAAAAGCTCTTGGAGCTTCTCAAGGGGAAGCCGCTGGTGCAACAGCAGGAGAGTACAAGGCAAGCGCTGATGTCCAAGAAGATGCAAACTTCTTTGGAAGTGCCAACGGGAAGAAGCTAGGTGAGCTACGTGGCTACCTTGCAGGCCTTATGGATGGTAAAGAAGACGGGCTAACAAAAGGTTATGAGGCCGGTGTTAACTCTCAAGCAAGCTATGATGAAGGATTTGCAAAAGGATATGAAGCAGGTGTTGCAAAAGCTAAGAGCTTAGCAAAGTCACAAGAATTTCCAAAAGGATATGAGCAAGTTAAGAGCGAGACTTTCTCAAGTAAACCAACAAATAGAGTGATGTTATCAAATAGTGTTAACGGAAGCCTTTTCTTAGAGAAAGCCTTCTCAATGGCACAAGAATTTGTTTCACCAGCTTTTGAAGCATTAGATTTTACCGCTCCTGAATACACAGCGTCTCCTGAGTCTTTAAGCTCAGCTTTCAACTCTAAAGTTGATAAAGAGATCGCAAAAACTCAAAGAGAGATCGAATCTTATGAAAATGATCGTGCAAAAACAAAAGCGCTTCCTCAGTATGCGTACACTGCGCCAACTCGCATCGATATCGATGAAGACTTCAAAAATTGCTTTGATGTTTACAAAGGTGTTAATGAGTTCAAGAAGGCATGTGGTGCTTCTTACGATGCCGCTTATAAAGCTGAATTTAATGTTAGTCACAAAGATACTTACTTCGCAGGCTACGTGGACTTCTTTGAGAGTTCTCGTGATGAAGCTGCCGCTGGTAACTTTGGGGCCGAAACGCAAAAAGGTTTCGACAAGGCCTACAAGACTGCCTTTGCTGAAGCTCGCTTAGAAGGTGAAGGGGTTGCATTCAAAAATGGTGCAGCTGATGGCCAGGAAGCTGGATTTGATGAGAATATCCAAGCAGCTAAAGAAGAAATGCTTGCTCTTGGTAAGTCACAAGCAAAGAAGCTATTTGCTAGTAACGCTGTTGTTCGCCTAAATCAATCAGCACAAACAAGTGTAAAAACTGAAGATGCAAAAGGTCTAGCTCAAGACGGAAAATTCTCTGTCGGACTTGGGCTAGTAAACTTCGGAAAGCTAGCTTCAAACCGTGGGGCAATCAGTGCAAGAGTCGTAGCAGCGACTTCAAATGTTGAGATCGTAAACTCTCGTGCAAACCTAAGAGTTCTACCTGCACAAGCACAAATTGAACTAACTGATGTTATCCAAGCTAAGGTTGCAAATAACGCTCGCCCAGGATCAGATATCGAAATGAAGATCGAGTTAACTTACCCAGGTGATGAGCTAAGTGGAAGCTACACTGAAATTGCAACATTCAATGCAAACGTTGTGGTTAACCCAGAAGTTCAAGTTGCCCTTGATTTTGATGACAAGGTTAAGGATCGCAAGTGTACGCTAGGTCTATTTAACTGTAAGTTTAGAAGCCACGATGTAAAAGTAAAACTAACTGGTCTACGTGACTTTGTTCCTGGAAGCTACGATGTTGCAATCAGTGTACTAGAAGGGGATAAGTTTGTTGAACTTAAGAAAGGATCAACTAAGGTTGCAGCTCCTGGTCGCGGTGTAACAGCAACTGGTGCATTAACTTACAAGTTTAAGAAAAAGACAAAAGACGACAAACTTAAGTTTAAAGTCGATGTTTCTTACAAAGGCGAATTACTACAAAGTAAAGTATTCGATGTAAGAGCAAAATAGAAAAAAAGCCTCCGCAAGGGGGCTTTTTTTTTGCTAAAATTTTCCCATGAAAAAACTAATCCTAATCGCATTTTTAAGTCTTAGCTCTTATGCAAATAACTGCTCAAGTCTTGAGGCCATCGCAGACAATTATAAAAGTGATCTCAAGGCCGAACTTCAAAAGACGTTCTATCCCGAAGACGCCGAAGGCCAGGCGCAATTTCGCACAAGTGTTGGCCAGAAGCTTAACTACCTAAAGGCCCTAAAGCATCAGGTGGATGTGTGTTATCAAGACTATCAAATGAAGGATGAGGTTTATAATTGCAGTCTTTCTGCTGATCTTCTAAAGTCACGCCACCCTGGAGGTCTAACGACAAGTTATACTGGAGCGATCTCTACTGATGGTGATTGCATGGCCTATCTCTTTCTCGGGCATACCATGACTCGAAATCGAGAAGGCAAAGTCGTGCTAAAAAACCTTGGCGGAAAATTTGAAATCAACACGCTTTATAAGTGCAGTGGCGCTTATACAACGGAGGAAGATTCATTTCGTAAAATGATCTTATCAGGTGATAATTTCTTTGTGATGGATCAGTACATGATTTATCGCACCGATGTGAAGGTACTTGGAAAGAAGTATGTGACGCAAAACCTTCTTGAGGTTGATTATAAAGATTCGGAGATTGTCTTTCATTACGGCGCAGCTGAACTTGCTATATCGACAAAGGATGGAAGTGTCATTCGCACAAACTTCCTGACGATGGATGAGGTGAGTGAGGGACGTTGTGAGACTTCGTATAGTGAAAAGAATAACTCAATCTATCCACGCACAAATATTGACGAAGAGGCGTGGGGATTTAAGTTAGAATACGTGGCATACTGAGATTTATGATATGAGAGCAAAGAAAGTTTTAATCACAGGCTTTGATGCCTTTGGAAATAATCTTATTAATCCAAGCGGCGAAGTGGTGGAGGCGACCACGGCCAACTTCTCGCACCTTGAGGTTCACAAATTAATTCTACCTACAGTTTTTGAAAAGAGCTTGGCCATCTTAAAGAAGGAGGCCTTCTTTTTAAATCCCGACTATATCATCTGCTTTGGCCTTAATGAAAAGGCCCAGGAAGTAAACCTCGAAGTCCTCGCTCACAATCTAAACGATGCAAGCATCGCAGACAACGAAGGCAATTGCCCCGTAAACGAAGTGATCTTTGAGGGAGCAGCTGCAACTCTCGATTCCACTCTTCCCATAGGGGAGATTGAAGACGCCCTTCTTGCTGCGCAAATTCCCGTGGCCATCTCTCGCGACTGCGGACGCTTCGTGTGCAATCACGTCTTCTATGGCATTCGCCACATAATTGAAGAAAAAAAGATGCGCGCCAAGGCCGGCTTCGTTCATCTTCCAAGCTTTGAGACCATGGGGCTCAGTGATCAGGTTGAGGCGCTTGAAGTGATTTTGGCGGTGCTTAATCACTAGAGCCTTTTCTCTTTAAAAATTTCTTATTTCATTTTGGAAATATTTCGTTTTTGAAATGAGATTGGAGTAGCTTTCGTTAAATTCAATATTTACGAGGGAGACTCTATGAAGAATTTGATGATTATTTTAACGACTTACAAGTAAATTTTGGAAGACCTCAATTTAGAGACTAGGAAATAGAGAATGAAATTTTCAAATAAAACGAGCTTATATTTATGGCCATGCCTTTTACTTTCACCAGTACTAGGATATTTCTATTCAATTAATTATTTACAGGGGAAGTTTAGCATAAGCATTTCAATCTTATTCTTTCTCATTGCATTTATGATTATCGTTTCAATATTTGGCCTCATTTACAATTCAATATTAGGACATGAGAGTGGGGTTAATGTAGGAAAAATAACTCAATTTAATCAAGTTCGTTCATTATTGGATTTACTAGAATATTATGCTGGCGTTTCACATATTGCTGGTGCGATTACTGTTGCAGGTATAACTTTTTATTGTCTTGCTCTGAAAGGTACAAGTTTTGAATTAGGAATGGCCTTGGCGGTAAGTGCTTCAATTTTTAGTGGGTTTCTTTATCTCTTTGTTTCCCAGTTACTTGTGGATTTATTTAATTATAGATCAAAGACAACTAAGGAGTAATACGATGAAGGGGATGCATCACGGAAACTCTGGTAGGCTACAGCTTGGAAACTTGGAATCAATTATGAAAAATAAAACAATGAACAGATTAATGGTTTTCATTCCACTTATTGCAGCAGCATATTCTATGATAAAAAGTTATAGTGAGTATTCAACCCATGACAGTTCAGTTCTCATATGGATATTTATTTTACTTGAGGCTTTGCTTTCTCTGTTTTCTGTTTTTGCAATAGAACTCATTATTCTAGGAGTAATTTATAACACTGTAAGAATTATGAAGCCTACAGTTAGAAATGATATAAAAAATTGTAATGAACTTGGCCAACTATTTAAAAAAGTGGTTTTAAATTCTCACAATGTGGAAATACTTGGTTATATTTTGCTACTCAATCTATACCTATATAAGAATATCGATTTAGAGCTCGGTTATATTCATGGAATTATTCAACCGCTACTTGCTGCGATTTTATTAGTATGTGCCCTAGTTCTAATTAAGAACCTGATCTACTTTGGTGCTTCTTTAGTTAATCTAAAAAATGAAGATGAAAAATAAAGATATGTGCATAGCGTTGATTGTCGATGGATTTCTTTTCAGATATGAAATGCTGTGCTATACTGCCGCTTACGTATATTTGTTCCAAATATCCGCAAGTCAAAATCTAATGGGGGTGCCCTGGTTTCGACGGGATGGTTGACAGGTATCCGGGCGTGTCCAGGTTGGTCTCCACGGTCCTGGTAAAAAGGAGTCCACCGTTAATTGCAGACGATTATGCAATGCCAATGGCTGCCTAATTAATTAGGATTAGTCTTGTGAGGCGCTACTGCCAAGAAACAGAATGTAGCAATCCAGTTGAATCTGCTGGTTAACTAGGTTTCGAGCCTGCCGGGGCATCTCGTTAATCACTCACCGGGGTTTGCCGAGGTCACGTATCACGGACAGTCTTGTCTTCTGACGATAAATGAAGACTACGCACGTAGGCCGCTATCAAGACGTCATTTCGGACGTGGGTTCGATTCCCACCACCTCCACCATCGGATTCCGGTGGTGGAAGCCCTCTTTCCTTAAACATTATTAAAATCAGCTACTTAATTACAGTAACTTGCGTTTTTATCAGACACTTTGACCTGTCTTAACTTGTCTCAAATTGTCTTGATGTGGCTATTTGTGGCTAACATTTTGGCTATAGCATTTTTGATGAACTATACAGTGTAGCAAAATGCCAAAAAATGCCTAAAAAATGCAGTTAAGTTTCTGATTTTAAACAACTACTCAGTGTATCGGTTTGGGCTACTTAAACGGCGTTTTT
Organism: Halobacteriovorax sp. CON-3; assembly: GCF_043196995.1. Lineage (NCBI taxonomy): Bacteria > Pseudomonadati > Bdellovibrionota > Bacteriovoracia > Bacteriovoracales > Halobacteriovoraceae > Halobacteriovorax > Halobacteriovorax sp. CON-3. Next base: position 493,998 of record NZ_JBEBNA010000002.1, read on the forward strand.
ACACAAAAGGAGTAGTTATGACGGCCAAGAAAAACGAGAAAAAACAGACAAAGAAAAAGAACAGAAGATGCGATCTCAAGGTCGAAACGAGAGAAGGGAAACTTCTTAAGTATCTTAGAGAGTCACGAAATTTATCAGTCAGGGCCGTAGGCAGAATCATGGGAATCTCAGAGTCTACGGTTAGTCATTCTGAAAATGGAAGGCGAGATCTCACCAAACCAATCATTGCAAGCTACCTTGATGTTTACGGTTACAGCTATGAAGAATTCGAGAAGATGCTCCACGGCGATATTATTCTTCCTGAGAATATGCGTGGCGAGTGTATCGAAATAATTAAAAGGCTTGAGCCATCTAAACTAAGAGCTGTTAAAGCTTTTTTGAATACCTTCATAGGTTAAGTGGAGGTCGCAATGGGAATTAAATACGACAGAGAAAAGAAACATTACGTGGTCACGTACCACAGAAGACATCCTGTAACGAAGCAATCTAAAAGCATAAGGCGTCAGGGAATTAAGACTAAGTATGAAGCGGAAAGGGTATACAAAGAATTAATTATCAAAATGGGGGAGAAGTTTAACGAGAACCTTCATCCTCTTTGGCCTGATCTAGTCGAGAAGTTTTTAGACTACTACGCCAATTGTGGAATCGCTAAGAACACGCTCAAAAATTACGAGCAATGTATAAAGGCCAATACCTTTCATATTTGGGGAAAGAAAAGAATTAACGAATTTAGTACTTCTGAAATTAGAGATTTCATCTTAGATGACTGTGCAAAGTTTTCTGAGGCCCATCGAAAAAGTATGCTTAAGTATCTACGAGCCGTCTTTAGGTACGCAGTTGAGCACGACATCATTTATCGCGATCCTTGCCCTAGACTTAAATTTAAAAAGAACGAGAAAATCAAAAAAATGCTTAAGGAAGAAGAAATAAAGATTCTTCTACGAGAAGCAAAAGAAAGAAACCATGAATGGTTTCCTGTCTGGGCTGTGGCTTGCTACACAGGACTTCGTAACGGTGAACTATATGCTCTTAAGTGGGAGAACGTCGATTTTCAAAATCGACTTATCTATATCACCCATTCTTGGAATAAAATTAATGGCCTTAAGACTACTAAGTCGGGAGACGACAGAGTCGTTGAAATTGCTCCAAGCCTTATGCCTGTCATCAAAGAACTTTACGAAAATAAAGAAGGGGAGTTTGTACTTCCAAGGATTAGGGATTGGGAAACAGGCACTCAGGCAAAGCCATTAAAAGACTTCTTAAAAGAATTAAATCTACCTCTTATTCGCTTCCATGATCTTCGGGCATCTTGGGCCACGATCATGCTCTCTAAAGGGATTGAGCCCATTAAGGTTATGTCCATGGGAGGCTGGAAGGATTTGAAGACGATGCAGATTTATATTCGCAAGTCTGGGATTAATATTAAGGGGATAACTAATGACCTTAATTTTATATAAGAGATACGAAATATGATTATATTAAATTTTATATGCAACTATATAGGTAGCTTCATAAGTAAAAGATTTTTTTTCAGCTTAAATTTTTATTTTCCCCAAGACTATTTTCAAACATCTTCTGACTTTAAACCTTTTGTTGTTTTTACTTTTTCTTAAGGATTTCTTTAGATTGAGATTCAGAATAATTGCTTGGCCCGTGTAAATGTTTTTTGTTCTCCAGGGATAAGGTGTGTCATGTCTAGAATAAAGGTTTAAGGAGTTAACTTTCTGGAAATTGACTTCAAGTTATGCCTTTGAAATCTTTATTTAAATTATTTTTTACTCATAACAATCTGCTTAAGGAGAGAGCGAAAATGAAAAAACGCATTTCATATGTCGTAGGGACATTTTTATTTTTATTGATAATACAACAGGGTTACTCATCAGGAGCGATTAGACTTGTATTACCGTATCTTACGGGTGATTTTACTTTATCGACTATGTCAAATGGTGAACTTGCGTATGACACTTCAACTAAAAAAGTAATTGTTAAGATTGACGGTCTAGCAGAAGAATTAAATCCAACTCCTGAAGAACCAGTAAGAAACGTCGAAAGATTCCCTCATATAAGCAGTGCTCCGAGTTCTGATTTTTTTAATGACGCATCTATGGTCTATAGTAAAATTGGTAAAGGAGCTATTTATATTGGTAACGACTTCTTAGTTAACAGTACAGAAATAGTCTGTAAATATAGTTCTTCCGGTACAATTAGTAATGGGCCAGGGGCTTTTGATGGTTCTGTTCGTCAAGGCTCATTTACTATGTACTTATACTTAATTAAAGATGGTAGCAACTTTAATTGTATTCTTAGCTACAATTCAAATGGTCCTGAATCACCTTATGACTCTAATTGGATATTGGCTCAAACAATCTTAGGTGTTGTAGAGACTGAAGGGAATGTGACTACTCATATAGGGGGATATCGAATGATATTAATTGATAGTAATACTGTTTCATCTCCTAACGCTTTTCCTGAATATATTGCACCAAGTATGAAAGCAATTTATTTTCAGGGAGTAAATTGTCCTGCACAAGGAATGAATTTTAAACTTCAAAGACCATATGTCGTAATTGATGATTATACAGGCCAAACTACAACATCTTATCTTTTAAATACAGAAAATAGATGTGCTTATTGTGATGAGGCTACAGATCCCTGGTGTAAAAAGAAACCTGGTGTTGCTGAAAGATATGATTTGCTACCAAACAATGAAATATACTTTGAGGCAGCGACTGGTCCACAATATGAACTACTGTTTAATAAGTGGATAGAAAGACAACTAAGGTCAAATTAAGGAGAATATTTATGAGATATATTTATTGTTTATTTTTAATTACTTCTTCATTTGCAAATAGTCTAAACGAAGATTTTGTAAAATTGGTAAAGAAGACAGCTTCTGTATATACATCGAACTCACAAATTGATGTAAATAATAGCGACAGACTAAATTTTGAAACACTTTTAGATGCGCAAAAAGTATATTTAACGATTAAAACAGAAGCATTAAATACAACTGCTGTTACTGTCATTAATAATGCTCAACAGTCTTTAGTAAAGTCCAAAATATTGCCTGCACCGCCTGTCATAGAGTTTGGGGATTTAGATCTATACATTGGAAATAATATTGAATGTACAACTGAGGGGACAAGTATTGGGCCTACCGATACAAGTTGTATTGGAAAGAAGTGTAAGTTAAAGCATATAGTTATTTCTAAATGCAATGAAACAGATTGTTGGAATACTGATTCAACTGTTGATCGCTTACTTCAATCTGAATTATCGGGATCTTTCAGTTTAAATGAAAAAGTTGATATTACTAGTTGCTTAGAAAATAATCTTGAAGGAATGAAGCATAATTTTTTCCTTAGTGAAGGATTGGAAAGTAAGGGCGGCACGGTTCAATATTCAATCATTCTGCAAAATGATACAGAATAAGAGGAGAGACAAATGAACAGGATTTTATATATCTTACCATGTCTATTATGTCTCATGTCGTGTGTTGAAGATAATTCGACAACAGATTCAAATTTAAAATTTCGTGAAGCACTTTTACGTTCACGAAATATAGTTCAGGTAAGTAGAAATATTGATCAATATAATAGTTTAAATCTTAATTTTAATCTTAATTTTGAAACACAACTAGTAGAACTTGCGTATTCTGTTAAGAAGCCGAATAACACAGTTATAACGTTGTTAAATAAAGATAGGGTTAATAGCTTAGAATTCAAGAAAAATAACAGTATTGCAGAAGGTAGTGTTGACATACTACTTAATGGCACATCAATTAGAAATTGTTTAATTACTGAGTGTGTTGAGACAAAGTGTACAGGAGAAATCTCAGATAACTTAGAGGGATTATATAGTACTGAAAATATATATTTAAACTTACAGAAGATTAAAGCAGGCACTTGTGGGACAGTAAATATGGCTAATGGAAATAATGTAGTTACATTTCAGCATATTGTAGATCCTTTCGGAAGTGACTATCAAGCACTAAATGTAAAGGCAAAAGTAATAACTTACAATGTAAGTTATGGGCCAAAAGGAGTTAACGATGTCTTTAATTAATCGTGGTCTATTTTTAGCCTTGCTCTCTATTTCTGCCATTGCAAGTACTCAGAGTGAGTTGCATCTCAAAGCTTCTGAGCAGTTTAAAAATCGATATTGGTTAAACGGTATGAAAAGAAATCTTGAGACCGCCTATTATCTTGAGCCGGGTAAATCAATTAATGTAGAGCGTTTGGAGAGTGGTTTATCTTTTATTTCGAATACAATTACAAGTCTATTAAATGAATCTGTCGGTTATACCTTATTCAATAAATACTTTAGTGAAAATAGGTTTTCTTCAAATGCAGATGTTTTAGATTATACGCAAGAGATAAACGTTTATAACTCATATTATAGTCTTAAAAGTAAATGGCCCTCTCTATTTTCAGCATTAACCGAAATTGATTGGGGGGATAGTGGCCCTTGTGAGATCGATATTTTAATAAATGAAAATTGTGGTCGTATATCTAAGGTTAGTTATGTATTTTCTAATATGTCTAGTTCGCAGGCTAATTCATTACGAGTCTTAAATGAAGGTGTCATAGATGAAACAAATGGTCTACTTAAGTCAGGTTTAAATATTGATTTAAGTGAACACTTCTTCAATCTATTTCAATTTTATCAATATTCAGACTCTATTGTCACTTTGTTAGACACTAAAGTTTATAACCTTGGAACAAATGATGTTGTGAAGAAATCTAGATTTATTGAATTAACAAGAGCGCTCTTGTCGCAAGTTTTTACTGAAAGAGGTGGGATTCTTTTGAATTCAAGCCAGTATGAAATTGATTTAGATCCAAGTTCATGTGATCAAGATTGTAAGGTTACATATTTTAAAAATTTGTTAATTTCAGAAAATAACGACATTTCATCAGAGATAACTGATCTGATTTTCGATCAGAAAATGATCAAAACAATATTGAATTTATATTTGTCTCTCGATGAGGCAGGTAAGAAATTATTGAAAGTGAATCTATATAGTTATCTATCAGAAATTGTAGGACTAGATGTATTTGATTCCAACTTAAATCATGTTTTAAAGGATAAGGTAGTTAATTCACTGAATTATACAACTGAGTTATTAATACAAAATAATGATGTAATTTCATTAAAACTAGCGAAAGAAATCCAGTTGTTTTTAAGAAGTTGGGGGAGTGATGTATAAAAAATACTTTTTTATTCTTCTATTTTTTGGGCTTCTTTTGAGTATTGTATCCTACGATTCTTTTTCAAGTAATAAAGATTCTAAAATGGTGAATATTGAAAAGATAGCTCTTTTAGAAAAAGAATTGGTGAGAATAAATAGTGTGGATTTTTATTCATCAGACAGATTAGATGAATTAAAAATAATTAAGCAACGACTATTGAAGTTAAAGGCGATTAAAAATGAAAATTAAATTATTACTGATATCTTCTTTTTTTGTATTATGTACTCAAGCATATACAACTGATGAACTGCTTGCAAAGACATCAATTGCTCTTGGAGATGCGTATTTAGAAAAAGCTAAGGCACTTGAAAACGATGTTGTAAAAGTATTAAAAAATCAAGAAATTGATTTCACAAATAGCCTTAGTCTAAATAATCGTATTGTAGAAGATTACCTTAACTTTAGAGATTTGGCTCTTGAGGAGTATAGAAATGTATATTGCTCTGGAGTAGAATGTCCAGAGGGGGTAGGGAATCTAAATCTAGGAAAGGATTTTTTATTCTATAAAAGAGAAGCATACTCAAAAGCTGAACTTTTATTAAGTGGTGCTGCTAATCTTGGCCGTATTTCTAATGTTGCAGATGTGTACGCAACAAATTTAGACTTTAAAGAGCACTTGATAAATAGATTGAACGGCTTAATTTCTCAACAAAGGAAATATGACGAGTTAGCAAGAAGCTTAAATAAGAACGTTATTGACCTTAAAACAGCTTACATCAATGAAGACTTAAACGTAGTCGGAGTCGATCAGAGTGTGATCCGTGAAGAAAATTATCTTTTAAGTGAGCAAAGTCAGTATCAGGAGTATTTATCATGTGTAAACTCTTATGAAGCACAAGATCAGTTTGAAACTGAGGAGTATAAAAAAGCAATAGAACAGTATAATCTATTAGTTAAGAATATTGACTCCAATTTTGATAAAATTTATGATTACAAATACTCGAATTCAGCAGGAACTGAAACATTTAGTGTTAAAGCAAATTTAGGATGGCAAGATACAGGTATCGAGTTTGCTCAAGGAGAAAAGGTTAGAATAAATGCATCTGGCTCTTGGGCCAATCGAAGTGCAACCTCTTTTTTTAAGGCTGATCATATATACGAAAGTGTGAATGGCAATATTGATGTAATGTTCTTTAAGTCTGTAGGTAAATTTTTAAAAAATGCCGTAAGAAAAGTTGTTGGAACATTTACTGGTCTTCTAGGAGATACTTTACCCGAGCAACAAAAGCTTTTGTTACAAAATATTGAGGTAAGTGATAATCATATTGTTGATAGAATTAATACTGGTACATTAAAGTCTGGTCCTGATGGATATTCCTTTTCATTTAGTAACTCTGCTTCTAAAGGAGTCTCGAATTCAACAGGAAAAGGAGTGAGTGCTGGTTTTGGTACTGGCTTTTTTAGCGTAGGAGGAAGTGCAAGCCAAGGTTCTTCAGAATCACTAAACAGTAGTGCTGGAGTTGGTGGAACGTATGGTTTTAAGCTTAGTACGAGTATTGTTCCTAATATTCCTTTAGGCACATTAATAGGGTCTTACTGTTCTGAAGTTCCAAATGGATCAAACTGTGAAGTTTTTGAAGTTGGTGCTGATGGAGTTTTTGAAATTGATAATTATATTGAAGGTGGAAAACTCTGGTTAAGGTCAAATGATTCCGATTTAGCTCTCGCGTTGAATAATGGAGAACTAAATGTTGAAATTAGTAAAGCTACAAAATTTAGTAATTATTTAGATCAGTATTATTCTTGGATGGACCAAGAATGTGATGACTTTGGCGAAAACTGTGGACTATCAAATATCTTAGAGAATATTGCATACATTCCTAATCCCTATTCTTTAGCATCAGACTTATTTGAAAAAAAGTTTCCAGAGTATCCTTCTGAAGTGAAGCAAATTTTATTAGCTGAGATAGGGTATTTAATAGAACTTAATATTATAAAAAGAGATATTAAGCTAAAAGAACACGGGCACGAGTTGACAGATGTTAAGGTAACGCATTGTAAAGAACAAGCTAAATATACGGAAGAGAAAGTAAACAATACTCGAGAACTTATTGCAACATATTCACGAATGAATAAAAGTCGTCAATCAATGTCTTTATTGCTTGATGCCTCAAGAAGGTTTTATGAGCAAGAGCTTGAAGGTTTAAATTGGGTACGTTCTAAAAATTTAGAACGTTTGGATAGATATTATATTCTAGTTGTTAACGCTTTTAATTATTTATACTTCAGTGACTATAGGTCGATAGGAAGTAAAGCAAACTACTTTGAGGGTGATTATTACCACGAAAATATGGAAAGAATGCAGGATCAGATTCTAGATATTACTGCTGAGAATGATTTGTTAAATCCTAATCGAGGATTTGTTGTTTACGATTTAAGCTATGATGAAATGCAAGAACTTATTTCATTAAATCCTAAAGAAAGAAAAACACAGTTAAGAATTAGATTAGAAGATGTTATGTGCTCAGGTTTTGGCCTAAATGATCAAACTAGAGTAATGATCGAAAAAGTCGGGATTTTACTTGATCTTGATCCAGCAAGAGAACATCTCTTTTTTAAAAATCCGTATGTTAGAAGTACTAAATCACTACTTGTCCATGGCTCAGAGAATCAATTTTATGACTTAGATGGAAGGGAGACCGACTATTGGATGCCTGCACAGCAAAGAAGAATCAATGCTTGGAGTAGTCGCATTCTTACTGATGTAAATTCTGATTATACAGAACTTAGAAATAGTCGTTTCTTTGAAAGGCAATCATTTCGAAAAACTAGCTTTGCAACAACTTGGCGTATGGACTTAACTGACCCAATGCTTCAGATGTACACAGAGGGAGATAGCGAGCCAATTCTACAAGGTGTAAAACTAGTCTTCTGGTTTAACTCTACAGAATTATTAAAAAGTGAGCCTGTGAACTACTGTGCTTCAGCTCCTGATACTTTAGAATTAGTTAGTTATGATGATGTTAATCAAACTGCTGATATTAAATGGAGTATTTCTAAAGACAGCGTCGCTTTTGATAATATTGAATCTTTTCAAATTTATACATCTAAGAACAATAATAACGGCTATAGAATATCTGATATTCATAGTTTAGATAATTGTACTGATATGGGTGAATACTTTGAATGTCAAAAGACCATTGACACTGAAGGATACACAGGACTTGAGTCCGTAAACTTCAAGATTCGTTCTTCATATAGAAAAGAAGGTCAGTTACTCGATTATCCGGGATTTTACTCAAAGTCTCTTAAGTTAACTTTGTAAGGTGTATAAGTGCGCAATCAGATTATTCTCTTTGGTTTACTAATTTTTAATACTAACTTACTTGCTTTAGAGGACTATTCAACAGGAATAGTCCCTGAGGCACTCTCTTTACCTTCGGGGCCAGGAACAATTTCTGGCTTTACTGGTGAAGTTGTTGACTCATCAAATACAGGTAATTTTAATTATCAGTATTCACTCTCATTACCAAAGGGTGTCAATGATCATGCGCCTAAAATTAGAATTATATATAATTCTTCAAATGGGATAAGTGAATTTGGGTTAGGTTGGAACTTAAATCTTAAAAACATTTCAAGAAACTTGAGAAATGGTGTTCCTTCATTTCAAGAAGGTGACAGCTTCTATTCATCTGAAGGGGATTTAATAAAAGTAAACTTTGATGGTAATTCTGATAATTGGTATGCACCTAAAATAAATCAAAATGGTAATCGTTATCATCATGAAAACAATATATGGAATATATATTACTCTGACCTGAGTGAAGATGTTTTTGGAGTAAATTCTACATCTCGTCATTCATCATCAAGTGGTACGACAAAGTGGCTTATTAGTGAAGAAAAAGATCGATCTGGAAATCTGATAACTTATCACTACAGTGGCGAGAATTATAAGTATCTTGATGAAATAAGATATGGCTACAATGGTGCTACATATAAATATCAGATTACTTTTGAGTATCAGGAGAGCGATTCTTTTAAAAGTTCATATCGTTCAGGTGTATATGAACAATTAGATAAGCTATGTAGTGATATATATGTGAAGTCTAATTCTGGTCGTATAATTAAACACTATATTTTAGAATATAGTGATTCTAATAATGCAAAAATTCCTTATTTAGAGCGTATCACAGTAAAGGGGGTCGATGATTCAGTAGGAGAGGATATAAATCCACCTGTTGAATTTTCGTACGGAAATAGCATAGCACCTGAAGTTCAATCATTTTCTTTTAATGACTCTATAATACCAAATTTTAAATCGAGCAATACTTTGACAATTGACTTAAATAGAGATGGCCTTGTTGACTATATTGAAACATCTAGAAATGGTCTGAAGGTATGGACTAATAACTATGGAAATGGCTTCGAAGGCCACTATGTTGATAGTAGTTTTATAAATATCTTAGACTCTAAACAAACTAAATTAATGGATATTGATGGAGATAGAGTTGTTGATTTTGTCGTTTCAGGATTAGCGCCAAAGGTATTTAAAGGTGGAGTTGATAAGAATGGTAGCTTTTCATTTTCAAATGAATTTTCTAAGTTATCGCTTCTTCCACATTATAATTATAGTTCAAGTGAAGTTCGAACTATCGATCTAAATGGAGACGGACACTTGGATTTCCTAATCCGTTTACCAGAAAAACTTATTTCAATTTTAAGTGATGGTGAAAGTTCATATAAGAAAATTATTTATCCTTCGCTGTCATCTAAGGCATTAAGTTTAGCAAGTAAGTCTACTTTAATTAGTGACTTTAACGGTGATGGCCTTGTTGATCTTGGAAAAATTGATTCAACAGGGGTCTACTATTTCCCAAGTCTTGGTAATGGTGATTTTGGACAAGTACAATCGATAAGATTTGATGAATCAAATAAAGAAATTTGGCAAATTTCAAAAAACAGTGCTTTGAATAAGTTTATAGCAGACTTTAATGGTGATGGAATAGTTGATTACTTAGTCGCAAATAAAGCTGGTGTTGCTATTGTTTATGGACGATCAAATGGTAGTTTTTCTCCAATTTTTAAATATTTTGATAAATTAATAAATTATTCAGATAAAGATATTCATATTGATATATTTGATATTAATGGTGATGGTGTGTCAGATGTTGTTTGGACAAATTATGAGAGAGATTTCAGATACCTATCTTTTTATAAAACTGGGGATAACCTTTTAAGGTTAATTGATAATAATCAAGGAAAACAAGTTGAAATACAATATACACCAAGTACAGCTTTTGAAGTGGTGAATAAGGAGAATAGTACAGGTGTCTCATTTGCAGCAGTTACTAAAATTAAGACAACAATATTTGGATACCCTTCTCGTTTAATCGAAAAGGATATTCAATATAAGTCACCGTACTATAACGGAATATCTAACGAGTTTAGGGGCTTTAATGAGATTGTCGAGATTAATTTAGGAGATAACTCTAGACCAACATACGTACAAAAGAAAATATATAATCAAGGTGATTTAGATTATTACTTGAAGGGCCTATTAACTGAGAAGTCAATTTTTACATTTGATACCGAAAACATTTTAGGTGATCTTCTAAAGTCCGAACATCATACTTATAATTCTTTTTTATTAGATGAATCTTTTAGTAATGAGAGTAAAAGGGCCAATCTAACAGAAACATTAAAAGTCGAAGGGGATGAATATGGCAATAACACTCGCTCTAATAAAACAACCTATTCATATACATTTCAAAATGGATTCTTAACAGAGTCTGTAAAGTCAGAGTACTCAAGTAGTGATAGCATATATCGAAAGTTAACTCAGCAGTATGCTTTAGATCAGTCTGGCTTATTCTCTTTAAATAAGGTTTGTGAAGAATCACTCTATGACTCTAATGACACTCTTGTCGCATCTCAAAGAGTATTGTATGACGATCTTTCATTATGTTATACGAGTGATGGTAATGTTTCTTCAATCGAAAGATATGATGGATCATCATATGTAGAAAAAACTCATTACACCTATTATAACTCTGGTAATATTAAAGAGTCATATGATGGCCGTAATAATAAAACCTCTTACTTCTATGATGCTAATTTCATTAATTTAACTTCAATTCAAAATCCACTAGGACACCTCGTTTCAGCAAACTATGATATTGATACCGGAACTATGATAAGTTTCACAGATGAAAATTTAAGAGTTCATGCCCTGGAATATGATAGTTATTTAAGGCCTGTTAAAATGATAGGGCCAGCTGATTCCTCTTTATTACCGACTATTTCTTATGAATATAGCTTTGGCTCAAATACAACTTTATCAACGATAATTACTAAAGCAAGACAAGTTAGTGGCGAAGCAGATACCTTTGATGAAAAAGTGTTTCTTGATACTCAAGGAAAAGAAATCTTTAAAATATCAGAAGGAGTTAGTTCTTCAACATATACACAAGTTAGAAAAGAATTTAATATTGATGGACAGGAATATAAAATATATAACCCAATATTCGTTAATGGTTTTAATCAAAATATTACGAACTCTAATGGCCAGACAGTAGTTCAATATGACCCCTTAATGCGCGAAGAATTTCGTTTCAATCCGCAGCATACTACACTAGATCCTTCTTTTATTGAAAATAAGTACGAAGTAGGAAAGAAAACGATATATGATGAGAACAGACATAAATTAATTACTTTCATTGATGAGTTCTCTCGTGTGAGTGAAGTTGAAAATGATCAAGGTCATAAGAACTCTTATTTGCATGATATTATGGATAATGTTACATCTATTGTAGATCCTCATTTGTCTTCTACAAACTTTTACTTTGATTTTCAAAACAGACGAGCTTGTAAGGAAGACCCTACTGTCGGAGTTGTTAAATATGCTCATAATAATGATAATCTTATTATCAGTAGAAAAGAGTATGACTATTTCACTGGTGCAACATGTTCAAACCTAATTGGATCATTTCGAGAAATACAATATGATTACGATAAGCTTGGGAGAAAGGAGCTGGTTGATTATGGTACAGGTTCTACTGCTTCAAATATCGTCTTAAATTATGATGAAGTCTCTTCAAGTTATGGAATAGGAAAGCTTACAAGTGTTAATTATGGACAGGGAAGTAAGTCTTATAATTATAATATCTATGACTCTTTAGCTTCTGAAACTCAGACTACTTCAAGTGGCAGCTATACTACTACATTTGATCACGAGGTGAATGGAAGACTAAATTCTATTGTCTACCCTCAAATCAATTCGAACTCCCTTGAAGTTTTTTATAATTATGCAAATAATAACCATGTTGTAGGTGTTGATTACGTCAAAAATGGCAGCGCACAATCTTCATTAGTTTCTAATGTGAGTTACAATGAATTTAATATGCCAACTTTAGTTGATCGATCTAACGGTATTAGTGATGAGTATGTTTATAACTCGGCTGACAAAAGTTATCGATTACTATCATTGATTATTGCTAACAATACAAATGATCTTTTAAATTACACTTATTCTTATGATAGCAGTTCTAAAATTATTGGAATTGATGAAACTGTATACTCTGAGTCCGAACAATTCTTTTATGACTCATTAAACAGATTAGAAGAGTATTTCTTAAATAGTGTGAAGAAGCGAGACCTAACTTATGATGAAATTGGAAATATCCTTCAAAAAGAAGTGGATGGTGTGGTCAAGTCTTATTCATACGAGCAAGCAAGACCTCAAGTTTTAACAAATTATGATTCAGCTAGTTACACCTTTGATGGCTTTGGGAATTTATCAAATATAGGGACTAAGACATTTAATTTTGATGAAAGTAATCGACTAAATTCTTTTTCAGATGGAACAACTACTTCAAATTATATTTATGATCATGAAAATATGCGAGTTGAGAAATCTGTAGGTACCAATAAAACTGAATACATTGGTAAATATACAGAGGTGAACTCAGGTAATCCTGTTTATCACGTATTCTTAGGCGAACAGAGAATCGCTTCATTCGATTCATCTGGTACATTTAGCCATATTCATCAAAATCACCAACAATCGACAGTTTTAAGAACTGACTCAACTGGAAACGTAGTATTTAACCAAAAGTACTTCCCATTTGGAGAAAGTCGAAGTGGCACAGCTCTAGGTGGTGATTTAAATAGTCTATATACTGATCAATATTATGATAACGAATCCGATGTATATTATTATAAAAATCGTTACTATCTTCAAAATGTAGGACGTTTTGCATCTGCTGATATGTTATACTTAGAAGAGATGAATGAGAGAGGTATGAGACCACTTGAGATGAATGTTTATTCTTATGTTGGGAATGATCCAGTCAATAATGTTGATCCTAATGGCTTGGCTGGTTTGTCTTTAGGTGGATCAGGATCAGGTGGTTTAATAAGGATGGCAGGGAAAGAGTATGGTGTAGTTGGTACAGTAGACTTTAACCCTATTTCAAAAAACTTTCTTAGAACGGAAGTCGGTACTTTTGAAACAAAAACTAGTAGCTTTGGTGTTGGAGGTGGCGCCAGTGTTAGTATGAAAGTTACGGCAACTATAGGAAATGATAATATAAAAGAATTAAATGGAATCTCTGGTGGAGCTTCAGTTAGTGGACCATTTTTAAAAGCAGACGGTGGTGTAAGCTTAGGAGGGTCTGGAGAGGGAACTCCTGTTGCATCAGTTTCTTTGGGTGTTGGTACTCCTACAGAAGTTTTCGCTGGAGGACATGTTTCTGAAACAAAGACACATGATAATAATACAAAAGTTTTATATGATGGACTTTGGAATAATTTAATGGAATTTTTTCAACAGTGATATCTTCAGCATTTATTTATTTAAGCGTTAACTTGATATTGGTGTATCCTTTAGTTTTATTGGGATCCTTATTAGTAGTTATCGGTATTGTAAAGTTATATTTAGTGAATAGTAATAGTAATAAGCAGAATGGGAAAATCTTTTATACTCAATTTTCCAATCCAAAAAAATGGAGTGAAAGTGATAAAAAGAAGGCAGAACATGCATTATATTTTCTAGTATTAGGGATTCTACTTATTTGTTTGCCTTTATTCGCTTCAAATCTTATGTTGAAGAATTAGAGTAGCATTTATACTTTTTAATATTCAACAACTTGAGTTATAAAGGGGAGATGATGATTAGGAAATTAAATGACCTTCAGAGTTAATAGGCTTCTATTATTTGGGATTACTGTAGCTTTTCTTATTGGTTTATTATTGTTAGCAATTACTCCTGGAGTAAGCCTTGAGAAAAATGAAGTTAAAATGGGATTTTTTTTTCTAATAAAAAATATGAACTCGTTATTTTAAATGATAGTCTAATAAGTTGTGGCCTATGTATGAATTCAGAAATAGAAATGTGTGGGGATAACTACATAAAACTAATACTTAATACAAAAAATGTAAGAAGTAGCAAGTTACTCAACCATTTAGAAAATACTATTATAAAATATTTTCTAATTATAAGGTTAGGTAATGATGAATTGGGAAACATTGCTTTTTCTACATTTTCTTATAGTGATCACAACTTAACAGAGTACTGCGTTGAGAGGTTTGGTCACGCTTGTAGCGGGGCTAATTTTAATGAGAAAATTCATATAGTTAAACTATTGATTTCACCAAGTATGCTCAATAATTCCAATTTTCATGGAAGACTAATAAAGAAAATTAAGGAAAATTGCTCCAATTATTTTTAATCTTTGCATATGGGAAGTGGTTATGCGGAAGAAGCGGCATAATAGATAATATGAATAGTCCAGCAGAGCTCAATAATGTCGAATGAAGTTTTAAAATATGTTCTTTTGTTTAACTTCTTTTTAATGATGGGGAGTTTTCTTTATATGGCATTGTATCGTTTGAAATCAATAAAGCATATAAGAAAGCTAATAAGTTTATTAAGAAGTGAGCAACCAAATAAATGGTTCGAGAATTGGTATACTGACCCAACTGTATTTAAATCATTAATCGAAGTGAATAAAGTTCAAGATTCAGATAAAGTAATAAAGCTTAAATTGGACTGTATATTACGTGTAAGAAAGACAAAGTCCCACTTGTTCTATTGTTTAGTTATATTCATATACAACATTCTTATTTTCGGGGTTATTAAATGGCTAGATAGTTAGGTAATTAATTTCTAAGGTTATATAGTCTTATTAGGATACGAGTTGAGAAGTCTGTAGGTATAAATAAAACTGAATATATTGGAAATTAAAACAGAGGTGAGTTCAGGTAACCCAATTTATCACGTATTCTTAGAAGAGTAGAAAATCGCTTCATTCGACTCATCTGCTACATTAAGGCATATACATCAGAATCATCAACAATCAAGAGTTTTAAGAACTGATTAAGTGCAAATTCAAGGTTTAAAGTGTTTTGTTGAGTATAGTAATTTGATTATATTTAATTAAAGGTTAATGACTTTCTTCTTTATATAGTCGAAGTCATCAAGTCTAAGACCTATATGTTGTACTATCTTTTTAATGTAGCTTTCCTCTTCTTCTGCGAAGTCATTATCAGATTTTGCAGTAATTATTAGGAGCCATACTAAAAATCGCTTTATTGCATCAGTTTTGAAATACTTTGGAGATGTCTTTCCTAGATATGTTTTCTTATTCGCTCTGTTTATTGATGCTTTCTCTTGTTCTGTTAGAGGAAAGCTTAGGGAGCTCATTAATTCATTAAATATAATCTTCTCTTCAGTTGTTATTTTATTGTCTATATTTATTAGAGAACTCATGTATTTTAATACTTCGATTGTAACTTTTCTTTTTTGGTTCTCTGTTAGCTTGTCTGTAATTCTATCAAATGGTGATTTTCTAAGAGGTACTTCATTAAGGCCAAGGTCGGCCATGATTATTGGATCAGTTATAAGGTGATGATGTATTATGTAGTAGTTCTTATTTGAGATTCCTGTTTGAAGTACTGGTAGAAAACGTAAATCTGATGTTTCCTTTGTTTCTGTATTGTTTTTTTCTATTTCAATTGAGTATATTTCTTCTAGTGTACAGTCATATAGATTTGCTAGCTGTATTGCTGTTTCAATATTAAGTTTTATTCTTCCTCTTTCAAAATCGAAGATTGCCATTGGCCTTAAGTCTAGCTTCTCTTCCACCTGTGCCTGTGTATATCCAGATGACTTTCTTATTTTTTTAAGATTCTTACAAAAATTTAATTCATTAAAGTTTTTATAGCTCATAAATTACCACTCAAAGTTTTATAAATAACTTATCGTCTATATTTTTTTCAATGTTAGAAAATAAAATTGATAAATATGTCTACTAAATGTAAAAGGTTGACTTTAGAAACAAATCTCACAAATAGGGAGGCAGAAATGGCTACGAGAGAGATTAAGAAGGTGAAAAAGGACTCAAACGATAACATTCTTGGTGTTTGTAACTTGGGTTCTGATTGGTCACCAAGGAAATCATCTGAGGTAATCTCAGATATCAATTTAGGACTTCACTCTTACTTCGTTAATGTAGGTGGGAACAAGGTAGATGTTCTAGTTAAGTCAAACGGAGGGAGTGAGTATTTAACGACTGCCCCAGATAACTATAGCTCGAACAACTTAGATAACTTACCTCCTTGTTAAAAGGTTGTTAAAAGTTAGCTATGCTACAACGGAGCGTGCCTTTAACTAGGTACGCTTATTTTTAAGAAAATTGCCAATATTTCGTGTATTTCATCCAATGTTTACAATTCTATTTTGAATAACTCCTCTTTTTCTTAAGAATATCTTTAGAAACAACTTCGGATGCCTTTGTTAGAGTACTCTTTGTGTGTAGGAGTAGTGCAATTTCTTGAGTTTTGTCACATAAGTTATCGATTTTATTGCCTGTTTAAAGAAATATGGATTTTCTTTTTCAGAAAAATTTGTTGTGCCCGATACTCAATTAAATATAAATATTTGATGAGGGATAAATGAAGAATTCATTCATAGTTTTAGTTTTTTGTTCTTTAATACTATTAAGCTGTAACTCTGGAACAGGAGATGGCTTAAAGGTCTCTAGCACTAATAAATCATTCTCACAGTCTAAGTCAGAAGAAATCGCTCAATTTAAAGAAGCGTTAAAAGAAACCCCATATAGCTTATCTAAATCAGAGTTAGATGACTTAAAAGCTGATGGGGCAATTTCGGATGAAGATTATCAAGAACTATTGGCCTTAGCTAATTCAAACTCTTCAGCAACTAATTAATTAAAATAATAGCAGGACGTATGATCATGAATAGAAACTTATTCACTAAGCTTATTTTATTATTTTCAATCTCACTAAGTTCTTTGGCATTTGTTGGTTCAAAGTATAATAGAAAGGGTGTTGTCATTAAGTACGATACACCGGCTCCTAGTGAAGTTAAGCATAATTCTGGCTCAACAACTGAACTTTCAGGTTCAATTTGTGTCTCTAAATATTCTTCTATTCATAATAAAGAAAAGTGTAGAGCAACGTTAGATGGTAATGTTTCTATAAGAGCTTACTTTCCAGATGCAATGACAGAAGTGACTGACCATCTTCAGGTGACGAAGCATGGCCATGAATATAAATGGACTTTTTCTACGCCAGAGCTTAGCACTGGTACAGAAAATACTCTTCATATCTTAGTTGCTAAAGAAGATAAAAGAATAAAGAAGTATGAAAAACTCCAAGCCAAGCTAAATAAGAGAATTCTTTTAGTGGAAAAAAGAATAGCAAAACTAGAAGGGCGTGTATTAACAGACCGTTTAGTTGAGTGGTTAGAGCAGCTTAAATCTAGACTAGAAAGAGTATCTAAAAATATTGATAGTTTAGTAGAAGAGGATACTTCTGTTTTAGCTCAGATAAAAGTACCACTTCAAGTCGATAATCAAATATCTTTTCCATTCTATTATTCTAGTTTTTACTCAGGGCATAAAATGTCTCTTAGAGTACCACTAGGATCACCAATTGAAGGTAGAAGTGTAAATGTTGAAGCGAAATCTAAGAACCTATCAGAGAAAAGTTTTTGGTTTCCTGAGATAGATGAGAAAAATGATAAGCATGATAAGTCATTTGAAGATGATGGGCTAAATCAGTATGCTTTGTCTCTATCTCATAAAAGTGTTGAAATTTCTAATACGGGATATATTGAAGTGTCTTTTGGAAATGAGTTGGAAATCAACAGAGAAATATCATCTCTAAGTATTTCTGAGGCCAATAGCTTAAGACTTGATCTTCTTAAAAAACTAAATCTTGATTTTAAAGGAAAAGGTAAAAAGTCTGAAAAAGAATTTGTATACGGGTCTCTAGATTATACAATTCCTGTAGCTGAGGATTTAATTTCTCCAAAATGGTCTCATATTTCATATGAAGGACAGAATAATTACTTTAATTCAGACTTTTCTATAAATTTACAGGCCGGTGATGATTTTGGTGATCTTGATACTTCAAAGTCCAAGTTTGAGCTGTTTAAGGTTGTAGATGGGTCTTTAACAGAGCATGCTCTACCAAGTATTAATCAAAATGTAGGCGAAGACAGAGTATTAGATATTAATATCGACTTTAATTCGTTAGCGGATGGTGAATACCTATTTAAAGCTACTGCATTTGATCATGCTGGTAATGCTACTGATACATTAGAATATACTTTCTTTTGGGATACTGTAATTCCAGAAATTGCCTTAAATAATGTTGAAAGGCTAATCACTAACGAAACATTATTTCAATCAGACGTTATGGTGACAGATAAGTCTCCGACACAAATTGATATTTTTAATAATAATCAACTTGTTAGCTCGGTAGAAGATAGCCTTTTTAGTGGATTCATAACATTAACTGAAGGAATGAATAATATTATCGTTCGTGTAATGGATAGAGCAGGTAACGTAAATGAAGTTAGTTATCCAGCTATTGAGTTAGACACAATAGCTCCTGAACTGAGTGATATTTCACCAATTCATAACTCAATCATTGATTTAATTACTTTTCCAGTAAGTTTTAAAAGTAGTGAGAAACTAGATAGAGTTCTTCTAAATGACGAAGAAATTGATATTTCATCAAATCGTTTAAATATAAGTCATATTTTTACAGCAGAAAGAGAAGGTGACTTTCATTTAAAAATTACAGCTATTGATTATGCATCTAATGAAACTGTTGTTGAAATTGATGCTGTTATTATTTTAGAGGTTTTAAGAGCTGAGCTTATATCAATTAAGCCAAAAGAAAATGACCCATATACAATTGTCGTTACTGGGGCAGAGTGGGCTTCTCAACCAGGTCTTGAGATTTCAACAGGGTTTTTCGGCTTTAATTCAATTAATTCAGATGAGAGAGGCCGTTTTCAAATTGAACTTCCTATTGCTTCAGAAGTTACACTTAAAGGTGTTGATGATGTCTATGATAGAACTGAGTATGTAACTCTAAGATATAATATTGATACTACTTTCTCAGGAAAGGTTCAGAATATTCATGGCGAACCAATGGCCGGAGTAACAGTTACTATTATTAATTCAAATCAGAGTGCCATTACTGATGCATCAGGTATTTTTTCAATTTCGAATCCAGCAACAGGAGACCAAAAGGTTTCTTTTGATGCGTCGGGTATTAACGTAGCAAATGAAGATGAGACTTATGAGGAGAGATATAATAAGACTAGTGTTGCTTTTTCACTCGGAAGTAATCAATTAAATGTATTAAGTAAGCCAATAACATTGGTACCTCTCGTAATTGATGGAAATGAGACAGTCGTTGATGAAACAACTTCAACTACTGTAACTAACCCAAATGTAGAAGGCTTTGCTCTAAGTGTAGATTCTGGTAACACAGTATTTCCTGACGGAACTGAAACAGGAACAATAAGTGTCAGTAAGCTTGCTTCTGAACATTTAAATGTTAGACCTCCAGAATATGTAAAGCCTGAGTTTGTTTATGCTCTTGAACCATCTGGACTAAAGTTTAGAGAGCCTGCAAATCTAGTTTTACCAAATGATAATGAATTTCCACCAAAAACTCAGCTAATCGTTTATTCTAAAAATAGTGATACGGGAATATGGGAAATTGATGGACTTTCTCAAGTTTCGGATGATGGCCAAACTGTTGAATCTGTTGAGAATGGAGGAATCACGCATTTCTCTGAAGTTTTTGTAGCACCTATTGCTCCTAAGCTATCTAGCTTCTCTGATGATGCAGTAAATGAAGCAACTGTTGGAAAGAACGGTTTATCTTTATCAGCGAGCATACCTTCAATGAAGATAGCAGGTAAGGACTTCGCACCTAGTTTCGTTTACAATAGTACATGGGCAAATCCTAAGTTAGTTGTTTCAAACATCATTAGTGTCGATAAGCAAGAAAGGAAAATCGAGAGAACGAGCCTTGGGAAACAGAGAATTGAAGGAAAAGGATTTAATGTTTCTTTTGAAGGGAAACAGTGGGTTGAGCCTGAAAATGTATGGGCATGGGCATCTGTAGGCGATTACACAAGTGAAAGATATCCATTTACTGGAGTACCAAATAATTCTGTAATTTCTTATGCATTAGACTTAAAAGATCAAAAGTCTGGTTATCATCCATACCTCTCTGAATATGAAATCCAATTGAAAACAATGACTCTTGGTACATATTACTTAATGCCAACAAGTTCTGCATTATATTTATTGTCTGGGGAAATTAAACAAGCCATGAGTAGTCCAGATTCAAAATTAATTGAAGAATTATATCCATATGCGTATTCAGGAAACGTAATTGTACAAAATAGGTCAACGTCAGAGTTTGGTAAAGGATGGAAGCTTGGTATTAATAGTCAGATTTTAGATCCAAAGTCTGCTGTTCTCGCTCTTGAATCGCCAAGTGGTGAAGTTAAATCATACTATGCGAATAATCAGATACAAACTGTCTATACATCTGAAGAGGATATTTTTAGTGCAAGTTTTTACGGTTCTTCTTCGTATATATCGAGAACAAATGGAGAAATAGTTGAGCTGGACTCAAATAGTGGTGAGATTACTGATAATGTACAAACACCGAGGTTTGAAGGAACTTTAGGATATAATTTTGTTAGATATGAAGGAAAGTATAGCTGTGGTTCTTTTGGTCTGAAAAAATGTAATAGATATAGATGTAATAATCGCAGAGTAGATTATGTACAAAATCATGTTTTTTCTAAAGTATTTAAAAATGAGGAAGGTAAGTTTGTTGGGGCAGATATTAATGGTGCATTGTTTCAAATAGACAACTCTTCAAAAGAAGTTATAGTTGGAAATGTTACTAATATGGTAGGTGTAAGTAGTGGTCGATCTTCATCTAATTCTTATAAGAACAATACCTGTGCAACGACTGGATTTGAATGTTCGAATGATGTTTATTTAAGTAAATATAATGGAGTATCGTGTGGAACCCCTCCTGCAAGTAGTGGGCAAAGAATTAATTCTGGTTATGTTGCTGGTGATCGCTTAAGTTCAAAGTTTAATAATATAACTGACTTTATTTCTACTCCGTTTAATTCTCTGCTAATCGTCGATTCTGGAAATAATGTTGTTCGTTCTGTAAATATGGAGACTAATCAAGTTGAGATATTTGCAGGAAATAGACAAACTCTAGATAATGGAGATGGTGGCCTTGCTAGAGCTGCAAGTATGTATCATCCAAATGGAATCGTTGCTGATAAGCAAGGTAATGTTTATATATCTACTGAAAATGGTTATATTCGTAAGGTTGATTCAGCCGGATATATTACAAAAATTGCAGGTCTTAATACACAAGATGGAGGAAAAATTGCATTAAGTGGCCATGCTCTAGAGATGGCACTGACATTTCCAAAGGGAATGGCAATTGATAATTCTAAGAATATCTTATATGTTGCAGACTCTGGAAATAATCGTGTTCTTGCGATTAATTTAACAACTTTAGACAGTTATGTTGTTGCAGGAGATGGTGAATGTCGTGCTACGATTAAAGAAAATGTCCCTGCTACATCTGCATCTCTATGCTCTCCTGAAAGAGTCGCACTAGATGAAAATAATAATCTTCTTATTTTTGATAAAGGACACAGGAGTATTAGACGTGTAATTCTAAATACTGGTGTAAATAACCTAGCTTTCTTTACAAAAGATAATGATGGAACTACTCTTGAAAGATTGGATAATGGTGAAATTAAGCTAACTATGCGTGATGGAACTCAAACGTTCTTTGATAATAATGGTCGTGAGTACTTATCACAAAGCTTAATCGGGACAACACTAGAATATAAATATCAAGATGAGCTATTAACTGAGGTTATTAAAGATAATATTAAACTTTATGACTTCTACTATTACGATGGGCTATTAGACAGAGTTGTGGATAAAGCACAAAGAGAAACTCAGTTTGTATATGAGGATTCCAAGCTCACAGAAATTATATATCCAGATCAAACAAAAGAAAAGTTTGTATACGATGAAGCTGGAAAAATTATTCAAAGCTTTAATAAGAATAACTTTGCCACAAATTATTACTTCGATGATTACGATCAGTTAGTAAGTAGTGAAAGTGCTAATGGTGCACAAACTTCTGTTGAGGTTGGAACTTCTAATACTGTAGGTAATGGAAGTGATGAGACGGAGTTAAAAGACTTTGATGATCCTGCAATCGCTGACTACATAGTTGATGCAAAAGGCAATGAAGTTGCAATGAAAAAGGACTTCACTGGATTTGTAAACACTATTACAGATGTAAAAGGACAAACTACTGAAATCGAAAGAGACTCTATAGGACGTCCAGTCTCTGTTAAACGACCTGATGGAACTGAAGTTTCCTTTGTATATGCCGGCTTCTCTAATGATTTAATTGAGAAGTATGATACAGCTACAGGTGTACGAGTAAAATATACATATAATGACTTTGGTCAACTTCTTCTGAAGACAGAAAATGGAGATGTTGTAGAAGAAAACTTCTATAATGAACTGGGACAACTTGTTTCTAAAAAGAATCAAATCGGTCAAACAGTTTCATATGAATACAACTCTATGGGATTGGTAAGTAAGAAGACAAATCCCGATGGAACTTTTGTTGAATATCTTTATAGTGATGTAGGAAATGTTCTCGCCAGTTCGGATGAACTTGGTAACGTTACTGACTTTGTAAGAGATGCTTCAGGTAATATTACTTCTATAACAAATGCTAAAGGTCAAAATGTTTTAAGAGAATATGACGAATTTAATAGGTTGCTTTCAGTTACTGATGGTAATGGAGATAAAACATCATATACATATTCAGCAACTGGTCAGCTTGCTAATATTCTCGATCCAAATGGAAAAGTTACAAGTTTTACTTATGATACGCTTGATCGCTTAATTGAAAAAGTAGACCCTCTTGGAAGAGTAACTTCACTTGAATATGATTTAAATAATAACGTAACTAAAGAGGTTTTACCTAATGGTGTTATTAAGCAATATCAATATAACAGTGCAAATGAGCTAACTAAAAAGATTCTACCTGATAATCTATACGAGTACGCATACGATAGCCGTGGAAATCTAACAATGGCACGTAATAATGTGACTCAGGTAAACTTTGAGTACGAACATCTAGAAATTGGCGATGTTGTAAATATTGCTGGGTCATTTGGGGTTGGAGAAAGAACAGATCTTCCAAGTCTTGACTTTGAGTATTCTTATGACTCTCGCGGTAACCGTACTGAGTTCCGAGATGGAGATCAGGTAAATACTTACGAATATGATTCAATAAATAGGCTCCGTCGTTTAGTTAATCATAAGGGTGAGGTCTTTGACTTTGACTTCGATTCTAAAAATAGACTGGCAAGGATTACAAGGCCTGGAAGTACATCATCATATACATACTTTGATAATAATGCTGTTAAATCAATTATCCATGAAAATAATCAAGGAATAATTAATAGCTTTACTTATCAAGTCGATGGAGTCGGAAACATTACACAAAAAAGAACACCTGCATCAGTCGAAGACTACAGCTACGACAACAATGATCAATTAGTGGGTGTCTCTAGTGGTGGAGTTCCACTCGAAATCTTCGAATATGATAATTTAGGTAATAGAATTTCGGATGACAATGGCTCTTACTCTTATGATCAAACAGGGCAACGTCTGACTGAAGACTGGAAGTATTTGTATTACTTCGATGATGCTGGAAATCTTTCAAGTAAAATTGATAAACAAAATAACGATACTCATCAATATATTTACAATTCTGAGAATCAATTGATTGGTTATCAGTATTTTAAACAAGGAATAAGCAAGGAAATAGAAGCATTTTATACTTTCGACGCCATCGGACGTAGGGTTGAAAAAGTTATAAATGATTTTAAAGATAATAAGTCAAAAATAAGGCGATTTTCTTTTGATGGTGATGAGATTGTACATATATTTAATGAAAACAATGAAATATTAGCAAAATATACACATTCTATGATGAGGACAGATGATGTTTTAGCTGTAGATATTTCACAGGCTGGAAAAGAAAACAATACTTCGACAGTGGTTGGAAGTTACTTCTTTTTTAAAGATCACATAGGATCTGTTGTTGATATTGTCGATAACAATGGAACCTCTGTTCAGTCTTATGATTACACTTCATTTGGTGTTGTTTCAGGGAAAAATGGTAAAGGTGATATTGTCGATATAGATTCACTACCCTTAAAAGCTCATTTTACATTTACGGGACGTGAGTTTGATGAGGAAAGTAATTTATATCATTTTAGGAAAAGAACATATGATCCATTGGCGGGACGATTTCTTCAAGTCGATCCTGTAAGTGGTAATCAGTTACTACCTGTATCTGTTATTAATAAGTATACGTACGCATCTAATCGTCCTGGCTTCCTTGTTGATCCGACCGGGGAATTTGTTGTTTCAGCATTCCTTATCGGTGCTGCTGTTGGTGGTTTGGTATCTGCTTTCTCGGGAGAGGATGCGATAGGAATTCTAAAAGGAATGGCTATTGGTGGTGTTGTTGGTGTTGCAGGTGCTGCGTTCGGAGCCTTGGGTTCATTTGCTTTTGGAAAGGGGCTGGTAGGAACAATTCTTTCAGGTGCTCTAGCTGGAGGAGGTGCTACAAGTACATCTCTCGCTTTAGAGGGAGAGAATCCATTTAATTCTAAGAATATAGGAAAAGTAATAATTGGAGCTGTCATTGGAGGTGCTGCTGCAGGAGTAGGAAAGGTTCTTGCTGATAAAGTATCAGGCTCTGGCTTTGATCAATCTGGAAAGTTACGTATTAGAACGGATAAGGCAACAAAAGCTGTGGGGGAGATTTATAATGAAGCTGCTCAGAAAACATATAAGATATTCTATGATAATATGTTGAAGATTGAGTGTGCACCGTTTGCAGCAAGAGGTGATATGCATAATTACAACGTTTGTATGGGGCTTTAAAGTGGTAAATAAAAAAATAAAATATAGACTAGTTATAGCTTTTTTCTTAAGTATCATATTTCTAGTGTTTAACGTGTTTAATCCTAGGTATTGGGTCATAAATGATACGGGAGCTGCTTATGTTTCATGTATATTAATGTTTTTGATTTTCTTCATAGTTGAGTTTGTTGTATTTAATGACTTAATTATAAAAGAAAAAGTTGCCATCTTAGTATTATACTTACCCATTTATGCTTTGCTCCTATTAAGCATAAACTCTGTCGTTGTGTATTCCAGTGTAAGCAATGGTTACGAGATTATTCAAAATATTACTTATCCAAAGAGGGGAGTAAATGGATGTTTGCTACTAAAAAGTAAGACTTCCTATCTTTGCTCTACTGATGTCGCGGACGGAGAAGTTAAAGTTTTTAAGGCATGGAGTTACCTTGTTATTGTTCCTGAAAATAAATACACTATTATTCCAGCACGAGAGTGAGAAGGTTTGTATGTGAGGCTTATCCTTCTGGTTCGTTTGCGAAAAATGTAGGACTTTACTCTATAATAGAAAGTGCTGTTGGTGGAGTTGCGGCTGCGGAGATTGGGGCGAGCGCTTTAACTTCTTTGAAATAACGATTGAAACAAAAAACTTTAATACCTTCATTGTATAAGACAAAATATCAAGAATTGATGATGCTGAAGACTTTTAAAGTAAGTTAAAGTCGTTGAATTTTTGTAGTGTTGAAATAGTATCTACCTAATTGATTAGTAAGCGTCGAAAATTATCAATCTTTTGTGGTGTAATGCTAGAATAGAAAGTTAGCCTTGATAGTTATGGTTTTATAGCTCCTTAACATTTATAGGATAATATTCTGGGAAATTATATGTTGATTGCTTGTTAGATATGTTGTCTTGTAGAATGTTCCGAAGAGTGGCTTCAAGCTTAATCCTGTAGTTGTCTCTTATTCCATCTTCAACAGTAAAAGAAATTTTAGAATTTGATGTGCGTTTCATTGCCAGTAAATGTAACGTTTTATATTCAATACTTGATGTTAGCTCATACTTACCAGGTTTTAGTTGTATGATGTCGAGTATTTTTGAAGAGTACTCCTTGATAATTCCATCTGCTCTAGTGCGAAGATTATTTATAAATTCTTGGTCGACTTCATCTGTTTGGTTTGAATATTCATCTCTGAATCCTTCAATCGCTACCTTGAAATCAGTAATCGTTTTACTAAACTTTTCTTCTGAACCATCCACTATCGCTAATACAACCATTCTAATCGGTTTGTCTACAGGAATAAAGAAAAGAGAGCTTTGAGTATGGAAATAGTTCTCGGCTATAGGTACTCCATCAACTTTTGTTTTTTCACCAAAGTATTTAGGCTTAACAAGAAACTTATGTTCAGATGTAGAGTTTTCTTTGGAAACCTTCTTAAGTTCAAAAGAGATGCTTTTAATTTCACTTGTTTTTCTTCGGCTTATTAGAATAATATTTGGAAATAAGCTCTCACCCCATTCTGAAACTCTAAAAAAGACTTCCTTTGAAAGTCGAATATCTAGTTTAGAAGGAACAATAAATTGGATTATAAACTTTAATATTTGGAATGAAGTTACTGTTAACCCACCAATAAAGGCAAACCATAGTAAGAGTTCTGG
This sequence comes from Halobacteriovorax sp. CON-3, assembly GCF_043196995.1. NCBI lineage: Bacteria > Pseudomonadati > Bdellovibrionota > Bacteriovoracia > Bacteriovoracales > Halobacteriovoraceae > Halobacteriovorax > Halobacteriovorax sp. CON-3. The sequence goes on from NZ_JBEBNA010000002.1 coordinate 521,194, forward strand.
AATATTGTTCGTGCTTTGAGTCTGTGCAGATTGATACAAGATTTTAGAGAGTTGATCAACTGTTAGCTGAATATTGCTGTTTTCCATTTTTCACCCTATTCAATTATATAGTCACCTATCTTGATTTCATTTTCTAGTCTAATTTCTAAGCTTTGACTTTTGGAAAGTTGAGCTGAGCTTTTGAGTGGAACTTTCTGTGTTATTTCTTCTGTTTCGCCGTAAGTATCAAAAGGGTTTAGTAAACTGCTAAGTGCTTTGCGACCACCTTCCTTAATTATTTTTTTTGTGACTGTTTTTGTTTCTGTAACAACATTTGCCAAGTAGATACTTTCACCTTGATATAGCATTAGAGTAATTCGGCCTTTTGGGAAAAGAATACTGTCAATATTTTCAACTTTTCTATCCTCTGGGAGTTTAACTTTTTCAACGACTTTAAATGTTCTACCTTCTAGATGATTAGCATTTCTATTTACTTTAATTAGTAAGTTTTTTTCATTCAGAATTGCTATTACAGTACCTAAGGAATCCATTTTGCACCTATATTTCAATTTACTTTTTATTATTAGATTATGATTATTACTTATTGAATGTGTAGTGGAATAACTATCCGCCCCCCATATCTCCACCATCGATTAATCTTCTTAGGGCATTAACGTCAATTTTGCGACCGTTGTTTAAATATATAGATCTAAGATCAAGATTAGAAAGATCATTTAAATCAATCATTGTATTCGTTGGTGTAGAGTGAACACCGCGAATTTTTTCAATTTCTTCTTGAATGTCTATAACTCTAGAGTATACACCGGACTTTGAAATTAGTGCTTCTAGTTTATCATTTGGGATTGATATCTTATTTGCTCTACGATTTATTGTCGTACTTATAGACTCATCACTTGCTAGTGAATGTTGAGAAAGATTAAATAGGGCCAATAATATAACTAAATATTTCATTGAAGCACCTTCTTGTTATTAATTAGAAGATCAGAATGCTTAACTAGGCTATCCATTGCAATTCCTGCCCAAACGACGTCACGTCCTTTTGATTCTGGATTATTCATTACTTCTCTTATTTTTTGATTTGCTTCGATACAGATATCTCTTAATTGTGGAATAACAACTTCTGTATTTACTGACTCATATTGTACAGAAAGCCAGTTCTTATTATCTCCAAAAGAATCAAGATCATAATTAAACTTGATTAGATTTTGAAGAACTTGCTTAACAGTATCTTGTTTAGCATTAATTGGCCCTTCAATTGAAACTTTTCCATTATTTTCTTTTAATATTCCATTAGTGATAAGCTTATCTAGGATTCCTAATCCTCTTCTTCCAAACTCCTCTAGAGTTCGTTCTCTAGTAAGACCTTCACTTGATGTGGCCATGATCAGAAGCTCATAAGTAGATGGATCTTGAAAGTAAGCCTCTGCTTCAGGAACTACAAAAGGTACGTCTTTATTTCCCGGATATACGCTTTCAAAGTTTTCATACATCTTTGGATAGAAGTTCTTAATAAACGTTTGGATATTTTCTTCTGTAGATACTTCTTGGACAATCTTTAAAGCATAATTGAAAGAAGGATTTTTTACTTCTTTTTTAGCAATACGATCAAATGTTGAGTTAGGAATACCTAGTTTCTTAGAAAGCTGTAGGCTAGAAAAACGTGGGTATGACTTCTTTATCTTGTTAACACAAGACTCTAGAAAGTCAGGTAAATCTGCAAATTGATTTGCGTCTAACACGTTATTTCGTACTCCGTTAATTTTGATGCCTTTTGTTATTACTAACTGGTTGGCCAATAATCAAGTATAAGTTCACAAAATATGTGAAAAATACACGGCTTATGTATTTATAAGTACTTATCAATTCAAAATAGTCTTATTCCAAAATGGAATACTTTCTTCCCACGGTGAAAAATAATCACCCAAGTGTCTAAAAAACGTTTCCCAGATTGGAAAATTTCTTACCGTGGTAAGAAGTTTCGTTTCCCACTGTAGGAATCTTTTGATTCTTAATCTCGATCCTATGTAAACCAGCATTCACTTATTTAACAACAAGAATAGAAATTGGAGGAATTCATGAGGTGTGAATTAAGAAAAGCTACAGATTGTTTTCGAAGTTTAGTCGGAAGTATATCTGAAAAGGAGCTTTTTAGTAACAAGGTTTTAATGGAGAAGGTTTGTGAAGCCTTAAAGCTTATTAATTTCTCAAGGGGGATTAAATGAAAGAAATGGTGATCATGAAAATTAAAGAGGTGATTAATTTAATTAGTGAAGAGGAATTAATTGAGAATAAGGAGCTAAGTCATCAAGTGAAGTTTCTTCGAAAATATCTTGGTGATTGGAAAGGAGATAGAGCATGAAATTGAACATATTAATATTAACAGTCTTTATAGGATTTATCTCTTGTGGTTTTTCAGAGAAAGAGGAAGGTGACTTCGTTTCAAATATTGAGCGACTAGAAGATCGAGACTTTGATGGAGATATGATCTCAAATGATAGGGAGAATGAACTTGGATTAGATAACCAAATCGCAGATATCCCTAAGCTCGATTTATATTTTGGCCAAGGTTATAAGTTACAGTTAAATATTCATAACGATGAAACCTTAGAAGAAGTTATTATTCAAGATTCAGTAAAACAAGATGACTTTGATTTTAGCTACACTTATGGAAAAAACTTATTGTGGGATAAGTCATCTCAAAACTCTGCTAAAGTTGGACGGTTTAGTGGACATAGTTTTGGTGAAATCTCTGAACTTGATAATTATCTAATTAAATATGACCTAGATAATGAATTAAGTCGTTTTGAGTCTCAACTGAAGATAAAAAAGTTATTGAGTAAACCAAAATCAAGTATTGAGTCAATATCAATTAATATAAAGGCACGTTTATATCTTAATAAGCATCCACTATTTAAAGAAGTTAGAAATCCTGTATTTGGTATTTATTATTATGACTATAAGAATAAGAAGTATCAAGTCCTCAAAAGAGTTAGTCTTGATCTAGTACTAAAAGAAAATGTCTTAGAAGAAGTTAGTATCGAAGTATCAGATATACCTGAGGAGTTTGTTATGGAGAGCTTCCTTAAAAAAGGGGAGTTTGTTTACCTAAAGCTACTTGATTATGAACTAACTGAAGTTAAGACAAACTTTAAAAACCTAATTAAGAGTATTAAGTCTAAAACTACAACCGTTAATATTTTTAATCCAGATGAGCATAGAGTTGAATATGTATCTACTAATAGTGGGAAGTCTTTTATACAGGTCTTAGATACTATTTATAAAGATGAATATGAAATATCTGAAAATGCATTAACAAGGCTTGGGGAGTACTCAAATAACCTAAAAAGCTATGAGCAGTTAATTGATGTTAGAGATGAGTACAAAAAAGGGAGATGGTTTGTTTACACTAATAAGATTGATCAAAGTTACTTAACACATCCTTTTACTCCTCAAGACAGTATTACTCTCTCTTATATGACTGGTAACAAGCTGTCTAATCAAATCGAAGGCTATACGAGATCATATAGAAGTGTCATTTCGGATAAATCTCCCGAGTTAAATTTAGGAGATTTTGGGATTCACTCCAAAATATCATTCTTAATAGATGTAAATGAGATATGGGGTGATGAGGTCATTAAGATGGTTGATACGATAAGGCCTGCTCCTTGTCGAGGTAACTGTATGGTTAGAGACTTTGTATGTGTCATATCATTAAGGCATTACACGGGAAATGTCTTCCGAGCACAGTTTGATATTGAGCAAAGCTCAAGTGTCTTTAAAATTAAAGTTGATGATAGAGTATACTTACTCGATGACTTAATTTCAAAAGGTGTCATTAAAAGAAGTGATCTTGAAGGACTATTTTTATATGAAATTATAGAACCTTCATTCTTCTTTTCGAAAGGTGAGGTTGGCAAGAAACCGTTATCACTATACACCCCTACATTTCGTGAAAAGTTATTCAATGGCTTTAAATTAGACTCGATGTCTGGAAAGACTGGGCATTATAGTTGCCCTGACGCAACCATGCGATTTGCTCAAGGTAATAATATCCCATTGTCAGTAGAGTCTAAAGATTTTCACAAGTGGAAGCATTGGGTTAATTGGTCAAAAGTTAAACGTGGTGAAAATAGAGAGGAAGTTCTCGACTTTAGCTTTTCTGTAACTAGTTCTGTAACAAATTTTTACAATTAAGAGGCATATAATGAAAACCATATCAGTTAAAAGTCAAAGACGAATTGATATTGCCTGTCCTTTAGCGTGGACAATGGCAGTAACGAGTTTGATATATTCTCCCCATACATTTGCGTTCAGCAAGCTCAAAAATGGTTTTGAAACCATCACCTCCACCTATCTCATCCCCCTTGCGGGGGCGGTGGCCGGAGCTTCTTTTATTATGTTCGTCACACTTTCATTTTTTAAGCAGGACGAATACCAAAAGAAAGCGGCAAATGTGGCGATTCTATCAATCTTTGCTGGCTCGGGGCTAGAGCTGATTAGAAACCTAATTCAAAGCTTTAGTTAGGAGTCATAGATGAGTAGAAACCATTTTCCCACATTGCTAAACCAGAAGGCCACTATGCTTGCAAGCCTTACAAGAATTGATCTTCTCGTAGTTGGTTCAAGTTACCTGATCCTTTCTTGGATGAAATTTTCAGGTCTTTACTCTCTCGCAATAATTGCGTTGACTCTAGTGTGCCTAAAGTTTGTAAGCAAAAGACTAAAACAAGGCTTCTTTGCTCACCTAAATGATGACAAGAAACTTTCTTGGCAGTTTGAGCTTGGAGGTCGTCATGAGTAAATCGACTTTTCCAGTATTGGAAGTTCAGGGCAATAGGCTTACCTCTATACATGGTGATGTTTCATGGTTTTACTCAATGCTTCCATCTGATACTTCACAGATGGATTATGTTGAAAGAGATGGATTTTTTGAGTCTTTAGCCAGAAGCCTTAATAACTTAAATCTTGATAGCTATTTCAAGTTCTATAAAGTTGCTGATTGTTCTTTCTTGGAAACTAATGGAACTCAACTTCCAAGTTTTTCAGGAATTGAATTTAAGGAACAAAATAGGCCCTTAGAGTGCTTTTTTCAAACTAGCCAGATTTTCTCAGAAGTTGGAATCTATGATGACTACATAAGCTTTAACGGGAAATACTTAAGAGCGTTTTCAGTAAGCGAGTTTTCAGATGATGAGGCCCATGAGCACTTAATCCCTCAAGATGTTGACTATGTTCTAAGTTTTAAGAAGAAGGCCAAAGATAAGTCCATTAATAAGCTTGAGCGAATTAGAACAGGACATTTATCTAGTTTTCTAAAGTCTAAAAGAGATATTTCAAGTGAAGGAGCATATTCTCAAGCAGAAGAGCTCATGCATGATCTTATTCATGGAAGTGAATCCATGTTTGAGATGGAGATGTTCTTTCTACTACGCTCCAATTCTCTAGAAGAGCTAAACTCAACGAGTGAGGCTTTTGTTAGCGAGATGCTTTCACGCGGGATTAAAGTCTTTGCAGAGGGGCAATCACTTAGAAACTTTAAATCAGGACTAACTTCAATCTTCAATGAACTTATTCCTGGAGTTAAGCCTCGCTTAGGATTAAGAACTCTTCCAAATAAGACAAGCCATCTACGTTACCTCTTACCAGTTGAGAGAAGCTTTCTTATGGACGAAGGAATGGAGCTTCATGATAACTCAGGGCGAACAATCTATTTTGATCCATTCACAGACGCTATTAAAAACAGAAATATGCTCGTTACTGGTATTAGTGGCGGTGGCAAGTCTGTTTTTGTAAACAAGATTGTCCATCACCTCATTGAGGATCACCCAACTGTAATTCTAGATAAGGGAGGCTCTTTTCGTAAGCTCACAAAGTATTACGGAGGAAGTAATCTTGAATACAAGTTCAATCCATTTCAATTTAAAGACCCAATGTATTTAAGAGAAATTATTCTCTCTGTTGTTGATGTGGAAAGATTTGGAAAGTTAGAAAAAGGAAAGCTTTTAAGGGCCATAAAAGAGGCCCTACCAAAAAGCGAATCCTTTTTTGGATTTATAGATAATCTAAAAGAAGACTTCGCTGAAATTGATCTCTATTTTGAAGACTTTAAAGACTACATATGTGATGAGCATATAGATACAAAGAGCATCCTATACGTTGACGTAGAAAACTACCCAAAGAGCGTAATTGCACCAATTATCATCTTTATCTTGGAATATTTTAAAAATATACCTGAAAAAGAAAAGATTCTCGTCTTTGATGAGTGTTGGAGTTTTCTTGGGGATCACAGCTCATATATTGACGAGTGCTTTAGGACATTTAGAAAGACAGGTGCTTTTCCTATTGCGATTTCCCAATCTCTTAAAGACTTCTCTAGTCTTGGAGATGATCTCGCTAATTCAATAACAAACAACTGCTATTTTAAAGTCTTCTTCCCTCAAGAGATGGAAGAAAGACACGATATCACTTCCTTTGATGTTGAAAACATTGGCTCCCTAGAGTTTCAAAAAGGAGTCTTTTCAGAGTGCTATCTAAAATCCACCGACAATCGTTTTAGAAAAATTCTTAGAAACTACTTAACTCCCTTGGAGTTGGAGCTGTTTCATACAGAAGCTGGCAAAGACAAACAGCTAGAAAACTTTCTTTCTAAGTTTGAAGAGTTCTTTGATTCAAGTAAAGAGGCTATTGAGGCCTATGTGAGGTTACGACATGAAGATTTTCAAAATAGCAATGTCATTTACTTTGATATTTAGCATGAGAGCAAATGCGAGCACATTTTTTATGCCAGATAGCGATACAGCGGCACTTGTGATGCTTGTTTCTAATACAGCATCAACCGTTTCAAATACTCTAAAAATCCTAGAGGTCGCTAAGAAAACAAGTGATCAGATAGATAAATATAACTTTATCGCAATGAGGCGTTACTTCATTGCACGTCGTATTGAGCAACACGTTCTTGATATAGCAGAAGCTAATAAAATGAAGCCTAAAAACCTTCAAGAGCTCAACCAAGTCATGCTTAGACTTAAGATGAATCTACAAGGTTTAAAGAGCAATATCGACTTTATGGCAAAGGACGTTTTAGAGGCTCAAGACTTTACAGATCGCTATTGGGAGAAAGTCGTAAATTCGATGGCCGATGAGCGAGAGTCACATAATCAAGAGCTAATGAGTGCAAGTGAGGGCTCAATTAGTAAACATACTCAAAACACGGCCATGAATACGGCCCTTAACGGGAAGATTCTCTCTAAAATAAGGCGAGATAATCTTGAATACCAAAAAGTTGATCTTGGCATTAAGAAGAGCCAGACCGTCGAAAAACTTCGTCGTGAAGAATTTTATAAAAACTGGATTGGAGTTGATGGCAAAAAAGAAGATGTAAATGAAGCTCTTACGAAAGGTGGGAAGCTATGACAAGTATCATGCGAGACCTTCTTTTAGTTCAAAGCTTCAACCTAAGCACACTTATTGAAGAGTATAGGCTTTTCTTTCTTAGCCTCCTTCCAAGTGTCTTTATCCTTGCAGTAATCATTGAATACTTTGATCGCCTAGAGCCATTTACGTTAGTGAAGAGAGCTTTTATCTCTATTCTAATTTTAACGACGGTTACAAGTGTTTATGAAAGCTCAATAGCATCATCAATGGACACAGCTGATCAAGTTTTAAGAGAGCAGAAACAACAAAATATTCTCTTAATGGATTTCTTTGATGGTTTTAAGCATTGGGATTCAATGACTGAGGATAAGAAGAAGGATTTCTTTAAAGATAGTAATGCCTTTACTGGTGCATTGGCCTTTTTGAAATACCACCTCTTTGATTCATTCGTTAATGATGGTTTCACTATAACGATTTATTTCATCACAAAGCTTTGTTTTGTGATTTTAAAAGTTGTGTATTCTCTCGTTTACTATCTTGGGTATGGGCTCATTGGAATTCCATGCCTGATCTATCTATTTCCATCTATGGGAAATATCCTAAGAGGGGCAATTCTAAGCTATTTGTGGTGCTTAATTGTCCCTCACGTCCTTGTCTTTATTATTTCAATGATTGGAACAGAGATTAACAAGGGCTATGTCTCAGGACATATCATTGGTGGCTCGATGATGGGAACAACTCTTCTCTTTATCCTGACTTTATTTATCGCTTTTACTCCACTTATTGGGGCCATGATTTTAAATGGAAGCGGTATCTCTCAGGCCGGTGGAATTATCGCAAGTATTGGGGCCAATTACGTGATGAATCTACCAAAAAACACCGTCAATAATGCAGCAATGATGGCAACCGGAGGCCCACTTGGCCCAAAGGCAACATTTGCTAAAGGAATGGCCAAAGGTGGCTATCAATTCGCTAAGAAGGCCAAGATTGCAGGCATGAATAAATTCACATCAAGTGGAGGTAGTTCTCGTCCAGCACCAAAGCAGGCAGAACGAGTTAAGCATACTGGACTTGGGCATACACATATAAAAGGTCATATCCCACCTCATGTGAATGATTCGGATTATGTGACTCTTAAAAATTCAAGTAAATCATCAGGAGTTGATTTTATTTCAGCTCCAACAAGAAAGAACCCTGCTTATAAGTCTAAGCAAGTTCACCAAATAAATCCTAAGGTAGGCCCAAAAGAATCTACTAATCTGCAAAGCAATAAAAGGAGTGTAAGTAATGGAACAGTACAAAAGCATGGCAAAGTCCATCGACCACATCAAAAGACCTCTAATATATATCGCTCTAATAAGCGCACTAACTCACATCCTCATTCTAGGAACAGGAATATTAATCAACCACAAAGAAGACAATAAGAGGTTTAGTGCAATGGAAGCGTGTTACATGGGAATGAGAGAGTTATTTGAAAATAATCCTACGGAGAAGCTATTTAACAAGTCTGTTTTAAAGGACGTTAAAGAGCATACCTTTGAGATTGAAGAAATTGGACTCATAAAGCAATTAAGTGGCTTTCGTTGTGATGTTGTGGCCAAAGATAGCAAGGGGCATCGAAGTTTTCGAGTTGCTTTGGAGAAGAATGCAAGTTTTCCTCATTTCTATAAAATTGCTGATGTGAAAGAGCAAAGACTGGCCTCTCGTTATCAATGGGAGGACTCACTATGATCTATTACATCATTACAGGACATATATTTACGATCTTTCTATCTATGTCGCACCTTACAAGCGTGAACTTTCCAAACAAGGTTCAAGACTATGTAGGAGGCCAAGAGGGAGACTTTAAGATTTATGAGTTAAATAAAGGAAAAAGTCTTGTCTACGAGCCAAAGCAGAAAGGCTTTAGCCGAAATTTCATAACGTTTCTCAAAGAGGAAAAATATCATTTCAATCTGAAATATAGCGAGAATTTCTCAAATAAGGACGTTGAGATTCGTAAGGCAGAAAGATGCACTTACTTTACTCTCTTAAAAGAGACGAAAGAATATCAGCTCTTTGAGTGTCCTAAGTCTTTATTCTTTGTAAATAAGTCTAAAAGACCAGTTAAGGTTAATGAATTAACAATCAAGGCTAAGAGCTACTTATCTAAAGGGCCTCCAATCTTCTTAGATGGAAAGATGATCTACTACCAAGGACGTGCTCTATGAAGTGGGTATTTGTCTTATTACTTCTACATTCATACGCTCAAGCGGGATTTAGTGAGATCCCTGCTTCAAATCGCTATCAGTACAAGAAGCCAGTACCTAAGAAGGTTCAAAAAAGAACTGTTAGGAAGAATAAAAAGAGCGAACTTGATGAACATACTAAGAGTCTACTTGAAAAGGATCAAGCGATCTTAGAACTGCTAAAGAAGTCTGAGAAGCGAGTCATCGTTAGAAAGAAGGAAGAGAAAATCATGGCCCTTACACGCGTTCGTGGAATTATTCTAAATTCAGTTTTGGCCATGAATGTAAAGCCTTCAAAATTTATCGTGAGAATAAATAGTGAAAACTCTGATTTGAACGGAGCTGAACTTCGATGTCTTGGATTTAGCTTTGAAAAACGTGTTCCGAGCCAGTGTGACCTCTTGGTTATAGATGGCGAAGAATACGACGTTGATGTGGATATTTGGGATTTAGACGGAGCGGAAGGAATCATTGCTGATTATTACTACTCAGGAGAAGAGAAAACCTTTCTAACTTCTTCTTTTGCGTCATTTCTAGGAGCTACGTTTGATGTGGCCAAAGGTGGAGTAAGTTCTCCTTTTGGCACATTTAATCAAAATACGGCCAAGAATAAGATCATGGACGGTCTAAGTAGTATCGTAACTAATGCCAAGAACAAGATGATCGAGTCAGGAGAGAAGAATTTAACGATCTCTTATGTGAACTCTGGAAAAGAAGTTCTTGTCTTTTTTAATAAGTCTTTAAAGTTAGATGGAGAATAGAATGAAACGAATACTTTTAGGAATTTTAACTTTGAGCATGACTTCATGCTCAACCATGAAGAAAACTCTTATCTATAGCTCCTTAGCCGGTGGAGCAACAGGAGCCACGGCAGGAGCAATGCTTAGTCCTAATAAAGAAAGTCGTGGTGCAAATGCTGCCGTCTTTGGGCTTGTGGGAGCAGGACTGGCGGCTCTTGCTGGCTATGCCCTTTATAAGGATGATCCTCGAAACTATAAGCTCAATCAAATGCTTGTGGATAAGAAGAAAACTAATATTCCGTATGATCCTAATGTAATCGAGATAGGCCTAGGAAATCTCAATATAGATGCCAACCTCAGTAAAGAAGAAGCTTACAAGGTTCCAGTTAAGGAGTTACCTGAAGAGCTTAAGGGCAAAGTAAATAGACAATTTCTAATCAAATATCAATCCAAAGAGCGTTACGTAAAAAAAGGGAACAAAACTTTTTATATTCCGGCCTTTGATGTTTATGAACACGCCTATGGAGAGACACCTGATTCAATTAATAACAATTCAGAAGGAGAAAATAATGAGCAATAAGAAGCAATCAGGAGACTTTGGGCTTGGAGAAGCCTTAGTCCCTGTAATTGATCTAATGTCAGAGATTCTTTTAAAACTAAGCCAATTAATGGCCACAGGACTTGTTCTTGGAATGGATAAGTATGTCTTTAAAAGAAATAATAAGAATACCATTAAAAAGATTGAAAGAGATGATCTTAAAAATGACAGACGCACTCTACTTGATGAGGCTATCGGTTATTCCGTAACATCCAAACGAAATATTATGGGAAGCGAAATTAATAAATCAGCTCATACGGCGGTGGTCGGAGCTAGTGGTTCCGGAAAAACCGTTCTTCTTGATGCTCTTATGTTTGAAGACATGAGACAAGGAAAGCCTGTGGTCTTTATTGACCCTAAGGGCGATAACGGCTCTCTTTTGAACTTTATCAATCTTTGTAAGTTAACAGGACGGGATTTTTATGTCTTTTCTGAATACTGGAATGGCGAGGGAGCTAGTGCCTTAAATCCTGTTAAGGATGGTTCAAGTACGAATATCGCAGATCGTATTTTTAAATCCTTTACATGGAGTGAGGAACATTACGCCCAAATTTGTCGTGATGCTATCGAGGATGCGGTTTCAATTCTTAAAAGCAAAGATGAGTTAGTTAACCTTGAAAGCATCTACAACAAGCTTATTGAAATAAGTGATTCTAAGAATAAAGAAGAAAGCCTTTATAAGCGAGATGACATTCAAGGGATTTTATCACGTCTTAAAAAGCTTATGAGATCAGACTTTGGTCAGAAGCTTAATAGAGCAGATGGTCTTAGTTTTTCTGATATTAGGAAGAGCAATAAATGCGTCTATATCGGATTATCTGTTCTAGGCTTTGCTGAAATTGCCAGGTCTCTTGGGAAAGTGATCTTAGGAGACATCTCTTATTCAGCTTATAAAACCTATCGAGATATAACTCCTATTAACGAAGGTCACCTTGATAAGATGGGACTTTATATTGATGAGCTATCAGCAATTATTACAGATGAGTTTATCGAAATTCTAAATAAGGTAAGAGGGGCAAAGATGGAGCTTACTTTTGCCTTTCAGTCTCCAAGTGATATCGCAAAATATGATTCTGAACTTTGTGCCCAAGTCTTAGAGAATACTTCTAATTGGTTTCTTTTTAAGCAAAGAATAAAAGACGGTGCAGGATTATTTGCTGAGTCTATTGGAACGATGGAGTCAAAGAAACAGACAATACGTGTTCAAGATGGGGAAGAGCAGGCCCAAGGATCACAGAGAACAGTTGAGGAGTTAATTGTTCATTCCAATATCTTAAAGAATTTAAACGTAGGGCAATGTGTGTTTTTGAGGCACTACCCAACAAAAGTTGATCTTCTTAACGTGAAGTATATCGACCCTAAGATCGTTTGGGATAACGTCAAATTTATAAATAAGGAGGTAGTTATCGAAAAAGAGAATACTAGAGAATCCAAAAAAAACAAACCTTATTCAGTAAAAAAACGTAGCCCTTTGTTAATTGAGGGTAGGTGATGAAAACTAGTTTTATTCCCCAAGGGGTTTATGAGGACATCATCAATATTGTTGGGCAATGGAAAGTCGTGGACATGAAGAGTCTAAGTGAAATGTGCAATTACGATGTTGGTTATCATAACCTTTTAAAGAAAGTCCGAAAGCTTGAAACGCATGGACTTATTAAAGGGGTACTTCTTGGCAGAAAGAATAAGCACATTTATCTAACGAACAAAGGGCTTAAATACACTGACCATGATTACACCTATGAAATTTGTGATGAGAATTTAACCCATGATCTAATTGTAAGTCGAGTTCTAAAAGAATTATTAAAGAACGACTCATTTATGAATGGAAGAATGTTTCATCAAATATCAGGAGATCAGCTCTTACCAGATGCTGAGGCCAGCGTGCGAAAGGGAAAGGATATATTCAGACTTGCATTAGAAGTCGAGCTTACTCAAAAGTCACAAAACAGAGTCAAAGAAAAGTACCGTCGATATGCAACTGGAAGTGTTTTCACTTATGGAGTCTTTATCACGAATAAGGAGACATTATTTAAGACTTACCGACGCTTTTTGGAGGAGATGAAGCAAGATATTCAAGAGGCCATAGTCCTAATACTAGATAAGCAAATGACAGCAACCAAATTTAATTATGAAAAGTCAGAGTGCTTCTATCTAGGTAGAGAATTGAGCTTTAGGAGTCTTTTTGGTGATGAGAAAGGTTAAATTAGAGTCAAATGAAGTTAAACAAAATTCGCCCCTGCCATTTTATTGAATGATTTCGGGCCATTATCGAGATGATTTTTGACCTCCCTCACTCTACGAATAAGTGAAGGAGGTCAAAAAGTCACTCTCTATGTCCCTAGGAAAAGAAAATGGCAGGGGCGAAAAAAATAAAAGGAGTGTTTAGTAATGAGTGTAGGGGAAGGAAGAAAAGAAGAAAGCTTGGGTGTTAGTGCGAAGACTGTGCAAATAAAAAAGCGCGGAAGAAAGCCAAAAAATGTAAAGATTAAATTCCAAATAAATCCAGAGCAAACTAAGTTTTTTGTGGATTTATCAAAGGATAAGGAAAGCCTTAGCAAAGTAATGGAACTTCTTGTTGCCTCTAACAATAAAGACTACGGCAAAGAAATTACTTTCAAGGACTTATCCTTATTTGGAATTGAGAAGATTAGTCCAAAGGACATTGAAAAGATTCAAGAATTAAGCTTAAGCAAAAGAGAATTACTAGAAAGGGCTTGGGAGGATTTTAATAAGAAAAATAAGCAGAGTTTGTCCTTTGATGACTTTTTACTAAAGAAGCTTGGACTTAATTAATAGCAAGGAGATTGAAGATGGAAAATACATACGAAACATTTATAGGAAGATTAGGGCGAAATCCAGAACTTAAGTATACAAAAGAAAGAAAACCAGTATGCCATTTATCTGTAGCTATCTATAAGGGAAAAGATAATCCTCCACATTGGCGAAAGGTTACGGTTTGGGATGAACAAGCAGAACTTTGTAATCTATATCTTAAGAAAGGGTATGAGGTTTTTGTTCAAGGACGTGCTGAAACAAAGTCATTCAAAACAGTTGATGGTGATATGAAATCTTATGAGGAAGTGAATGCTCGTCTCGTAGGATTCACTAATCTTAACTAGGAGGATCGTTGGAGAAAATTTTCCTGAATAAAACGTGGCTCAATACAGATGAAACAGCATTGTATCTTGGCAAGACACGTAATGCTGTATGGCTTCTCGTAAGTAAAGGAACACTAATTAAAAGAAAGTGGAATCGAAGACTTTACTTTAAAAGGGCCGAGCTAGATCAATTATTAGAAACATCATTTTTGTAGGAGGTTGTGATGGCCATTACTCAAGAAATTTTGCCAAGTGGTAACTCTCAATTTTCTGTATATGTAAACATTAGAAGTCGCGCAATGCCACATATCCGTTGCCAAAAACGTGTGAAAGGGTTGAAGACAAAGGCAGAGGCAAGCCGTCGAGAAAAGAAACTCATTAAGGAGCTTTCTCAAAAGGTTGCACAAGAAGAGGGACATGGTTTTACATGGAGAATGATCATTGCGAAGTGGGCGGCTGAAGTCGCCCAGCCTTCTTATATTGAAAAGAGCTATAACCCTGCAACCATCAGAGACTATGTTTCAATGCTCCATCGTTGGACGGTGGAATGGCTCGATAGGCCCGCCTCTCAAATTACAAAAGGCGACGGCCGTGAAGCTCTCGATCGTGTTATCGAGGAAGGTAGAAGTAAAGCATTTCAAAAGCGTCTCAAAAATACCATCAACATGATTTACAACTGGGCCATCGAAAATAGAACAATTCGAGGAGTCCCACATAGTCCAGTCTTTGGTTTAAAAATTGTCATTAAACAAGATAAGAGGCCCGAGATTCTGAAGCCCCACGAAATACGAAAACTTCTTTATGAGGCTAAGGCTCAGGAGCATGACTGGTACTACATTTGGGCGTTGGCCCTTCTTACTGGAATGAGAAATGGAGAGTTGTTTGCTCTTAGATGGGAAGATGTGGATTTTGAGGCATCACTAATAAAGGTGGAGAGGTCATATAACTTTAAAGTAGGTGAATACAAAGACACGAAAGCTGGTTACTGGAGAAGCGTTCCGATATCTTCTGAGCTTCGCTCGTTGCTGCTAGAGATAAAGAGTGGGGCGACACGCGAATATATTCTTCCAAGGCCTATTCTTTGGATAGGAGGAAAACAGGCTAAGGTTTTAAAACTTTTTTGCAGGTCTATTGGCTTACCTGAAATTCGCTTTCATACATTGAGGGCGTGCTTTGCGACACAGTTAATTGGAACAGGTGTTGAGCCGGTTAAGGTAATGAAGATTTGTGGGTGGCGTGACTTGAAGACGCTTGGTGTTTACTTGAGGTTGGCCGGGATTGATGAGAGAGGGGCTACGGAGGGGCTTTGCTTTTTACCCTAGACTGATTAAAGCTCTAGATTTTAAACTCATTTTGTTAACAGCGATGATAATATAAATTCTAAAAATGAAATATAATACTGGAGTTTAATTTATTGCTTTCTACACATCTACGTTACATATATTATCAATTCAAATTGAATTAATGACTTCTAAGTATACGATTTTCAAAAATTCTTAAACTAGTACTTATTTGAATTTATATAATTGTTTCAGTTTTTTTAAGTTATTGATATTAAAGATATTTGTTGAATTATGTTGAAAGTGTGGTAAAAAAAACCGAAGGATTGTGATATAATTAATTTAACCAAGGAAAAACAGTATGTTAGTTCATTTTTCTGTGAAGAATTATAAGTCTCTGAGAGAAAATCAATCCATTGATTTTGAGCTCACTTCAAAGTCTGTTGCACAAGAAGGGTTTGGTTTAACGCGAGAGTATTCAAAGTTTCCAGTATCTCCTGTTGCTGGAGTTTTTGGTGCTAACGCGTCAGGTAAAACAAACTTGATAGAGGCCATGAGTTTCTTTGCTCATATTGTAAGCGATGGAAGCGTAAGTGGTTACGAGGATAAGGTTAGATTTTCTACTTACATGTTTGATAAACACTCAAAGGAATCTCCTATTGAGTTCTTCTCTGTTTTTGGTGTTGACAAGAATATTTATGAGTACACTCTAATCCTAAATAAAGAGAGGGTTCTTTTTGAAAAACTATCAATAGTAATAAACTCTAAAGGTGAGAATAATAAATTTTTTGATATATTTAAAAGAGAGTTTTTAGGTGGGGGGTATCAGTGGAACTGGGGGATAGGAACTCCAACAAAGTATGAGATTCCTAAAATGCACCGAAAGCTAGCGGATAATCTTGATGATAAGAGGCTCTTCTTTTCGTTTTACTCTTTGTCATTTGACAATGAAGAATTAAAAGAATTGAGTCGTTTAATTCTTTCTTTGAAAATGGTTCCGTTGAAAGAGGACGGAGGGAAAGATGATATTCCTTTAGCTAGAAAGAATTTTCTTTTACGGGAGTTGAAATATAAGTCTTTCAGAAAGGCTGTCACAGGTTTTCTTTCATTGTTTGAGCCATCGATTGTTGATATCAAGTCTGTAAATGAAGAAATTATGGTTGTATTGAAGGTAAACGATAATGAGTATGATATGCCTTTGTATTTAGAATCTCAAGGGATCAGGCAAATGTTTAGATTATCTGCAATTATTTTAAATACCTTCAGAAGGGGGACTGTGTTAGTTATTGATGAACTGGATGCTCATCTACATCACTTAATAAGTAAGAAAATTATTATGATGTTTCAAGATAGTGAGCTCAATAAGAATGGTGCTCAATTAGTTTTTACATCTCATGATTTGAATCTACTTGATAATTTAATATTTTGTAGGGAGCAGATATATTTAGCAGAAAAAAATAAATCTGCAGTAACATCAATTACTTCTCTTATAGAGATTGAGGATATAAGACAGAGGGACCCATTCTTGAAGAAATACTTGTCGGGAAGAATGCTCGGTTTACCTGTTTTAAAGAGTGATAAACTGTTTCGTGAAGATGTGCAAGATAGTCTTTCGGTTTTTGAGTATCATGTAATTGAGAGAATTAGTTGATATGTCTTATAGGAAAAGAAGTAATCCAAAAACCATAAGGAAATCGTCTCGTTTGGTTATTGTTGTCGAGGGGGAGACTGAGTATGATTATCTTGATCGTTTAAGATTGGCTTTAGGCATTGCAGAACCAATTGTAACGATTAAGAAAGCTCCCGGTGGAGACTTGTTGACATGTGTAAAAGAGCTAGAGAGGGAAATTGAGAAACAAAGAAAGGAAGATATATTTAATGAAGTAGCAGGTGATAAAGGCTTTGTAGTTTGTGATGGGGATGAACACCTTGTTGGTGAAGATGGAAAGTATTGTCAAAGTTTAATTGAGAATGCGAATACAGGGTTTCAAATAATTAATTCTTGTGATTTTTATGAATTCGCAATATCTAATCCAACGTTTGATTATTGGCTCTATTTACACTTTAAGAATGAAGTACCTCCTATGGATCAAGGTCAAGTTCTACAAAAACTTCGAATGATTCCAGGTTTTGAAAATTTTAACAAGAGAATTACCAAAGAAATGTTTGAGATCTTGCTCCCAAAAATAGATGAAGCAGCTTCAAGAGCAAAGGCTATCTTTGAAGACAAGTTAGCAGTTGCTGAAAATCCTGTTTTCTGGTTGCAAGAAAATCCTTATACCAAAATGTATGAATTAGTTTGTACGTTAAATAAAATAGCAGAAAGGAATAGTCGAGAATAGAAGATATCTTTTATATATTATAGAGATGTTTTTAAGAATAATAAACTCATAGGGGGAGTTATGCCTGCTGGATTTACTCATATTTTACTTGCGAAACATTTTACAAATGAATCGGGGCTGGATGATTCACCTTTAGGATTCTTACTTGATGAGAAGCTTGATTATTTTCAATTAGGAGCTGTTGGGCCTGACTTACCATATTCTCAAGTAACTAGTAAAGAGATGAAGGAAATAGCGGACCTATTTCATAATACAGATGCAACATGTATACCAATAAAAGCACTAGAAGAAATTAGAAGAATGCCTGTTGGGGATCAGAAAGATGAGTGTTTTGCCTTTTTTCTTGGTTTCATTAGTCATATTGTGGCTGATGGTATTATACATCCTTTTGTTCGAGACAAAGTTGGTCCTTACAAAGAAGGTGATAATGCTACAAAACACAGATTACTTGAAATGCGATTAGATGTTATATTTTCTGATTATATTCAAAAAGCTGACTTAAATTGTGCAAATTTTCAAGATGAGTTGAAGAACCCTTTAGCTAGTTTTGATCATGTTGCAGAATTATTTTCAAAATGTATAAACTCTTCATATTCAAAGTACACCAATTCGTCAGATATAAAAATGTGGGTTAAGTGTATGGAACTATTATTTGAGTCTGCTGCAAATGAAAATAATCAATATTACTCTATAGTACCTGGGTTAAGTGGTTTTCTATATAAGGATAAATCAGATATTTTAGCATCAATAAGTGACGACTTGATTTTAACTAATAAAACGATAGATGGAAGATCTGCTAACTTTAGAAACTCTGAAACACATTTTTTAAAAGATTGTGTACCTAAGTTCTTTGAAGCTTTAAAGCCAATCTCTCAAAAAGCATATGGGTATGTTTACGAAACTGATAATATTCATAAATTTGATAATAGTGATTTACCGGCGATAAATTTAGATACTGGAAGAAGGATAGACTTATCAAATGGAATTGACGGGTATAATTTAAATGAACCAGCGGTTTACTGGGAGCTGTGAGATGTATGTTGTTAAATGGATAGTATTTTTGTGTGTACTAAGTTGTACGATTACTCCAACAGATAATGACTTTGTTGATATTAAAACTGATATGGCACATTTCAACAAAACGTTAAGAGCAAAAATAAACAGAGGGAAAGAACAGTTAAAATTTGCTGAACTGAATGACAAGAACTATTTGGCATTAATTGAGAAGTGGTCGGTTGATAGTGAGAAAGAGTATGTAAGCTTTTTAACTGGTTATTCTGTTAATATGTTTTTCAGAACATCTGAGATAAATTTTGTAGTTTGTATTGAGTCTTCTGAAGCAGAGGTCATACTTTGTGATAATGCGCGAACAGCAGGTTTAGATTACTATAAAAGAGAAAAGAAATGGCCAATAAATTTAGAAGAGATTTCCAAGAAAATTGAGCTATGAAAATTATATTTTGTATAGGTTATATGTAGTGATTATATGAAAAATAGAACTGGAGGATTAAGTGTCCTCCAGTTATAAAAATTAAATTCACAAAACTTGAAGCTTAAGCTTGGATTTGTAAAGATAATTGGGTCGGATCATTATCTTCACATCAAATCCATACTTAAGTCAAGAGTTTTTAAACTTAAATGTCCACAGGAGGGACTGTAATGAGTCGAAAACAACTACCTAAGTATGTAGGTCCATTTATTGGATTTAATCAACAATCTTATAGTGTATATCTTGCACTTCCATTTGATGAATCTCAAAGTAAAATTACATGTGTGTTCACTTCAGGCTCAAAGCACTTAGAGGTTGAGTCAAGAACTCATAACTTTGACAAAGAGTTTGGTTTACGTATTTTTGATTTACCTGATGAGATTCCTTTTGGTACTGAAGTAAAATATCTATTTAAAAGGAATGGAGAGTTAATTAGAGATATCGATGGATTAATTTTTGATGACTTACATTTTAAAAATATAAAACAATCAGAAATAAAAAAGATAGCTTCAGTATCTTGTAATAACCCATTTCATTTTAAAGAAACTAAGTCAAAACGCTTCAATATGTGGGATAAGTTCTATACCGAAGCAATTCAGGCGGACATTGAGTTAGTGATTCTAGCAGGTGATCAGGTATACAACGACAATCTTGAAAAGAATATGAAAAATGATATCAACCATTCTGAGTTACGTCGTAAGTTCATCCGAAACTATTTAGCATATTTCGGAATATTATCCCGTAAAAAGCTGTTAGCTAGAATACCTTCTATTGCTATGTGGGATGACCACGATATTACTGATGGTTATGGTAGCAGACCAGAACAGTTCAAGTCGGAAAATAGTAGAAAACGTTGGCAAGAATACTTTGAGGTTGCAAATGAGTGCTTCTCTGCATTTCAGGCTATACGAAATCCTAATAATCAATTCAAAAAATCACATAGTACTTATCTTGATATATTGAATACTAGAATTTACTTGTTAGATCTAAGAACACATCGAGATTCTTCTAAAGGAAGATTAATGTCTAAGGATGATTTTGATGATTTCAGAAATAGTATATTGGGCCTACCAGAAAATATCAGAAATGTGACGATAGTTTCTCCCGTTATAATAGCACGAAGTTCTTCTTGTTTAGATGGTGGCGTACGATATTTTGGAAAGGGATTAAGTTACTTGAGGTCGTTGCTGTTAAGTACAATTGGACAACTTGGTCGAACAGATGAATATATTAGAAAAGCTTTTAGAAAAACTATGGTAGCAGATCTGGTTGATGACCTTGATGATTCTTTAGGGAGTTCAAAGAATCGTCAAGATTTTAAAAAGATAATGGAAATAATTACTCCTCCTTTAAGTAATGGCATTTCATTTCAGTTCCTATCGGGTGATATTCACATTGGAGGAAGTGCTACTTTATATATTAAGTCTGAGGAACAGGTATATGAAGTTCCTATATTAGTAAGTAGTCCTATCGGTTATGAACCAATGAGTTCCTTTGTTGAAAAATTAACGACATCAAAAAGTCGAATTAATCTTATTAGTACAGAAGAAGTAAATATATATCAGTTAAATAATGAGTATATTGCTGAAAGAAATTTTCTTCTTATGACGTTTGATGAAGAGTTTTTACAATCTTCGCATCATTTTGAGTATTCAAAAGTAATCAATCAGAAATACAAGATAAATACTAATGATTTAATTAATACAATTAATGTAGAAAGAAAAGAGATTACAAAGAAAAAGGATGATACTTATGGAATTTAAGAAGATTATACTGGACTTTGCAATCAGGAAATTACTATTGTTTAAAGAGAAGGTATGGAGAGTAGATGACTATGCTTTTCTTTTTATATCGTTAAGCATAATTTATTATGTTAGCTTGAAATTTATAGTTAATAATTACAGTGAGTTTTTCTTTGTTGATGACTATCCTTATTCGCCTGTAAAGGAAGGGATAACTCCCTTTTTTCGATTGATCGTACTAGATTATGTGAAAGTAATTTATTCGACTTCTTTTATGCTTATAGTCTTAACAGTACTATTTAAGTTCTTTGAATTTAAAATAAATTTCTGGAAGTTATTAGGGGCGGTCAGTACTTTGTTTTTTATTGCGTTTGGGCTTACTGAGCTAGCAATATATCTAGAAATTAATATGTTGGTCTTATTTATCCGTAATTGTCTATACAACGGCTATGGTGGACAAGTTAGTGTATTAGTGGCGTTGATACTAATGTTACTGGTTCCTTTTATTTCCGTTTTATATATTAAGTTTTCGGGGCGTTTTTTAGTCAGGAATTTAAAGAGGGGAATGGTATTTTTATTTGTAACAATTAGCTTTAACCTCTTGAATAATGGTGTTGGGAAATTTGCAGAGTCAAAAATAATACCGTTTAAAGAGAAGAGAATGGAGAAATATATTAGGCAGAATAATAACCTTGATTCTTTTAGAAGAAATGACTTTAAAGGTTGTGTTCGAGAGAATGAATATCTTGAAATGGTAAAGAAAAGAATGATTGTGTCTAATAGAGCCTGTGCACATAAAGGTCTTGTTGATCTCTTTAGTGATCAATATTGTATAGAGTATTAATTATTGTTAGAAATAAAAAATAACAGTTTATAAGTATTTATAGACTGTTATTTATATATTGTGTTTTCATCAGTAACACCATTTTAGTTTGTACATTCAATCAACTGTATAAAACATTTTCCTGGGCCAATAGTCTTATTTAATTCTTCTATTGTTTTACTTAAACTAATAAGATTAAATATTGAGAAGTTTTTTATTTTTTTACTTTTATCATAACTATTGTTTTCACAAATTATGGCCAAGTGAATAGTAAAGTCAAATTCTTTTAATTTTGAAATTATGTAATCTTCGTGTGTGCTATTATTAATTTCTTTCTTTATTAATTTTTCAACTTCTTTAGGGAATTCTTTAATGACTTGAGCAGAGATTATACTTTGAAAGTTAAGGTGGGATATTCCTGTTGTGCTGCCAAACCTTTTTACATGAATTAGTTGGTTTTTAAATAATATATCACACAATTCAATCTTGTTTGTCCCTTTGTTAAAATATACAAACTTCTGGTCTAGTACATATTTTTGATCATTGATGTTAAGGTGATCAGAATTATAACCAGCCTCGTTATTATGTATCGACTTATTAAATTTCTTTAGATCGCAATAGTTAGAATGTGTCTTTTTTTGGACCAAATAAGAGTTTAAATTTGTCGTCATCTTTGAGTAAAAGTCTTTATCTATTTTATACCAGTTGTTGGTTATTAGTGCATATGTACTAGAGCCAATAATAACTTCTGTCGTTATGCATTTATAAATAGTCCATTTGTCTTGTATTGTATCACCAGAATATACTTTAATATGATTACTTTTTAAAATATCAATCGTAATTTTTTCTTTGTTTTGTAGGTACAATAATACTTCATCTGATGATAATTCATCGCTTTTTTCTAGATCATTGATTGAATAAGCATCAACTTTTTCCATATCAATAAAGTCTGGAATTATAACATTTAGTCTTTTATGCCTTTTTTGGATTTGTTTTATAAGACTATTATTTAACTTGTTTATTCTCTCTAGGTCTTTAATTTCCTCGAATGCGTCAATATTCGGTATAAGTTTTTTGTACTGTTTCCTTTTATACTGCCCTTCAATCCATTTAAAAAAATCAGGGAATTCGTCTATTCCTATTTTTGAGCTTAGACTAAGTGATTCATGGCCTGTTACACTTGAGGAGACTAAGTTTTCTTTAGACCTTTTTTCTTTGAAAAATTTTTTAGGGATATTTTCATTAAACTCAGCAGTAACTCGCTTTAGTAGTTCATAGTCACCATTATATTCGAAAAGAGCCAGGTTTGAAGCAATCGTTGCCTGCGTTTCCTTATGCCATGGTGTGTTATCGTAGGATAGAGATCTTAGTGCTTTAAAATTATCAGCATCGACCGTATTAAGAATTACGTTTCTCCCAAAATTTTTCTCTACTGAGCTTTCTTTTACATATTGGTGACCATGTCCAAAAGTAAGTATAAAATATCTTTTCGATCCTTTTAGTTTGACTATGGCAACAGCTGAAATAGAATGTCTTTTGTAAGACTTTTTTAAGTCTTCGCCACTTGTTAAGTTTTCACACATATCAATCCAGTCTGGAGGATTACTTTTTCCTTTTGTAATATAAAGGTTCCCTTTCAAATCTGAAGTATTTATTTTATATGATTTGACGCTTGGACTATCTTTATCTATTGAAATACAATCACTTTGCTTTATCGCTCTTTTCTCTGATTTCCCCGTCTTTAAAGATCTCTTTGTTATTTTTTCGAGTGACATATAAATACTATAGCGAGTATTTTTTTTTATTGGCATTTGTACTTCCTGAAATGTTAGTTTTTTATGAACGTATATCCCTTTTTTCGACCTTTATTACTTAATTCTTTAGTTGTTGAGAGTCTATTGCAGATGTCAATAATAAGCATGAGATAATCGCTAGAGTAAATTCAGTGATGTATGTTTCAAATCTTAATTTTATCTCTAGAATGTTTTTTGTATTTCATTTACTTAGTTTTATATTCTATACGGTTATTGCCTACACAATGTCGTAGTTATACAATAATATAAATGGGAGATTTGATTATTTTTTCTTTCAATATTCGTAATAAAAAGTAATTGAAAAGATAGTTATGAGTGATGGGATTTTCATTAAAAATTACCTTGGTGTTAATGAAATAGGTGTTAGTTTGAGGCCTATAAGTAATCTTAATGTTTTGATTGGTAAAAATAATGCAGGGAAGACAACTATCGAGAATGCGGTAGCATCTTTGATTCGTAGGTCTTTTAATGATTCTGATAAACAGTTTTATCATGATAAAATACATTACCCTGAAATTTCATTCGAGTGGGAGTTTGATAAAGAATCAGGAAGGATTGTACGACAGAGAATTCAATCAGAGCAAGAAACTAAGGGATTAACCATATGTCCAGTTCCTATTCATTATGAAGTTAGGGATGATGGACTTCGTAAAGAGCTAAAAAGACCTCTAGAAAAAGATCATGTACTTAAAAACAAGACTGTTGTTCGTCTTCATGACCGTCGAAAACACCAAGAAGTATCTAGTGGGAGCTTTGTATTTAGTGTTGATGGTAAAGGTACTACTAAGCTAATTAAGAGTTTAATTATTGGTGAACGAAAAAATGGGTCTCGTTTAGATGAATATATTAGAATTGTGAACTCGATATTAAATCTTGATCGGCCAATTACAGAGTTTAATATTGAAGCGAGTGGTGCTTCAGATGTTTTAGCTTTTAAAGTTAAAGACGATAAAAACTACTACTCTGTTTTTAGGAGTGGTGATGGATTGAACTCTATATTTCAGATTGTTGCCATGTTTGAACTGTTGCCATGGTATGAAGATAAGAATGCTAAGGAGTACGTGTATTTAATTGAAGAAATAGAGAATAAACTCCACCCCGGACTTTTAAAAAAACTTATCGCTTATATTTATAAAAGGTTAATTGATGTTGATGCATATTGTTTTATGACAACTCATTCTTCATCAATTATTGATTTCATATCTAAGAAGGAACAAGCCACTCTTTTCCGCTTGTATAAGAAGTTTGGCTGTACAAACGTTCAGTTTATTAAAGACAGCATAGAGAAAATTGAATTAGTTCAAGAGTTAGGAGCAATGCCAAGTGATATCTTGATGAGTAATTGTTTGATTTGGGTTGAAGGGCCTTCTGATAGGATTTATTGGAACTATTTTATAAAACTTCTTTCTGATAATGAAATAAACGAAGGAGTTCATTATAGCTTTGTTTTTTATGGTGGCAAGATTAGATCTCATTTTGGTGCCAATACGTCTTCTGAAACTTCTTATTTGATTGATATGCTAAAAATTAACCCAAATATAATTTACACTTATGATAGTGATAGAGAAGATGAGGATTCTTTACTCGATGAAACAAAAACACGACTAAGTGCAGAGGTTAGGTCTTCTTCAGGAAAAGTTTTAGAAACAACTGGAAGGACAATCGAAAATTACCTTAAGTCAGAAGTATTGTTAAGCGCACTAGATAACAAAGGTCCTCTAAATCTAAACAAATATTCTAATGTTGTTAGCAGCATTCATAAATTAGATAAGTTAAAGTCAATTACAAAGGTTAATATCGCTCTTGCATATATTGATTACTGTGAGAGTCAGAAATTTGGAATAGAAGATATCAATGAAAATAATCTTAAAGAGAGTGCCTCAAAAGCACTTGAGTTTATCAAAAAGTGCAATGATCTTTGAGAATGTTGATTCCTAGTTATTATTGTTTCCAAACCTTGCCTACACTTATAATTAGTATTAAAATGGATTTACTAAAACGTTACACAAACGAGTAGTGGGAACGTTTATCGAAAGTAAGGGCCGTTGTGGCTATTTTGGCTACACTTCGCTTTGTAATCTCAATGAAAACTAAGCCTTATGAGTCTGTCGGCACCTCCACCACGATCTTCTAACTATTTAATATTATTCAGCTTTTCGTGGTGGTTGCCTTGTCGTGTTGCAATGGTGTGGCAGGGGTTAGTCATTGATAATTGAATCTGATGCTATTTTTTTGAACTCGTTTTTCAACTTTTTAAATTTTTCTAATGTCTCTGTGTCATTGGTATTTGTTTTCAAATATTCCTCAAGGTAACGAAGTTCTATTTGTTTTAATATTACGAACATTCCTCTTAGCATATTTGGAATACCTAAATTGTGATGTTCCCAATTTCTATTTTCAAAAGGGTTTTCATAATATGGCACATCGTCAAGTTTTTCATAATTTACATGATGCTGATTCAAAAATGACTTAATTTCACTCCATAATTCTATATCGCTAATGTTAAATTGATCTGTGAGACTTTTGATTCTTTCTATGTATTCAAATGCTAAGGCTATTGCTTCAATTCCAGATCGCTCTGTTTCTATTTCAAGAGCTACTTCTGGAGCTTTGTGCTTTGTTGTATTTAGAACTTTAATCTCTTTCCAATAATTCTCGTACTCTGAGGTTATTTGACTAAGTATTTCGTCGGTAATAGTAAAGGCTACACTTTGGTTGGAGTTTTCATGTTCCTTTTTGAGTTCTTGAAGATAATCTACTGAATATTTATCAACTTGGTTTGTTTCTATGTGATGGGCATAGCAAAGTATAATTAGATTCTTATAATCTCTTCTTTCTTCATCTGTCATATTTGGGTTGAATCTTTCACCTCCCTCAGAGGCAGCTTCTATGTGACATACTTGAGCTATAAATTGGTTCGAGTCATTTATGAGATTATGACTACATCCTCTAAAGGCACATTCATTATTTGACCTTGCGAATAGTGCTCTTAGTACATCTGTTTTAGGTGCTAACCTTCCCATTGTTTATATCCTGTCGAATAATTATTAGCTTTTTACAAAAAATATAAGCTACTCCACATGGAAGTCCTCAAGATTCAGAATTTGTACTTGAAATCTATCTCCAAACTCATCTGACAAGATTCTTTCTACGTTTTCTCTATTTTCTTCTTAACGACTAAAATAAGCCCGATCTTTAATCGCTACATTCTTAGCTGCTTATTATATCTATTAATCATTATGAGCGATATCTTAGATGAGTTTTAATTTCATATATTTAAAATTTATTAAGTTCTTCGTCTAAACTATCTCTTCAATCAAGTAACCTGCTTCTTTAGGACTTACATGTTTCTGTATTAGTAGGCTCCGTTTAGATTGAAAATGACTAAGTGCTAAGTTCACAACTATCTAATAGATTAAAAGATACTATGATATTGAGGATTGGAAGATTTTATGAAGTTATGCCAGTCCTAGGTTGATTGGTTTTTTAAGCTCCTTGTTCTTTCATACTTTTACTGAACTTTGTTGGTTTTATAATTTCATTAAAAGTTCCTGTTTCTTGCATACGTATTATTCATTTTTAGAATTTAAGTCTCAGTTTGATATTTTTTTTAGGGTTGGCTTTAGCCCCTTTTCGTAAATTCGGACAGATAGGGACCTAATGTTTATTTCCTCTAAAGTTTCCTAAGGTGTTAAAATTATTTATGAGTTTACCGAATAGAGTATTAATTAAATTATTTTGTTATGCGGTTTTGGCGTTTTTGTAAAGAACGTATTTCTTCTGTTTTATTAGTATTTCTGTAGGGCTTATGAATTATCGAATTTTCAATTTTCTAAAAAACAAAGACGAAGTCATAGGTTGGTTGAGTGAAAATATAAAAGAAAGAGGTGAGTTGTTTGTAGTGTCTCCTTTTTTCTCTCGTGCAGGTTTAGAGCTTATTGAAAGTCTTCCTCCAGGAAAGATTCTTGTTAGAGGTGATATAAGAGATGTTGAATATGGAAGTTTGTGCTTAGATAGTTTAAAGGCTTTAGTGTCTTTAGGTTGGGAGGTTCGATCTAATAGTAAAACCCATATGAAGCTATTGTATTCTTCTCGTAAAAAGTCCTGTGTTTTGGGTTCGGCAAATTTAACAAGAAGTGGTATCTCTAACAACTTGAGTGGGAATCTTGAGTTGATGTGCTCTATTTCAAATTATGATGTGACAAATGTAGTTGATTTTTTCAATGGATCTAAGAAACTAACTATTGAGATATTAGAAAATTTAGAAATTGATAAAATGGGACGTTTTACAAATTTATCATCACCTGATGGATTTTCGATATTAGATATTCCACAGTCAGAGTCTTTAGAAAAATTGTATGAGAAACTTCAGAGTGGTTTTTTTGATGAAGTCGTAATACATGATATTGAGTTAATGAGATTGAGTATCAATGATTCGTATGAATTAGTAAAAGTAAAGTTCTTGGATCTGAATATAGTGAAGCATTTGTTGAACTTTGTAGGAGCTGGTCAAAAGTTTGGAGTTATAAAGCGATGGTTAAGGGAGAATATTGTCGATGTTCCTACGCCATCAAATGAGGATTATATTTCACAAGTGAATAAACTGTATTCATTGATCGTTGAGTCAAGTAATGAATATGAAGTAAGAGTAGTGCAAAGATATAGTGAATGGTTAATTAAGAAGGAAGCGTAAGATGAAGCCCGATTGGTCATATCAAGAAGTAGCGATTAATAATATTTTTTCAGATTTAAAAGGACCTCTACATAATCACTTGGGCGTGATTGTCCCAACAGGTGGTGGTAAGACTAGAATTGCTCTTATGTCAGCATATAAAGCCTGGAAAAGTCAGAGTTGTAAGATATTATGGATAACTCATCGACATTTCCTAAGGCAACAAGCTGCAGATAGGTTAGAAAATCTATTTAAAGATAATAAAATAGAGGAAAAAGAATTTTTAAGTTCAGTTGACTTTGAGCTAGTTAACAATGTTAAAGATTGTACTTTTGATCAGTATGATTTAATTATTGTAGACGAAGCGCATCGTTCAGCTGCAAACAGTTATGCCTTTTTAAAAAATGTTGATTGTAATGTTTTGTACTTAACGGCGACCCCGAACCGTCCTGACTTGTTACCAATAGGTTTTGAAAAAATAAGTTTTCAGATTACATATAGGGAGCTATTTGATCGTGGTGTAATCATTGAGCCTGAATTTGTTCCATTTGAAATATCTGATTTTTCTTTAACAAAATCTTCTAATAAACAAAAGATTTTCGAGTTTATTCTAAGCAACTTAAATTCTAAAATGAACAAGATGCTGGTCTTAGTAAAAAAAACTGAGGATAGAGATAAGCTTTATACGGAGTTTAAAGAATTCCTTACTATCCGAAAAGAACCTGGCTTAGCAGAGATGGTGTTTATATTAAAGTCTGGAGATAGTGAAAACCAGTCCTTGCTACATGCTCGAGGGGTTGTCTTCTCTACTGATTCATTAGTGAAAGAAGGTTATGACGATAAATCAATTGATGCAATATTTTTAACCTTTCAATCTTCTAGTATAATTAATAAATTACAGTCCGCAGGGAGATGCTTAAGATATTCTGAAGGTAAGACAAGTGCTTATATCATACAGTTCTACAATAATGATGTTGCATACTATTTTGATAATGCTTGGTTAGATGTAGATTTTTCTGATTATTTAAAGCCTGAGGTTAAAGTCTTGGATCTTGAAAATATTGAGGAGTATATCTCTAAGTATAGGATCGTGAACTCCGGTTTTAATCTTCAAGATTGTTGCTTGGGTGATACACTTGTTATGTATGGGATTTCATACCATGGTGATAGGGATAATTTTGAACAGCTGGCTGAGTGGGGAGTAATTAACTTCAAGCCAAAGAATAAAATAATTTTGAAAAAAATTTTTAATGATATCGCATTTGAAAAAGAAACAATTAAGAATATTGAAGTATATATAGAGAGGTTGCTTGAAGTCTTTGATGGACAGAGTATTTCAAGGAAGTTTTTGTATGATTTAATTATAAGTTGTAACTACGCTTTTGAAGAAGTCCATAATAAGAAAAAGTTCTTTTCGAGGCCATTGAGCTGTTCTTCAACATACTTGAAAATATTCAATTTACGAGAATCTAGTTCAAATAGACTTGATTCATTTTTGAGAGATGTTGTAAACCCTGAAGAGGTAAGATCACTCTTTTTGAATGAAAAAGGTCTAGTTTTATTTAAGCTACCTCTTTTTAATAATAAGTTTAAAGCATATATAATTAGTGAATTTGAATTTAAAGTTATAAAGGAAAAGTTTAAGAATGCTAACAATGATACCAATAATGTAAATATATTAGAAAAGTCAAACGTTTCACTTCCTTATTCTGCCATCTGGGGAATTAATATCTTAACAATGGACGAGCTTAGTAAGGGACTCATATTTAATAATGAAGGAGAGATTTAAGTGATGAGAATAAATGACCATATAGAGGAAATTGTTGTAGATTTCGATTCGTTGTATTTGGATATAAATAACCCTCGGTTTGGAAGTAAAAAGAAAAAGGGGTACGAGGATAATAGGGTTCTTTTTGATTTAGGTGAGCAGGGGAAGACTCTAGAACTTCTTAATAAAAATAAGTTTTTGAAACAAGATTTAAAAAACTCAATACTTAGCTTAGGTTGGTACCCGGATAGTAAACCTATTGTATGGAAACATCCAAAAGAGAAAGGGAAATATGTTGTTTTAGAAGGGAATTGTCGAATCGGTACTTTGAAGAAAATTAGGGAAGAGTTTACTCGAATGAATGATGAGAGTGATGCTTTTGAAAACTACAAAAGTGTTATTTCAGATACATCAAAAATAGAAGTAAAATTGTTAAAAGAAGATGATATTGTTGAGATGGCAAAGAAAATGGCACATATTCTATCGGTTAGACATATCTCTGGTGCCGTTGCTTGGTCTCCTCATGCTAGAAACGTCTATATTGTTGAAAGTTACTTTAGTCATGGTGGAGATCGGAATAAAATAGATATGGATACTGTTCGTGTAGTTGCATCTCTTTTTGGCGTTAGCACAAGGAGTGCCAGATCTAGTATTCAAAATGCATTAATTTTCGAAGACTTTAAAAGTCGTTATTCCCATATGTTAAAGGATGGTACAAAGTTTGATGTTCGTGATCAGCAATTTATAGAGCAAATCTCATCAAGCGTATTTTTACGAGACAGGTTTAGTCTTGATAAGCTGGATGTTAAATTTGATGATGATGCAGCTTTAATGCTTTTTAATGGTAGTTTTTTAAAAGGAAGAGGAGATGAGGAAAGAGAGCTGAATATCTTCCCAACAGCTAAGTCTTGGGTGGTTTGGAAGAAGCTTGTTGATTACGATGCTAAGCCAACTACTTCAACTTCATTTGCAACTGATATAAATTTGTTAGAGCCAGAGGAGTCAAGACGAATTTTCGATATCGAACAAGATATGATAGCTCATAAGAATGGTGTAATGCCTACAGAGATTATTGACAAGTTAATCGAAGAATTAGGCCGGATTGACTTAGACACAATGATTACTAAATCTGATCATTTAAAATCTTCTTTGAAAACTCTTAGCGAGAGAATTAAAAACCTGAGTGCAAAAATTAGTAAGTAATAGGGGGAGAGATGAAAAGTTTAAAAGGAGATAAGTTAGGTGTCGAAATTAATAGTATACAAGTCCTGTCGACAAAAATAACTAAGAAATCACGAGGAGAGTATTCTTGTTTTAAAGGTTGTCTCATTAGCATTGGGGATACATTTTTAAGAATAAGGTCCTTATCTGGTGGATGTATGTCCCCTGATGTATACATTGATCTTGGGCTATGTAGTAAATGCCTTGAAAAGGTTAAGACAATAGTCGTAGATGTAGATCTCATTGATATTGATGATTTAATTAAAATTTGATTTAAGTTTTATTGTGTGGATTGAATTAGACGACTTAAGTTGAGACTTATAAATGATCTAAAAGATGATTTACATTGTTCCTCCGTAATATTCATTGAGCGCAATACATGACTAGGAGAGTAGTCCTTACTCGTACAAGCTGACCCATTACTCAAGCAGTAATCCTTCATTCTTAACATAAGTGCTTCAGAGTTGACTCCGTCAATTCTGAAGTTAACTGTTGTTGCGAGTTTTTTATCTATTGACCCATTTATATGAATATTAGGATATTTTGCAATCTCTTCTTCGATCTCATTTGCTAACTTTATACGCTTTTCAATTTCTTTCTTATTAAGAAACTTTTTGCGTGTCAGTTTTGCTGCTTCCGCAAAACCTACGATTAATGGAGTGGCAAGTGTTCCTGAACGAAGCCCTGTTTCATGGCCTCCTCCAAAGATAATAGGAGAGAGGACCTTACGTGCTTTTCGACCATTGATGAAAAGTGCACCAATACCTTTTGGCCCATAGACCTTATGTCCAGAGGCTGTGTAGTAGTCAATGCTGTCTTCAAGGTCGAGGTCTAGTTTACAAAAACCTTGCGCACCATCAACGTGCATTAAGGCACCTGCTTCTTTTGCTATTTCTGCAACTTCTTTGATTGGTTGAACAGTTCCTAGCTCATTATTAACATGCATAAGTGAAACGAGTCCTGTGTTATCATCGATGACATCGCGAAATTTTTCAGGATCGATATATCCATTAGTTTCAGGCTTAACATAGATTATTTCAAAGCCTTCCTCTTCTTTAAGGTGGCTACAAGGATCAAGCACAGCTTTATGTTCAAACATTGAAGTGACGATTTTCGTTTTACCGATTTTTTTAAGGTGTTTCTTAAGTCCAAGAATTACCATATTATTTGCTTCTGTAGCACCTGAAGTAAAAATACAGTATTTAGAGTCTAGGTTAAAGATAGCTGCTAGTTGTTTTCTTGCAGATTCAACTGCAGCGGAAGCTTCTCTTCCCATCTCATGTGTACGTGAAGCTGGATTTGCAAACTTTTCCGTAAAGTAAGGAAGCATCACTTCCATAACTTCTGGAAGAACAGGTGTTGTGGCATTGTCATCAAGGTAGATCATAAATTTTGTTCTTTAACTAAGTCTAGTAAGTCCTCTTGTCCTTTAATGCGGTTACTAAGCTTAACTATTCCTCTATTTGTGTGAGCGGCTAAGTAAGACGTTAACTGCTTAGGGCCTAATTCATCTGTTATTTCTGATTTTCTAGAATCAGTTGGTTTTGTGTAGAGGCCGTATTCTTCAAGTAGAGTCATGTATGTATAGTAATCATCACCAAAGAATGTTGTTTTATTAAAGTCCATTCCATCTTCTTGGTAATACTCTTTCTGAGGCGGCATTTCATCAGCGAGACTGTACATTAGACCCATTCTGGCTATAGAATAAAGAGGTCCTGACTTTAGCTTTGCTTTTAGCTGCTTCATTTTATCTGTAGCTTCTTTTGAAACTTTAATTCTATTTGAAATATTCATTATGCTTTACCTTCATTGAATAAATATCCGCCACCAACATTAGAGTTTTTGTCATCGATACTAAAGTCAATACAGTAAGTATGAGAAATGTCGTTCTTCATTCTTGTGTAATATTCTTCGTCAATCTCTGTGTCTGTAGAAAGAATAACTACCTGATGACTTGCATTAGGGAAGAAGTTCTTAATTAGGTTATCTCTGTGTTCAGAGTCTAGTCTGCCTAGTGGTGTATCAATTACCATTGGAAGAGATTGCCCTGAAAGGTTTGATAAGGCCCAAAGAACAGATGTTGCATAGACTTGTTTTTCACCAGCTGAAAGTTTATCGACAGGAATTACTCTTTGCTGATTATCAAACATCGTAACATCGAAAGTTTCAGCATTGATATTAACACGCGAAATAAACCCATTCTTACGGTGGATTTGTCTGTAGCAATTGAGAATTTCATCTTCAAGGTTTGCTACTTTGATTTTTGTTAATCGGTCTTCAAATTTCTTTAAAACACTAACTACTTGATCAATCTTTTCGTAATTTAATGATTGATCTTCTGATCGATCAATTCGATCATGAACTTTTTGAAGATTTTTTTGAAGTATTTTGAGCTCATTCTCTCTTTGATTCTTCTCTTTTAGAATCAATTCTTGGTCTTTACTTTTTTGGCCTAAAATAAGGTTTTGCTCATTGATCTGTTCATGAATTGAAATAATGACATCATCATTAGCTGCTGCTTCAATTTTCTTTTGTATTGTATCTAAGCTTCTGTGAATACCTTCTAACTTGTCAAAGTCTTTTAAGAACTTTTCAAGGTGATTATTTGATAATCGAGCTTTTACTTCTCTTAACTCAATAGGGCCAATATTGTATTTGCTCTCGATGTTGGATTCACTTTCCCAACTTGCTAGGAAACCAGAAACTTTATTATAAATTTCTTCATCTTTAGATTTATCAATCTTACTTTCTTTAAGGATCTTTTTTAACTTCTTTTCTAGCTCTGCCTTCTTGTTCATTAGTACTTTTTGTGAAGATTGAATTTCTTTTGCTTGAACTTCTTCTTCTACATTTTCTAGTACTCGTTTTACTAAGTTTGGAGCGAGAAGGAAAGGAGTTAGTTCTCCACAGTCTGAACCAATTTCTAGATTAACTTGATTCACATTTGCCTTAAGTCGTCCTTCTTCACTTTTTAAGTGATCTCTTTCTTCGTAGAATTCACCACCTGTTTCTTTTAGCTTCTTTTCTAAAGATTCAATTTTTCTTTTAACTGATCCTACTTTAGTCGTTGCCTCTCCGTATGAGTAAGTTAGTTTCTGAAGCTCTTTTTGAATTCTTTTAATATCATTATTAGTTTGAGCAATAATGTTTTTTGATACTTTATCTGCACCTTGCTCAATATGCCTCTTATAGATATTTCTTAAGTCTCTTGAAAGAGTAGGGATAATTGCTAGATTAAGTAATGCCTTGATTGATTTTTCAAGTTCTGCATTATTTGCTTCAGCTAGGCCCTGAATTTTTTCACCATCAAAGAAGAATAGATCAATTACGCCTTGAGGGATTACTTCTTCAATAAAGTCTTCCCAAAACTCTTCATCTAGCTCAATGAGGACATTATCTTGGTATATAGTGAATTCTTCTTTTACTGTATTTCCTTCTCTATACCATTCACGAGTAAGGTCGTACTTATATTCTTTGGCAAGTGTTGGGTCGATATTGTCTCTATATAGAGAAAACGTCATTTTAATCATGACAGTTTCATCTTCAGGTGTGTACCAGTTTATTCTTGAGTCAAGGTACTCTAGGTATTCCTTTTGAGAAACTTTTCCTTCAAGTGACTTCTTTCCATATAAACAAAGTTTGATAGCTTCAAACATTGTTGATTTACCGGCACCGTTTTTCCCACCAATAAGAATAACTGGACGAGTTTTGTTATATTTAGTTTCAGGAGTAAGGTCTAGTTCATTTCTACCGCTGTAGATCCCGAAGTTTTGAAGTTCTAATGTGTTAATAATCATTGCTGAACTCCTTCAAAAGATACGCCTCTTCTTTCTAGCTTTTCCTTTCTTGCTTTCAGAATCTCTTCTTTTGTACGCCATTCTTCTTTGATGACATTTTCTAAAGAGTGAAGAGCCTTAGTTCTTCGTTTAAGGCCATCATATGATCTTGCTGTCTCGAGAAGCTTTGCAACCATATTCGTTTCAATGCCTTCTTCAGCGCAAATCTCATCGAGTAGGGCGTAGTCGCTACCTGTAAATCCTCCTCCTTTTGCATTGGATAGAGGGTAAGGCTTGGCCATTACTTCTTCATAGATTTTTACAACACTATCTTCCCAGTCTTGTTGTTCCGATTTCCAAAGTTTTCTAATTTCTTCAATTTCAGGAAGTGAGATCAGTTCAAAATATTCTTGAGTTGGGTTTTCTTCATTAACTTTTTTCTCCGTAATAAGGAGTTCTTTGAAGAATTTTTTTAAATATTCAAATTTATATGGACCGTAGCTCATTTCAACAGAAGTACTTTCTTTTTCTCTTTGCATTCCGTCTTTTGTTTTTACTGTCTTAGTTGTTTTCCAATCAACACGTCCATTTCTTCGTTTGTGTGAACGATACTTTTCTTTGTTCTTTTGAGTTTTTGCAAGAGTATCTCTAAAGTCTAGAAGTGGCTCAAGCCAGTCTTCTCCATTTTCAACCATTGCTGTTAAGGCCTTGTCTTCTGTTACAACGGTACATGTCCAACATCCAAATCGAGAGTTACCACATGAGTTTGTAGAAGCATCAATGACAAGAGGACATTCTCCTGCGTTAGCTGAGCGATATAGCGCAAGAAGAGAGTTGTTATCGAATCCCCATGGTGATTCATTTTGTAATAAGAAAGTCCAAACATCATCTGTAGTAAAGTCTTTAATTACTGGGTAAACAAATGCTCCAGATAAAGAGTTGTGTCTATTTAATAATGAATCTGGATTGTATTTATCTTTATTCTTTTCAATTGTTTGAGCTCTACTTGCTGATTCATCACTACGAACGCCGAGAACCATTATTACTTCACCATAGCGTGAAACTTGCTCAGAGATAAACCTATTTGCAGGTTTAATCTTCATACGATCCGTACACCATCTAAATTGTTGTGATGGGGCAGGATAGCCACGACCTAGAAGATTTACCCAAAAAGTATTTGCAGTATTTGGTTCTACTTTTACACACTGAAAAGGAAGTCCATCCTTTTTAGCTGACTCTTGGATCATATCTAGTGTTATATCAATATGGTTTACAATGGCCGGAGTCTCAACTTTTGTGTCTGATGATAGGATATAGACAGTCTTATTCAATTGATCATGACTAAGCTCACTAAGGGCTGAGTAAACTAATTGAGTTGTTGCTGTAGAGTCTTTGCCTCCAGAATATCCAATAACCCAAGGTGTTTTATTATGAAGATAAAGTGACTTGATCTCTTCCTTATATTCTTCAAGTGTTCTGCCACCAAAAGTGTTTAGTAGATTAGATTGTATATTCCCCATATCGCCTCTATTGTATTGTGTTTGAAGTATAGCTTATATCTTCTTTGTTAAGTGGTACTTTCAATTGTTCTTTAATAATTATTGAAGTTCGACGAACACTGTCTGTAGATTTAGATACTCTACCATTAATAAGAGCTGAACCTTCCCAAAGCTGAGTATTACTTCTAGACCAGTTAATTTTAGAAAGATTTTTAAGGTATTTTTTCCAATCCTTTGGGTAGCGCCTCATTAAGTCTTTTCCAACTTCTCCAAGAGCTTGTAGTGCAACTCCATGTGCATGAATACATTCTTCTCTTAAGTCAGAAGTGTTGACTTTTCTAAGTTTGGCATCATTCCAGTCAGGCATATTGTGTGTCACATTTGTCCAAAACTCTAGCGCCCTGTCTTTGTCTTTCTGCGTTAGTGTGGTGTCTTTCTTCTTTTTGGATAGTAAAACTTTAGTCGCATTGTGTACAGCTGAAAGCGTGAAAAGCTTTGTAGATCTGTTACTTATCGAGGACTTCTCTTTTTCAGTTAAACCATTAAAAATTTCAACGCTCTCAATCAATTCACGAGTAAGTGAGCTCATTGGGTCACGGTGGTCATAGAGGATTCCTATAGAGTTAGTAGGTCTTATGGCGTGACGATTTAGGTCTGAAAATATCTGTTGGGAGCGTCTTAAGCCCTCATCAACAAACATAACTACTGAAATTGATTCATTTCCAAGTTCTGGCCTTTCTTTCAAGGCTTCTTCAATAGCAGCGCGTCTATGTTGCCCATCGTTAATAATGAAGCGGCAGTCCATCGAGATAGATAGATTTCCAATATTAGGATTGTCATCTGAAACAGAGTCGAATTTGTACTCTGAGTCAATTGATGCTGTAATGGAAGAGAAAGTGTAGTTTGTTGGGTTGTTAACGAGATAATCTCTCATCTCAGGTATTCTAGATTTATTTAAAACGCGCTGCGCACGTAATTCTGGCCTTAGTTCTTCGTCTGTGAATGTAAATAGTTTTGATACTAATCTTAATGGACACATAACCGTAAAGAATTCACGGCCTGATTGGACTCCCCTGATTGCAGGGAATTTGAAAGAATGTAGCATAGATATTTCCTTGTTAAATTTTAACTTCCGTGTGTTTGCTTTTAACTTCCTGTTATTTGAACGTAGTGAAAAAGTTAAGTCAACTAAAATGATCGTTAATTTATTTATTTACAAGGTGGAAATGAGTAGAATTATGGGTTTGTCAAAAACTGAAACGTTGAGAACAAAATACCGGTTATTTATATTGGTTTAATTTATTACAATTTAATTATGAATACAGAAAAAATTGAAGTTTATTGTTTCCGCTGCATTTTGGTGGGAGGGTTATTATTTTTATCTATTTTTATTGTTGGTTATTACTCAAATTTTGAGCACTATCCAAATCTTGTTAATTATATTGGACATACCATCAAGGATTGCTCTTTCAGCGAAATTAGCTGTTTAATCAAAGTCGAGAACGTTGGTCTCTTCTCGTCTCTTTCAAAAATTGGAAAAGATTCAATAGGTGTTGCTTCATTGCTATTTTCAATCTTAGTGATAGTTTTAGCTTATAAAGGTTTATCTAACTTTAAGGAGTTACAAAATGCTATCTCAACTAAGGTTATTAATGACGAAGAATTTATAAAAAAAGTAATTAGAGAGCTTGATGCAGAAGTCATTGCTTCTTATAAAACTGAATTTAAAAAACACTTCGAGTATGTTCTTGATGACTATGCAATGAAGTCTCGTATGACTATGTGGCCAGAGATATCAAATAAATTAGAAAGTAAGTTAGATGAACTTATAGAGAATAAAATACAACAACAAGTTTCAACATCTAGAGATAATGCTGGTTTTTCTGAGGATGAGATAGATGAGTAGAACAAGATTAGATTTAATAGAAAATAGTGAGTTATATGTCTTAGTCACAAATGTTAAAAGTTTACTTGAGAAAGTTACTGTTACATCTAGAAAAGAGTTTTATGAGGAGTACTCTTTTGACAAGGATTTTGAAAATTTTGAAGACGGGAACAACTATAACTTTCAAAGAGAGTTAAATCAAAAGAAAGTAAAAGAAATAGCTCGATTCGTTGAAAACAGTTTAAAAAGCCGAGCTGCCGAAGAATATTCACCTGTTATCTTCCCGACGCCTATTATCCTTGGTTATATGGAAGATAATGAAAACATTCTTTCTCTTGAGAGAAATATTGATTTAAGTGATTTTGAAAATGCTTCGTTGTTTATTGTTGATGGTCAGCATCGTTTGTTTGGTATAAAAAAAGCTCTGGCGGAATTAGAAGAGTCGAATATCGATCTTTATAGAAATTTATGTGACTTAGAAATAGTTTCGTTTGTTTATGTAAAAGATCTACAATCCTATGCCAGAATGTTTGCAGAGGTAAACTTTAAGGTTACTAAAGTAAATAAATCAATGTATTACGAGATTTTTGGTAATTTTTTCAATGAAATTGAGTTCTCTGACTTACAGTTTTGTACCACAATAATAAACTTTCTCAATAACAAGAATGAAAATCTACAGGGGAATATAGCACGCTTGAAAACTGAGACTGACAAGATTAGTCAGTCGCTATTGGTTGAAGGTTTGATTAAGATCGTTTCGAAATATCGAAACATGCCAGGACCATTATACTATTTTTATAATGATAGAGTTATAAATGGTAAAGACTCTAAAGGCCTTAAGGTTGTTGGACAATTTATAAATAATTTTTTTGATTTATTTTTTACAATTTATAATTTCAATGAAATAAAACATAAAGGCCATGTTGTAAGCGCTTTATTAAACGTCCTCTACGATAGTGTATGTATTAAAACAATATTATTAGGAAGAAGAATTGATAATGAGAACAGCCTGGAGAGTCTTCTTGAGGACTTTATTAATATCTTTCATAATGACTACCTTTTAAGAGAAAATGACTTTAATACTATTGCAAGTAATAGTAGTACTTCTAGAGGATACTATTTTAGAATAATGTATGATGTTTTAAATTATTATAGTAGAGAATTGTCGATTCAAGGAATTGATGAATTAACAAATAATATAGATATAAACAGATTAAATGAATATAAGCTTTCAAAAGAAGAAAAGAGATATTTTAGAAATGTACTGAAGGATATACATAAATCTTACAAGTTATTACTATGACAAGAACAACCAAGAATTCATCGATTCAACACTTGATCTCGATCTTACAAGCCTATATGAACCTTTCTTAAAAGAAGTAAAGTCAGGTGGAGCTATTCTCGATATCGGCTGTGGACCAGGTCGTGATTTGAAGTATTTTGTCGATCACGGATATAAGACAGAGGGAGTGGAGCCGAGCTCGAAGCTTGCAGGCTTTGCTCGTGAGCATAGTGGTTGTGTCGTACATGAAGGCTTACTTCAAGAAGTGAGTATAGAAGGAAATTTTGATGGAATCTGGGCATGCGCTTCTCTTTTGCACGTGCCATCAAGTGAACTTAAGGATGTCTTTTCAAAAATTGCAGATCTTATGAGTGAAGATACTGTTTTCTATTGTTCTTTCAAGTATGGAGAGTTTGAAGGTGAGCGCAATGGGCGCTTCTTTAATGATCAGACCCTTGAGACGATTAAAGAGTTCTTACCTCAGGGGCTTAGGATCTCAAAGGATTGGGTTACTGAAGATAAGAGGCCTGATCGTGATGAGAGGTGGCTTAATCTTCTTCTGACTAAGCACTAACTTTAGTTTAAGCTCATTATTTTAGATACTTATCATTTAAACTATAATATTCTCATAAGTTATTGATTTCGTTCAACTTTTTCTACTTGTTGTCGATTAATAATTAATACGATTTAACTTGGTTAAGCTGTGTGAACGAAAAAGCACATAGTACCATTGTTATAGGGAAAAGAATATTTTATGAAAACACCTATCCACGCAATCAATAGATTCAAAAAACGTATCGGTCATGAGATTACAGAGTCTGAATTACAAGAGTTAAATGAATTAATCATTAATGATGATGAATGCGTTGAGCTTGTAAAGTGGCGCCGTGGAAACGACATATCAGTATATAGGATAAAGTGGAAGGGACTCGAGTTTTATGCAATATACTTTCTCACTGAGTATAGAATAATAAGCTTTAGAAATATTGAAGATGAAGTTCACGAGGACTTAGGTGAGTATTGGCGTGAGCATGATATGCAGAAGCTTTGGGATAAGAAATAGGGGGTAGGTTATGAAATTAGTAAAAGCATTCGCGCGAACATGTATTAGTAGTCTCTATAGCTTAATGGCAGACGATGACGCGAGCTTGAGTGATTTTAATTTCCAGTTAGATGTACCAAAAATTATAGCAGGCAGTGAAAAAGGGATGACAATTACATTTCCTGGAGGAGTTATCTCTGGATTGAGTAATGTACCTGAGCCGCTTTCGCGAATTGTTTCCGTATATGAAAGGTATTTTGCTGGATATGCAAAGAAACATAATATTGATTATTCAGAGGACATTGATTATATGAAATTTGAATTTATAAAAACGAAGAAGGTTCCTAGTTTGTATGATGTAGGTGCTGTTGATTCATATTTCGATATCTATGTGGAAGCAAAGCTTAAGACAGGTGAGGAGTGTTCTTTTACTTACAATAAACTGTAATTAGCACTTTAAACTTTTTATCAAAATATCCGATAGGTTATGTATGAAATACATAACCCTCACATTTCTAATCTCAATCTTCCAACTAACAACATACGCAGCATCAGACTGCACCCACGACGCCAAGAACTTTCGCTGTGTTAAGTATGTGAAGAACTACGACGCGGACACGGTGACATTTGATATTCCAAATGTGCATCCGCTGATCGGAAGTCGAATCAATGTGCGAGTGAGTGGGGTGGATACGCCGGAGATTCGAACAAAGAATGCGTGCGAGAAGAGTAAGGGGCGAGATGCGAAGAGGATTGTGACGAATCTTTTAAAGCACGCCAAGCGCATAGATTTAGAGAATGTGCAAAGAGGGAAGTACTTTCGCGTGGTGGCCGATGTGAAAATTGATGGCCTGTCGCTGTCATACTATCTTCTTAAAAATGGCCTTGCCTATGCTTATGATGGCGGCACGAAGAAGAAGGTGGATTGGTGTAAGACGAATCGCGAGATTGCGTCGGAGAATTAGGATCCTGTCACGCATCCCCAAAAGTATCCAGGAAACATTTTGTAAAGGCTCATAATTGAATAAAACCATTTCACATTGGAAATATTTCGCTTTTGAATTGTGATCCCTATAAGTTGTCGAAAACTTAATAGGGAGACTAAATGAAATCACTAATACTAATCATAGCAGGGATAATTCTTAATAGCTCGTTCGCGCTGACCACTACCACTAATTCATGTTTATCAAATGAGTGCCTAAAAGAGAGGGCCACAAGCTTTAAGGCATTTCTTAAGAGTGAAGAAGCCTTCACAAATGAGTATAGTAAGAAATTTCCAAATAAAATGCTTCAAAAACTGACGAATAATCTTATCAGTGAAATTGCCACTGACTTTAGAGATGGAAGTGTGGAACGCCAAACAGCTTTAGGTCAGTTCAAGGCCAATATCAAAGAAAATGGAATTCACAATGGACTCCTAAATCCTGCAATCGTTTTTATGGATATGTATGCCTCGATGGGGATGAGTGATAAGGTTTTAGGGGTAGCAAATATTGTTAATACTTTAAATCCAAGTGTCGGTGATGAACTTGAAAAGACTTTTGGAATCGAAATAGATCGCGATTATGACCTTGATGCTGTAAAGATTGATCATGATAAAGAATCTCCATTTGGCGGTCCTCGTATGGGGAATTTTGAAAATGACTTTGGAGATGAAAGTGAAACTCCTGAGACGGGTGGGGTTGATGGCCTTGCTCCGAGAATGGGGGATTCTCAATTTGGTGTGAATGAAGGGGAGATGGTTAGTCCGATTCTTGCTAATAAGTTGGAGCAGGATAAGAACAATAATGGATTTGTTTATTCACTTAGTCCTACTCAGGAAGAATCTTTAGGCTGTCTGAAAAAGTGTGCTGTAGGAGGAGTTCTTGGTAGTCTCGCTGGAATAATCTTTCTTAAAAGTCCTGTAGCTGGAGTTGGAATAGGTTCAGGTATTGGGACTCGTTGTGTTTATAGTTGTACAAATGAGCTTAAAGATAAATTAGAACAAAAGAAGAAAGATAAGCCACGAGTATCACAACCTAGTGATATTGATAATCCAAGAGGTGGTGGCGGTAAACCAGATACTCCTGAGGTTGATGATGTTGTCCCACCTAAGAAAGCTGATGATGTCGAAAACCCTGAAAAACCAAAAGATAATATTAAACCAGTAGATGTTCCTAGCGATAGCAGTGCATGTGGAGAGCAAGCTAAATGCGAAGAAGAGGGAAGCTCATTGCAGGTACAGAGGGAGAAACAATTTGATGAGACAATCTTCAATGAATCTCACATAAATACAAATTTTAATAGTAAACTAAGATTAAACGATTTAGTTATAAACTTTGGATATCCATCTTTTGAATTTTAATTGAGGAATGAAATGAT
The DNA here is from genome assembly GCF_043196995.1 of Halobacteriovorax sp. CON-3. Taxonomy (NCBI): domain Bacteria; kingdom Pseudomonadati; phylum Bdellovibrionota; class Bacteriovoracia; order Bacteriovoracales; family Halobacteriovoraceae; genus Halobacteriovorax; species Halobacteriovorax sp. CON-3. Next base: position 564,228 of record NZ_JBEBNA010000002.1, read on the forward strand.
GAAAAATATAAAAAAGATAAATATCTTAATTTACTGTTCGCTCCTAATTCCTGCTGTGTTTGTGTTTTTAACAAGTCAAGGTGATGCTCTCATTTTTGATGTTTTATTTACTGTCGTAGCACTTTTATATATTGAAGTTGTAGTCCTTGGAATTTGGGGCAAGGTAAATCAGATATTAAGAGTAGAAAGGGATTTTAAAAAGATAAGTGTTAACCAAGTTGATTCTCCATATAGTCTCGCCCAATATCTAGCTCCTGTAAGTGAATGGATTGGCGCCATTGGAATAGGATATCTAGTATTTTCATTAAATTTGATTGGAGGCATTGAAGGAGAAGTTGAGTTTCATCAGATGATGCTTCATTCTGTTGCTAAGGGGGTTGTCTCTGGAGCAATCTTTGTTGTTCTTATGAAAGTTGTATTTCTTTATTTAAAGCGAAGAGCGAAAAATGAAAAAAATTAATATTATATGTTTAATCTCTTCTTTCGGGCTTGGTGTTTCTGAAACATATGGAGTTTCTAATAATGATACCGTTACAATACTAAGCACAGGCTTTGCTTATGCAATGGTTACGGGACTTGGGATCTATGCTTTTTACTGCTTTCTCCAAAATTGTGACAAGGTTAGAAGAGGTGAAGGACACGATTACCTAGCACATACTTTTGGCTTTTCTACGATTATGATGCTTTGCCTTTATAATTACCTCACAGAGGGGAGGTCATATTACCACGCGCTTGCTACAGCTTTCTTGTATACGGTTTTTTTTAGCTCGATTTATATGATAGTAATTGAAGCGATTTATAAGTTTTTAAAGAAAGATAATGAAGAATAAAAAAATGTTCCAGATGTCTTTGTTTAAAATGAACGTGCGAGTGTCCTAGCATTTGGTTGAAGGCTACTTTCATTATGAAGCAAAAGATCAATTCGATGAGATGATCATTAAATTATCTAATGTAGAGATGAGCAACATTCCTAAGTCTTATATTGCCTTGGTGATGTCGCTTTTGTAGAGTGACCAAATGAGGAATATAAAAACCTAGACCATTTATAAAGGAATAACATGGAAGGCAACGTAAGAGACCATATCGAAATAGGCGAGCGAGTCCGTATCGTCTTAAAGAAAGATCAGCGAACAGGAAACCTTACTGAAGGTGTTGTTAAGGATATTCTAACGAAGTCAGATTATCACCCACACGGTATCAAGGTTCGTCTTGAAAGCGGTGAGGTTGGGCGCGTAAAAGAGATTCTTTAGTATCTCTTGTTAGCTTAGCTCCAACGTAATCGGCGCATTCTTATACTTGTAACTCTCATCCAAGCTACAAGAGTTTACAAATATGATTCCACCAAAAATATCAGTACCGTAACCTTCGTGGATATGGCCAAAGGCGTGCACGCGAGGCTGTACTCGTTGGATAGTTTTGAGCAGGTCTGTGCATCCGACACGTTCACCATTTGCACATAAGTCCATAACAGCGCGAGGTGGCCCGTGGGTGAGGAGGATGTCAGTATCATTTGGGATTAAGTCCCAATGTTTTTGAATCTCAGGACCTCGGTGTCTGTTAAATGCCCAGTCATGAAACCATGGTTGAATTGGTGAGCCCCAGATTTTAAATCCTTCAATTTCAATACCTGAATCATTTAAGTAGATGATGCCGTTTTCTTTTAAAATTGCTTCGGCCTCTTCCTTTCTTTCATCATCAAAGCAGAAGTCGTGGTTGCCAGCGATAACGATCTTGTGTTTGAAATCAAGGCCAGCTACAAAATCTGCAAATTCTCTCGTATCTTCCAGCGAGCCACGGCGTGTGAAGTCTCCTGTGTGAAAGAGGATATCCCCTGATTCGAAGGGAACTTCGCTATGCCGATTATGGGTATCTGAGAAGAAAGTTAGTTTCATTTAGGTATAATAGCATATGTTTTAATATACTGGCCTTAAATCTAATTTGATAAATATCAAAATAAATATTGACCTTTCTATTTCTTGAATCTATTTTGACAAGCATCAAAATAGATTCAGGAGGTAAAAATGAATTTTTTAGATGAATTGAAAGAACTTTCAAAGCAGGCATCGAACCTTTCAAGAGGAAAAATCGATATCAACGTTGAAAGAAAGATTAGAGAGAATGTTTTTGAAATTATGGAAGAGCTTTACGGAAATGCTACGACTACTAATTTCATCAAGACGACAAAACTTATGTACCGTGATTGGTCACAGAGCTATAGCGAAGACATAAGATTTGGCCGTGATGAAGATGCAGACAAGGCGATGGTTAAGCTTAGTACATTTGAGTGGATCGTATCTCTTCCATCTGTGCAAGAAATGCGCACATCCCTTGGCGAAGGTTAAGAGATGAGTCTTGCGAATGTATTTAAAGTTTTAGGTGATGAGGCGAGATTAAGTATTATCAGAAGCCTGGCAGAGAAAGATCTCTATGCAGAAGTTCTTGCAGAAAGACTTTCTCTGTCTCCTGGAACGATTACGCATCACTTGAAAAAGCTTGAAGCTGTAGGACTTATTAAGTCGCGTAAGGAGCAGTACTACAAAGTCTTCTCACTACAAAAGAAGATGCTTGATAAGAATATCCTAAGTTCAATTTTAGAGGTTTCAATTTCAAACGAAGATGAAAATGAAGTTCAATATGAACAGAAGATCATCAAGTCTTTCTTTAAAAATGGTGTGCTTAAGTCGATCCCTGTACAGCGAAAAAAACGACTCGTTATTTTAAAGCATCTCTTGCAAGAATTTAAAAAGGGCCGTGATTACACAGAAGCTGAAGTTAACGAAAGGATTGAAAAGTATAACGAAGACTTTTGTACAATTAGACGTGAGTTTATTGCAGAGAAGCTAATGGAGAGAAAGGCCGGCATCTACCGCGTAAAAGCTTAATGCTGGCCGTATCTTGAAAAGTCTCCACAAACCCACACGAAGAAAGTAACTTAAAAATTTTAAAAAGTTTCGAAAGGTGTTTCGATAAACCCTATAAAGAAGCATGTAATTCAAACTGTGGAATTTAGGTACATGTCGTTTTCTGTAGTAATTTCAGTATTTGCATCAACAATTTAAGTTAGTTATATTCTATAGCTTGTTTTATCCATAAGATCCTAAATTTATTTGTTTTTATGTCATAATATGACGAATAGTAAGGCAAACATAGGAGCTACGTCTTGAAGTTTATTTTTTGTTTTCTATTCATTCTTTTCACATTGAACTCTTCTGCAGGGTCTTCCTTACCTAAGAATATTTTTATCACTACAAATGATTACGCAGGAAAACCAATTCTAACAATGAGGGATGAAATGTTAGAAGGGGATCTGGAAAAAGAGATTGTTGCATATTTAGAAAAAGAACAGGGTCTAAAGCAAGATGATCTTCGTAAACCCTTTACTATTTCAGAGGAGTTAACAAATAAGGTCTTACAAAAGTTTGGAATTAGTAAAGACGATTCATTATATATTTACCATACAAATGATGGGCACACTTCTTCTCATAAAATAAGTGAACTAGGTAAAATGAAAGTTCAGTATTTCTATGAACTAAGAAAGTATATTGTCTCTAATCTCGGATTCTCTTTAGAGGGAATTGTAAAACGTAGTAGTGCTCCAAGTATTGCTTATTTTGGAAAGGAGAACTTATTCTTAGAGAAAGAGTTTAAAGCTGTTTCTTGGAGTGAGGGGACTAAAGATATGCTTGAGTTAGAAAAACCTTCAAATAAAGCGTTAACGATAAAAGAGGAAAAGTTTAAATCATTTGTTACAAAAGATCTTCGCATTGATATGACGGATATAATTTATGATGGCGATTATGTTTTTAGATATGGTTTAAGAGTTTCTCGTGATGGAGTTGATTTTTACGACTTTGATGCGGGGAAGGATTATACGTCTCGTCCGAGTTATATCTATGTCGGGAAGTTATTTAAAAATAGCTCAATTGTAGCTTTTATCGACTCAATGAGCTTGAGTAAGTGTGCTAGCATTATTTATGTGGATGACATGGACGAGTTAGATCAAATTGAATTAAGGTGTCAGGCACAGGAGTGTTAATGATTTATACACTCAAAATTTATTCAACACTTTTCCTAACCAACAACCCATAACTAGCTGATTATCCACACCTCAAAAGCCCACTTCTTTGCAAAAGCTGGCTTCAGTCTTGCTGTATCTAATTACTGATACAACTCTTTTTAAAGTTTGGAATTATGAAGCACTCATTATTTTTATTCACAATTTTGGTCTTGCAGTTATCTCTTTGCAATTTAGCAATAGCGAGTGAGTCTGTAATTCCGGCTTCACTGGATTTAAGTAGCATTCAGTCTTCAGTTAAAAATCAAGGAAATCGAGGGGCATGTACATTCTTTAGTGCTACCTCTTTATTAGAAAGTGAAATCATCAAACAACATAATATTGAGATAAATATCTCAGAACAATTTATGATTTATGCTACCAAGAACTATGCTCGTTATGGAGAATTAGAAGAAGGCTCTAGTGTCATTAGGAATCTTTATGCAGCAAGAAAGTATGGGATCACTTTTGAGCAGGATCTACCTTACCAGCAAAGCTGGTTCTCCCCAGGCATGCCATGCTCAGAAGACGCCTCTGTTAGATCATCTGGTTATGAATGCTACCACCATAATAGCGTTGTCGATAAAAATAGAATTATCTCATTAGGTAATAATTTAGAAATCACTGATATAGACGATTATGAAAATCAAAGATCTGATCTAATTATTTCATACCTCGCTAAAAATAAACGGCCAGTATCTGTTAATATCGTAATTAACGATGACATCATGCTTAGTTCGAAAAATGGAGAAATCAAATATAATACGAGGCTAAGAGATGAATGCAATATTTCTAATCATTGTTTTGCTCACTCCATCGTCATTACAGGTTATAACCTAAAAGATAAAACTTTTAAGTTCAAAAATAGCTATGGAAAAAGCTGGGGAAGTAATGGGTATGGAACAATTTCCTTTGAGTATATTAATAAACTCTATGGGGCCCCTGAAATTATGGCCGTCGAGCTAAAGAAGAAATTGAAGCTTATTAAGCCGAAAGTTCCAGCAACTATATCTCCTAAGGTATCAGTGAAGTCAGATATTGATTTTGCTGGTAGTGACATAAATATAAAAATCAATGGAAGGGTAGAGTACTTACCAAAAACACAGTTTAAAATTCAGTTTGCAATTGTAAGGATTGATGATGCTGGTGAACCAAAAATAGTCTCACTAGATAATAGCTTTATTAACTTGTATCAATATGCAACAACCGATGATTCGGGAAGCCTAGATTTAGATGAAATTAAAGAAGTGAGTTTTAAAAACGTAAGACATAAACTCACGAAGCTAAATGAAGAGCTCTACCTATTCACTCTAGTTAATAAAGTAAGTGATAAAGAAGATGAAAATATTGACTATACCTTTAATAAGCTCACTTTTCCCGCTTATGTAGAAACATTCAAAGACTGTTCTGAAGCATCAAAAACAGGCCCTAATCCTGACAAGCAAAAATGTTTTGATAAGTTTAAGGGCAGCTACACGCTCCAAGAGTGTCTATCTCATGCAACGCTTTTTGATATTATCTATATGGATAAGGTTGCTAGTTGCTTTAAAGAGCTTAAGGGGCAATCTAACTTTTCTCATTGTAGTAGTCTCATTAGATCGATTCCTAAGAGCATGGACAAGTACACTCAACTTGAAAATTGCAAGGACATTTATGAGGACGAATACACCGTATACGAGTGTAAGAGTGCTGCAAGATTAATGACTGATAGCTACTATAGGGATCAACAGCTAACGAAATGTGAGCTAGGATTTTAAGAAGGGCCGCGTTAAGGAAATTCTAGATTAATACGTATTAATTTGATTTTATAGTTTTTGCGATATACCCTAGGGGGGTATATGTAATATCATGCTACCCATAGGAGAAATTATGAAATTATTTATAGCTTTAATATTATCTTTAAACGTTTTTTGCCATGAGTTAGAATATCAAAATTACCTAAGTCTTCAGAAGTCATTAGTTGAGGGTGATTTAAATAAGGCCTTAAAGTCTTGGAAAACGATGTGTTCGAAAGAACTAGGTCACTATGCTAAAGATTATAAATACGGTGACTGTGATAAGAATATAAAAAGTGTCAGCGCTTTAAGAGATTCATTTAAACTTCTTTCTGAAATTTACATCAAGAATGGTAAGTCACTTGAAAATAGCGATCTTAAAATCGTTAAATGTCCAATGGCAAAGGCCCGTTGGATTCAAAAAGGATCTTCTGTTAAGAATCCATATTACGGAAAGAAGATGTTTACTTGTGGTGAAGTGGTCCAAAATTAGGAAGTTCTAGATTAATGAGAATGATAAAGAGTACTATTCATCCAGATATTGGACCAAGGGAATCGATTGAAGAAAAGAGTGTCTTCAAACGTCTTGCTACAAGGGCCATTGCTCTAAATGGTGAGATGATTCTCATGCTCTATACTGAAAGGTATGATGACTATAGTCTTCCTGGAGGGGGTCTTGATAGCGGTGAAGATATCAAGGCCGGGATGATTCGTGAGCTAAAAGAAGAAACTGGCGCTCAAAATATTCGAGAGATCAAAGAGTTTGGTATCTATGAAGAATTTAGGCCATGGTATAAACCAGACTTCGATATCCAGCATATGATTTCATACTGTTTTACTTGTTTTGTGGATTACGACTTAGGCCAAACGCAGCTAGAACATTATGAAGTGAATAATGGTATGAAACCAAAGTGGATAAATATCCACGATGCAATTGCTCACAATGAACAGACCATTGCCTCAAGTGAGAAGAAAGGCATGTCCATTGAACGTGAGACTTATCTTTTAAAGCTTATACGTGAAGAGTTCTTATAAGTACTAAAGATTAATACAATCGTAAGTATCAAAAGTCTTTGACTCAATATCGTAAAGGTATAGCGCTTCAGAATACTTCTTTGTGTAAGCAGCGTATAGTCCACCTGATTGTGGATTTCCACAGTAGTAGCGCGTGTCATGTTCAAGTCGATAAAGAGCAGTAGAAGCTGAACTATATTTTTCAACATCTTTTTGTGCTTTTAGGTAGGCACCTTGAACTTCATCGTAGAATGGAAGTTCTGGTGTGAATTCAACACATCTGTATTCTTTGAGATTTCTCAAGTCAGTGTTATCAATATAGTAGTAAAGTTTAGAATCTTGTTTGAAATAGATCTTAATGTGAGACTCGTGTTTCCCGCAGTAAAGGGCACCATCTCTTGGGCGGGCCGTGGCAGTGAAAGAGACAGCTAGTAGTAATAGAATGATATTTAATAATTTCATAAAATTGCCTTTGAATAATCTTTTTTTAATATATATACCAAATTGATTAGGTTTAGTTAGAGAGTGTACTTTTGACAATATTTGACACCTCTATCTTGCTAATTTTCCGTAGGTAAAGTTTTTCTTAAGTTCTATCTTGCTCAATTTGTAGCATACCTGTTTCATAGCCTAGTTAAGAGTAGCTTAAACTCTAAATCTAAAGATATTCTAAAGAGTTGAATTTCTCTATGAATTTGCACTCATTGACAATGATATTTAGTGAAACGTATTGAGGCTCCATACGATTAATTTTAAAGGAGATTCTCATGAAAAAGTTTATGATGCTTTTGGCATTCGTTATTGTTGGTACTTTATCTAATGCTCAAGCATATGTTAATGCAAATGCTAATTGCTGGGTCAATGGTGGAGGACAAGCTGTTTGTGAAGTTTGTAACCATTACTATAGCAGACCTATTTATTGTAATATGAATATGCGTGGTATGACTGCGTATGGTGCATGGATGACTGCATTCCAAAATGGTTATGTAATGCCAGGTCAGTGTATCAATGGATTTGTGAGAGCGAATAATCCATATGTTGATCCTCTAGTTGATGCTAACGTTAATTTTAACTGTCGTTTCTAGGTATAGGGGGAGTCTTGAAAAATATATTGCTTCTTATATTGAGTACATTTCTTTTAGTTGCCAATACTTTTGCCGCTGTTGATTACAATGAGCTAAGAAGAATTGTTATAAACGAGAACGATCAAGAGTTAGATTTTTTCTTATCCGAAGTAGAATACCGAGGTGAGGAAATTGATTTTAATAGAGCTCTAAATGACAATGGTGACACTATTGCAACTCTTGCAGCCTGGAATAATAAGCCGAGTGTTCTTAGAGTTATTGAAAGATACTCTTTCTTGTCTTCTTCCGGGATCAATTATGACCAAGTTACTAAGAATGGGAGCAGTGCAGTCAGCCTCGCTGTTTATACCGGTTGTATAAAATGCCTACGCTATTTTGAAGATGCTAATGCATCATTTACAAATATTGGGCCCTCAAGGAATGATGCTCTTCATATTGCTAGTTATACTCCTAAAATTGGGTCTAAAGATCGTTTTGAGTTAGTTAAATATTTGATTGATAATAAATTAGCAAATATGAGGTATAGAGATTCAAATGGCTCTAATGCTCTACTCAGAACTCTGGCTAGAGGAGAGGAGTATTCTGAGCATATAGCATTACTCTTAATAGAGAATCGAATGAATCCTAATGTTCGAAATAAGTACAAGGATACTCCTTTACATTGGGCCTCTTCTCGAAATTACGTTCAAGTTGTAAGTGACTTAATTGAAGCAGGGGCATACGTCGATATTAAAAATACTAGTGGTTCAACACCTTTATCGTTAGCTGTCTTTAATAATCATTCTGAAGTAGTTAGAGTTTTAGTTGAAGAAGGTGATGTTGACGTTGATTTGAGAGGAGCTAATGAGGATGTTCCAATTGTGGTAGCAGCTAATAACAACTCAAGGGTAATTGTGGAGCTTCTAGCTCCAAAGAGCGGTTGGACAACTAGTGCTCAGAATATTCTTGCTGAAAAAGAGAAGACAGTTGCTTTAATTCAGGAACTAATGGAACTAAGTAACCAAGCATTTAAGAATACTGAAGGTACTGATCTTTGGGATATTGGAGTTGCCTCAAGATACAATACAAAACAACTTTATAATACGAGTTCAAAAATTGGATTTGAAGTTAAGGATGCAAAGTCAAAAAAGGTATGTGGGTATGACGAAACAATTGAAGCAGACTTTAGAACGTTTAGACCATTCGAAGAAGTTTCAGTTCCTTCTCATGTCGGAGTTGTTGGATTAAAGTTTACAGCAATTAATACAGTATTTACTGGGTCAGACGGTATCTCTAGAAGCTTAAGCTTCATCATGCCGTTTAAAAGTATTGTTGAAAAGAATAAGTGGATTGAAACATTCGATAAAATTCATCATATGTTTAAAGAGAATGATAATTTTGGAAATGGTGAGTATGTAGAACCTTCTTCAAGTGGAGTCGGTTGCGGATATTAGCCATAAATAAAGGGAAGCATAAGCTTCCCTTTTTTTGTTATGTATCGAGGTATTATTTTTCAATCGAAGAAGTCTTAGCGTAGTTAATCGCTGTCGTAAGCAGAAGACCTACAAAGAATAAGACGCTTAGGCTTGTTTGAAAATTAAAGTCCTTAACTCCAGCAATCTCCATTCCGCCAATTGCAAGGATTCCAAAAAGAAGAGCAAATAGAGCGTCTCCTGTGATTAGACCTGCGGCCGTCAGGATTCCTCGGTGAGTGATCTTTGTCACTGACTTTGTTCCAGCTAGTCTTGCAAGAGAACCTAGAAGAATTCCCGTTCCGATATATGAAGGAAGATAGATTCCAACTGCAAAAGCAAGAGAGCTTAGGATTACACCCTTACGCTTTCCGATGATTTCAACAATAACTGCAAGAAGTCCAAGACCTGTACCTGCAAGAACTGGCATCATTGGAATATCACTTTGAATAAATAGCGATTTTAGTACAGTTGCAAAGAAAGCTGCCTGTGGTGCTGGTAGGGCCTCGCTTCCAAGAGTTCCTGTTTCATGAGCTACGTAAATTGCTAGAGGAACAGAGATTGCACCACCTAGAAGACCTACGATTTGTCCCACAAAAGAGCTTGAAACCTTAAGGCCATTAAATTGCATTGTCTTATAATCTTGTGATGAGTCGTTAGATGCACAAATGGCAACACAAGCTGCAACAATAATTGGAACTAGAAAGTAAACACCCTGGATACCTTCAAGACCAATTGCAAGTCCTACTAAACTTAGAACAAGCATTCCCATGAATACGGTTCCACTTACAGGTGAAGCAGATGATCCAACTTGAAGTGATAAAAGTGCACCTAGGCCACTTAGGAAAAAGATAAGCAGTAGTGCAACGATTCCAAGTGCAACAAGTCCTACAAGTGTTGCTCCTGAATACATCATCATGGCTACTAGTAAGAATGCACCAAAGCCAATTGAGGCCAGAAGCTGTTTTCTTACGCTTGCTGGAATTTCTAATTGGTCAGCATCAAAGTCTGCTTCTTTATTAGCTAGAGCGTTGCGAGTTTTTCTACCTTCAATAATATAAGCAATTAGTGAGTAAACTACGGCAACAACCATGGCAGCACCACCAACCCAACGAAAAGTTGTCCCTGGCATATTTTGGGCCGCTGACATTCCCTTAACGACTGCGTTCAGAAGTCCTCCGAAGAAGATTAGGATTGCCGTCGGAACAGTAAGAAGCGCTCCAATACCAAAGTAAAGTGGGTTAATTGGAAGAGGAAGTTTAGTTTCAACTCCACTTAGAGTGAACTTAAGATCATAGATACTTGCTTTTAAAACTTTTATTTGGCTTAGAAAGGCCATCACAAATCCAAATGCTAGACCTGGAATAAGTGAGAATTTTAAAGGTGGACGGGCCTGAGGATTTTCTGCAGCTGTTTGGATAAGGCGGTCACAAGCGACGGCCTCTGGAGCTGGAAGTTTTGGATCTGTTAAGAACCTCTGTGTTGCAAGGCCCACAAAGCCCCAACCTAGGAAACATCCGGCAGCGGAAGCTAGGACGAGTGATAGAATATCGACTGGAGGAACTGGTTGTCCTAATTCTGCAGCTAGGATTTGAACGATTGGCGCAACGAAGGCGACACCGGCCGTTACTGCAACTCCCGCTGAACCTGTTACTTGGGCCATGGCAAGAAAGCCTTTCATGTCGCTTTTAAAGAAGCTACCCATTGCGACCCAGCCAAATAAGACGACAAGAGGGCTGATTCCTGGGGTAATTCCTGCTTTTAGTGCTGAAAAAACAAATGCTGAACCGAGCACAAAGGAGATGACGAAGCCGAAGGCTATCCCAGCTTTTTTTGATTTTAACGATGGTTCAATAGCATGACTCATTTACTTCCTCCAATTATTATTTAGTTATAATTATAGAATCTCTTTACTGCTTAGATTTAGCAAGTATTATGTATGTATGACGAAAATTGATAAAGAAAAGCTTACAGAAGAAATGAATTCTAAGAATCGTGAATGGCTAATTGAGTCTGATGGTGTTTCAGCGCTCTTTATTCATAACCTTGAGAATTTTGCCTATCGCTACCTTGAAACCTCGACAGATAAAGGGATTAAGTGTGTTGTTGATGGGGATGTATTTCGAGTGCAATCTTGTGAGCCGTCAATTTTGGAGGCCCTAAAATGGGATAATCCAGAACTTAAAAAATCTCTCATTGAGCTATGTAAGAAGTATCCTGGAAAGGCCTCTCAAGAGCTTAGGATTAATCTGTGCATTGAAACAAAGATGCTAGGGGAGCATAAGAATGAATGCTCTGCCTTTATTAAGTGCCAGCTTCCAAGTGGTGAGAGCACAACTCTCTTTGAAAAGACGACGTCGATGAGCTTTGATGACCCGATTGAGCTTAGAAATAGACATGCGGCCCTGCTAGAAGAGGTTTCAGTAATTTTTTAAAAACGGTGCCATGCTCTTTTTGTTGTGCATGTGCGAAACCAAAGGTGCATGGCACCTGAGATATAAGGATGGCCATGAGTCAGCAACAATATATTTTTGTATGTACAAATCCAGGAAATGAAATTCTTTTAAAAGAAGAGATTAAGATATTTTATCCGGAATTGGTTTTAAGTTTTTCTAAGAAAGGCTTTGTCACATTTAAGAATACGGGTGTTGCATATGACTTGAAAACAATCTCGCAACTCCAACTTACATTTGCAACACGTAGTGGGATCTTCTATGGAAAATCGACTCCTGAAAATATTGTAAATGATGTTAAGGCATCAGGGCTTGATAGTGAAAACTTCATGATTCACAGTTTTTCAATTGGGTGTGAGAGCGAATTTGATGCACAAGAGGCCTTTGGACGTGAGGTAAATGGCTATAGTGCTGAAGGTAAGACTGTTATTGATTTAATTGCCCTAGGCCCAAATGAAATTTGGTTTGGTGCTCATAGTGTGGCCAATGGATGTACTCGCTATCCTAACTCAGTGGTTGAAGTAAATGTAGCCGAAAATGCACCTTCTAAAGGTTATTTAAAACTTGCTCAAATCATAAAGCTATACGCAATCAAATTATATAAAGGGGATTTGTGGCTAGACTTTGGTTGTGCTCCAGGTGGTGCATCACAACTTCTTCTTGATGAAGGTTGCAAGGTTGTGGGAATAGATCCTGCAAAATTAGACCCAGAGGTCGCTAATCACAAAAACTTCACACATATGAAAAGATCAGTGCAGGACCTTTCTCATGAAGATCTACCTGAGGAAGTACGCTGGATTCATGCGGATATTAATATTAATCCTAAACAGTCTATTAAAGAAGTCCTAAGGCTAGCAAAGAAGTATAACCGAACATTAAAAGGAATTATCTTTACTGTTCCAGTTGTAAAGATGGAGTATATCGAAAACCTTGAATCATTTGAGGATCAATTCTACGATTGGGGATTTCATAATATCATTAGTCGACAAGTTCCTTCCCACAAAAAGGAGTACGTTATTATAGCAACAAGATAGCTATAAATAGGTACTCATATGCCAAAGAAGTTAGTCGCAAGGTCAGTGTTAAAAATTGTGTCGATGCACAAGTAGCCGCAATTGTTGGTGGCATGGTTCTTTAGTTAACTGGGTTAAATAAGCTAAAATCTTTCTAATGAATTATATTTGAAATCTTAAGATATCTTTGTAAAATACTTAACAAAGTTAAATATTAACAAGGTTACGCATTATTAAAGATTCATTATCTCGTAAATTTATCGAAGTCATCCCATCATCCATGAGCATTATTAGATCTTATATTAAAAGTGCAAGTGAGTCAGAGCTTAGCTTTCCAAAATATCGAATCCTTGCAAGGGTTGATAATGGCACATGTTCAGTAAGTGACCTAGCTGAAATCATGTGTGTATCTTGTGCTGCCATTTCAAAATTAGTGGATACCTTGGTCAATGATAAATATATATCTCGAGAGACTTGTAAAACAGATCGAAGAATCACGAATCTAAAAATTACATCAAAAGGCAAAAAGAAGTTTGAAAAAGTCAGAAGTGCTGCCAGCTGTCGCTTTTTAGAAAACCTAGATGAAATTGATTCATCTGAGGTTGAAAGAGTATCAGATGCACTACTGGTAATTGAAAGTTTTGTTAAAAATATACAGGAGACTAATTCTTGAAGTTTTATAAAATTGGATTATTGTTTTTTACACTTGTTCCTTGCTTAAGTAGCGCTTCAGTTGAGGATCTTTATTTAAAATCTTTAAAAAAGTCAAAACAAGTTGAAGTATTTGATCTCACAGAGAAGAAGACTATTTCAGACCTTGCAACTGTAGAGTCAACGCTTTATCCGTCAGTTGATATTGTAAATACTAACACTTATAGTGAAGAGTATCGCAATGTTACAACTCGTAATAATGAAGTTGATTCAGAAGTTTTCCTTTCTCTAAATCAGAAACTATTTCAAGGTGGAGCTGAGTTTGCTCTGTATGACTATAATAAAATTGTACCAAAGCAAGCTAAAGCTCTTACTAATAGAAGTCTTGCAGAGTACTACTCTCAATTCACATCGCTTTTCTTTCAAATGTCTTCCGCTATTGAAGAAAAAGAAAGAGTCGATGCGTTATTAGAGAACCTTAGAAAGAGGGTTAGTATTGTTAGAGGTAGAACAAAAATTGGACGAGATCGCAAGGCCGATTTATTTGCTCTAGAGTCCCAATTACACCGCCTCGAAGCAGGACTTGTACAAAGTAAGGCACAGGTAAAGACTTCGATGACTGACCTTATGAATTTTTCTGGACTCGACAATATTGCTGAAGTGAAAGATAGTGTCGATCCATTAAAGCTAACGCTTTCATTAAATGTCGACCTTGAGAACACACCTGAACTAAAAAGTTTGAAGTATGATTATGAAGCTTCTATTGCAGAAGCAAAGATCGAAAAGGCCGCATATTATCCCCAGGTTGATCTTAGGGCCAATTACAATATTGATAAGAACGAGATTGGAGAGCGTGATTGGGGTGTAAGTCTCAATGTTTCCTTAAATTTATTAGATTTTGGTGAAAGAAAATCTCGAGTTGTAAGTAAGAGAATCGCTTCACAAATCAACAAGGCCCAAATTGATTTCAGTAGACGTAATACGAAAAATCGTTGGAATGCATTTGTTCAAAATTTTGAATATAAGAAAAATGAGTTAAAAACACTTAGAAAAGCATTGTTTCGAAGTCGTGCTTCGTATCAAGAGCAGTTGAAAGATCTAAATAAAGGCCTTGTTACACAGATTGAAGTTATTAGGTCACTAGATGATGTCATCGATCTTGAGAAGCTAGCGATTAGATCGTCTCTTGAAGTTAAGTCTTTATATTATCAAGCGAATGCTTACTTAGGTAATATCCCTAAAATTTAAGAAGGTTATATATGAGTTTATCATCATTATCGATAAGAAATCCTGTATTTGCATGGATGTTAATGTTCTCTCTCATTCTCTTTGGAATCTTAGGATTTAGAGAATTGGGAATTAATGAAAACCCAGATGTTGATTACCCATCAATTTCAATCGCCTACCAATATGAAGGGGCAACCCCAGAAGTTGTGGAAAAAGACGTATTAGAGCCGGCCGAGTCTATTCTTGTTTCAATGCAAGGGATTAAAGATATGACATCTACTGCTGGACGTGGGCAAGGGCGAATTGATTTAGAGTTTACACTTGATAAAGATATTGATTTCGCACTTCAGGAAGTTCAAACTCTTCTAGGACGTGCTCAAAGACAGCTTCCTGACGATGTCGAAACTCCAACAGTTACAAAATCCAACGCAGCTGATGATCCAATTCTCTATTTAGCTCTTGTTTCAGATACTTTAACTGAAAGAGAACTAAATATTTTGTTTAAAGATGGTGTTATTGATCAGCTGACCACAATCGAGGGTGTCTCTGAAGTTCGTGCTTTTGGTGCGAGAGAGCCTATGATGAGAATTGATGTTATTGCTGATAAGCTAGAAGCATTTCAATTAACTCTCTCTGATATTGTTCTTACACTCCAACGAGAAAGTGTTGAGCTACCTGCTGGTAAGTTTGAGACGGTTTCAAATGAGAAGAGTTTAAGGGTTTTGGGTGAAGGACGAACAGTTGAAGACTTCAAGAATATGATTATCAATCGACGTGGTGGCCAAGCTAATTACGTACCGATAAGACTTTCTGAAGTTGCAAATATTTACGCTGGTGTTGAAAATCGTACACGTATCTCACGTGTTAATCAAAAGCCATCGCTATCGATGCCAATTTACAAACAAAGAGGTGTTAATGCAGTTGATGTTGCGGATAGAGTTAAAGCGAGAGTTGAAGAGATTTCTAAGAACTTGCCTGAGGGGACAAATCTTTCTGTAAACTTCGATAGAACTTCTTTTATTAGGTTATCAATTGATGAACTTCTTCAAAACCTTGTTCTATCAGTAATTTTAACTTCTTTAGTATGTTGGCTGTTTTTGAACTCAATGTCGGCAACAATAAATATTCTTCTGGCCATTCCTACTGCCATTATTGGAACGTTTTCTTTTATGTACTTAATGGGATTCTCATTAAATACATTCTCTCTTCTTGGATTAACCTTAGCAATCGGTATTGTTGTTGATGATGCTATTGTTATGTTGGAAAATATTGTTCGCTACGCCAAGAAAGGACATGATAAGGTACAGGCAGCTTTTAAAGGAAGTCGTGAGATTGCATTTGCTGTTCTTGCCACGACTGCTGTTCTTGTTGCAATCTTTGCACCTATTACACTAATGCCTGGAATCGAAGGAAGGTTCTTTAAAGAGTTTGCTTTAACAATCTGTATTGCTGTATCTCTATCTTCTCTAGAGGCCCTAACTCTAGCACCAATGAGATGTTCACAATTCTTAAATGTTGCTTCAAAAGGAATCTTTGTTCACGTTTGGGTTGATAGGGCGGTAGAGTTTGGAAATAAAGTTTACATGGGAATTCTTAAGTTCGCACTAGGTCATAGAATTAAAGTTCTTCTTGTATCGACAGCACTGATTCTTGTCGCTTTCTTATCTCTTAATCATATCGATAAGGAATTTGCACCTGAGTCTGATCGTAGCTTCATGTTTGTAATTTTCATCGCTCCAGATGGAAAGAGCTTAGATTACACAAATGAGAAAGTTAAAGAGTATGAAGCAATCGTCTCTAAAAATGAAAATATTCAAAGAATGATTGTTGCAGTTGGAGGTGGACGAGGTGCTACTTCTGGAAACCGTGGTTTTGGTGTTTTAATTCTTAAAGACCGCGATCAGAGAAAGCTCACTCAATTTGAAGTTGCAGCTCAGTTGAGAAAAGAATTATCTGTTATTAAAGGTCTAAAGATTATCATTAGAGATCGTATGGGATCTGCCATTGGTGGCCGAAGAGGAAGTCCAATTGAGTTTACAATTACGGGGCCAGATGCCGCAATTCAAGCACAATTATATGAACAACTTGAAAAGGGGATGAAAGAATCTGATCTAATGGTTGGAATTCGCTCCGATGACATCGGACAGCTTCCTGAAGTTCACATTATTCCTGATCGAATTAAAGCACAACAACGTGGTGTTGAAGTTAATACTATTGCAACTGCTCTTAATGTTGGAGTTGCTGGTTCGGCAGCAACAAAGTATACGGAGCGTGGTAGGCGTTACGATGTATTTGTTCAATTAGCTGAGGAAGATCGTACACGCGAGAATATCTCGTCACTACTACTTCAAAATAATCGCGGAGAATTTGTAACTCTAAATGATGTTGTAAAGATCGAAGATGCATTTGGGCCACAGTCTATTTACCGTGAAAATAGGGCAAGAGGGATTCGAGTTGATGCCAATTTAAAAACTGGTGTTGCTCAAAGTAGGGCGATTGATTATATCAAAGAACTTGGTGCGAAAGTATTACCAAAGGGTTACTACTTAAAGTTTTCAAAAGATCTAAATGAATCACTCTTTAGTGTTTTAATGATCATGGTTTTAGGACTTGTTATTGCTTATATGGTTCTGGCCAGTCAGTTTAATTCTTTTTCAGATCCACTAACTGTCTTTCTGGCAATACCATTTGGGTTAGCCGGTTCATTCATCGCACTATGGTTGTCAGGAAGTACTCTGAATATCTACTCGATGATTGGTATCTTACTCACAATGGGGATTGTTAAGAAAACTTCTATTCTTATCGTTGAATTTTCAAATCAACTAAGAGATGAAGGTAAAGAGTTAAAGAATGCAATCTTAGAGGCATGTGAAACACGCTTTAGGCCTATCATTATGACTACTTTTACAACTCTTGCATCTGCTGTACCTGCAGCGGTAATTGTAGGCGCTGGTTCAGAAACAAGAAGGCCAATGGCCTTAGTTATTATAGGAGGGGTTTTTCTCTCAACTATTTTTACACTTGTTGTTGTTCCTTGTTTCTATTCTTTGATAGCAAGGCCTAGAAGAAAAATTTTAGAAGAACTTGATTAAGAGATGCCACAGGATCGCAGTAACGATCCTGTGGTGTGTTATGCTTACTTTAGGTCTTTTAAGACATTAATAATCTTTTGATAACTCTTGCTTGTGTACTGACCATTTAAAAAGGTAATGAGTTGTTCACTTGAAAAATTTTGCCCCTTATCCTTTGTTTCGAAGAAAAAGTTTACAAAAGACTCTGAGATCATCATGACTTTTGAGAGAGGGGAGATGTCGTCGCCTGGATCCATGGCGAAGCCTTCTCCATTTCGAGTCCCGTGGTGTTGTAAAATTATTTGATCGACACCATTAGGGAGTTTCGTAAGCTTTGCAACTTGCTCCGCAGCTAGCTTGGCATGCATGAGAATATAGTTGAGATTCTTCTCACTAACATCAAGTTTGTATGCAAGGTCTTCAACTTCAAAAGCATCTGGATGTTCTTCATAGACAGGTGCCAGAAAGATGTCATGAAAGAAGAAGGCGCATGCCAGTTTTTCTTCTTGTGCAGAGTTACCCCAAGAAACTTGTTTTAGGATAAACTGACTTACATATGTAGCTAAAATAGAATGGGTGTATAAGTACGAAGATTTATTAGCAAGAAGATAGGCCAAGAGTTTCTCGAGCTCGCTAGATTCTTCAATAACTTCTTTGATGATTTTTACACAAGTAAGACTTACTTTTGTAACTTCTTCTAGATTAGCTTGATCACTCAATAAAACCGAGGCGAGTGATTCTAAAGAAACTTCAACAGCCTTTAATTTTTCTTCAGGTGTTGCAGTCTTTTTTAGGTGTAAAATTAACTCCATGGTTAAGTGATTGATACATTGGAGTCTTTTTTCAGGCTTAACGTAGACCTGATCATCCTCTGATTGAATATCTTTATCACTTATTTTTTCATCTTTTGAAAATGTTAATTCATATTCGTCGTTCTTGCGTAGATAAATATCACTATAGGCTTGGTCTGTGAGCTTTAGAAGTTCGATTGGGAGTGGATAAAATTCTCCTACATCTAAGGCAACCATATCCTTGGCCGTAACACTCATAAGTTTTGCGGAAGCTCTGACAATGGATTTAATATCGTATCTGTTCGGAATATAGACTACGGATGGAGGAATTGTAGAAGCCGAGTCCTTATCTACTTGATTGTTAAACATAATGATATTGGACTTTAACTTAACAGAGGGGATCATTTCTAAGATTTCATCAGAAATTTGAGGGAATTTATCGAGGTAGTTTGCACTGACGATGAGGTCAATATAATTCTTTCTTGCAAGGAGATTTTGAATCTCACTTTTGTTTTTTGCAACGACTACTTTCAAACCAACGTATGCACTTAAGTTTGCAGCATATACTGAACTTAAGATACTTTCATCTGAAATAATCAAAACTCTAGATCGCATATAATTCCCATCGTATTTATTCACATGTATTATATACTATTATTTAATTTAATTAAGCTAAAGTTGTTAGGAGAGCAGAAATGATAAGAGCATTGTATATTACTGATGAAGATATCAATAAAGACAATTATCTAAGAAGTAATCTGCCTAAGGATGTAGAACTAGTAAAGGTTAACTCTAAAGAAGAGGCTATTGATCAAGTATTGAGTAAAGGGCCTTTTCAAATTGGCCTAATTGATGTTGAAAATAAGAATATTTCAGCAATGGACTTAATGACGACTTACAGTGAACTTGTTGATGATATGGACTTTGTTTTCTTTGGAAATTCGTCTTTATATGCTGGCAATATCGAATCTCAATTAGATGATGAACTGATGCATCTTGCTCATCATCTTGAGTATCCATTTAATGAGGAAGCGCTAGAAAATATCTTTATGGATATTATTCTCAAATATAAGAGGATTGAAGAGAATGCTGCCGTTATTGAGATTGATGAGTCAGAGTTTGCTCCTTTAAAACTTCGAAGCCTATACTTATTTAAATCAATACCTGCTGATGCATATATTAAATTTACTTCACATAAATTTATGAAAGTAATTAAAAAGAATGCAGTCATCACAGAGGCCTTGATTCAAAGCTTTGTTAAAAGAAAAGTAAAGTTTGTATACCTTTATAAAAGTGATCAATTACAAATCTTGGAAGACGCTATTACTGAGATGTATATAACTTTGGATAAACATAAGGACACAAAGGTCTTACTTGAAAATTTAATAAGATCTGTTGGAATTATCCATTCGTATTTAAGATGGATTGGTACTGGAGATGCTGTCTTATCTCTTGTTGATAAGGTGATTGAAAAATGTGAACTGGTCATTGAAAAAGAACCTGATCTATTGACACTATTAAGTAAATTCCCTTTCACTGCAGGAGATGTGGCAGAAAAGAGTCTTCTCACATCGCTATTTGGCTGTAGTATTCTTGAGTCCATAAACTATAAGGCAAGTGGGACAAGATCAAAAATCATTCTAAGTGCTATCCTATGTGACTCGACTTTAGAAAACGATGATTTATGTAAAATCAATTCAGTGAAGGATCCAAACCTAAGAATGTTCTCCGAAGAGGAACAAGAAGAGTTTAAGATTCATCCTGTTAGAGAAGGGGAGCTCGCGAGCCTTTTTACAAAGTATCCTGAAGTTGACTTCATTCTTCACCAGCATCATGAACAACCTGATGGTACTGGCTTTCCTGTAGGGTTACGAGGGAAAAAGATAACTTTAATCTCTGCCATTTTTATCCTTTCCAATGACTTTGCTTCTTATATAATACAAAGAGGCCTAAAGAGATCGGTGCTGAGAAAAGCTGCAGAAGTTTTAGAAGAAAAATATGCGTATGTACCATTTAAAGAGCCTTTTAAAATGTTAACTAAGAAATTGGCCTAAGAATGACAACTAAACTAATCCCCTGGGGCGAAAGCGAAAAAGAAAAGTGGTTCAAAGAACAAACGATCAAGAGATCGTATCTTGAAGAAGTCGTTTCAAAGATCAAAAAGTTAGAAGAGCATTTTGAAATTTTACAATATGGCGCTCTTCCATATGATGAAGAAAAGTATCCACTTTTTATCATTAAAAGTAAGAACTCTTCACCAGATAAAAGAACGGTTCTGATTACTGGTGGTGTCCATGGTTATGAAACTAGTGGAGTTCACGGTGCCCTTGGTTTTCTAGAAAGAGAAGCTTTAAATAATATTGATTCATTTAACTTCATCGTTACTCCATGTATCAGCCCCTGGGGGTATGAGACCATCAATCGTTGGAACCCAAAGACAGTTGATCCAAATCGCTCCTTCTATGTAAATGGGCCAGCACCAGAGTGTAACCTCGTTATGAAGGCCATTTCTGATTTAGGTGTTGAGATCTTTGCCCATTTTGATCTTCATGAGACGACAGATACTGACAATACTATCTTTAGGCCGGCCCTAGAGAAGAGGGATGGAATTCCTCAAGATGTTTGGGATATCCCTGATGGATTCTATCTTGTTGATGATAGTGATAATCCTACTCCTGAGTTTCAAAAGGCGATCATTGATTCAGTTCGCAAGGTCACACATATTGCTCCTGCTGATGAAAGTGGCAAGATTATAGGATCTGCTGTTGAACAAGAGGGGGTTATCAATTATGCCCTAAAGAAACTTCATCTCTGTGCATCTTTTTCCAATGCAAAGTTTTGTACAACGACTGAAGTCTATCCCGATAGTCCAAAGGTTACCGACGAGGATTGTGTAAATGCACAGGTCGCAGCTATTGTTGGTGGGCTTGATTATTTAATCTCTAGAATATAGAGTCATCCCCTGATCTAACAGAACAAGATAAAGGCGCAGGTCGAACTCAACTTGATGATAATTAGGCTGCATATACTCGCAAAGTTTATAGAAGGCCTTGTTATGGTCCTTTTCCTTAAAGTGGGCCAGTTCGTGAACAACAAGCATTTCAAGCATCTCACGAGGAGCATTTTTTAGAGTGCGTGAGATTCTCATCTCGTGCTTCTTCTTTAGCTTACCACCATGATTTCGACTAATATAAGTGTGGGTTCCAAGAGCATCGTTAACGAGATCTTTTTGCTTTTCGTAGATGACCTTGCTCAATTGAGGGACATTACGCATGTACTTGTCCTTAAGCTCATTTGCATACTTGTAGAGTAATTTGTCAGAGTTGATTTCATGCGGATGTGGGTACTTATTTAAGAGGTATGACCTAAGATTACCACTGGCAATCAAATCCTGGATTTGCTGTTTCAAATGTTCCGGATAATGTCGAAAGTACTTTTCAATAGGCATACCCACTCCGATTAGTTAGAAAGTTTCTAATGGAAGGTATTCAACACCATTTTTGGTTGAATGACTATGAAATAAGATAAACTCTTTAGTTTCAATACTAAATTCAGGTATGTGAAGTGTTTGAATAAACTCTTCTACTTCATCCTCACTAGTTCCTCGCTCCATTCTGCCCAAAGTGAGGTGAGGGGTGAATTTCATCTTATCCTTTTTTAGTTCTAGGTCTTGGAGAACCTCTTCTATTTTTGCCTGTAGCTTCATTAGCTCTTCATTATTTTCGACACCCATCCAAATGGGAGTACCGCGACGATGAGGATGAAAGTGGCCCAAGGCCTTGAAGCTCAATGAAAAAGATGAGAAGTTAATTGTATCAAGCTGCTCTTTGATTTGTTCTAATAATTCATCTGAAACCTCGCCAATGAATTTCAAGGTTAAGTGGAGATTTTCCGCAGGATAGCGGTGAAATTTAGCATGTCCCATCTTCACATTCTTCAATTTTTCCTTTGCGTCCTTGGGTAAATCAATGGCGACAAAAACTCTCATAATAATTCCCTGTTTTGTTTTCATTCTTTTATCAAGCACTAGTTGTGGAACTAAAATTATAATATTAGCAATATAGGACAAGTTCTTAATATAATTACCTGTTATAATTATCATATGACAAAAATTATACAAACGCATTTCCATAAAATGCAGTTAGCAAAAGCAAAGAAGTTTATTCGTTCAAAACTCGCTGAAAAGGTATCTCTTGATGAAGTAGCTAAGGCTTCTGGAGCATCCATCTATCATTTCATTAGAGTTTTTGCAGCATATACGGGAGAGACGCCTTTCTCCTATATTAGAAGAGAAAGAATTGTTGAGTCACTTAGACTATTAGAAGAAAATCAAAATATTACTGATGTTTCTCTAGCAATTGGATTTGAAACTCCAAGCTCTTTTAATAAGGCATTTAAGAGAGAGACTCAAGTTTCACCTAGTGAGTTTCGCAATTTAGGAAAGGCCGAGAGAGATAAGATATTTAATAATTTGCGAATGGGTCCAAAGAAAAAGGAGATTATTATGAACATCAATATGGAAATGAAACCCGAAATTATTATTCGACATAAAACGGTAATCTATGGTTATGAGGCTCAAGATGCTTCTTTCAAAGATGCAGCTCAAATTGCTTGGCAAGAGTTTTTACAAATTCTCTCAAAAGTTCAAGAAGACTTATCACAATCTGAATTTCTAGGTGTAGGTGACATCATTAATGAAGAATGTACTTATCAAGCAGCAATTTCTCTACCTACAAATGAAAGTGCAATTATTCCCAAACTTACTCGAAGTGAAATTCCTGCATCCAAGTATGCTAAATTTTTGCTCAAAGGTTCTTATGATGGTATTTGGTTTGCCTTTGATAAGGCATTCAAATTTATAAATGAAGGAGACTATGAAATAGGGGATGCTCCTTGCCTCGAGGTGTATCTAAATGACCCAAGTATTACGCCGGAAGATGAATTGATGACAGAAATTCTAATTCCAATAAAGTAAGCCTAATGTATCAATATTGCTCATTACTGAAGAAAAACTGAAATTTAGCATTGAATAAATTAATATAATCTATTGTCAATATATATATTATTGCTGTTTACAATTCCGGTATAGTTATTGGAGGTGTAAACAAAGGAGCATTGCATGAATGCCAATGAAATCATTTTCCTAATTTCATGCCTCGCATTGATTGGGGTATATATTACGATTGAGAAGTTTATAAAAATTAAATCTTCGAAAAGAGACTACTATACTAATGCCGGTGATATGAGCGATACAAAAGATCGTAGAAGTAAGATTACTACTGATCACTTAGTGGCCATGAAAAAGAAAAATCAATTATCAGCTAAGAAAAGCGCTTAGAAAAAAACGATTCATTTCTGAGGTCGTACTTAATTAAGTATGGCCTCAAAATTTCCAACACACACTTAGATAAAATTAAACTCGTAATTTGTACGAAGGATTGTTTTGAAGATACTAATGGAAGGTATATTTTCTCTATCAAGTGTGAATAATCTATTTGGTGCACTTGTGGCCATCATTGGGTTAGGTGTCTTTGTCTATAGTTTCTTCTATATGAAGAGCTTCAGCATGAAAGATAAAATTATCTACTATATCTCACTTATTCTTTTCACAATTTCGATGTTTGGAATAATCTACTCATCAAATCTATTACTATTATATTTATTTTGGGAAATGACGAGTGTCACATCCTTCTTTTTGATTGGACTAAAGAATGAAGATTCAAAAGTTAGAGAAAAAGCAAAGTGGGCCCTGTACACAACTGTAGGAGGTGGGCTTTTTCTTCTCTTTGGTATCTTATTAATTTCTCAAATAGGAGTTGATTTAGGCCTATCATTTTCTGAGTCATTTAACTTATCCAGCTTAATGGAGAAGGAAGGCTTTTCTAATCATGAGTATTTTAAAGTTTCTTTGATCACACTATTTATAGGAATTAGTTCAAAATCGGCACTCTTCCCATTTTCGTACTGGCTCCCTTTGGCCATGGCCGGCCCGACTCCCGTCAGTAGCTTTCTTCACTCTGCAACCATGGTAAAGGCCGGACTCATCTTAGGAGTTAAGGTATTTCCACTATATGCTCAAGATCCACTGTGGCAGGTGCTCTTTATTGGAGCAGGTATTTTAACTGTGCTTCACGGTGGCTTCCAGTGTCTGCTACAAAGTAATTTTAAGACAATGCTAGCATATTCCACCATTTGTATTCTTGGAATGCTTGCCATTCTACTTGGGATTGCAAACGAATATTCAATCATAAGCTTTGTCTTATTAGTCATTGCACATGCTTTTTACAAGGCAAGTCTCTTTCAATATGTTGGCTATTTTGCAAAAGCTTTAAAAACAATGGATAGACATGAATTATTAAATAGTGATCGTGTTGGTATATTGCCATTTATTGTAGCTCTATTGAGTACAATGAGCATGGTAGGGATTCCACTAAGTGTGGGCTTTTATGCTAAGGAATATATTTACTTAACATCGATAAAATCTTATCTACTATGGATTCTCGTTCCTACCTTTTTTCTTGGAAACCTCTTTATGGGTATTCAGGCCGTCAATCTTCTTCGTGTCTCTTGGCCACAAGTAAGAAGCTATGTAATCGGTTATAAGGGACTTCTTATCTCTCCATTAATCTATTCATTAATCGCATTATCTATTGCTCTGGCCCCAAATGTGTTAGGGATTAACTTAATTGCTGAAAAGGCAGTCGGTGAGGTTGGGCTTAGCTCTCAAAATATACATATTAAACCTTGGCATGGGCTTGAGTACCCATATGGCACAGTTCTAGTTCTAAGTATCATTACAATCTTAGGTAGTGTTTTAGGGAGTATTCTTCTGGATAAGCACTTTTTGAAACTTGATGAATTTTCAAAGAAATATTCTGACTTTAGTCCATGGCCCATGCTTGAAAGGGGACTGTCTATTACTTTGGATGTATTTAAGAAAATGAATCTGGCGTTACAAAATGGTAATTTCGCCCACTATATACGCATCACTCTTGGTTTTCTTACACTCCTGACTCTTTCTACTCATATTGGGATAGCAAATATAGTTTCTCCAAAGATTGACTTCACACTGTCAAAGTTTTTGAGTTTATCAGGGATTTTAGCTGGATTGGTTTTTGCATACTTAAGTAAATCAAATCTTAAAGCAATTCTCTATTTCGTTCTTTCAGGTTTCTTCCTGGTTTTATTCTTCGGCTATCATAGTGCCGCAGATGTTAGCATGACTCAGCTTATGGTTGAAACTCTCTCTTTATTCTTTGTATTCTTCCTCATTAAGGCCGTTCCCATTGATGGACGGGATTTGAGAATAAATATTAAACCAATTAATTTCATAATCGCTTTCTTATATGGAGTTTCTATATTTACTTTTTCCATGGCCAAGAATCTAAATTTTGATATGACTGCCAGTCGCTACTTTTTTGAGAATTCAAAGCTTTTGGCCAAGGGGGAGAATGTTGTTAACGTCATTCTTGTGGATTATCGGGCCATGGATACATTTGGTGAAGTGCTTGTCGTGGCAATTGCAATTGTTGGTGTACTAGCAATTTTCTCTAAGAGAGGTGAACGTGAATGAGGCACTAATACGGGGAAGCTTTAAGGTTGTCTGTCCACTTCTTGCTATCTTATCTCTCTTACTACTTTTAAGAGGACATGATCTATCAGGAGGAGGCTTTATTGGTGGGTTAGTATTATCATTGTCCATGATACTCCACTTTATCTCCCATCAGGATTCTAGGTTAAGGAAATGGATATACACTAATTTCACTTCTATTATCGCTATGAGTATCTTAGTTCTTATTCTTGTTCTCATAATACCCATTGCCTTAGGAAAAGCCGGACTGAGTTCTATGTGGACAAGTATCCCTTTTCCGATTGCTGGAAAAATTAGCTCTGTCTTAGTATTTGATTCAATTGTTTTTATCATTGTCTCATCAAGTACTACCATGGCCTATGTGAAATTTATCAGTTTCTCAAAGGAGAATGGTGTTTAAATGACATTTCTAGTTGGTTGTATATTTTTATTCATCGGTTTTCTTTTCTTGTTAAAGAACACATGGGTCAATAGTATCTTTGCCATTATCACATTGGGTAATGGAGCAAACCTTATCATCTTCTCAATTGGCCAGGTCGTTGCTCATGGATACCCCTTCGCCAAAGAAGGAGATACCTTCGATTCCGACTTTGCAGATCCCTTAACTCAGGCGCTTGTTCTAACTGCAATCGTTATCTCTTTTGCAACACTGTGTTTTGTCATTTCTGTAATTAAGAAGATTAATGATTCTAGGCAAGGGGGAAAGGCGTAATGATCCATCAATACTTCTTTATCATCTTTCTCGTCTTGCCGCTTCTTTCTGCATCCTTTACGCTCATGTTTAAAGAATCTGATCGGTTAGGGCTATTCTTTTCAAACTTATTTTCGCTCTTATACTTTATATATTCTGGGATTTGTCTCTTCTCTTACACTGAAGCTTCCACATTTGTCGCAGGAGACTGGGAAAGTGGCATTGGAATATCTTTAAGCTATGATCTTTTCTCTGGAGTCATGATTTTTGTTATTGGAGCAATTTATTTTACCGGTGCTCTCTATGCATACCCAGGAGTTACGGTTGAGAAAAAGAGTGTTTATCACTTCTTATATAACACCCTTTTTTTAGGTCTTACAGGGGCATTTCTTACTCGCGACTTATTTAATTTATTTGTGTGGTTTGAAATCACACTTATGAGTAGCTATGTTCTTGTCGTACTTGATTCGTCTCGAAAAAGACTAAAGAGTGGGCTGAAGTATATTCTTCTTAATTTTATCAGTGGGCTTATCTTTTTGATTTCAATTGCTCTAATTTATAAATTTACAAATACATTAGACTTTAAAGTCTTAAGTGAAAGGCTATCTCAATTATATGCTATTGATGCGGGCCTCGTTCGCTCTCTTGCGCTCTCGCTCTTTGGTGCCTTTGCCATTAAATCAGCGTTCTTTCCTCTATTTTTTTGGTTACCAGAAAGCTACCCAAAGCTTTCCGCAGGCCTTAGTGGAGTCTTAGCAGGGCTACTCACAAAGCTAGGACTCTATGCAATGATTAGAGTTTTTGGACAGGTTTTTCCGCCAGATCTTCAGTTGTTTTGGACAATTCTTATATTGGCCATGTTGACTCTTCTCATCGGTGTATGGTTCGCTGTCGTCCAAAATAAATTACGTGAAATCTTAAGTTACCATATTATTAGTCAGGTTGGTTTTATTGGAATAGGTGTGAGCTTTTGTTTGCATCCTGATATGGCAATAAAGAAGTTTGGACTAGCTTGTGCCTTATTTTATATTTTTCATCACATTATTGTTAAAACAAATCTCTTCTTTGTTTCTGGCCTCGTTAGAAACTTTGCATATACGGAAAAGATAACAAAATTGGGAGGGCTACTTAAGACTTCTCCAACAATTGCGATACTATTTATGATCCCTGCTGCAAGTCTAATTGGAATACCACCATTTTCTGGTTTTTGGGCAAAGTTAGGTCTTTTTAAGATAGCAACTGAAAGTCGTCTTATTTGGATCATCATACCTATGATTATTGGAAGCTTCTTCACATTATATAGTATGGTCAAAATTTGGAGTGGTGTCTTTTGGGGAGAGTACCATGAGTTTATTGTCTCTTTTCCCAAGGTCGCAATCATTCGATCATATATCTCTTGTATCTTACTTTGTATTTTTACTCTGATTATTAGTTTTAACCCTCTTCTCATCTTCAAACTGGCCCAGCAGGTGGGAAAGATTGGATTGGTGTATTAGTGAGGTGTCGATGAGATTATGGTATATTTTTGAATTTGTTATTCTCTACTTATGGGATCTTTCTTTAGGGGCATTAAGAGTCGCGCAAGATGTTGTTACGCCTCAAAACTTATCTACTCCTGGTATTATAAAATTTCCACTCGAAGTACAAAGCGATTTTGAAATTGCTCTTCTTTCTAATTTAATTACCTTTTCACCGGGGACAATGGTCATTGATTTAGACCCAGATAAATCACACTTATATATTCATATGATGTTCTTAGAAAACGAAGAGGAAGCAATAAAAGAATTTAAGGAAATTATTGAAAATCGTGTGTTAAGGATATTGAGAGGAAGTCAAAAGGAGAAATCTAAATGAGTGTGCTACTAATGATTTCAACTGGTATTGTTATTCTAACATTTCTTTTGCTGACAATCGAAGCAAAGAGAGAACAAGAAGTTTTGGTCAAAGTCTTGGCCTTCGACTTAATTGGAATTTCAGGAGTTAGTCTCTTTCTAATACTGTATACAGCAAATAGAGATACATTCTTTCACAATATAGCGCAACTATTTGCGATTGTTGGCTTCGTTACTGCATTTGTCTTTGCTGTATTTTTATCAGATATGAATAAGGAGAGTAAATGATACATTTAATAGGTGAGGTCTTAATTCTCTTAGGTTCTATCTTTGTTTTCTTGGCAGTTGTTGGATTTATTAAAATGCCAGACTTCTTTATGAAGCTTCAAGCTGCAAGTAAGGCCAGTGCCTTTGGTGCTGCACTTATCTTATTGGGTTCTAGTATGATTATTGCTGAAATTAATATTATGATTACCAACTTTGTACTCTTCATATTTCTTCTTATTACAACACCAATTGCAACCCATGCTATGGCCTATGCTTATGCTAAGAAGAATGAAGTCTCATGACTTTAGTAAACCGCTTAAGTTCTTCACGAAAGCATATGTCAAAATCACTGCAAAGCCGCTAAGTGCAATGAGTATTGTTATATCATCACTCTTACCCAATTGGTCTAGAAGAGGTTGGTAATTGGACATATCCTCAAGAAAATTATCGATAATTTGTTTTTCTGCCTGTGACATCTTTGTTGTGTAGACATGTATGGTAAGAAAATAGAGACCTCCTCCAAAGATAAGGGAGAAGATAACACCAAAGAGATTTGCGACTCTAAGTTTCTTATTAAAGTCTCTTGATGTCTTGATATACTTATCGCTATTTTCAAAATCAGAAGGGGCAATAACATCGTTATTCGTAATCATCTTCTCCCTCATGATTTCGAGAAGTCCTCGGTGATCGTTTGAAGCTAATGCGTGTTTTTTCATGCGGCCCTTGATCACAAGAGCTATGGGAGTGAAGGCCACTAGTGATAAAAACGGAATAGTCATTTTATAGATGAGATCAACTTTTAAAAGCCCAATAATTACCAATGGGATTATGACAAAGAGTAGGGAGACATAGGTAAAGACTTTATAAACATTGTCTTTTTGTAGAACTTGATTTTCCTTGTCTTCAACGAGGTAAATTTCAACTTCTTTTCCTATGAAGTTATTGAGATAGTTCTGATTTGTTCCGAGAAATAACTTTCTTTCACCCTGTTTGATATATTCAATAACTGGACGAATAGTTGTCGAGGTTTCACGTCTACCACGTGATCTTCTTGTCTTGGTTTCTTCTTTAAAGGCAATAATCTTACCTTTTGTGAGCCTACCATGCTTTTTATAGTATGAGTTTACACTTCTGATAAGAAGATGAAAGAAGAGTCCGAAGATGGCCATGGCCCCTAAGAAGAATAGAGGAATGAAGTTATCAAGGAGTTGATTTATCATCTCTCCATTATATCACAAATTATTACTTGAGCGCCTCGAAGGCATCAATAATCCCTCCTGATACACTAAGACCTTCTAGCGTCTTTAGAGGACGGCTTGTTTGTATAAGCCTTTCACGCATTGTCCACCTCGCTTCAGGGCCATGCTTTGCTAGAACCATAGCTGCAACGGCGGCCACAAGTGGTGTTGAAAAGCTCGTGCCACTTGAATAACCATATGTATCCGATAGGTGAGTCGTTTGAATTTTTACACCTGGTGCAAAGAGGTGGACAGACTTGTTTCCATAATTTGAGGACTTCGCTCTTTTTCCATTCTTATCATTTGATCCGACTACTATGATATTTGGAAACTCATCTGCATAGGCCCCTGGATAGCGATTTGTTGAGTTTTCAACTCCTACGTTTCCAGAAGAAGCAATGACAAGAATACCTTTGTCATTGAGCTCTCTAAGAGCTTTTTTAAATGCAGGAGAAGTTACTTTTAGACGTGCAGAAAAACTGATGATATCTGCACCTCGCTCCATGGCATATCTCATGGCCTCAATGAGGTGTGGAAGTTTCTCTTTTCTCTTTGCCATAGGCTCTGGCTTGACGATAGGGATGATCTTTATCCCCTTAGCGACACCTTTGATACCAATGTCATTATTATGTTTTGCAGCGATGACTCCTGCTACAGCTGTACCGTGCTTTGTTTGAAAATCGTAATCGCCGGCCAAATCACCATTTTTCTTATTGGAGTTATAACCATAGTAATCGTCAGTATAACCGTTATTATCATCATCAATACCATTATTTGGAATCTCATCCTTATTGATAAGAATGCTATCTTTTAAGTCTTCATGATTGACGTCAAAACCTGCATCAATAATTGCAATGACTGGTTGGTAATTCGATTCAAGGATCTTCCAGGCCTTCTCAATATTAGCGCCCTTATTCTTAGTATTATATTTTAGATACCACTGATCTTTTTCAAGAGGATCATTTGCAAGGGCCGCGCTTAATGTAAGAAGTGAAAGAAGAGATATGATTATCTTCATAGGATAGGTATTCCTTGTCGTTCTATATTCGTTTTCTTCCGGGACTTATAGTATTTTTAGTTACTTGGAACAAGGGCAAAGCCAATAATCCTAAAGATTTTACAATCCTTCCGTCTCAAATTTTAAATCTGCTATAACGTAACAACTTTGAAGACATTATTTATTTAGGGACTGTTATGAGAAAGATATCACTTGCGATTATTCTATTAGTACTTGGGCTAAATACATGGGCCGTTGATTATAAGAGATATAAAGGTGGATGCGAATTTAGCGCTTCTTATCAAGATCTTTTTACTTATGAGACGCTATTTCAGGATAAGAAAATCTCGTTTCGTAATAACTTTGTCTATACTAAGGAGAGCCTAGGGCCTGCTGAAGTTCTACACCTTGATAGAGGATTTACTCCTGAAAATGCTGAACTACCGCTTGTTGATTATAAGTATCTTTATCAACGCTTTGTTTATCAAACAGCACCAAGCCTATATACATATTTTGCTGGACTACCATTAGTTAACTTCAAGAAGTCTTATTCTAAGAGTGAGGGGAAGCAATTTCTTGTCTCTCTGATCAAATCACTCGTGGATGAAGAGTTTACTGCGCCACTGGATGAGATTGAATACTTTGAGTCAGATGTTGAGTTCTCTAAGTTGTACTCAAGAGATAATGGTATCGAAAATTATAGCTACCTTGTTAATGATAGAAATTTTAAAGGCCTAACGACGGATCACTCTAAGCGTAGTGTGACAATTCGTTACCAACTTCACTTTTCACCAAAAGTTCATAATGGTGCTTCTTACCACTTGTATATGAGATGTTATGGTAATGAAGAAATGAAAAGAGTTGTAAGAAGATAAGCTTTTTAATACTGGCTACAATTCGTTGCAGCCAGTTGTTGTCTTTATGATCAATATCGTCGAATTCTTGATATCAATTTTGTCACGACGAGTTTCTTCCCATTTCTTTTCAAATTGACTCTCAAAGCTAAGATGATCAAATGCTGAAAGGGCCTTTTCATTCACAGTCATATACTTATCTGTAGTTCTTGGTAGAGTGATGGTTTGGCCATCAATAACTGAAGTTAAGAACGATATCTTATTGTTAGCACATACTGTATGTACTGAATCATTAGGTCTCGAATAAATCTTTGTAATATTCAATTTCTTATAAATCCTAGCAATATAATAATCATGATTAGGTCTAAGCTCCTTGTCGTCAATCAGGCCATAATCTGAGCCTACAATTGTTTGGCGAATAAGCTTCTTATTTCCAGCTGCCATGACCTTAAAAATATGATCGAAGAACCACAGAGCAGAGTTAAACTCTGTTGATACACCAGGTTGACCTCCACACTGAGCAGGGCCAGTTTCTCCTAACCAAACTTCTTTTGAGCGCCCTTTTGTGACTTTTGTAATGGCCTCCATTGTCTCAATCATATCATTGGATTTAATGGCCTTAATCATGCTCTCATTGTCTGATTTAATAACTTGAAGTGGGCAACGAGTGGATTGAGTCGGGTAGTAGTGCCAAGTGTAGATATCGAGTTCACTACCCAGATCTTTAACAATATTAAAAGAGTTTACAGTGAACCAATCAAAGACTTCTCCCAAGATTGGCCAAAAGGCATTGGCCGGGCCTGCTAGCTTCGCTTCAGGATAGTACTTTCTAATAATATTTTTAATCTCACGGTAGTTTCTCTTATATTCGCTTTCACTAATTTGACCAAAAGGCCCATAGTTTAGAAAAAATGCATTGGCCTCATTTCCAAGTTCAAAGTACTTTATGTCCTTGATCTCTTGCGATAGATTTTGAATGAAATTTTCAATTGGAGTCAGATTAAGCTCTCCATCATTACGATAGCCTGGCCCAATATTTAGTGTGATAAGAAGATCTAAATTATTTCTAGAGACAAAGCTTTTAATATTGTCGAGTTTGGTCTTGTTAAAAAGAGTTTGAAAACCTTGCTCCATTTCTGATTGAGTAAGAGCAGTGCGAGTCGATTTAATATCATAGTGTGCGGAGTCTGCTTCTGAACCACCTAGTCTGAGGGTGAAGGGGGCGAGAGGTCTTAATAATTCATCTAATTTATTTCGGTTGAAATCAAATGGTTTTGTTATCTTTCCACCACGTCCGCCTGTGAAATCCATTGATCCTTCCCACCACTTTCCACCAAGTACTTGCGCCATATCAAGTGCAAATGAAAGGTAGTCTTCGCTGACATCAATTCCCTCATTATTTGGCATGTCGAATTGGATAACTTGGTTATTGTAGGTAGGAAGTTTTGTATATAAGAATGCAGTAGGTAATAGGATTAAAAGGATAATAAAATTTTTCATACTTTATTATTACAATAGTTACAATGGTGATCCAAGACAGTTTTCTGTTAGTTTTTTGATATTAAATTGGATATGCTACCTTTTGCATTGCTCATTCTAAGTAGTTGCATTCATTCATAATTAGGTACATTTGCTTATAATGCATTAGTAGGCTATACTAGGTAGGTCGGGATTTTCTTTATGGCCAAGTAGCTAGCAATCACTGAATTATAAATATCTTTTTGACTATAGGATAAATAAATTGTCCTAGGTTATTTTCGCTATTAGCAACAGTCTAAATAATTTAATTAAAACTTAAATTACACAATCTTGTGTAATAGGGACAGTTGTCTCGTTATATCTTTTACTTTTAGTGATGAGCATATCTCACTAAAGGGATTTACCTTGGAGGTAAAAATGAAATCAAATGTTTATGTAGGAAATTTATCATACGATATTGAAAACTCTGATCTAGAAAAACTATTTGCTGATGTCGGAAATGTTGTAGCAGTAAATGTTATAAGAGACCAAGAGTCAGGAAGAGCAAGAGGTTTCGGTTTTGTTGAAATGGAAACTGCAAGCGATGCTGAAAAAGCAATTAATGACCTTAACGATAAAAACTTTATGGGAAGATCTTTAATTGTGAATATGGCAAAAACAACAAAGAAAAAAACACACAATCGCTACTAGTTTCTAAATAAATTGGGCGTCATTTTATGGCGCCTTTACAATTTTACTAGGAGAAACTAATGATTATAGATTTTGAAAAACACATTATTGATAAAACAAAAGTATATTCAGATGAATATGGAGTTGGAAGAGTTGTTGGTATTTTTAAATTGTATGACGGAGTCTTTGATTATTTCGAAGTTCACTTCGAAAAAGACAATTTAAAAAAGTACTTTCAAGTGAGAGCAAATGATAAAATGCGTATTTGTTCTAATTCTATTATTTTATCTTAAATACCAAATGACTTGGAAATGAAATTGCTAAGGAAGTAGTTTCATTCCTGATTCTGGCAGCTTGCTCATATTAATCGTAACATTATTTTTTCAACAGTTTTTGTGTTCTTTATACTAAATTCTTTAGTTTTTTTAATTTTCTCAACTTGTAGTGTTGAAGATAAAACGAAATTAGAAGCATCAATTGCAGATGCTTTTGATCGCGTTCTTACTATTTCTCATCGTAAGAGTTGATTGAGAATCCCCATAGCTCTATCACATGATAAAATTTCAAAAAGCGTCAAGGCCCTTGCTTTTAAACTCCCTTAATCTTTTACACAGAAAGGATTACTCCTGCTAAGTATAAACCGATACCATAAGATGTATGTGCCATTATGCTCTTTGCTCTTGTTATAAGTGGCGCAGGGGTAAGTGAAGCGGCCACTCCAAAACCAAAAGCCGGTTGCATAATACAAAAGGGGGCAAGTAAAGTCAGGAGTCCAATGAGAACTGCTGGCATAATTTGTGGTGATGCTAGCCAAGCTTTGCCAAAAGTAAAAATTAATAGATAAGCAAAGAAGATTCCAATTAGATAATGAATTGTCCATCCAATTAGTTTTTCATTTGGTGCCGGCTTCGTTTGAATAATCGTATCATGAAAGAAAACACCTTTTGTAAGATAGTAGGCCCATCGGCCAACGAATTTGTAATCAAGTCCTTTCACTCTGAAGACGGTCTTTATGAAATAGGCCCACAGGTCCATGAAAACAGTTGCAAGAATTCCAAGTACTATAATTCTCATAAAATAATCCTTTGTTATCCTCACTCTACAAGTTAAAGTTAACTTCAAGTCAAGCTATGCTTTAAAGGATTTTTATGGATATAAGTGAATTATCAAAAATTACTTCCCTTGCTTCTTCTAAGATTCGTTATTATGAAAAGATTGGTCTAATAAAATCAGTGGGAAGAAATGGATTAAAACGTGTCTTTGCTAAGGGAGTGATTAACAACCTCTCATTTATTGCATTGGCACAATCTTGTGGCCTCAGCTTAGACGATATTTCTTCAATGCTAACTGCTAATGGTAAGTTTAGGGTAAGACGCTCACTTTTCACGAAGAAGATTGATGAGATTGATGAGCAAATAAAGAAGCTAAAGAAGATGAAGAGTAGCTTAGAACACTTGAATAACTGTAGGGAAAAAGATCACTTTTCTTGTCCTAACTTTCAAAAGCTAATGAGTGAGGCCCTTAATAGGCCTCACGTACGAAATCCTTAAAGACTTCTTTATGCTTTGTCAGTTCAAAGTCGGCAGCAACAGAGACACGAACAATATAGTCTTTGTCGCTCTCTTTCGTTGTTCCTTGAGTTGAAGTGGCCGGAATAGTCCAATAACAGCCTTTAAGCTGGCCATAACTTACACAGTGCTTGCTCTCTTCTGGAATAGCATCAATCATCATGCGAATTAATTTGTGGTTTAGTTCACGCTTGTGTTCTTCGCTAGTGGCCGGAAGGTCTAGTGAGAAAACAGAAGGTGTAAATGTTGCATCAGCAAGTTCATGTGAAACAAAGTTGATCTTTGCTTTTGGAAGTTGCTCTTGAATATAATCAACGAACCCGCGTGTATTTGCATAGGCCTTTGCAATTCTTTCGTTCATCGCTGGCATTTCACGAGTAAGAATTTGAAGTTGTAAATTTGTTGCAACGTTATCACAAAGCTTTAAGTGGTTTTCAACAAAGCTCATATACTCAGCAGCACTATCACTTGCCACAGCATAGCCAGCGGTACAAAGTCCACCACTTGGGAATTTTGAACCACTTACATATGAAATAACCTTAACGTCATTTAGGTAGCCGTGATCGCCAAAGAATTTCACATTTGGACAAAATGTTTGATCGAGATTAAAAACGGCACCAACAGCAGTCGCTCCGTCATTGGTAAATCTTGGCTTCTTAAGTGTTTCACGAAGTTTAATTAAGTCTGGAATTTCCACTCGTGGGTTAGTTGGAATCTCTCCAATAATATATGGAACTGCATCTGCATGAGCGACGTCTGTTAAAATACGCTCAAGCTCTGTTACCATATCCTTTCCGCTATCAACAGGTAGATCAATAATTTCGACGTTATCGATACAAGCGGCAACACGTCTTGCTTGGTCATTTGTGCCACCGTAACAATTTGGAGGGACGATAAACTTAATATCCTTTCCTGGGTGATTTTTATTTGCATAGTGAACTTGCCCCATCATGATTGCATATTGAGCAGAAAGCCCACAATTGCTAAAAGCAACAGAAGTCTTAGAATTTGTAATTTCTTGAATTGTTCTTGTTAGCTCTGTTGTGTCGACAGGAGTCGTGCTTTTTGGACTTTCTCCAGTCATGGCCTTAATAACTGTAAGACAGTTTTGAGGAGTCATGGCAATCGATTCACGACGTCTTACGTGTTGAATCTCTTTAATGTAAGCAGCGTTGTTGTCATTTACAGTGATAACACTTCCAAGATTTGGATAGCGAGCAACATTGATATCAGCTTTCTCACTACCATCGATAACAATCGTTGTTCCATCAAAGTCTTTGTCGATTGTTTGGTTTTGAATGAAGTCATATTGATAAACAGATTGAAAGAGTTCTGACAGAGGCTTTTCACTTACAATTTGAGTGCGAATCCCTTTAAATTTATTTGCTCTAAGAACAGCAAGGATTGGCATTGTCTCTGAAGAAAATGAAATAACACTCTCTGGATTTAAGTCAGCTTCCTTTGCAATGGCCCACTCTAGAACACATGAAAGAGGGTGACCAAGGCGAATATAATCATACGCTGTTGGTAGCTCTTCAAGTTCAACACCTTCTTCAAGTTTCGTAAGGAATTCAACTTTTGCAAGTGACTCATTGTAGATATCAAGCCTGTGTGTCGTTAAACGAAGCCAGTCTGTAGGCATGTTATTTACGATTTGCGTTAATGTCTTTGTTATATTTGTGTCCATATGGAACTCCGTAATTGATTCAATATTTGGTGAGATTCTACGATATAAATTATCAGATGTCGGCCTTTGGCAGGGGATTTTTTTTGAACACAATGTTAAAATTATTCTTATCATGACACTGTGAGAAATAGTATTTAGTTATAAGGTATTAAATGTTTAAAAAAGATATATTAGACAAGATCAGATCTTACTATGATCACGATGATCC
Organism: Halobacteriovorax sp. CON-3; assembly: GCF_043196995.1. Classification (NCBI taxonomy): domain Bacteria; kingdom Pseudomonadati; phylum Bdellovibrionota; class Bacteriovoracia; order Bacteriovoracales; family Halobacteriovoraceae; genus Halobacteriovorax; species Halobacteriovorax sp. CON-3. The sequence continues at coordinate 601,894 of NZ_JBEBNA010000002.1, forward strand.
GAGTCACGACTGGTCTCACGTTATTAGGGTAGCAAACTTATGTGAGAGACTCTCTCATGGCCATGAAGTTAATTCGAGAGTCTTAAGCGCTTCTGCTTACTTACACGATATTATCAATATTCCTAAAAATAGTGAGCACCGTAGTAAGGCCAGTGCTCTTGCTGCTCAAAAAGCGAAGTCCTTACTTGGTGAAAGTGATTATTCTAATAGTGAAATTGAGCATATTGCACAAGTTATCTTAGAGCATTCATATAGTGCCAACTTAAAGGCCAGCTCAATTGAATCAGAGATCTTACAAGATGCAGATAAGCTCGATGCAATGGGTGCCATCGGTGTAATGAGATGGGCCAGTTGTGGAACTAAGATGAAATCTAAGTATTATCATCTTGATGATCCATGGGCACAAGAGCGCTCTTTAGATGATAAGAGTTTTTCTCTAGATCATTTTGAAAAAAAGTTATTAAAACTAAATGACCGTCTTAACACGCAAGCAGGAAAAGAAGAAGGGAAGAGAAGGCTTGCTTTCTTTCATGCCTTCTTAGATCAACTTAAATCTGAAATATAATATAGCTATCGGCTTAGATGACATCTTTCAGGATTTTATCAATTTCCTTTTCAGAAAATTCTGCACAATTATCAATGATAAGAAACGAAACGCCGTGGATACAGGCCAATATTTTCTTTATTTTATAATCATCTTTCTTAAGCTTTGTCTTTGTATCGATTGATTCCAAAAGGTATGCATAGAGTTGATCTGTGATGCTTTCAACTTCTTGAAACTCATCCATTGAACAAATTTTCTTAAAATAAATGGCCCTAAAGTGTCCCTCGTTTTCTTTTGCAAAATTAATATAAGCTTTACAGAACTTTAGAAGGCCAGGGGACTTTGAGTTTGAAATAATATCAAACTCTTCTTTAAGAAGACTTACTCCTTGAAGAGCAAGTTTTACTGCAATTTCATTTCTTGATTTAAAGTGCTTATAAATTGCAGCAGGAGATACTTTGCAAGCATTGCTAATATCTCTGATTGAGAAATCGACACTCCCATTCTCTGCAATGATTTGACTTGCATTTAATAGGATTGATTCTTTAAGTGCCCCATGATGATAAGTATCCGATTTTTTTCTCATTTCTTCATTTTGCCTTCTTTTGGCTTGAAAGTAAACAAGTGTTAACTTATATTATGTGAACAAGTGTTAACATTTGAGGAGCATATGAAAAATATTTTAGTTATCCAAGGTCATTCTGATTCAACATCTCTTACATACTCTCTTGCCAAGTCTTATCTTGAGGCACAGGAAGCCAAGGGAAATCGTGTAAGCTTAATTGATCTATCTGAAATTGAATTCAATCCTATTTTAGACAAAGGATATAAAGAAATTGTTCCTCTTGAAGATGTGCTTATTTCTGCACAGACATCAATACAAGAGGCCAGTCATATCGCTATCTTCTACCCAACATGGTGGGGGAGTCTACCTTCCAAATTAAAGGGTTTCTTTGATCGTGTTTTCTTGCCAGGATTTGCCTTTAAGTTTGAGCCAGGGCAGAGCTTTCAAACAAAACTTCTGAGTGGTAAGACTGCGACAATTGTTACGACAATGGATACGCCACCTTTTTATTACAAGTACGTTCAAGGGAATTTAGGACCAAAGCTGCTTAAAAGTTTAATTCTTAGCTTCTCAGGGATAAAAACTATGAGAACGATTTTAGTGGGACCTGTGCGTAATTTCGATGAAAATAAGACAAGGTCTTGGATAGAGAAAATGAAGCAAATTGATTAATCATTGCTCACCCTATGTAAATAATCATGTAACACACAAACTAAAATTTATTCATGCTAACTTTAAGTAATAGTTAACTATTAGGAGTTAGAATGAAGCATTTATTCATTTTATCATTAGTCTTACCGTCACTTTTAATTTCATGTAAAGATAAGACAAATAGTCGTATGAATTTTCAAAGTGACTCTGCAGAAGTCAGTTCTGTAGGGAATAATAGCGTATTCAACCTGGAAAACATTGATATTCTGAAGCGAGTAAAATACGACGATTTATCGATATCTTATAGTCCTGTAAATCTGGTTAGTGAGTTAAGCGACGGCAATCTATTTTTTAAAACTCGTGATACAGCTAAACTAGTTGCCCAGTTAAGCGTTTCTGATTTATCTAATATTGAAGTATTAGATATCTCCGGAGCTAATCCTGTCTTTAGAAAGAAAGGTGCAAATAAAGAACTTATCCTTGAAGTATTTGATGTAATTGAAGCCGAAAATATTCTTCGTCATAGCTTTTACGACAGTACTCCGAATTCAAAATTATTAGAAAATGGAAAAATTCTTTTGAAGAGAAGGGATGATAGTGAAAACCTTAAGAACTACGTTGCACATATCACTGATGCTCCTATACAATACTTGGCCGCCCGACGAGTCGGAAACCTCGATCAAAATGGAACTTATGAATTTTGGTTTGATAATGAGTTGAAGATGGTTAAAGAGATTTCCGGTGACATTGTTTCTTATAAAGAGTTTGAGATCATCGAGTCTATTAATATTGATAATGCGCTTAGTGAAAACTTCAAAATCGACTTTAATATTGAAGAATTAGACGAAGATTATAATAAGCTCTCTTTTAAAGTAATCAATGAAATTGATAAAGGGGCCTTTGTTACATCTAATCCTATTACAGGATTAAGCCACAAGTGCGTTGGGATGAATTATAAAACTGGCATGATTTCAAAGAGAATCGAAAATGGCGTTTTATATACAATGGCCTTTAAAAAAGGCTTATACCCAGAGTGTCTAACAAGTAAACATGAAGATAAATCAATATACATTTTTGATAAAGACCTTAACTATATCAAAGTGAAGTACTAGTAATTTCGGGAGCTTATAATGAGAACAACAATTGTAATTGGCATACTACTTGCTTTGTTTAGTAATAACAGCTTTGCCCAAAATTATTGCGATAAAAGCCTAAAGCAGATTGATGCATTTTTATCAAATAATTCTGGCTTTGTACCATTTATAGAATATAGCTGCTTAGAAGGTAACCCAAAATATGTAAAGAGTGCTTTAACGATTTTTGCGCAAAACCTTCAAAAGCAATTTGATAGATTAGAAAATCTTGAGAAGAGTGCAAAAGATTTCAAGAAGTCAGTTATGAAAGAAGCTAAGGCCCTTGAAGAAATGATGATAATTGATGTTGGAAATAACGCCTTTGAAAGCAAAAAGAATATTTATTTCCAAAAGTTAATCAATATTAGCCAAGATATCGCAGTCAAAGAAAGAAATTTCACTAACGAAATTAGTGGTATGCGAGCAACTGGAGCACTGCTTGAAAACTTTGTTCCACACCTAGAAGGAGATGTTGATCTCGTTAGAGCTAAACTCGGATACGACAGTGTTGAAGAAGTAATTGAATTGAAAGAATACCTATTTGATTATGGACAAGATCTAAGAGATACGCCACTTGAAATACAAATGGCATTAGATCAACTAAAGGAAACGCAAAAGCATTTGACGCCAGTATGGGAAAAATTAAAACTATAATCATATTTTTAAGTATAATAAGCTCTTTTGTTTTTGCAGAAGAGCTTTTTGTAAAACCGAATCAGACTAAGTATTTAAGTCTAAAAAAGTTCAAAAAAGAGAGTGATACCGTTTATTCTCTCTATATTAAAAAGCTAACTCTAAATAACGAGTCCGTCTTATTTCTTCCAACTAGTCTCTCTAATAAAATAGCCAAAATAACAATTGATGAACTTCACGTTCATGGTAAAGGCTATATTGCCCAGTCAGTACGAAGTAATGTGAATATTGTACGTCATAAGGGAGAAGTTGGTTTAAAAGAGTATTATGAAGACTTAATTCCAAGGGCCGAAAAGGGTGAAGATGGAGAGCGTGTTAATCATGAACGTGCTCCAAGCGGGGATGGAGATAAAGGTAGAGATGGAAAAAATGGAAAGAACGGTCGAAGCGGAATCAGTGGAATTAAAGAATTAAATTTAGATATTAATATTGCCTCATTCGGTCAGCTAGATGTTGTCTTAGTTGGAGAAAGTGGTGGGCATGGAGGACATGGATCAGACGGTCAAGGTGGTAGCCATGCTGAGTGTGATAGAAATCGTGGTGCCAACGGTGGACATGGTGGAAATGGTGGACAAGGGGGATTCCCTGGAAGTGTCGGTGCAATAAATATCATGTGGCAAAGTGATTTACCTCTTATAACTACTGGACAAATACCATTTGGATTAAATGTAAGACAATACGCGGGACTTGCTGGTAATCCTGGAAATGGTGGAGCAGGTGGTTCTGGTGGTGACTCTGTAAGATGTGGGCTATGGAAACGAAGTGGTGGAGATGCAGGTAATCCTGGCCGAATAGGAACCTCTTTAAGAGGTAGTGGTGATTATATCTTTTTTGGTCGAGTTGGAGATGTCTCCATCATCAATAAGGATATGCAATGAGAATGATATCTTTATTAATTCTTCTCTATTCGAACCTTTCTTTTGGAAAATCAATTGCTGTAACAGGAAAGCCTGCAAGCAGCGAATTATTCAAATCTGTTTATACTTTAGAGAATCAGGGAACATCAAGCTACTATTGTCGAAATATTTATCTTAAAAATATCGATTATTTATCAGGTGGAGAGTTCGTTTATTCCTTAGACGATAAGATTCAAAATAAGTTAATCAATGCTAAGAGCTCTATTAAAGTTGATCAAGGTTTATCGCAAGATCTTATCGATATGATCGATCTATTTCCAAACTTAACGGTCAGTCATACGAATATGACTTACAGTCATGACTGTGAAGTTAAGAGTGTTCGTATGAATAATATCTTTGTTCTTGATGATGGTTCTCAATGTGGTGCCGGTCTTTCATTAAAGAAGTATGTTTTAGATAATGGAAATAGGAATTTAATTAGTGTAGAAGATAAAGAAATAAACTTCGTTAAAGATAGCATTTATACAAAATTAAATGTAGTTGATGCAATTCTTGTTTTAGATAGGGGAAGTTTTCAAGTACTAGATACTAAAGATAATACGGTTACTCCTGTTTTGTTTGACCTAGCAGATCAGTACTTTATTTCTGCTTTTGGGATCTCTAAAGATAAATTTGTCATTGTATCTTATGATAGAGAAGGAATGAGATTAAATCTTATTGCAAGAAATGCTAATAAATTTGAATCTGTTAAAGAAATTGTAACGAGTGTTGGAAAATTAAAGTTTAATGACACTAATGAAAGATTAATAAATGTAGAAGAGGCCAGGTATAAACTCTTTAAGCAGGCCGAAAGAATCAGTAAGACAATTAGTATCTATATAAAAGAAGAGATGTCATTTGAGTCTCTTGAAATTCTGATTTCATACCGTTTCCCAAAAACAAGAATGTTACAAACTAGTTATTCGCTAACCGAAAATCACTTCACTAAGTATAAATATGATGTAAGTGATGTTTTTAGTAGCAGTAATATTGGTTTTAAAAAGTATGTATTAGATCTCGGACAAGAATTTAGAGTTTTAAAAGATTTAAATATTAACTTTGATAAGGTTCAAAACGAGATATCAGAAGGAATGTATAAAAAAGCTGCACCATCAAGTCGAGTTTTAAAATATGGGGACTATAGTGTTAGCGCACGTGATGATTCGCTTAAGCTATCATTCGATAAAAAGAGTATTGAAGTTGCAGGGACATGTCGTCCAAAGCTAATCTTTTCAGATAAGAAGTATCTCTTTAAAAATGCTGACATTAATACTCTTTATCAAGGTAAAACTCTACTGACGATGAGAGTGAGAAGCTCAAATTATAGTGAAGCATTAAAACTAATCGCAAATGGTGCACGAGTTGATGAAAAGGATATTAGAGGAAAACTTCCAATTGACTACGCTGTCTATAAAAGAGACTTGAAGATGATTAGGTTATTACTTGAAAATGGTGCAACATTAAGTAGCTCTAAATCATTCAATCTTAATGACCAGTTTGAGAGAACGTTTGATGACTATGATTATCAAAATCAAGTTACTCAAAATGAAAATATTGAATACTTTAGTTATCTCGTGAAGATTGCGTTAGAAAAAGAAATTATAAAATTAAACAAGAGTGAAAAAAGAATGTTGAAAGATAATATTTCTTCTATCCCTGAACTCCATAAATTAATAGGTGGTGTTCTATGAATAAAATAATAATCTTACTTTTATTTTCTTTAAATATTTTTGCTATATCAGATAGTGTGAAAAATGCTATTGAAAGAGATAATGTTGAGGAACTTGCGAAGCATAAGTTCGAACAGCTATCCAGCAGATCAAGAGATAAGGCCGGGCAGACTCCTTTAATCTATGCACTCCATAAAAGAAAATTAAATGTAGCAAAGTATTTAATCTCTAGGAAGTTAGGTGTTTATGCAAAAGATTATATCAGCCGTTCTCCAATTACTATTGCCCTTAGTAAGTTTGATGATGTTGAATTATTTAAGCTTTTAATGGAAAACGGAGTTGATCTTAAAGCTAAAGATAAGCATCAACGAGATATATTTTATTATCTTGAAAAAAATAGTAATGAGGCAATAAAGAGATTTATCAAAGCTGAATATAATAAGATTAAAGAAATATCACTCATTCAAGCAAATGAATTGGAAAACTCTCTTACAAATGGTGATACAAGGAAGCTCGAGCAATATCTTAGTAAGTATCGAACGATTAATATTAAAATTAGTAATCTTTCTGTTTTAGACTTTCTAATCAAGTCTAATTCTCTTAGTAAGTGGTCAATGTCTTATCTTGCATCACTTGGCCTAGATGTATTCGAAAAAGGATTTATCTATCAACTTATTACTTCTAAAAATTTCGAGGCATATAAAGAATTGTCGGATTATCGTACAAATATTATAAACGGACCAAAAGGGGAGAGTCTTCTTGAAGTTGCACTAAAAAATGATGCTCCAGATGATATTTTATTAAGTATTATTAAGAAACAAAAAGATCTTAAAATTAAAGATATTGCAGGTAACTCATATCTACATTTAGCAATTATTAAGAATCGTCCATTAATTGTAGATTTTTTGATTAAAAGGGGGTTAAAGCTTAGCCTACGTAATCGAAAAGGTGACACAGCTTTAATGCTTATGATCGATAGTTTTGATAATGCTAATGTTAAGACTTATATAAAGGACAATCTTGATTTACTGAGTATCCAAAATAATGATGGTACTGATGCTGTTATAAAACTTGCTAAAAATAAACCTGAGCTATTAAATTCAATTCTTAAGGAGTTGAAAGGAAATTATGACTTTACACATTCAGATAAGTTTGGAAATCGTGCGGTTATCTTAGCGGACGTAAAAATTCCACGTACGAACCCTGTAGAGGTAGGGACAACTTTAAATGAGCTACCTAATGTTGATTCTGAACAATTAAACACGCCAAATCTTAATGCTGATATTAAAACTGTTGATAAGGTTTCGACGGATTTAAGTAATATTGATTCTTATATTGGAGATCGTTTATTTGACAAGTTTGTTAATGATAGCGTTGATTCGTATCTTACAAGAGCAGTATCAAGTTTTAAATCACATCTCTTAAATTTATTATCAATTCACGACGAAGAATTCTCTTCTACGTTTAATGAAGTTGAGGATCTTAAGTCGGTATTGAGAAATACACAAAGTTCTTTGAAATCTATAAAACATAAGAAAATTGAAGTATTAGCATCTTATCAACAACTTAAGGCCAGCCTCGATGGTTTTGATGGTGAGAGCTTTAATCGAACGATTAACTCTAGTGTGTCTCAATTAAAGGGTGAACTTAGTAATATCATCAATTTTGTAAATGAAGTTAATTTTGAATTGAAAGAGTTTAGCTCACACCGTAACGAACTTGAAGGTGTTCTTAAGCAATTTAAAGAAGGCAAAGATAAAATCTCTCTTGAGATTGATGTCATTAGACAAGAATTTACTCAATCTAAGAAGCAGCTTTTAGCTTCTATTGAAGAAACTAAATTTTTCTACAGTGGTGAATTATTATCCCTTGAATCTAATGTGCGACATGAAAAAGGCAAACTAGATCATGCTAAATCAAATCTGGATGAAGATGACAAGCTGATACGACAGGCGAAGGCAAATAAAGCTTCTGCTGTTTGGAGTAAAGAAGATTATAAGAGTAGAGAAAACCATCCAGGGCATGACCCTAATACTTGCCAGTGGACGACAAAACGTAAGGCAATGCAAAGGCGAATTGAAGTATTAACCAAACAAATAGAAAGTTTAGATATTAAACGTAGAAGATCAAATCAGATATTTAACGATATGTTAAAGAACTATAATTTTGCAAAAAATGACTATGCAAAATATAAAGCTTTCTCAAGTCAGAAAATACAAGATTTTAGAGCAAAGATAAATAATGAAATCAAAATAAAAGAAAATAATGTTCGAAATGAACTCGCAACTCTTGAATATAGTAGAGACCTCGATTTCGATGATGTAAGGATAGAAGTTGAAGGTTTAAAAAATGAAATAGAAATGCGATTTGGGGATATTTCTAATGTTGAGAATACTTGGAATAATATCTATACTTCGGTACAGAAACTAAACTCAATAGCATCTTTAAAAGACGCTATGAGATGTGGAATGTTGGGGTGTGCTCCAATTATTTTACTTCCAGATAATGGTACAAAGCTATCTAAAGATTTCAACGAAAAAGTAATGTCTCTTTCATTGAAGTATGCAAGTTATAATACGGTATATGATTCTCAACATACATATCGATATCAAGTTAATAATCTTGATAAAATGGCCCTTGAAATCAAGAAGCTAAACAAACAAGAAGCTTCTTTACTTGATAAGACAAGAACAATAAGTAAAGATCTTCTATTAAAGTCAAAAGATTTAAAAGATGTCCAGTCTTCGGATAACCAAATCTTAAATGAACTTATTTCAATTGAAGAGCTAGTTTTTAAGAATCAGTTTTTTAAAAATGCCGTAGAGGTTAATAATAGTCAACGAAGTGATCTGAAAGCACAATTAGGGATAGATAATGAACTAACTATTGAGTCTTTGATCGTTAAAGAAGAACAAGAATATACACCTTTAGTTTTAAATACAGTATCTCTTAATTTTGAAGAGTTAAAGACTGTTAAGACTTACTCTAAAAAGAATATACCTTCATTGTTAGGACAGTGGTTTGATGTTTTAGCTATAAATATGAGGGGGCCACAAGGTCTATATACAATTGAAGGTCGTGATTTATTCATTCGTTCTTTAAAAGATATAGTGACAATAGAAAAGGTGACTGATGGCGAGCTTAATTCAGTTAAGATCATTACAAATTATGGTGACTTTGTTGTTGATGAAACTGGGATGCCGATTTCTGTAGATGAAGAAGATAGGTCACCACTTGACTTTGAACTTACTTCAACTGGTGTTGTGAGAGAGCGTATTTTAGAAGTTGTTTCGAAATATCGTAAGATTTATCCTGATGTAACAATGGATGATTTAAATCAAAACCATAACCTTTCAATTATTGTCTCTTTGTTAAAGATGGCCGACCAAATTAACGATGCAAAAAGAGCAGAAGAGGTAATTGATATATTATTTGTACTTGCAAACCCTATTCTTCATACTGTTCCAGGGGGACCGATTGTTGCAAAAAGTCTTGGTATGATAAAATGTAGCTATGAGTATTTCAATCGTATACGTTTAGGGATGCATACAACTAACGTTGAGGAAACAAATCGAGCTCTTTCTTGTTTAAGTGATATTTTATTAAGAGTTCCATTTAGTAGCAAAATCAATAAAGTTTTAGCAAATGCATTTGATGGCATTTTGCCTTCGAAAATCATGAGAAGATTGACAGAGGTAATTTTTCCATCAACAACATCTAAAATTTATTCTTATAAGCCACTGAAGGAATTTATAGAGGGAGCTTTTGGTCTAGGTATATCTGAGTTAAACGAATATCTTTTGGTTGAAGATGGTAATGCCCTAGAAAAGTTAAGATCATCGTATAGCTTTTATCAAGATGGGTTAGCATTAAATGGGTTAATGACTGTTGAGAAGAAAAAATTAACGTTTGTAGGCATTGGTGCAAAATTATTGAGAGACCATTTTGGAGAGGTTTTTACAGTTGATAGTTCTATTAATTTTTTGAATGTATGTAATTATAGTAAATCACATTTTAGTGAGAAGTTTGTAGAGTATTTTGGTACTGGGATTAATAGTTTAGAAACTAAAGTAAGTTTAAGCCTTAAAAAAGGGGCCCAAATACATTTGGTGAAAGGTAGCGTATGTCTATTCGTAATAGAGTAGTTATAATTTTAAAATCAATAGTATATTTGTTAGGAATATTAAATTTATTCTATCTCTCTAGCTTTGTTGATTTTATCGCAATTTATATTTTTATTTATTTTATTTTCCACTATTTTATATGTTCTTACATGCTTAAAAGTGAATCAACAAAGTATCAATTCTTAAAAGAGTTAAGTACTATTAATTTCTATATTCTTCCAGTCATTATCTATTTCTCAATGGAGAGTACTGATAAGACAATCTATGACTTTTTATTCAGTGCTAATTTTTACAAGAATATTTATATAATTATTAAAAGTGCCTTTTAGATGGAATAGAACTTAGATATTTAATAAGAGCAGATCTCTGTATTGGGAGATTGGCATTTTCATTTCCTTCTTAAAGAAACGCCTAAAGCTCATGTCATCAATGAAGCCTAGTTTGAAAGAGATCTCCTTAATAGGCATGTCTTTGAGGATATATTCTTGAACTTTCTTTATACGATAGGACTTTAGGCTATCGCGGAAGGTTGTGTTGAAGTTTTCTTTCAGGTGTCGTTGTAGTCCACGAGGGGACATCCCTAAGCTTTGGGCAATACTTGTTAAGGTGAGCTCGTCGCTTTTAAGCTTGTCATAAACATTAAATAACTTTTTTAATTCTGGATCATTATCATATTTATGCTTTGGAATTTGATATTCGCGAATTCCTGGACCTTGAATAATTTCGTTGTATTGTCTGGCCGTCTTCTTCCCCAGCTCTTTCTTTATTATTAGGCAAATGACATCAAGGTAACTAAGAACTCCACCTGCCGTAATAATCTTTCCTGATTCAATGATTGTTCTGTGGGCCTCGACATTAACTTTTGGATACTCTGCTTTTAACTTCTTTTCAAAAAGCCAGTGAGTTGTTGCTTTTCGTCTATCGAGTGCCCCTGTTGAAGCAAGCTTTATTGCACCACCACAGCATGCCACAACTTTTGCTTTCTTATGAGCAATATGGGCCTTGATTATCTTTGCTTCCTCTTTTGTGGCCTTTTGAGGCTTGTAGCAAGGGGGAAGGATAAGGTAGTCCGCAACATTTCCTGCTGCTATTTTTTTATTCATTTGGTTCGTGATTTTAAATATAACCTTATCATTTATGTATCTAAGGATTTCAAAGTAATCGATAAAGTTCTGCGTCGTACTCTTTAAAGAGTCTTTGCAATCTAGAATATGAATATTTAATATTGTCGTGTTTTGCATAGATTATGTCATAAGTGACAATGGTGTTTAAGTCAAGCCTTCGGTAGAGTTTACTTAAGGAGAATCTATGAAAACAATCAGTCCTCCTCACAAGTGTGGGGTAATCAAGAGCTTAATAAAATATGACTTAAAAGAGACTATCTATCGTAGCAAAATGGCGCTGACGAGAAGAAGTGCCAGCTATATCAACTCAGTTGAATGGAGTATCCCAAAGAGTGAAAAGGTGCAAAAGATTATTACTCTTGCTGACAAGCTCTATGATGGACCTCTCTTTAATCATGGCATCAGAAGCTATGCCTTTGGAAAGATCTTAATGAGTTTGAATGATGAAAAGGTTGATAATGAAGTTTTCTTTATTGGCTCGCTTCTTCATGACCTTGGCCTAATCAAGGACTGCACTGGTACGACTTTTGAGCTTGTTGGGGCAGACGAGGCATGCGCTCATTGTAGCGATATATTAACTGCAAAGCAGCTTGATATTATTCATGAAATGATTCTTCTGCACGGAGCAATAGGGTATGCAGAGAATAAAAGTAACGAGCTAAAATATCTTCACTATGGTGCTGGGGTTGATGTTGCGGATTTGTGGAGTCACCGCCTAAATGAACAAAATTATTTTGAAGTCTATAGTAAGTACCCTTCGCAAGGTCATATTCCGTATATGATTGATCTTTTAAAAAAGAGAATGAACGAAAACCCAAATATGTACCTCTCTACTGTTATTAACTTGGGCTTCCTTGGGAAAATGAAAAAAAAGGACGCCCCTAAGAGATAATATTAGACATGATTAAGGTAAGTGTTGAGATTGCTGTGAAACACCAAAGTAGCACACCTTGAAGCATAGGCTTAACTCCTGCTTCTTTAATATGATCTAAAGTAATACTCGAGCCAATATAAAAGAGAGTCAGGACCATAAGTTTTTTGGCACCAGCGTAAATCATCGTTCCTGTTGGTTTTAATTCAGGAATAAATGTAACGAGGGCCGCCGCCGTAATAAAGCCCAGGATGAACCATGGTTTCTTTGTTTTTGTTTGAACAGTAGCACCTTGTTTCTTAAGTTGCATGGCCGTTGTAAAACTAAAGATAAGAGCTAATGGAATAATCCAAAGTGCACGAACGAGTTTTACAATTGTTCCAACCTCAAGTGCTTTGGGCCCATAACTCAGAGCTGCTCCAACAACGGAACTTGTATCGTGAATGGCCAAGGCCGACCAAAGCCCAAATGAAGTTTGGTCAAGATGAAGTAAGTGGCCAACCCATGGGAAGACGAATAGGGCAATGGCATTTAATGTGAAAACCACGGCCAGTGATACTGTTACTTCATGATTCTTTGCCTTGATGACAGGAGCGACTGCAGCGATTGCACTTCCTCCACAAATTGCCGTTCCTGAGCTTATTAAAAGAGTTGTATTAAGAGGAGTTTTAAAAAGCTTTCCTAAGAGACTTCCTATAGCAAATACGGCCACAATACTTAGGGCCGTAAAACCGACTGATTGTAGCCCAACCTTTGTTACCACATTTAGATCCATTCCCGCACCTAGGCCAACGACAGCAAGGGCCAGTAGTTTCTTAACTGCTTTGCTCGTCCAGTCTTGAAATGGGTTTCCTATAAGTAATGAAAATAAGATACCTGCAAAAAGAGCAATGGCGGATGAGACCCACGGACTTAAACATAGGATAGAGAGGATGATGAACAGTAATTTCTTTACGTTTTGATTTTTCATAACTTTACTATCGCACTCTTTTTGCGAATATGCTAAGTTCGCCACATGGAAAACAAAATAGAGTTAGTAGAATATAATGATTTTTGGTTAAAAGTTTTTGAAAAGGAGAGTCAGACTCTGGCAAAGCTTTTGAGAAATAATCTAATGGGTTGTGAGCATATTGGCTCGACAGCTATGCCAAAAGTTGTTGCCCGTCCAACCCTGGATATTCTATGTGTTGTCCATACTCTTGATGGCATTGAAATGTTTCGAAATGAATTCAAGGACCAAGGTTTTTCATTAACTTCAAATGATTCAAAACATTTCTTATTTGAGCGCAAGTCACCTGAGGGAGATCGAGTCCTTACGAGTGTTCGTATTCTTAAGAAAGGGGATATCAAAATTAGCGATATTCTAGACTTTAGAGATTACCTAAACGCTGAACCTATGATTGCGACTGAGTATAAGAATGCAAAGTTGAATCTCATACAAAATCACTCAAATGATATTGCTCTTTATGAAGAAATGAAGGCGAGATTTATTGAGGCAGTACTTTCTAAAATTAGCTAGATCTTATTTAGAAATCGTTAAGAGTTGGTTAAGAAATTTTGGTATATTCCGATAAGTTTGCTATGCTTATTGGTAAGATGTCGAAATTATTTATTAGCTTAATTCTATTAAGTGGCCTCACTGGCTGCCAACAAGTTTATGTCTCTCAAAATGTAGAAGCCTCTACACAAATGATTGTCAAAAGCCCCCTTATTCATACAACGATTGTGAAGAAGGGTAAGGTCAAAAGGGGACAAGGTCTGTATCAGGCCTTGCAAAATATTAATATCGATAATAAGCAAGCATTGAATCTAATCAATCAACTTAGAGATGAAGTTGAGTTTTCAAAACTTAAAGTCGGTGATCGATTAGAAGCAACTTTTGATGAGTATAATATGCTTATTAAATTTTCTTTTGCGCAAAATGATTATGAAACTCATGTTGTTTCTTTAAATGAAGATACTGGTAAGTGGGATTACTCTTTAAACGAGTTGGATACTTATTGGCAGCCACGAATGATTGAAGGAAATCTCAATTCGGGATCAACTCTTCAAGATGATCTTTTGGCCATGGGCCTAGAAAGATCAGTTGTTAATGAAGTTATCAATGTTCTACTTTGCAAAGTGAATTTTAGAATGAATGCACGTGCGGGAGATCAGTATAAGATTCTTCTTAGCGAAAGAAAGCACTCTAAGAAAACTGTTCAAACAAAAGTTCTCTTTACTTCTTATAGTGGTGTAAAAGCTGGTAGTCATGAAGCTTATTTCTACGAAGATGAAGAAAAGAGCTCGACTTATACAGCTCATTACACTCCAAATGGCCAGGCCTTAATTAACTCAGGGCTTCGTTATCCTCTTCCTAGACTTCACGTGCGTTCAAACTATGGTTGGCGCATGCACCCAGTTACGGGAAGACGTGCTATGCACAGAGGTGTTGATTTAAGGGGAAGAACTGGTGAGCGAGTACACGCTGTTGCTGCCGGAAAAGTTATCATGTCCACTTATAATAAGTTTGCAGGTAACAAAATTGGAATTAGGCACAGAGACGGATCAACTTCGTACTACTATCACCTAAATCGTCGTAGTGTAAAAGTAGGAGCATGGGTTAGATCACATCAAGTTATTGGAACTGTTGGTGCGACAGGAAGAGTAACTGGCCCACATCTTCACTTCGGTTTTAAAGACTCAAGAGGAAGATGGATGAATCCACTAAATAAGAGAATGATTGCAACTCCTAAGCTTACAGGTGAGCGCCTTGCGAATCTACAAGGACAGGTTAGTAAGATCAAGGGTGTTGTTGCTGATTTACAAATTAGTAAAGAGTCAAAATATCTAGTTGCTAACTTAGATAAGATTAAGCGCTTTCCAAGTGCTCTTGATAATTTTAGCTTCTTACCTAAAGAATAAGCTCAACTATTATTAAGTTTTGTCGATAAACGTTCATATGCGTTTAAAGCTCTTTATACTAACAATTCAATTTATTGCCATCTTCGGTCTTGGCTTCTATTCTTCTAGTACGAAAGAAGGCCAGCGCTCGATAAGTTCATACTCAACTTCAAGATCTGTTTCAGAAATAAGTTGCTCAAGTGCACTTAGAACTTTTCTTTCTCCTTTAAATCTTGAAGAGAATATTATGCTTTGGCATATCTTTAAAGAGCAGGGGGCATCAGTTAATCCAAAATACCTTTCTCACGAAGACTTTGACTCTCTCGCATCAGATCCAGACCATAACTTTAAGCAAACTCAAACGAGTCAGCTTGAGGCCGTAAGTGGACTCTATGCCCAGGAAAGGGGAATCATTGCTGCAGGGATTGAAAGAGGGCCTGAGGGAACTGAGTTTGTTGATGGTGATGGGATCTTTTGGGATGTGAAAACACCAATCTCACCACTTCTTACTCATTCTTGGCGTTTTAATATTGAGAAGGCCGGAAATAGTATCAAGCACAAGCTTGAGGCCGTTGGTAATATTCATATTCTTGTGGATCTCTCTTATATGAGACAAAGAAATGTAAGCGACTTAAAAAAGTGGATTAAAAATAATATTTCCAAAGAATTACAACAAAGAATTCGCTACGTTACCGTACCTGATGCCATTGTCGATTAAAGCTTATCGCTGTTTTTAACGATAAGAACACATGAGATTAATTAAAGCATTTCTCATATTTCTAGTTGTGTTCACAGGCCTTGCAAATGAAGCCGATATGAATACGTTAACAATTCGCACCTCTAGCGAAGAAGCTAAGACTTATAAAATTAAAAAAATAAAAAAGACGAGACTCTCTGCTGATGGTGGACGAGTGATCCTTATTGAAACCTATGGGAAAGAAAAGTGTGTTATACCGATGGATAAGATTGTGAATACACCACGTCCAAATTACCAGGGCTGTACTCATTGTTTCACTGATGATGTAGAAGTTGAAAGTTACTATACGCAAATGTTTTTAAATCGAAGAAATCCAAAGATTAGCTGTGATGTAACAAATGGTGAAACAGTTGGTTTTAACTTTATTGGCGGAACAACAATTAACGGTGAATCAAAGCTTGTCTCTTCTGGCCTTGTCCTAGAGTCTGCAGTGTATTCAGAAGGGCCATTTCTTCATAAGGAAAAGAAGCCCAATGCTCTTGAGAGACTATTAGATGGAACTGCAGATCTTCTTCTAGATGCTGCATTTTAATTATTTTTTTTATTTTTATGACTTCAAAGTAATCATATGTATTCATGCACATTCATCAATTTAATCTTTAGATAACCTAAAGATTCACGTCCTATTCCTCCTTTTTCGAATTTTTGGGCTGTTGACAAAGCTTTGCGTTGGCCAGTATTGGTGTCACCTATATTTATTTACAACCAAAATTACCGGAGAGAAAAATGTTTCGTAGCTTACTGACGATTGTGATTACTATTGCCTTTGCATCATCTGTTGTTGCACAGACTCAAGTTCCAGCTGAGTTTGAAAAGATTAATACTTACAAAGAAATGAAGAATTATGCACAAGATAACTTTGCTGCAAATTCAACTTGTATGGATGAGTATCATCAAAGAGTTAGAAAGCTTAGAAAAGACCTACTAATGCAACCAGTGAAGCTTACACTAGGTCTCGTTCAACTTCCAATCGTAGCAACTCTTGGTGGTTTTGTTCTTGGTGGTATTGCTGATGGTGGCCCGATTACTGAGTTCGGAGAAAAAATTCTAGAGCTACTTGATATTGATTTAACAGAGACGATTGACGCTGAAACGGCACAAAAGATTATGGATGATTTGGGAATTAAGCCTATTGAAGCTATTCAAACTGGAGCTGGAGCAGGGATTGGTGCTCTTGGTATTGTACTTATTTATAATACAGTGAAGATGGGTGTTATTAGTTCAAAGATTATTGCCACTAAGAATGCTGCGAAGATGTCATTTACTGGTTATATCGGTGGAGGGAAGAAGTTTGATAAGCTTGTTGCCAAGATTAATAAAAGAGTAAACCGTGCTCTTAAGAAAGAGGGACTTGAAGAAGTTGAGGTTGCTCCAGAAAGAATCTCTGAGCTACTTGTTGAAGCAGATCAAAACTCAATGTTTTGTACAGGTGAACTTAGAAAGTCGAAGAGTGCAAAGAAGTTTGGTGCTCCTCTTAGAAAGAGACTTGCAAAGAAGTCGGATATCTATCGTTACTTAAGAAATACAATTTTAGCAGAGTACGGAATTACTAAGTAATTCCAGCGGGCAAGCACTTGGTTTAGCGACGACGGTGCTTGCCTTTCGCATTTTGTTTGCGCTTTTCTTCTCGCTTTGTCGTCTTGCCACTGAAGTTAAATTCCTTATCTAAGTCTTTAAAGAGCTTATCGTACTTACTCTTTTTCTTCTTCTGTGGTTGTTGTGGCTTTTTAGCAGGCGCTTTCTTTACGGCCTTCTTATCTTCAGACGAAGAGCCTTCAATTAACTTGTAGAGGGTCGCCACCTCTGTTTCGCTTAGCTCTCGCCAGTCTCCAACACCAAGGCCATTAAGACCTACATTCATGATACGCACACGATCAAGCTTTGTGACATTGTAGCCAAAGTGTTCACACATACGGCGAATTTGGCGATTAAGGCCCTGAACAAGTGTGATCTTAAAGACCATCATACTCATTTGTTCAACCTTACACTTCTTAGTCATTGTTCCTAAAATTGGAACTCCACCGCCCATGCCTTTGATAAAGTTATCATTGATTGGTTTATCAACTGTAACGACATATTCTTTTTCGTGATTATTTCCTGCGCGCAGGATCTTGTTTACGATATCACCATTATTAGTCAGAAAGATCAGTCCTTGCGAGTCTTTATCAAGGCGGCCAATAGGGAAGATTCTTTCCACGTGATTGACGTAGTCGACAATATTGTCTTTTTCACTGCTTTCTGTCGTTGAAACAATTCCGCGAGGTTTATTTAGAGCGATAATAATCTCTTTTTCTGCAACTTTTGGTTTTACGATTTGACCGCGAACTTCAACGACGTCACCTTCGTTAACAGTGGCACCGATGCCTGCCAGAACTCCATTGATTTTTACAACCTGCTGTTCAATTAAATCGTCTACTTCACGACGAGAGCAGATACCACTTTGGCTAATGTATTTATTGATTCTCATATGCAGAATAAACCTTATCTAAGTAAATAAAAGTGAGCCAATCTATCATATTTTTATGTCATAAATATAGCATCTTGAAATAATTCTCTCTTTTTGAGTGCAATATGTTATCAAGGCTTTATGAGCAAAAAGAAAAAATCAACGATGGCATTACAGGGTGTAGGTATTGCACCGAATATTCTCCTTCAACATGTTGAAAATACAGCACCTTTTCTCTTTCAAGGGGAGCTGGATACGACAGGTGAAAAGCGAGCTTTCCTAGAGAAGCTAAGGTTTTACAAGAAGAATTTAAAGCAGCTAAATAATATCAATCTAGCTGAGTACTTTCATATTTGTATAAGTGCACACTGGGCGACAGCGGGAACTTTTGTTCCAACAGATGTGGACAATCAGATTAGAGAGTCTTTGTGGAAGCACGGACATATCTCAAAGCATATTGAGAAAATGGCCCGCCTGACAATTGAGTCGTGGACTTGGGATTACGCTCAGGTAACAAGTCGTAAGGCCTATAATAACGACAATAATACGGTCATGAGTACTCACGAAGGAACATGGCTAAGTGTTGCCATTGGTGCTTACTGTGCTCTTGTGAAAAATCGTAAAACTGAACTTGCCCAGGAAATGGCGGATGTCATTTTAGAAGAGATCAAAAAAGAAGAGCTTATTATGCAAAAGCTTCGCGAGGAAAGAGATCATATCAACTTCCTAAGAGCTGCTCCTCTTATGGCCCATAACTTTGGGGATCTTGATCGCGTGATGGTTCAGTGGAATATGAATCCAGAGGACGCCTTCTACAAGCGAATCTTTAAGCTAGGCCATCAATTAAATGAAAACTACGACCCGATTCTTGTGTATACAGGAAAGGTGAATAAGACATTCTCTTCAAAAGAGAATCATCGCCACATGTCCATGAGACAACCAAAGTGTCTAAGAAAGTCTTCAAAATTTCTTATCCCAGTTGGGCCGTTTATGGACTCTTGGGGAAGAGTGCTTGGTGAGAGTGACCTTCTTTCAATGGAGGAGAAGGCAGAGATTGTAACTGCATTCTACGATGGTTATAAGAGACAAGATGAAGCCTTTGGTTATATCCGAGGATATAAAAACCTAATTGAGTCAGTTGACGGCGGACTTGCTGCACTTGAAATGTATCTTCCATTTGATCTTGTTGCAGAAATGAAGAAGTCTGAATTCAGCGAGCTTGCTAAAGTTTCTCGCGAAGAGTTTGAGGCAGACTACAAGAAACGTCTTGAAGACTTCGTCTGCCCCGTTACTAATATGAAGTTTTAATCTTCACGTCTTTTCAAAAGAAAGCGCTGAACCTTCCCACTTGGAGTTTTGGGTAGTTCTTCAATGAACTCAATTTCACGTGGGTAGGCATGGGCCGCTAATCCTTTCTTCACAAATAGACTAAGCTCTTCTTTCAATTCTTCCGAAGCCTCAAAGCCCTTATTTAAAACAACAAATGCTTTTACGATTTCTGTTCTCTTTGGATCAGGCTTTCCAATGACGGCCGTCTCTAAAACACAAGGATGCTCAAGAAGGACACTTTCAACATCAAATGGGCCAATTCGATAACCTGAAGAAGTGATGACATCATCATTACGTCCTACATAAGTGATGCGTCCGTCTTCAGTTTGTTCGGCGGTATCTCCAGTTGTATAGAAGCCGTTTGCAATGGCCGGAGTTTCAGCTTTTAAGTAACCCTTAAACCACATAATAGGAGAGTTCGCGATATCAACAGCAATAACCCCTGGCGTGTTTGGTGGGGCAACCTTGCCGTTTTCATCAAGGATGACTACTTTGTAACCAGGCATAGCATAGCCCATACTTCCTGGCTTAATTTCATGTTCTATTTCATGGTGGTTATTAACAGTCATTCCTGTTTCTGTTTGTCCGTAGTGATCGTTAATGACAACATCGAGTTTATTTTTAAACCAATTAATAACCTCGGGGTTAAGAGGTTCTCCGGCACTGCTGACAACTCTAAGTTGTCCTTTTATGGCCTTAGATACTTCATCACCATTTCCAATTAATAACCTGAAGGCCGTAGGAGATCCTGCTAAATTAGTTACTTTATATTTTTGAATCACACGTACTGTGCTTTCTGCACTAAAGCCACCTTCATAGAAGAGAAGGGCATTACCATTAACAAGTGGGCCAATGACTGAATAATAGAGGCCATAAGCCCAACCTGGATCAGCAAGGTTCCAGAAGCGATCTGTTGGTTTCAAATCAACTGCGAGATCCATATACTGCTTAAACGAAGAGAGGGCAAAGAGTGGAACTGGCACGGCCTTTGGAAGTCCTGTGGTTCCAGAAGTTGAAAGAAGACAGAATGTATCTTCACCTTTTTTCATTACTGGGGTGAAGTCTACACTTTGTTCGGTCATGGCCTTATGAAAGTCAAAATCGTCTTGTGCTAATTGGTAGTCATTAGAACGTACGAGAACACATTTCTTAGGCTTCATTGGAAGCTCATCTAATTTTGCACGATTGGTATCATCGGTAAAAACAATCTTGGCCTGACTTGAATTTAGTCTTTGTTCAATTGCCTTAGGTCCAAACGCTGTAAAGAGTGGCTGATAGATTACGCCAGCTTTCCACGCTCCTAGGATTGTATACAAGAGTTCCGGAGTTCGTGGCAGAAGACCTGAAATAACTTCTCCTGGTTTGACTCCTTGAGCGACAAGAAAGTTTGCAAGTCTAGAGGTTTCATCTTTTAATTTTTTAAAAGTGATAACTTCTTCTTCGCCATTGACGCCTTCCCAGTAGAGGGCAACCTTATCTGAATCTGCATAGCGGTCACAACACTCGACAGCAGCATTGATTGAGTTATTGATATCTCCATCAAAGAATTTATTGAATTCATTAATGTCGAAATTACTATAGTGGTCTACGTACTTTCTTTTCATAACTTCTCCTTAAGGTATGAGTTTAATTATAAGGGGAATTTGATCTGTGTAAAACTTAATATGGTTAAGATGGTTAACTTTAAGCTGTGTTATTAGGTACTTAGTGAAGATTTCTCCTTGTCATAAAATTATCTTATTAGATATTACTCATAAATTTATTGTATTTATTAAGTAGGATTTTCTATCTTACTCTTAACCAAAGGGAGGAGAGATGAAGAATTTTCTACTAATCGCACTTACAATTTTTACGTCTACAAGTCTGCTAGCAAGTAATGGGAGTATCGTTCGCAAAGATTTTGAGGTTCAAAACTACGCTTGTTACACTGATAGTATTGGGGCGCTAAGCGGTGCTGTGGATATGATTCTACATGATGCTCAGAAGTGGTGCGATGGCCTAAATGGAGAATTGAGTCGCCTGAATAGTAACGATCTTGAGGTCGTTGTTCACAACGAATCGCCATTTCCAGGTGGATGTAGCGGTGACGTTACTGTGAAATCGACATTTACTTGCTTTGCTAATGGGAAAATTACTATAATCGAATAGGAGACACCTTTTAAGACTTAAAGAAAAGGCCTATATGAAATCGATTAATGTTGAAAAAATTAACTCTGAAGTAAGTAAATTTATTAGTGAGAGAGATTGGGATCAGTTTCACTCGATTAAGAACTTGGCCATGGCACTTAGTGTGGAAACCTCTGAGCTTGTTGAGATCTTTCAGTGGCTAAAAGAGAGTGAGTCCAATGATATCGCTTCAAATGCAAGTCTTAAGGAGAAGCTTGAGGATGAAGTTGCTGATATCTTTGTTTACCTGATGAGAATCGCTATTAAAGCAGATATTGATATTGAAGAGGTTACTCTTAGAAAAATGCATAAGAATGCAAAGAAATATCCGGTTGAAAAAGCAAAGGGCTCAGTAAAGAAATATACTGAGCTCTAAGCTTTCTTTATTATTTTATATTTACTTCAAAATATCTTTTATCTGAATCAATATTAACTTGATCAGTTACTTCATCAATTGTGAAGTATTCATTCACAAGTTTTCGATACTTTGATCTAAAGATAGTTATTGGCCCTCGGCCACTTAATTCATCAATTAAGTCTTGGTTGAATAGTTCCTTATCGTATTTGACTCTCGCCTCAGCATACTTACCATACTTAAGCTTATGTGCATCTCTCTCTCCTAGGAAAGGATCAAACTTCATAACTCGTCTCTGGTAAATAACTGTAAGCTCGACTTTCTCATTATCTTTTGTCAGCTTAATATCGCCAAGGTGAACAGAGTGGTCGAGTTTATTTAGAGCGACAACTTTAGGTCCTCCACCATAGTCTCCGCCGGCAAGGATACTTGCAGCGATAAAAGATAATACTATCCACTTAAAAAATTTCATAATTCACTCTTTGTAAATGTATCAGTTGTCATATAGGTAAAGACTCTTTTGCCTTTTACATTGGTACGATACTGTTTTGCTATTTCAGCTTTCTTGATAAAGGCTTCTTTATCAATCTCTAACCACATCTGGTAGGCTTCTTCTGGTAGGGATTCTACATAGAGTCCGATGAAGTTATCACCAGTTACTTCACAATTTTGATGCTTAGAATACTTTTCTGACAAAGTAAGCCCGGCCTTCTTAATGATTTCAGCATCGAGCTGAATTCTAGAAGTTCCAAGAGTAATGGCACCATCATCAAGGTACTTAATGGCATTGAGAGAAAACATATTATCAAGAATATGTAGTCCATGCTCACCGTATTTGAACATGATTAGATCACGCGTAACAGGTGCTGTATCAATTAAGAAGTAAATCTCACAAAAGACAGCATTCTTTAAAATTTCACTCTTTATGACTGCGGAGTAATCAACGTCAGTCTCCGGTAAATCAATTCCATCTTTTAAAACAACTTCTTTAATCGAATTTGGAAGTAGGGGAAGGAGCTTCGATGTATTGCTCTCTCCAAGAAGAACGCGGTAAATCTTTAGAATCGTAATGTGTCCCGGAGTATTCTCCTGACGACAGATTCTTTGGATTGTCTTTGGATGGATATCAGCACTTTCGGCCAGCTTCCTTTGACCAATCTTAGGATCCTTGAAATTCACAAGGTAGCGATTGATATCGGCCTGGACTTGTGCCCTAAGGCCAAGCTTTGAATGGGAAGCGGAAATGCTATTTTGCATGGATATATAACTATCGTTCACTATTCATTTAATCAATAATTGTTGTGAAACTATGAAAATTTTGGACAAAAGTCTGGGATTTGTCCGCTCTAGGGCCTTGAAATTAGGATATTGGACAAATGTCTTTGAAAATTTGGACAAAATTTGAAGAATATATATTTTTTGTCGTGCTTAGTTCAAATTACCTCCATAGAAAACATTGCTAACCAATTTTTGGAGGATTTATGAAAAACTTATTAATCGCACTTACACTAATCGCAGGACTTTCAACTCAAGCAAAAACTATCTCATACGACGTATTCGCAACTGAGAAAAAAGTTGAGTCTTCTAGAACTGTAAAAGTAAACGTATTTGATTTCAAAATTACTGAAGTTGTAAAATCTAAAAATGTTGTTGTTACTAACTGTAACTCTAATGGTCCAGTTAGAGATAGAGCTCAAACAGGTCTTTGTAGTGAAGTAACACTTACAAAAGTTGAAGTTGCTCAAGTTGTTCTAAGCTATAAGCCATTTGGTACAGCTGACCGTCACGGTGAAGTAAATAACGGAAAAAGAAACGAGTTCGTAGCTTTCAATATCTCTCTAGACGAATTATCAAGCTCTGATGTAGAAATTCTTAAGAACGCTAAGAGATCAGATCGTAAAGATCTAGCTCTAGAAATGTTTGAATTTGAAGTTGTTAGAGAAGGTGCTGTTCATACAATCATTCTTCTTTAATTTTATATGTCCATACCTTGATTTCCCTAAGGTCGAGGTATGGACTTTCTCTTAAAATCGCCAACCAAGTATATGCGCGATCTTATTTCCATGAATCATCTCAATTACTCGACTTTCACTTACTCTTTGTTTTATAAGCTCTTTCTCTAGTTCAACGAGATTCTCTTTTTGAGAAATGAGAGTGGTAAACCAGCGACACTGACTCTTAAACTCAACACTTTCTTGAATCATATTTGTCACAAAGGCTTTTTCGCCACCTTCGCACCAAAGCTCATTGCTTACACCACCGAAATTTGATTTCGCTGAAGGATTATGACCTTTCTTTACTTTATTAACATTTAAGTTCTTAAGCTTTGTGGCCCTCTCTTTATCGGCTTCTTCTTGTGATGAGTAGAAAGGAGGATTACACATTGTAAAATCGAATTTTTCATCATTCTTAATTAGATCGATAAAGATATGATTTGGTGACTTTTGAAAGCGTGCCTTAATATTCTTCTTAAAGCTTGCATTAGACTTAATGATTGTATTGGCATGATTAATGGCCTCTGAGCTGATATCACTGCCAACAAATTTCCAGCCATAGATACTATTACCAAGAATAGGGTAGATACAAGTTGTTCCCGTACCAATATCAAGTCCCTTGATTTTTGGGCCAACTGGAATTTTTGCATCATTGTCTTCGGCCAAAAGATCGGCAATATAATGAATATAGTCCACACGTCCGGGTATCGGTGGAACGAGGTTTCCTTGGGGAACACTCCAATTTTCTACTTTGTAGTAATGAGCTAATAGGGCCTGGTTTAAACATAGGACTGCTCCAGCATCAGAGAAGTTCACGCTCTGATTGCCATACTGGTTCTCTTTGACAAAGCCTGCTAGGGAAGGGAATGATTTAATTAAGGCCTTAAAGTCATAGCCCTTATTGTGAAGATTTCTTTGATGTAATGCTTTATTTTCATTTTTCATTCTTTATTTTTAACATATTTTTAGTTCTTTATAAGAAAAAAGGAATTAGCGAAGAAAATACACAATGTTCAGCTGCTTGCAGATAAGAAATTTTTACTATTTATTTGTTGGAGTTTTTTTTGAAATAGAGTGATGATTGAAAAAATATCTCTTGGAGGTAGATATGCATCGATCATGGGTTGTTGTCGCAAGTAAGTCTAATGCGCGTATTTATGAGCGTAAAAAAAGAAATACACTAAAATTAATCAAGTCTCTTGAGAACCCAAAAATAAAACTTAAAGAAGGGGAAGTCGACTCTGATCGACATGGTTCAATGGCCAATAGTAATGGCCATGGGTATCAGTCATTTACTCCGAAAAAAACGAATAAGAAGCATCGTGAGGAATTATTTGCAAAAGAAATAAATCAATTTCTCAATCAAAATCATAATAAGAATAACTTTGATGATTTAGTTATCGTTGCTGAGAATTCTTTCTTAGGAGTTATTCGAAATAACTTGAATAGTAAGTTAAATAAGCATGTAAGCAATTACTTAAATAAAGATCTAGGAAACTTACCTGATAGCGAGATTGAAAAAATTATGGCCGCGTAGAGGTTTATAATAGTCTTAAGTTGTAAAACATAAGGGCCTTCGATGGCCCTTTTTTATATCCAGATTTTTCTTACCAATAATAGATTTATTGACTTTAGACACTATTGTTAAAACTATTAACATAAGTGTGAATTCTTTGTTTGGTACCTATATTTCAACAATCCCAAGTGTTAAATTTGAAAAAAATAAACAAGGGATTAAATATGAGAAAACTTATCTTAGGTATATGTGTACTTTTATCAATCACAACTATTGCATCAGAAGCAAAGGTTCAAGAAGTAAAAAAAGAAAAGGTTAGTAAAGAAGCATCATCAAAAAATTGTCAAAAAAAGAATGAGGCCGGAATCAAAGAATACCGTAGTGAATTCTTTGGAAAATAAGAAAGAGTTAAATACTTTTTGATTCAATTTTATGCTTAAATAAAAATACTCTGTGAGGTGCTGACTTAGGAGATCGATGTGAAAAAGATTGCAATCGTTCAGCTTCCACCGGTATTTTTAAACTTAACTAAAACAATTGAACAGGCCTGTGACTCAATTTCCGAAGCCGCAGCAAATGGTGCCGACTTAGTGATGTTTCCCGAAGCTTACTTGCCAGGCTATCCTTCATGGGTATGGAGGTTAAGACCTGGTGGTGATATCGGTATGTCTAAAGAATTGCACCACCTTCTTTTCAAGAACTCTGTTGACCTTTCCAAGGGACAACTTTCTGAAATTCAAGAAACAGCTAAGAAAGAAAATGTGACAGTCGCAATTGGTTTCAACGAAATTAATTCTGAAGCTAGCGGCTCAACTCTTTTTAATTCCTATGCCATCATTGGACCTGATGGAAAGATTCTAAACAACCATCGTAAGCTTATCCCAACGAACCCTGAGCGTATGGTTTGGGGTTGGGGAGATGCTCGGGGATTAAATGTTGTTGATACTCCTGCTGGTAAAATTGGCAGCTTAATTTGCTGGGAAAACTATATGCCGCTTTCTCGCTTTAGCTTATACGCTCAAGGTGTAGAAGTTTACCTTGCACCAACCTGGGACTGTGGAGAGTCTTGGGTCGGTACCCTAAGGCATATTGCTCGTGAAGGAGGCTGCTGGGTTGCCGGATGTTCGACTGCAATTCAATGCCGTGATATTCCAGATGATATCCCATTCAAAGACGATGTGTTTCCAGAACCAGATGATTGGTTATCAGATGGGGATGCGGTTTTATTTCGGCCCTTTGGCGGTGCTGTTGCCGGGCCAATGTCACGTGAGAAAGCAATACTCTATGCTGAATACGATCTTGAAGAAGTTATTGATGCTAGACGATCTCTAGATATTGGGGGCCACTACTCTCGGCCAGATATCTTTGATCTAACTGTCGATAAAAGAAAGATGGACGCTTTTCATTTAAGAAAAGCTAGTTAAACGCGTACCTCCTGCGGTGAAAAACGACGAGTAAAACAAAACATAGCAACCCTACGATGGCACCGATTGGTTGTGCTTGCGCTTTTGAAAGATTTACTCCTATAGGCGCAGTAAGGATATAGGATATCGTAACTGCTGTTCCCACGATAGCTGGAAGACTTACAACCCAATGTATGGCCTTGCGATCAAATAGGTATTTTGTTGCCAACCAGAGTACACTCGTTGATAAGAGCATATTTGAAAATGCAAAGTAGCGCCAAATAAGAGAGAAGTCGATTTTTGTCATAAAGTAGGCGATGGTTAGAATTGGAATCGATACGAAGAGTCGATTCTTTATACTTTGGTGAATATTAAAGGCATCTATGATCGTAAGCCTTAGTGAACGAAAGGCAGTATCTCCAGAAGTTATTGGAAAGATCGCTACAGCAAGTACTGCCATAACTCCACCGAGTGTTCCCAAATAGGTTGATGAGATTTGCTTTACAACTAAACCAGGTCCTCCTTGTGCGATGACTGCCTTTAGTTGGACATAGCCTTCTGGGAATGCCGATATCCCTGCTAGGGCCCAAACACAAGCAACGACTCCCTCTGCTAACATGGCGCCATAGTAAACAGGTCTTACATACTTTTCATTCTTAAGACATCTGGCGATGATAGGGGCTTGGGTTGAATGAAAACCACTGATGGCACCACAAGTGATTGTGACAAATAGTAGTGGCCAGACAGGAGGTCCATTAGGATCTCGATTTAATAATTCATAGTTAAGATGTGAATGAGAAAAATAGGCAAAGATATTTTCGATCTTAGGTAGCATTGGCGCATGGAGTATCAAAGCAAAGGCAATTAAGACCGTCATGACAACCATTAAGAGGCCAAAGAGTGGGTAGAATTTTGTAATGATTTTATCGATAGGAAGAAGAGTTGCAAGTAGGTAATAGGCAAGAATAACTAAAACCCAAAAATTATTACTCGCAAAGATTGTGTCCTTAAAGGCATCAAGGTTACTAATTAAACCGGCCGGACTCATAATAAAGACAACACCAACAAAGAAGAGCAGCATTGCTGTAAAGAGTAGCATGATTGCCTTAAAGTATTGATTCAAGTAATGGCCAGCTATTTCAGGCAAGCTCTTTCCATCTTCTTTGATGCTTAGAACTCCTGAGTAGAAATCATGAACAGAGCCTCCAATGATATTTCCAAGCACGATCCAGACGAGTGCGATAGGGCCGTAGATTGCTCCAAGTATTGGCCCGAAAATTGGCCCCACTCCGGCAATATTTAAGAATTGAATGAGAAAGGCCTTGATAGGTGAAACCTCAACGTAGTCAACACCATCTTCAAACTTTGTAACAGGGGTGTCTTTGCTAGGATCAATGCCGGCCTGTTTCTCGACAAAGGGGCCATAGAAGATATAAGCAAGGGCCAGCATCAGTAGGCAAATAAAAAAAATAATCATTTAACACATCCATGGTTAAGATTTTTCTATTCTTAATTATAAGGGGATAAACAGATGTCGTTGGTTAATTCTAAAAGTAAAATTTCTTGAAATTTATGCTAAACTCCAATCTAAGGAAGTTATAATGAATGAATTTATCTATATTGATTACCTTGGAACATTTGCATTTGCTGTTACTGGCGCGTCAGTAGGAGGCAAGTCAAAACTTGATCTCTTTGGAATGCTATTCTTAGCTTTTCTAACTGCAGTTGGAGGCGGGACAGTTCGAGACCTTATTATTGATGAACCTGTTTTTTGGACGCAAAATACAACTTACCTCTATATTATTATCATTGCGACACTTTCAACATTCTTTATGAGAAAGTTCTATGAGCGCCAGAGCTCTCTCTTACTCTTCCTCGATACACTAGGACTTGGCTTCTTTGTTGTCATCGGAACTCAAAAGACTTTACTACTAGGCTTTAATAATGAGACTGCTCTTCTTATGGGTGTCATCACTGCTGTTTTAGGTGGTATCTTACGCTCGGCCTTTAGTGGGGAACTTTCAATTCTCTACCAAAAAGAATTATATGCAACGGTGGCCGCGATCTCATCTCTCGTTTTTATTCTATTGTCTGACGTTGATCTTGAGCCAATTTTTCCTGCAATAACCGTTATCATAACTACTTTTGTTCTTAGATATGGGGCCATTAAATTCGGTTTAAAACTGCCAACAATGAAAGAGTAAAGCTAGTTCCACTTTGGATAGTGGCCAAGTGATTCATGAACGTAGTAGTCATGGGTTGGGATAATAATGAATCCTTCTTCTTGCATACTCTTTACAATTTTAATTTTCTTTTGGGCCACTTCTTTGTCTGTATCAACAAGCTTAGATGAAATGAATGGTTTATTTTGAATTGGGGAGAGCTGTCTAGTAGTCCAGATAGCATCACCAACAAAGAAGTACTTCTTATTCGCTCCATTTAGAATTAGGCCAAGAGAGCCATGCGTGTGTCCAAATAATGGAACAATGATGACTTTATTATCCCCAAAGACGTCATAGTATTTATCAAATCCAAGATAGCTTTCTTGCTTCCACTTAAATGGTTTCGTCTTTGTTCCTTTAAATTGCGAAGGAAATGTTCTATTGGCAATAGGGTGCTCAATTTCTTCCATTTCTTCAGGGCTTACTAGGGTTGTTGTCGTTGGATAATCAACGAGGCCACTGGCATGATCCCAGTGGGCATGGGATAAAATGATATTTTCAATTTGATAATTATCTTTAAGTTGCTCCTTTATTGAATCGAGTTTGTTATAGGCAAAGAGTGGCCTTGTCCACCAAGACATATCTTTATCAAACTGATGATCGACTTCATTTCCTAAACCTGTCTCAAAAAGAATATACCTTCCCTTATTTTCAATAAGAAAACCTGCGTGATTAACCATCATTGTCTTAAAGAGGCTTCCTTTCTCATATATTAAGGCTTCAAGAGTCTTAGCAGTACCCGTTTGAATAATTGAAAAACGAGGGCCTTCGCTGGCGGCAAATATATTAAGTGCAATTAAGAGAGTGATAAGATATTTCACTTGTTTTCCTTTTTGTTATCAGTTTAGACTAGTATAAACCTTAAACTATACTTTAAGGTCAAGCGTCGGAGAGAAAAAATGAAAATAGGTGATTTATCTAAGCAAACGGGGATACCTTCATCAGCAATACGCTATTATGAGAAGGTTGAATTATTAGTTCCAAGAAGAAGTGGTAATGGTTACCGCGTTTATCCTGAGGAAGCTGTTGATTTACTAAAACTCATTGTTCAGGCCAAGGAACTTGGATTCTCTCTTGCAGAAATTAAGTCGATGGCAAAAGTTCTAGCAACAAGAAAACCAAATGGGCGACTTAGAAAGCAATTAGAAGAAAAGCTGACTCAATTGGATAATCAAATTAAGGTGATTAGAAAGTTTCAAAAGAATATTAGGGGACTTCTGGATTCTAATTGTCCGCTTTAAAAATATCCACAAGCCTGTCCTTATTAGTAAGAAGATCGGCCAGAGTATAGGCATTCAATGCTTCGTAGAATTGGTTTTGCGCTATCATTAGCGCACCTTTTAACTTGCACGCAGGACTAATAATGCAGCCGCCATTACTTCCAAAGCACTCCACAAGGGGAGAGTCTTCTTCTAGTTCACGTACTAAATTTCCAATGACAATTTGATCTGGAGCACTAGACAGAGTGATGCCTCCGCCTTTTCCTTTATACGAGTCAATGATTCCCATTGATGAAAGATTATGAACAACCTTTACTAAGTGATTACGAGAAATCTTATACTTATCTGCAATTTCACCCACAGTAGAGCGTTCATCGCCCTTTGTGGCGATATATAAAAGAACTCTTAGACTGTAATCTGTAAAACTGGCCAAACGCATATTAATTTCCTGTTTACTTTAATACCATTTAAGTCTAGCATACATAATATGTATTTTAGATATATATTAAGGAGATATTATGTCAAAATTATTTGAAAGAATAGGTGGTAGAGATGCTGTTAATGCAGCTGTGGATGTTTTTTATAATAAAGTTTTAGCAGATACACGTATTAAGCACTTCTTTGAGGGGATTGATATGGCCGCACAAAGAAGAAAGCAGATCATGTTCTTAACATATGCTTTTGGTGGCCCAAATACTTATGACGGAAAGGGAATGAGAGAAGCACACGAGGCCCTAGTTGCCCAAGGTCTAAATGATGAGCACTTTGATGCTGTTGTTGAAAACCTTGGTGCTACTTTACAAGAGCTGGGTGTGGCAGATGAGCTAATACAAGAAGCAGCAGCAATTGCTGAGTCGACTAGGGCCGACGTACTTCTTAAATAGGCAGAGAGAAGTGATGGGGTTAAGACCACTATTTTCAATTAGTTTTAGGCCATTTTTTATCATGGCCGGATTAATTGCGGCCCTTAACCCCATTATTTGGGTTTTGACTTATCTGGGACATATTGAAGTTCCAGTCCTTAACTTAAGTTCTCTC
Organism: Halobacteriovorax sp. CON-3; assembly: GCF_043196995.1. Lineage (NCBI taxonomy): Bacteria > Pseudomonadati > Bdellovibrionota > Bacteriovoracia > Bacteriovoracales > Halobacteriovoraceae > Halobacteriovorax > Halobacteriovorax sp. CON-3. Next base: position 633,494 of record NZ_JBEBNA010000002.1, read on the forward strand.
TTTTGGCATTCTCATGAAATGCTCTTTGGGTTCACTGGTGCTCTCATTGCTGGGTTTCTACTTACGGCCAGTGCCAATTGGACGGGCTCAAGGCCATATCAAGGAAAGGCCCTCGTTGTTTTACTTCTATTGTGGCTTGTTGAGCGCTTCTCATATTTTTTACCTCTCTCAGGGCCTGCACTACTTATTGCTTTAAATCTTTTCTTTCCAGCGCTTCTACTTATGCTTTTTAGAAAGTTACAAAAATTTCCAAAGCAAAAATATGTCTTTATTCCAATATTATTGGGGTTCACATTTTCTAACTTTTTACATACTTGGGGAAATTTATATTCAGAAGCGGCCATTGCTGATTATGGAAGGGACGTTGCGATTGGCCTAATACGCTTTATTATTCTACTGATAGCTGGAAGAGTCATCCCATTTTTTACGAGAAGTAAAATTCCTAATACTAAGATTGATATTCCTAAGTGGCTTAATCTGCTAAGCTTAGGGTCTGTTCTACTCCTGTCATTTTTTTGGGATCTTATGAACCCATCTGTAGCGTATATTTCAATCCTTATTATTGCAATTATCTCGAACCTTTTTAGACAGCTTTTGTGGCATCCCTTATCAACGAAAAGTATTCCGATTCTCTTTATTCTTCATATTGGGATTGGGTGTATAAATTTAGAGCTGATCTTAAGATTGATTGGAATTTTCGATATACGTATCAGTCATACAAATGCAGCCTTGCACATGCTACTAGCAGGAGGACTAGCGATTGTTGCCATTGGGATAATGACTCGCGTTTCTCTGGGGCATACTGGCCGAAAAATTATAGCGGATTCATGGACGAAGCTTTCTTATTTATTGATTATTGCAGGGGCCTTAACACGTTCTATAATTCCTATGGTTTCATCACAACACTATTTCACTAGCTTGTATTTTGCAGCTGCCTTATGGTGTTTTGGTTTCTTGATCTTTGTTTTGAGGTACTTTGTTATTTTAACTTCAGAAAGGCCAGATGCTAGAGAGTATTAACTGGCCTCTCTCGTTTCAACGATTTCTTCTTCTTTCTCCTTTTCTTCTTTTTTTATTTCCACTAATTTTTCCATGGCCTCTTTTCTCTCATTGTCACCAATATCAGCAGTTCTAGTGCTAATTTCAGTTAACATGTCAGCTCTCCCATAAAGAATGGCCGTATCTCCAGGAGTGATGACATAGTCTTTTGAGGGAAGCCCTAGATACTCACCATTTGCAACTTGAACTCCCAGGACGATAAGGCCTTCTCTTGGTAGAGAGAGTTCTCGAACATTCTTATTGGCAAACCAGTGCTTATCAGAAACATAGACTTCGCCAATGCCAAAGCGATCACCTAGGTGAAGTAAGTTTGCGTAGTCCACGAGTTCGACATTAGAGAGTTTATTGAGATATTTTTTTAGTTTTTTATTGAGCCATTTATTAAAGAAGCTACTCTGAGTTATATAAATAATAATTGAAAATAAGCAGACTGCGATAGCGAAGCGGCTAAGACCTTGAACCGTCGTATCGATATTTACAAATGATAAGATGGCCGTTGAGATAACGGAGATGATTCCCACATTACTAATTGTCATAAGAAAGCTTAGTACGCGTCTTCTTAGTGGGTGATTGACAAGACTCTCGGATTCACTGGTCGTATACCCTGTTCCTGTAAGAGCTGACTTTGCTTGAAATCTTGCAACTTCGTCACTTAGGCCAGTTAAAACTAAGATCTTTGTTGCTACTTTTACAACAGTAATTGATGTAAATAGTATGATCGTTAAAGTTAGTAGGGCCAGCATGATAAACTCCACTTTCCATTATAGAGAAAAACCAGCTAAACTTATCTATAAATGAACTTAAATATACTTAAGGAAGTCTTATGAATTATCTCAAGCTAAAATTGACAGCTCTTTGTTTACTCACACTTTCAACATTGCCAACATGGGCAAGTTGTCCAGACCTTGCTGGTACTTGGGAGGGAATGTGTGATCGCGATGGTACAGTGAAGATGGAAAAACTTCATGTAAGACAGCAAAGTTGTGAGCATATCAATTTTTATGGAATGGATTATAAAATTGGTAGGCCTTATAGTGAACAGTATGAGAATAAATTTGAAAAGACATTTAATGTTCATAATCTCTACTGGGGAGCCGATAGGAAAAGTCTCTATTTCAATGTTGACCGCGTCCAGTGGATGAAGGATCGCAATCAAACTTCTAATGCTCAAGGTGTAGGAGTACTTAAGGTCGAAGGTGAGCAAATGGATTATCTAAGAGTCTATAGTGGACGTAGCCGAGATGGACAATATTTTAAAAAGTCGAGAAAGTGTAGCTTTACTCGTATTTAAAAGTAGTGAGAAAACAAATGAATATTAAAGACCTTTTGAATATTGGAAAAGAAATTGAAGCCCTAAAACCTACGGCCGAAGACTTTTCAAAAGTGTGTACTGAATTTCTCATAAAGTCGAAATTCGATTTTGAGCTTGAAGAGCTAGAGTCATTTATCGCGCAGTGGAGTTTAGAGCAAGAAACTTTGCCAGAACAAGTAAATGTATATAATGGATTTGGACAGCCTCCTGTTACCATCTTTAATAATGGACACTTTGTCGTTGATCTTTATTTTTGGCAGACTCTAGATACTTCTATTCACTCTCACTCTTTCTGTGGTGCTTTTCAAGTCGTAGCAGGGGAGTCAAGACATGAAGTGTTTAAGGTTCATAAGAAAGAAGAGTTCTTTCCTGATATTTATACAAGCCAAATTGAATGTGTAATTGATGAAACTCTTGTAAAGGGTGATATTCGTGAGATTAAAAGAGGACTTGAGTTCTCTCATCGAGTGCTTCATGAACAAAATCCAACAGTAACTCTATGTATTCGCACAGTAAATGATAGGACGCCTCAGTGGCATCACTTTGATAATGGCCTAAGTATTCAAAAACGCTCACCTGAGGCCTGTGATATAAAAAGATTATCTATTTATGACTATCTTTTAACTCGAAATCCACAGCATGGGCTGGCCTATCTTGAAAAGCTTATGGATTCCTTTTCGCCAAGTCTTATTATGAATCTCTATGAGCAACTCTCATATGATCAAATGGGGCTTACTGAAGAAGGTGTAGAAGTCTTCTTTGATAAGGTCGTCGAGAGATTTGGAGAAACACCTTGGTTTAAGGTGTATATGGACTTCTTTAATTAATATCTTTTCGTGCTTGATTATAATGATTAAGTACGGAAAGCTTTCGCTCATACTCCGTGTCCATTAAGCTTGAATTAATGAAGTAATCAGCACTTGTTTGATTACAGGCCATGGGAATATTATAGAGTGTTGCAATTCTTAATAAGGCCTTAATATCTGGATCATGTGCCATGGATTCCAATGGGTCCCAAAAAAAGATCAGCATATCAACGCTACCTTCAACTATGGCACTACCAATTTGAAAGTCTCCACCAATTGGTCCACTTAAGTACTTATGAATATTGATCCCTAGCTTTTCCTCTAAGAGTCTTCCTGTCGTTCCAGTGGCACAAAGGTTGTAATTGACGAGTTTATCTTTGTGTTCCAGAGTCCATTGGATAAGGTCATTCTTTCTACTATCGTGGGCCACAAGGGCGATGGTCTTTTTCTTCATAGTATTATTCTATTCTCACACTTTATTTAAGTAAAGTGAACTTAGTGATCATTAATAGAGTGTTTTCCGAGTTATTCCATGCTAAAAGCTCCTATTAGTTTAAAAAAGTGAGATAAAAGTGAAGAAGACGTTTAAGTTAGTAGACGAAAAGCGCGCTCCAGAAAGAGTTGCGGATAAGATAAAATTTGAAGTTAAGAAATATATTAAAAGAGAGCGCAAGAAGGAATTACCTGAAGGTGCTGACTTTTGGGATTTTGACTGTCGTATTGGTTCTTCAGAAGAGGCCGCTAAAGAGATTCACGAGAAAGAGATCAATAAGAATATTGATTTAATGGTTAGTGAAAAAGCCGAGTCTTTCTATCTTGAGATTATGGCAAAGCAGGCCCGCCGTACTCGTCGTTTAGATAAATAGAAAATACTAAGTTCCAGGAACCAGTTAAGGTTCCTGGAGATACCAGGAGTTTTGCCAAGGGATAAATTACGCGACTTGTGGTCCACGTAAGTTACTTGCTAAGCTTTTACTAAATCTTTCTCTTTTCCATGTTAATAATTGCTCATCAATAGCCTCTTCAAGAAGTAGAATTGTATGATATGGGGTATGTGCAACTTTCTTTGCATGAAAGTTCTTGGTATAGGACTTGATACTGAGCTGACCTATGTAATTTGATTCATGCTTTTTGAATTTAAGTTGATAGTGACTATAAATAGGACAGCGATCCATAAGCCTATCCAGTCGTGTTTTAATTTTCTGATACTGCTTTGGCGCTAATTCAATGCCAAATTCTGAAAATGAAGGTTTTGAAAAATCACATAAATTAGTTTTCTTAAACATAAAGTCTCCTTGATACGGTTTGTAGTAAAAAAGATTCTTTAGAGGTCGAAAAATCAAATATTTACCTCTCGTGATAAAATAATGGTAGCAAAAAAAGTAGTGTCAATGCTAGCTAGGAATTTTTTTATTTTTGTCTATAACCAGCTTGGTGGGCGATCGGCTTTTGCATAGCTTAGACGACCTAGTGGGACGGTGCTAAAGTAAGAGTCTAAACCAGATACACAAATTGTTCCCGCCTTATGAATATTGATATGACCATCTTCTTCGAGGCAATCTTGTGGCAAGTGTACACTTTTAATTTCTCCAATTAAAAAATGAGTACCATTCTCCTCAATTTTAATTTCACGCACAAATTTAATGGCCATCTTTATATTTGCTTCTAAGACAAAGGGTGCAAGGAAGTCGTCTTTATACTCTTCACTTAAGTCACAGGCATCAAACTCACTTTGGTCTTGAGGATAGCGAGCACTCGTTTGATGGGCCTTTTCGACTATTGATTTATTAACATGATTAATTGTGAAGAAACCATTTTCTCGAATATTCTCTAGTGTATCTCTTCTGGCGATATCAGGTCTAATAACGAGTCCAATAAGTGCAGGGGATGCGCCTAGATGAACGACGGAACTAATAATCGATAGGTTTGTTTGTCCTTCATTATTGATTGTTCCTACAAGATTCGCTGACTTAAAACCAGATAAAGCATTAATGAATTTTATTCTTTTTCTTTCATCAAAATTTTTAAAATCAGTATCTTTAATTGTCGTCGTTACCATGGAATTTCTCCGCCGTCCCAAGATAGAAACTTTCCAGTTTCACTAAGTTCTCTATTATTTATAATATTAAGTATATTGGAAGCGGTTTCATGTGTCTCGTGAATTATATAGGAGGTTCTATCAATAAATGGTTCTGACAACTCTGTTCTAGTAGTCCCTGGGTGAATGGCAAGAACAAGACACTTCTTTCTCTTTCTTTCGAATTCTATGGCAATAATTTTTATAAGCATATTAAGAGCAGCTTTTGAAGCGCGGTAGCTATACCAACCACCAATTTTATTATCTTCGATACTTCCTACTTTTGCCGAAACTGTAGCAAAGAGGCCAGGAGAGTCGCTTAAGTTCCTTTCGAGATACTTTGCTAATAATGGAGTGACCATGGCATTAACTCTTATAAGCTCAAGAAAGGTATCAGGATCAAATTCACGTAAACCTTTTTCTGGGGAGATCTTTTTAGTATGAAGAAGGCCTACGCTGTTAATTATTAAATCAAAGGAGCTATCAGTATGCTCTTGGGCAAAGGCATTTATCTGTTCTTCTTTTGTTGGATTCAGCTCTATTACCTCAAGTCTTTTTGGAAATTGTTTCTTTAGATCTAATAAATCTAAGGCATGATCTTTTCTTCGATAAGTTGCCTTAATAGAGATACCTGAGTAATTCTCTAGTAAAATTTGCACTATCCCAAGTCCAATTCCGTGGCCAGCTCCAATAATTAGAGCGTGCTTGCAATTATTGAGTCGAAAATTCATCCTTTCTCCTTTAGTTAATGCTAGAATAAGAAGGCCAATGAAGAAAATAAATAAAATAAAAAATAAGTTCATTTCAAGACAAGTCGGCGTTGCAAAGCTTGCCCTCAAGATGGGAAAGGACGTTTGGTCTAAACGCAATGAAGATTTAAAAAATAAATTGAGTGGCGGTATTGGGCCTCATGTTGAACTCATTGTAAATGAGTTAGGGGTGATGAAGGGCTCTTTAATGAAGGCCGGACAACTTCTATCAACTTATGCGAGTGCATTTCTTCCTCCTGAGGCGCAAAAAGTTTTAAAACAATTAGAGAGTCAGTCCTACTATTTAGAGTGGGATCAAATCAAAGAACAGCTACCGAAAGAGTTCTTAGAAGAACTTAATATTCAAGAGAAACCAATAGCAGCGGCAAGCCTCGGGCAAGTTCACCTGGCACACTTTAATGGAATCGATTATGCCATGAAGATTCAGTACAAGGGTGTACGTAAGGCCATCAAGAATGATGTGAAGGCATTAAAGATGTTAATGAAGCTTTTGAATGTCATCCCCAAGGAAGTGGATTTAAAAGAAATTTATTCTGAAATTGAAGAAATGCTCTTTCTTGAAACTGATTACCAGGCAGAGGCCAAGTCAATAAATGAGTTTCGTGAAATGCTTAAGGGTTATCCGCAATACAAAATTCCTGAAGTATTGGCAGACTTTAGCAATGAGCGAGTTTTAACGATGGAATATCTCGAAGGTCATAGCTTAAGAGAGATCGACCAATTGAACTTATCTCAAGAAGATCGAGATGAACTTGGAAGAGACTTTATGAGACTGATGTTCTTAGAGCTTTTTCAATTCAAAAAAGTACAGACTGATGTTCATATGGGAAATTATATTCTACTACCAAATAATCGTTGGGGCCTAATCGACTTTGGTGCCTCAAAAACTCCACCAGATAATTTCTTAAAAGGTTATCGGACTCTAATCATTGCCTGTGCAAATCTTGACCGCGAACTATTCTTTTCAAATCTTTATGAGATGGAGTACCTATCAAAGAGTAAGAAAACTAATGAAGACTTCTTTTGGGAATATGCCAAAGTTATTGCAGCACCTTTTCAGGGTGGGGTCTATGACTGGGGGAGCTCAAATGTTGCGGACAAGGTCATGGAGATGGCGCCTCTGCTAATGAAAGAAGTAGCTGTCGGTAACCCTTCAAGGCATACCGTTTTCCTCGATCGCAAGATTGGTGGGGTCTTCTTTGTTCTACAAAAGCTTGGAGCACGTTTTGATGTGCGAGCATTACTTGATGAATGCTTATAATTTTTGTGCGGCCTTAATTAGCTTCTCATTAAAGAGTTTAATATGCTCTCTTTGATACTCCCATTGATGTAGAAAAAGTGAAACGCTAAAATCCTTAGAGGGATTAAGTTGTACAAATTTTCTCTTTTTCATTTCTTTTTCCATATCAATAAACGGCAGGAGTCCATAGCCATATCCTCCAAGGATCGCTTTTTTAAAGCTTGAAACAGATGGCATAAGGTTAATCTTTGTCAGCTTATCGACTTTAAAGTTTTCTTTTAGATAAGTGTGTTGGGCCTTATCGTACTTATCAAAGACGACAAGAGGAGCTTCTGAAAGAGTTTTCTTGTTCACACCTTCACTAAAATATTCTTTATAGAACTTCTTCGAACAAACAAGAGAGTAGACCATATCTCCAAGGTGAGTGGATGTGTGATTAGGAAGTGGCTTCTTCTCAGAGCTAATACACATATCAACCTGGCCACTCTTTAAATACTTCAGTGTATTGTCTTGGTCATCAGCAATAATTTGTAGTGTTAATACTTGTGAGACTTTGCTGTCTGTTAAGACATCGTGAAAGAAGAGATCCAGACTGTCGCGGTTCATGGCGATCTTTAGTGTTGGCTTTGCCTTTTTGATGTCGTCATCTTCTAGCATCTCATTTTCTAAGCTTGTCACCTTACGTAAGAGATTTAAATAAGACTTTCCTTTTTCTGTCGCACGGTAGGGTGTCTTTCGAATTAGTAATTTTGTCCCGAGGAAAGATTCAAAGTTTTGAATACGTTGAGTCACTGCTGACTGTGAGATGCCAATGGCCTTAGAGGCAAGCTCAAAGCTTTGATATTCAATGACGGCCTGTAAGGCCCTTAGTGCATGGTAATCAATCATTATTTACTCTCATAAGTTTTACTAATTATTAATTAAAAAGATTAATTTAACTTATATCACGGTTTGCATTAAATTACGCCTCAGGAGCAGGTTTTATGGAATTTTTTACTCAAGGTTTTTTATTGCAGGCAAGTCTCATTCTGGCATTAGGTGCACAGAACCTATTTCTTATTGATATTGGGACAAAAAAGAAGAATCATTATTTAGCAGCAGCTATTTGCTCTGTCTGTGATATGGCCCTTATTCTATTGGCCGTTCTTGGTGTTTCAGGGATGCTTGTAAAGACAGTTGAGTTTAAAGTCGGGATCGGACTTCTTGGTGCTTCCTTCCTACTTTACTATGCAGTAATGAAACTTATTGATTCTGTAAAAGGTGTGAAGGAAACTCAAGAGAGTAAGAAATTTGCTCTTTCTCGTCGAATTGTGATTTTAACGACGCTAAGCTTTACGCTTCTTAATCCTCACGTCTATATTGATGCTTTCTTTTTGATCGGCGGTTATTCGACTCGTTTTGATCTTGTTCAACACCGTTTTCTCTTTGGCTTAGGCGCAGGGGTATTTTCAATTGTATGGTTCTACTTTCTTGTTACATTCTCTTCTAAGTTCTCTCATATCTTAACTAAAGAGAAGAACTTAAGAATTTCGTCTCTAGCAACAGCTATCGTTTTAGGATATCTTGCACATAAACTAGGTACAGAGTCGGTAACAGAGTTTATTCAATTGATGTCTTAGGAGATTTTATGTCGACAACAGCTGCTTGGATTATTCTTCTTATAGCGGGACTACTCGAAGTATGTTGGGCCATCGGTCTTAAGTACACTGAAGGGTTCACAAAACTAGTTCCAAGTATTTTTACGCTTGTCACTCTTGCTGCAAGTATGTTCTTGCTTGCTAAGGCCAGTCAGTCCCTGCCTATTGGCACAGCTTATGGTGTATGGGTTGGGATAGGAGCGCTAGGTGCTGCAATTTTAGGAATTGTTCTATTTAATGAACCAATCACTCTTGCACGCACCGTTTTTCTAGCGCTACTTCTTATTTCAATTATAGGACTTAAACTTACTGCTTAAATATTTCAGACAATAATTTTAAGGATTTTATCTTTTTCTCATTATCAAAGATTGAAGTCACAACCATCAACTCGTCAGGTCTGTAGCGCTCAATGAATTGATCGAGACCTTTCTTGACTGTCTCCTTTGAGCCAACAAAAGAGAAGTGAAGCATATGTTGTGCCGTCATCTTCTCATGCATATCCCAATAGGTATCCATATCGTCAATAGGAGCTTGGAATTTCTTCTTTAATCCACGGCGAAGATTGGCAAAGGACTGTTTCTGACTCGTTGAAAGAAATTGAGCTTCTTCATCAGTATCTGCAATAATGACATTTACACCTAACATGACGTAAGGCTTTTCTTGTTGAGCAGATGGCTCAAAGCCTGCATGATAAAGTGATAGCGCTTCTTGAATGGCATCAGGTGCAAAGTGAGAAGCAAAGGCATATGGTAGTCCAAGGTGAGCAGCTAGTTGTGCCCCAAACGTACTTGAACCGAGAATCCAGAGTGGAACTTGTGAGCCAAGGCCAGGTGTTGCCACTATTGGATCACTACCACTTTCTTTAGAAAGGTAGCGCTGAAGTTCGACAATATCTTTTGGGAAGTTATTTGAACTCTGGGCCGTTGTTCTTAGGGCCTGAATAGTCATTTGATCAGTACCTGGGGCTCGGCCAAGTCCTAGGTCGATACGTCCAGGATAGAGTGCCTCTAATGTTCCGAATTGCTCAGCGATAACAAGAGGTGAGTGGTTGGGAAGCATAATTCCTCCCGCACCAATTCGAATAGACTTTGTTTGACTGGCAAGATGTCCAATCACAACTGATGTTGCAGCACTTGCAATGGCCGGCATATTGTGATGTTCGGCCACCCATATGCGATGATATCCATATTCCTCTGCTGCTTGTGCGCTACGTATTGAATGATCAAATGCTTCTTTAAGCTCCTGTCCTTCATTAACAAAGACTAAGTCGAGTAGGGATAATTTTGGAGTCATGGTAAATCCTTTAGTGTTGGGTAGTCTGTATAACCAACGTGATCAGGGCCGTAGAATGTTTCAAAGACTGGCTCATTTAAGGGAGCATCTTTTGCAAACCTTTCAACAAGATCAGGATTTGCAATAAAGGGAACACCAAATGAAATGGCATCCGCTATCTTATCTTCTAATGCTTTTTCAGCTGTGGCCTTGGTGAATTTTTGATTGGCAATAAGGACGCCGTCAAACTTTTCTTTAAGCTTTGGAAAAAGACTGTCATTATCTAGCGGATCGCGAGTAAAGATAAATGCAATCTTTCTCTTATTTAATTCCTCTACCACATGGCCAAAAAGGGCCAGGGGATCAGAGTCACCCATGTCGTGGCTATCGCAGCGAGGAGCAAGATGAACGCCGACGCGATCAGCGCCCCATACTTCAATGAGTTCGTCTGTAACTTCAAGCAAGAATCTTGTGCGGTTTTCAATACTGCCTCCGTATATATCGTCTCTCTTATTAGTCGAGTCTTGTAAGAACTGGTCAATGAGATATCCATTGGCCGCATGAACTTCAACACCATCAAAGCCTGCCTCCATTGCGTTGATTGCTGCTTGACGATAGTCTTTTACTATTGCTTTTACTTCTTGTGTCTCAAGTGCTCGAGGAGTTTCATAGTTCGTAATTGGACGAACAAGAGAAACATGACCCGCTGGCCTTATCGCACTTGGGGCAACAGGCTTTTGCCCATTTAGAAAACTAGAGTGTGAGATTCTTCCCACGTGCCATAGCTGCATGTAGATCTTTGAGCCTTTGGCATGCACTGCATCTGTAATTCTTCGCCAGCCCTCGATTTGATCTTTCGACCAAATACCAGGAGTATTGGCATAACCAACGGCCGACGGTGTAATAGCGGTTGCCTCTGTGAGGATCATTCCTGCATCAGCACGCTGTTCATAGTATTTAACCATAAGATCATTTGGAACTCGTTCTTCTCCTGCTCTTGCTCGAGTTAGGGGGGCCATAATAATTCTATTTTTGAGCTCAGTTCTTCCAAGCTTTATAGGTGTGAATAAATTCGTACTCAATTGAGACTCCTTTAGTTTGATATTTATCAAACAATAGGCCTGCCCTTGATAAAAATCAAGTCCTTTGTTAGAATTTTATCTAACTATGAATGACTGCACACAGATACCATTGGATAAGATATTTAAATCACTAGGCGATCCTATTCGCATGAGTGTGATTAAGCAGCTAATTGCTTACGAGGAAGAGCATGGACACAAGGAGATAACTTGTGGCGGCTTCGATTATTGTGTGAATAAGGCCACATTTTCACATCATATTAAGATTCTGATTGAGGCCCATATCATTTGCCAGAGGACGGAAGGAGTGAAGAAGTACCTATTTCTCAATCCTAATATCAAAAAGTATTACCCAGGCTTGATCGAAACAATTAAAAAAACATGCGAATAAAATACAGTAAGAAGAATCTCGCTTGTATTAGAGCTTTGGACATAGTATCTTGTGTCAAATTAGGTTTCCTATAGTTCACTTCCTTATTTCGGTTCTGTCTATTTTTAATCTTTTATTATTTAGAAACGACAGAATTGCAGGGAATACCTTAGTGAACGAAGTGCTTAATGCAGACTCAGTACCATTGAAAGATCTTATTAAAAATCCGCGTACATTTATGAGAAGCAATAATCATCCTCTGGAACATGCAAAGGATTTAGATCGGCTGCTTGGTTTTCGTATTCCAAAAATAGAAGGAAAGCTTCTACAGAAATACAAGGCCTATTATAAGCAAAATGATGGCATTAAAGGAAAGCAGCACTTTCAAGGCACGCAAACTTGGATTGGATTACATCCGCAAGTTTTGCAGACACCTTATAATGATATTTTTGATGCACTTTATCTTTTAAAGGATTTTGAGGTTGATAAGATAGTGGATGTTGGTGCTGGCTATGGACGAGTTGGTATTGTGATGAACTCTGTTTTTCCAGAGTCCCGATTTATCGGCTATGAGATTCTTAAACAAAGAGAGAGCGAAGGAAATCGTCTTTTTGAAAAATTAGATCTCATAAATTGTGAAATTATTTTAGAAGACGTCTTGGATGATGATTTTATTCTACCAAAGGCGCAAATATACTTTATCTATGATTTTAGTGAAATTGAGGATATTTCGAAGATTTTAGATGAATTAGTAAGTCGAATCGGTGACTATAGTTTCTTTTTAGTGACTAGAGGTGATCGAATAGATTTCTTGTTGGAAAGAAAGTATAAACAATTTTGGAAGGCCAATGGCGTTTTAAGCTCTGGCGAATTAAAAATATATAGTTCTAACGTAGACCTAAAGAAACTTAAACATAAGGAGTAAGTATGAAAACAGGTAAAGTTAAGTTTTTTAATGATGAGAAAGGTTTTGGATTTATCGTTCCTGACGATGGAAGCAAAGATCTTTTCGTACACATTTCAGCAGTAAACGGAAACACTCTAAGTGAAAATGACGCTGTTGAATTTGAAGTAGGTGAAGGACAAAAAGGTCCTTGTGCTGTTTCAGTAAGCGTTCTTTCTTAATCTTAAGATTGATACACCGTGCCTTTTAAGAAAGTGAAGAATTTCAGCTTCTTAGAAGGTACACCTTCTTCTAAAGACTATCTGTTTATAAGAATACCTAATATACCCTATAAGATTTAATAAATTTTTTCATTGTGTTCATGTATTTTAGTCGATACTCTCTTTGCATGAAAATCACACACATCACAACTTTTCTAATTTTCATCACAAGCACGGCCTTTGCTTCAACTTGTGATCAAACACAATTTTATTCACGACTTTCTAAGCATGCATCTGGCTACGAGTTTAAATCAGAGCTTTCTTCTCTTTTGAGAAGAGAACATCGTAGTATCTCGTATGATGACCTTCTTAAGGCGTATCGTAGCACTGACCTCGATACTACTTACGATGGTGATCGCACGATTATGGATATGTACTCAGAAAATCCAAATGGAAAGGATCCGTATCGTTTTCAACCTGGTCGCAGAACATGTGGCCAATATAAGGGAGAGGGTGACTGCTACAATAGAGAGCACTTATTCCCTCAAGGTCTTTTTAATAAGAGACGCCCAATGAAAACAGATATCTTTCATGTTTATCCTACTGATGGAAAAGTAAACGGACATCGTGGCTATTATCCTTTTGGAGAAGTTGGTGACGCATCATGGACTTCTAAGAACGGATCAAAGGTTGGGAGAAGCTCAACAAGTGGTTACCGTGGTCGCGTTTTTGAACCAATCGATGAATTCAAAGGTGATATTGCAAGAGCAATGCTTTACTTTGCAGTTCGCTATGAAGCAGAGATTCCAAGATTTAAGAATAACCCAATGACTAATGGTTCACGTGAGCAAACATATAGCACTTGGTTTATTAAACTACTTCTAAAGTGGCACAAGCAAGATCCTGTAAGTGAGCACGAAAGAAGAAGAAATGATATCGCATGTGAATATCAAAAGAACCGCAACCCTTTCATTGACCACCCTGAGTGGGCAATGGCCATTTGGGAGGTTCAATAGATGTTTAGAATTCTAATTACAGTTATTCTAACATTTATTTTTCTCGTTCCGTTCTTCTCCACTCCTGTTGGAGAAGAACTCTACCTCGAATATCAAGACACAGACCTCTACAAATCGATCTATTGCCAATACGTTGAGTGGTTTGGCGCTGAAGGATTTGATAAAATTAAATTTGCAGTAAAGTGTCAGTTGCTAAAGTAATTTCCTTGTTTAAAATTCTATAACCATTTTTCAGCTAGTTAGATCATTTAGCTTGAGTCTTATGTTCTGCTGTGGCATATTCTAGAGTACACGTCTAGACAACTTGTCTACAAATGGAGTGATTGTGAAACAGGATTCAAAAGAGGCCATCTTTGAAGGTGTCTTAGAGCTTTTAAATGAAGAGGCCATTTTAGATATTTCGGTTTCTAAGCTTAAGAAACACACCGGACTTTCAACTGGAACTTTTTATTATCATTTCCCTGGTGGCATCGAAGATATTTATAAGTCTCTCTTTATAAAGCTTTCATCTAAGATTAGAAATAGGGCCTTTGTCGCTGCCAGTAGTGCAAAGTCGATAGAACAAACTCTAAATGATTTGGTATGCATCTACTTTGGTTGGCATAAGAATGAAGTGAGGGAGAGTGATTTCTTTTGGAAGGCGACAATGTCTGGCTTCCAAGAAATTCGTGAACTCTTAGTTAGTGAGTACGAAATTCTATCCACAAGAATTTATGAAGTCCTCACAAAACAGGCCGAGCTTGAAAATATTAGAATTGTTGATCGCCATATACTCGATGCCATTTTATTTGGTGCGGCCAGAGAGCTTGTTCACTCGTGGATTGGCCGTGGTAGAGATGAGAAAGAATTTGATCTTCTAAAGGAACAATTTATAAAGACGCTAAATCGAGCATGTGTCATTGGAAGCCCTTGTGAAATACAATAAAGACTTCTTTAAACAGTTTGAGCATCGTGGTGAGAAATACGTCATCCGAAGTGTAAGTGAAAAAGATCAAGAAAAATTGATCGAAGCTTTTAAGATGGCCTCTCATCGTACATTGAGTAGTCGCTTTCTAGCGGCAAAGAAAAGTCTTTCAAAAAAGGACTTAGAGTTATTTACTTGTCCTGATTATGTTAACCATGTGGCCTTAACGGTTATGAAGCAAAGTGAAGAGGGTGAGCTTCCGGTAGGCTCCACAAGATTCTACCGCGACTCTGATCATTCACCAAAGGCCGAATTCGCCGTTACTGTGATTGATAAATATCATCGTATGGGATTTGGTGGAATTTTAATTGATCATTTAATTGAGGCCGCCAAAGAGCGCAAGATTAAAGAGATATATGGCACGGCCAGTACTGGCAATCACGCAGTATTAGGGCTTCTCAAGAGCCGCGGCGAAGTTTTCATAGAGCCTGAAACAATGGGAATTGTGAATATAAGATTAAAGCTATAAGAAAAAAGGATATATAAATGAATAAAGTATGGTTAGAGAATTACCCAAAGAATGCTGCAGCAGAAATCAACCCTGATCAATATAATAATATTGTTGAAATGATTGATGAGACTTGTGAAAAATTTTCGGCGAGAAAAGCATTTATCAATATGAATGCTAGTATGACTTATCAAGAGGTAAGAGAGAAGTCTGATGCATTTGCTAACTATCTTATTAAAGATCTAAAGCTTAAGAAGGGTGATGTCATCATGATTCAGATGCCAAACCTTCTTCAATATCCTGTCGCTCTCTTTGGAGCATTCAAGGCGGGGCTAGTTGTTGTTAATACAAATCCACTTTATACAACAAGAGAAGTTAAAAAAGTTCTTGAAGATAGTGGGGCAAAAGCAATTGTTATCTGTTCGAACTTTGTGGCAAAATTAGAAGAGGCCATTGAAGGAAGTAAGATTGAGCATATTATCACAACTGAAATCGGTGACTTCTTTCCTTTAGTAAAGAGAAAGCTTACAAATTTTGTTATTAAGCACGTAAAGAAAATGATTCCTGCTTATAAAGGAACTTACTTAACACTTAATGAAGCTATTGCAAAAGGAAGAGGGGCGAGTGCAACTTTTCCAACGATTGAAAGAGAAGATACTGCTCTTTTCCAATACACTGGTGGAACGACTGGGAAAACTAAGGCCGCGATTCTAACTCACAGAAATATTATTGCTAATATGTTACAAATGGATGTTTGGATCAATGCTGGCCTAGGTACGGAACACGCTAATATTCTAGCTCCACTACCAATTTATCACGTCTTCACTTTATCAGTTAATATCTTTGGGTTCTTTAAGATGGGGATGACAAATGTACTTGTCACAAATCCGCGTGATCTTAATTCATTAATCAAGGACGTCTATACTCATAAGCCTAAAGTTATGATTGTTGTAAACACTCTTCTTCAAGCTCTACTTGCAAATGAGGAATTTAGAAAGCATGACTTAAGCTTTATTGGCTTTAGTGTTGCTGGTGGGATGGCCCTTAAACCTGCTGTGAAACAAGAGTGGGAGAAAGTAACGAAGACAAGAGTTATTGAGGGTTATGGCCTTACTGAAGCGTCTCCAGTTGTTAGTTGTAACCCAACAGATGGGACTGATGAAATTGGTTCAATTGGGCTTCCTCTTCCTTCTACTGATATTAAAATCATTGACGGGGATGAGAATGAATTAGGCTTTAATGAAGAAGGGGAGCTTTGTGTAAAAGGTCCTCAGGTTATGAAGGGCTATTGGAATCAACCTGAAGAGACGAGTAAGACTTTTACAAAAGATGGTTGGCTTAAAACTGGTGATTACGCAACGATTGATGAAAAAGGTTTTCTAAGAATATTAGATCGTAAGAAAGATATGATTGTTGTTTCAGGATTTAATGTTTATCCAAATGAGGTCGAAGGTGTTCTTCTTGAGCTTGATGGGGTTCAGGATGTTGCTGCTATTGGAATTGATAGCGAAAAGTCAGGACAGGTTGTTAAGGTCTTTGTTGTTAAAGCAAATACCTCTTTAACTGAAGAAGATATTAAGGCCTATGCAAAGAAGAACTTAGCTGGATATAAAGTTCCTAAGCAAATTGCATTTGTCGATGACCTTCCAAAGAATAACGTTGGTAAGGTACTTCGCCGAGAGCTACGTTAAGATGTACTCAAGTTCAAGAAGATATCGTAAAAATGATTGGTGGGATCTTGTTACCGTCATCGACCAAGAGTTGGAAAAAGATGATGGCCCACAAACGTATTACTATATCCTTGATGAATTAAAGTGGAGAATGGTTGAGTCTATTTCAGAGGGCTCAACCTTTAAAATAAAAAAGAAGGCAACAGAGCTTTATGATCGAATTCAAGTTAGCCAGAAGAAGTGGACTAAAGTTGAACCTGATCTTGCTAAAGAGCTTGAGTTGCTTTTAGACTTCTTACTTGATCCTCCGACTAAAATTTTAATTTAATTTACCTACATTGAGATATTGAGGACCGCTATAATATCAAAAATGTAGGAGGAAAGATGACAAATGTACTTCACCGCGCGGACTCGCGTGGTTATGCAGAACATGGGTGGTTAAAGAGTAATCATACTTTCAGCTTTGCCAATTATTATGACCCGGAAAGAATTCACTTCGGCACACTTCGGGTTATTAATGACGATGTCGTTGCTCCAGGGGAAGGCTTTGATACTCATCCCCACCGTAATATGGAGATCATATCTATTCCTCTAAAGGGCTCTCTTCACCATCAGGATACTATTGGAAATGATTTCATTATAAGGAAAGGCGAGATCCAAGTGATGTCTGCCGGTTCGGGAATTTCTCATAGTGAATATAATAATTCTGATCGAGAAGAGGTACACTTCTTACAAATTTGGGTGCTACCTAAAGAGCATAATATTAGGCCTTCTTACTCTCAAAGATATTTCAAAGACTCTGGGCGAAGAGGAGAGTTTCAATTAATTGTTTCCCCTGATGGCCGAGATAATTCTGTGACGATAAATCAAAATGCCTTTTTCTCATTAGCAAACTTAGAAGAAGGGCAGAATTTAATTTATAAGAAGTATATCAAATCAAATGGTGTCTATCTCTTTGTTATAAATGGCGAGGTAAGGGTTAATGAATTAACATTATCAAATCGTGATGGGCTAGGGATTGATCCTGGTAATAATATTGGACTAAAGTCACTCAATGACTCAGAGATTCTCGTGATGGAAGTACCGATGGATGTTGAAAAATATAACTAAAAACCCTGACATTGATCAGGTTAAACTAATATAATTGTTTGCTAAAATAAAGTATGAAAAAAGAAAATATCGTACTACTTATTCTTATTACATTAATCTCTTTTGCCGGTGCTGGTTACTATGCATCGAACCTAAATGAAGATACGAGTCTGCAAAGGTGGGTATTCTTTGATTTAGGGGATACTATTATCAACACGAAAAAGAGTGGGAATTATCACTACTACGAAGGCTCTCTCGAGTATATCCATGCTTTAAAAGGGATGGGAATTCATGTGGCCATTATCTCAAATATTCCTGAATCTTTTGGTGAGACTTATGAACAGAAGATTGCAACGCTAAAGGAATATGTAAGGGCACATTGGAACGATTCAGTAGAGTTTGACTGGAGTGTATTTGAAAAAATCTATATTCCTATGAGTAATGATGAGTTAAAGCCTGCGCCTTATATCTTTAATAAGGCGCTAGATGAGACGGGACGTTATCCTAGTTTGTATATTTCCGAATCCTTAAAGGAAGTAGAGGCCGCAAGGCAATTAGGGCTTGCAGGATTTCACTTCAAGGAAGGAACTTTAAATAAGGCCAAGTTGATCAAGAAAAATATCTATATCCACTTAGATGAAATCATTGATTATATCGATAATAATAGTCACCTGTAGTAGGTGACTATTTTATTTATTAAAAGATATATTCACCTTCAAATTTATAAGTTGCTTCTTTATCTTCTTTTTTAATATATTTAATACCTAACTTTAAACTGTCTTTTAATATCTTTGTTTGTGCAGCTATATATGTAGACTTTTGGTTTCCTTTTACCCAGAATCCTGTTCTTCCATATAGTGGGGCCTTCATTCCAACTTCAAATGAGTGACGTCCATCTTCTGAGTAGAGCGTAATACTATAGTCAGCTGTCGCACCTTCTTGCCTAATATAGATGATATTTTGAATACCTACTCCATACTCATCCATAATCTGTCTTTTGATTTCATTTTTAATTGTTCCACCAATTACGGCCATCGTATATTTACCTTCTTCTCTAACATCGGCCTTCATAATAGAAGCGTGGGCAGTTACGATACCTTTCCAATTCACTCCCATGTAGCTCGAATCAGCATATAGGGAAGAAGAGAACATATTTTGGCTGTCGCTAAATTCTCCGTCTGTTTTGAAGTTCTTAGTTTTTATCTTTCCATTTCCAACGGTAATACTTACGTGTGACTTTATGTCCGCGTAGACATTTCTTAGAATACCTAAGTCGACTTTTCCTGACTTCAGTCGTGCATCCATACCGAAGTAAAAGCTAGTGCTATCTTTAACAAACTCTCTATGTTCTAATTTTTTTTGTTCTCTTTGAAGCGCAATTCCAGCGTCAAATTTAATTCTGTTACCTTGATTCTTTAGAGTTGCGGCAACACCTGATGCTGTTAGGCCATTTTCAGTTTCTGCATAATAACTCTTTGCTCTTATGGCCCCATTCTCATAATTCATCGAGATAACATCGATATTATCAAATTCGACACCTGGAGCGACCATATCAATATCTAGACCGACTGCTTGATTTAGTAAGTAACCAACCTCACTAGGAACTCTGTCAACTGGTTCTCCATCTGCATTAAAAATTCGATAATTAATTCCAAAGTCAGCTAGGGTTGTATCTTGTGCTAAGCTCTGCGCGCTTTGCCCCTCATTAATTCTAGTTTCACCGTAGTTGAAATTAATGATGCGATCTTTATTTCCAGGGTCTTGTACAACGACTGTAGCATGACCAACATTTCTTGTGTTGTAAGCGACAACATAGACGTCTTCAACATTTAACTTCTTTAGGACATTGGCCTGAGTTACGGCAATGTCACGACAAACACCGGCCTTAGTACCACTTCTAATTGCTTCAAAGATATCTTCTGTTGTTACAACGCCATCTTTATCACGCTCAAAATCATAGTGATTATTCATAATTGTCCCAAGTATATGGGCCAGGTACATCTTTTGATTAAAGCTTAAAAGAAGCTTTGCTGATGAATAGATATTCTCTCTTCTAACTTCAGGAGAGCCAATGATTAGGCCCGCGACAACGTTAGTGAAATACATTTCACCTTCTTCTTTACCAAATTGGGCAACGGACTCTTTAAAGATATCCGACATATCCATTTCATTGAAATAGGCACAATTCTCACTTAGACAACCAACAATTGATTTTACAACGGTTGTTCTTCTGACGGTATCTGCCCAGTAAGATGATGTATTGAATTCTTCAGTTTGAATAAGCGGTCTCGTATGATACTTGCGCTTTTTAATATCAACATTTGAGCCATTGGCGCTTATGCTAAACTCAGCTTGAGTATTAAAACTTAAAAGTAGACTTAGAAAAAAGATTTTCTTCATTTGAAATCGCTCCGTTCAATATTTCTGTATATTAATGCAAGGTGAGTGCCAGTATTTTTCTCGAATATTCATTTAGTTGGCCTAAGAGCGGTGTTGATAATCCATGCGGCCGTACAAAGTTCATTCATTTATTAAGATTAAGGCTTGTTTTTCTAACTTGTTGAAATTACTAATGATTTATTCAAATAAAGAATATGATAATTTTATGATACTAGTTTTACTGCTATATTTATCTCAATAATTCATTTTGATATTAGACATAGGTTTATTAATGAAGGATTTTCAAATTATTCTGGCCGCAACATCGAGTGTAATACTCTTTGTCTTTGGCCTTGAGAACTTCTCTAAAGAAGTTCAAAATATTACTGGTGAAAAATTTCGAAAATTTCTCGGAAGTGCAACAATGTACCCCGTCGTAGGGCTCTTAATTGGAGCTATTATCACGGCCTTCATTCAGTCGAGCTCTGCAACATCTGTCATCGCAATTAGCTTGGTAAATGCCGGTGTTATGTCCTTTAAAAATAGTGTTGGGATAATTTTTGGTGCTAATGTTGGGACAACGGTTACGGCACAATTAGTTGCCTTTAAGCTGACTGCCTTTGCTCCTGTCTTTATCATCATTGGTTTTCTCCTTTCTTTTACGAGATCTCGCTACGCTATCTTTGGAAAGACACTTTTCTATTTTGGTTTCGTCTTCTTTAGCTTAAACCTAATCTCATCGGCCCTTGCTCCTCTTCAAACGGATGCGCGCTTAATTGAGTTTCTAACAAAGGCCCATAATCCACTTCTTGGTGTTCTCGTTGGTGCTGTCATTACCGCTATTGTTCAATCAAGTTCAGTAACAACTGGTTTAGCTATTATCTTCACACAACAAGGGCTTATGAGTCTTGATAATGCAATTCCGATTTTAATGGGTTCAAATCTTGGAACAACCGTTACGGCCCTTATTTCTATTATTAGTATGGATATTGCAGCAAAGAAGACGGCCCTTGCTCACTTTCTTTTTAACTTAGGAGGAGTGTTAATCTTTCTTCCAATCGTTATTTTTTGGAGGGAGCACCTTCCTCTGATGTCAGATATTCCGGCCATAGCGCTCGCAAACTTTCACCTCATCTTTAACGTCACCACGAGTTTTATCTTTGTTATTTTCTTAAACCCTTTTACTGCTCTAATCGATCGAATGCTTGGGGAAGGGAAAATGGATTTTGAACGAATCGCTCTAGGCCTAAAAGAAGAATCAGAATTTAGTGAGATTGAAGAAAACTTAATGGATGACCTCGAAAAGACCTTTCAATTTGTACAAGAAAACTACAACCTTATTACCTTAAGTATTGAAACAAATTATAAAGGTATTTATGAGGCGGCAAAGAAGCGTATTGAATATATGGACTTTCTTAAGGCCGAACTTTTAGGCTTCTTTTCTAAGTTCATTTCCAAGTGTAATAATGAAGAAGAAATTGATCGCATCGTAAATATCATGGCCATGTATGAATATATCTTTCAGATGCACGACTCAGTTAAAGATATTACAAGTGTTAAAGCTTCAATGGATAATAACTATGTAGAGCTCAAAAGTGATGTCCTGATGATTGTGCGAGAGATTGCAAGTAGTACGCTTTCGGTTTTCGACTATATTTCAAGTGATAGTCAAAAAGATAAGAATCTAAAAAAATTATCACAAGACTTTCAAAGAAACCTTGAAGGCTTTGGAAAGAAAGTTTTCACATTGATGGCAAAACCTGAACGAAACGATGCAGGAGCAATTATGCACCTTCTGACTTATTCTCAAAGACTTAAAGATAAGTTGATGAATTATTATCACTTGAGAGAAGGTCGAATCGCACCATGAATATGCTAAGAAAAATTGAAAAGCTATATCTTGATATTCTTATCTATTTTGCTTCTAAGAAAAAGGGTCTTATGTTTAGGCTGAGGAAATCTCTAATTATTCTTCGAGATGGCCTTGAAAAGGAAGGAACTGAAACAAAAGAGATGTTTGCCATATATGGACGCTACACTCAGGGACGTGCCTCTAAAGAAGAGATGAAAGAGGCCAATAAGCAATTTGTTGAGGTCATTAAAGGGCTAGGAGTTGGTGTTTTACTTGTACTTCCTTTTGCCCCACTTACAATTCCATTTGTTGTTAAGCTAGGTGAGAGACTAGGTGTCGATATTATTCCTTCATCATTTCGTTCCAAAGATTAGTTATCTAAAATATATTTTAAATTATCATAGAGGTATTCTTTAAATATCTTCACATGTTTTGGAATATGTTTTGAAGGCTTAGAAAGTAAGAAGAGTGTTCTAGCTAAATACTTATAGCTTGGTAATATCTTGATGAACTCATTCTCAACGAGTTCTTTTTTACAGTAAAAACTTGGGATCATTGCTGGTCCCTTATTGTTTTTTACATAATCCTTTAAAATAGGGAATGAGTTGCTTGCAAATTGAGGAACGAGGTCTTTAAAGCATGACTTATTTAAAGGGTTACCATAAAGGTCAGTCAAGATTGCCACCGGATGTTTTTCAAGATCTGCTAATTTAGAAATTCTTGGTGAGCTTTTCAAATATTGTGCGCTAGCGACTAGGCCAACTTCAATATCACAGACTTTCTTTTGGATCAGTGATGAATCCTTTAATTTCCCAATACGCAGGGCAAGGTCTAATTTATGCTCTTTGAAGTCCATAAGGATATTTGTAGAGAAAAGTTCAACTCGTATACCAGGGTATTTATCCATGAAGTCACAAACAATATTAGTAAGGAGTGACTGTGAAAGATCCTCTGGTGCGGTTAATTTAATTAAGCCTTTCATCTCATCTTTTTGGCTCTTTATTTTTAAAAGAGATGCATCAAGAGACTCTAGTGGAGATTTAATCAACTGTAGTAGTGCTAGGCCTTGTTCTGTTAACGTTACTCCTCTTGGCCCGCGAGATAGTAAAGTCTGTTCTAGTTCATCTTCTAACTTGACGAGGTCGCGACTAATTTTGGATTTAGGGTGACCTAGTACTAGGGAAGCTTTAGTTAGACTTCCTGCCTCAGCAACTTTTTCAAATATTTTAAGTAAATTCAGATCCATTTAGTGTTCCTTATATGGAACATTATATTGCATTATTGTGATCTGTTGCAACACTCATTTTTTCTCCATAATACGAATATAGCAAAACAAATCAGGAGAAAAGAAATGAAAGCTAAATTTATAATTCTAGGACTAATTTTAACATCTTTAACAGCGATGGCCGATAATATTGACTTAGCAAGAAGTTCATTCGTATGGAAAGGTTCAAAAATCACAGGCGATTTTCACTCTGGGCCAATTAAAATGAAAAGTGCCACTTTAGATAATGGAAGAGGGAGTTTCGTCGCTGATATGAGCTCTATTGATGATACAACTTTAAAAGGTGAGTGGAAGGCAAAATTTCTCTCACATATTAAAAGTAGTGATTTCTTTGATGTTGAAAAGTACCCAACAGCAAAGCTAAAGATTAATAAGATTGATAACGGACAACTTTATGGACAACTAACTATTAAGGGCAAGACTAATGCTGTCGCAATCCCTGTGACAAAGAAGGGAAAGATTTATTCTGGGGTTCTTGCCTTTGATCGTACTGAGTTTGATATGGTTTATGGTTCAGGAAGTTTCTTTAAGAACCTTGGTGATAATATGATTTCAGATACAGTAACACTAACTTTTAAAGTCGTTACTAAGTAGTAGGCGGAGCAGTCATGACTAGAGAAAAGATTCCAGTGATATTCTTAGGACATGGCTCTCCTATGAATGCAATTGCAAGTAATGAATTTACTGATCAACTTAGAATAATAGGAAAAGAGCTGCCAAAGCCTAGAGCAATACTAATGATATCTGCGCATTGGGAAACACAGGGAACGTGGATTACAGCAATGGATAAACCTAAAACGATTCATGATTTTTACGGCTTTCCAAAAGAGTTATATGAAATTCAATACCCCGCTCCGGGATCACCTCATCTTGCTAACGAGATTGTTGAAATGATTGGTGAGAGTGTGAAGCTTGATCATGAAAATTGGGGATTGGATCACGGGACATGGTCGTTACTGAAGTTCATGTATCCCGAAGCAAATATACCAGTTGTTCAGTTGAGTTTGGATATGAGGAAGCCCCCACAGTATCACTTTGATCTAGGAAAGAAGCTAAAAGTTTTGAGAGATCAAGGAGTGCTCATTATAGGCAGTGGAAATATTGTTCATAACTTAAAAACAATAAGCTGGAGTGAGGATGCTCCTGTCGTTGATTGGGCCATAGAGTATGATGAACTTATCAAAGAGAAGCTTATCAATAGAGAGTTTAATTATTTGATTAATGATTTTCAAAGCATGGATATTGGAAAGATGAGTGTACCTTCAGTTGAACACTATCTTCCTCTTTTATATGTGATAGGGGCCTCAGATGAAAGTGACATCCTGAATTTTGATTTTGAAGGAATTCAAAACGCTTCCATTTCAATGAGAAGCTTTAGTTTTAGATAATAAGGAGAAATATATGATTGCATTAACAGGTGCATCTGGTCAGCTAGGCCAATTAGTTATTCAACAACTTTTAGATGAGGGTATTAATCCCAATGAAATAGTGGCCATTGCAAGGTCTACTGAAAAACTAGATCAATTTGCAAAAAAAGGTGTTCAAATAAGGTATGGTGATTATGAAAAGCCTGATTCATTGAAAGAAGCATTAAGAGGAATTAATAAGCTTTTATTAATATCTGCAAGTGAGGTTGGTAAAAGACTTCCTCAACATAAGAATGTTATTGATGCTGTAAAGGAATCTTCAGTTAAACATCTTATTTACACTAGTATTCTTCATGCAGATACATCTCCACTTGGGCTTGCGAAAGAGCATGTTGAAACGGAGGATTTGCTAAATGACCTTAATATATCAACGACGATACTTCGTAACGGTTGGTATTCTGAAAACTACATGATGGGATTACCTAGTATTATTGAACATTCAGCTGTTATTGGTTGTGCTGGTGATGGCAAGCTTTCAACTGCAGCACGTGTGGACTATGCTCTTGCCGCTGCGAAGGTCCTAACTGGTACAGGTCATGAAGGAAAGATTTATGAATTAGCAGGGGATGAAGCGTTTACCTTATCTGAATTTGCAGAATCTGTAGGTAAAGAATTTGGGAAAGAAATACAATTTCAAAATCTAAGCGAAGCTGATTTTAAAAATGCTTTAATGCAGGGAGGTCTCCCCGAAGGATTTGCACAATTATTGGCAGACTCTGAAAAAGGAGCGTCCGTAGGAGGCCTATTTGATAATCAAAAGCAATTATCAAGTCTCATCGGACGCCCAACGATACCTATCTCAAAATCAATTAAAGATTTTAAAGAAAGCTATCAGTCTTAGTTATTTTGATTTGCTAAAGACTCATTCATGCGAAATACCTGATGAACTAAATCGTTACCGATATCGTTTATCTCTTTTAACGATTGCTTGAGTGAGTCTTTAAAGTTAGTTAATTGATCGAGAAGCCCCGAAAGCTCTCCTGAATTTCTGTTAAGTCTTGCCGCTTCGATCTTTCCACTGATACTTACCATCTCTAGGCCAATTGATAACTTCTTCACGTCGTTACACACTCTTTTGAATTCACTAAACTCCGTTTGAATTTCAATGAGGCTAGTCTTGGCATTCTTAATCTGCTGTTCTTGTAACATTGACAAGATACCCATCTCATTTGCCTTTTGAATTGGTGAAGGCTTTGTTTCTTTTTCAAAGAAGTTGTAAATCTCTCTTTGAAGAATTGAATTACAAACAAAGAATTGGCAATCCTTCACTTTCTCTTGAACAAGCTTTCCAGAGACCATGAACTTGTTAATTTCGTCTTGAATCTCTTTAGCAAGATTGTCGTACTGAGTAGAAATCGTCGCCATTGAAGCTGCTTCTTCCCCAATCCTTGCAGCTTGAACTTCTAGGTTCATAGGCACAAGTGAGGTCTTCTTGTATTCCTCAAATATACCTTCTGACTTCTCTTGTAGAAATGAGCCGGATTCTAGGGCCTTTCTTAATAAGTTAAGCTCTTCAATTGGCTCTTCTCCAAGTGCTACTTGTCTTGATTCAAGCTCTTGCATGAGGGCCTCAATCATGAAGTGCTCGTAGGACTCAAAGCCTAACTCATTAATCATTGCTAGAAGAGTTTCTTGTGATTGTGCCGGTGTAAGTTTCTTACGCTTTTCTAATTGAGCTAGCTCAATATACTTTTCCTTCACGATCTCAAAGAAATGACTACTAGGCTTTAGTCTTACAGACAGGTAGCCATCGTCTATAGGTGAGACGAGGGCAAAGACCCAATAATTGCTTCCATCTTTAGCTTGATTGTTGACATAGGCGCCGATCATCTTGTCTTGGGCAATAGTGTCCCAAAGTAATGAAAATACCCCGCGAGGCATTTCCGGATGTCTAACCACCTTGTGGGGTTTGCCAAGCATCTCCTCCCACTCGTACTGACTGACTCGTTGAAATACTGAATTTCCGGACGCGATAACTCCTCGCTTATCGGTCCTGGAAAAGAATAGTTCATCAAAATCGAAGTTACTCTCTCTATCCTTCGACATGCATCCTCCCTTTTCTGAAAAATGATGAATATTTTCTGTTTAGAATGAAAAAAATGAACAAAACATGATATATGTCGTAAACTGTTGATTTTATTGAATTCTTAACATTGTTGCCATCTTAACTCGTCAAAATAAATTTACAACTAAATAATTAGTGTATAAATTTCACCACTTATTTTCTTTGTTACCTGTTCAGGGTAGATAGACATATGAAAAATCATCTACTTATCTTTATTCTGTCATTGAATATGAGCTTTCAGGCATGTGGGTTAAATCTCGCGGGAGAAAGTGCGTACTTTGATAAGAAAGATATCGCAAAGGCCCAGGCAGAACTAAGTTCTCAAGAGCAAGCCTTACTAGATGAAGTTGAGCTTTCATCACGAACTTGTGAGTATGAGCTTTTAGAAGATTTAAATCAATTTGCGCAAGGTAAGTTGAAAGAAGCTCTCGTTTACTTACGAAGTAATTCTCGAATCGATGACACCCAATACCGCTTACTTTTAAGAACCTTAAGATCATTTGAAATCTCTAAATTAGAAAAACATCTTTCTCCTTTTAATCCTATTGTTAAAAACTTCAAGGCGCAGACTTTTGAAAACTTTCAAAGGGCACAGCAAAGAGGTCTTTGCTTCAATGCTATTGCTAAGAATTTATTTAAAGAACTAGGAGAAAAGAAACCAACGAAGTTTCTAAAGAAGGCCTATCATAAAAACTTAATTGATAAGCGTACCTATTGGATGCTCAAAAGACTAGTTCAAGAGGACTATCATCTTGAACCTCAGATATTAGCAGAGTACTTGAAAGAACAAAACTTTCTAACAAGGCAATTTCCAGAGCGCCTTAATATTCAAAAGACAAATTATATTTCAGGGCGACGTGATAAGAGTAAGGTGTCACGTAGAGAGGCCTTGCTTGCAAAGTACAATCAATTTCAAATTATTTATCTAAGTGGAATGACTCAGAGGCTACTTAATCGTCTTAATGCGGATGAAGTAATTATCAACGTTATGATTGATGATGAAAGTGTTGAGGAGATTATTCTGGATCCAATGGAGCAGTATCGTTTCGCCGCTAAAATGGTAAGAAAAGAGTTAGGTGATCTTCAGATGATGAATTTATTTGAAGGCACTAATGTTGGTTTTGAAGATCTTCTGGCCGCAGCATTTGAAACAGGCCTGGTCTCTGGTGGGGATTTGAGCACACTAGCATTAGTCGATGATGTTTGGAACCCAGAGCTTACAAAAACAGAAAAGAGAAAAAGATTTATTAGACGATATGGAACAATCTTTGTTGCAGCTATTCCAACAACATTTTACTTTGTAAAAGTTTTATCATTAGTTGGTATCGAGATGTTAACAGAGACAAAACAGGAGCCACAGCGTGATCATTCAATTTTCTAAGCTCCTTCTATTGTCACTTCTCGCATCGTCAATCATGGCAAGCTTTAAGGCCCAGGTTATCACTCGTGATGGTGATATGGACTTGGTTAAGAAAGAAGTAGTGCTTGACCTAACAAAAGCATCATTACTGGAAAACCAGAGTTTCAAAATTGTATATGGCAAATCAAATGAAGCGATAAATTTAGAGACTTTAAAAGATGAAGTTGAAAAGCTTAGAGCAGCAAGTGTTTTCTATCACCTGACAAAGGCAAAGAATTATTTCTTAAATGTTGTTAAGTCTTCATACGTAAAAGAGCTACCTCAACTTGTGGTACGTTTAAATATTACAAACCAATTTAATTCAATAGGGCATTTCGCACATGATAACTTATCTCCTGAGTATAATAACGCTCTTTCGATTCCGCCTGGTGAGGGAAGAGAAAAGTTTGGGATAAAGCCTTGGAATTATGAAATTTGGTTTCGTCCGGCCAAGGAGATTAATCTTCCTAAGGAAGGTTTAAAGAATGACTTTGAACAAACTGCCGCAATCTTTAGTGAGTTTAGAAACCAGTCACGTTTAGCAAGCTTTCAAAAATTTGTTAGTGACCTATTCTTACTTACAGGAGATGCCCTAAAAGACAGCGGGCTTAATATTCTGGGCTCAACGGCCATTATCGAGGCATCATTCTTTGCTATGAAAAAGCTCTACGGACTACTTCAGGGAAAGAAATTCTTTTTAGATACAAGCTTTATTCCCGAAGTTGTCTACCATGAGTTTGCCCATGTCGCTCTCAGTGATCATCTAGGACTTAGCCACTCTTCTCCCGTTAATGAAGGGATGGCCGACTTCTTTGCTGCCTCTATCGCAGATAGTGCAACGATTGCTGATAATGTAAAAGACTATGCAAAAAGAGTTCGTGAAAAGGATGCCTTTCGCGATGAAGTTTATAATGCTGGCTTTGAAACTAATGCTTATGCCAATATTGATTTTGTTCTTGGGGTTTTGTGGCAAGTTCGCGAGCTTGATAAAGACTCAAGTCATGGGCTGATTTATGATGTTCGCAAGAATATTACTAGTAGCTCAAATATTAGAGGAGATTTATTGAAGTCAATTCTTAAGGAGTGTCGTAGAAGTTGTAAGTCACCCTTGAGAGATCGCATAAATCTTCAAAACGCCTATCATGAGATGGGTTTGTAAAGGAAGTTAACTTTTATTAAATTGACAAAATATATTTAGATAGGGTAGTTACCCATATCTGTTACTAATAGGGAGATGTTCATGTTAAGAAAATTAGCTGCTATGGCACTTGTATGCTTTTCGTTCTCAGCTCTTGCAAATGTTGAAGCTAAAATCGCGCCAATTTTTGAAGAAGTTGAATTTAAATTATCTGTAGAGTGGGATCAAAAAGATCAAAATTTCTACAATGAAACTGTAAAATCATTTGAAAAACAACTAGGTGATCTAGCTCAAGAAGGTATCACGCCATCTGAGGTTTTAAATTACCTACAAGCAAATATCAAAGATAAGAAAGTTGCATCAGAGCTTTCTAACCTTGTTGGATCAATTGACGTAGAGAATATGACTCTTGAAGAATCAAAGTCACTAATTCAAGACTATGTTGATGGTATGAAGAACACAGGTGCTAACTACTCTGGTTACTATAGCTACGACTACGGTTTATACTTTGTTGTATTCGGTGGTGTTGCATTCTATTACTACTGGTATGCATTTCAGTACACTTACTACTATGACTGCTACCGTGATTACTGGGGTAATTACTACTGCTACTAAAATCAAATTAATAAAGGCCTCCTTTCGGAGGCTTTTTCATTTTTAAATTCTTCCAAACAAATAATCTCTAAGTAAAGTTGTCCAGTATATTGCCGATAATGCCCTAATCATTTTAAGGGCTCTCGTATGGTTTTAAATATAAGATCAAAGGTTGTTGGCTACGAAGTCGCAACCCCAAGTGGAAGTGATCGTGTTTTTAATTTTATCAAATTTGAAAATGGCGTAATAATAGAAAATGTTGTTACATCGGTTTCAATAGCTGAAAACTTCGATAAGGGTGAAGAAGTTGAATTGGCCTACTTTAAGGTAGGGAGGTTCTTCTATATTGCAATGGCAAAGATTGGAAAAGAGGTGCTGACTGCAACGACGACTAGAGCAATTATCTTTAGTATGATTGTAAACTTTATTCCTATTTTTCTATGCTTTGGAACGATTCTCTTTATTAGTACATTTTCAGCAATTGCTTATTTCCTAAATGACTTTGCAATGGCCATGTCCTATGGGGCAGTAATAGGAATTCTTCCTGGCGCATATTATCTGACAAAGTTTATAAAATTCTTTCTAGAGCTCAAGCAGTGTAAATCACTTATAAAGTAGGGCATTATAAATTGCTTATTAACCATTTCAAACATACAATATTTACATGCAAAATAAATTTAACGTAACGTACGTATTCTTCGGTTGTATCTTTCTTTTAGTCTGTTACCTTGTTTGGATGATGGCCAAGCAAATGATTGCTCCAATCATTTTTGGCTTTGTCTTAGCAGGTGTTTTTAATCCACTAAATAATCGCTTAATTGAGAAGTATAAACTTTCTGATAATTTAGCGGCCACAGTTACAAGCTGTATTATTATTCTACTGGTTCTTATTCCTCTCATCTTCTTATCAATCGCTCTTAGTAAGGAAGCCTTAAGTCTTTATCAAACAATAATGAAGGCAATGTCTCACCATGAGGTAAATGATTTCTTATTTGGAGATGGTCCCGTTGCTGTTCTTATCAAAAGTGTTTCCGATATCACAGGTGTTGATATTGATATGGAGCAAGTTAAGACAACAGTATTTGGAACTCTAAAAGGAATCTCTGGAACGGTTATTTCAAGTATTAACTCGATCGTTGGAAATATCATTACTTTTATTTTTGATCTTGCGATAATGATGATTGTGGTCTTTGGTATTTTTGTTGAAGGAAAAAGACTTAAAACATATATTTTCGATCTTTCACCACTACCATCTGATCAAGAACAAAAGATTCTCGATAAATTTAACCAAATGAATTACGTGACTCTTGTTTGTAATGGAGTTGGAGGGGTGATTCAAGGTGTGCTTGGAGGACTTGCACTTTGGGCCGCTGGTATTGAGTCTGTTGTGCTTTGGACAGTTCTGATGATATTCCTAGCATTTGTTCCACTCGTTGGGATTTCAATTGTAACAATTCCTGCAAGTCTTTATCTCGTTCTGACTGGTAGTCCAACTTCAGGAGTGGTGCTATTTATTTTTACAGCACTTGTTGGCCTGATTGTTGAAAATTGGTTTAAGCCAAAATTCATTGGAAATCGTATTCAAATTAACTCAACTTTTGTCTTGCTTGCAATTATTGGAGGGATGGGAGTATTTGGAATGGGAGGGATTTTCTATGGCCCAATTATTGGAATCCTCTTTTTGACAATTGTTGAAATTTATCATGATCAATATAACGTCGTATCATAGGCGAAAGGAAGTGAAGGGCAGTGGAAGTCTTTAAGCTCATTTATTCTGTTTTTGGAGGACTTGGAATTTTCTTCTATGGAATGAAGAATATGTCAGAGGCCTTACAATCTGTAGCCGGTGATGTTGTTAAAAATACAATTAACAAAATTACAACGAATCGCTTCTCTGCCATTGTCGTTGGAACTCTTGTCACTGTCTTTGTTCAAAGCTCATCTGTAACATCTGTTATGACGGTAGGCTTTGTTAATGCTGGCCTTATGAACTTAAGCCAAGCAATTGGTGTCATTCTAGGTGCAAATATTGGAACAACCGTAACTGGTTGGATTATTTCAATTAAGGTAGGGAAGTATGGGCTACTCTTTATTGGCCTAGGTATTTTTCCTCTCTTATTTGCTAAAACTAACCGCTATCGTCAAATTGGGCGTATCTTGTTTTCAGTCGGGATGATCTTCTTTGGCCTAAGTATTATGTCTAATGCATTTAAGCCTCTAAGAACGATGCCTGAATTCTTAAGTATGATTTCATACTTTTCTGAACAAAATTACGGCGCATATTTTGCGTGTATCATCGTTGGTTGTATTTTGACTGTCGTTATTCAATCTTCTTCGGCCATGCTAGGGATTACCATTGCTCTTGCTAGTTCTGGAGTGATTCAATTTCATACGGCAGCAGCACTCGTATTAGGTGAGAATATTGGAACAACGATTACGGCCCTTCTCGCTAGCGTTGGGGCAAATATAACGGCCAAGAGGGCCGCACGTGCTCACGCTATCTTCAATCTTCTGGGTGTCCTTATTATCTTCTTATTCTTTCCATTCTATGTTGAGTTTATCGATTATCTTGTTCCCGGAGCTGCCAACGCTGTGAACGCAGAAGGTGACTTTGTTAATGTTGCAGTTCATATTGCAACTGGACATACGATCTTCAATGTTGCGGCAACGATCATCTTTATTCCATTCCTTACTCAGCTAGCAAACTTTGTCACTAAGATCACACCTGCGACGGGAGAAAAAGAGCAGCATCATCTTGTGATGCTTGGAGATCCAAGTCAAATGGTGACAGCTGCAGCACTTGCTCAGGCACAGGCCGAAGTTAATAAAATGAAAGATATCGTTTCAAGACTTTACGCTCTTGCTGAAGAGATTTACATAAAACAAAATTTTAAGGATCAAGAACGAATTTCTCTAAAGGCCAAGGACTACGAGAGGATTACTGATAATATTCAAAAAGAAGTTACGATCTTCATTGTAAAGCTTATGGTTAATCCTTTGAGTGAAGATGAATCCCGTCGTGCTCAATCGATGATTAAAGAAGTAGATGAACTGGAGAGTATTGCGGACTATATTGAAAGGCTTATTGCTTACAGTGCTCGCGGTGATATCTCTAAGCTAATTCGTGATGAAGCAAAGAAAGATTTTGATGCCTTATTTGTTAATGTTAAGGCCTTCTATGATTCAGTATCAAATCAAATATCACTGGACCGAGTGGACTATAGTGTTGCAGAACGAAAGTCTAAGGAATTAAGAGATCAGGCCGAGCAAATAAGAAAGAAGCACTTAGATCGTGTTTCAAGTGGTGAGTATGATGCTTTGGGTGCGCTTACTTATTCAGATATGATTGTGGCCCTTAGAAAAATTAGAAGTCATACAGAAAATGCAGCTCAAGCACATGTTTAATTAGGAGTAGTTATGGGGACGTATACAACGATTACTAAAGGTAATTCTGAAAGTATTGAGTTAAGTCTTACGGCAGATAAGAAGCAAAGTATTACGATTACTCCTCCGCCTGAGTTTAATGGAGTCGAAACAGAATGGAGTCCTGAGGATCTCTTTAGTGCGAGTATTTCAAGTTGTTATATCTTAACATTCAAATCATTTGCTTCTTTTAAAAAACTTGATTTTAGAAATATTGAAGTCAAGGCAGATGCTCATCTCGAGAAAGTTGCCAAGGGCTATGAGTTCACTAAATGTGATATCCACGTTTTTCTGGAGATTTGTTGTGAGTCGGATGTTGATCCCTACTTGGATCTTCTCTACAAGGCCAAAGATAATTGTCTGGTAACAAAGTCGATGAAGTGTGAATTTACACTTCACCCTAAAATAAAGAACTTAGCAAAGAAGTAAACTTCTTATATTTCTACTTTTCTGTTTTAAAAGTTGCCCAAAAGTATCCTCGAATATCACCACTCTTATAGCCTGTGGCCTTATCACTTGGATAAAGCTGAGTGATTTTATTTTGTACTTCCGGTTTTAGGTTATCTCCATGACAGTTAAGACAAAGAGGCATTGTTTTGATAGGCATGATAATACCATTCTTATCAGAATCAATTCTTACAACAGAATATTTCTTCTTATTCTTTCCTGATTCATAACTCATGATTGCGTCATTCATCCAGCCCTTTACGGTATTATTTGGGTTACGATTCTTTAGACTCACGCGACCAACTTCAATACCATCTTCATGATACTTCTTAGTGATCGGTAGGGCCTTTGTGTTGCAAACTGACACAGCGTTAACGGGAGATACTTTCATTGCTGATTGTAGCTCTTTCTTTAGTGCCATTGCAGTCTTCTGTATTGCTTGAACGGCTTCTTTCTCTGAGGCAAATAAACTTGATGTAAATAGTAGGGCGATGATTATTTTTTTCATACAAATATCCTACCATAATCTCTATTTAGTAAGTTTGATCTTCGTCAAGTTTAGATTTTTTTTACCTCTAATGGTTGTTATACTTTATGCATTACAAGGAGAAAAATATGGATCAAAAATATACACCACCAAAAGTGTGGACATTTAAAGAAGGAAATGGGGGAGAGTTTGCAAACATTAATCGCCCAACAGCTGGGGCCCGCTTTGAAAAGAAACTCCCTCAAGGGGATCATCCATTTCAATTATATTCGTTAGGAACTCCAAATGGAGTTAAGGTTACGATTATGTTTGAAGAGCTTTTAGAGCTTGGAATTAAAGAAGCAGAGTATGATGCTTATTTAATTAATATTGGTGAAGCAGACCAATTTGGTTCAGATTTTGTTGCTATCAATCCAAACTCTAAGATACCTGCTTTACTTGATAAGAATAATGGTAATCCAATTCGTGTTTTTGAGTCGGCTTCAATTCTTGTCCACTTGGCAGAAAAATTTGGTCACTTCTTACCAAAGGACCCAGCTAAGAGAGCAGAAGTATTTAACTGGCTCTTTTGGCAAATGGGAAGCGCTCCATATTTAGGCGGAGGCTTTGGTCACTTCTATGCATATGCGCCGGAGAAATTTGAATACCCAATAGACCGCTTTGCGATGGAGACAAAGAGACAACTTGATGTACTCGATAAACAATTAGCAAGTCATAAGTATATAGCGGGAGATGAATATTCAATTGCAGATATGGCAATCTTTCCATGGTACGGAGCACTTGTAAAAGGCAAGCTCTATGATGCAGCAGAGTTCCTGTCAGTACATGAGTATAAGAATATAATCCGTTGGGCAGATGAATTAATTAAGAGGCCAGCTGTTTTAAGGGGGAGATTAGTGAATCGTGCTTGGGGAGATGAAGATCAACAAATCCTTGAGCGCCATAGTCAAAGTGACTTTGACGCTAAGGATATTACATATCGTTAAAACTTATAACCAAACCCAAGGCCTAGTCGATTTACTGTTAAGTCGGTTGGGCCATCCATAAAGTGCATTTTAAAGATGACGTGAGCAAAGATCTTCTTTGTGATATCACCCATGACATAGGCCATGGCCTTACCACCAGTAAACTCTTGCTTATCACTTGTATTTGCATAACCAATATCACGGTTTGAAAACACTGAGTGAGAGTAGCTAAACTTTGCTAAGAAGTTTCTACGATATAACTTAAAATTCTTTTGAATTCCTACAGTTAAGAAAAAGATTTGATTCTTATCAAATGTCACTTGGTCAGCATCTGTTAGGCCATCGAAGTTGAAAGTATTAAAACGTTCAAAATCAAGTCCACCATAGGCTTCAAGTCCATAATCAGCAAATTTATAAGTTCCATATAAGTTAAATCCAATCTCCGGATCTACGGAAACATTATCAAGGTACTTATTTGCTGAGGCCGTGTTAAGTTGAGAGTAGTAAAGACTTGCTTGGGCGCCATACTTTGTATTAATTTGATAATTTGTCGTTAGACCTAGAGAAACAGAAGAGTTTTGTTTAAACTCGACTGAGCCTGGTGCGCTTTTTTGGTTAAACTCACCAAGAGAAGTCATATAGAAAACAGAAAAGCTTAAAGGCTTCGTGTTCTTTGGTGCTTGAGCTACTTGCTCCTTTGCCTTAACAACGCCAAATAGGGCCTTTATTTGCTCATCAGATAAGTTTAGAATCTTCATAAATTTGTTAATATCGATAAGTTCAATCTCGACATAGAGTCTAAAGTTCTTCTTCTTTAAACTGGCCCAGTCCTTAATATGACCATTTTCACGTCTGGTCTTCTCGGCCATCGCATCTTCTTCAGTGTAGCTATAAGAATCAACTAAGATCTGTTCATAGATTGTTTCAAGGTTCTCACTATTTACGGACTGATATGAAAGTCTCAGGTATTGATGCTTAGAATTCCTCTTTGATTCCTCAAAGTTTATTGAATCTGCATGTAAATAATTAAATGATAAAAAGAAAAGGCAAGTTAGTTTTAATAAATTTTGTTTCATTGATTCTCTCTTATATTTATTAATTTGAGTTAAACCATTTTAATTGAAGATTAAACTCTGTCATATAGAGCTATTTCTGCAGTCAATAAAAAGATAACTGATGTAAATGATCGATTTTTATAAATTTTTTTTAACCATAGTAAAATTTTGTTTAAATAAGTGAAAAGTATTTACCGATATAAATTATGTTGTTTTATAAGGTGAGGGAAATGAAAAACATTCTATTATTGTCGGTTATATTTTTAATGACTAGTTGTTTGAAGGAATCTGAAGTTGAATTTAATTTCGGCTTTGATGTTGCGGCCTTGGAAGTTATCTTAAGTGATAGCAGTTCTGGATCAACAACTCATTCTAATATTAATAGCATTGATATTGCAAAAACTGGTGGTGATGATCTAACTCAGTACTGTATTAGTGAAACGCAAACAACACCTCCGGCAGATACGAGCGCTGGCTCATGTGGAGGAGGAAATTGGGTTACTGGCTTTCCTTCGTCATTTGCACTCTCTGGTGGAGATGGACTAAAGGTTGTATATATTTTTGGAGCCGATAGCTCTAATGCTATTTCATCTCAGACTGTAACAAAAAACATTACTCTCGATACAACAGATCCAACTGCTGTGTCGGCCCTTACTTTGGGAACAGTTCCTGCAAGCTTATCAACAACTCCTACCATTACATGGACAACGGACTCAACTGATAACCTAGCTCTTGCTGGCTACCAGGTAAGAGTCGTTAAGGACTCTGATTCCTCTATTGAGCAGGATTGGACTTCTTTTACAAAGGGAGACTCAGTAAGTGGTCTGTCTTTAGATGGAGCGGAAGATTATCGAATTGAAATTCGCGCCATCGATGTAGCGGGAAACACAAGTGTTGTCGTTTCGGATACGTATACAACTTTAAATGTAGCATCTAGTGCATTAACATTAGGCTCAACAGAGTTCTCTCTTTTATATCAACCAGGTGGAGCTGGACCAGGAGAGACGCAGTCGATTACTTTATCGAATTCTGGTGGTGTAACAACTGGTCTTTTACAAGCACCGCTTATCTATGGAAGTTCAGGAAATTTTCAAATGACAAATGATACTTGTACTGGAACCACTTTAAATCCTGGTGAAACTTGTACAATTGATATGACAATTAATGCATCAGCTGATGGGTATTATTTTGCAAATATCTATATCACAGATGGAACGGTAGTTTCTTCTGAGCACCGTGTGCAGGGGATGGCCACTGGCTATAGTGCTGGTAACCTCTATTACTTTGGTTCTTGGGATGTTGGTGCGCCTATTGATGTTTATGATCCACAAAAGTTTCAATCTCTTTATCCAAATGATCTGAATAAGGTCGTCGGGAATTTAACTTGGTCAAAAATAGTTGGTGGAGATCAACACTCTTGTGGAATTACAACTGAGTCAAAACTCTACTGCTGGGGTGAAGGTTGGTATGGTGAGATTGGTTATGGAGTTGATGAACCTAAGTATATTCCTCATATCGTTGATGGTGAGAAAACTTGGAAGGATGTCTCAACTGGTTATCGTCTAACATGCGGAATTGATGGCAGTGATGACCTCTACTGTTGGGGAGATAATAGTTATTATCGATTTGGTGATGGGACAGCAACTGATTCATTTGTTCCAAAGCTTGTTCCGGGAGGAATGAAGTGGAAGATGATTTCAGCTCGTAATTATCATGTTTGCGCTATTAACTCCCTTGATGACCTTTATTGTTGGGGAAGAAATAATTATGGTCAAATCGGAATGGGAGATAACACAACAGTTATTACGGCACCTGAGCATATAAGTTCAGGAACGAAGTGGAAAAATGTTGCTGTTGGTGAATATTCTACATGTGCAGTTACTGTCGCGGGAGTTGGATACTGTTGGGGAATGGGGTCTAACCATGTTTTAGGGGATGGGCTAAGTGCTGATACGTATTCTCCTAGTCCTGTCAGTGGTGGTCTAACATTTGATAAAATTGAAGTTCATTGGTTTCACGCTTGTGGGTTGACGACATCAAATAAGATCTGGTGTTGGGGTACTGATTGGAGTGGTGGAGGAAACTTAGGTGATGGGCTTGGAACGACTTCTAATGTCCCTGTACAAGTAACTGGTTCTCAAGACTGGGTTGATGTTTCGGTGAGGGGAAGACACTCATGTGGTATCGATAATTTAAATCAAATGTACTGTTGGGGTGAGGGTGAAGAAGGAGAGATCGGAGACGGTGATATTCAAGATCGCCTGACACCAACTCTTGTTATTGGTGGCCATAATTGGGCATCCGCTTCAGCTTCTGACTATTTAAGTTGTGGTGTTACAACAGGTGGTGATGGATATTGCTGGGGACAATATTGGAACTGGGGACAGGCCGGAACAGGAATGGGGAATGCTGGGCTTTTTATGCCTAAGAAAGTTCCTTTGGCAAAAACTTGGAAGTCTATGGCAGCCGGGTATATGCTTCATTGTGGTATTGATGATTCCGACGATGCTTATTGTATGGGACGAGACCAATATGGTGAACTTGGAAATGGAGCCGCTGATACGGCCAACTATTCACACCCATCAACAATCGTTACAGGTGGTCACAAATGGGCATCTCTTAGTGCTAATTATGACTCTGTTTGTGGGGTAACAACTTCTAATGTTGGTTACTGTTGGGGACGAAATAACTACGGGCAAATAGGAAGTGGTGATACAACAGCGTCCTTTCATGACCCAAATTTAATTGTAGGTGGTCATAGTTGGAGTAAAATTTCTGTTGGTTATTATCACGTTTGTGGAATTCGTACTGATGGTGCTGCTTATTGTTGGGGAACGAATCGTTACGGTGGGATAGGGAATGGAGTGGCCACTGGAAACACGACAACCCTTACGACAACACCAACAGCAGTTAACGGTGGACTTACCTTTACTGATATCGGAACAGGTGATCATTTCGCTTGTGGGTTAGCAACGGATAATAAAGTTTACTGCTGGGGATATGATAACCGAGGGCAGTTAGGAAATGATGCATCTTTTACAAGCTCTTCCGTACCTGTTGAAGTTGTTGGTGGAGCAGTTTGGACATCATTATCTGTTGGAGAATCTCACTCTTGTGCACTTCAGGCCAGTGGTGATGGTTATTGTTGGGGAAGCGGGAATAACGGAGCTCTTGGACAGGGAGATTATTCAAATAGAGCTGAGCCGGCAATCATAGCAGGACGTTCATGGAACAAGCTTGTTTCTGGGATGTGGCACACTTGTGGAATCGAAAATGTCACAGGTTATATGTATTGCTTTGGTTATGGTGAAGGTGGTGAGATTGGAAATTATCCTGATACTTTCTGGGGCTCAACTGAAACACCGCTACTATATGATCGAGGAATTAAATTCTCAGAGATCTTCTTAGGAGGGTCAGCGACATTTGGAATCGCCGCCCCTTAAAAGATAAAGTGATTAATTAGAATTGATAGTTAAATTCGATTCTGTGGTCACCGTCAGCAATGTCTACTAGGTTACTCCAATTCGCAAAGTAGCGAAGATTAAAGCGTGGAGTAAACTGGTAGCTTGCTACGAATTCGTGAAGAAGAATATTATCCTTTCCACCGTATGCTGATGACTCGTAGAGATCAGAACCTGCTAGGGCCGCTGCCCAGATTGGGTTGTAGTTAAGCCAGATCTTTTCTGTAATTGTAAATTTTCCGTAGAAACCAACTACACTATTAACACCAATAATAGAGAAGCCACTATCAATAGAGCTATCATCTTCAACAGTATTTTTTCCAAACTCAACGCCAGCGCCAATTAGAGGATAGAGATTAACAATCCAAAATTTTGGTAGCGCTTGTAGAATCGAATAAGAAGCATTACCTGTTCTTTCCGCAAGAAATGATTCTTTGAGGCTATAGTTGATATCAAGTTGAGAGCCTCTACCTGACTTTATATTTGCGCTAAAATTTCTAAAGCGAAAACTATCAAGTCGATTTGTCTTCTTTGATGAACCATCCCATCCAAGATCTTCTCCAAAGAAGCCCTTGAATTCGATAACATTCATGGCCGCAACGTCTTTGATTCCCGTATCGTAAGATATACCAATCTTTGCGTTTAGCCCTTTGTTGGTTGCCCCAAGACCGGCCTGAGTATAAACCGCCAGAGGATCTGACATATCTTGAACTTCCTTTGCTGCTACAGTTGAGCTTAAAAGAAGCGTAGTAATCACTAATAATAAAAGACGTTTCATATTTTCCCCTTTTCTTTTCTAAATAATAAGTATTATCCCTGAGATACAAAAGCATGCCAAATTATTCTTTAAGAAATTTTAATATTCTTAAGTTTTTATCCCAGAGCGCAAAAGGTAATTTTTTTGTAGAACTAAATTTTATAAGTATTTTGGAGTCATTATCGAAGCATTTAGCGATAAATTATTAGATATGATTGAGCGAAAGTCTCTATGCGTCGAAAAGTATCGACTCGTAAGAGAGGCCAGTCTAAAGATCTGCGTAGGTCTTAAGATTGAAGACTTTACGGTGCAATCAGCTCCCGAAGTGAGCCCTCCGAAGTGGCATCTCGCTCATACGACTTGGTTCTTTGAAGAGTTCATTCTTGCCAAGTACTCACCAGGATATGAGAAGTTTAATGATGAATATGGTTTGTTATTTAACTCATACTACAAGTCAGTAGGGACCCATTGGAAGCAAGAAAAGAGAGGCCTTTTATCTAGGCCCACTGTTCAAGAAGTTCTGAGTTATCGCAATCACGTGGATACTGCAATGTTGACCTTGTTGGAGACAACAATGGAGCCTGAAAGAATTGAGTTTCTCTTAGAAGTAGGACTCAATCACGAGCAACAGCACCAGGAATTACTCTTAATGGATATTAAACATATCCTAAGCTCATCTCCACTGACTCCTGTTTACTCTGAAAAGAGAGTGGAAGCTTTCTCGGCCGGATCATTAAAGTGGAGACACTTTAAAGAGGGAGTTTATGAACTAGGTAATAGTGACAGTGGCTTTGCTTACGATAATGAGAGGCCATGTCATAAAAAATATATAAACTCCTTTGCCATTCGAGAGAGCTATATTTCAAATGGTGAGTACTTAGAGTTTATTAATTCCGGAGGATACCAGAGCTTTCAGTATTGGCTGAGTGACGGTTGGGACTGGATTAATGAAGAAAAAATTTGCTCTCCACTTTATTGGCGACTAATCGAAGGAGAGTGGTACGAATTCACTCTACATGGTTTAGTGCCTCTAGATATGTATGCACCTGTAACTCATGTCAGCTTATATGAGGCCCAGGCATTTGCGAAATGGTCTGGGCAGCGCTTGCCAACAGAGTTCGAATTAGAACTGGCCCTTGGGGATAAGAAATTACCTCTTTGGTGTTGGACTTCATCACATTACTCACCATACCCATCCTATGAATCATATATGGGGGCCTTGGGAGAATATAATAGTAAATTTATGTGTAATCAGTTTGTTCTGCGTGGAGGCTGCTTTGCGACTCCTGATGAACATTACCGAAATACATACCGAAACTTCTACCGTGCTCATCAGAGGTGGATGTTTTCGGGGATTAGAGTTGCAAAGGATATATAATGGAAGTGTCAGTACTTAGAGAAGTTAGTGAAGAACAAAACTCAGAATTTTTAGAAGAGTTTGCAATTGATGTTTTAACGGGCCTATCAAAACCCGAAAAAAGATTATCGACGAAGTATTTCTATGATGATCGTGGAAGTGATTTATTTCAAAAGATCACACAGCACCACGACTACTATTTAACTCGCACAGAGTTTAATATCCTAAAAGAGTCGAGTGCAAAAATAGCGAATTTAATCAGTGAAGATGAAATTGATATCATCGAACTTGGCGCTGGTGATGGCCATAAGAGTGAGCTAGTCATCGATGGCTTCTTAGGGCAAGGAAAGAAAGTTAATTACTTTCCAATTGATATTTCTGCCCAGGCCCTTAAGCAGATGGAAGAGCATATCACGCACAAATCTGACCTAACGATACATGGAATTGTTGCAGACTACTTGCAGGGGCTTAAGTTCTTAAAGGAAAAGTCAAAGAGGAGAAAGCTTGTTCTCTTTCTTGGATCAAATATTGGAAATTTTGATCGCACTCAAAGTGAGAATTTCCTTAGACAGCTATGGAAGTATTTAAATAGTGATGATTATCTTTTAATTGGCTTTGACCTGAAAAAAGATGTGGAAAAGCTAAGTGCTGCTTATAATGATTCAAGTGGCTACACTCGTGACTTTAATCTCAACTTACTGGATCGAATAAACCGAGAACTTGGTGGTAACTTCGATAAAAAGAAGTTTCAGCATATTGGTGTCTTTAACCCAAAGTTGGGAGCGATGGAGAGTTACTTACTTCCTAAGGAGAAGCAGGAGGTGTATATCAAGGAGCTAGAGCATAGTTTTGAGTTTGAAGCCTATGAGCCACTTCATCTCGAATATTCATTCAAGTACACGAAAGAGGATATAGAACGAACGTGTCAGCACACGGGCTTCAAATTAAAGGATCACTTTACTGATAAAGATCAGCTATTTATCGATTCTCTTTGGCAGGTTGTAAAGAACTAGACTTGGCCTAGGCTTTCTTTACTACTGAACACTTAAGATACATCGAGCCATGGCCGTCAA
The DNA here is from genome assembly GCF_043196995.1 of Halobacteriovorax sp. CON-3. Taxonomy (NCBI): domain Bacteria; kingdom Pseudomonadati; phylum Bdellovibrionota; class Bacteriovoracia; order Bacteriovoracales; family Halobacteriovoraceae; genus Halobacteriovorax; species Halobacteriovorax sp. CON-3. Next base: position 676,571 of record NZ_JBEBNA010000002.1, read on the forward strand.
CTTTACAGGCGATATCGTGACCATTAACTGGTTCTTCTAGTAGGCGAATATTCTTAACTTTTGTTCCAGACTTGATCGTACCTTTTCCGGCCTTCAGATCTTTGACAACTGTTACAGAGTCGCCGTTTTGTAACTGGGCACCATTTACATCGACGAATTGTGGAGTGCTATCTTCTTCAGAGCTAGCATCTAGGCTCCACTCGTTGAAGCATTCTGGGCAAATCCATAATTGGCCATCGTTATAGGCGTAAGGTGAACTACATTTTGGGCATGTTTGATTTTCTTCTGTCATTCGATAAGGTTAAACCTAAGAAGCCTCATTGTAAATATGACAACTCTTTCACAAGAAAAAAGATACTAAAAAATAATTAAAAATTTATGAATTATATTGACTTTTATAGTCATTGTTCAGGAATTCTGGATTATATTATAGGTGTGCAAAATTAGTTTTTTATTTTTACGGAGTGCAAATGAATATTTTGATTTTATCTTCTAATAAACATCTTTACTCGACAAAGAGGCTAGTAGAAGAAGCAAAGCTTAGAGGTCATCATGTAGAAGTTATTCGTCCTGATAAATGCTATATGGACGTGGCCACAGGTTCTCCTATGGTTTACTACCGCAAGAGAAAGTTAGACAAGGTTGATATTGTCATACCAAGAATTGGAGCAAGTGTTAGTGCCTATGGAATGGCCATTGTTCGTCAATTCGAAATGATGGGAGTTTACTGCTTAAACTCATCCAATGCTATTGGACGCTCAAGAGATAAGCTACGCTCTCTTCAAATCTTATCACAAAAACATCTCCCTCTTCCTAAGACGGGGATGGCAAATAATACTCAGCAAACAGAGAGTCTAATTAAACTCGTTGGTGGTGCACCGATGGTTGTAAAGCTTATTGAAGGATCTCAAGGGAAAGGGGTTATCCTGGCCGAGACTAAGAAAGCGGCAGAGAGCTTAATTGATGCCTTTAGAATTCTTAAGGCAAACTTTCTTGTTCAAGAATTTATCAAGGATGCAAATGGCGCTGATATTCGCTGCTTTGTTGTTGGTGGTAAGGTTATTGGAACAATGATGAGGCAAGCAAAAGAAGGTGAGTTCCGCTCTAATATTCACAGAGGTGGTGTTGGGACTCCTGTAAAGATCACGCCAGAAGAAAGAAAGGTTGCCATTGCAGCTGCAAAGGCGATGAAACTTAATATGGCCGGTGTTGATATTATTCGCTCAGGTAGTGGACCAAAGATCTTAGAAGTAAACTCTTCTCCTGGACTGGAAGGAATTGAAGGCTGCACAAATAAGAATATTGCTGTTGAGATCATTGACTACGTTGAAAAGAATTACACAAAAGTCATCAAGGATAACTAATTGACGGATCAATTATTTAAATTAAAAGTTGAAGAAGTTGAAATTGGCAGACCAATCGTTGAGTTTGTCAATTTCCCTTCTTTCTATGGGCTACAAAAAGTAAAGGCTCCCATTTATATCTATCGTGCAACGAAAGAGATTTCTCCCTGTGTTGTGGTAACAGCATGTATGCACGGAGATGAGATCAATGGATTAAGAGCGGCCCAACTTTTAATGAAAGGAAAGCTCAAGCTTCTTAAGGGAACACTGATTATTATCCCTGCGGTTAATATCTATGGCTTTCTTAATAAGCAGCGCTACCTTCCTGATCGCAAGGATTTAAACAGATGCTTTCCTGGAAAACCCAAGGGAAGCTTTGGTGCTCGCTTTGCAAATTTTATTTTCAAACAAATTACAAAATATGGTGATGTCTTTATCGACCTACACTCAGGTGGCCCGGGACGATTTAATATCCCGCAAATACGCTGTGACCTCGATACAGAAGGAATGCTTGATCTTGTCAATAATATCAGTATCCCACTTGTTGTTAATAGCACCCTAAGAGATGGCTCTTTAAGAGAGGCCATTAATGATCTCGGCCGCCCTTGTATCGTCTTTGAGGGGGGAGAGGGCCTTAGAATAGATGAGACGATTGCTAAGTATGGAGTTAACCTCGTAAAAAGTATCCTTAGCCACTACGGCATGATTAAAAGTAAAAAGAGCTTTAAAGAAGAAAAATTCATCATTCGAAAAACGAAGTGGATGAGGGCGGCAAAAGGCGGACTCCTAATAAATAAGGCCCATCATGGAAAGATTGTTAAAGAGGGTGAGGTTGTAGGAGAGCTTAGGCAACTTACTGGTGAACTCATTAGTCGTATTACAATGGAACATGATGGTGTGATCCTAGGAATCAGTAAGTCTTCAGTCGTTATGGCCGGAGATGCTCTTTATAATATTGGCTTCCTCTGTGAAGATACTCATGAGGATATTGATGATCTTCAAGAAGGCGAAGGTGAGCTATCGGATTACTTCGATTTCGAAGTTTAAAAATATAAATTGTTCATTTTTTATTCCCGGTAAAAAAACAAAAATGAGTAAGTGAAATGCTCAGGTATTAATTTCTTGCTTATTTCTATAACCATCAGTTCTAAGTTGTTGATATTACAGCCGCTTTCTAAATAACTAACGTTACGTTAAAACTGAGTAGTTTAAAAAATATGGAGTCATATAATTTCTTTATTACAAATTATTTTCTCAATGAGGATGTAGGAGATTTATATGACCATGGCAAAATTAAACCAAGAGCTTGACTGTCGAAATGTATTTGAGGGAAGTGGAGCAATCTACGATATGTTGGATAAGTTACCATTTAACGTAATGTACTGTGGGACTGATTTAGTTATTAAGTATATTAACCCAAAGAGTTTTGAAAGTTTAAGAGCTATTGAGTCACTTCTACCTATTCCTGTCACAGAGATTATCGGTTCTAAAATTGATGTCTTTCATGAGAATCCAATTCATCAGCAAAAGATTTTAGCTAATCCAAAGAATCTACCAATTAAGACGGAGATTAAAATTGGAGACGAAACACTCGAATTAAATGTCGTTGCTGTTATGGAAGGTAATGACTACATTGGGGCCATGGTTACTTGGGATATTATCACAGATAAGCTCGTCGCAGATAATCGCAATGCTCAATACGCTTCGATGCTTGATAATATGCCAATCAATGTAATGCTATCTGATCGTGACTTCAATATTACTTATATAAATCCAAAGTCGAGACAAACTCTAACGTCAATTGAAAACCTATTGCCAATAAAGGTTTCAGAAATTGTTGGAAGTAGTATTGATATTTTTCATAAGAACCCTGCTCATCAAAGAAGAATGCTATCTGATCCTTCTAATCTTCCACATGAAACAAATATTCATGTAGGGGATGAAATTCTAAATTTATTAGTAAGTCCAGTGATGGACCAAAATAATGTCTATCAAGGTGCAATGGTTACTTGGGATGTTATCACTGAGCAGGAAAGAATTAAGACGGCCATTAATGAGCTGGCCACTGAGATGAGAGATAGTACTGAAGATATTTCAACAAAGTCATCTCACGTTGCAGAAGGTGCCGTTTCGTTAGGAGCAACAACTGAAGAAATGAATGCTTCTGTTGAAGAGTTAACAGCATCAATTAACTCAATTGCACAAAATGCTAAGTCGGCAAATGAAATCGCAGAGCAAACTTCTTCGGAAGCGCAAGAAGGAGCAAAGTCGATCAATGAGGCCGTTGAGGCAATGGATGTTATCACAAAATCATCAGAAGAAATTAGTGAGATCGTTGAAGTGATTCGTGAGATTGCTGGTCAAACAAATCTTCTGGCGTTCAATGCCGCTATTGAGGCAGCAAGAGCAGGAGAGCATGGTGCAGGATTCTCAGTTGTTGCAGACGAAGTTAGAAAACTTGCTGAGCGCTCTTCACAAGCAACGAAGGAAATCTCTAAGTTAATTAATGATTCGGTTAAAAAGATTTCAGAAGGAAGTCAGATTTCAAAAATGGCCGGTGAGGCCTTCACTAAAATTGTTGAAGGTGTTAATAATACAAATCATTCAATTGCAGAAATCTCAAGTGCTACTCAAGAACAATTACTTGCAGCTAAAGAGGTTAGTGAGGCAGTTCAGCAGGTGGCTTCTGAAACAGAAAACTCTGCGGCCGCTTCTGAGTCGATTGCAATGGCAACTCGTAGTCTTGCTGAAGGCGCTAAGAAACTTAGTGACCTAATTGAAGACTAAGGCCAGGTGTCGGAAATGATTTACCTTATGGAGCTTAATAGTAATCAACTTGAGAAGATCATTAGTCTTGTTCATGTACATACAGGCATTACTATTGCTCCATCTAAAAAAAGCATGTTACAAGGCAGAATTCGTCAGCGATTGAAAGCATTGGAGTTAGAGAGCTATGATGATTATATTAATTATTTGCAAACTGATAGCAATGAGAAGCAAGAATTCATCAATATTATAACAACCAATGAAACAACTTTCTTTCGAACACAGAAGGTTTGGAATTTCTTTCAAGATGAGTTTTTACTTAATTGGAAAAGTAGCGCACCTATAAAAATTTGGTCGGCCGCTTCTTCTACTGGAGAAGAGGCCTATTCGATTGCAATGTCTTGTGAAGAGCACAAGAAGAATAACGGCATACTGAGGTATGAAATCATAGGAACAGATATTTCCACAAAGGTTTTAACTTATGCTCAAGATGCCAAGTATAGTGGACGCAATATAAATAATTTTAAAGAGCGTTTTACAAGTCTATACCAAGCATATTTTAAACCAGTAGGAGAGGAAGCTGAAATCCTGCCCGAGGTAAGAAAGAATGTAAGCTTTATGGCCCATAATCTTTTTTCACTTCCAAAGAGTAATATCTCAAATTTTGATATTGTGTTTCTGCGAAATGTTTTAATTTATTTTAAACAAGATGATCAAATGAGAGTGATTAGTAATATTTCGAGGGCAATGAAGTCTGGGGCAATCTTAATCCTTGGAGAGTCTGAGAGCTTAAATGGCCTGTCCAATGATTTTGAGTATGTGAGTCCTCAAATCTATAAGAAGAAGTAGGGTATGAATAGTAGAGACCGCGAGTATATTCATGTGCGAATTGGTGAAATAAAGTTCGGCAAAAAAGGCGCTGTTCTTCAGGCTACACTTGGCTCTTGCTTAGGGATCGCTATTATCGACAGAGTAAATAAACGCTGTGGTCTTGCTCATTGCTTTCTTCCAGCAGGGGAAGGAAAGTCCCCCGAAGCTCAGCCCGGAAAATATGTGGTGGATGCTATTCCATATCTCTTAACAAAGCTTAATCTAGAGTCTCGCTTGCAAGATGATTTTGAAATTTATCTCGCTGGTGGCGGCAATATGATGGCGCAGTTAAAACAACGAAATGTTGACCATATTGGAAAACTGAATAAGGCGAAGGCCTTAGAGATTTTACAAGAAAAGAAATTAACAATACGTAAGATTTTAGATGGTGAAGAATTAGCAACTAAAATTATTATTGATTGTGACACTTTAGAAATAAAGATGATTCGCATTAATGATAAATCGGAACAAAAAAAATGAATGAATTAAAAGAAGTTGAAGTTTTAAAAACTAATTCTAATATTTACGCTTCATTTTCATTGAGTGGAAATGAATTCGTACTTGATATTAATTCGGTTCAAGAGGTAGTGAATTACCCTAACTCTCTCTTTTCAATGCCTCTTGCTCCGAATTACCTTGATGGAATCTTTAACTTGAGGGGAATGATTATTCCAATCTTATGTTTATCAAAGCTTCTGAATCTTAGTGAGGATGAAGAGGTTAATAAATCTTCCTCTAAAGTTGCAATTGTAAATGTTGATGGCATTAGCATTGGCGTTTCATTTGATTCTACAGGCGAGATTTTAAGAGTTGAAGATTCTGAAGTTAGTCTATTTGATATAAGTGATAGTGAAGATAGTGCTCAGGTTGTAAAAGGAGCGATTAAAAGAGATGAGGGAAGAAAAATATATCAAATTCTAGAACCTTCTCTAATTATAAAAATAAGAAATCTTGCTAGGCTTGGAAGTTACGACTCTTTTAGGCAAGGGGTAGATAGTCGCTTAAAAATTCAAAGTCAGCATAAGAAGTGTATCTCTTTTCAAGTTAGTGGAACTCCGTTGGCGATGGAAATTACATCAATCAATGAAATTATAAATATGCAAAATATTGAGCATTCTGCATTTGCTTCAAAACTTTGCTTAGGGCTTGTTAATTTAAGGGGAACTACGATTCCTGTTTTAAGCTTTTCTCGTATCTTAGGACTTCAGACAGAAAGTAATCAACTCAAGGATCAGAAGATTCTTATTATTAAGATTGATAATGAATTCTTCGGACTAGTCGTGGACTCTCTCAATGCAATCACATTCTACGATGATGATGGCGTTATGCCAGTTCCTGTCTTTTCCTCAAAGAGGTCTAGTATGTTCCTTGGAGGAATTGAAACGAGTGACAATGGGATGACATTTTTGATTGATCATAAAGAGATTTTAAATAATGGGGAAATTAAAGAGATCACAAGAAGTCATGCTGAAATTTATCAGGCATCACATGAAGAAGAGGCCAAGAATAAAGTCGAAATGAGACTCGAATCATTTGTGACGTTTGATTTTGGTTATCACTTTGGATTGGCCGTTGGTGAGGTACGAGAAATTATAGAACGTCCTAACGATATCCTTAAAACACCTGGAGCACCTTCTCATGTCATTGGTGTCTATAACTTACGTGATCAATTAATAACGATCATTGATGCTCGTCGTATGTATGGCATAAAAGAAGAGGCAGAAGAAAAACCAAGCACGGTCAAGAAGGTTATTATTCTTGAGGCCGATGAAAGGGGAGAGAATTACGCTCTCTTAGTTGATGATATTGATAGTATCGTTAAAATCGATATGCTAAATAAGATGAAAATGCCTAGTATTCTTTCTAAGATATCAGGCCAGCTAGACCAGGACGTTTCCGAAATTATTCGAGATACGAATGGCGATGGGGTTGTGATCTTGAATCACGCTGCAATCATCAGGCGAATTGAAACATCAATTTAGTCGTGTCTATCAATCAGGTGAGAGTTTTTGATATATGAGCTAATCAATATATCAAGCTCTCTATCAAGCTCAAAACTTCCAAACTTCTCAGGGCAGAATTCTAAGTAGTAGCGGATTACCCCACGTAGTGAACTCACGATAATATCAATGGGAAGTTCAGATTTGATTTCAGAGCTTTGATAGAAGTGGTCTTCAATCAAAGTCTGGGTTGCTCGATTGACGTAAACGAACTTTTTTTCAACAGATGGGTGTCTCTTGTAAAAAATGATCAACCTTCTAAGCTCAATATTTCTGCGGTAATTATCTAAGACAACTTTTAAGAATTTGTGAAACTCTTCTTCAATAGTCTCTCTTTTGGACTCATCATTAAAGAAGTTCCCATAGGTAATAAGGTCTTCATCAAGTTGATTATTGATTAATTCAATAAGAATCTCATCTTTATTCTTAAAGTGATTATATACACTACCTATACTGACACCAGCAACGCGGGCAATCTTATTTGTCGTTAGCTTGCTTGCTGGGTTTTGTTGCAAAAATAAGTCCGTGGCCTTAAGTATACACTTGTGGGTTACCACAGTACGAACCTGCTCGTTCTTATGTGTTAAATCTTTTTTCTCTTCCGTATTCATCGGAGATTATTTTACTAAATATTTATCCGCTAATCCATAAAAAATACAAAATAAAATTAGTTTAACCTGTTTTATTTAGTTCAATCATGAACGTTTTAAGTACCACCATAGAAGTCGATTTAAAGGGGCAAAGATTCCATGAAGGAAATTCAAGCGATTTTCAACCCAGGAGATAACTAAGCATCCATCTTCACTTGTTGTTGATGGTTCATGAGTGTCTGATTCCTCAAAAGTTGAAAAGTCTCCAGTGTCGAGTCTATGGCCATCACTGCTGTAATACCCATCGAGAACATAACTATATTCTCTGCCATGGTGACCGTGTTTGGGAATGGTTTCCCCTGGACCTAGGTAGATAAAGAAGAGCCCACCGGCCTTACCAGATGTCACCTGAGCAACAGCACTATTTTCACCAAATTCTTTCCAGCTAATGTCCTTATCAGAAACAAATGAAAGAGTGTCTGGTAGAAGAAAGGTTTTATCATGAAACTTTAAGGTTGCCGGCCCGTTGATATTATTCCTTTCTACCTTCGGTTGAGCGCCTTCAACTTTTTCAAAAATGGAGTTGAAAATATCATCACTCTCATCTAGAGAAGTTTGCGTTGTGTCAATAGAGTGAAAGAAGTCACTTGCTTGTCTCTCTAGCTCTGACTCGGCCCGCACACGACAAGCTTCACAATTATTAAGGTGAGTTTTCACAAGAAGTCCAAGTCCTGCTTCAAGTTCACCAGATTCATATTTTTTTATTAATTCAATGTCTGGATGATAAAGCTTCTTCACTTTTCCTCCAATATAATCTTTAAGTTTTTAATGGCCAGGCGAATACGTGACTTTACGGTTCCTAGCGGGATCTTTTCTTGTTGTGCAAATTCTTTTTGCGTTAGTCCTTCTTGGTAGACGCCATTAAGGACTTCCTGCTGTTCGAGTGATAACTTATTTATCATTTCTCTCGTATAGGCCAAGTGATAAATTTCTTCACTATTATAATTTTCATCTTCTTGTTGAAGGTATTCGTCATCAAAAATATCATTAGAACTAATGATACTTAATGGGTCTCGGCCCTGTTTCCTTAATAGATCGTACTTTTGATTTCTCACAATTGCATAAATCCAAGTGTTAATATTTCCTTTATCGTTATTATACTGATGAGCATTTCTCCAGATTTTAAGCATCACTTCTTGGGCCATATCTGCAGACTGTTCTTTATTTAGGCCACCTTTTAGGCCATATCCAATTACTTTTGGATAATAGAAGTCAAATAGCTTCTTGAAAGCATCTCGCGATTTATTCTTCGCTATTTGCATTAGCAAATATTCAATGTCTGATAGGCTTAGTTGCACCTTAGCTGCTCTCCCTATAATAGGAATTATTTTAGCATAATTTATGCACGTGTTATTTAGTAAGTCATTTGTTGCACTAAATGCCTTCATATTACTTAATACGTTAATCACATCGATTTGGATCACTAACTAAGAATAAAAAATCTAAGTGTTTAATATTAGGAGAAAAATAGAGTTTTCTTCTTCGAGGGTGATCTTTTATTTAAATATGCTCGTATCCATAGGCATAAGACAAATAAAGGACTGACCGTGTTTGATGTAATCGTGCTCATACTATTCTTAGTTATTCTCTATTTTTCTATAGGGTGGTTCATTTCTTTGAATATTAAAATATTCTCATACTTGGACTTTTACTGGAGCTCAAGCTTTCTCATCGTGATAGCTACTTTGCTCTTGTCTGAGCCTCGTTTACTTGAGTCATCTCAGTTCATTATACTAGGCCTCCTTTATTCATTCTGGTCACTGCGCTTAAGTACACATTTATTTCAAAGGATTAGAAAGACTGGAGAGGATAGTCGTTATTTAAATTTAAAGAAGAAGTGGAAGGTTATGTATGGTGTTTACCTTTATGGACTCTTTGTTGGCGAGGCCATTCTCACAGTTGTCTTGTCGCTACCTCTATTTCTTCTTGAAGTGGGAAGCTTAACAGCCTTTAACTTCTTAGGTCTTTCCATATTCATCATTGCACTATTAGGGGAAATGACTGCTGATGGCCAACTTAAAAGGTTTATTTCTTCTAAGGATAATAAAGGTAAAGTTTGTGATATTGGATTATGGAAGTACTCACGTCATCCGAATTACTTCTTTGAAACATTAATTTGGTTATCATACGGAGTTTATGGCCTTGATATGGCACGACCTATTACTTTCATTGGTTTTATACCATATATCATCATGCTTTATCTTATTACTTCTGTTACAGGAGTTCCTCCCGCAGAGGAGTCATCGTTGAAGTCTAAAGGAGAAGTTTACCGAGAGTATCAAAAGAGAACAAATCGTTTTCTCTTATGGTTTCCAAAAAGGGCCATGAAACTTGTTTTAATAATATGTTTAATTGGAGGAGTCAGTGTGAAAAAGCTAAAGGCGGCAGGCGTAGATAATCAAAATCAACAAGCGCAACAAATTGAAAAGGTCTTTAACGAGCTTCGAGCTGATAATATTGAAATCTTAAATGACTTCTATGACAAGAAAGCGCTCTTCATTGATCCCATCGGTGAGCATAAAGGACTTGATGCGGTTAAAGACTATTATCGAGGAATTTATCAAGGAGTTGAAGATATTCGTTTTGAATTTTCCGAAATTATTTCAAATGGAAATCATCATGTTGCTGTTTGGAAGATGATTCTTATTACGCCTAATCTGAACTCTGGGAAACCTGTTATCTTACATGGGAACTCTGTTATTAAATTTAATGAAGCTGGCCTCGTAAGCTACCATCGTGATTATTTTGATATGGGGGAGTTCATTTACCAGCATATTCCAATACTTGGTTCCTTAATTAAGTATATTAAGAATAGGCTAAAGGGGCAGTAATGAGAATTGCAATCATTGGTTCTGGTATTTCCGGCCTGACATGTGCCTATAAGCTTTCGAAGAAGCATGATATTACGCTTTTTGAGGCCAATGACTATCTTGGTGGCCACACTCATACTCATGAAATCGAGTACGAAGAGCAAGAGTTTAGAATTGATACTGGCTTTATTGTCTTTAATAAAAAGACTTATCCTCATTTCTTAAGTCTTATGGAAGAACTAGGTGTTGCGTATAAGCCTACTTTAATGAGTTTTAGTGTTCATTGTGATAAGACAGGTCTTGAATACAATGGCACTACGTTAAATACTCTATTTGCTCAAAGAAGAAATCTCTTTAGACCTTGGTTTTACTCCATGATTAATGGAATTATGGACTTTAACAAAAAAGCGAAGGACTTTTTAAGTAATGACTCTGGTGATATTTCTCTTTCTCATTTCTTTGAAACAAGGGGAGTTAAGAAGAGTGTTATTGATTATTATATCGTACCAATGATGGCGGCAGTTTGGTCGACTGATCCAGTTGACGTTTGGCGATTTCCTGCCAAATTCGTTTTACGTTTTTTTGAAAATCATGGCTTCTTAGAAGTTGATGATCGGCCACAGTGGTATGTGATTGAAGGTGGATCAAATTCATATATTAAGAAAATGGTGCCACACTTTAAGAACTCAATAAGGTTGAAATCTCCTGTTAAATATATCTCTCGTGAAAGAGAACAAGTTATAATTGAAACAAAAGAGGGCCGAGAGAACTTTGATCAAGTTATTATTGCAACACATTCAGATACGGCCTTAAAGCTATTAGAGAGTCCAACAAGTAAAGAAGTCGAATTACTTTCTGCGATTCCCTATGTTGCCAATCCTACTTATCTTCACACAGATGATAGCTTCTTACCTAAAAGAGAGCTTGCTGTCGCAGCATGGAATTATCAGCTACCAGTAGAGGAGTCTGTTGGCTCAACTGTCACTTATAATATGAATATCCTCCAAGGGATCAACTTTCATAAGAATTTCAATGTCACATTAAATCCATATCGCCCTATAAAGGAAGATACAATCCTTAAAAAAATGAATTATATGCACCCTCTATTTACTTTAGATGGGATGAACGCCCAAGCAAGGTGGCATGAAATTAGTGGACACAATCGTACTCACTACTGTGGAGCTTATTGGCGTAACGGTTTTCATGAAGATGGTGTCTTTAGTGCCTTGAGAGTTGTCGAGGAATTGGAGAAGTTATGAAATCGTGCCTTTATGAAGGAGTAGTCATTCATTCTCGCTCTCGTCCTAAAGTACACTTCTTTAAGTACAAGCTCTTTCTCGTTTATCTTGACTTAGATGAGGTGGATGAGTTTTTTTCACTTTCTCGTTTCTGGTCTTATATGAAACGAAATATAGCATACTTTAAAAGAAGTGATTACCACGGTGATAAGACTAAGAGTCTTAAAGATGAAGTTTTAAAGACTGTTGAAAAGCACCTTGGGCGCAAGAGTGAAGGGGCCGTTAGAATGCTGACAAGTCTTAGATACTTTGGTCACTGCTTTAACCCCGTTACTTTCTACTACTGCTTTAATAAGGAAGGTGAGATCGACGCTGTTATGGCCGAGATTGAAAATACACCTTGGGGCGAGAGGTTTTGCTACGTTGTTGATGCAACGAAGTCTTCCAAAGATGAAATAAAGGCACAATTTGAAAAGGAATTTCATGTGTCACCCTTCTTTCCAATGTCCTTGGCATATGATTGGAAATTCTCTAAGCCTAATAATTTATTAAAAATAAATATGGAAACATTTGATAAAGGAGAGAAGGTCTTCTTTGCAAATATGAACTTAAAGAAGGTCGAGGCCACTGAAGGTGCGCTGAACAGAGTCTTAATTAAATTCCCTTTGATGACTCTGAAGGTTGTCTTTGGTATTTACTTTCAAGCATTCCTCTTATGGATTAAAGGTGTGCCTTTCTATGATCATCCAAACCCAAATAGCCGTAGGAATTTATTCTCACAAGCGAATTTAAAGGAGTAATAATGAAACCAGATATCAAAACTATTGAAAAGTCTCAATTGTTAAATAAAGATGATGCACCAGGTGTTCTCCTTCGAACTCTTCGTGATGCAATTCTAAAGAAATTGGACCTGTTAGAAAATGTTCGGCTAACGATTTATGTTGGCCGTAAGAAGCATACACTTGGCCGTGGCCCTAAACGCATTAGTGCTGAAATGATTATTCATGACCAGAGCTTCTTTACAGATATTTTTATCAAGGGCTCCATTGGTGCTGCAGAGTCTTATATCCTAAAGAAATGGGATACTCCAAATTTAAGTAATGTTATGAGAGTATTTGCTATCAATAAAGGCCTTCTTAGTGAGATGGACTCTGGATTTGTAAACCTTTTAAAACCAGCGAGATTCCTAGAGTATTGGCAAAGTCGAAATACACTCACTGGCTCTAAGAAGAATATTGAGGCCCATTACGATTTACCTGATGAATTATTTAAGCACTTCTTAGATGATTCTATGATGTATTCGAGTGCAATATTTGCAAATGAAAACTCTACTTTAGAAGAGGCCCAACAATATAAGCTCAAACTTATCGGTGAACGATTAAATATTAGGGCAGGTGATCATATTCTCGAAATCGGTACTGGTTGGGGAGCTCTTGCTATCCATCTCGCTCAGGCCTATGACTGTCATGTTACAACGACGACCATTTCAGAAAATCAATATGAAGAAGCTAGCAGAAGAATTAAGGCAGCGGGCCTTGAGGATAAGATTACTCTTTTGAAGAAAGACTATCGTCTGCTAGAAGGACAGTTTGATCGTGTCGTATCAATTGAGATGATTGAAGCCGTTGGTGAAAAATTCTTAAATACGTATATTAAGAAAATCTCTGACGTCCTCAAAGAAGACGGCCTTGCTCTTTTACAAATAATTACGATTAATGATCAAGAATATGATCGAGCTGTAAAAGAGTTAGACTTTATTAAGAAGTTTATTTTTCCTGGAAGTTTTATTCCTTCGATTCATGCTGTCTTAGGTGCCGCTAAGAAAGTTTCAGATATGCGCCTATATTCTCAAGTCGACTTCGCTCAGGACTATGTTCGCACTCTAGAAGAGTGGCAGAATCGATTCAATCACGAAACACATAAGATTCCAAAACTTGGTGAAGACGAACAATTTAAACGACTTTGGAATTTCTATTTTTCGTATTGCATTGGAGGCTTTAGTGAAAGGGCCATTGGTGTTTCTCATTTAGTCTTTGGAAAACCGTTATACAGATCTTAGGAGGATATGATGTCTATATTAATGAGTGCTGCTGAAAGAGGTTTTATTCCTGATCCATTAATTAGAATGGGGATAAGAAAATTAATTAAACAACGTAAGGATGAAATTAATGAAAATCTCGAGTTCCATAAGAATGGAATCATCAAAGAATTCAATAAGTCTCTCATTGCAGAAGATGTCGATAAAGCAAATGAGCAACACTATGAACTTCCACCGGAGTTTTTTAAGTTGGTTTTAGGAGCTAACCTAAAGTATTCAAGTGCTCTTTTTGATGATGGGATTAAGACTCTTGATGAAGCGGAAAGTGCAATGCTTGAAAAGTATTGCGAAAGGGCCAAGATTGAAGATGGTATGGATATACTTGAATTAGGTTGTGGTTGGGGTTCACTAAGCCTCTATCTTGCGAAGAAGTTTCCAAATTCAAAAATCATTGCCATATCAAACTCCAATGGGCAAAGAGAGTTTATTGAAGATCGCATTAAAGAGCGCTCCTTAAACAACCTTGAGATTAAAACATGCGATATCAATGAGTTTAGTATTGACCGTAAGTTTGATCGAATTGTTTCGATCGAAATGTTTGAACATATGCGCAACTATAATTCTTTATTCTCTAAAGTCTCTTCATGGTTAAAAGACAATGGAAAACTATTTATACATATCTTTTGCCATAAAGATGCCTCGTATTTCTTTGAAACTCAGGGAGAAGACAATTGGATGGGGCGATATTTCTTTACTGGGGGAGTAATGCCTAGTTTTGACCTATTTGAGAAGGTGCAAGATAGTTTCAAACTAGTAGAAAAATGGAAGGTTAATGGTGCCAATTATCAAGAGACTTCAGAACAGTGGTTTCAAAATATGGAGAAGAAACGTCCTGAAATCATGAAAGTTATGGCCGCTACCTATGGTGAAGACCAGGCCAATATTTGGTTTCATCGTTGGAAGATATTTTTTGCATCTTGTGCCGAGTTGTTTGGCCATGACAAGGGTGAGGAATGGTTTGTTGGACACTTCTTATTTGAAAAGAAGTAGTCAAACACGGAGATTAAAATGATTTTTGCAATATGCTTTTTATTTATCCATTGGTACTTGTCATTATTTTGTCAGTCCTTTTACTTACATCGTTATATATCTCATGGACTTTGTAAGCTAACACCTGCTTGGGACAAGTTTTTCTTGGTTCTTACTATTATTGCACAAGGGCCTAGTTTCTTGCGTCCTCAACATTATCGAGCATTGCATTTAAATCATCATAAACATTCAGATGACATTGGAGACCCTCATTCTCCAGTTGTTAGTAAAAATATTATCTCTATGATGTTTCATACTTATAGGGAGTACATGAGCGTAGAAACACAAGAAGAGAAATATCCTAGTGTTGTTGCTTTCGCTGATTCCGTATTCGTCAGATTGCTCTTTGTCGTGCTTTATACGCTCATGTATTTATTATTCACGGACTCATATTGGTATCTTCTATTAGTTCCTATTCACAGTTTTTTAGGGCCAATTCACGGAGCGATTGTAAACTGGTGTGGCCATAAATATGGCTATCGAAATCATAATCTGGATGACCACTCCAAAAATACTCTCTTAATTGATTTTTTAATGATGGGTGAGCTATATCAAAATAATCATCATGCAAATGAGACTAGCTTGAATTTTGCAGATAAAGAATTTGAGCTTGATTTTACTTTTATTGCTCTTAAGTTTTTAAAAAGGGCCAAGGTGGTGAACTATGATTAAACTAATGAGAAATGTTATATTATTAGGACTTCTTACTTTCTACGCTAGCGCTGCAAATAGTGAATTGCGCCTGATTGGAAAGGGGACCTTGTCATATTTTATATGGGATGTTTATGAAGTCTCTTACTTTAAAAACTCTAGTGATGATGTTGAATTACTTAAGATTAGATATCTTCGAGATATCGAAAAGAAACTTTCACAAAAAGGGTGGCAGGAATCTTTAAAGCACTATGATGATATTGAAAATCAATTGAAGGCATTTGTTGAAAGTAGTGTCGATGTTAAAGAGGGAGATATCATTTCCATCTATAAGCTTAATGGAGATCAAGTTGTCATAAAAAAGAATGATAAGATCATTCTTGAACGTAAGGATGATAAAAAACTCTATGGATTGGCCCATGCCCCATGGATTGGTGAGTACCCAGTTGATTCTGATTTAAAAAGAGACTTGTTAAAGTAACTTAGATCCATGCCATAGTCCCAGCACTATAGTTACTGCTCTTTTCGGCCGCTTCAGTTCCTAGTTCATTATTCACTTTTTCAATCGACTCCTTTAGGGCCTTCTGAATTAGTACTTGCTCACGAGGTGTGAATTGTAGCTCTTCTTTAACTCCTATAATAAGGTCAACTTTTCCTTGCTTGATTTGTGTAGGCATTTTCGTCGCGATTGTTAAGTTCTTAAGTTTTGAGTGGTTGATTTTTCCATCACCAACACCTGTCAGAATCTTCCTTAGGTGCTTTTCCACGAGCTCTCCATGGACGGCCAAGTTTGTTCGATCACTCTGTTTAACTCCTGCTGGTATAATACTTAATCTGTACTGTGAAGGGTTTTCTTGAGATGCGAATTTACTAACAAGTGCAATCTGATCTTTGGCCGTTAATTCCTTTGATGGAATCATGACACAGTCATCACCACTACAAGCATTAGAGTATTCAATTTGTCGCTCATCTAAAACATCTTTTACAATTTGATTAAATCTCGTTTTAATTTGGTCAAAGGTTTTTGTCACTTTCTCTTCGCCAGCTCTTGTGGCCTTGACGATATCAGAAGGTGAGTCTTTATCAGTATGAAGAATATCAAATGCAACTTGGCGAATATTTCTTGCTCCCATTCCTGTGATATCTCCTGACATTCCCCCTAAACTTGCATCGTTTAAATTTGCATTAACACGCTCTTTAATCCAGAGCCCAGGTGTTAGGGAGTCAAGATTTTTAATATAGCTCATTAATTCTTGCCCATCTTGAATTGATAATTTACTTCCAAAGCGACGATTCAATTCATTGGCCAGGGCTTCTCCCTGAGCAGAAGGTGGACCTGAGACTTTTCTCGCCACCTCAAAGACTTCGAGCGTAGGCACAAAAGATTTTTTATCTTTTGTTTTCTCAATAAGCCCTACCTTTGCAAGAGGGTGGTTCTGATTCAATCTTTCTGTATACTTCTTGATGCTTTTAACTTCTTCTTCGATCGTAAATTTTACTTTTTGAAAGTTTGCAATTTGACCCGAACGATCTACCGAACGACTCCTCTTTGATGCCTGTCCTGCCTCGTCTGCCGTCTCTCCAATTCCTGCTTGAAACCAACCTCGAATATTTTCAGTTGTTGGGATTCCCTCCATTGTTTTAATCATATCGGCAAATTCGCTATTTGCTTCTTGGTAAACACTATTGAGCTCTTTTGATAATTGGGCCTTGGTTTCACTTGATATGTCTTTTGGAACAAAGGCAAAGCGCGTTGATTTGAAGTCTGAATAGACTTCAATATCTATATTTGGATACTTCTTTAATAACTCATTGATTCTCGTAGCGATAATTGTCTTGTGGGCATTTGTTAGTGATGTCACAAGACTCTTGTCTCCAATTGTATCGTTTAATCTTTTTAGAGCAGAGTTTTCAATATCTAAGTAAAGAGATGCATTCGTGGCCCTTGCATTTTGAATCCATCGACTATTTAATTCTGGGCCAGTGAGGACGAAGTCTTCATACTTCGAAATAAACTCGGCCTTACTTCCAATTTTTTCGTTCGGATTTATGAATGTTGATTGACGATACTGATCTCTTTTTCTTATCCCCTTTAGATCGTAGTCAACACTTGTTCCAGAAGGGGAGTAGCGTATTGCTTTAGAAGTGAACTTGACACCACTTCCGATAAATTCTCCTGTTACAGAAAGTGGAGCAAGCAGGAGTGTGAAATCTCGTTCAAATTTTCGATCCTCATATATTTGAGCTGTTGTAAGACCAGAGTTGAATGCTAGAGCAGCTTCTTCATATCGGTTCTGAGCAATACTAATTCCAATCGTCTCAGCTGCAACACCGACTCCTATTATACACCCGATCCCTGCAGTGAAGGCGCATACTCCACCACCTATAAGTGCTGCCCCTGCTAGGGCGAGGTCAGTTTTTATCTCATTAAACTCTTCTTGATCTTTTAGGTTCTGAGAGACATCACAAAGAACCCTTGATACTCCTCTGTCTTTAATAAACGAATTTAAAATATTATCATTTCGAATTAGAGATGCTTCATCTTCTTTTTTTAAATGTGAAAGTCTATCAATTGAAAGACTTGTTTGTTTGGCCAAATTAGAAATGACTGTTGCGACTTCGCTAAGGATTTCTTTATCGCTCTCGGTTCCTCTAAGATCAATATGTGCTAGAATCGGATTACTTGCTAATTTATTATTATACTCTTTCTTTAGTTCTTTACGGTAGTTGGCCATGTTGAGAGCAACCGCTTTATCTCGTGTTCGCTGGTGAAATGACTCACATGAATAACGTCCTTTAGAAGGAAGAAAGCGAAAAGAAGTAGGTGATAACTTTTCGATACATTTGTTTTTGCCAAAGTTATCCTCAAACCAAGCTTGTTTAAAGTGATACTTTATTGCCTTTGCTTCCTCTTCAATTTTTACCCTTTCATCTTTAGTTAATGGCTTAAGTTCTTTATTCTGAAACTTATGCTTTATTGATGTGCTATAGAGGATTGGTTTCATCCTCTGGAAGTTTGGGGGAGGGACCATCATAGACATTGTGGCCCTAAGTTTTGGAGATTCTGTTCTTACTGTATTAAGTATGGACTCTTTGATCTCGTTACAATTTGGATTATTTGAAATGAGACATTCTTTTATTTTATCAAAGTATGCTTTGTTCTTTCTAAGTTCTCTTATTGTGAATTCTCTTAGCTCACTTAGAAGATTGTCTTCGTAAATATTTCTTTCAATAGCACTTGCTGACTTTGACAGAACTGAGAAATCTTCAAAGTAATTGATTCGTCCATTTTCACAACCAATATAGTATTCATCATTTTGGTTATTTGATTCTATATCTTGGCAGGCCGCTATTTCATATTCTTGGTGGGATTCGATGACTGAGGCACTTTGCGCAAAAGTATTTATTGCAATAATAATACCTGTAAATAGCAAAAGAAGCCTTGTTCTCATACCTTTATTATCGGTCATTTATAGCTTTTTTCTTAGTATTTTCTGAAGAAGAATAGGGGGAAAAAATATGACTTTTAACATGTTTTTTGATTAGATATTATAACGTTTAGAAATTAGTCATTTATGGAGAAAAAATATGTCACATTTTAATCATGCGGCCAATACTTGGGACTCTGAAGATAAGATTTCCCTAATGCAAACGCTTGCAGAAAAAACCAGAGAACGTCTTAATCTTTCTCGTAAAGTCGATCTTCTTGATTTTGGATGTGGAACAGGTCTTTTTGGCCTTGAGTTTATCGATGATGCTAAAAGTATCACAGGAGTGGATACATCCACAGGTATGCTTGAAGTTTTCAATAAGAAAACAGCTGACTACGATCATATTAAATCGGTCAATACTGATTTAGAAAATCAAGAGCTCAATGAAAAATTTGATTTGATTATAAGTTCGATGACTTTTCATCATCTTGATTCTCCTGAACAAATGACGCTGAAGCTTGCTGGCATGTTAAATGAGGGTGGAAAGATGGCCATCGTTGATCTTGAGTCTGAAGATGGAAGCTTTCATCCTGATCCAAAGGGAATGGGAGTGAAACACTTTGGTTTCTCTAATGAAGAAATTGCTTCTTGGGCAGACAAGGCAAATCTTAATGTGAAGATAGAAACAATTAACTCACGTACTAAGAATGGGCGTGAGTACAATCAATTCTTAGCAGTATTTTATAAGTAGGTAATATGAAAATAGGTGTAATTGGTGGAAGCGGGGTTTACGATCTTGATCTTATGGAGAGAGTCGACTCATTAAAGATAGAGACTCCTTATGGAGATCCAAGTAGTAACATTGATCATTTAAAGATCAATGGTAGCGAATTTTTCTTTATTACTCGCCACGGGAAGGGCCATCATATTAGTCCTTCAGATATCAATTACCGCGCCAATATTTTTGCTCTAAAGTCTCTTGGAGTGACTCATATTATTTCTATTTCTGCAGTGGGATCTTTAAAAGAAGAAGTTGCGCCTGGTGACTTCTTTCTTCCGGATCAGTTTATTGATTGGACAAAGGGACTACGTAAGAGATCTTTCTTTGAAAATGGAATCGTAGGGCACGTTTCTGTGGCGGAGCCAGTTGAAAAAGCTCTTATTGAACGAATTAGATTAGTAGCTGATAAAATCGAAACAAGGTTTCACTTTGGTGGAAGTTATATTTGCATTGAAGGCCCACAGTATTCATCACGAGCAGAGTCTGAACTTTATCGCAGCTTTGGTGCTAGTGTTATTGGGATGACTAATGTTCCTGAAAGCTACCTTGCAAAAGAAGCTGGGATTGCTTATGCAACAGTGGCACTTGTGACTGATTACGATTGCTGGAAAGACGAAGCCTGCTCTCTAGAAGAGATCACAAATGTAATCAATAAGAATGTTTCAAATGTAAAAGAGTTATTAACTCATTTGATTCCAAGCTTAGTTAACGACGAAGTTAAGTTTGAGAGAGTTAATACTAACGCAATTGTGACACAGGAATCATATTGGCCAAAAGAGTCAATTGATACAATCAAGACGCTAATTTCCTGATATTCGGCATTTAATGTGACAAAAGGTGACGATTGTCATGTAATGACTGTCTCGTAAACGATATAAATTTATCAAGAAGAGGAAGGCATTTATGTTGTATTATTTTAAGGATCTCCCTGAAGAGAAGAAAGAAGTTGGTGGCAAGGCCTATATGCTGGCGATGATGGCCCAGATGGGAATTGTTGTCCCTGATGGAATTATTCTTGATGCACTACCGACGAAAGACGAGTTAGCAGAAATTTTTAAATTTGCACGCGATGGAGAATATTCTCTCGCTGTAAGAAGTTCAGCAACTGGTGAAGACTCAAAAGAAAATAGTTTCGCAGGTCAAAATTCGACCTTCTTATATGTAAGCAATGATACAGACTTAGAGCATGCAATTGAAAATTGTTTTAATTCAATTCATAAAGAGTCGTCTAAGGCCTATCGTAAACACTTTCTTGGTTCAGATAAAGAAGTTCCAATGAATGTCGTTGTTCAGCGTATGATTGACCCTTCATATTCAGGTGTTTACTTTTCAAAGGACCCAAGAGGTAAGTTCGAAACTTGGATGCTAGAGTATATTGATGGAGTAGGTGAAGACCTCGTTTCTGGAAAGCGTACTCCGATCATTCTAAGTGAAGAGAATTTTGAAAGTGAGCATATCACTGAAGAACAAGTAAAAGAGATTGTTGCGTTTGCTAATCTCGTTGAAGATAAGTACCAAGATGATTTTGATATCGAATGGGCAATTGATAAGGCCGGAAAGGTTTATCTATTACAGGCAAGACCAATTACTGCCAAGGCATCGATTACAAATCTTAAGAAGTTGGCCCATGACGAGCTTGAAAGACTTTCAAGTGTCTTCTCTGACGATACAGTTTGGGATGGACAAACATTTGCTGAATGGACTGTCTCTCCGACAACGCTAACGACACAGATTTGGTCTGAGTCATTTAAAAGAGATCAAGCCTTTGATAAGGCCCTCCGAAAATTAGGCTATGTTGGTTTTGATGGAAATGAATCCATTATGGATGAGGTCTTTGGCCGTAATTATATTAACCTAAGTAAACTAGGTCAGATGTACTTTGGTCCAATTCCGTATTCAATCGAGCCTATACCAAGACCGCACCTGAAGTTTCATTTTTCGAAAATTACTCCAAAGGTTTTATTTCGTACCCCACAAACAATGTGGCGTATGCTCAAGGTTGGACTTTCAATCAATACTCATCGCCAAGAAGTAATCGACGAGGCCTCAAAAGAACTACTTGAGATTACAACAATCTCAAAGCGACCAAATGATCCAACAATCTATAAAGACTGGAGTGAAGAGGAGATTAATGATCGCCTTTCAAAAGAGATCGCAATCTTTAGTAATCGTACTCTAGAGTGGCCATATATTTTGATTTCTCTAACAGAGACAACAATTCAAACCTTAATCTCTCTTCTTAAAAGTATTTATACTGAGCAAGAAGCTGATCAGATGATTAAGAAATGGTCTGGCGCTGGGATTAACTCTGAAACATATAATATGGGGCTATATTTTAAAAAGGCCTGTGCAAAACCTAATACGAGATCACTCTTTCTTGCTCGTTATGGCCATCGTGGACCGGGAGAGCTTGATTTAAGTGCTAAGAGATGGTCTGAGATTGGAGATGATGCATTCTATGATTATCCTGTTGAGAAATATGAACAGGATAAGAACTCTCATGCATTTATTGATGTTGAGACAGAAATTATGGCAATGAAGTCTTTTAAGAAGACTTTAATTCTAGAAGAATGGAAAATACTCAAGCAATTATTAGAGCTTAGAGAAAAGTGGAAAATGGCCATCCTAAGGCCTTATGCTCATATCCGTTTCCTTGCTCTGGAAAAGGCGAGAAGACTTCAGCTTGAAGATGAAAATGATATCTTCTTTCTAAATAAAGAAGAGATCCTAAGTTTTGAATCTTCAATGCTTGAATTAATTAAAGAAAGAAAAGAGCGCGCTCATATGTTTAAGAACTTCAATTTCTCAACAGTTACTTCTCTCCAGGAGATTAAAGCAGTTATTGATGGAGAGGAAGAATCTAGTACAAATGACCTTATGGGAGAGGGGCTTTCATCTGGAGTCGTTAGAGGAAAAATTGTTGTTGTAAATAACCCCGCAAGTTGGAAGGAGATTGATTGGCCTCAAAATGCAATTGTTGTGGCCCAGTCAACAGACCCAGGATGGACACCTGTCTTTACTAAGGCAAGTGGAATCATCGTCGAGCGTGGTGGAGTCTTGTCTCACTGTGCAATTGTCGCCAGAGAGATGGGAATCCCTGCAGTAAGTGGAATTAAACAATGTCATTTAAAATTCAAAGGTGGAGAAGATGTTTTCGTTGATGGAAATACTGGATCAATTAAACTCATGCAATAATTTATGTAGTGACTTTAGCTACTCAATTGTACCAACTGTTTTATTACCACTAGCTTTCTTAAGTACTGGTATCACAGTCGTTGCGACTTTTATTGCAGGCCTTTTTGGAATAAAGCTTAAGGCCGAAGGTCCTAAGAAATTATTAGAGGTTTTATTAAAGCCAAAGATTTTGATTTCGGCCATGATCTTTAATGTTCTTATTTATGGCGGAATGGAAGCTTACCAATACTTAAAGCATGGCCCTGTACCTCTTTTTGTGCAGGAGTTTGTGAATAAAGATACTAGCTTTTCAAAAGCTCCACTAGAGGCGCAAGCTGGTCTTTTGTGGCAACAAAGTGTTGAAGAAGGTATTTTTGCTTCTGGTGTTGTGGTTGGCGACGAATTATTTGTTGGCTCCAAAGAAGGAAACCTCTTTGTCATTGATATAAATTCAGGAGCAATTAAGAATAAGATTTTCTTCGGGAAATTTCTTTCACCGACTCCGGTCTACTATAAAGGGTTCTTATATTTTGGAGAAGGCCTTCACGCTTCTCACCATATGAGGGTTTATAAATTTGATCCTAATGCTAAGAAAGTTGTTGGTTCATTTCAAACTAAAGGACACACTGAAATCTTCCCTGTTCTCAAAGAAATTGATGGAAAGGACTATCTCTTTCAATCAGCAGGTGGGGATGGCCTTTATGCAATTGATCCAAATTCGATGGAGCTAATCTGGCAATACAAAGGTGGCCATATGGATGCCTTTGTTCTTGTAAGAGACCAGGCGCTTTACGTGGCAAGTGGGGTACCGGAAGAAGATATTGGTAAGGCAAGGCCATTCGCCTATAAAATTGATGTGAAAACAGGAAAGCTTTTATGGAAAGAAGAGCTTCCTCTTTCTAGTTGGTATGGACCAGTCGCTACAAGAGATAATATCTGCTTTATTCAGGGGGAGCTTCACGTTAAGTCTGAGTTAGGTGGGCTTGTTTGTTTAAATTCACTAGGACAACAAATTAGCTCAATTAATATTGATTCTCCTGTCATTGGAAAGCCAATTGTTTTTGATGACCTTATTGTCTTTAATGACTTTGATGGAAGAGTCTATGCGTGGAATAGCATTACTTCCAAACTAGAGTGGAAGTACGCCAGTCGTGAGAAGAAAATTGGCTACAACTATTCGTCAGTTAAGTATGACGGTGAAAAACTTATTTTCTCTGATCGCAAGGGAAAGATTTCTTATCTTGGCCTAAATGAGGGGAAAGTGATTAATTCCATCGAGTTTGGGGATGAAAGTGTTTTTGCGGATTCACTGATTCTCGACCAAGGTCATTTAATCTTTGGAATGAAGGGTAGTATCAAATATTATAAGAATACAGTTAATTAGAAGAGGGCCTTAGAGGCCCTTTCTTATTTGATCTCACATTTTGGAATCGATTTTTTGAAGTTTCTAAATACTTTATTACAAATTGATTTTCTGTACTGATTTTTAAATAAGCTTACTTCTGTACTTGTTGTTACTTCCTTAGAGATCACTCTATAATTATTTTTATAAAGCTCCACATTCATACGGCATAAGTGGTCATCTGAATTTTCACCTCTAAGGTCTCCTGAGATGATTTGGTAAGTAGCACGATAAAAGAAAGCTAGTGCCTTTTGATCATTAGCATTTTGATGAACATATGGATGATCATGATAAGTTCCGATGCTCATTTGATCGACAACATTATATCCCTTTCTTTCAAAAGCTTGTCTAAATTTATCAAAGTAATCTTTTGGCATATCATAATTTGCAAATGTTCCGTAATAAGGACCTTTTGCCATCACAACATTACAAGTTTCATGTTTGATTTTTCCGGCAGCAAATGATTGGATCGATAGGATTAATGTTGCAATTAAAATTAAAGTTTTCATGTTGTTCTCCTTTTGTTTTTTGCCAATGTAATCGAAAGGAGGACTGCGCTCAATATGAGCAGGGGCCAATGTGTTGACCCTCGATTGTCATCATATAAATACTACAGCTTTTAATAATTTTAAGGAGTTATTTCTTCTTTTTTCCACTGAGCGGAAAAAGTGAAAGACTTAATTGATAGATTGAATCATATTCATTTGTATCTTCGAGAAAATCACAAAGCTTACGCCTGAAGTCTCTAATCAGCACCTTTGCCTCTTCAATTTTCTTCTTATTAGTTGCCATCATCATTGATGATTGCTCACGAAACTCAGGAGTGACTTCGTCAATGGCAAGCTTTGCAAGTTCAAGAATACGACGTTGAGATTCTTTATTGGCCATATTGATATCTTCATCACTAAGTGCATGAGTAGAGCTTCCTTCCGTAAGATCGAGCCAATCACCATCTTCACGAACTTCTAACAACTTTGCTTCAACAAGGTCATCAATTAGGCTTTGTGCATAGTCTTCAGTCGTATGGAGCTCTCCCGCAATCCACTTTGCTGTTGGATCGAAGCCTTTAACTTTCATTAGCTCGAGGATAGCGTAATACTGCCAATTCTTTATGACCTCTTGGTGAATCATATCGACACGAGTATATTCTTCTTTTGGATTTTTGAGGCGAAATGACTTTATAACCTCTTTAGATCTTACCTCTTTTTTAATTTTGGAAAGCTCTTCATCTGTAATTCCTAAGAGTTGCGCTCTTGATTCGATGAAGGCATCCGGAATTTCACGTTTACCATTTAAGTATTTAGAAAGAAGACCTGGGTCCATATCGAGGTAATTAGCAAAGGAGCGCATCGAAAAGCGTTTATTCTTTGCTTTCTTTTCTTCAAGTATTTTTGTGAGTAATTCTAAATAATCCATTAGCTATAAGTATGAGGCATCTTTGAAGGAAGTTCCAGATAAAGTTATCGTCACAAAATCTCTAATAAAAGTCAGTGAAATCAGTGACTTGGCGTTTGCTTAAGATATGGACACCATGGAGATATTTTACATAAGGGCCTAATATCTCTTAGTTGGCCGATATGATTTAGCTTATGAAAATGAAACTTATTATTTTATCGATTCTTCTAACTCAGATGCTTTCTGCTTCAGCAAACGACAAGGCAAAACAAATTCGTGCAAGTCTAAGGGTTGCAAGGCCTGAGATTAATTTACAAGAAACAAAGATTAATAAGAGCTTTCTATTAAAGAAAAATATCGAAGAAAGAATTCACGTTTTAGAGATATTAAAAGATCGTCCAGAAGATTTTAATATTGACGAAAATATTCTTGATCAGGCATTACGCCTTGGAAGAGAAGGGAATGGTGGTGATGATATCGCAGCTGAATTCTTTGAAATTGGAGCGAAGCTTCGTGATCAAATCGAAGGGCAACAGGCACTTCTTTTCTCAAAGCATAGTATCTTTGATGATATCAATCTTGATCTATTGGATTTAATTGTTGATAAGACAGCAGTCTTCTCTGTGAATTATAAACTTTGTTCGAGGGCCGGTGATTACCGTTGTCGTAATGAGCGTGGCTTTGTTGCAAAGAATTTTCCTGAGACCTTAGAAATTCATGTTAATCAACAGCGTTGGGAGTCACTTAATGATCATGAAAAGTTAAAGATCGTTTTTCATGAATACTTAGGTCTATTAGGGCTTGAAGAAGGAACTTATAACTTAAGCTCTCTTCTCGTTGTCGATGCAAAAGAGCAATCATCTTTTAATAATGTATCTTGTTCTTTTTCATATATTGATCAGTTAAACCGTCTCCACTCAGGTGCCGCTTCTGGTGTAAAGCATAGCATTCTCTCTGGTGGAGTTCCTCTGATGATGGGAAATCATTTTAATTATATGATCTCTTATGTCATTTCAACAGGGTACCTTCGCATTGAATTAAGAGAAGGAAAGCCTTTTGCAAACTCAGTAATGCCTAAGTTTGAAGTGGAACCTATTCTTCCTGAAGTTATCGTTTTTGATGGAGCTGTAGAAGGGCGTAAGTCAATTGAGTTTGATAAAGGTAAGCTTGTTATAAGCTGTACTGGTGTTTAATTATAGAGACAAGACATAAGCTTTTTTAGATTATTCTTTGTCGAGTTCTGTAGTGGCCCAAAGTGATTGTATGACCAACCTGCATAGAAGTGAGGAGTGACACATCTTTCACTTGCGCTCTTAAGTTTTCCATCTTCTTGATTTTGCGGATGAGTGAATTTTTTTTCCGAAGTATTTAATTGTACTGAAAATGCTTCGATGACTTTATGAACTCCACAATAAGCATTGAAATGCTGAGCAGTGGAGCCAAAAGCATTAATCAACGCATCCTTCTTTTTATTCTTTATCTGACAACTTTCATTTGAATAATAATGATTCCATGAATCCACACAAGGTTTTATATTTCCACCATAATTCGGCGTGAATTGATAGAGTCCAATATTCAAACGACTCACTTTTGGCTGCCATTTATCGTAATAGAATTTTACCCCTTGAGGTCTTTTGTAATTTTTTGGAGCATACTTCTTTGCGAGCTTCTCACTTGCAGCGAGGTCCGCTGTTGTTAAGCTTTCAGTGTATGCTAAACACCCAAAGAACTTTCCCCATAGTTGTTGAAGTTCTGCGTGATCTTCTTGCTCTCTAAGCTCATTATGTTCACGAGCAAAACGATTGGCCAACTCAATCGTCATCTCATCTGGCATATTCTTAATCGTCTTTGAAAGAGATTCTTTTGTTACGGGACATAGCGGATGACTTAAAAGCCCGACTTGTTCTTGATCTGCCATTTTTGTAGGCATCTTGTATATTGAGCTAATATGTAAGAATGTTGATTTCTTAGTTGCGAGCTCATTTATAAAATAGAGTAGCGTTTCACCAAAAGTATTTTGACTCTCTAGGTGAGTGTGACACTTATCGATTTGAAACTCTGATTGATTTCGAACTTTAGTTAATTCATTACTTTGAAAGTAAGTATCAACTTCATCAACAAAAGAATTTGTTGCGAACGAGAAGGTTGAGATAAGCAGTGCTATTAATATTTTCATCTATAGGGACAATAGTAAATATTTAACAAATCGAATAGTTTTTTAATAATTGCCTGTAATAGGCCGACGTATTATAAAGGTCTTATGATTAATTATTTTGAAGTTATAGTTATTGGTTTAGTTCTATGTGCCGACTCTTTTTCTGCTGCTGTTGCAATGGGGGCCAGACCTCATAAATTTAGTGATACTCTGAAGTTTGCATTCTCATCGGGGGGAGCAGAAGCACTGGTTGCTTTCTTAGGTGCAATTGCCGGCGCGAAAGTTATTGCTCAATTTGATTATATTGATCATTGGATTTCGTTTGGCCTCTTAACAGCTGTTGCTATTCACATGGCCTATGAGGGCTATGAAGAGCTTAGTGGTAAGAATGATGATGAAGAAGAGAGGCCGAAGCAGTTTCATAGCTTATTAAAAGTGATCCTGGTTTCATTTGCCACAAGCCTTGACGCATTTGCTGTTGGTGTGACAATTGGCGCATCGGGTAAAGTGCTGACTCCATACATTACTTCGATTGGTGTTTGGGCGTTTTGTTCGACAATAGTGGGAATGAGCATTGCTAAACGCGCTTCTGATAAGTTAGGACCAGTTTTTAGCATCATTGCCGCGATTATTTTACAAAGCCTTGCGGTGAAATTCCTACTCGAAGGCCTATAATTGGCAAATTCAATTTATTCACTTATGATTTTGCAAAAAATAACATAGGTGAATTATATGGATATCAAAAAGATTTTTGAAAATAACAAAGAATGGGTTGATTCAAAGCTTAAACAAGACGAAAAATACTTCGACAAATTAGGGGCAGGACAAAACCCTAATTTTCTTTATATCGGATGCTCTGACTCTCGTGTTACGGCCGAAGAAGTAATGGGTGCCGGACCAGGTGAGATCTTCGTTCACAGAAATATCGCCAATATGGTTATCAGTATCGACCTAAATGTCATGAGTGTTCTAAACTACGCAGTTGATCACTTAAAAGTCGATCATATTATCGTTTGTGGGCACTACGGGTGTGGTGGTGTTAAGGCCGCAATGGAAAGCCAAGACCTTGGAATTCTAAACCCATGGCTTAGAAATATTCGCGATGTTTATCGTACTCACAAGACAGAACTTAATGCAATTGAAGACGAAGACAAGCGCTATGAGCGTCTAGTTGAGTTAAATGTTCAAGAGCAATGTATTAATGCTATTAAGACAGCTGCCGTACAAAAAGCAAATCGTGAAAGAGGCCTAAAAGTTTACGGCTGGGTTTTTGATGTTCACACTGGAGAACTTAAAGATCTCAAGATTGACTTTGAAAAAACTCTAGAAAATATCATGGAAATCTATCATCTCGACTAAATGAATTAAGTTTTCATTAATTACAGTCATATACAAGCCTATGGTGCCTCGCGGTATCATAGGTGACATCTATCAAGCATTAGATAATAAATATTAGATTAAAATCACCTCTGATGGAAGAATCTTATAAGTAGAATATCACTTATTAAAACTTCTAAAGGAGATGAATAGTGCAAACTTTAATCAACACAAAAGTACAAGACTTCAATGTGCAAGCTTATCACAATGAAGAATTCAAAACAGTTACAGCTAATGATCTAGAAGGTAAATGGTCGATCCTTTTCTTCTACCCAGCAGACTTTACATTCGTATGTCCTACTGAACTAGGTGACATGGCAGATAAGTATGAAGAATTCCAAAAAATGGGTGTAGAGGTTTACTCTGTATCAACAGATACTCACTTCACACATAAAGCTTGGCATGACACTTCAGATACAATCAAGAAAATTAAGTACCCTATGCTTGCAGACCCAACAGGTCAACTAACAAGAGCGTTTGGTGTTCATATTGAA
Source organism: Halobacteriovorax sp. CON-3 (assembly GCF_043196995.1). Taxonomy (NCBI): domain Bacteria; kingdom Pseudomonadati; phylum Bdellovibrionota; class Bacteriovoracia; order Bacteriovoracales; family Halobacteriovoraceae; genus Halobacteriovorax; species Halobacteriovorax sp. CON-3. The sequence continues at coordinate 706,235 of NZ_JBEBNA010000002.1, forward strand.
GAAGAAGGTCTTGCTTATAGAGGAACTTTCCTAATCAATCCAGCTGGTGAAATTAAACTTGCTGAAATTCACGACAATGGAATCGGACGTAATGCTGATGAACTTATGAGAAAAGTTCAAGCTGCGCAATTCATTGCTGAGCACCCAGACGAAGTATGTCCAGCTAAGTGGAAGCCAGGTGCTGAAACACTTAAGCCAGGTTTAGACCTTGTAGGAAAAATCTAAGATTTATCCTCAACGATATTTTGGGCCCAGGCTTTATCGCTTGGGCCTGTCCTAGAATTTTATTGGAGTAATTATGTTAGATAGTGGAATCATTGAACAATTAAAGTCTGTCTACGCTCAACTGGAGAGTGAGATTGGGCTTGTTTACAATGAATCAAGTCATGCTAAACAACAGGAGCTTGTTGAGATGCTTGAGAGCATCGCGACTACTTCTCCAAAGATTGTGGCAAAGTCTAGCGGACAAAATTACGATTACCCACATTTTGAAATTCATGTAAATGGCAAGGCGAATGGAATCAAATTTTCTGGTATTCCAGGTGGACATGAATTTACATCACTAATTCTTGCTATCCTAAATAGTGATCTTAAAGGGAAGCTTCCTGATGAGATGATTATTAATCGAATTAAAGCTTTAAAAGGTGAGATAGGCCTTAAAACATATATTTCTCTCTCATGTGAGAATTGCCCTGATATCGTACAAGCACTTAATCTCATGGCCATCTTTAAAGACGACTTCACTCACGAAATGGTTGATGGAGAGTTTGATCAAGATGAAATTGCTAGACTTAAGATTCAGGGAGTCCCAAGTGTGATTGATGGCGATGACTTAGTTCACTCTGGAAAGTCTTCACTTGTTGATTTACTAGAAAAGCTAGAAGCACGCTTTGGAAAAGAAGACAGACAGTCTTCTGGCGAAGCAAAAGACTTAGGTCTATACGATGTTATCGTTATTGGAGGAGGTCCTGCTGGTGTCTCATCTGCAATCTACACAGCTCGTAAAGGGCTTAAGACAGCTGTAATCACTGATCGCGTCGGCGGTCAGATGCAAGATACTAAGGGCATCGAAAACTTTATCTCGATTCCATATACAGAAGGCCCACACTTATCTGCGGCCCTTAATGAACATATGTCACAGTATGATATTAAAACACTCGAGCATCGTCGTGTTGAAAATATTGAAAACGGTGATGTTAAGACTCTATTTTTAAATAGTGGGGAAACTGTCCAAACAAAAGCTCTCATTATTGCAACAGGAGCAAAATGGCGTGAGCTTGGTGTTGACGGTGAGAAAGAGTATATCGGTCGTGGTGTTGCTTATTGCCCACACTGTGATGGCCCTTATTATAAAGGTAAAGATATTAGTGTTGTTGGTGGTGGAAACTCTGGTGTTGAAGCGGCCATTGACCTTGCTGGTATCGTAAAGTCAGTGACACTCTTTGAGTTTGCACCAGAACTTAAAGCAGACTCTGTTCTTGTTAAGAAGCTTGAGTCTCTACCAAATGTAACAATCGTTAAAAATGCACGAACAGATAAGGTCGTCGGTGACGATGAAAAAGTTATCGGTCTTGAGTATGAGGATCGTGCAACTGGTGAGATGAAAAAAGTTGACCTTGATGGTGTCTTTGTTCAGATCGGACTTGTGCCAAATAGTGCCTTCCTTGGGGATCTTGTTGAAAAGAATAAGTTTGGGGAGATCGTTGTAACTGATAAGTGTCGTACAAGTCAGAAAGGTATTTATGCGGCCGGAGATGTAACAATCGTACCTTATAAACAAATTATTATCGCAATGGGAGAAGGGGCCAAAGCAGGCCTAACTGCCTTTGAAGACTTAATGCTTGTGTAAACGCAACAACTCTCTCTGCGTTACATAAATAATCTAGAGAAATCTAGGGGGCCCCTCATCTTCTACTCATGCGTGAGGGGCTTTTTCTTAACTTAGCCATAAGTCTTAGTTAAAAAGAATTAAGCCTTTCTTTTCTGTGGCCCAGTTCTAAGAGCTCCGATATTAGCTCTATGGGAAATAAAGCACTAAAAAAAGATCGCTATCCAATTGAGACTGAATTTCATTACAAAGGTGAAGAAAGCTTTGGCTCATTTGTCTCAAAGGGAAGTCTTAGAATTCTACAACTTAGAAAGATCTTTTCTAAGATTGTTGAAAAGAAGAAAGAAGATCCCATTCCAAATGAAACGAGTATACCTCGTGCTTTCTATCATGAATTTGATATTCACTGTATGCAGATACAAAATCGCAACCTCTTCCAATTTAGGCCAATGGGTAAGGAGTGTGCAAAAACAGTTTTCTATATTCACGGCGGAGCATTTATTTATAATATGAATGTTGGCCAATTCCACTTGCTCACACAGTTGATGCGAAATATAGATATCGAAATTATTGTTCCTGACTATCCCTTGGTTCCTCATGGAAGCGTCTTAGATGCTCTTTCGATGATTAGAGAATCTTTTGAGAAGACAGCGCAAAGAGTTGGTGCTGAAAATATCGTTGTCATGGGAGATGCAGCGGGAGGTTGTCTTGCACTTGCGCTTTGTGAGCAAATGAGAAATGAAAAGTATTCACTTCCTTCTTCAATTATACTCCTTTCACCGTGGCTTGATATCACCATGAGTAACCCTGAGATTGAAGACTTTGATGAGCATGAAATGGTTTTAGATCGAAAGGGGATTAGAGAGTTAGGACAAATATTTGCAGATGATTTACCTGGGGATGATTATCGTATAAGTCCATTAAGAGGAGAGCTTGATGATCTTCCTGAGATTAATATCTTTACAGGTACTCACGATATTTTACATCCGGATGCGAAGGAATTAAAAAATCGTTTGAAAGAAGGTAGTAGGCCTTATCGCTACTTTGAATACCCCAAGATGATGCATGGATTTATAGAGATGCCTCATCTTAGGGAATCTAGATTTGCTATTAATCAGATTATCTTTTTACTAAAGAGTGAATTTGATCGTTGAAGATTTCTCTATGAACCGCAACCGATGCAGTCGATAAAGCTTTCAGGTGGTTTTACGCCATCAAGTTTCATTTTAATATTGTGAATTCTGCCACGAATATCCATATCTTCCATCATATTTCCAGTAAGTTGCCCTTCTAGAAGTGTGATTTCTGCAAGTAATTCTTCTTTTTGTTGTGGCGTCAATTGACTCATGTATTCTCCCTATATTGTGTGACTTAAATTATCTATTAGATTGGAAAAATATGCAAATTATCAAACTGCATAGACTAATAGCTAGAGTCTATCGAACAATACTCTTATAGGGAGCGAGAGCCACTATTTTGCTTAGCCTTCATCAAATGATGATCAAAAATACTCGCTATATTTCTCATAAATGGCCTGCCTTCTTCTGTGACAATAATCTTATCACTACTTGTAATAAGGCCATCTTTTTCAAGCTCGCAAATCTTATGACTAATAAGTGAAGCATTCTTTAGGCCCTGCCATGCTTTATTTGAAACACTATTTGTCGCAAAGAAATTTTGTAAGATTTCTTCAACGGCGATATCTTCTTGAGAGTGAATATGACCAGCTGTAATAGCAAGCTTCCTATTGCTGATTGATTCATAATACGCCTTCACATCCTTTTCATTTTGCACAAAGCTCTTAGCAGATGATGAAATTGAAGAACAACCTAGACCGATAATAATCGGAGAGCTCTTATGAGTGTGCCCCATAAAGTTTCGTCTCAGTTTACCTTCTTGTTTTGCTTGGTAGAGTTGTGAATTTGACTTGGCAAAGTGATCGAGGCCAATTTCTTTATATGAATGCTTTTCAAGTAAGCTCTTGCCGTGTTCGTATAATGCTCTTTTTTTTGCTCCTTCTGGTAGAGCTTCTTCAGGAATCAGCTTCTGATTTTTTATTTTAGATGGAAGGTGAGCATAGCTGTAGAAAGCAATTTGTAGTGGTTTAAGTGAGATGACCTTTTCTATTGTTTCTTCAACAGACTCTAGTGTTTGAAAAGGTAGCCCATAGATTAAATCAAAATTGATATCATCTATTCCTATTTCTCGACAGTAGTCCACAAGCTCTTTTACCTTATCGAAAGGCTGTACGCGGCCGATTGCTTCTTGAACTGTGGGATCAAAATCTTGAATTCCCATTGAGAGACGACTAAATCCCAATTTCTTATAAAGGTCTAATTGTGACTTTGAACAAGTACGAGGATCAATTTCAATTGAACCTTTAAAATCTTTAGAGTCAATTGATTCCTTTAGCTTATCTAATAGTGTTGAAAAGGCCTCTTCGTTTAAAAAATTAGGAGTTCCACCTCCAAGGTGAATTGATGAGATTTTAATATCTCCCATTTGCTCTCGGTAGAGTTCCCACTCTCTTAGTAAGAAATCAACATATTCAACACCACGATTTTTATTTTTTGAAATAACTCGGTGACAACCGCAGTAGTAACAAAGCTTTTCACAAAAAGGAACATGGATATAAAGCTCTACACCTTGGGACTTACTATGGCCTTCTTTAAGGTGCTCAAACCACATCTCTTGTGATGGTGCCCCCGTCCAATAGGGAACAGCTGGAAAGCTAGTGTAGCGAGGTACTGGTACATTATATTTTTGAACAAGACTGTCTTTAATCATCTTTTTATCTCCTAAGGGCAATCTTAGAAGAATTGGAGCAAAAAAAAGATGATGTAGCTTAGGTTTTACATGAATTGCAAGTTGAATCTGTTTTGTGTTCTTTCAAGCTTTAAAGATTATGGCCTTGTTTTAGTTATTAAACAAAAATAAGGATTTCTTTAAAGCAGCTGGACTACAAAAACCCTTAAGATAGCAAAATAACGAGAACATTGGAGTATATATGAGTATCTACAGTACCAACACCCACGGCGAAAGAAATGATGGAAGAATGAAAATTTCTTCTAAAGGAAAACAGAATTTGGAAGCGACGGCACCTCCTGAATTTAAAGGGCCAGAAGGAGAGTGGTCTCCAGAAGACCTATTCTCAGCAAGTATTTCAAGTTGCTACCTACTTAGCTTCAAGGCATTGGCCCAAGCAAGAAAAATGGATTGGGAAACACTTGATGTTAAAGCAGATGCTAAGCTAGAAAGAAAGGATGGAAAGCTCACTTTTACAACGGTAGAGATTCAACCAAATCTTGTTGTTCATGGTAAGGAGAATGTTGAGGATTATCTAAAATTATTAGAAGAGACTCAACACAAATGCCTGGTTACAAATTCAATGAATTGTAAATTCACGCTAAATCCTAAAATTAAAGTAGCCTAGTTACACCTCATCTATAAGTGGGGGAATACCCCACTTGTAGAATGTCTAATTTATCGACTGACCTATTCTTGGCCTCATATTATGATTTAGTATATCTGACTTCGATTCTTGAGAATTGAGGTTATTAAAGGATGTCATCGATTGACCTTTCGTGGCTTTTTATGGCCTCGTAAAGGTCGTACATCTTACTATTTGTTCCGTAGTCCACCTCTTTAAAGTCTTGAATATCTTTAATAAAGTGAGTGATCTTGGAGATACGATCGAGATTCTTTTCACAGCGATTTAATGTATCGTTATCATAATTTCTCTTTAATCTACTTAGGCACAATTTTGAAACCGTAAGAGGGTTATTTATCTCATGAGATAAGGTGATAATCATTTTTGAAATGGCATCACGTTTTTGAAATCGTTTAAGCTCCTTAGACTTTTCGCGGTCAACGACATGTTTGTAATAGACCACTAAAGAAAAAAGAAAAATGGGAATCCCTTGGTTAACAATAACTTGGAGCTCTTTATCGAGAATTCCTGAAAAGCTATCTCCCATATACGAGTTATAAATTATGGCAATAGAGTTTAGAAGTATTCCTCCAAAACCGACTCGAAACGAAACGGTATATGAGATCAGGGCAAAGATCACGAGCATCCATGGGACTAGTGAGCCAGCATGAGATTGAAGCTCAAAGGCCCTTAAGTTGATAATAATATAGCTCATGCTAAGGATTAGAATCTTAAACAGAAGTGGGTTATCGTATCTCTTATAAAAGAAGAGAGTGTATGATGCCGTTGGGATAAAGATCAGAAAGGGCATATTGTATTGGCTCGTAATTCCAACATTATAGGAAAAGACACCAATCATCAGTAAGAAAATAAATATTATGGAAATTAAGGTGAAAACGATTAAGCGAGCCTCGTAGCGCTTATCAATAGCTTGAAGTTCGTTCTCATCATTTACGGAATTTGGATAAAAGTATTTGAATAAATCGACGCTTATGATTCACCTCTAGTTGACTCAGTCGCTTTCGATTAATTTTAGGTTTTATCTTCTACTCAGTCAACAGAATCAGTTTTGCTAAGATATCGTTGCTTAATCTCCTCAATCAGAGCAGTGTTGCTGTGCATAGGAGATGTTTTAAAAGCGGCCTTTCTAATCCTCTTATCCATTTGAGATTCAATTGATTCTAGGACGATTTTTATTAATTCTTTCTTAAGTTCTTCTTCGTTTTCCTTTTTGAAAATTTTAGGAAGAATTTCTTCTCCAATATATTGGCGAACTAGGGCCAGCTCACCATGTTCTTCATAGAGTCCGCGATTATCATACTTTGTATTTTGATCCTCAAATGACCTGAGCTTAATTAGCTGATAGGCGTCGTCTGTCATCTCGTCATAGTAGAGAGCATTAAAGATGGCATTGCGGTTATTTGTCACAAGAACGGCCATGAGATCAGCAAAGAGTTCGTTATATGAAGATGAAAGATGGTATTTTTCAAGCTCATTATGAGTCTTTATTCTCGCCTCAATGGACTCGATTTGCTTTGTATAGTATTCAACCACATTTCTTGGGTTTCCTTCAGCGTATGCTTTTTGGCGGCTAATTTTAAAACGCGATAGCCTTTCTGCTAAGGCCTTAAGCTTCGGATAGAATTGTGTCCCAATTCTCTTTCCAAATATGGCATGAGAGTACTCATGGTAGAGGATTGCATCAGTTCCAATTGTATATGAGTTAAAGACTTGTCCCCATTGATTGGTAAATGTTAAATGAAGAGGGATACGTACTGTTTCTCCAATATCAAATGACGCTCCATTATCCCTAGCAAGTAATTCCAAGTTAACCATTGGTGCATCAGGCTTTAGATTTGCAACCTTGCTTAGGGCATTTTCGGCCCAATCAACATCGCTACAGCTAATGGACTCTCTCTTCTTTACTTTAAATGCTGAAGCAACGAATTTGTATTCACGACTACATTCTAACTCTTCTTGAATCTGATGAAAGTCTAGCAGTCTGGACTTGATGTCGCTTGCTGAGGTGTTTAAGGCAAATAAAGTAATAAGTAGAGGGGTGATTTTGTTCATATTTATAAATATCACGCTCACATGGGCCACTATGGTAAATTGAAAGATTTCCCTAGGCCGTCCAAAGCTAAAACATAATAATCACTTGTTTTAGTTTTTAAGTGCTTGTTTTTACAAGCCTTATGAGATTGTAAATTTTCACATCACAATTTTTTTTCTCGAATCTCTTGGATAAATATAGTAAAGACTAATTGTTTACGTATTTAAAATTTAAAGGATTAACTATTGGAAGCCCTAATCAATTCCTTTGGGGAGTTTAAGTCGCGTACTGAAGAGAGAAATTATCTTCAAACGTCTTGGCCAAAGGATCGAACATATACACTCTTGTCGTATTTAGTCTGCTGTATCCTGCTCTTATTTGCTGGAATACTTGCTGACTATCAACGTGCCTATACTTTTGGATCACCAAATATTCTGACTTTCTTTAGATCTCTACTTGTTGCTTATGGGCTTGGCTTCTTCGTTGCTTTTAGAAAGAGTGATTATAGTGACAAAATTGAAACACACTTATTCTTTATTAAGCTCGTTTCCGTAGTCATTGTTGCGCTAATGACATTTATGATTATGGGAACTAGTACGACACTACTTGCTGGTATTATGATCATGACCACTTCATTCTATGTCATGCTACCTGGAAGACTAAATGGCATTATCGTTAACTGTGCACTTCTTTTTGCTCTCTTTATGATTATTCCTATTCTTAACGAGTCAGTTGATCTAAAGAAACACTTCTATAAAATCTTTATTCTCTTATCGCTAAATATTGTTCTATTTGCCTTTAGATCAATGTTTAACAGAGCATGGAGACTATTTTATATTTCTAACCGCCGTCTAGAAGAACTTAATAAAACAAAAGACGATGTTATTTCAACGATTGCTCACGACTTAAAGAGTCCATTACAAGTTATTCTCTCGTCAGCGTCTCTTGTTTCAAAAAGGAATGAAGAGCTGTCAGTGGAGCGAATTAAACTTTACCAAGACCGCATTATTAAATCGGCGAAGAAAACAGATTCGCTCTTAAAGGATCTTCTTGCTTGGGCACTAACGAGTAATGAAAGCCTTGGTTATACTCCAAAAGAGCTCAATATAAAGGATACGATAACGAGTGCTGTTGAGTTTGCCTATGAGTTAGCTCAAACCAAGGATCTCGAAATTGAAGTTGATTTAGAGGATTATATCTTCAATCACGATAGTAATATGATTGAAACTTGTGTTCGTAATATTATTTCAAATGCTATTAAATTCTCTCCTGAAGGAAAGAAAATTGTTGTCAAGGGCGCTGTCTCAGATGGCTATGCAATTCAAATTTGTGATGAAGGAGAAGGGGTTCCTGATATTGTTATTGATGGAATTCAAAGTGGACAGACATTCCATGTAAAGCAGGGGACAAAGGGAGAGAAAGGAACTGGCATTGGATTAAAGCTCGTTCACTCTTTTCTTAAAAAGCATGGTGCTGCTCTATTTATCGAAAATATGCCAAATCGTGGCTCTCGCGTGACTTTGAAATTTCCAATGATATAATAAATACTTTATTAATCATTTGAATCTTAAAGGTTTCGCCATGAGCTTTTGGCAAAGAATACCACCAGAAAAGGCCATTAAATTACTTAAGTTTTGGCCACCTTACCTGGGTGCAGGAATTAAGGTCTTATCTATCAATGATGAACGCACAAAGATCTGTGTGCAAATGAAACAAACATTTCTTAATACTAATTATGTTGGAGTTCACTTTGGGGGCAGCTTATACTCAATGTGTGACCCATTCTATATGTTATTACTAAGTTTTCATCTTGGAAAAGATCATATCATTTGGGACAAGACTGCAGAGATCGACTTTTTGAGTCCTGGGAAAGGTGTTGTTAAGGCCGAATTTGAAATTAGCCTGGAAGAAGTCGAGAGAATAAAAAAGCAGGCCAGTGAAGAAAGAAGAGTTCATCCTGTTTTTGAAACTTATATTTATGACAAAGGCGGAAAGCAAGTGGCAAGAGTCAAAAAAACTCTCTACGTTCGTCGAAAGAAGTAATTAAAGTTATCTATTATGAAAGTAGCAATTGCTGGTGCCAATGGTTTTATTGGTCGCAACCTCATTCAAAAGATCAAAGGCCAACATCAAGTTAGGGCCCTGGGGCGTAGTGAGTCCTATTCAGATGAGAATATTGAGTTTTCAAAAACAGACCTCTTTTCTTATCACAGCACTAAAGAGGCCTTAAAAGATATTGATATTGCAATTTATCTTGTCCATTCAATGCTACCATCATCACGATTATTTCAAGGAAACTTCCGCGATACAGATCTTCTTTTGGCCGATAACTTTGCAAAAGCATGTCAGCATAATGGTGTAAAACATATTATCTACCTTGGAGGACTTGTTCCGACAGGTGAAAGTAGTGAACACCTAAAAAGTCGACTTGAAGTAGAGGAAGTCTTTAAGTCATCAGGCATTGCTTATACAATTTTACGAGCTGGTATGATTGTAGGAGACGGGGGCTCTTCTTTTGAGATCTTAAAGAATCTCGTTATTAACTTACCAGCAATGATTTTACCTAAGTGGACAAAGAGTCGCACTCAGCTGGTCTATATCGACGACTTATTGCGAGTTCTGTCGCATTTGATTGGTAACGAAAACTTCTTTCATCGTATTATTAATATTGTTAACGGCGAGGATGTTACTTACGAGCAATTGATAAGAAAGACTTCTCGTCGCTTTAGAAAGTTTTGTCCCATGATTCCTGTGCCAATTAATTATTTAAAATTATCAAAGTGGTGGGTGACTATTTTTGGTGAGTCACAAATAGAGTTAGTTTCTCCTTTAGTCGATAGCTTAAAATGTCATCTTCCAAAAGTTGATATCGAAGATGATATTAGAGACCTAATCAAAATTCGATCATATGATGAAATGTTAAATTTGATTAATTTAAGAAAAACTAAAAGAGCTCCTCGGAGAGCAAGGCGCAGAGAAGAGAAAACTGTTCGCTCCATTCAACGCCTTGATAACCCCAACCATCTTGAAATGAAAGAGCTTGCGAGTACGTATATGAAGTGGCTTCCACGCTTTATTCGATTTATTATTCATGTTCATGAAGAAGAGGGAACTATTACTTTCAATATTTTTGGATTTAAAACACCACTACTGATTCTTAGGTATATCGAAAATAAGTCGAATTTAAGAAGGGCGAAGTTTCATATTGTTGGAGGAGTTTTAAGTGCATCTGAAGATACTGGTTGGCTGGAGTTTAGAAGTGTCGCTAATGGAAAATTTACTCTAGTATCAATTAATAATTTTCGGCCATCACTTCCTTGGTATATTTACTGCTATACTCAGGCACCAATACATCTCTTTGTCATGAGATCTTTTAGTTCTTATTTGAAGCATTTAAAAATATCTTAAGTTTATCCGACTCATTCACAATGATAAGATGGCGTTATCTTAATAACAAGAGATAGGTGACGATGTTTATCTATTGGCGTCGTTATGTACTCTCTACAACACACACGTAAGTTAAAGGAGTTTCCCATGATTAGACGTTCAATTGTTCCCCGAAAAAGTTCAGCATTTAATTCAGACTTTTTTGGTTCCGCAAATTTTGATAATGAGTTTAGGGATATTATTACCGGCCTTGAAGACATTTGGCAGGGCAGAGGAAGTGGAAGCAGTAATGCCTTTGGTGAAATGAAGGAAACTGATAATGCTTATCTGCTAAGTATTGATATGCCTGGTGTTAAGAAGGAAGACCTAAATATTCAAGTCGATGATGGGCTTGTCACTATTGAGGCCGAACGCAAAACTCTATTTGAAGATGGAGGCGGGGAGACTCGACGTATCTCACGTAGTCTAACAGTGCCTCATTTCATCAATCGAAATGAAGTTCAGGCCCAAATTCAAGATGGTATTCTCTACTTAGCATTACCTAAGAGTGCAGAGAAGAAGTCTCATAAGATTGAAGTCTCAGACGCTACAGAAAATTTTGTAAAATTATTTGCGGATGAAAAGGATAAATCATCACATTAAAATTTTTGGAACACTAGGCTTGAGGGCCTAGTGTTTCTGAATCTAGTAAGTAGATAAATACAGGTAGCTCAGAATTAATATGTACTTCACCTGAAGCCTTATTTGAAAGGGTCAGGCAGCTAAGAGTTTTTACTTTCTTTTGCGTATTAAGAGGAAAGTCACATGAGCCGCTAATTTTAAGCTCTTGTTTCTCAAGGCTTAAAAGTGAAAATGTACCATTGTGAGTAAAAGAGAAGTCACCACCAGAGCTTGCAAGAACCTTTCTTTCAAAATTGCATGTCGTTTGTAATTTTCTTTCTTTTAAAAAATGATGAATTGAGCCGAGAGTAATCATTTGATGATCGAGTCTTCCACCCAAGAAGCCAAATAAGTTAATCTCAGTGATATTATCTGGCACCAGTGTTAAAGCAAAGGTGAGGTCGGAGAAGTCCTTATTTTCATCTAAAATGATATCAAGGCCATCATTTGTTTGATTAGAGTCATCATCGCCAACAGAGAGGTAGGGATGATCATCACTTGGCCTATGGTTGAGCCCACCATCAACATAGATAATAGGAGAGTCAATTATATAAGGGAGGCTTAAGGCCATTGGCCCAATAATTGTGATCTTATTTGTTTTTGTTAGTTCTTGTTTAAAACTTTCTAGCTTCATTAAAAATTGTCTCTTTGTTTCTAATTCAAGCTATTATACCTCATCGATGACTAAAATATCCTCTAAAAAGAATGCCGAAAGTTCACTGCGTCCACTTAGGTTTGATTTACTGTAGATATTAGAGCAATGTTGTTTAATTGTTTTTTCAGCAGTTGACCTAATTTCAGCTATTTCTTTTATGGCCAGCCCTTTTAGAAGAAGTAGGGCGATATCCTTTTCTGACTTTGTTAGTGACCATTCATTTAGCTGATCATTTATTTTCTCTGAAAGTCCTCGAGATAATTCACGGGTTTTTTGTTTATAGTTTTCTAGATCAAACTTTAGCTTTGTAACATCTGAATTAATTCTTAAGTTTTCTTTTTTCGTAAATAGCCACTTGAACCATAGAACTGTAGTTCCGATAAGTCCTATGAGCATAACAATACCTTCCTCGATAACATGCTCATAAGTCGAGCCTTCGCTGAGGTCTTCGTAGATATCAAAAATGAGAAAAATGGATATTAGAAGGAAGAGTATTCCAGAAATTAGGCGTTCACGTTTATTAAGCATAGTTCTAGGACCTTAGTCTTATAAGAGTTGTATCTATCTGATAATACACATTTTATTTGGAATTAGGACTTTCGTCCAGTTACAAAATTTAGGATTTTGAACGATTCTTTCTCTAGGAAAGGAGGAACAAATGACACGTATTGTTCACATGGAAACTTATAAACCAGATTACACGTACAAGACTGAAGAGATTGTTGAAGCAGCACAGCGCCTATGGCTAAAAGATGTTGATGAAACCACAAGACGTAAGGCCCTGAAAATATTTAAGGGCTCCAAAATTGATCAACGTAGTGCAGTTGTTGACCTCGAGACTGTCTTCTCTAACATCAGCTTTGAAGAGAAGAATAATATCTATAAGGCCAAAATGGTTGAGTACGGTAAGAGGTTATTGAAACGAACTTTTGAAAGATCGAATATTGATCCGAGTGAAGTGGATTATATTATCACAACAAGCTGTACAGGATTTATGATTCCATCTGTTGATGCATATCTAGTCAATGAATTTGGTTTAAGAAAGGACGTTGTTCGTCTGCCTGTTACAGAAATGGGATGTGCGGGAGGAACCTCTGCACTGATTTATGCTGATGAATTCTTAAAGGCCAATCCAGATAAAACGGCCCTTGTGCTGACAATGGAAATCCCAAGTATCACATTTCAATTAAATGACCTGGATGCGGCCAACCTTGTTTCAACTGCAATCTTTTCTGATGGCTTTGCTTGTGCTGTTTTAAAAGGTGGTGAGGGAAAAGGGGCCCATATAATTGATACCGATATGTATAACTTCTCTCATGGTGAGTACCTGATGGGATTTGAGTTAATTAACTCTGGCCTCAAGATTGTTCTTGATAAAGATGTACCAAGTGCAATTGAGGGTAATTTTGAAAATATCTTTCTCCCATTCCTAGAGCGTAATGGCCTAAAGATCGAAGATATCGATAATTATATGTTTCACCCAGGTGGAAAGAAAATCATTCAAATGGTTGAAGACTATATTGGTGATTACAACAAAGATATTTCAGAGTCTAAATGGGTTCTTGAAAATTGTGGAAATATGTCATCTGCGACAATTCTTCATATCTTTGACAAGGTTACGAGAGAAAGGGTTATCGAAAATGGACAGCGTGGTTACATGCTAGCATTTGGCCCTGGCTTTATGGCCCAAAGTATTCTTCTAGAGTGGAGGTCATAATAAAAGCGATCCTAAGATCTCTATTTATTATTTCCTTTGTCGGCGTCTTTGCTGGAATGCTTTTTTATACCAAGGATATCAAACAAAAAAATCCTGAGTCGATTTTTTTAACTGATGAGGGTATGGATCAATTCAGAGCATTTCAGCAGGACTACCCGGAAGTTGACTCTCTTGTTGTTTACATAAATGAAGCCCCTAGCGAAGAGGCATATTTAAAGCTTGAGAAGTTTGGGAATGAATTGGCGCAGCTATGTGATGATGAGTGCTACTTTGTTTATCCTCATGATCTCGTAAAAGAGCGCACAATTCTAGATAATGAGCTTATTAAAGGGGCAGCTGCTAATGCTGATCTTATCTCGTCTAATCGACTAGGCTTTCTGATATTTAATAATGGAAAGAAAAGTCAGCTTAAAGATGTGATTAGAAAAGTTGAAGAAAATCAAAGCTTCTTTTGTGCCGGCCATGAGTACACAAATTATCATCTTGATCAGTCATCAGCGCTGGTGCAAGAAAAGCTATTTCCAATTCTCTTTATCTTTTCATTTATTCTCTTGTTGGCGTTTATAAGAAATTTCTTAGCGACGCTCTTGCTTTTTATTCCATGTCTTTTTAGTGCTCTTTTTTCTCTGTCTGTAATTAAGTTCTATTTTGGAACGATGAATATGGTGACATCAATTGTTCCGCTCATGACCTTTGTAATCGTGCTCTCTCTTGGTCAGCATATCTATTTTACAGCGAGAGAAGAGGGAAGCTTATCACTTGCCCTTAAGAAAAAAATTAAGCCAATTTCTCTTATGCTTGTGACAACTTTCATCGGTTTCTTGTCACTATACGTGAGTGAGATCTATGTGATTCGAGTTTTTGGACTACTCAGTAGTCTTATGATTCTTCTATCTTCATTCGCCTCAATGCTCTGGTTAATAAGTATAGAGAAAATCTTAAAACTTGAAGAAGCGTCTCGTGTGAAATTGTCAACGTATCCAGAACGTAGCTTGTCTGGAGCAAGTCTATTTCTTATTTGCAGTATCTCTCTATTTATTGGGATATGGGGATCGATGAATATCAATATCATTACAGATGCGACGAAGTACTTTCCTAAAGAGACGGCCATTGCAAGAAGCTTTAATGAAATCTCTCCAATCGCAGGTGGAGTACCATTGCTCGAAATTGGAATGGGAGAGTTAAGCTACGAAGATTTAAAAAAGATAAGTAATATTGAAGATGAGTTGGGGACTCTTGCTGGGGTGAGTGTAATGTCTCGAAACCATGTGGTGAGAAAGATCAATCAAGCTTATAGTATGCGCTCTTCTCTTCCTGACAATCAATTTGCCTATGCGACTCTCTACTCAAAGGCCGCAGAGGGTATTCGAGAAGCTTATCCAATTGATTCATTCTATAAGATTACTCTTTTAGGGACTCCTTTGAATGTTGATCAATATGAAGCTCTCTTGAAAAAAGTAAGAAATATTCTTGGAGAGAAAACTTATGTACTCGATGGCCTTTATTATAATTTAATGATTTCGCAAAAAGCGATGGTTCATACTCTTTCAAAAAGCTTTCTTTTAAGCTTGTTTATCATGGCGGCCATTGCTGTTATTTCCTTAAGGCAGCTAAAGCTATTTATGATTTTCATTATTGTAAACACTATGCCTCTGGGGTTGTCTCTTGGTTTTCTTAACCTTACAGGGATGTCTCTAAATATTGCAACAGTGATGACTTATAGTGTGGGGCTTGGAATTGTTGTTGATAGCACCTTTCACTTATTACATTTCTTTGATGAAAAAAGAGGTGACTTTTTGTCGTATGTTGAAACGATCGTGAAACCAATACTGACAAGCTCACTGACACTCATTATCGCATTCTTACTATTTGGAATTTATGACTTTCTACCAATTAGGGAGTTTGGTGTGAATTTATCCTTCATTTTACTCTGTGGGATGATTTTTGATCTCTTTGTTTTACCAACTCTTTACTTAGGTAGCTCCTCTTTAAAAGAGGTGATGGAGGATTGGAAATGAATATCTATGATGTACTAATTGTTGGCGGTGGTCCCGCGGGGGCACTCTTTGGTCATCTTATGGCCAAGAATAATTCTAAGGTTTTAATCTTAGAAAGAAACAAGGAAGTTGGCCGCAAGGTGTGCGGTGAGTACCTTTGCCCACAGGGAGTAAAGCTATTAGATGAACTTGACTTAAAGTCTGTCTATAAGGACTTCCTTCCTTTGGATGGAATGATTATTCACACTCCAAAGAGAAGTAGGGTAAATACAACTTTTCCAAATAGTCATGGTCAGAAGAATTTTGGAGTCAGTGTTAATCGTCAGGTTTTAGATAAGCGTTTGATTAATCTTGCACATGAAAGTGGCGCTCAGGTTCTTCTAGGCAAGAGCGTGGTCAGCATGGAGTACTTAGGCACTTATTGGCGAATTGAAACTTCTGATCAAGATGTCTTTTACTCAAGACTCTTAGTTGGTGCAGATGGAAGAAACTCTCTTGTTGCACGAGAACTAAATCTTCAGCTGCCAAATTCAAAAAAACGCATTGCTTTACATGCTTGGCTTGAAACGAAGAAAACACCTCCACGAAAAGGCCAGATGTTTATTTTTGATAAAGGAAGCTATATCGGTGTCGATCCGATTTCGTCCACAGAGTTAAATCTCTCCCTCGTGTGTGGGGCCCAAGAGATTAGAAAGTACGGAAATGCGAGAAGTACATTTGAACACTATCTTGGCCAAATCAAAAATGAACTTGGTGTTGAGTTAACAGAGGATTCAAAAATACATACCAGCTATCCTATTGAACATAATGTTAAAGATGTTATTGGAAATAATGTTGCCCTCATTGGAGATGCCGCTGGCTTCGTTGATCCCATTACAGGTGAAGGTATCTTTAATGCACTACTTACTGCACGAATGCTCTTTGAAAGTATTAATATCGCTAACACATGTTTTGATTATAATCAGTCTCTATTGATTTACACAGAGAAGAAATCGAAAAGTTTTCGTGAAAAAACTTTTCTTAATCTTGGGTTTCAGTGGCTCATTCGTCGCTCGTGGTTAGTTGAGATCATTGCGAAGTTTTTAAATCACAGTCAAAAAAGAAGAGATAACTTTATTGGAATTATTGGAAATATTCATACTCCTATGAAGGGTCTCTTTAGAATTATTTTTTCTTGAGGTATCGATGAAATTTTTTAAGCTACTTACAATTTTACTAATCCTTCAAACTAGTCTCTTTGCTGAATCAAAGCTAATTCTTAAATACGATAGTTATGAAAAAGCACTTGAAGCAAAGAATCATATCTTCTTTAATATGTCTTCCACTAAGGCGGGTATCATAACTACGGATTTTAAAGGGGCCGTTAAAGATGCGCAGATAACTTATTCCAAAGACGCAAAAGGTAATTACAAAGATATTTCAATCGTTATTAATCCCAAGCAATTGGATACAGATAATGATGCGCGTAATGATAAGATGTATGAACAATCTCTTGAGACAGAAAAATATCCTAAGCTTATTGTTCGCATACCTGGCCCTGTAAGACTCGGCGAGTTAAATAAGGGAAGTATTGAGGTAAGAAATAAGAAGCACTCAATTGTTCTCTTTATCGAAAAAGTTGTGAGCGCTGAGGGAGAAGCCTCTTTAGCTGGAAAGTCTGTTCTGTCTCTTAAGAAGCTGGAGATCCCAGATCCATCAATTTGGATTGCAACTGTTCACGATGAAGTTGAGGTAAGATTTAACGTGCTGCCCTAGAGTAATTTCAAGCTATTATGAAGATTTTTTGCTAAATCGATAAATTTTATCAATACTTTTTAGCGATAAAATGATAATTATAAATAGTGAAATGGGCCAGAGTATTATTCATCACATTCACTCTTTTTGTCATGGCGCTTCCAAGTATCGCACTAGATAAATATGAAGTTCTTATCCTTCATTCTTACTCGCGCGATAGTATTTGGACGGACCTTATTGATCAATCGATTAAGAAGAATCTTCATAGTGATAAGAATCACTTAGATGTTTATACAGAGTATATGGATTCTAAGCGTTTCTTTGGCCGAGATTATGGTGAGAAATTATATAATCTATTTTCGATTAAATACTCTGACAGAAATATCAAATTAATTATCACTTCTGATGATAACGCTTTTGCCTTTGCGATGAAGTATCGTGAAAAGCTATTTCAGAATAGTCAGATTATTTTCACTGGAGTTAACGGTTATAATAACGAGTTTAAGCAGAAATATCGTAATGAGAATAACTTTACGGGACTCGTTGAAAGCTTCAAGATCAAAGAAATGCTTGAGCTTTCTAAAGACTTACACTCTAAGGCCAAAAAGTTTTATATTATCAATACTATTCATACTCCAACTGGACAGTACCTAAAGAAAGAATTCCAAAAGTCGATTGCTGAATTAAAATTAGAAGACAAGGTTGAATACCTCGAAGATATCAGTGCAAGCGATCTTTATAAAAAAGTCGAAAATTTAGAGAAGGGCTCCTTTGCTCTTTATGGTGGTTTCTCTCGCGACCGTGATGGAAACTTCCTAGACTTTGAGAAGAATCTTAGCGAGTTAGCAAAGTACTCGAATGTTCCTATTTACGGCTTCTTAAAATACTATCTTCCATATGGATTGACTGGTGGCTACTTCACTAGTGGTGAGCTATACGGAAAGGAAGCTGCCCTTATTGCAAATAAAGTCATTGCGGGTGAGGATATCAATTCTATTCCAATTGTTGAAAATGTGGATGCTCCGATAATTTTTGATTACTCAAAAATTGTTAAGTATGGCCTAGACTTCCACAAGCTACCCGTTAGTTCTCAGATTATTAATCGCAATAATAAGCTCCTTCGTTTTTATGAAGAATATACCTTTGAATTTTGGTTTATTCTTTTTTCATTTGCGTGCCTATTTATTAGTCTGGTGGTTCTTGCTTATCATTTTGAACAACAAAAGAAGCACAAGAAGGCCGTTCTTCGAATTAACGAACAGCTTGAGGACCGAGTCGAAAAGAGAACAAGACAGTTAATTGAGCAGCAGTCGAAATTGATTAACTCGGCCAAGCTTGCTTCAATAGGTGAGATGGCCAGTGGTATTGCTCACGAAATTAATAACCCTCTGACTATTATTGATTTGAGTGCTTATCGAATTGTTCAAATGGCCGATAATGAAGTCGTTCTTAAGTCTGCACAAAAGATCAAACTTACAGTTGATCGTATCTCTAAAATCATTAAGGGGCTTAAACAGCTGGCCAAGGAAGACGCTAGCCTTTCAAGCGAGCTTGTTAATATTAAGGCCGCTATTGAAGATGTTATTTCAATTTGTAAGGCGAAGTTTAAAGAGAATGAAATTCACTTCAAAATTGATGTTGATGAGAATTTAAAAGTTCACGGTGCCCCTGTTCAGATCTCTCAGGTCGTTTTAAATCTCCTAAATAATTCCTTTGATGAATTAGTACAAGGTGACACAGAACGCTGGATTAAGCTTGAAGGAAAGAAAGACAAGGATATCGTTGAGATTTCTGTTACGGATTCTGGTAAGGGGATCTCTGAAGAGATCTTTGAAAAAATCATGGAGCCATTCTTTACAACTAAGGTTGATCAAAGAGGTACTGGCCTTGGTCTAAGTATCTGTAAGAATATTATTGAGCACCACAAGGGCCGCATCTTTGTCGATAAGTCATGTCCGAATACTCGCTTTGTCATTCAACTACCTACTGCGTAAATAAATAATTACATTCTAAGTAATAAGTGATATTTATTTATAATGATTAGTTTAAAGGTCATCGGCCGGTCCATTGCATTTTTATTTTTCTTTTTAAGCTCCCTTGTTCAAGCATCAGATGCGTTTGAAATTCTTATGTTGCACTCTTATGAGAAGGGGAATGTTTGGACTGAAGAACTTGATAGCTCCTTTCGTTTTCACGTGCATCGTCGCAGTAATTATTCAATGAAGTTCTATACAGAGTATATGGACTCTAAGAGATTCTTTGGGCGTGAATATGATGAAATCCTAGCGAAACTCTATGCGACAAAATTTAGCTCTCATAAAATTGATTTAATTGTAACAACTGATGATTATGCCTTCGACTTTGCAATCAAGTATCGAAGAGAAATCTTCAATGATGCTCCTATCATCTTTAGCGGTGTAAATGGCTACGATAAGTTTAAACGTGATCTCTATCGAACAGAGAAGAACTTCACGGGAGTTGTTGAAACTTTTGATGTTATTCCCACTGTTAAGGGCGCCCTTGATATCAACCCTACGGCCAAAAAGATTTATGTGATAAACACACAATTTACTCCAACTGGCCGCTACCTTAAAAAGCAATTTGAAACTTCATTTGAGAAGATGAAGCTTAAGCAGAAAGTAATCTATATTGAAAATTACAATATGGAAGAAGTCTATGAAATGGCCAAGCACTTTGAAGATGACTCAATCGTTCTCTTTGGAGTTTATGCAAGAGATCGAGATGGAAAGTATTTTGAGTTAGATGAAAATATTAAGAATCTTAGTAAAGTTTCAGCGCAACCAATCTATGGTTTTAATAAGGTCTTTTTAAATAAGGGAATCGTCGGTGGAAATGTTTCTGATGGTACGATCTATGGAAGAGAGATTGCTCGCATGGCAGATGAGTTTCTTTCTGGAAAAAAGAAAATATCAGAGATCCCACTAATTATTGAATCGATTAATGACCTCGTTTTCGATCTAGATCAACTAAAGAGATATGATATTGATATCAATAAGCTACCAGAAAGATCTAAGGTCATAAGTTATTCTTCTAGCTTCTTTCAGTTTTATCATGAGTACAAGTCGGAACTTTTAGTCGTTTTTGCATGCTTTGTTTGCTTGTGTATTTTCTTCTTTATCTTACTATACTTCTTTGAGAAGCAGCGTAGCTATAAGGACTCTCTCATTAAAGTGAATGAGAAACTAGAACGTAATGTCCATGATCGCACGGTACAGCTAGTGCAGCAGCAGTCACAAATCATTAACTCTGCTCGTTTAGCGTCAATTGGTGAGATGGCCAGCGGTATTGCACACGAGATTAATAATCCATTAACAATTATCGACTTGAGTGCCAATCGAATTTCTCAGCGTACCAGCTCTGATAATATCATCAAGAATGCTGGCCGTATTTCAAGTACGACATTTAGAATTTCGAAAATTATTAAAGGTTTAAAACATCTTGCGAAAGATGGAGATAAGTCAAAGTTTGCAAACTTCCACTTGATTGAGGCCGTAGAAGATGTGACATTTCTATGTTATGAAAAATTTAAAGAGAATGATATTGAATTCAATATAAATGTCGATGAATCAATTATTATTCATGGCTCAATTGTTCAAGTCGCTCAAGTTCTTCTTAATCTAATCAATAACTCATTTGATGAGCTTATCAATGTTAAAGGAGAGAGGAAGATTAACTTAAAGGCCGTTCCTATCAAAAAGTATGATCAGGACTACGTGGAAATTTCTATTACTGATACAGGAAGAGGGATTCCTGAAGATATTCGTGGCAAGATTATGGAGCCCTTCTTTACAACAAAGAAGAAGAATAGAGGAACAGGACTTGGCCTAAGTATTTCTAAGAATAATATTGAAAAGCATGGTGGTGAGTTCTATCTCGATGAAAGTTCGTCCTTAACTCGCTTCGTTTTTACCATTCCACTTAAAGTAGAATAGTGGCACTTGCGTGCCACTACATATATTACTGAGCTCGACGATCAAAAATTAATCTGACGCGATTACCATCGCAAACCTCATTTTCTTCATTTAGGATATCAACTGCAATATAACGAATACCTCTTTTTGAAGCTTCATATGCAGAAGATTGAAGCTTGCTCTTTAATAGCTCTTCATTTTCTAAACATGCTTCTGGTGATCCATTTGTTTGTGATTTTGTATAGTCAAGATCAAGTGTTCTCGTCTCTCTTGCACGATTAAAAAAGAGACCAAAGTGACACGTTTGACCAGATTCTGTGTTCCAAGAGGATTCAATTGAAAAGACATTTAAGTCACTATCTGCTGTTAAGAGATCGAATTTAATTCCTTTCTCAGAGAATACCTTTGGTGTTGTTGTGTATTCAACTTTGTAGCGTCTGATGAATTCGCCACAGTCGTATCCTGTTCCCTTAACGAAATATGTTGTTCCAGTTGGTAGTGGCCAAATTTGGGCACTTACTGGATTAGTTAGAAGTGTTACTAATAGAATTAAATTCTTCATTATAGGCTCCTAAGAAATTTAATGAGATCGTCTCGATCTTTCTTTGTTAACTTAATAAATTCATCCTTGGACTTTTGTGCCTCTCCGCCGTGCCATAGGATTGCTTCTTGCAGGTTTCGTGCACGTCCATCATGTAGAAAGCGAGTGTGGCCATTTACGCTCTTTACAAGCCCTAGTCCCCAAAGGGGAGGTGTTCGCCATTCTCTTGTTGTGGCCTTTCCTTCAAATTCATAAGAGCGTGTATCATCGGCCAGCTCATCTCCCATGTCATGTAGGAGCATGTCCGTATATGGATAAATCTTTTGATTATTTAAGACCTGATATTTTGAGTTTGAACCTGTCGTAAAATCTGGCCTATGACAAGCTTGGCAGCTTATTTGATGAAATAGTTTCTTTCCATTCTTAACACTCAGATCATTAATGTCTCTTCTAGCAGGAACAGAGATTAACTGCGTGTATAGCGTTACCTTATCTAAAAGCTCTCTTGAGATATCTTCCTGCGTTTGTTTCTCTAAACAATCAATTTGAACGAGAGTGCATTCTTCTGTAGGAAAGAGGGGACTTGTGATTCCTAGATCACCATTGAATGCGGCAGCATTTTGTTCTAAGAGGTTTGGACGAGAAGCTTTCCAACCAAAGCGTCCAAGAGTTTGTCTTTGTTCAATAACTGAGTAGATATAATTTGCACGGCCTGAAATACCGTCGTTATTTAAATCTTCAGGATCTTCTCCTGCAAGAATATCTTCTTCATTAATATTTTCAAGAAGTCCGAGTCCAATCATTTGTGGACCAACTCGTGGTGAGACAATCGTATTGTCTCCTAAGTTTCCTAACGCTAGTTTTCTAAAGATATAGTTTGGTTTCTTTAGCTCGTAAACTTCACCATCGGCAAAGCTTCCCTTAATTGTTTCAAACTTTACGAAGACTTCTCCTTCTCCCTGGACACCCTCAATACTATGAGGTTGAAATTGATCGCCATAAGTTGGGTGTGGTGAAGTCTCTCCATTTTCAGCTACCTTCTTAAGGCGAAAGAGTAGGGAGATATCAGTTTTGCCGTCACTATCAGGAAGGCCACGTCCGCGTCCATCTAGTAGGTGGCAAGCGGTACAAGAAGTCGCATTAAAAATTGGCCCTAATCCATCTCTTAGGGGAGTGGAAGAAGGGGATGTTACCCATGCTCCTTTAAAGAAGCTATTTCCAACTTGGAACTGTCGTCTAAGCATGCCACGTGTTCCACTCATCGGGTGTGAGAAGGCATTTACGGAAAAGTCCAGTGTAGTCCCGGCACCGGCCGGGAACTTTTCACTGGAATATGTATTAAAACTTAATACTGAAATTAATGTGAGAACAAGAGCTCTTACCATTGTACAGGTGTCTCTAATTCTTTAGAAACTTCAACAAGCTCGATTGCAAGTTGTTCCATCTCTTCGATTGAAGCTAGAATTTCTGGCCTTGCATTCTCATCAAGAATTGCTTGATCAAATGGTACAGGAAGGCCTGCAAGCATTTTGTTAATCTTTGCAACTCTGTTGTCGATTGTTGTCGTAAGAACTGTGTTATCTGTCAGACCTAGGATTCCTGTTGCTTTTAAAATATTTGCAACACCCCAGAAGTTCCACTGAATATCCATGTGAGTCATATCAGAAAAGCATGAGTGCTCATCTTCTTGTCCTTGAGTTTCCCAAGCAACAAACATTCTTTCACCCGAAAGCTCATCTCCTGACATATAGATCATTCCTGAAAGAATATTATTAAGCGCTTCTTTTTGGTCTTTTGCTTCAAAAGCTGCTCTGTAATTTTCCTTATTAGGTGCCCAAGCATCAACAAGCTCAGTTAAGTGATCGATAAGAAGATCAGTTGCTGTTGAAAGGTAAACTGCACGTCTCTCAGCGTTTTGCCCTAGACCGATAACGTAATCAGTGTGAGGTCTGTCTCCTGCACCATCAACTGAAAGATCTTGTCCCCAAAGTAGGAATTCAATCGCGTGGTAACCAGTAGAGATATTCTTTTCACCATTAAGTTCATTAAGTGAAGAAAGAACTTCTTTGTTGATAACTGGGTAATCAGCAACGTTATTTACGATACCTGCGTTTGGTGCACCTTCAACATAGTCGATATAGGCTTCATCAAGTGGCCATGCGTTTAGAAGTCCCTCTGGACCTTCGTCACTATCAATTGGCCCATTGTAGAATCTGAAAACTTCTGATTGTCCATAAGGAGCTCTTGCTTGTCTCCAAGATTCTCTTGCCATCTCAAGTGTCATAACACCTGGGTTGGAGATGAAGAATTCAACGTCTTCTTGAAGAGTGATCGCCTTATCAAGAGACTCTGTATAAGTCTTGTAAACAAGGTTCGTGTAACCTTCGATCACTGACTGCGCTGTTGTTGCAGCAGAAGTATTTAAGCCTAAACCTAATGAAATCAGTAAGATAGATCTTTTTAACATATTCTTATCCTTTGTTAAAATTATGATTGTTTGTCGAAACTATGGTTTGATACATCAAACATTAGTTAATATCAACAATTAAGTTCATTTTTTTATAGGAATAGACTTTATTTACTTAGGGTGATTTAATTTTCTGTATGTCTTTATTTCGAATCGTAACCCTAGTTCTATTTTCACTAAGTTTATTTGCATTGCCTATTGGCCATGAGTCAGGCTTTTTGGGAAATACGACATCTCGTCCAGGTGATATTGGTGCTGCCTTGGTGTTTCCATCTGCCACGGCCTATCTAAAGCGTGATGAAATCAAGATCTACTTTGGCCTTATGTACTCGAGGCAAGATATTGATGTTGAGGGAACAGCTGGTAGCGATTTTGAGAGTCAGTTCATTCCTTATTTCACAGGTTTTGCAGGGGACTTCTTTGGCATAACATTCACGAATTTTGTTACCTATAGTGGAACAAATAATGGAACGATCAATTTTAGTACGAATGAATTTAAAGGAAGTGCAGATATTCAGGCCGAAGAGACGGTGCTTGGAATTAGCGCAGCAAAGAAGCTAAATGATAAATTCGCCGTCGGTTTTTCTGGTAGTCTTGATATTCAATCTTCAAAAACATTTGCTACTTTCTATGGGAATATTGCTGGTAGCGAATATCTTGAAACAGTAAATGATCGAACAAAGTATATTATTATTAATACTCTTTTAAGTGCATCTTATATCGAAAGGAAGCACTTTTTGAGTGCTTCGGTTCTCTTTCCTGGGATCAAGTATTCTTCATCAAGTACTCAGGAGAGCTTTTCTCGTGTTGATGCAGATCCGGCCGTATTTAATAGAGTTGTAAGTAAACCGAGTTATAAGAGTAATACGGGATTAAATATTGGCTACAGTTATTTATCTACAGATAGTTGGTCGCCTTCATTTGAAATATTCTATGATATTTCTAAAGATATTATTTCTTTTGATCCGAACCAAGAGCAAAATCGAAATAACTTTTCAGATGATATATGGCTTAAATTTGGATTGAGTACTCCTGAATATACGATGTCTAAATTCTATAAGGGAACGACATACTCATTTCTATTTGGCCTCCAGTACCGTGAAGTCGAAAATAGAGTGGCGCAAGACTTACCTGAAAATATCACTCGTACCTACGAGGCATCCATGGGGTTTAAGCTAACTAACCGAAAGGCCAGCCCTATTTTTGGTCTTTATTACCAGAATCAAGATGGTCCTTCAGACACTAGTGTGATCGGGCTCATGTACTCTTCAAATTATAATATTTTTGACTAATTTATGTAGACTTGGATCTACATTGTGGTGTAATAAGTCTCGTTCTATTTTGGCTATGTCAGGAGATTTATTATGAGTACAATGGCCCAATTCTTTAGTCGCAATTATCGACACTTTAATGCCGCTTCACTTGTTGATGCATCGAAGGCCTATGTCGACCATTTAAATAGTGGGAAGAAGATGATGATCACTCTTGCTGGTGCCATGAGTACGGCAGAGCTTGGGGTTTCACTTGCTGAAATGATTCGTCAGGATAAGGTTCAGATTCTTTCTTGTACAGGTGCAAACCTTGAAGAAGATATTATGAATCTCATCGCATATAACCACTATAAGCGAATTCCAAATTATAGAGACCTCAGTCCAGAGCAAGAAGAAGAGCTTCTTGAGCAAGGCTTTAACCGTGTGACTGATACTTGTATTCCAGAGGAGACTGCCTTTAGAAAACTTCAAAAGTATCTCTTTGAAGAGTGGTCAAATGCTGCCAAAGCAGGGGAGAGACTCTTTCCTCACGAATTTCTTTATCGTATTCTTCGTCGTGAAGACTTTGCAAAAGAATTTGAAACAGATGTGGCAAACTCTTGGGTTATGGCCGCTTGTGAAAAGAACCTTCCTATTATCGTTCCAGGTTGGGAAGATTCAACAACAGCAAATATCTTTGCTTCATACTGCTTAACTGGAGAGCTTGAGCCTTCACTTGTCAAAAACGGAATTGAGTACATGATGTTTCTTGCAAAGTGGTACCCAGAAAATTGTGGTGATGGTGGTATCGGCTTTTTTCAAATTGGTGGTGGTATTGCCGGAGATTTTCCAATTTGTGTTGTTCCAATGCTTAACCAAGATATGGAAGACGATGTTCCTCTATGGTCATACTTCTGCCAAATCTCTGACTCGACAACAAGTTACGGTTCTTATTCAGGAGCTGTTCCAAATGAAAAGATCACTTGGGGGAAACTATCTTCAAGAACTCCAAGGTTCATTATTGAGTCCGATGCAACGATTGTTGCGCCACTTGTTTTCCATTACGTGTTGGAAAACTAAGTTCATTGCTCTAAGATAGAGGGGCATGAGAATACAATTTTTATACAAATTTGGGGCATTCTTTTTAGGATGCCTTTTTTGTTTCATCTTACATTCACAATTCAGCTGGTCTCCAGTCATTGCCTCCGCAACTGTTGGCCTAATCGCTGGTCTCATTCCAATGAGAATGACTCTGCAAGCAGCAGTCTATAGTGGAAGCTTTGCAGGCATGTGCTCTAGTGAGTTGGTCTCAAATTACTGGGAGATTTTAGGAATCTCTCTTATTGGTGCAATTCTATATTTCTATACATTAAGAATCTTTCAAGGCTTTGGCGGAAAGCTTGGAACGATTGCCTTTGTTAGTGTTGCCTTATTCTTCTTTATCAAGGGGAGTATCATATGATTACTGCAATTGGAGTTTCACTCATCGGTGCACTTTCAACTTTTCACCTATCACGCTTTAAGAAGATAGGGGCCATTAGAGCTTCCGGTCTTTTAACTTTAGTTGCTTATGCGATCTTATATTTTACAGTGCCCAATTATGAAATGATGGCCGTGATATTCTTTGGCTCAACTTTTGTGGGAATGAGTTGTCCTACAAAGATGCATAATTATACCATTGTCATCGGTGCAGTTTTCTTTGCTCTTTTCTTTCAATACCTCGTCCCATATCTAAAAGGCTATGGTGGAGCACTTGGAACGAGTGCATTCTTGAGTGTTTTGATCATCCAATTGACTTTATATTTTGGACGTAAACTTGCCAGATCAAATTAAGATTGCCATCATTTTTATATGAAAAATCTTTTACTTCTAATTACGCTACTTATTTCAAATATTACTTTTGCAATTGAGACTGTCCAAGTCACTGGCAGTATCGAAATCGATGCACCAATTGAAGAAGTTTTTGAATTTGTGGCCGACCCAATGAATGATCATCATTGGCGTAGTGAAGTTAATGATATGGCAACGAACTCTCGTACTTTTGAAATCGGGAGCACTTTTAGAGAAGATGCATGGATTGGTATTCGTAAGCACTTTATTACGACAACTGAACTGATTGAATTAAATGCTCCTTATCAGGCTTTATTTGAAACAGTAAGATCAAATCCATATTTCTTAAGAAGTAATCGCATGTTTAAAGAAGGTGAGAATGGAACTCTCTTTACGTATGTGGTGGACTTTGATCGTCGTATGATTAAAGAGACCTTTGGCTTTAATGCAAAGCCAGAGGTCGTGGTAAAATTATACGGTGTTCTTATGAAAAAGTATTTGAAGAAATTAAAGAAGAAATTAGAGTAGTGTTTCTCTAACAATCATAAAAATTCCCATCACAATTAAGAAGTAACCAAAAATCTTTTTAAGTTTTTCTTGTGGTAGCTTATGAGTCAGGGCCGAACCAAATTGTGAACCAACAATGGCCAGAGCTGTAAAGATAGCAATAAATTGATAATCAAGTTCTAGGTTAGGTGAGTTGATAATATTTCCCACAAAACCAATCAGAGAGTTAATCGCTATAATTAGCAGGGAAGTTCCAATCGCCTTCTTCATTGGGACATGAAAGAAGTTTACCAGTGCTGGTACAATGAGGAATCCGCCACCAACTCCAATAAGACCAGTGACAATCCCGACAACACTCGCAGCCCCAAAAATCGTTAGATTTGATGACGATTTAACCTTGATATTCTTACCATTTTTTAGCATCGAAACCGAGGCCAAGAGCATGATTCCTGCAAAGATATAGAGTTGAACCTGTCCACTAATGAAAGAGGCCAGGTAAGTTCCAAGATAAGTTGAAAGCATTGTCATGGCACCAAATTGAAATGCTAATTTCACCATAACATTTCCATTCTTGTGATGTCTTAGTGTCCCCATAAAGCCTGTTAGGCCGACAATTGCTAAACTCATGGTAATGGCAATCTTTGGATCGATTTTGACAATATAAACTAAGATTGGAACGACTAGGATTGAACCGCCTCCGCCTAAGAGCCCAAGAGTTGTTCCCGCGATAAGTGCTAATAGATATGCCATATATATTTCCTCCTGAAATCAGTATAGGGGATTAATTTTTCTTAAACATTGATGGGGGTCAATGTCTTTTCTCATAAATTTATTTACTCTATGATAGGAGGAAATTATGGATAATTTAAATATAAAAACATTCTTTGATGAGCAAACTTACACACTAACTTATGTTGTCTATGATGACGTGACAAAGGATGCTGTGATTATCGACCCAGTTCTTGATTATGATCAAGCATCATCAACAATCACGACAGAGTCAGTTGAAAAAGTTGCTATCTTTGTAAAAGAAGCGGGACTTAAGCCTCACTATATTTTAGAAACTCACGCACACGCTGACCACCTAACAGGGGCCTTAAAACTTAAGGACTTCTTTCCTGGTGTAAAAGTTGCGATCAACGAGAATATTAAAATTGTTCAAGAAGTTTTTGGTGCAAAGTTTAATATTTTAAAAGAGATTAAGCTTGAAGACTTCGATGCTTTTTTAAATGAAGATGAACCACTCGTGGCCGGAACAATTGAAGTAAAAACGATCTTCACTCCTGGGCATACTCCAGCGTGTTCTTCATTTATCATTGGTAATAATGTCTTTACAGGGGACGCTCTCTTTATGCCTGATTATGGTACGGGGAGATGTGATTTTCCTGGTGGAGATGCAAACGCACTTTATGACTCAATTACAAAGAAGCTTTATACGTTACCAGACGAGACAAATGTTTACACTGGTCATGACTATCAGCCAGGCGGTAGAGAGCTAAAGTACAAGAGTACTATTGGTGAGAATAAGAAGAGTAATGTACATCTTAGAGCAGATACGAGTCGTGAAGAGTATGTACAATTTCGCACAAGTCGCGATAAGACACTTGCTGCACCAAAGCTTCTGCTACCAAGTATTCAGGTAAATATTCGTGGAGGGCATATGCCAGCGCCACAAGATAATGGCGTGAGATACCTTCAAATGCCATTAACATTTAAAGATTAAAAAACTAATAAGAGAGTGCTACAGGTGCTCTCTTTTTTTTTCTTCAGCTAAGATCTCATCCTTGGCCTGACTTTGTAGATCTTCAACTTCATCAAACTCATCCATAATTTCAATTCCAAAGAATGTCTCAACAATATCTTCAAGTGTAATCACTCCTAGAATTGTTCCGTAGTCATCACTCACCATGGCGATATGTTCCTTTTCTCGAATAAAGCGCTTAAAGAGATTTCGAAGTGGGGTTTGGCGATTGACAATAGCAATAGGCCTTATGATATCTAATTCATAAAGCTTTTTGTCTTTATTGTTTTCAATAATTGATTTTGCAATATCTTCTTTATGGATATAGCCGTTAATTTCATTAACACTCTCTCCATAACATGGGATGCGTGTTACTGGAGCTTTTAGGTCATAGACAGAGGCAATTGTATCCTCGATATGTACCATAAAGACCTTGCGTGCAGGAGTCATGACTTCTTCAATGACTTTTCGAGATGCCAAGAGAGACTCTTTTAAGAATTCCCCCTCATCTTTTGCTAGGGCCTTTGTTTGAACACCTAATTCAATCATTGATTCAACTTCTTCTCGGCTCATCTTATGTTCGGCCTCTGTCTTTAATAACCTCATCAATGTCATTGATATAAAGAGGATTGGCTTTAAAATAAAGATCAATGGAGGAAGAATCTTTAATAGGGAAGGAGTTAAGCTCTTCCAATAATGATGCCCAAGAGACTTCGGAATGATTTCTGATAAGTAGAGGATTGCCAAAGTTAAAATGATGGAAACAGCTGATAGGTAGTACTCTAAATTAGCACCACTGATTCCCATGTCCTTAAACATTTGGATGGACTCAGACCCAACACCAGCAGCACCAAGGGTGTGAGCAAATGTATTTAGGGTAAGGATTGCAGAAATGGACTCGTCTTTATTTGAAGCATACTTTTTCAGTGCCGTTGCATAGCTACGATTTTGGCGCTGGGAGGCCAAAATAAAGCTCGGAGTTATGGAGAGCAGGACAGCTTCCATTATGGAGCAAAGAAAAGAGACGCCAATCGAGATGACTATATAAACAATTAGCATTACTATACTTTAATTTGGCCTTAATTTTGTGTCAAATTAAGTAACGGCCAAAAATGATGCATAATATATATTGGATTTAAGTACTTTATCGTTATAGTCGGTTTTAGGCACATGTTCATAATGATAGCTAAGGGGCCAAGTTTAAGTTAAAATAGACGGGATTAATAGAAAATTGAGGTTTATATGAAAGTAACTGAATTTATGACTAAAGATGTAACAACTTGTCGCGATACTCAAACTGTTGCAGATGCTGCAAAATCGATGCTTGATCTAGGTGTGAGTGTTATGCCAATTTTAGATAGCAGTGATAAGCTTGTTGGAATTGTAACTCAATCTGACTTTATCGGTAGAGAAGTTGAGATTCCACATGCACTAGCTTCTATCAAGAGACTATTTGGAATGGATTATAATCTTGGTGATGTTGAAGATATTTACAAGAAAGCAAAGAGTAAGCCACTATCTGAGATTATGACAAAGAATGTAACGACTGTTACTTCAGATTACTCTCTAACTGCTGTTGTTGAGCTTATGATGAAAAAACAACTTAAGAGAATTCCTGTATGTGACGGGGATAAGCTAGTTGGAATCATTACAAGAAAAGATATTTTAAAAGCTTTTGAAAGCGTAAAATAAAAAAAGGCCTCTAATGAGGCCTTTCTTTTTTTTCTTTTTATTGCATTTCTGCAGTCATTTCACAATTTACTGATTCTACATTGTACCAGTTAGCTTCTTGAGTTGTGTGGTCATAACCATCAAATAGCCAAGATTCTACTGTAATTTCATAGTGATCAAACATATTTTGATCGTATCTTTGCTTTCCTGTGAAAGTTGATACGAATTTGTAGTCTACGATCCCTTGGTCAACAACAACTTTTACTTTCTCTGTTGAAACAAGAGTAAGGTCTTTCATTACGTTACACTCGTTGATGATAGCGTCAACGATTTTGTCATTGTGACGTGCTTCAAAAGTTGAGTTGATGATTGAAGCTGATGCCGAAAGAGTCATAAGTGCTACTAGAATAAATTTCATTTTTTTCTCCGTTGTTAGTAAGTGTATTATTAATTAAAGATTACAATTTCCTTTCACATCAGATAGCAATTGAATCGATAGCTTCTCTTCGTAACGGCGCCAGTTACTATAATCAGCATCTTCAATTTCAATCTTGATGTCATTTAGATTATTTCCAATATTATCTAAGTGGGTAAGTTCAATTTTGTAGTAGTAGTCAGTGATCCCTTGATCAACTCGATCCTCAGAAATTGCGATATTTCTGATATCAAATCTCTCTTGAGAAAGTCCTAGAGAACACTTCGTTAACTCTTTTGAAAGATAATTTCTAATCTCTTTTTGAATTTTAAATTGTCCCGTTAAGATTACTCTTCCGCGCTCAACACCGTTTCCAGCATAAGTCGTAAGGCAAATTAGTAGCAGAGCAATTAGCTTTTTCATTTATTATTATCTCCAAATTTTATTAATGAATGAGTTCTATAATTCCGATAATTCATTGAAAAGTATTCTATTAGGCGATAGTCGCCTGTCAGGAGATTTATGGATCACTTTGGTCAAGATTTGGTTAAGATTAGAAAGGCAAACGGTTATAAGAGTGCGAAATCATTCTATGAAGTACTGGCAAAGAAAGGTTTGGACTGCAATTATCAATATTTCGTTAAGATTGAAAAAGGGGATGCTTTTCCTTCTTCTGCCATCGTTAATCAAATTGCTAAGTGTCTTAAGACGAAGGATGCCAATATTCTTATTTTAAGCTTTTGTCGCAATCAATTCTCTTCTTTTGATTACTTATTTAAAGAGGATAATCAGAGTGATGAGAAGGTCATAGAAGTCGCTGCAAAGGCCAATCAAGGACAACGCTACCTCTCTGTCATGCAGATTAATACACTTGCTCAAACGAAGTCTCATTACTTTCTCTTTCTTATTTTGACTCTTTCAAGAAGTGCTTTAAAGATTAGCGAACTTAAAACTTATGCCATTAAAAAGAGTGTTGTTAACGATCTTATCAAGGCCGAGATAGCCTTTGAACAAGATGGATTGATCTATGCAAGATCAACTGAGTTTAGGTTTCCAAAAGAGGAGAGTGAGGCGATTAAGAAGGCCTACGGTAAGTTTGACGATTGGGATATGGAGTTTGGCCGAAACTTTAAGTTTCAAAATCTCGTCAATAAGATGATGATTCGAAGAATCTCCCCAAGATATCTTTCTCTTATCAAAAATCAGATTGATTCAATTTCAGATATTGTGCGCTTATCAGACGAGTCGGATAATCGTTACAATAACGAAGTTCTTCATCTTCATATCTCTCTTAACCGAGGACAATTACCTGGTTAGGAAAGTTTTAAAGAAGTCATCCTTCGCCTTTAGAAATAATGGGTAGCGATTGTCATCTTTTATCTTAGTTTTGATATTAGTGATAAGACAATCGTTACTCTTGCACGTTTTACGAGCGCTTGAAATAAGCTTCTCTAAGTAGCTTTTAACTGGCGTATTAGAACAGCTTGATCCATTTAGATACTCTTGCCCTAAGAAGATATAGTCACGAATAAAGGCGTACTTCTTTGGTGACACTTTCTTTAAATGAGTCGGGTTTAAACGGTAGGCCGCAATACTTTCTGCTGCATCTTCGCTTGGATTTGTTTGCCCGTATTTTGAAACCATTTCATCGCGGTTATAGCGCCAGCCCATTGGGTGATCGATCCATCCAGACATATCCCACCAAAAAGATGAGTAGTTTAAGTTATAGAAGTAGGCGAGGTTATGTCCAAGTTCATGAAAGAGGCTGTAGGCCTTACCATCTTCATCAAGCTCGCGATCCCAAGGAGCGTAAAGTTCAATTGAAGCATTCGCAAAGATCATTCCACGATGGCCGTAACCGATATCTTTCTTAATATGGCGAACCAGTCTTTTACTAACCCATAACTTTGGAAGGTGAGTTGGAAGAAGATTTACACCTTTGATAATGGCATCCATTTGTTCTAAATCAAGTAAGGCCGCATCCTTGTTTGCATAAGGAGAAGTATTAAGGCCGTACTTAAAAAGTAAGAAGATTGATTTCTCGACGAGTTCATCACTTTCAAATAACTCTTTAAGCTTACAAGATTTTGTCTGACATTTATTGGCCGCTGCTATTTTAGTTTTAAAATCTGCTTTGTCTTTTAAACCATTATAGACGTAAGTCTTAACAAGTAGTGAATAGGCTTCATCAATTTTTGTATTGAGATAAGGCCTTGCATATTGAGTGATTTGCCAATTACTTGGAACCTTTGTGCTACATTTCGCGCTATTTACTGTCTCAAAACTAGCGGCATATTCACTAAGTGCATATACTTGAATTGATAATGAAATAAATAATAAATACTTAATGAAGGAATTTTGCATGAGTCTTTATGACAAAAATCCCTGCTCATCTCAATGGAAATAGGTGAAATCGCAATAATTATACGGTCTAACGTCTTGTAAAGATGAAGCCTAGGGCGATAAACGGTAGAATCATACAGTAGTAAGAGTTTGTGACAACTTCCCAAGGAGAGATCTTAAAGGTCACACCCAGAAGCAATGCTTGGGCGCCATAAGGAAGTAGGCCTTGAACTACACAGCTAAAAATATCAATGAGAGAAGCACTTCTCTTAGGTGAGATATTTCCCTGCACAGCAAGCTTCTTTGCAATAGGGCCAACGATAATAATAGAAACCGTATTATTTGCGACACACATATTTGTGAGAGCAGATAAGAGTCCAATACCAATTTGGTCAGCAGCATTCTTATTTAAGTGTGCAAGCTTAGAAATCAGTCTTTGAATCTTATGAGAGATATAGTCTAGTCCACCTTCTGATCTAATGAACTCACTAAGCCCACCGATTAAAAGGGAGAGTAGGAAGATCTCTTGCATATTACTGAAGCCTCGGTAAGTCAGCCCTATAATTGTCGAGAAATCAAATCCATTAAATAGCGCAACGATACCAGCAAGGATAATTCCTCCTGATAAGACAACAAAGACATTCACTCCTAAGATAGCAAGTAAGAGAATGAAGAAGTATGGTAGACCTAAAAATAAATTTGTTGGTTTTTCAACTGCTACATTGGGAGCTGAAATAAGAAAGAAGTAAACAACAATAGCTATCAGGGCCGCAAATGATGCAATTTTAAAGTTCTCTTGAAATTTATCTCGCATATTACAACCCTGTGTTCTTGTGGCCGCAATGGTCGTATCAGAGATTACAGATAGGTTATCACCAAACATCGCCCCAGACATCACGGCCCCTGCTAGGATTCCTAGGTTGATATCTGTTTTGGTTGCCATTGAAAGAGCGATTGGGCCGATCGCACCGATTGTTCCCATTGATGTTCCCATGGCCGTCGAAACAAGGGCAGAGATAACAAAGACTCCCGGAAGAATGAGGGAGTTTGGAATGATTGATAGGCCTAGGTTAACGATAGCATCAACTCCACCTGTTTCTGTTGCAATCGTTGAAAATGCTCCAGCAAGAAGATAGATGAGACACATGGTAATGATATCAGGATGCCCAATTCCTTTTACAAATTTAGAAACATTATTATTGAAAGTATCTTTTGTAATAAAGAAGGCAAGGAGGATTGCTGGTAGAATTGCAATCGGTGCCGGCACTTGATAGAAGGCGTGTTTAACACCTTTCATCTGGAAATAGATCCCAGAGCCTAAGTAGATAACGACAAATAATAATAGCGGTAAAAGTGAAATCTTTTGCTTAATATGAGACATGAAAGCACCTTACCATATCGCTATAAATTGAGTCTAGAGAAATGACTTAATGATATCTTTTCGAGTGACGATACCAACAAGCTTATTATCTTTGATCACAGGTACTCGCTTAATATGCTTTTCAATCATAAATTGTATATAGCCTTCAAGGTCAGTCTCTTCTGTTAGGGACTTCACGTTTCTTGTCATGACTTCACCAACTCTTACTTCTTTAATAAGCTCGTATGTCTTTTCAAGTTGAGTGAAGTTTAAGTTATGCCCAAAAGCCTGCTTAAGCTTTGCCATAGCGTGGGGGACTTCGACTTCTTTACCAACAAAATCAGACTCCGTAATGATCCCAACGACATCACCATCTTTGTTTAGAACAGGTAGCGCACTAATTCGCTTATCACACATTAACTTCGCAGCGTCTTTTACTGTCTTATCTTCTGTGATAGTAATAGGCTTCTTTGTCATTATCTTCGTAATTTCCATATTTACCTCGTTGTTGTAACAGAAGCTATAACGGTGGGATTCATGATTGGTGTGAGTAATTAATTTGTTAAGTTAAATCAAAGAAATTTAACTTTAAAATTCTTGGCCAAGATGTCGATAAGAATGCATTGGTTTTTATACGTTATTTTGTGTTGGTCCCGGTACGGGTCCAATTAAAGGGGAGTTTGTTATCAATAAAGAATCGAAATCGACGGAAGTCGTCGAATCAACAATCAACAAAAATGTTTTCTTTACCTCAGCTTTCTTTATTCTCTTAATCACTGCAGTTGGCTCTTTTTGGCCAGGACATTTAAGTCAGTTCTTTAAGGGGATACAAGCTTGGTTAATTGCTAAGGCCAGTTGGGTCTATGTTTTAGCAATGGGAATCATTTTATTCACATCACTTTGGCTAATGGTAAGTCGCCTTGGTGATATCAAACTTGGCCCAGATCACTCAGAGCCTAGCTATACAAACTTATCTTGGTTTGCCATGCTCTTTTCTGCAGGGATGGGAATTGGTCTACTTTTCTTTGGAGTTGCTGAGCCAATCATGCACTTCAATTCTCCTCCTGTAGGGGACCCGCAGACTATCGAGAGTGCTCGGGAGGCAATGAAAATTACCTTCTTTCACTGGGGCCTACATGCCTGGGGAGCCTATGCTCTTTTGGCCGTCTGCCTTGCTTATTTCTGTTATCGAAAAGGTCTACCACTTCTTCCAAGATCGGCCTTCTATCCAATCTTAGGAGAGAAAGTTCATGGCCCTCTTGGTGACATCGTCGATACCTTTGCCGTAATTGGAACAATGTTTGGTGTTGCGACATCTTTAGGTTTTGGGGTTGCTCAGGTAAATGCAGGACTTCATTACCTAATCGGTATTCCACAATCAGAAACGATTCAAGTGGGACTCATTGCAATCATTACGGCAATGGCAACAGTCTCTGTTGTTCTGGGATTAGATGGTGGTATTAAGAAGCTATCAAATATTAATCTTGCAGTTGCTGTTTTACTTCTCGTTGCAGTCATGGTCTTAGGAGATACTGTCCACTTATTTCAACAATATGTTCAAAATACTGGA
This sequence comes from Halobacteriovorax sp. CON-3, assembly GCF_043196995.1. Classification (NCBI taxonomy): domain Bacteria; kingdom Pseudomonadati; phylum Bdellovibrionota; class Bacteriovoracia; order Bacteriovoracales; family Halobacteriovoraceae; genus Halobacteriovorax; species Halobacteriovorax sp. CON-3. The sequence continues at coordinate 743,323 of NZ_JBEBNA010000002.1, forward strand.
TCGTACCTTTCAGACATTATCTACAAAACTTTCAATCTTTATGCTTATGAGAAGAAAGAAGAGTGGATCGGTGGTTGGACACTACTATACTGGGGTTGGTGGATTTCATGGTCACCATTTGTAGGGATGTTTATTGCTCGTATTTCAAGAGGGCGTACCATTCGTGAATTTATGATTGGAGTCCTGTTTGTTCCTGCAGGTTTCACATTCCTTTGGATGACTGTATTTGGAAACTCTGCGATCTCAATTGCACTTAAAGATACAACGGGGGAATTTGTTGCAGCTGTTACAGGTAATGTTCCTGTTGCGCTATTTCGCTTCTTTGAGTTCTTTCCATTCTCAAGTGCACTTTCAATCTTAGGAGTCATCCTAGTTATTACTTTCTTTGTAAGTTCATCTGACTCAGGATCACTCGTTATTGATACTCTTGCCTCTGGTGGGAAGCAAGAGCCGCCTGTTTGGCAAAGAGTTTTCTGGGCCGTAACAGAAGGTGTTGTCGCAGCTGTACTTCTACACTCTGGGGGTCTTGAGGCCCTGCAAACAATGACGATTGCCTCGGCATTTCCGATGATCTTCTTATTGTTAATTGCAGTTTATTGTTTAATAAAGTCCTTACGTAGTGATTATCTCTTACGTAATCAGGTTCTAAATCATACAAGCTCTGTTCAATACGAGAAGGCGAGTATGACTTGGAAGGAGCACTTAAACGCTCTCTTAAGTCATCCTAAGCACAAAGTTGCAGAGGAGTTTCTGGCCGATGTCGTTGAGCCTGGACTCAAAGAATTACAGCAAGAGTTTATCAAGAATGGACTAGAAGCGGTTATTCGCTATGGTAAAGATGATGCAATCTCTCTTGTTATTGAAAAGGAAGGAGTTGAGGACTTTAAGTATGAGGTTTATCTAAGGTCCTTTGAAGTTCCTGATTTCTTACCTGGTAACCAAGAGAAGTATTATCGTGCAGAAGTTTTCCTACTAAGTGGGGGACAAGAGTACGATATCTATGGTTATTCAAAAGAACAAATTGTTGCTGATGCTGTTACTCAATATGAAAAGCATTATCAGTATCTGCATTTAACGAACTCGGAGCTGGTTTAGCTCTGACACGAATACTTGGCAAATAATTTTGGTTATTTACTAATATTGGCGCCTTTTCCTACTCAATTATTGATATTTTTAAAGATATATTAAAATTAACCGATAAGAAGAGTAGGGGAAGGTGTTACTTTGAGTTCAGAATTTCGCTCACTTTTAAGAAATATATTTGGTGCTGGAGCTTTAGCTGCAGTTGTTTCTTATTTTAGCTTCCTCGCTCCTGAATCATCAACTTCTCCAGAAGATAAAATGCTTTCTGAGTCTCTTGATGCACAAGAGAGAATCGAAGGGCAAGAGGTCGATGAATTTGGGCGACCTAAGCGTAGACCTTCTTCATTTGAAGAAGAGATCAGTCGACAATTTCCTACACGAAAAAGAAAGAATGAAGAATCACGTGTGAATGTAGGCGGAAAGGTTGTGAGAGACCCTGCCTATGAAGCTCAGCAATTAGATGGCTCAAGTTACGAAGGAAATTTAGGTGGTGGTAGTGGCCGTGGAAGTATTTCTGCTGGTGGCTCATATGCTGGCCCTTCTGGTAGTGGTGGAGATGCTGGCGGCCCTGGTGGCGATAGCTCTGGGACAAATAATTTCTCTTCTGATAGTGGTTCTGGTGATGGATCAACGACTTCTAATTCCGTTGCTTCAATATCAAATGATGACCTTGGTGTTAAGAGTGGCTCATCGACGACAACAACTGAAAATTCGGATGACTCAAATTCATCATCAACAACAACTCCAAGTGGAAGCGGAAGCTCAAATGATCCAGTGATTACTCCTGTGACATGTTCTGTTGATCGTGCTGAAGGGATGTATTCATCTACAATTAATGTAACAATCACTTGTAGTGAGAACTCTAGGATTTCATATTGTTTACAATCAGGTGGGGGATTTTGTGATCCTGTCTCATCTCCAACAATTTACTCTGGGCCTATTGCTGTCGGTACAGTGGATGGAGAGTATGGCCTATCATACTTTGCTGAATCGATGAGTACGACAAGCTCAACTGAAGTGGCCGAGTTTACTTATCATATTGACTCAACTCCGCCAGACTTAATGGTGACCTTTCCAAAGGTCTACGCGCAGACAACGTTTAACTCTGTCTCGAATTACACTCAGTCCGCTGACTTTGGGAAATCAAATTACTTCTATCATCAGATTAATTTTAAAGGCACAAATCCTGGAGCAGCTGGCCTTAACTGGACATGTGATCAGATTTATCATGATTATAACGTTTCAGGTTTTTCATCAATTGCGACAGATGTTGATGTATCAGGACTAGATCCTGCAACCCAACAGATTGATCAATTAATAGGAATTACAGATTTTGTTATAGGGGATAACTTTATTGCAACAGTTATCGAAGATCGCAATCTAGGAATCGTTTCATGCCAGGTGCAAAATGTAGTTGTTAAAGATTTTGCCATTGCTGCCTTTACGGGGACGGGAGCAACTTCTGTTATTTCTGGAGTTCGCACAACTTACGGTGGCTTTGTTGGTTATGGACACTTTCAGGCCACTCCAAATACTTCTAATTCAGGTCAGCTAAGCAATGAGCAAGGGATTACCTCAAATAAACAAGGTCTCTATACTTTAACACATCAATAAGTAACTCAAATTATTGGCGGCTTTCTTAAGCTTACGCAAATTCTTCCTCTCTAAGTCATTAAATTTCTTTCATTTAATCAATTGGACTAAAATGTCGATATGCCACTGTATTAACAGAGGAAGTTAGTTGTACGTTAGTCGAAAATTAACATTTATTTTAGCTCTATGCTTAAGTCTATTCTTAAGCACTGGAATATTTGCGTCGACGACTAAGCTAGGCTACTCTGGCCGCCTTGTGCAAACAAATGGCACACCGGTTACAGGAACTCCTGATCTTAAATTTGATCTTTATTATTCCGGCTCTACTGGAGTAAGTAGGGGAACTGAGACAATCAATGCTGTTCCACTTTCAAATGGAATCTACACTGTCGAGCTAGACTTTGCAGGTATTGCAGCAGTGATTGATGCTATTCCAGCTTCTGAGACTCTCGTTATTCAAGTAACAGATATAACTGATGTGGGAAATCCAGTTGTCTATGACTTTCAAAATATCTTAGCAACTCCAATTGCGGTTTATGCCAACCACGCGGCCCTTGCCGAGACTATTGCAAATGATGCGATCACTCCTGATAGCGTTGATTTTACTGGCGCTTGTTCGACTGGACAGGTTGTTTCTGTAAATGCATCAAATGAATTTGAATGCGTGGATCAAACCGCAGCAGTAGCTGTTGATTCAACTCTTGTTAATAATGCGGGTGTCATAGGATTACCAAGTCTTGTGACTGATAATACAACTTACTATTCTGTTGTTGTGGATGCGCAGGGACGTGTGAAGAGTGGTAATACAACACCACCTTCAACAACAGCAAATGATATTCAAGATAATTTAATTGTTGATGCTGATATCAATACGAGTGCAGCAATTGCGTGGTCTAAGATTGATAAGACTGGGGCAACTCCAAGTGATGTTGGTCTAACTGTTAATAGTGCTGGCCCTCTCGGAACGACTTCTGCTATTGCAACTGAAAATGTTGTTAAAACTTATGTTGATACAACGGCAACGGCAATTGCTGATGCAAAAGTCATTAACGATATGAGTGGCGTGCAGACAACAATTGCACCTTCTGTTGATTCAGTAAAAAACTATGTAACAGCTCAAACAGGTGCTATTACATCTTCTCAATGGACAGATTCAGGACTCGACATTTATTTTAATACTGGGCATGTTGGGATCGGAACAAATTCTCCAACAGGACCGCTACATATCACTGGAGGAGCAAACGACGTCAACACAATGCGCTTTGGTGCGACTGATGCTGATGTTGCCGCTATTACAGATTATGCAAATATGGCAGGTCTTCTCATTGCTTCTGAAGGTGTTTCAAATAGCTATCATAGCTTTAGAATTGTAAGTGATATTGATGGAACAGATATTGAAAGTCTTGCTGTAACTAATGCTGGACGAGTAGGGGTTGGTGTTTTAGTACCAACTCAAAAATTAGATGTAGCAGGTTATGTTAAAGGGACAGGGCTTTGTATTGGGGCCGACTGTCGAACTTCTTGGCCAACTGGAAATGCTGGAACTGTGACGTCAGTAACTGGTGGAGCAGGCCTTACAGGTGGAACGATCACTTCTTCGGGAACTCTTGCAGTTGATGTGGGGACAACGAATGGCAAGATTGCTCAAGTTGGAGCTGGGGATAAATTAGCTGATTCAATTATTAACTATAATCCGGCCCTTGATGTTGCCTTAACTGGTTACACAACGGGAGCCGCTTCAAGCGTTGTTGCTACTGATACAATTTTGCAGGCCTTTGGAAAAATCCAGGGACAACTTGATGCTCATGCTACTTCCATTGCAGCTGCAGTAACTTCTGTTACTGGTGGAACAGGTCTGACAGGTGGAACGATTACATCAACTGGAACTCTTGCGGTTGACGTGGGAACGACAAATGGCAAGATTGCTCAAGTTGGAGCAGGTGATAAGTTAGCAGATTCAATTATTAATTATAATCCTGCCATTGATGTTGCACTAACAGGCTTCTCTACTGGAGCAGCTTCAACAGTTGCAGCGACTGATACTGTGTTAGAGGCCTTTGGAAAAGTGCAAGCACAACTTAATTCTCAAGCAACTTCAATTGCTGCTAACTCAACACAATGGACAACGTCGGCAAGTGATATTTATTATTCAACAGGTATGGTGGGGATTGGAACAGCTTCTCCACGCACGAAGTTACATGTAACAGATACACTGACAAATAACGCAAATGTCGATGAGTCGGGACTTTATTCTCAGACTGTTCATTCGATTGATACGAATGGAGCTTACTCTTCTCGTGGATCTTATGTTATTAATACGACTCAAATTGATTCCGGAGTGACTTCTTCAGGTATGCAAGTAGGACAATTGACTCAGGCCCTAAGAAACGCAGGTGTAAGCGGAGATAATGGAACTTTAGCTGTGCAAACAGCATCTAACGTTGCTTACGGACATCATAGCTTTGATGGTACAGCAAACCCGGTTACAACTGATGCATATGGGATCAAGGTCACAAATTATAATCGTTCAGGTACAGTGACAAATGCTTATGATCTTCATATTGGTAACGATAGTGGAGCAGGTGGAACTGTGACCAATCGTTTTGGACTTTACCAAGTTGGAGCAGCTTATAAGAACTACTTCCAAGGTAGTGTGGGGATTGGGACTAATTCTCCAACAACAGAATTAGAGGTGAGTGGAATTGTTTCGGCCAATAATATTGGATTGAGTCTACCGGCCTCAAACTCTCTTGATAGCAATGCTCTTCCTGCTGGTTTATATCGTGCCAATACTTCAACAACTGGTTCTCCAACTCCTGGAGAGAGTGGGGCGACACTTAATATGCAAAGCGGTGTTGCAAGTGGTGCTGTTGCTCAACTTCACATTAAAGCAAATAACACTGAGGACCCACGTGCCTTTATTCGTCACAGTGATAACACTGGAGACTTTAAAGATTGGCAAGAGATTGTGACTGCTGATGCTACAGGTAATGTTGGTATCGGAACAACGGCCACTCAGAAACTAACAGTAGATGGAAATATCAATGTAACGGCCACGAATGATATTTGTATTGATGGAGCTGGTTGTTTGGCCGCTGCTATCTCGGGTGCTGGTGAAGTGAATACTGCATCTAGTGCTGGAGGAACTTCTCTTTATAAAACAAAGACAGGAACAGACTTAGTCTTTAAAGGTCTAACAAGTTCAAGTGATATTACACTTACGGCAAATACGAATGATGTTGGCCTTGCTATCAATACGGCAAATGGAGCCAATGAATTATTAAGACTAGATGCAAGTGGGCGTGTGCCAGCTTCTAATGTTATGGGCACTCCTCTTACTGGTTACACTGTTGGGACAAATTCAGTTCTTGCACCAACCGATTCAATTGTTGATGCTTACGGAAAGCTTCAAGCACAGCTCAATGCTCAATTTACTTCAATTACAGGTCTGGACACAGATGATGTGGCCGAAGCCGGTAACTTATATTTTACAAATACTCGCGCGCAAACTGCGGCAGTTGTTAACTCGACGGCCGGTAGTGAAACAACTCAGGCGCCATCAGTGAGTGCTGTTAAAAATTATGTGGATGCAAGAGCGACTCAATGGTCGACTTCGGGAAGTGATATATACTATAACACTGGAAAAGTTGGGATTGGAACAGCATCACCGATTGATAAATTTGAAGTAAATGGAAGTATGACTTTAAAAGGTGGATACCTTACTTTACAAAGACCGGTAACGGCAGGTAGTTGGGCCCGTGGTATGCACTATACACCAGATGGAAGTGTTGATTCTACTAGTAATGGGCTTGCAGGTTTTGGGCTACTAGGAAGTGCAACAACTCAACAGAAACTTTATATGACATTTGGAACTGCTCCTTGGAATAGTACAACTGGTATAATTGTTGAAAACACTGGGCGAGTAGGTATCGGGACGAATACTCCTCAAGGTCAAATTCATACATTCGGAACAGAGCCTGTCTTCTTTGACCGCGTTTCAGGTAATCCTTCTCACTTACTCCTACGTGGAGCTAAGGGAAGTATTGGTGCAGAGACAGCTCCATTAGAGAATCATGAAGTGGGACGAATTTCTTTTACTGGCTATGATGGATCAAGTTGGGCAACAACTGCGCTTGCCGGAATTTCAGGGCGAGCTTCAGAAAACTGGACTCCAACGACTAGAGGGACTGATCTCGATTTTAAAACAGTAACGAACGGTTCTCTATCAGAGCAAACAAGAATGATCATCGCAAATGATGGTAAGGTTGGTATCGGTTCATCTGAGCCTATTTCAAAACTTACGGTACGTGGAGCTGATGATGTCACTAATGGACCAACACTAACTCTTGCTGGAGATGTAAGTAATCAATTTGAAGGCGGTCGTATTCGTTTTGCTGAGCCTAATAATACATTCCAAGGTGGATATATTCACTATGATGGAACGGGGCCAGATTATCTTCATATTGGTGTTCATGAGACGGCCGACCTTTTAACAGCAAGTGATACCAATGCTATCAGCATAAGTCGTCAAACGGCGAATGTAGGGGTAGGGACAAGCACTCCATCATCTCGTTTACATGTTTATGAAAATGGTAAGCATTACCACGTTAATCGCAAGATTGACGGATACTCGCAAACAGAAAACTCAACAGGGATAAATTATATTCTTCTTCACCGTGCCTATGATGGAGCTCTCTTAGACGAGCACTATGTAAATGGTGAGATTAATTTAAGGCGAGGTGGAACGGCTGCATGGAATCGAAAAGTTTCAGCACAAGTTAATACGGCCTGTGCGTATGATAGCTGTCGAGGAAATATCATCAACTATGGTGAATACACTTATCTTGCTTATGTTACTTATAGTGGCGTAAAGTATGTTGCTCTTGCTATTCCTGATAACTCGACGATGTATAACGCAACTTTTACTGGTTACGCGTATAATGCTACAGGAGTAGAGCAATTAAGACTTGTCTATGATACAGATGTCACAAGCGTTACAACATTCTCACAAAACGCTATACATACTAATGCAATAAATGTCGCTGCTGGAAATATATCAACGGCTTCTGATTATGCTCTTGGATATAATCTAACTTCAACAACTGATAAGTATGCGATCTACCCACATCTCTTGGGACAAAAGTCAAAAACTGGACTAGGTCCATCTCTTCCTTATGATAATGCCATGAGTATTGAGTCTGATGCTCAGATAACTTTTGTTGAAACAGATGCAGATAAAGTTTCTGGTTATATGGATCTAAATACCAATACATTCATTTGGGATGGAAATGTTGGGATTGGAATGACGGCCCCTACAAATGCACTTCATGTTACTGGGAATATTGGAGCGACTGGTTGGGTAGGTGCAGGCTGTGAAGGCTCTTGTTCTTCTGATGCCTATGCTATTAATTACGCTGATGGACGTATTAGAACATATTCTGGGACTGGATCAGCTTGTGAAAAGGCCGGAGGTTCTGCAACTTTCACATGTTCTTCAGATAGAAGACTTAAGCATGATATTGAAGATTTCAAAGATGGTATCGACGTGATCATGAAGCTACGTCCACGTACTTATGTTTGGAATGCGGATGAAAGCGAAAAGATTAATTACGGATTTATTGCACAAGAAGTACAAGAGGCAATTCCTCATGCAGTAACTGTAGATAAGCATAGAGAGGATGGGGAATACCTAACTCTTAATCAAGGGGAGTTCACTCCTTATATTATCAATGCACTTCAAGATCTAAATCATATGATTGAAGATAATAAGAAGATGTTTAACTTCATGAGTAGTGGAATTGAAACAAAAGTAGATGAAAATAGTCGAGAAATCGCAAGCCTTAAAGAAGAAAATGCTGAGATTAAGGCCGAAAATAGGATGCTTAAAGATTATCTATGTTCAAAAGACCCTGAAGCTCCTTTTTGTGGACAGTAATAATTATTTGATTGGCCCAAAATCAAGGCGAATTTAGGCTACTTAGAATCACCACCGGCAGATAAGTCCTCTAAATGACATTTAATTATTGATCTTAACGAAACCATTCTATACTGACGATAAGCCACTGTATTAACAGGGGATCTTGGTTGTACGTTAGTCGAAAATTAACATTTATTTTAGCAATTTGTTTAGGGCTATTCTTAAACCTAAGTGCTATTGCATCGACGACTAAGCTTGGTTACTCTGGCCGTCTTGTGCAAACAAATGGCACACCGGTAACAGGAACTCCTGATCTTAAATTTGATCTCTATTACTCTGGCTCGATTGGAGTTAATAGGGGAACTGAGACAATCAATGCGGTTCCACTTTCAAACGGAATCTATACTGTCGAGTTAGACTTTTCAGGTATTGCTACAGTGATCGATGGTATCCCAACAAATGAAACTTTAGTGATTCAGGTAACAGACATAACGGATGCAATGAATCCAGTTGTCTATGACTTTCAAAATATTCTAGCGACTCCAATTTCAGTTTACGCCAATCACGCAGCGGTGGCAGAAAATTTAGTTGTCGCAGCTACTTGCTCTCCTGGACAAGTTGTATCAGTAAATGCTTCAAATGAACTTGAGTGTGTGGATCAAACAGCAGCAGTTGCTGTTGACTCAACTCTTGTGAATAATGCGGGAGTGATTGGTCTACCAACTGTTGTGACAGGGGATACATATTATTCTGTAACTGTTGACGACTATGGACGAGTAACTGGAGGAACAACGACTCCTCCTTCAACAACGGCAAGTGATATTCAAGATAATTTAATTGTGGATGCTGATATCAATACGAACGCAGCGATTTCTTGGTCAAAGATTAACAAGACAGGGGCAACTCCAAATGATGTTGGCCTAACTGTTAATAGTGCTGGCCCTCTTGGAACGACTTCTGCTGTTGCGACAGAGAATATTGTTAAGACTTATGTTGATACAACGGCCGGGGCAATTGCAGATGCGAAAGTAATTGATGATATGAGTGGGGTGCAAACGACAATTGCTCCTTCTGTAAATGCTGTTAAAACTTATGTGACTTCACAGACTGGAGGGATCACATCTTCGCAGTGGACAGATTCTGGACTGGATATTTATTTTAACACTGGCTATGTTGGTGTTGGAACAAATACTCCGATGGGTCCATTACATGTTGTGGGTTCTGCCAATGACTTAAGTGTCATGCGCTTTGGTGCAACTGATGCTGATATCTCAAGTCTTACAAATCTTTCTAATATGTCGGGTCTTCTCATTGCAAACGAAGGTGTTAATAATGCCTATCACTCACTAAGAATTGTAAGTGATGTGGATGCAACTCAAATTGAAAGTTTAGCAGTAACAAATGCTGGGCGAGTAGGTATTGGTGTTTTAGCGCCAACGCAAAAATTAGATGTTGATGGCAATATCAAAGCAACAGGAGTTTGTATTGGGGCCGACTGTCGCACAGCTTGGCCAACTGGAAATGCTGGAACAGTTACATCTGTAACTGGTGGCACAGGACTTACAGGTGGAACGATTACTTCTTCAGGAACTCTTGCTGTTGATGTGGGAACAACCAATGGCAAAATTGCTCAAGTTGGAGCAGGGGATAAACTAGCGGATTCAATTATTAATTATAACCCTGCCATTGATGTCGCACTTACTGGTTTTTCAACTGGAGCGGCATCAAGTGTCGTGGCAACAGATACAATCTTACAGGCATTTGCTAAAGTTCAGGGGCAACTTGATGCTCACGCAACTTCGATTGCTGGAAATTCAACTCTAGTTATTAACTCGACGGCAGGTAATGAGACTGGGCAAGCGGCTTCAGTGGATGCCATGAAAAATTATGTCACAACTGAAATTGCTGGTGTTAATCAATCTCAGTGGACAAATTCTGCAAGTGATATCTACTTTGATAGCGGACGAGTTGGTATTGGAACAACTTCGCCAATAAGCCCGCTCACTGTTAATGGTGTAATTACCGCTGGTGGTCTAAACTCTTCAGGGGCCATTACTTATAATTCTTCGGGCAATTATGTTCCCTTTTCTGCTTCTAATTCAACGGGCTATGCCCACGCAAGAATTAATGGACTTGAGGTCGGAGGCATTACCAGTAGCACAAATGAAGGTTATATCAAGCTTGGGGATAACTCCCGCCGAATAAAACTTGATACGAGTGGTATTATTTTTAGCAACGGTATCACTGCTAGTGATGAAGTCATGCGAATAAGTAGTAACGGTAATGTGGGTATTGGGACTACAAACCCATCTGAAATGCTTGAAGTTGTTGGTAGAGTAAAAGGGACAGAACTTTGTATAGGTGGTGATTGTCGAACATCGTGGCCTACTGGAAGTGGTGGAACGGTAACTTCTGTTGCTGGTGGAACAGGTCTAACTGGTGGAACCATTACTTCAACTGGAACTCTTGCGGTTGATGTGGGGACAACAAACGGCAAGATTGCTCAAGTTGGAGCAGGAGATAAGCTTGCGGATTCAATTATTAATTATAACCCTGCAGTTGATGTTGCTTTAACTGGCTTCTCAACTGGTGCCGCTTCAAGTGTTGCGGCAACTGATACAATCTTAGAAGCATTTGGAAAAGTTCAAGGGCAATTAAATGCTCATTCAACTTCGATTGCAGCAAATTCAAATCTTGTTATCAATTCAATGGCCGGTACAGAAATGGGTCAAGCTCCATCGGTTAGTTCGATAAAGACTTATGTTGATGATCGCGCGACTCAGTGGGCGACTAGTGGAAGTGATATTTCATACACTGGTGGCAATGTTGGAATTGGTACAGCATCTCCTACAAGAAAACTTCATGTTGTTGCTGATGATGCAGTCGACGGAAATGATTTTATCGCTTTATTTCAAGAACCTGGAATTACGCCTGAAGCCTCGGCCACTGTTGGTATAGCCGCTGATCGAATGGTTATGGTGCAAGGAAGTGGTGGAGCATTCTATGGTGGTCGAGATGTAGCAAATGATATCGAATTTGCAATGGGAACAAGCATCGCAGGAGAAGCTTTCTCTGGTGCCATGACTAATCATAAGTATGGACTGAGAACAAATAATATTACGAGAATGACAATTGATGAAACCGGAAATGTCGGAATTGGTCTAACTGCACCAACTGCAAAATTATCAGTTGATGGTGATGCAGAGTTTTCTGGTTTTTATACAAGTGAGCAGGTCACTTACGCTAATTACAATTATACTAATCTTTCGTACTTCTTACTTGCTAAGTCATCTAGTGAAGACAAAGTCTATGGACGTATCTACGGACATCGTGGGAGTGCGACGGCCATTCCTCGTCCTTACTTTGTTGATGTTGTGATTGATACATCTTCTGTTTATACAGATGTAGGAGAGATCACAAACGCTTATCGCGTTGATGCAAAGATTGCTTTGGCCGAAATTACTTATAAGGGTGAAACATGGTGGGCGCTACGCTACGATGCGGACAGTACCTTTCATGCTAACAATATTGGATTCCAAGGTTTTCGATCTCAAGCAGATGCTGATGCCTTTAAGTTTATTAATGAAGACGATGCTGATTTAACAGCTGTTTTAAATGTTAAAGAGTATTCTCGAATTCGTGGAAGCCTTTATTATACAAAAGCAGGCAACCTCGGTCTTGGAACAACGACTCCAAGTGAAAAATTAGAAGTTAGTGGAAACGTAAAGGCCACGGCATTCATTGGTGATGGTTCAAGCTTAACGGGAGTTAACTCGTCATCATCTTCTAATATTGCAGATAATACAATCTCTGCTGATACTGATGTCAACGGAACTGGAGCTATTAATTTTGAAACTGGTGGTACAACTAAGATGACAGTTGATAACTCAGGTAATGTTGGTATCGGAACAGCTACTCCTGGTTCACTATTAAATGTCGCTTCAACTGCTCCAACATTTAGATTAACGGATACAGATCAAGGTGGAACTAATGAGCATCTTGTTATTGGAATTGATGGTGGGAATGCTACATTTGATGTTTCTGATGCTGGTGCAGGAAGTTCGATGATTTTACAAGGTGATGGTGATGTCATCCTTGCAGAGAGTGTTGGGAAGGTAGGGATTGGAACAACAACACCAACTACGACATTAGATGTCGTGGGAACAATTAAGGGAACTAGTGTTCAATCAATTGATCCAATGTTTCTTGTTGCTGCAAGTGAGTGGAGTGATACTGCTTACGATTTTTCCGCTGGTGCAACGGCCACAGGAATCAATATTACATTTGACTTTGACAGTACTGGTTCAGATCCATTTCAATTTGGTTTAGATAGTAATAACTATTACCGTGTTTCACATGAAGGTGATAATGAGCAGACGGTTAGAAAGACAATTGCAGGTGTTTCTACAGTGCTTGGAAATGTCGGTCACACTTATGTCTCTGGACAGAAGGGCTTAAAAGGCCATGTGAATATTACTAATAATATCATCACTTGGAAAATTACTAAGCCTAATGGCGCTTTCACTAAGGCCAGTGGTGCAGTTGATACAGGAGGCCTTCCACTTTCTAATTTTAAAATTAGAGCAAATTCAAACCTTAGAAATGTGAAAATTTTTACGGGGCAAAAAGAAGATCTCGCGGGTAGTAAGAGTCTTGTTGTGGATCATGCATCAGGAAAGATTGGAATGGGAACGACTGCTCCTTCTGCACGTCTTTCAATTCAGCAAAGTGGAGTCGCTGATAATTATGAAGGTATTCGACTAATCGCTGATAAGAATAGTGATGGGACAAATGATGAATATCTTGATGTTTATATCGATTCTGCCGGAAAGAAGATTATCCAAACTCAATCTTCAGGGGCAGCAGTTCACGACCTTCTTTTAAATCCTGTAATTGGTAATGTTGGGATTGGAAAAACGATACCACGTACAACTCTAGATGTTGGAACTAACGGTAATGTTGCACTTTTTGGAGATGGTAGCTTAAATGATAAATTTATTTCTGTAAGAGATAATAATCAAGGTTTATATATGGGACTTGATGTAAGTCTTAATGGTGGAAATGGTGCAGGACTTATTCAATCAGGTCAAAGTAAAGGACTGGGACTTAAGGCCAATACTGCAACTTTTGGCGATGCTGATCCAGATTTCTATATAAGTGAATCTGCAAATGTTGGAGTCGGAACAGTGACACCAAGTTCAAAATTTGAAGTAAGACGAGTTTCTGATAATGGAAGTTCAATGGCGCTTTTTGAAGATGCTACTGCTGCCAATAATACATCAGATGTTAGAATTTTTTCCTATAGGCCAGGACTTGTTCTTGAAGATAATTCGGTTAATGCAGATGACTTTAGGCTTGGACTTGATGAAGGAAAGCTCTATTTTACTTTTGATACAGATGATGATGGTTCAAAAGATGCGACCTCTCAGTTTGATGATATGTATGCAATGACTTTAAGTTCGTCAAGAAAGCTAGGAGTGGGAACGACAAACCCTGCGGCTACGATGCACGCTCATGCAGGAGACAATACTGCTTCATATCCAACTAGTATTGCACAAGGTAATATTGTTGCGAAATTTTCTAATAGTAATAACGCCGTTGAGATTGGGACTAATGGCGATTTAAACGGAAGAAGGGCGTGGATCATTGCTAGACATACTACAACGGACACGTATGGAGGCTACTTCTCAACACTTCATCTTCAACCAGATGTTGGTGATAGCACTCACTATCGTGGGGTTGCAATTGGTACCTCAGCAAGTGTTCAATTAGCTGAAAATGGAGAGAGATTAGTTGTTAACGGAACGGCCGCAAAACCAGGTGGTGGTTCTTGGGCAACTTATTCAGATGCTCGTTTAAAAGATTTAACAGGTGAATTCACTTATGGCCTAGATGCTATTATGGCCATTGATACAATTAAGTATCGTTATAAAGATAATAACGCTCTTGGTATTCTCAATGAAAGAGAGCACTCTGGTTTTATTGCTCAGGATATTCAGAAGGTTATTCCAGAAGCTGTTAGAAAAACAACTGATGATTATCTAACTGTCGATAACGATCCAATCTTCTTGGCACTTATTAATGCGACAAAAGAGCAACAGACTCAGCTTGATGAAAATAAGCGCATGCTAAACCTTATGCAAGAAGGGATTTCTCGTCGTGTGGCCTCTTTAGAGGAGCAGGTTGAAACACTTAAAGAAGAGAATGAGATTCTTAAGGCCTACCTCTGTCAGAAGGATCCTGATATGCCACTTTGCCCGAAAAACTAGTCAAAAATTATTGTTAACATGTTAACGTTAGTATTGAGATTTCAGTAGGTTAGAATCTTATCTTATTGATTTTCAAAAGAAGGCTACAATATACATTATTGATCATCTTGCTAACTTGAATGTTGTACGTTGGCCAGGAGGGAGCATGATCTTATTAAAATTCGCAATTCTCTATTTTGCACTAATATATTCAACAATTGGCTTCGCCCAAGGTTCTCAACTTGATAGCTTATTACGTTGTAGCGAAGTTGCACAGATTCGCTGCTTAGAAGTTCAGGAGTATGGCCAAGACTTTGTGGGTCCCATTCAGGAGGAAACCGTTATCCAAGCTAAAATAAGTGAAGCTGTTTCTCCTAGTATTAGGGAGCTTATCTGTTGTGAGGATGATGAAAAGCTGAGAAAGTCTATTGTTGGCCATATCTTTGACCAAATGAAGCCTGATGATATGATCGTGGCCCTAATAGCACATAAGAGCGTGGAAAAGGTACGCGGCCCTTCAAGTGTTGATATGGTCTATAATGATGACCGCTTTGTTGGGCCAAAGCTGCCAAATAAGAAATAAATATCTCATTATAAATTAATTCAAGTACTTAGGGCCCTCTTTTTAGGGTCTTTGTCATTTCTATGTCAATTAACAAATCTTTAATTGCTTTATTTTTAGGAGGGGCGTAATATTCTAGTATACCCTATAGGGGTATATGGTTTTGTTATTCATAGAGAGGAGAGATGAAGTGAAAACAGTTAAATTTGTTGTCAGTGGAATTAAGTGTGGAGGATGTGTAGGTAAAGTTGAAAAACAACTAAAGGATCTTTCAGGAGTGACAAATATAAATGTTGATATCGAAAACCAAGAAGTTCTTGTTAGTGGAGAGCAAGGTTTTTCAAATATGCAAATCAAGTCAATGCTAGGGGAAATCGGATTTCCTGTAACAAGCATGAAAAAACTTGAGGCTTAGGAGACTGAGTGGAAACACAAAATAGTGTAAACTTAAAAATTTCAGGTATGAGCTGTGCTAGTTGTGCAGCTTCAATTGAAAATGAAGTTTCAAAAATTGATGGTGTTAAACTTTCAAGTGTAAATTATGCAATTGAAAGTGGACACTTTGAATTTGAGAATAAGAGTGTCTTAGATGATATTGAAAATAAAATCGTTGAACTTGGTTATACAATCCAATCTGAAGAGGAAGAACTAAGTGATTCAGAACCGGCCAAATCTATTGAAAAGGATAATTTTCATAAGTTTGTTATCGGAATGAGTCTTGCGATTGCGGTCTTTATGTTTGAGATGGGACCTCTTAAGGGATGGCCTTCAAAGAAGGCCAATTGGTATATTCAGTTAGTTTTAACGACACCTATTTGGGCATGGATTGGTTTAAAGTTCCAACGCTCACTTCTACAATTTCTAAGAAGTGGTCGTTCCAATATGAATACTCTTATTGGGCTTGGGACAACAGCAGCATTCCTTTATAGTGTTTTTATCACTCTTTTTACAGATCTAAGTCGTGATCTTGGATTGACGACGAGAGTGTATTTTGAGGCCGTTGGTTTCATTACTTCTTTTGTCTTCCTTGGACAGTATTTTGAAGAAAGAGCGAAGAAGAAAACAAAAGAAGCTCTAAATGATCTCTTTAAATTATCGGCAAAGAAAGCAACGATTCTAAAGGGGGACTCATTTGTTGAAGTTGCCATTAGTGAAGTAGAGGCCGGTGATACTCTTAGAGTTCGTCCTGGTGAAAAATTTGCAGTTGATGGAAAGATTATCAAAGGTAGTAGTGCCATTGATGAATCAATGATCTCGGGAGAACCTCTACCTGTTAAGAAAGGTGAAGGAGAGCAAGTCTTTGCTGGAACAATCAATGGAGATCACGTTATTGATTACAAGGCCACAAAAGTTGGTAGCGATACTTTCCTTTCACAAATTATTAAGTTCGTTGAAGAGGCCCAGTCTTCTAAACCAAATATTCAAAAATATGCAGATAAGATTAGTGGAGTCTTCACTCCAGTGGTTATTGTTATAGCTGTTGTGACTTTTCTTGCTTGGTACTTCTATGGAGGAGAACCAAGGTGGGGGAACTCGATTTCGAACTTTATTGCAGTACTTGTTATTGCTTGTCCTTGTGCTCTTGGGCTTGCGACTCCAACGGCAGTTGTTGTTTCAACAGGTCGAGCATCTTTAAAAGGTCTCCTTATTGGTGGTGGTGAAGTTATTGAAAAAGCGGTTGAAATTGACACGGTGATTTTTGATAAAACAGGAACGATTACTTTTGGCCGTCCTTCAGTAATCGATTCTCTTTATAAAGAGGGTGAAGATAGTAAGATGGTACTTACTCATCTTGCATCAATTGAACAATTCTCTGAACACCCACTCGCAAAAGCAGTTCTTAATTATGCAAATGAAGAGGGTGCTGAGTTAAGCGAACCAGATAGCTTTGAAGTTATTAAGGGGAAAGGAATTATCGCTGAGATTGATGATCTTGAATATCATATTGGAAATGAATCCTTATTAGATGACTTACGTATCAAAAGAGATATTGATTTAGAGTCAGAGAAAGTAGGAAGTTATATTTTTGTTGCTCGAAATAAAGAGCACGTCGCAACTCTTATTGTTGGTGATGAGATTAAACCTAGTGCAAAAGAGGCAATTGATCACTTTAAGTCACTGGGAATTGAGACTTGGATGATTACAGGTGACAATGAAATTGTCGCTAAGAGTGTAAGCGAAGAGGTTGGTGTCGACCACTTTATCGCGAGAGCTCTTCCTCTTGGGAAGGCATCACAAATTGAGCGCTTACAAAAAGAAGGCCGAAAAGTCGCCATGATTGGTGATGGAATTAACGATGCTCCTGCGCTTGCTAAAGCAGACTTGTCAATGGCGATGGGAACAGGAACAGATGTTGCGATTAGTGCATCAGATGTGACAATTGTTAAAGGGGATATCGCAAAGGCCGTAGAATTCATTGAACTTGCTAAAGGGACAATGAAGATCATCAAGCAAAACCTCTTTTTATCAATGATTTATAACACTCTACTTATACCTGTTGCGGCCGGTGTCCTTGTTATTTTTGGAGGTCCAACAATGCCTCCAGTTCTTGCAAGTGTGGCCATGGGATTAAGTAGTATTTCAGTCGTTTCAAATAGTTTAAGAATAAGGAAGTTAATATGAGTAAACACCCAGATCACAAAGCTACTCTAACAAGAGTCAATCGCATTGAAGGGCAAGTACGTGGCATTAAGAATATGATTGAAGATGGCAAGTATTGTGTGGATATTCTGACTCAGATCAAATCGATTAGAAGTGCTCTTAAAGGCCTTGAACACGTGATTCTAGAATCTCACCTAAATAGCTGTGTCATGAAGGCCATAAAGTCTGGCTCAGAAAAAGATTCTGAAGAGAAAATAAGTGAGATTATGGAACTTTTAAAAAAATCAGCAAAGTCGTAGGTTTTATTATGCTTAAATTAGCTTTAGTTACTTTCATTTCCACATGCTCAATGGCCTTTTCTTTTAAACAGGCAGTAGGGCAGTTGAGTAAACATAATAGTGTTGAAGCAATTAAAGGGAGTGCTAAGTCTCTTGTTGAATCTTCAAAACAGAAAAGCTCTTGGGGTGACCCAATGTTTAAAGTTGCTGCAAAGAACTTTCCTGTTGAAACATTGGATTATAACCAAACTCCAATGACGGGGCTAGAGCTTGGAATTTCTCAAAAAATTGCCCTTTCAAATAAGTATGGAAAGGCATCTGAAAGCGTCAATGCTCAAGCAAGAGCGATGAATTATTCGGCACTAGATTATGAGCAGGCATTGGTTAAGGCGTTGTGGGGAAATGTTATTGGAAATCGAAAAATTGAAAATGAACTCTATATCCTCAAAGAAAACCTTGCTTGGATTAATAATATCCTAAAGGTTAGCAAGAAGCTTTACTCTAATGGACGAATCACTCAACAGGCACTACTTGATATTCAAATTAGAAAGTCAGAAATTGAAAGTGAGTTCAGTAATAAAACATTTGAGCTAAAACAGAATAAGGCCCAGCTTGAATACTTACTAGGTAATCAAGCTGCTAGCTTTGATTATAAAAGCGTTCCTTGGCGCTTATTAGAAAAATCAAAGAATGAAGAAGTGATAAAGGATAATCGCCTAAAGGCGCTTGAAGAAGGAAAGATTGCTGGAGAGTTTGCTGTCGAGCAAGCAAGTCTTGCTTATATCCCAGATATTACTGTTTCTCTTGGTTATACATTTCGATCAGATGAAATCGACAATAATGGTGACTTTGTCGGTGCTCAGATTACGTTTCCAATCCCTGTCTCAGATGACAAGAGAGGCGCTAAGGGAGCGGCCGTGGCCAATCGCTATGCTGCGACTAAAAAGCTTGAGGATTATAAACTTAAAAAGAGTCGTGATTTAAATATCATTCAAGATAATATCGAAAAATTAAAATCTGAATTAGAAATCATTACGAAAAAATCTGTGAATTTTGCAAAGAACTCACGTTTGATTACTTCAAAATCATATGGCCGTGGGAATAGTTCTTACGTTGAACTCTTACAAAGTGAATTAAGACTACAAACAATATTATTAAAAAAGGTGATGTTAGAAGCTCAATTAGCAACTTCTAAGGTTGATTATAAATATACTCTTGGAGAGTCTCTCTATGAATAAGTTACTTAAAATTATTGCATTCTCAACTCTTCTTGGGTTTGTTGCGTGCTCACCAAAGGAAGATGTGAGTACACAAAGCGAATCTAAGGTGAAAACATACTATACATGCTCGATGCACCCTCAAATTAAAGAGGATAAGCCTGGGAAATGTCCAATCTGTCATATGAACCTGACAAAGGTTGAAGTCGAGGATGACCATGATCACTCGACAATGACACAAGTTGAGCCAGAGAAGGAGCTTTGGCGTTGTGCAGATTTTCCAGATGTAACAAGTGAAAAAGAAGACGTATGTCCAATGGATGGAACTCCAATGGTTAAAGTTAACACACGAAAAGAAAATGCTGCCAAGGTTGTCGCTAGTGTGAAGCTTAGAAAGTCTCAGTTAAAACATTTTTCACCTTCATACTTTCCTGTCACGACGATGAAGATGACAAAGAAGATTAGACTTCTTGGTCAAGTCCTTCAGTCAGAAGAGAAAGAGAGTAATATCCCTGCTCGCATCGATGGACGAGTGGAAAAGGTCTATGTCAAATCAACAGGGAGTTTTGTGAAAACTGGTGATCCTGTTGTTGATATCTATAGTCCAAAATTAATTTCTGCAGGTGAGGAGTATATTCTTGCTCGTAAGACTTACCTGAGGAACAGAGGCCGTGAATTTCGTGATCTTTATAAGCAAAGTCAGGAGAGGCTAGAGCTTTGGGGAATCAAGAAAGAACAATACGAAGCTTGGGCCAAGAAGGGGACGGTTCCAAATAAGATCACAATCTTTTCACCTGCAACAGGTATTGTGCAAAAGAGAAGTGCAACTGTTGGTACATACTTTAAAGAAGGGCAAAACTTCTTTGAGCTCTCAAACTTAAGTGATGTTTGGGTAGAGCTAGATGTATACGAGCAAGACTCTGCTCTTGTGCAGCTAGGACAAAAAGTTGAACTAGAATTTATTGCAATACCTGGGAAAACAACAACAGGTGAGATTGATTTTGTGAGCCCTGTCCTAGATCAACAATCTCGTACATTAAAAGTACGTGCGACGATCAAAAATGAAGAAGGGAAGCTTAAGCCTGGTATGGTTGCAAATGCTCAAATTACATTTGAATTAGAGGGAATGCCTCTTGTTATACCTCGCTCTGCTGTTATCGATACAGGTAAGAGAAAAGTTGCCTGGGTTAAGGTGAGTGATAAAGAATTTAAGTCTATCGTTATTAAGACTGGTCATGAGTCGGAAGGTTATGTTGAAGTTAAAGCAGGGCTTAAAGATGGTGATCAAGTTGTTATTGAAGGTAACTTCCTTCTTGATGCACAAGCACAACTATTTGGTGGATATGAGGATATGAATACATCTGACCCTCATCAAGGGCATACTAATGATTAAGAATATTATTGAATTATCTATTCGAAATCGCGTAACAGTAGTTCTTCTCTTTATCCTAGTTGCACTACTTTCTGTATTTAGCTTATCAACTGCTCGAATTGATGCGATCCCTGATATTGGTGAAAACCAGCAAATCGTTTTTACTAATTGGGCAGGTCGTTCTCCAAAAGATATTGAAGAGCAAATTACTTATCCGTTGAGTGTCATGCTACAGGGGATTCCGGGTGTTAAGAATATTCGCGGAACGTCTGCTTTCGGATTTTCTACAATATATGTAATCTTTAATGATGAAGTTGATTTCTATTGGTCAAGATCACGTGTTTTGGAAAAGCTTACAAGTGCTAAGAACGAACTCCCAGATGGTGTAAATCCGGCAATGGGCCCAGATGCTACAGGACTTGGACAAGTGTATATGTATACTCTTGATAATGCTCCTGATAGCGACAAACCACTTTCATTAGAAGAGCTAAGAACTCTTCAGGACTTCTATGTTCGCTATCTTCTGCAAAGTGTTGAGGGGGTTAGTGAAGTTGCTAGTATTGGTGGTTTCGTTAAAGAGTATCAAATTGATGTCGACCCTAATAAACTTATTGCCTACGATATTCACTTAACGGCAATCATTCAAGCAATTCAAGATAGTAATATCGATGTTGGGGCCGAAGTTATTGAAGATGGTGACCGCGAATTCATTGTACGTGGGAAAGGATTCTTTAAGTCTCTGGCCGATATTGAAAATGTTGTTGTGGCCGTTAAGAATAAGACTCCAATTCGTATCAAAGATATGGCAAGTGTTGGGACAGGGCCAGCATTTCGTCGTGGGGCCCTTGATAAGGATGGAACAGAGGCCGTTGGTGGAATTGTTACCATGCGCTTTGGTGAAAACCCTAAAGAAGTTATTGATAATGTAAAAGAAAAAATTAATATTGTTAAGGCAGGACTTCCAAAAGGGGTTGTGTTCAGTCCTTTCTATGACCGAACTGAAGTTATTGAGAGAACGATTGGAACAGTTTACTCCGCTCTTGCACAAGAGATCTTTATCACTGTTATTGTGATCCTTCTTTTCTTACTACACTTTAAGTCGTCGATTCTTGTTTCGTTAACACTTCCATTTGGTGTTGGGATTAGTTTTATTCTTATGAAATTCATTGGCATTGATTCTAATGTTATGAGTTTATCAGGTCTTGTTATTGCCATCGGTTCAATGGTCGATATGGGTATTATCATGACTGAGAATATCTACTCTAGTCTTGCTAATGAAGATCGTGATCTCTCAAAGTCTGAACGTGTTGAGATCGTTGTGAAGGCGGCCCGTGAGGTTGGACCTGCGATTTTAACAGCAGTTGCAACGACTATTGTGACATTCCTTCCTGTTTTTGGACTCGAGGGAAGTGAAGGGAAGCTCTTTGGACCACTTGCTTGGGCAAAGACCTTGGCAATGTTTGGTTCAGTAGTTGTGGCAATCATTCTAGTTCCGGCCTTAAGTGTTTTCTTTTTAAAAGGAAAGCTGAAACCAATTGAGAAGAATCCTGTAAGTTTAAAAATAGTAAATACTTATCAGCCAGTTCTAAGATGGATGCTTGAAAATCGTAAGATCTTTGCGATCTTCCCAACTCTAATTTTTATTCTTGGTGGTATTGCATACTCTCAACTTGGTAAGGAATTTATGCCTTCTTTAAATGAGGGGGAAATTCTTTATATGCCTGTAACAACAGCTGATGTTGGAATGACAAAGGCACGTGAACTCTTGGCGTATACAGATAAGGAGCTCGTTAAGCATCCGCTTGTGGCAAGTGCTATTGGTAAACTGGGACGAGCTGAAACTGCATTAGACCCAGCGCCTGTTGCCATGTTTGAAACAGTGATTAAGCTTGTTCCGCAAGATGAATGGCCTAGTGGAACTTCTATTTATGATATCATGGCCGAGCTTGATCAACAGCTTCAAGTACCTGGACTCGTTAATGCGTGGCTATTTCCAATTGAAAATCGTATCGCCATGATCTCGACTGGGATCAAAACACAAATTGGTGTAAAGGTCTTTGGTGATAATCTTGAGAAACTAGAAAAAATAGGGCAAGTGATCGGTCACGTTCTCGAGGGAATAAAAGGGGCAAGTGGTGTCTATGCTCAGCAAATCACTGGTAAGCCTTATATTGAATTTGATATTGATCGTGTGGCCGCGAGTCGTTACGGAATTAATACGGGAACAATTAATAAGATTCTCCAAACTGCGGTTGGGGGAATGACAATTGGTCAATTCTACGATGGGAGACAGCGTTTTCCAATACGTGTTCGTTATAAGAAAGAGCTAAGAGACCGTGTTGATGAGCTTAAAAAAGTTCTTGTACCAAGTCCTCTTGGACAACATATTCCATTAGAGCAGCTTGCAAAGATCGAAGTTGTGACAGGCCCTGCAATGATTCAGTCTGAGGATGGGATGTTACGCTCACTTGTTCTTTTAAATGTTCAAGATCGTGACCTTATCGGCTTTGTTGAAGAAGCTAAGAAGGCCGTCGAAGAAAAGGTCGAGTTACCTAAGGGATACTCTCTTGTTTGGGCCGGACAATATGAAAATCAGGTTCGCTCAAATAATCGCCTAATGCTTCTTGTGCCATTAGCACTCGTTATTAATTTAATCATTATCTACTTTGGTATTAAAAACCTTCGTAATGCGGCCATTGTCTTCAGTGCTGTTCCAATTGCATTTGCAGGTGGTCTAATCCTTTTATGGATTGGAGGATTCAATACTTCTGTTGCTGTATGGGTTGGTTTCATTGCTCTATTCGGTATCGCTGTCGATGATGGGGTCGTGATGATGACTTATCTGCAAGAGGAGTTTAAATCAATTAAGCCAAGTAATTGGGGGGAACTCAAGGAAGTTATTGTCAATGCTGGTTCAAGACGTATTAGACCTCTTGTTATGACGACTACGACAACAGTAGTGGCCTTAGTTCCAATTATGTGGTCGACAAGTACAGGAAGTGAAGTGATGAAACCAATGGCGATTCCTACGCTTGGAGGGATGCTCGTCGAATTAATTACACTATTTGTTGTGCCTATTACATATTCATATTTTGAACAAAAGAACCTTAAAGGAGAAACACATGAATAAATTTATTATTGTAAGTATGATTGCTTTTAATTTATTTGCCGCTGGACGTATTGAGATGGCACAAAACACTAAGAAAGAAGTTGTAAAAGTTCTTGAGCTAAATGAGGGCCTTCATGCAAGCTTCTTTGATTACGATGGTGCAAAGGTTGAGAAAGCTGCAAAAGATCTTGCCAATGCAATTGATAAGATTAGCGATGAAAAAATCAAAAAGCTTTTAACTTTCTCAAAAACTAAGCTTTCTGAGATTAAGGCATCAAATTCAACTGCTGATAATAACCAGAACTACCATCTTGTTTCAATGGCCCTTATTCATATCATTAATACGTATGATGTAGGGGAGAAGTATAACGCTTACTCATGTCCAATGGTAAAGAAGAAGTGGGTACAAAACTCGTCAAAACAGGACAAAGTTCACAATCCATATGCTTCAAATATGCCTCACTGCGGACAAAAAGATACTAAGTTCTAATTACTTTAAATAATCTGTGATGGCCGCTCCAAAGATGCTTGGAAATGCAATAATGACTGTGCGTTTAAAAGCAAGTACTGGGTCGGTCATGACAGGGAATTTATCAATCAAGAATAGAATGAAAACAACACTCGAAGTTGTGATTAAGTAAATCGCAATTATCCTCTTAACGAATTCAGCAATATTCCCCTTAAGCTTAAAACGATAGAAGTTAAAGTAGACAAAAAACGTCACGATAACAATTGAAGATGCTAGTAGATAGTAGATATTATCAAATTTAAGAGAAACACTTAGATTCCAGACTTCTTCAGTAAAACACAGTGGCGAAGCGACAAGAAAGGCCCCCACAAATATCTGTGAAACATCGCGTAATCGAAGCTCAACCATAAGAGGGTTGATAACATGGCCAATGGGTTTTCCAGTATCATCTAAGAAGGTAACGACTTCTTTCAGATAACCATTGATTCGTTTGATCTCAGTATGTGTATTCTTTAAACCTTTAAAAACATCCATACTGAAATTATAGTGAGGTTTTGAATTTTAAGCAAAAAAAAAGGCCCGAATAATCGGGCCTAAGTATACTTTAAATTTATTAAAGAATATTGATATCTGCAGAGATTGCAAAATTTGTCTTGTCTGAATCAATATCATCAGCAAGGAATTGTACGTTTGGATAAACGTAGATATCTCTTGTTACAGAAATACCAACACCAACTGATTGGTATTCGTATGCTCTAAGAAGTTTAGAATCTTCACCTCTAGACTTTTGGTAGTTAAAGTAACCAAATACAGTTCTAAATGAGAATGTATCGTTGAATACGTACTCTAATTGTGGGTAGAAACCAACTGCAAGTTCTGTCATTGCATCTTTAGATACCGCAACTTCTGGCTCTGAACCGTAGAAGTATGCACTTAGAGAAACTGAAGCACCTAGCGTTAGGTTTGTTCCTTCAAAACGCTTCATCATGTTGTGAGATGCACTAACAACTTGCTTAAGGTCTACAGCTTTATATGATTCTGCTGTACCAAAAGTGATATCTGCTGAAGTTGAAGTTTGGAAGTCACCAATTTTGTAAATTCTTGAGTAACCAACGTATGGGTTATCAACGTTACCTTCTGAGTGTCCCCATGGGTTTAGTACAGAAAAACCTGCACCAACTGTCATACTGTCATTTTTGTTGAAACGGTATCTACCTGCGAAGCTACCACCAAAAGATGTCTTCGTTTCTGTTTCTGGATCACCATAGATATCTGGTCTTTCTTCACCAAAAATATCATCTAGTGTACCACCATTGTAACCTAGTGAAAGACTTAAGCTGTAGTCAGATTTTGAACCAGACTGTGCTCTTAGTCTTGCGTTTGTAATTTCACTGTCGATGTCTCCATCTTTTTTACTTTTTGCTTCTTCTTGAGCATGAGTTTGAACCGTCATAGCAGCTGCTAGAATTAGCATAAGTAACTTTGAACTTTTAACAATTGTTCTCATAATCACTCCATGTGTATGTTTTTTTATAGACTAATATTGTCTAAAGACTGATGTGAAAGATCAATGGATTTCTTAATAAAATCTTAATAAACAACAAGAAAGATTTTTGCATATAGCGCCAATATAGCTTAAATCAACAAATAATACCCAAATAACCATTAAGGGAGTTAATTAAACTTATCTCTTCTTCACTTTTTAGAAGAGATGACTTCTCCGTAGAATTATCTATTAGGAGAAGTTATGTCTAAGATTTTTGATTGGGCCAAGAATGGTGATGTTGGT
Source organism: Halobacteriovorax sp. CON-3 (assembly GCF_043196995.1). Classification (NCBI taxonomy): domain Bacteria; kingdom Pseudomonadati; phylum Bdellovibrionota; class Bacteriovoracia; order Bacteriovoracales; family Halobacteriovoraceae; genus Halobacteriovorax; species Halobacteriovorax sp. CON-3. The sequence goes on from NZ_JBEBNA010000002.1 coordinate 769,561, forward strand.
GAGTTAAGTATTTTCTTACTAACGAATGAAGAGTGCAACTTAGAGATTACTAATGAGAAAGGATATACGCCTCTTCTTGAGGCTACCCAATATGGACACTTTGACTTCTGTCACACTTTATTGAGTGCAGGGGCCAATCCCAAGGCTACAGACGGCCTAGGTAATAATGCTCTTATGTTTGCTTCACTAAAGGGTAACTTAAGAATCGTAAAATTACTCATTCAATATGGTGCAAAGCTTGGTGAATTAAATGACTCCGGGATGAGTGCTCATGACTGGGCCATGGCCTTTAATCGTAAACAAGTTATTTCTTTTATTGGTGAAAAACACAAATTTCAAAACAATCGTATTAAGAGCTACCTTGGCCTTGTTAAAAATGGAATGAAGTCTATTTCATGGCCTAATAGGAAATCTCTATGATGTCATAAAGACTCGATATTTTATTTCGCTCCCATTCCTTGCGATGATGAATTAACAGATAATCAATCATCAAAGGAGATGGATATGAAAGTTCACACATTATTTACGACACTAATTATTGGTGCGAGTATGATGAGTTTTTCAGCATCAGCAGAGTCCCTTTGTGAACATAAGTATAATTCACAAGAGGTGAGCTCACATCAAAATCTAGAGAATGAAATGGTTCATTCTACTAATTCCCTCAAGTCAAAGTATAAGAAATCTGGCGAAACTCGTATCCTTAGTAAGATCGAAGGACGCGATCCAATCCGCTAAATCTTATAATAGGCCCTATTTAAGTCTCCAAATAGGGCCTATTTACACCAGATTTCATGTATTTATTACAAAAAATGTCGCTATCAACAATCAGTTGTTTAAATGCGTAGATAATAGTTTGACATGCCAAACTCGTTCAGATATTTATTCTTCATAAACTTAAAGGAGAATAAACATGATGAAAAAATCACTTATAGCTTTATTATCACTACTATCAGTTTCAGCTATCGCAAATTCTGACCTAATTCTTGAAGGTGAGAGATGGGTTGCAAAGCATAAAGGTTACGTATGTGCAGCATTTACTGACTACACAAACGCACCAGCTACTCACAACAACATGAATGTTAAATTTGAAAAGCTTTCTACTGATTACACGCTTGATAATATTCTAATTAAGGCAACTTTCGAAAATGTAGATGGTGTTGAGTGTTCTTACTCTTCAATTCTATTTGCTGACAATGCTGCTTCTACGATCGAACTTGTTGATTCAAGAGCTTTCTCAAAAGTAAATGCTTCTGCTGACTGCTCTGAAGGAAAGGCAATCCTTGATGCTCAACTTGCAGACAATGACTATCTTTACTGGGGGCACCCTCACCACGCAACGATCATGGTTCCAGCTACTGGTGCCGCTGATGTTTGTGGAGCAGAGGCAACACATATTGGTATCGATTTTATGGTTTATAAAAAACTATAAAAAATCCTTGATATTAAGCAGGGGAGTATAAACTTCCCTGCTTTTTTTAGTTTTTATGAGTACATTAGTAAGAAAATTATTAAAAATTCATCGCATTCTAGGTTTAGTCCTAGCGGTCAACTTCCTTGTTCTTGGGCTAACTGGAGTCGTTCTCGTTTGGCGCCATGAGCTTTCTCCTGTTCAAACAGTTGAGCAAAAGAGTGTCTTTATTTCAGAGGAATCGTCACTTTCAAAAATCGAAAATTACTTATCTGAAAATAAAAGTTACAAAGATAAAAAAGTACTTTCAATTTTTAAAGGTGATGACGGAGATATCCAAGCACGTGTTACAGAACCAGGTATTGAAAAGTTCAAGGGTGCAATGAGGTTAAAATTTGACCTTGCTGGAAATGTACTATCTTCAAATCAAGTCAAGCCTACTGCCTTCATTGACTTTATCTTAAAACTTCATCGAGAGTTACTCTTAGGAGGAAAGGGGAAGATTCTAATTGGGCTTATGGGCCTCTTCTTTCTTATTGCTCTGTTAAGTGGTGCTCTTATTGCTAATAAATTCTACCGTAATGTAAAGACGATGAATTCTCGTATCCTGCTAGGGCGTCTTCATAAGATTATTGGAGTCAAGACGTTAGCATGGCTTTTAATCGTCACATTCACGGGAGCAATTCTAGCATTTAATAGCACATTAATTGGTCTCTTTCTAAGAGATAACGTAAGGGCACATCAAGCAAATGCTATCGTTATTGAAAATGCAAAATATGTCTCAGTAACGACAGTTCTAAAAGAACTTGAAACAAAGCTTCCACATTTAGAATACGACTTTATTTCTTATCCTGATAATGAATTCTCTGTTCCCAACCAATTTGTTGTTCTAATGGAGAATGAAGAACATCATCATGAAATCGCTTATGTCGATGGCATAACAGGCAAGCTAAATCGTACAGTATCTCTTCCATGGTATTTAGAGCTTCTTATTCTTTCAGAGCCACTACACTTTGGTGACTACGGTGGAGTTATCTTAAAGATTATTTGGAGTGTTCTGGGGCTAATTTCTTCTTTTATTCCAATAAGTGGAATCTATATCTTTTTGTTTAGAAGGAAACACCTTGCTGTGAAAGCAGGGTTATATGATGGCCGTCTTTTAAACGATACGAATGTATCAACTCTAGAAGTTTTACTTCCAACGATGTTTGTCTTTGTGATCTTCTTTATTACATCTGACTTTAAGTGGATCTTAAGCGCACTCTTTCTTATTTATTTAATCTTCTCTTGGCGAGATCTTGTGCTTTTTCTTATCTCTTTTAGGAATAAAGCGAGGAGACCAAAGGAGAGAGTTTCTTGAGTTCTCAATTAAAAATTAATAATTTTACTAAGGCCATCTCATGCCTTTGTTTTGTTTTTGGTGCGGCCCAAACAATACTTCTTGGTCTTATACCGAAAATTGCCATGGTAACAAATCTGGATATCACTTCAGTTCTAATTATTTATGGTATTTCAATCTTCTTCTTTCTTTTTATGACAAAGGAGTGGGCCGCACTTTTTTCAAGAATCCAGCCTAAGAATATTTACCGAATTGGGCTTTATGGACTTCTTTTATCAACACTTGCTCTACTAGCAACTTTCACTTGTGGCAATGTTGAGTTATCTCTAGCATGTTTCATTCTTTCTCGAGTTATCTACGCGATGACTGCAAGTTCTATTATTCCGTTCTCTCAGGTCGTTAAAATTAAGCGCTTTAAAGATGCACAAAGAGGTGTCTTAGAAACCACTGTTTTCTTAAATATAGGAAGACTTATTGGATTAATTTTAGGAGGACTTTTAGCATATAACCTATATATGGGACTTGTTATCCTGGCAGGACTAATCCTTCTCTCAATATTACTTGGTTTTGAAAGAGGGCAAAGTGAAATCGAGATGATCTCAGTAAGGCAAGATCAGAACTTAAGACAAATAATTCTACCGCTACTTTTAATCCCACTGGCCTATACATTTATGACTTCTTTCTTTCATATGAGTATGACAGATATTGTGGGTGATCTTTTCATAGGGCAAATTAAGCAATCTGCTACGATTTACTGGACTCTAACTATTGCATCACTTGTTATTATTGTGACTCAGTTGATCCTAAAGAAAATGAATCTTATTAATTCTAAATTTGTCACAATATTAGCAATCATTGCTCTTTTAACTAGCTTTTATTCATTTTATCGAATTGATGATTTAAGAACATTGTACGGTTTTATCATTTTGTTCTCATTTGGAGCAGCGATAGTACCTATTCTTTATATGGGACAAATTTATAAGCTCAATCCTGCTACTCCTAAACAGGTTGTGGCCAGTGAGATCAGCTTTTATCAAACTCTTGGAAATGCTCTTGGCGCACTCTCTTCAGGGGTGATTATTAAATTTCAATTGACTAATTATATGCTTATTTTCTTTGTTGCTCTGGTTATTGCCGCAATTTTCATAAGCTTAAAATATAACACTTTCTATACAGAAGAAGGTTTTGGTGGAGTGACAAATGGTTAGTGAAAACACTAGGCAACTTGCTGATAAGTATAGTCTTCGATCACTCATTAACTCGATGGCAAGAGATTACGTGCAAGATAAACTTGTTGAAGTTGATCGTGAAAATGGCCATGTGAGAATAGGAGATCTTTCATTTGAGATTGATTCATTTTCTCCATTAGGTGGCCATCGTTATACAGGAAAAATTTATTTAAATGGAGCTTCTATTGACTTCGATCAAATGCTTCCTGAATTGATAAGTCACTTTCCTGATGCAGACCCAACCTTTATTGAAAATATTATTAATTCGAGAAATAATATTGAACTTATCCTAAGTCATAATTCAGATGTAAAGATTGATAGCTATCTTAGCAGTGAACAAAAGATGCTTCTTGGTCATCCATTTCATCCTTATCCGAAATGCAAGAAAGGAATGAATGAAGAGGATTTATTTCAATATTCTCCAGAACTATCAAATGGCTTCAAGTTAACTTGGATTAAGTGTCAAAAGGATATGATTCAATCAAATGGGACACTTGATGATGTTGTTAGCGCACTAAATAAGCTGGCAATATTCGACTTAGAGGAAGTTGATAATTCCTTTGTCTATATTCCGATGCATCCATGGCAATGGCGTCGTTTGAGTAGTTTTAAAGAAAGACAAGACATCTGTAAGGTTATTGAAGTATCAAGTGGAAAAAATAACTGGTTTGCTCTTTCTTCTCTTAGATCTCTTTATAACCCCGACGCGCCATACTTAGTTAAGTATTCAATGGATGTGAAGCTTACAAATTCGATAAGACATCTTCAACCAGAGGAGGCCATCCGCGGAATGCAGATGGAGACAGTTTTTAAAAACGAAGGAGTCTCAAAATTTAGCGATAAGTTTCATATTCTTTATGAACCTTTCTATGTTGCCTTAAGAGGTGAAGTTGGAAGTCCTATTATTGAATCGACTCTTCAATTACGTGAAAACTTCGTTTCAGATAATTGTCTCTTACTTGGCACTTTGGCCGAAGAGAATCCTTATACTGGTAAGTCTCACTTATTAAGTCTAGTCGAAGATAATGCTCAAAGAGCGTGTGGAAATATTTTTCTTGCAAGAAAGTATTGGTTTGAAGCTTTTCTTGAAAATGTAGTCGGAGAGTTCATTACTCTGTCTGAAGATCACGGAATTCTTCTTGGTGCCCATATGCAAAATATCATTCTTAAAATGAATGATGGACTTCCTGTTGGAACAATTTATCGTGATTGTCAGGGTACTGGCTTCACTGCTAAAAGTGTTGAACGATTTGGTACTAAGTATGAATTCATCAGTGAGTCTAAGGGGAATATTTTATCTCCCGAGGATGTTAATAAAGTTTATACTTACTATCTCATTATAAATTCAGTGTTTAATACAATCATTTCCCTAGCAAATGGAGATGCTAAGGCCGAGTTATTTCACTTAACACAATTTAGGAATTTTATTTATAAGAATCACTCTCGTTCTTCATTTTTGAGCTACTTAATTGAAAGTGATTTTCTCTACCAAAAGGGAAATTTCAGGTGTTGTGTCTCTAATATCAACGAAAATACAATTAAAAACCCATGGGATATTTATAATAGAATCTCGAATCCAATCAAGGCCCTTTTAAGAAGACCACGTGTTTATGAAGGAGAATTATATCGAGCTACTTCAAAGCACAATCATGAAATAGTCCTTCGTGCTTTTGATATGGATAAGGATCTTTTGATATTTCACGAATGGCATAATAAGAAATATGTCTACGAGTTTTGGGAAATGAATAAGCCTCTTGAGGAACTCAGAGAATATGTACAAGGGCTCAAGGATTCTCCTTATCAACTGCCAATTATTGTTGATATCGATGGTGAGCAGGCCGGATACTTCGAAGTCTATTGGGGATTTGATGATAGGATTGCTCCTTACTGTAACGCCTCTTTATATGATCGTGGAATCCATATTCTCATTGGTGAGGAAAAATTTCTTGGAACGCGTGCTGTTTTTGATTCAATCTTTCACTTAACAAAATTTCTTTTTGAAGATGATAGTAGGACTCAAAAGGTGTGGGGAGAACCACGAGTCGATAATAAGAAGGTTTTAACTCTCGCAAGACTACTTCCTGGATGGGAACACAAGGGAGTCTTTAGTTTTCCTCATAAGACCTCTAATCTTTTAGAAGCCGATCGTACAAGGTTTTTTAGTGAGATGAAGTCATGATGAATACAAGAAAGTTCTTTGAGCTTCATAAAAATCTTATCATTAAAGCAATTGAAGAACTTCAATTTGAAGAGCTCTTTGATGTTGAGTATTGCCACGATCGTTTCTTTTTTAGAATTTCTGATGAGACCTACTATAGTTTTCAAGGCCGTATTAGTGTTTGGGGAAATCTACAAATAGAAAATGATAGCTTTAAAAAGTATAGTGCTGGAAAAATTATCGATGAGTATACTCTTGCGGACTTCTTCTTTGAGGTACAAGATACTTGTAAGATGAGTGATGAAACACTTGCTCAGTTTATTGAAGAAGGCAATCAGACAATTTATGGTGATATCATTCAAGCGACTTCATTAGAAGATATTACCATTGAAGATATATCTAAGTTTAATTTTAAAAAAGTTGACCAGATTTTATCAGGACACCCAAAAATCATCATGAATAAAGGGCGTCTCGGTTGGGGAAGTGATGAGCTTTTATTATATGCTCCAGAATCGAGAAGTAGTTATAAGCTTCATTGGTGTGCGATTAAGCGAGATTGCCTAGAATGGGGGATGAATCTCGATCAATTAAAAATTGAAGACCTGTATTCCGACTCCCTTACTGATGCTGAAGTGGATTTTGCAAAAAGGAAAGTTCAAGAAGTCTCAGGGAGCTTTGATGACTATATTCTTATTCCGGTTCATCCTTGGCAGTGGAGTAAGTATATAAGTGTTCAATTTAATCACTTAGTCTTTCAAAGACGAATTATTTCTCTTGGAAAGATGGGCCATGAATACACACCACAAGTATCGATTAGAACTTTATCCTCTAATTCATTTACAAGTAAGTATGATGTAAAAGTGGCCATCTCTATCTTAAATACTTCATGTGTAAGAGGAATTCCTCAAAAATATATTAAGAAGGGTTATCTCTTATCTGAAAAGATTGAGAAAATTATTGATTCAGATAAGTTTCTTAAGAATAAGGTCGATGTCCTAAAGGAAGTTGCAGCAGTAAGCTGTCCTTTACCAGAGTTTAATCGTATTGAAGGTGGATCATATCGCTATAAAGAATTACTGGGCTGTGTTTGGCGTGAAAGCGTAGAGAATAGAATCTCCAATGATGAAATTGCCATTCCAACAGCAGCACTTCTCTTTACTAAAGATCGTAATGCACTGGTTGCTGAGTATATTAAGTCATCTGGTTTAAGTGTTTCGGAATGGATCAAAGAGTACTTCAGTGTTGTTGTTATACCTCTTTACCACCTACAAGTAGAGCACGGTCTAGGCCTAGTCGCTCATGGGCAAAATACCATTCTCGTTCTGAAAGAGGGAAGGCCACAAAGGTTAATCATAAAGGACTTTCATGGTGATTTTAGAATGGCCTCAAACTCAAAGCATATTGATGCTGACTTTGGAGTTGAGCTTGATCAGTTACCAGCAGAGTACTTGATTCACGATCTTATCACAGGTCACTTTGTTACAGTATTACGTTATTTATCAAGAGTAATAGAAGAATCTCTCGAATTTAAAGAAAGAGACTTCTATCACTTACTTGGTGAAGTTATTTCTGACTACCAAGGTGATCGTCAGGTTGCGGATAAAGTTAATTTATTAAGAAAAGAACTTGAGAAAGTATTGGTTAATACTGTTCGTTTTGTTGCTGGTTATAGCGAAACAGGGGAGCGTTTAAAACCAATGCTAGGAAGTAATATTAAAAATCCTCTTGTTTGAAATAGTTAGGGTTGAGTTGAGGAAGTTATATGCACAATATTTATGACATTGTTGGAATTGGCCTTGGGCCATTTAATCTAAGCTTAGCGGCACTTTTGAATCCACTAAGTAATATTAATACTAAGTTCTTAGATAATAAGCCGGAGTTTAGTTGGCATCCTGAACTAATGTTTGGGGACGCCATGATGCAAACATCTTTCTTAAAGGATCTTGTGACACCGGTTGACCCTAAAAGTTCATTTAGTTTCTTGAATTATCTTGTTGAAAATGGACAATTCTATCACTTTTTAAATACAGACAGAAAATCAATAAATCGATACGAGTTTCAAGACTATTGTAAATGGGTTTCAAAACAACTTTGTCATGACATTGACTTTGATTCTAAAGTAATCGACATCAAACACGATGGTGAGAAATTTGAAGTCATTAAAGAGGGGGGCAGCTACTTTACAAAAAATATTTGTGTTGCATCTGGGCCAACTAAGAATATTCCTGACTGTGCGAAGCCATTCCTTTCAAATACGTTATTTCATGCAAAGTCTAAGCAAATGAAGACTCTCGATTTAGAAGGTAAGAAAGTCGTTGTTGTCGGCGGAGGACAAACAGGCGTTGAAACATTTAGAAATGCTCTCAATGGCATGTGGGGAAGAGTTGAAAAGGTAACTCTTTTAAGTGGCCGAAATAATTTACAGCCTCTTGATGAAGCACCATTTACTAATGAGATCTTTACTCCTGAATTTGTTTTAAATTTCCATTCCTTATCTCAAGAGCAAAAAGATTCATATACACAAAGTCAACTTCTAGCTAGTGATGGAAATACTCCCCAGTATCTACAGGAGATGTATAACGAGTTATATCTTGATCGTTTCTACTTAAAGAAGCTTCCTGATTACACGATTTCACCTATGCGTTGGCTTAATGAAATTGAAAAGGAAGGTGAGTCTTATAAGCTTAAGGTTGATAATCTTCTTAATCAAAACAAAGAAATTATTGAAGCTGATATTGTTATTTTAGCAACTGGATTCAAGAGTGTTCTACCAAGCTTCTTAGAGGGGCTATCAGATAAAATTGCCAAGGATTCTCAAGGACGAATTATTGTTGGGCAGGACTATAGTATTCAAACAACGATTGAGAATGGAAAAATTTATTCGATGAACTTTAGTCGTCACGGCCATGGGGTTGCTGATCCTCAGACTAGTTTGATGTCTTGGCGATCGGCCATGATCGCAAACGACCTCGTGGGTGAAACTAAGTATAAAACAACAAATAATAGTGAAAGCTTTTTGAGCTTTTTTAATTAATGGAGAGAAAATGAAGTTATTAATAATTATGCTAATCTCAACTTTTACCTTTGCGGCACCTGCTGCTAAGTCTGAAGGAGAGGCCAAGACAAAGAGCTTCAACACGAAGGAAGAAGTATTAGATAACCCGACACTGAAGACATTATCAGGATCGCTAAAGAGATGGTCTTTTTATTCTTCATTTAAATACAATGCTGGTGCTCTTGATAACCTCAATGACGCTGAAAGGCCTAATATTAGAAATGCTGGGAATACAACTTCACTAACTAATTTTACTGGGAATTTTGGTGTAAAGTATCGTCTTTCAAAAACAGATAACCTATCTCTTCAAGTGGGGATCGAAAAGAAGGCCCCTTTTCATGGGAGTGTTGATTCAGAAAATCCAATGGTTCAGTATGAACTTGATACTTACGGTGATAGCTTAAATATTGATAACCCTGTTCTAAGTTACTTTAAAACTTACTACCTTTTGGGGATTCAAAATGTAACGTTTCTACAATACCAATATGCTACGTGGGACTACTATAAGGACCTCGGTATTAACTCTGTTTTTAATGTTAGCCACTCTTTGGCCTATAAAGTATGGAAGGCCGCTTATATTGCTCTTTCAGGGAATGCGACACAGTACTTCTATGATAAGAGTACAATTTCATTTAATGGGATGGAGATTGCAGGTAAAGACAGGCAAGTAAACCGTTCTTTCTCATTAAGCCTTGCTGGTGAGCTTTACTTTTCTCGCTCTCTTTCTCTAAGGTTAATCACTGATCTTTACTCGGCCGATCATTTTAGGAGTGAGCGTATTAATGAGAAAGTTCTTCAGCAAACGATAGCAATGACTTATTTCTTTACTCGTGATATTTCGATTTCACCAAATATGCGCTTTATTGCGGAAGATATTAGAGCTGATAGAACAAATATTGGCCTAACAATGAATGTAAATTTATAAAAAAGAGGGGGATCTAAATCCCCCTTTCTTATTCTTATTTTTCAGATATTTCAAAATCATCGTGGCCAGGAATTTCTTCAGGAAGTGCTTCCTTAAGATCAACTCCTAGGTGCAGAATTCTTTGTCCTGCTTCACAATTAGGTCTTACGTTTTTACCAATAACAACACCTGAGCGGTCTGCACAGATAACTTCTTTTACTTGTCCAAAGACATCGTAAACTTTTGCAATAACTTCGCCTTTCTTTACTCGATGTGTGAGCTTTGGAAGAACATCAACAATTCCACCTTTTGTCGAGTAGATCCAATAAGAGTGGTCACAGATTGTGGCATCTGTAATCATATCTTGAACGTCTCCTTCGATCATCGAGAAGTAGCGAAGAGTATTCTTTATACCATCGAGGGTTTCATCAATAAGAGCGTGTTGAAAAGCATTTGGATTACCAATTTCAACGGTAATTGCATGGATTCCTTGCTCATTGGCCCAAGCTCTTAGTGTTCCTTCTTCATCATATTTTTGAACAATAATTTGTGGATTCTGTAGGAAGGCGAGGGTTCTTGTTTCCTCGTTCTCTAAGTCAGCTCTAAGGTAGAGACTGTTTACACGGCCATGACTTGCTGTATGTAGATCAAGAAGGTAGTTGAATTTAGAAACGATCTTTTGCGTAAAGTAATGTGCGTAGAGATTACTTGGATTTCCAGTAAGTTTTCCAGGCATAATTCTATTTAAATCAATATTATCAATAAATCGACGTTGATTTGTTAGGTAGCCCGGAACGTTACTAATTGGAACCATAACGATTGTTCCTTTTAGCTTTTTAGGATCGACTTCTTCAATCAGTTTGAAAATTGTTGAGATACCATTGAGCTCATTCCCGTGTACTGCTGCTGTAATACCAAGTACTGGGCCGTCCTCAACACCTTTCATAATGATAATTGGTACACGCCAAGGCACACCGAGAGCATTATCTGAGAGATGTATTTGTAAGCGGTGAATTTCACCATGCGCAAATGAATTTAAATCGATTTCTTCAGTTGTCTTAATGACTTGTATTGCACCCATAATACTTCCTATGCTATGAGATCATAATCTCGTTAAAGAGTGACTTATCATTATCTAAACTTCTAAAGAGTTTCGTTCTGAAAGTCCCTTTCTTACTAATAAGTTGTTCTGCCATTTTGTCAATCGCAACAACTGTAAGAATTGTTTGAATATATGCTTCGATCAAGTCATCAGTACCAATACCAAGAGAGTTGAAATCTTTTTGATCCATAAGCATCAGTCTTGATGTATCTGAATCCCATTGGTTTTCACCTGTTTTAACTGATAGGTTTGTTCCTAGAACTTCCCAGCTATCCTCAGGGTAGCTTGCTTCAAGAGGCTTTCTCGCACGTCGTGCATAGACTGCACAAGGCATGAAACCTTTTGGTGATGAGTAAACCATAAGCCTTAAGTCAGCAATATAAATATTTCCTTTCTTATTCGGTACTGTTCCGATGTGAAAGAATTTACCATGCTCACTTGTGGAACTCCATTCGTAGTGACCAATTAAACTTTGGACAATGAATTGATCATATGGGTAATCCATTTGCATAAAGGCATCAAGCTCATCTTGATTCGTAATTGTAAAAACACCTTGTCCTGCATTTGAGTAAGGGATCTTAATAACGGCCTTTCCACCAAATTTTTGAACCCAAAGAGGAATTTCTAACTTATTAACATCTTTAATCGTCTCAGGCATATTAATCTTAAGGCCTGATTCAGCAATCTCTGAGTTATAAAGCTCATAGGCCTTATTTGCTAAAAGCTTATTGCGTCCACCAGAAAGGCAAACGAGAGTTGAGTTAAAGATGAATGTTTTTGAAGTTGTTGGAATGCGATTCCATGGCTTCTGTGTAACATAACGGAATGCCGCTCTAATAGGAATTCTTTCTCCTGTCTCAAGAGTGATATGTAGAACACCATTTTCAAAATCGGCCATTTGTTCTTCACCATTAAAGTGTGGAACGAGGTAAACATCTTCACCTGTTAGATCTGCTATTGTTGAAGCATAGCCAGATGTCTCCATGTAGTTCTTATCATAGATGACAGCAAGTGCACCTTGTGGAAGTCTCTTCTTTCTCTTTTTAAGTGCAGGAAGAAAAGAGTTCTCAATTAAGAATTTATATCCTCTATGTTCATCCGCATCGGTTCTTGGTGGCATTGACTTTTGACCTGAAGGACAAGAGTTTGTTTCAAGAACAACCATGCGTCTATTTCCAGCTTGTGTTGTAACATAGAATAAGTCAGATCCACCCCAGAAGAAGTGCTTACACTCATATGAGAGAATATCCCTTAAGGTATCAGTACAAATTTGTGGGTTAAGATGACTATATCTTTTAATAATTCTTTCGTGATCCAAATTAAAAAAATGGCTCACTAAAGGGTGTAGTTGTGCGTTTAGTACCTTAGGATAAAAGTGATTTTCTTGTTCAAAATTATCAGGCTTAATAACTTCAATTCTTCTTTTCAAGTTCTCTCCAAATTGTATTTTTAAAGCATAAGTTAATGGAAATATTATAATCTCAAACCCTTCTCATGTAGCGAATATTTTGTGATTTTTATTAAAATTTTAAGGCCTATCAATATTTTTTGAGCATATGTTGATTGTTTTGCTCGGAAATTGTCTTGTTTGGCATTCCCTAATTTGTGTCCGACTCGCTTTTGGTTTTTTGGAATTTATGTCATGTTGTTTTTTAACAAGATAAGGGGAAAGAATGAGACTTCGTAAAGAACTACAGGGAGTAAAACGCCTTGTTGTAAAGGTTGGAAGTAATGTTATTACAAAAGGAAGTGGCAAGTTAGATACTAGAAAGGTGCGAAAAATTGTAGAGGATATCTGTGAGCTCATTGATGAGGGGATTGAAGTTGTCCTTGTCAGCTCAGGTGCCGTAAGTGTTGGGAAGTCATTTTTAAAAGAGCACTTACCAAGAAGAGGTCAGTTAGATCTTCAGCATTCAGCTAGTGCAGTCGGACAGCCAAAGCTTCTAAATACATACTCTCGACTATTTGAAGAGAATCAAAAGATTTGTTCACAAATTCTTCTAACACATGATGATTTTAGAAATAGAAAACGAAACCTGCATGCCAAGCAAAGTATCAACGTTCTCTTAAAGAATAATATTACACCGATCTTAAATGAGAATGACACAATCTCTTTTACTGAGATTGCACTGGGTGACAATGATCACTTGGCTGCACAAACAGCGCAAATGATTAATGCTGACGCACTTCTTATGATTACTTCAACTAATGGCCTCTATGATAAGGACCCGGCGTATGAAGATGCTAAGAGAATTGAAACGGTGCCATTTGGTAGTGATGTCTTAGAAGATGTGAATTATCAGGGAAAGACAGCAGTGGGAAAAGGTGGAATGGAATCTAAGGTTCACGCCATCACAAAAATTACACCAATTGGTATTAAGGCCGTTATTAGCTCGATGGATAATGAGCGACTTATCTTGGATCCCCTGACAAAGGAGCTAGGAACTTATTTTGCTCCTAAGAACGCTTATGACCCAGAAGAGCGAAAGGCATGGCTACTTTCAATGAAGAAGCCTAATTGCTATATCGAAGTTGATAGAGGTGCATTTGATGCCCTTAATGAAAGTAAATCACTTCTTCCAAAAGGCATCGTTGATGTTTACGGCCAATTTTACAAAGGGGACTGCGTTGACATCATTTGTGACGGTGAAGTCTTTGCTTCTGGTGTTTGTGAATATGGACATTGTGAAGTTGAACAAATTATGGGACGTCACAGTGATGAAATTGAAGACCTGATTGGTTTTAGAACATCAATTGAAGTCGTCCATACAATTAACTTAATTTTAGAAAAGGATATAATCGATGAAAAAATTAGCTAGTACAGTAAGAAAAGCATCAAAAGAACTTTTGAAGCTAAATAAAGAAACTAAGGACCTAATCTTTGATGATTTAGTAAAGGCCTTAGATGAAAATCGCGAGCTTATCTTAGAAAAGAACCAACTCGACTTAGATGCTGCATTTAAGAATGATCTTTCGAAGGCAATGGTTGACCGCTTAAAACTTACTAATGAAAGAATAGACGACATTATTTCAGGAGTTAAGACGATTAAGGATCAACCTGAAATCGTAGGATCTTTCTATAATGAATTTACAAATGATCTAGGTTTAAAGATCAAGCGTCAAAGAGTCCCTCTAGGGGTTATTCTTATGATCTTTGAGAGTCGTCCTAATGTTGTTGTGGATTGTGCAGCTCTTGCGCTTAAGTCCTCAAATGCCATTATTTTAAAAGGTGGAAAAGAGGCCAAGCACTCAAATGAAGTTCTTGGAAAAATCATTCAGGATGCGATCTCTAAATATGTGAACAAGAATGTTGTAGAAGTTCTAGCATCTGATAATCGTGAAGTTTTAAATGATCTACTAAACCTTAAGGATGATATCGATGTTGTTATTCCTCGTGGTGGTCACGGTTTAATCAATCATGTTTTTGAAAATGCAAAGATGCCAGTGATTGCTCACTATCAAGGGCTTTGTCATATGTATATTGATAGTGAAGCGGATATTGAAAAGGCCGTAACACTTGTTGAAAATGCAAAGACTCAAAGAACAGGTGTTTGTAACGCAATTGAAACGCTACTTATTCATAAAGATATTTTACCAAAGGTAAATGACAAGATTTCCAAGAGGCTCCTTGCAAAGGGGTGTGAGTTAAGAGTTGATGAAGAGTTTGCAAATCAAACAAAAGGTAGCTTTGTTAAGGCGACACCAGAGGATTGGTCAACAGAATACCTGGACAATATCCTTTCAATCAAAACAGTCTCTTCTCTTGATGAGGCCATCGATCATATTGGTGAATACGGTAGTAATCACTCAGAGTGTATTGTTTCTAATAATGAAGAGAATTGTCAGAAGTTCTTACAAAGTGTTGATGCAAGTTGTGTCATGGTAAATGCTTCAACTCGTTTCAACGACGGAGGACAGTTAGGTCTTGGAGCTGAGCTTGGAATTTCGACAACAAAATTACATGCCTATGGGCCAATGGGGGTTGAGCAAATGACTACCTCACGCTACGTCGTTGTTGGTGATGGGCAGATTAGATCTTAGTTAAAATAATAGGAGAGTTATCATGAAGAAAATTGCGGTTATTGGTTGTGGAAATATGGCCGGTGCAGTTGTTCGTTCAATGTATAAGGGCCAAAAAATTAAGAACAAATATCTCACATATACGCCGAGTCGCACACGAGCAATCGAACTTGCTAAAGAGGTTGAAGGTGAGGCGATTGTTGAATTAAATGAAGCGGCCGATGCAGACTACTTCTTAATTGGTTGTAAGCCACAACAATTCACAGAGCTATCAGAAATGCTTAAAGGCATCGACCTTTCAAGTAAAGTTGTTATTTCGATCATGGCCGGAATCGATCAAGAAAGAATTAGCAATTTATTAGGTACATCAAAAGTAATTAGGCTAATGCCTAGCTTACCAATGGAGTACGGAGAAGGTATCTGCCTGTTAAGTACCACTGAGCAAGTTGAAGAAAGTGAAATTGAGTTCTTAAAAGATCTTCTTGGTGAAAGTTCGATGATCTTAAAAATGAAGACAGAGGAACTCTTTGACAAAGTGACTGTCGTCTCTGCATCTGGGCCTGCATTTATTTATTATTTTATGAATGCATTAGAAGATTCTCTAAAGGAGTGGGGCCTTGGTGCTATCGAATCACGTGCAATAACGAGTCAGCTCTTTAGGGGAAGTGCAAAGAGTGCACTAATAAATTGTGAGACAGAGCTTGATGATTTAATCGCCAAGGTGACTTCTAAGAAGGGAGTCACAATTGAGGCCATTGATAGTTTTAGAAGCAGTGGGATTGATGCCTTTGTGAAAATGGGCGTGGATAAAGCGGTTCATCGCTCAAGTGAATTACGAAGAGGTTAGGGATAACCTAATTAGTAAATTAATCAATTCTTAATGAATATATAGAATGTTAAGGTAATTAAATGAACAATAAGAAATCTGAAAAGTTAGTACAGTTAGTAAGTTATAGCGTCGTTGATAAGAAGCAGTCCCGCACATCTAAAGTACAAAAAAAGACTTCTATTTGTGAAGAGGGGCACGGTAAGGCGTTAAGAGAGACATCTTTTCTTCGTCGAAGCCTAATTGAAGATGAAGAGAATTGCCTCTCAATACTCTAAATAATAAGTTTTTAAATTAGTATTTTATTAATTAGCAAGAGCTATCTTGTTCGCTACCGCTTTGTGTTTTTTTAGTGGATGGATAGCTATGCCAAAAAAAGGATTGTTAAATGATTGTTTACAGTTTCCTCTTTTTTTTACTCCTCTTCGTTTTGATTGGAGTTTCTTCAAGTTTAAAAAGTAAGAAAAATAATTCTGACTACCTGCTTGCAGGTCATAGTACTCCGCCATGGTTAGCGGCCCTGTCAGCTGTTGCCACTAATAACAGTGGTTATATGTTTATTGGACTTATTGGTTATACCTACACCAGTGGACTTCAGTCATCATGGGTTATGATAGGTTGGATTGTTGGTGATATTGTCATGAGTTTCTTTGTTCATAAGAAATTGAGACAGGTTACAGAAAAAGAAAATCTGCTAAGTTTTGGAGGTGTCCTTTCGAGATGGCAAAGAGGGACAAGCTTTAAAAAGTTAAGACTTCTTGTCGGAATTATCACAATCTTATTCTTGGGTGTTTATGCTGCTGCTCAGTTTAAGGCCGGCTCTAAAGCATTACACGTTCTTTTTGGATGGGATTATAGTACTGGTGCAATTATTGGTGCTGTCATCGTTTTTGCATACTGTTTATCAGGTGGAATTAGGGCATCGATTTGGACAGATGCTGCCCAGTCATTTGTTATGATTATTGCAATGGGGATCTTATTCTTTGTTGGTATTAACGAAGTAGGTGGTTATGATGCTTATGTTTCTAAGCTAAGTGCTGTATCTCCTGGCTTCTTAAGTTTTACACCAACAGGACTTAATGTTCCTGGAGGAACGGGGATTTCACTATTTATTCTTGGTTGGGTCTTTGCAGGTTTTGGTGTTGTTGGCCAACCGCATATCATGATTCGTTTTATGACAATTGATGATACTAAGAATATGAATAAGACAAGACTTTATTACTATGCGTGGTTCATCGCCTTTACTATTATGACTATTGGAGTAGGGCTTACTGCAAGACTTCTACTTCCAAATTCTGCAAATTTTGATGCCGAACTAGCACTACCTCTAATGAGTCAAAAGCTACTTCCTGAAATTCTTATTGGTGTTGTTCTAGCGGGAATCTTTGCCGCGACAATGTCGACAGCAGATTCTCAAGTTCTAAGTTGTTCAGCAGCTTTTACAAGAGATATCCTGCCGAAGAAATCAGACAATATTTATCTGACAAAAGTTGCAACTGCTGGGACGACTATTATCGCCTTGGCCGTGGCCCTCTATGGAAGTAAGAACGTATTTGAGCTCGTCCTATTGTCGTGGTCGATACTAGCAGCTTGCTTTGGTCCATTAATTTTTATCTATGCAATTGGTAAGAAGGTATCTGAAATTACGGCCATCTCGATGGTTCTCATTGGTGGAATTGTTACTGTTGTTTGGATGAACCTTGGTTACGGTGCAACGATTTATGAAGTTGCTCCTGGAATCATGGCCGGTTTAATTACATATTTTGTTCTATCTCATACGCCATTAAACGATATCGTTCCTGGTAATAAGGTTGTTGATAATAGAATGAAGAATTCAAAGCTTATAAATGAAGCCAATAGCTAACTCCTTGGTAGACTATTTATACCCGATTACCATTACCCTCCTATTCTTAGGGGGGTATTTCCTTGCTCTCTTAAATATTAGAAGAGTTCAAAAGAGAAAGCTTAAGAATATCCGTAAGAGAGATATTAGTGATGCTGTTGAAACAGACTCGCCAGTTGATGATCAAGAAAAAGAGCTAAAGTCACACGGGGTAGAAGGAATTGAAGGTCGTTTCTCATTTATGATGAGAGCTCTTCCTGTACTCTTTTTTATACTTTGGTCGCTCTTTGTTTCCATTCCTTATTTAGGGAAAATTCCAACTGTCTATGTTTCAATCATTGCTGCCATTGTTTCGGTAATTGCTGGTTTCTCCCTAAGGCCTTTTCTAGAGAACCTTTTTGCGGGTGTGATTATTTCCTTTTTTAGATCAATTAAGATCGGGGATACCGTCACTATTGATGGCCACTACGGCCTAATTGAAGAGATCGGGCTGACCTATTCAGTTGTAAAGAAGTGGAATTGGGTAAGGCTTGTTATCCCAAACTCTAAGTTACTTCAAAAAGAGATACAAAACTTCACCATGAATGATCACTTTGTATGGACCCATATTGAGTTCTATGTTGCGCCAAACTCAGATCTCAAGTTAGTTCGTGAAATTGCACATCGAGTGGCAAAGAAGTCTGATTATTTTTGTGATGTTGAAGAGCCAACAATGTGGGTGATGAAATTAGAAAAGGACGCCATTGAGTGCTGGTTGGCCGCTTGGGCAGAAAACCCTAGTGATGCATGGGAGCTTCGAAATGATATGCGTACTCAGCTCTATATCGAGTTGCAAAGTGCACAGATTGAATTTCATAAGCTCAATATTAAAAGTTAAGAACGACAAGAGGTTGATATGATGAATTTAATTAATAAGATTTTTGAACACGTTATAAAAATGATCCTTTTCATTTTAAATCAGGTTTTTCCACTTTCTTCCGAGTCTTAAGCAGTTATGCGCCTTAAGGGATATTCGGTTTTTGCTAATTGGTGATGGACTTGTTAAGGTAAGGAGCAAAGTTAAATGAATCGAGGAATATGCTTGGAAAAACTAAAAGATATCAATTGGAATCATCTCTACTGTTTTTATGAAGTGGCCAAAGTTCAATCACTTAAAAAGGGTGCTGAAATTATCGGTACATCTTCACCAACTCTTAGTGAGCAACTTAAGCGTCTTGAAAATAAATTCAATATGAAGCTCTTTAATCGTAGTTCAAAAGGTCTATCTTTGACTCCGGAGGGGCAGCAATTATTTGAGAGAACTAAAGGTATCTTTGAAGAGGGAAGTAAACTTCTTGAGCACTTCTCTGAAGATGTTGTGGGTGGCTATCCTGTATCAATTGGAATTGAAGAGACGATCTCTTA
This sequence comes from Halobacteriovorax sp. CON-3, assembly GCF_043196995.1. Taxonomy (NCBI): domain Bacteria; kingdom Pseudomonadati; phylum Bdellovibrionota; class Bacteriovoracia; order Bacteriovoracales; family Halobacteriovoraceae; genus Halobacteriovorax; species Halobacteriovorax sp. CON-3. The sequence goes on from NZ_JBEBNA010000002.1 coordinate 788,849, forward strand.
TGATCTTGCAACTGAATTTGCTTCTCAGTACTGGGACCTTTATACAAAGTATGGAACAGTAAATACCATCCGACAGGGCGATCACGACGTACTTGTGGATAATATTCTTCACGGAAATATCGACTGGGGGATCTCTCTTAGAAAGCCCAAGAGAAAGAGTTTAAATGTTGCTGAAATTGGCTCCTTTGAAATTGTCTTTTGTTGCTCAACAGAACTCTATGATAAATTTAGAGATGAAAAAGACTTACTGGTAAATATTCCATTTGCAGAAAGTAATTGGGATAAGAACCTTAATCGCATCATCTATCAGCACTTAAGAAAAAATGGTGTGATACCAAAAGAGAAAGTTTATAGCGATCATATCGACTTTGTTCATAAACTTTGTCTAAGAGGCCGCTGTGTCATGTTCTTACCAAAGAATCCATTAGAAGAATATTTGGGATTAAAAACTTTCCACTTAGGTGAACCAATTCGTATGTCACTCTATGCTATATGGAAGAAGTCTGATGAAGGACTGATTTCTATCCGTAAGCTGCAAGAACTCTTTCAGTCAAAGCTGTCAAATGTGCCGGATCGTTACGAAGATGTGGATCTACAGATCGAAGTTTCTGATGTTTCCGATGACTTACTAAACTAGATTCGGAAAATTCTAATTTGATTCAGAGTATATTTAAAATCATACAAATTCCCGTAGAATTTTCGTATGAAAAAAATTAACTCTCTGAATTCAATTAAGTACTTATCAATTATAATTCTTTCAATAACTCTTCTCTCATGTGCTTCACCTGAGAAGGAGAGTGTTGGTCAGGCCCCTGCTGGTAGTAACACCATTTCATATCAAGATGAAGATAGCATCAAGCATGAAATGGAGCTCTATCAAAATGAGCGAGTCCAAAAATGGATCAATTACTTTGCTGTCAAAGACCGTGTTCGATTTGAGCAATTCATTAAAAAAGGAATGTATTACAAAGAAGTTATACAAACAGTTCTTGAAGAAGAGGAACTTCCTTATCAACTCTATTATCTACCATTAATTGAAAGTGGTTATAATAAAACCGCCCTTTCACATGCTGGTGCTGTAGGGCCTTGGCAATTTATTAAAGCAACTGGAAAGCGTTATGGGCTTGCTGTGAACCGAGTAGTCGATGAGAGGCGAGACCCTGTCCACAGTACAGAGGCCGCAACAAAGTATCTAAAGGATCTCTATACTGTTTTTAATTCGTGGGAACTTGCTATTGCTGCCTATAATTGTGGTGAGCTGAGAGTTCTACGTGCCATTATGAAGGGAAGAACTCGTGACTTTTGGGAGTTAGCTGATCGTAAACTACTTCCTAGAGAGACTAGAAATTATGTTCCTAAGTTCTTGGCAGCGGCCTATGTCGGAGAAAACTTAGCAAAGTTTGGCTTTGATGAAGAGATCATTGCAGAGTCACCAACTTATCCTGATTTAAAATTAGTCGAAGTTCCTGGTGGAGTTCATATTAAAGATGTTGCAAAACATTTTAATATTGAGAGAGAGGAGATTGAAAAAATCAATCCTGCTCTAAAGTATAAGCGTACGCCAAATTGGATTAAACAGTATGCGATTTGGCTTCCAAGAAAAGATTATCAAAATATTAAAGAGATTCAAAATAAACTTGCCAGTAGTCGTCAGTGGGGAAAGCTTAACTCATTTCCAACTCATTACCGTGTGAGAAGAGGAGACTCTCTAACAAAGATTTCTCGTCGCTACAAAGTCTCACTTAATCGTCTAAAGCGTATTAATAATTTAAAAAGTAGTCGTATCTATCCAGGTCAAAGATTGGCCCTTCGAGCTAATGAGTATAAGGGTGTTGTTGGAAAGAAGTTCTACTTTGTTAAAAAGAATGATTTCCTAGGGCGAGTTGCAAGACGTTATGGCCTAAGTGTTTCTTACTTGCGAAGGCTAAATGGAATTCATGGCAATAATATTTACGTTGGTCAAAAGCTTGATGTGACTAAGGGCGTGAGAGTTTTTCACTATCGTGTTAAGAAGGGAGATAACCTAACACGTATTGCCAAGCTCTATAATACAACGACCTTCCAAATTAGAAAGAGGAACTCGTTAAGGTCTAGTAATCTCTATATTGGGCAGATGCTAAGTATCTAAATAGATTGTTTTGTTAAAAAAAAACAAGACATTCTAAATTTAGTCTTGCTAGTATTGAGTTAATGCAGAGATTTTTTAGATTCATATTTGCGGCAACTTTTCTTGTAAGCTTTCTTACAGCGAGCCTGCATTTTCATGAAAATGAGCATGAGACTAGTAAGTTAGATCAAGCTTGCCATTTCTGTATTAAAGTTTCTCAATTCAAATATGATGCTAGTAATTCTGATTTCTCTGAAGAACTTGAAGCAAGTTTTCTTTTTCTCGTTACAGATCGTTATCAGACCCTAGTCGGTCACACATTACAATCTCTATCTATTCAAACAGCTCCTCGAGGGCCACCAACTCATTGTTAATTTAATTACATTCACTTTTTATTTTTTAAATTTAATTAATTAATTTTCAATGAGGTTTATTTTGAAAAACTTATTTTATATTTCTATTTTATTACTAGGCTCAAACACTTTTGCGCAATCTCTTTCTGACAATTCAAGAGGCAATGGGTTTAATCCTGCCATCGGTTTAAATGCTTTAACTATCTATAAAAACTCGTCTCGTGATAATGATCACGATGGATTTTCTCTACAAGAAGCAGAGCTTCAGTTTAGTGCAGATGTTGATGCATACTTTAGAGCTGAGGCGACTTTTGCTGTTCACAAGGAACATCATGAAGAGGGTGGCGAGGAAGAGCATGGTTATGCATTTGAGCCTGAAGAAGTATTTGCTGAAACAATTTCAATTCCTGATTTTACAGTAAAGTTAGGGAAGTTCTATGCCCAATTTGGTAAGTACAATATGGTACATTCTCACGCTCAGCCATTCATTTACCGTGGTCTTGTTCAAGAGTATATGTTTGGAGAAGAAGGACTAAATGAAGTTGGTGTAAGTGTATCATATCTAGCGCCACTGCCATGGTATAGTGATTTAACTGTTCAGTTTCTTCAGCCAACAAATGAAGAATTATTTGTTGAAGATCCACACTCGATCACTACAGTCGCTAACCTAAAAAACCTTTGGGATTTATCTGAGTCACTAACTCTAGAGTGGGGTCTTTCAGGTCTTTATTTTGAAGAACAAGCTGAGAAATCAACTGTCCTAGGAACAGACTTAACATTAAAATGGCGTCCAGTTAAAAAAGGTAAGTATTCGTCATTTGTTTGGTCAACTGAGTTTATCCACAAAGATGTTCAGGGAACAAACGAAGTTAAAAATGGTGGTTATTCGACATTCTTACGTTATCAATTTGCACCACGCTGGTTTGCTCAAGCACAATATGAATTCCTAGGTGTTGCTAAGGATGAGTCAATTGCAGATCAAAATGCATATACTGCACTTTTAGCATTTGTTCCTACTGAATTCTCAGCTGTAAGAATGCAATACGATGAAATTCATGATGGTGAAGATCGTCCTGAAAAAAGAGTAAGTCTTCAGTTAAGCTTTAGTATCGGTGCCCACCCGGCACACCAGTACTAGGTCGCTAAAATGAAGTCAATTCTTATAGGGTTGTTACTTGTTCTAGGTATGAGCTCTTACGCTCAATTGAGAATTGTAACAACGACGACAAATTTAGCAGATATTGCAAAAAAAATTGGTGGAGAGAGTGTGAGTGTACACTCTCTTGCTAAAGGTACTCAAGATCCTCACTTCCTAGAAGCAAAACCTAGCTATACTTTTAAAGTTGCTAAGGCCGATCTGTTAATTAGTATCGGTGCGGGCCTAGAAGTCGGTTGGCTCCCGCTTGTTGTTAGAGGAAGTCGCAATCCAAAAGTTCGTATCGGACAAGAAGGAAGACTTGAAGCATACGCTCTTGTGAAACTAACAGATGAGGTTAAGGGGAAGCTAACGCGTGCTCATGGTGATGTTCATCCGGAAGGAAATCCTCACTTTATGCTTTCACCGAGTAAGGCCCTAGAAGTTGCGAAGGGAGTTCGTGATCGATTCATTAAGTTAGATGAAAGTAATAGGCAGGCTTACGAAAATAATTACATAGCATATGAAAAACGCACTAAAGAATTGATAAAAGATCTTAGCGCCAAGATTAAGAAAGGAACTAAGATTATAACGTTTCACCGTACGCTAACTTATTTTTTAGATGAATTTGGGATTCAAGTTCAAAATGTTCTTGAACCTAAGCCAGGAATACCTCCTACGGCATCTCATATAATCACTGTTATTAAAGAGATGAAGAAGGAAGGGATTCGTCACATTTTAGTGGAAAACTATTTTGATGATAGTGTGGCAAAGAGAATTCGTACAACGATCAAAGATGTAAAGATTAGAAATGTTCCTGTTGCAGTCGATGGTAGCTCTGAGGCCCGTGATATTTTCTCTCTTTATAATATTCTCGCTAAAGCACTGGAGGATTAGTGGAAGTAATTTCTTTTTTAGCTGCACCGTTTGTCATGTGTTTAATTTTAGTGGGAATTCACTGCTACTTAGGACTTCATGTTCTAAGAAGGGGTGTGATCTTTGTCGATCTCTCACTTGCACAAGTTGCAAGCCTTGGTTCAACGGTCGCCTTACTCCTGCATCTTGATCACCATAGTGGGCTTAATTACTTTGTTTCATTAGGCTTCACTTTTGTGGCCGCAGCGTACTTTGCTTGGGCCAAGAAGTTTGAAAAGTATATATCACAGGAAGTCTTAATTGCTTTAGTTTATGCTTTCGCTTCTTCTGCTGTCATACTTGTCGTAAACATGATGGCCCATGGTGCAGAACATATTAAAGAAATACTTATTGGAAAAATATTATGGGTAACTTGGGCCGATGTTATTAAAACCGGTGTTATTTATAGTATTGTTGCTATAATTCACTATATATTCAGAAAACAGATCCTAAGATCTACGCTTGATAAAAATAATAGCTCTGCTTTTTGGGACTTTATTTTCTTTTCTCTTTTTGGTGTTGTCATAACATCATCTGTTGGTATTGCAGGAATATTACTTGTGTTTTCATTCTTGGTCGTACCGGCCCTTATTAGTACTTTACTCTCTCATAGTATTAGATCTCAACTTTTAATTGGTTGGGGTATAGGGTTAGTTTTAAGCTTATTGGGAATGGCATTGAGTTATTTCTACGATCTTCCAGCTGGTGCAATTATTGTGGTAGTCTTTACGATTGTTCCAATTGTACTGCTACCACTTCTTGTTAAAATAAAAATAAGTCGCACTTAATAAGGTGCGACTTCTTTAAATTGCCTTTTCTTAGGTCAAGTCAATTCTTATTAAAATCGAAAACAATCTTGTCTTATAACTGGAGAAGATGTTTAAAATTCTTTTAATTTGAAAATCTTAACTTATTTTAAATTCTCAAATCTCGTTGTATTGGCGATAACTTTTCTATTGTTAATTTAGTTCCCGGCAACTGATTGTCGGTATTGGAAAAATAGGGAAGATTATGAATACAGAGCAAACAGGTAAAGTTAAATTTTTTAATGAAACAAAGGGTTTTGGGTTTATTAAACCAGATAGTGGAGAAGGTGATTTATTTGTCCATATCTCAGCTATTGAAAGTGGCAATAAGTTAAATAATAACGATAAAGTAACTTATATGCTTGGGGAAGGTAAGCGTGGACCTTGTGCAACTCAAGTTAAAAAAGTTTAATTTTTTGAGAGGGACATTTATTGTCCCTCTACTACCTTACATGACCAGTCAAATGAATGAACTCCATAGTCTGGAATCCTAACGAATGCCCAAATATTTCCGTCAATTCCACCAACCACATGATCAAGTCTGATTCTAAAACTTCCAGTGGTAAATGATTCAACTTTTGCATCATATTTTGGAATATAATTTACCTTTTTACGGTAAGAAAACTCTCTGTTTTGATTTACATCTTCAACAAATACCTCAATCTCATGAAAGAGTGGACCTCGTCCAAAACGAGACTGATGAATAATTGCATCTGTCACAACAGAACTCTCATCGTAGTTTACACAGTGATATAGTGGTTGTGATTTAGCACCAAATTTTGCAAGTGATACAGTTGAAATAAGCATTAGAAAAATTAGCTTAGTACTTCTCATTACTACTCCTTTAGTCGTCTCTTTATTTTACTTCATGGCCAAATTTAAGGGAATTTAACTTAGCTAAGTTTTTATTAAATCCGAATCGAGCTTATAGAAGGAGATTTCATGGAATTTTTAGAAATAATACTGTTAATAATTGCCGGTTTTCTCGTGTGGAAAAGACCGCAAAACCAGAAACAAGCAGAAAAGTTTCTCTATAGTGCGACTTTTTTAATGTTACTTGTTTGGTTTGTTGCAACTAAGTCGATGATTCTTCCTCCTGGAAATTACTGAGATGCCTATGACTGATAAATCTGAGCGCTTTTACAATGTCGTTGCCTTAGCATCGATGGCCCTGATTCTCTTGCCCGTTGGAATTGCCTGTGTGATATTAGGTTTTGGCCTCGGAGATAATCCCTGCATTCTATGCTGGCAGGAGAGGGCCGCTCTTATGTTTGTTACATTAACAACTCTCTTTATTATGCGCTACGGACTCAGACCAAAATATCTTGGACTTTTGATATTTTATTCAACGATTGGCATTTTTATGGCCCTAAGGCATACGGGAGGACATTTCTTACGGGATATAGGCCAAGGCTTCGCACTTGAAATCTTTGGATTACACACTTACACTTGGGGTGTTGTTATCTTTTGGTCAATTCTTCTCATCCTCTCCATCGTTCTTTTCTTCTTTGGTAATAACCTTGTCGATAATGAAGATGGTGAAGTTCGCTACCTCAGTAGGTTTCAATCGTTGGCCTTCGTTTCTTTCTTTGTCATCTTATTTTTTAATTCGATTCAAGCGTTTACTCAAGTCGGGCCACCTCCTTTCATCGGACATAGTGATCCTGTGAGGTTTTCATGGACTCCAAAGAACTGGGATTGGTCGACTAAGAATTGGAATGGGCTTCTTAAGCCTTTTAGTCTGAGAGGAAATTACTCTGTTGAAAAGCCTTATTTTAAACATGATGTAAGAAGAAAAATTGCCATGTTTCAAAGTGGGGATGATTTAGTTAAGGTTAAGGATATCACTCTTCCAAGTAATATAAGGGGAGAGGTTAGAGATATCGACTATCATGTTGAATCTAAGCTTTTTGCCATTGTAACGGATAAGTTTTATCTGTATCTATTAGACGAGAAATTAGAAAATATTCTCTATTATGTTCGTATTGATCCACTCTATAGTATCGATATTAAATCTCTTGTGGGTGTAAGTTTTATCAGTCCAAAACGAATCATGTTAATAGGTTTTAATAAATCTTTCGTTATTATTCGAATAAATGACAGGGCCAAGATTGTGGATCAGTATGCGGGGTTCTTGGAAGGAAGCAATGGTATTGAAGAAAAGAGTCGCGGACGTTTATCAAGCGTTCGTTCAAAATACGCTTATATCAGATGTCTTGCCTATGATAAGAAAACTCAAGAATTAGTGATTCTCTCAATCCCAAATGAAAAAAATAATAGAGTTATTGCCACAAGATTCTCAACCACCGATTTTCTTTTAAATAGTGAAAGAGAAATCTTTATTGATGACAATGACTTAGGTCCTGTTGTCTCTAGTCTCAAGGTTATCGATTCTATCTTATTTGGATTGGATCCAAATAGTAATGAAATACTTATTCTTGATAATGAGTTTGCAGCTTTCTCTGGTGCCATAAAATTACCAAAAGGAAACTTTCAGGCACTGGCCGTTTATAAAAAAGATCAGTTCGTTCTAGTGGAAGGAAGAATCGCAACTTTCTTTTCAAAATAGAACTTACTCAAGTGCTGCCAAAATATCATCATTCTTCGTTCGATCTTTATATTCTTTATGGATATCTTGATAAGTGATCTTTGCATTCTTGATAACAAAGACCGCTGGATGAGCGACCATGTGATGAGTTTGACCTGAATCTCCTTCAATATCAATTTTGTATGATTGCTTATACTTTTTAACAAGTTTATCATCGAGTTTATTGACGATATTAAAGGCCAAAAGTAACTCCGCCTTAGGGTCTGAGACGATATCAAAAGTGTATTGATATTTCTTTTGCATTTTCTTTGCGATGATTTTTTGATCGACACTAATGGCAACTACTTTAGAGTTTTTATCGAGTTTTGGCATAATCTCTTTCTGAATACTTTGAAGCTGCTTCATACAATATGGACACCAAGAGCCACGGTAGAATATGAGAACTGTTTTCTTATCCATATCATCGAGAATGATTTCTTTGCCTTCGATATTTTTAATTTCGATATTAGGGGACTTCATACCTACGCCAAGGCCTAGTTCTTGGGCTAAAGTAAGAATTAAAAATAAACTAATTAATAAAACTTTCATTATTGACCCCTTTTGCCTCTTTGGCATGGACTATATGTGTTAATTCTTATAATGTGAGGTTTGTGAAGCAGTCATTTTTTCAACTTACATTCAATGAGTTACAACAGTTATTGGAACAAAACGGCCTCAATGTCTCGGCCGCTAATCTTCTTTATAATTGGTATTATAAAAGAAAAAATGAATACAGCAATTCCATTACTGATATTGCCAAGGGTACTCTTTCTTTTATCGAAGATAACTTCAACTTTATTTTACCAAAGGCCGTAAAAGTTCAGCAGGCCGAAGATAAGACGGTAAAATTTCTATTTGAATTATCTGATGGTTCTAAAGTTGAAAGTGTTCTAATTCCATTTAATAAGAAATACTCAATCTGCCTTTCTTCGCAAGTTGGCTGTGCCATGAAGTGCTCTTTTTGTTTTACTGGAACACAGGGGCTAAAGAGAAACCTCTCGGCAGCAGAAATCATTGGGCAATTTTTAGGGGCCTGGCATTGGCTAAGAGAGAATCGTCCGGGTGAAGAGAGAATTCTTAATATTGTTTTTATGGGACAAGGTGAGCCTCTTCATAATTTCGATGAAGTAAAGAAGGCATGTGATATTTTTACATCTCAATATGGAACTTCTATTGGCCATCAAAAAATCACAATATCGACGAGTGGCTATATCCCAGGGTTAAAAAGATGGAAGGATGAAATTCCTGGAGTTAACTTGGCCCTATCGCTGCACTCGCCATTTGATGAGATCAGAAATGAACTAATTCCAATCAATAGAAAGTATCCATTAGAAGAAGTTCTCGACTATATCGATGGAATACCTCTACGTCATAAACAATTTGTGACTTATGAGTATCTCATTATTAAGGACTTAAATGATCGCCAAGAAGATGCTGTGGCCTTAGGGCAACTACTTAAGGATCGACGTGCATTAATCAATCTTATCCCATTTAATGAATTTCCAGGAACCCAGTATAAGAGGCCAGCGCTAGAAAGTGTTAATGAATTCAAGCTGGTTTTAGAAGAGTATAAGATACCAACAATGGTACGTACCACTAAGGGTGACGATGTTCTTGCGGCCTGCGGTCAGCTTAATACTAAATGATCTATAAATAGTACATCTCGATCAGGTAAATGATCTTTTAATCGATCTATTTGTTCGTTATTCTGTACCCGTATTAATCAAACAAAGGATTAAGTATGGGACGTTTAGTCGATGGAAAGTGGATCAATTCTTCAGTCATTACGAGTGACGAAAGTGGGGCCTATGATCGTGTACCTCGATCATTTAGAGAGACAATAAGTAGTAACCACCCAAAGTTCCAACCTGAAAGTGGACGCTACCACCTCTATGTTAGCTATGCTTGTCCATGGGCACACCGTACACTTATCTACCGCAAGTTAAAGTCACTAGAGTCTCATATTGGAGTCAGCGTTGTTTCTCCTGATATGTTAGAGATTGGCTGGAGCTTTGATAAGTCATATGAAGGTGCAACGGGTGATGAGTTATATGGACTAAATCACTTGCAAGAACTCTACTTAAAGGCCGACCCTAAGGTTAGCACAACTGTTACAGTACCAGTGCTTTGGGACAAGAAAACTCATTCAATTGTTAATAATGAGTCATCTGAAATTATTCGAATTTTTAATAATGAGTTTAATGATCTTACAGGAAACCTTGATGACTTTTACCCAAAAGAGTTAGCGAACAAAATCGACGAGCTAAATGATTTTATTTATCCCGATATCAATAATGGTGTTTATCGAAGTGGCTTTGCAAAAACTCAAGAAGCATATGAAGTAGCAGTAAAAAAACTATTCTCATCTCTAGATCGTGTGGAAGAAATACTTGAAGGTCAAAAATTCTTATTAGGGGATAGGTTAACTGAAGCAGACTTAAGACTAATTCCTACTTTACTAAGATTTGATTGTGTTTATGTGACCCATTTTAAATGTAATCTTAAGCGCATTAAGGATTATAAGAATCTCTCTCGCTATGTAAGAGATCTTTATTCAATTGATGCAATTAAAGAGACGACAAATATTGATCATATTAAAAGACACTATTTCTATAGTCATGATGATTTAAATCCATATCGTATTGTTGCCCTAGGGCCGAGCGAAATTTTTTAAGGATAAATAAATGAAAGAAAAAGCAATAAAGTATATTTTAAACCCACCTGAAAAACATTGGGTAGGAAATGGTTTTCACGTCCATACAATGTTTCATCCAGGTTATGATATCTATTACTACACGACTCCGTTTTTAATGATGGACTTTGCAGCTCCAAAGAAGTTTTCTTCAACCCAAACAAAGAGAGGTGTAGGAGAGCATCCTCACCGTGGATTTGAGACTGTCACTTTTGCCTTTGAAGGTGAAATTGAGCATCGTGACTCTGCTGGCGGTGGAGGCATTATTGGTAGCGGTGATGTTCAATGGATGACGGCCGCAAGCGGTGTTGTTCACGAGGAATTTCATTCTCAGAAATTTGCTCAGGAAGGTGGTCTTTTTGAAATGGTGCAATTGTGGGTAAACCTACCTAAGAAAGACAAGATGACAGCTCCTCGCTATCAGGGAATAAAAGGAGAGCTTTTTCCAGTGATTAACCCAACGAATGATGTTGAACTGAAATTAGTTGCAGGAAAATATGCAGGTAAAGTTGGGCCTTGTCAGACCTATACACCAATAAATCTTATTCAAACAAAAATGCAAAAGAATTCTAACTTCCTACTTTCATTAGAGGATAAAACAAACTTACTTGTTCTCGTACGAAAAGGAAGTGTTGCAGTAAATGGTAATCAAGTTAACGAACACCAATTAGTGATCTTTGAAAGGGATGGCCAAGAGGTTGAGTTATCAAGTAATGTAGGCGCAGAGCTGTTGATCTTAAATGGTGAGCCTATTGATGAGCCAGTCTTTTCACATGGCCCTTTTGTGATGAATACAAGAGATGAGATCGTACAAGCTTTTGAAGATTATCAATCAGGAAAAATGGGACATTTAAGCTAGTGGATTTATCAGTAGAAGAAGTTGAAAAAAAAATAGGCCGTCGTGAATTTATCACTCTTATGGCCGCTCTTATGTCATTTGCTGCATTATCAATTGATGCAATGTTGCCGGCACTTAATTTAATTGGTCAAAGTTTAGGAGTACAAAATCCTAATGATAACCAGATGATTATTTCTTTTATTTTCTTAGGGATGGGAGTCGGACAACTCTTCTTTGGCCCAATCTCTGATGCAATAGGAAGAAAGCCTGCCATGTATATTGGGATTGCTATTTTCTTTATTGGCGGACTTATTTCTTTAAACGCACATACTTTTACAATGATGTTAGTTGGCCGCTTTACGCAAGGTCTAGGAGCTGCATCGGCAAAGATTATTTCAACAGCAATGGTTAGAGATCGTTTTAGCGGTAAGCTCATGGCCAAGACGATGTCTTTAATTATGATCATCTTCGTCCTCGTTCCCGCTCTTGCTCCGACTATTGGGCAAGTGATTCTTAGCTTTGGGGGATGGCGCGATATCTTTCTAATTATGCTTGTTATTGCTGTTATCTGTCTTACTTGGTTTACGCTAAGACAAGAAGAGACACTACATGAAGAGTATCGCAGGCCTCTTTCATATAAGAAGATTAAGGATGCTGCAATTGAGACCCTTAGTCATCCTGTTACAATTAGCTACACACTTGCTTCAGGATTAGTATTTGGAGCATTTATTGGTTATTTAAATACTTCTCAACAAATTCTACAAATTAAGTACGGACTAGGAGAGGACTTTCCTTTGGCCTTTGGTGTGCTTGCTTCATTTATTGGACTGTCATCATTCTTAAACTCTAGACTTGTTGAAGAGTTTGGCATGAAGAAATTATGTCGTCTTGCTTTAACGACAATTTCTTTAATCGCCATTACATTTAATATCATTCTATTCTTTACTGGAGGACTACCTCCATTCTTTCTCTTTTATGGCTTTCTACTTCTGAGCCTTTTTAGCTTTGGTCTTCTCTTTGGAAATTTCATTGCACTGGCATTAGAGCCAATGGGCCATATTGCAGGAACTGCAAACTCTGTCGTTAGCTCTGTTCAGATTATCATTTCTGCGACAATTGGTGGGCTAATCGGACAATTGTATAGCGGTGATGTGACGCCAATTGCATTGGGCTTTTTGATTTGTAGTACTCTTTCTTTATTTATTGTCCTTAAAGTAAAATAAATAGACGAATTAGGTGAATTTTGTTTTCATTAATAGATGTTAAAAGCATTTATTACTTTTCTATTTCTTACCTTAAGTACCCAGGCCTTTGTTGCTCCTTCTGAGCATATTAGAAAGTCTAAATGGGATATTTCTCCCATTCAAATTCAATTCATGTCGGCCTTCTTTGCTCTAGAGCTAATTACTTATTCGATTATTTCACCTTCCTTTGTTAAGACAGACTTTGAAGGGGGAGATTATGATTATAATGAAGATGACCTCTCTGTGCCGAAGTGGTTATATGAGTTGGGAAATCATGGCCCTGAGCTACTAACTGCCGGAATGTATGGTTACTATCTATTTGGTCGTGATGAGTTTGCCCTTGAAAAAGCATTTGTTTTTACTGAGTCGATGCTTATTTCCCAAGGGATAACATTTGGTATTAAGTATACTGCCAACAAAGAAAGGCCTGATAGCTCAAATTATCTTTCATTTCCAAGCGGTCACACAACTCATGCCTTCGCTGTAGGGATGTGGATGAGTAAGGATATCTTTAATAGTAAAAGATTTCATCGCAACTACTTAGTTGCCTCACTCCCTCTCGTTTACGCAACTTATATTGGGTGGAGTCGAATCGATGCAAAGAAACACAGCTTTCGAGATGTTTCTATGGGGGCATTTATAGGTGGTCTAACTAGTTATCTCATGTATGACTTTCACTTTGATGATAAAGGGCAATACCGCTTTAATAGTAAGAGCAATATTGTCGTTGCTCCTTCTGTTGATATTATCAATGAGCGCTATGCTCTAAGTTTTGGAATGATGTTATGAAGTATTTATTAGTTTATTTAATAGCATTCTCTGCTTTTGCGGTTAACCGCTTAGATTATTTGTATCGTTTCCCAGATAAGGGCAAGAGTGTTCTAACGTATTCGCTCTATTGGTCACTTGATGAAATGGAGTTTGATAATAGAAGTGCTGGGCTTGAAGAGTTCTTTGAGGTGGATCGCTCGGTTCTCGTTGCGGGCCTTGAATACCGCTATGCTTTCTCTGATAAATTCTTAGCGGCCTTTAGTACACATGCAGAAATAGCTGACTTTGAAACTCATCTTGAAAACGAACTGGATGAAGAGACTCCAGAGGAGAGTCCTTTTGGAATTTATGATCCTGCAATTGAGTTAAGATATCGCTTTATCGATAAGGATGAAGTGTTCTTTGATGTCAGCACAAAAGTTGTTTGGGGGGCGACAAACTCCGGGAAAACACCATTAAGTAGGACTGTTAGCCCATTTGATGGCCAGGACTATTATCAGATTAATGCGATAGCAGGTATTGATTTTAATACTTTCTACTTAATGAGCTATGTTGGTGCATTTTTTTATAATGGTGGTATTAATCAATTTGAATTTGGTAATGAAAATCTAAAGGCCGAGGATAGTCATCAAGTTGTCATTGGATTTCAAGGACAAATTGATCTTTCTCAATACTTCAAAGCAAGCTTAGGGATGTCGTTCTTATCTGCGGATACTTTCACTCTAACTGGGCAGTCGCAAAGAGTTAATGTTGAGAAATCAACTCAACAAAACTTTTTTCTTAAGTTTGATTATCTGAAATATGAAGATAGAATTGGAATACTAACTTTTAAAGTTAATCAAAGAATTGATCGCTACGACTTACAAGTTGATAATAGTGATCTCTATGTGGCGGATAATTCTTATTTAGACTTTATTTTTCAAGTGGAGAAGTGGTTTTAAATGAAATTCTTGCTTTGTTTTCTATTCTCCTTTCTATTTCTTTTGGGTTGTTCTGAATTTGTGATTCGAAGAAAACCGAATACTTGTCTGACGAGTAAAAAGTATCCCGAAGTTTACCAAGTTATGCGACAATGGGGATGGGATGTATGGCTAAAAGAAACTGGGATTGAAAATGCACCTACATTTCGCTACACAAACGATTCTAAGTGGAAGGAAGTTGAGTGTCCAAAAGAATAACTATTATCTCTCTTTTTTTATCATTATTCTTTCTTGCCAGTTGTAGCTACCGTGAAGTTATACTCAAGAAAGCACCGGATTTCTTAAGTGAAAAGATTGATGATTATCTCTCCCTTGATGACGAACAAGAAAAAGAATTACGTATCAAGGTAACAAATGCTTTCTTTGAGCATCATAAGGAAGTCCTTGAGTTAAAGAACCTCGTTGAAAATTATCAGGTTGAGAAAGACTCTCTTAAAGAAGCAATCGTTAAGGGATATCCTCCTTATGCCCGAATTATGAAGAAGGTTAATAAAATATCGATTGAAGTCTTATCAAACCTTAACTTTGAACAAAGGCAGAAGCTTGTAAAGAAGCGCATCGATGATCGTAAGGAATATGAAGAAAGCTATGAACAAAGAGGCGTCAAGCGTCTTGAGAATGTCTTTGGGAAGCTCTCTAGTAATCAAGTTAAGCTAGTTAATGACTTTGCAAAGGAGTATAAGAGTACTCGAGTGGAAGGTAGCAGCTGGCATCAGGACTTTATTAAGGCCTTGAATCTAAAAGAACAAAAAGCTTATCAAAACTTTTTAAAAAAGAATTTCCAAGATATTGTTTCTCTAAATGAAGTCTTAAAGCAAAATAAGACATTCTTTAAATTCTTTGATAAATTTTCAAAGACATTGAGTAAGGAGCAAATTACTCAATTCAATAAAAAGAGAAGGGACTTGCTAAATTGGATTGATCTTTATTTGAAAATCTATCAAGCACCTATAATTCGTAGCGCACCCTAGCCACTAGCGAATTATTTCCAAAATTTAATTCTCCTCCAACTTCAGCATCAAATACATCTGATGTTTCCTCCATATCAACTTTTAACTTAAAGGCCTCAAAGCCAAGGCCAACTGAAAATCTCTTGTAGAATTGATAATCAATAAATAGATTCGTTGCGATAATGCTTCCGGTATAATCTCCGATTTGAATATAGAAGATATTAAACTCATTTGAGAGAGTCCACTTTGGTGTAATCTTAACTTCTGATTTTAGCTGAAAAGTTGGCAGGGGTGCAATGAAATCACTTTGAGTTTGGGTTTTTCCTGTTTCTCCAATTGCAAACTTTAGAGGCATTATATAGAAACCAATACCGGTTGAGATATTGACCCTCTCATCTAGAAAGAAGGAATAAGAGTAGGCAAGTCGGATTATATCAAAGTTTAGGAGTGTATCGACAGATGTCCCAGCATTAATAATGATTTCATTATTATCTTTGTCCACATATTTTATGTCTTGATCGAGAACTCTTCGCGCACTTCTGTGCTGACTATACCAACCTGTTGATAAGGCGTGCCTCTTGTTCTTACTAAAGCGCCATTCATAACTTAAACGTACTGAAGATTGTGTATCATCAAGTCCAAGAGTGTCTTCGGTGCTTAAAATAAACGCCCCTAAGGATTTCTTTCCAACCTGTATTGTTGTGTCGTGATAGGTATAACCAAGTCCAAGAGAGAAGCGGTGAGTACTCCATTCTCCATAAGAAAATAGAGGGATAAATAAGAGGATGATTACTAAGGTTTTATACATAAAAACTCCTAAACTCTATCTTCTCAAGATAGAAGTTTAGGAGAAAGTTAATTTTAATCTATTCTGTATAGGATTTCGCTAATTTGTTTTTGATCTTCTTCTTTCGTAGGAGCATTATCTAAAATCGACTTAGCTTCTTCAAGCTGCTCCGCTGAAGCGTTAGGGTTCTCGAGTGTTTTACGAGCATTATCCTCTCTTTCAAGTCTTAGCAGACGCTCTTCCTTGAAGTCGATAATCTTCTTTCCTTCAGATAGGACTTCGTCATAAGAGATCCCTCCAGTCGGTCTTTGAGAAGGGGTTTGTGGTAAGAAAATATAATCTGTTCTTTTAAGCTTTAGTCTTTTACTTTGATAAACCATTGCCTTAGCAAAGGACTCAAATGCTTTTCGTGGAACGTAGTGCTCAGTATCTCTTTTTAAGATATAACGTAGTTGAGAGAGAGTTGAAGCATTTGTCCCATCTTTTGGAGCTTTGGAACTCATTGGTAAGTATGTTTGGTAATCAAAGATATTGCTAATTGCAAATTCATGGGCCCCTTTTATACCAATTGTTCTCATCGTATCATTTGATGTCGTTGTACAATTATAAAATGGCGTAATCTCAAGCCCTGCTTCGGTGCGTACACGGTGTAGTTGATCTTCAAAAATATCTCTTACTTTAAGCATATCTTCTTTTGAACGTGCATAACCAATTAGGGTATAAGTCGGCCTATAGTTAACCTGTCCTTGAATGAGGTGGCCATAGTAGCTCACAAGGTCTGTGTTACTAGCTAGAACTTCTTTTTCACCTTTAAAATAAAAGTTAAAAGTTTCACCCTTTATCGAGAGGTCATTTTGAACTTCTCCCATACCGATAGCAAAGTGTCCTGCAGCTGCCCCTGGCTCATCCCCTTGGCGGCCACTTAAAGTTACGATAAAGACATGGTCTCCTGGAGTTGCCTCATAATTATCACGATGTCTAATTGTTCCTCGAAATGGTTCTAGCGACTGTGAGTTCTTATTCTTTGGCATCTCTTTTAAGATATACTTCAGTGGATTCTTATTAAACTTTTCATTTGCTGGATATGGATTTTCTCCCACCGTAAAAAGGTCTGCAGGAATGATAGCATTGATGATAAAAGTATCATCTTGCATATGTCCTTGAGTATGAACTTTCTTATTTTCAAAGTAGTGGCGAGAAATGTAATCGAATTCACTTCCATAGATTTTTTTCGAACGGCCAAATTCCACGAGTTGATCATCAATATAATAGCGCCCATCTTTTGCTCTTGTGAGTGTTCCGATTCGGTCCTCAAGGTCGGCCACAACTCTTGGCATTTTATCGATTGCTAGTTTATCTCCTGATACCTCACCGTCAAATTCAAAGACGTAGGCCGGAGAGTTCTTTAGAACTTTATCCATGTACTTGTGATAACGTTTATCAAATTTAAGAGATAGGTCTTGCTCTTGTCCATCTACTTTAACAATAGCTCTTGCTTGTCCATCTTTATCATAGAGCTTACCGCGAAAGCTTTCGGCCTTAACGTTTGCGCTTAGAATTAGAGTGGCAAGAAGTCCCAAGCAGTAGACATTTTTCATTTCTCTCTCCTAATTTAGTTTTCGATACCTATATTAAGGAGCAATGATGGTGCCAATTAAGTGATGTGATTTAAGGGCCTTGGAAGAGGGAAGTGTCTAGAGATTAAACAATAGGCCCCTTGATAGGGCCTATTATTTAAACACTTATTAAAGTTGGTTGTTGATGTAGTTACGGATCTCTGACATCGACATCATATCATCCGCATCCATACAGAACTCACCACGTGCATCAGCTACGCGGATTTCATCTGCAACTTGCTCAACAGAAACCTTGTTTCCTGAAGATCTTCTATCGTTTAGGTCTTCAGTAAATTCTGCAAGAGTTGATCCTGTTACTTTTGGTGAAAGCTGAGCGTCTTGAATTAACTCAATCTGTCCTCTGAAGTTTCTCTTACTATCGTCAATTACACCTGTTGCAGCTAGTGTACTAGAAGAACCGTGGTAGACAGCGTGAGTTGATGATGAAAGGCCATCTTCAATGATATCAAGAGCGATTAAGTCGATAATGATATTATCAGAGTCTTCAAGTAGAGCAGTACCGGCAGCAATTGTTGTTGATGCAAGTTCAACACCACCATAAATTACTGCTACACCTGTTGTACTAAGTGCTGCTCCTGTTGCAAGAGCACTGTCTGAAGGTGCATTATTTCTTTCTTTGTATAGCTCAAGGCATGATGCTTGTGTTGAAGCTGCTAGTGAGCAAAGTAGCCCTAGGGCAATTAATGATTTTTTCATTGTTCTCTCCTTTATAGTTGTTCTTCGATATATTTTTGAATTTCATCTACTGTCATAAGATTTTCACTATCAAGACAGAATTCCATTCTTTCATTTGCTAATTGAATTTCACTGGCAACTTCGTTTACAGAAACTCTCTTATCCACTGGACGATTATCATTGATCTTTCCTGTCATCTCGATAATGTCACCACTGATAAGTTTAGGTGCTAGCTCAGATGCTTGGATAAGCTTCAGTTGTTTTCTATAGTCACTATCTTTGATGATTCCCATTGCTGCAGATGTACTAGATGCTCCGTAGTAAAGAGAGTCAACTGTCGATGAGACACCACCTTTAATTGATTTAGAAATCGTCAGTTCGCTAAGAGCACTATCTGGATGAAGGATTCCAACGGCACTTGTTGTTGATAGGCCTAGGGCAAATTCTCCTCCTGCTACAGTAACTCCTGAAATTGTTGAAGAAATACCGGCCATCGCTCCAATATCTTGATAGTCTGGTGCTCGATGATTTTCTTTATAAACTTCAAGGCATGATGCTTTAGCACTAATACCCATTAGAATTGATATAAGACATGTTAAAAGCATAATCTTTTTCATGATTTCTCCTATTTCTTACCATCTCGAATCGAGGAGGTAGAATCTCTTTTGATGATCTAATATTTTCTTATTAACTAATAAACCTTTGTAAGGGCGAGTGATGACCTTCTTTCTTCTCTTTGTGCTGTGGTCATGTCTCCACTTCGTGATGGCCTTGAGTGACTTTTCCTTGTTGATTTCTTTGATCTTAGAAAAGGCACCTTTTCCGTAAAACTCTTCAAGGCCTTTAATGATATCTTGTTCACACTTTGAATTATTACAAATTTCATAAAGAGCATCTGGGGCCTTTGTAATTCCGTGAAGCTCATCAAAGGAGACGGCCTTTGTTTCTTGAATCTGAGATGCATAGTATTTAAAAGCATCAAGATCTAGAGTTGCAATTTCATTAAGCTTTCTAAATTCATTTAAACTAAGTGCTTTTTGAAGCTTCTTAACTTGGTCTGTGTTGATATCGTATTGCAGATAAGTTTCATCTTTTAATTCGAGAATATTTGCTGCTTTATCCTTAAGTTCTCTTAGCGAGTGAATCTTAATAATAGGGTATGGGTTAATAAGTGCTCTTTGTAGATAGTCTGGAAGAGCAAGTGGAATACGTCCCTTAAATCCCATCTTCTTGTGATATGGGTAGCCAACTTGTTTTAAGAAGTTAACAAGTGCACCAGCACAATTATTAGAGAAGAATGTGTAATCTCCTAATTCGCTACTTTCAGGTAGTTCATATTTAACAGGAAAGACTTCTTCAACAGTTGTCTTAAAATTTGATGTTAAGTTATTTGGAACGGGAGTAAGTGCAAAGACCGATCCTGTACCAGAGCGCAGAGGAAGGATGCCGTAATTTCCTTCTCCATACTTCTGTGTTGAAAACTGGTTGAGCTCTTCAAGAGTTTCTTGTAGAACAGACTTCTGTGTTTCGACACGATGGTTAGTAACTTGTTCCCACTGATTTCTTAGTTGGTTAATTATATTCTTTCTAATTTCTTCATTTGAAATAATGATATAGCGATCAAGGTCACGTCTTTGTTTATTATTGTATTCATCCATAAACATACGTAGACTTTTTACTTGAGGAAAAACAGGGTAGCCGCCAAAGATTCCCTTAAAGTAGTTAAGCTTTAGGGTGTCGACATTTGCAACAAAGCTTAGAACCACGTCATCAGCTTCTGTTCCTACATTGTCCACAAAACGTAGCATGGTGTGGCCAAAACCACTTTCAATATTTGACCAAGAACTAGAAGCAATCACAAGCTCTAGGCCTATGATATTTCCATTCTCATAACGTTCAAATAGTCTTTTGAAAAAACGAGAGTTCTCATTAAGAAGATCTTGGTAATTTGCTCCCCAATTGATTTGGTTGGCCCTCTTCTCAAGTGCCTTTTCCTTACGACGCTCTTCCATACGTTCGCGCTGTCTTTTCTCAAAGTACGATTCGTCATGTCTAGCCTGAGCAGTCAGTGAGCTAAGAAGTGCCGTAAGCACTACTGAAAGTAGAGTCATCTTCTTCATATTTTCTCCATTTAATCTGTTTCAATATAAATTGATTACAGATCTTTCACAGAGAAATTGAAAAAAAGAAGAGCGTGTAAAAACAGTGAACAGTGTCTATATAACTGAATTTACTGTGTCGAGATCAAGTCCTTGCTCTTTAAATTGTTCTTTTAGATAGAGCTTCTTTGCCTGGACGCTACCTTTTTCGATCAGGCCAAAGATCTCACCCTTAAGTTCAACAAAGGCAAAATCACTTGAATTTGATTCTGAAATCGTGACTTTCTTAGGCTTGCTTCCACCAAAGGCCGATCCCATAAGTGCGGAGGCCACTGATTGTGATTGCTCTTGATTGGCATCTAAGATGGCCTGTGCTTTAGCAATTAAGTCGACAGTAACTTCTTGGCTTTGAATGCCGTGCTTATTTAAAGTAAAACCGTAAGGGCAGTGAAGACAGGCCGTCTTACAACAAGAGCCACGGTTTTTAAGGAATTGAGAGGTTTTCACCTCTCGTCCTTGTTCATTTGTATAGGTTAGTTTTGCTTTATCCATTATAAATTTTCGAAACGCTCATCAAATTGAATATTGTGGTAAACCTTTAGAACGTCTTCATCACTTTCAAGTCCATCCACCATCTTCATTATAGTTAAATACGTCTCATCATCAACTTCTTTGAATGTTTGTGGAATTTGTTCAAGAGTTGCCTCTTCTGGTGTAATCCCCATCTCTTCTAATTTCTTAGAAATTGAACCAAAGACTTCCATTGGACCTGTGATTGAAAAGTAGCCATCTTCCACTTCGATATCTTCTGCACCAGCATCAATCATCTCTAGTGTGAACTCGTCTTCATCAAGTTGTGCAACTGGAACTTCAAATAGGGCCTTTCTTGAAAAGACGTACTGAAGTGTTCCCGTTGTTCCAACTGAACCACCAGCTTTCTTGAAGTGAACTCTTACGTTAGCAATAGTACGAGTTGGATTATTTGTTGAGGCCTCAACGAATACCGCAACACCATTTGGCCCATAGCCTTCATAGTTGATTTCTTCGTATCCGTCGTCTTCTCCGCCAAGGCCTTTCTTAACGGCACGATCGATATTATCTTTTGGAACGTTATTTGCCTTACATTTATCAAGAGCAATTTTAAGGATAAAGTTTGAGCCTGGGTCGTCGCCACCTGATTTTACTGCTTTTGTTACTTCAAATAATAGCTTTGTATAAATCTGACTTTTTGCCTTATCAAGAGCGCCTTTCTTCTTGACGATATTGGCCCATTTTCTTCCCATAGAATCCTCGTTTTAAAAATAAAGTATTGTTAATAGTAGCTAGAGAGTGACTATTTGTCGAGAAAACTACTTCTTGGCAAGGTATTGTTCAGCGCGCCAGATCCCGATGAAGCTCAGTCCTGAACTCATGGAGTTGACATGAGGGCCTTCAAGGAGAATTGTTGTGGGAGTAGACTTAACATCAAGGGTTTTTACGGCATAGGGTGAAGAGATGAAACGAAACTCATAAGGGGATTGCCCAATGAATCGTCTGATTGTGGATTCATTTTCAAAGGAGTTAATGGCATAGATCTGATGGGCCGCAAGTTTTCCTTCTTGTACTGATTGATGAAGGCGCTTCATTTCAACCTTACATGGCCCACACCAAGTTGCCCAAAAGATGGCAAGGCTTCTGTTTTGCAAATCCTTACTTGGAAACTCGAGTTTTTTATTTGTGCGAAGATCTACATACTCTTTTGGAGTAAGAGTACTTCCTTCTTTTTTAAAGTTATTGAGTACAGCAGGGGCCTGCTTGTAAATAATAAACCCAACAAGAAGGATGGAGATGAAATTTGTGGCCGTATTCCACTTCTTTTTCATGGCAGTAATTGTACCATGTAACGGATTAGGAGTTATTAATAAAATCCTATTTTTTTTGACAGCTGTAAGCGCCCAAAACTACAGTATTCATCGACTAAGAAATAGACGCTAGTTGAGTAATGTAGTAGTTTATAGACATGAATAATGAAGAACTTGAAAAGAAATTAATCGCATTAGAAGAAAAGTTTTGTCACCAGGATCATTTACTTGGCCAACTAAACGAGGTTGTTACTAAACAAGAGTTTATCATTGATGAACTTGTGACTCATATTAGAAATCTCCTTGCTCACCAAGGAGATAGTTCGGGTGAGCAGATGACTCTTGAGAATCTTAAAGATTTCAAACCACCACATTACTAGGTACTTATGATTAAATTAGAAGCTGCATATAAGGGACTGCGTGAGTATAAAGACCTCACTGGTCGTCCACAACAAACTCCTGGAGCGCACTTTAGTCGTGTCACTCCTGAAAAGTCTCCCGCTCCTAAAGAGCTTTGCTGGTCAAATGATCTTGCGAAGGCAATGGGAATTAATGAGACAGACAAACAGAGTTGGTTAAGGCTTCTTAGTGGTAACCAAGAAGAGTACCATACCACTCCGGTGGCAACTCGCTACGGAGGACATCAATTTGGTCACTGGGCCGGTCAACTAGGTGATGGCCGCGCCATGACTCTAGGGCTTTATGAAGGTCTTGAGATTCAATTAAAAGGTGCCGGACTTACTCCTTATTCAAGAGGAGCTGATGGCAAGGCCGTTCTTCGCTCATCTTTAAGAGAATATATTTGTTCGGAGGCCATGTTTAATTTAGGCGTTCCAACAACTCGAGCACTATGCCTTGTTGAAACAGGTGAGCAAGTCTTACGTGATATGTTCTATGATGGAAACGCTGCCTATGAAAAAGGTGCTATCTGTACTCGCGTTGCTCCAAGCTTTTTGCGCTTTGGCCACTATCAAATCCATGCGGCCAATCATGAGTTGGAGGAGCTAACAGAGCTTGTTAACTTCACCATTGATAATTACTTTCCGGGCATGAGCATCGAGGAGATGTTTAAAGAAGTCACTCGTCGAACAGCTTTTTTAATGAGCGAGTGGATGCGTGTGGGCTTTGTTCATGGCGTGATGAATACTGATAACCTTTCGATGCTAGGCCTTACAATAGACTATGGGCCATATGGTTGGCTTGATCGCTTTGATCCAAATTGGACACCAAATACAACGGACTTTAGAGAAAGACGCTACCGTTTTATTAATCAAGTAAGTATTGCTTATTGGAATCTTGCGCAACTTAAAGAGGCCCTGCAGACAGTATGTCTTGAAAGCTTAGATGAAGTTCTTGATCAATTTCCAGAATACTTTCACAGCTTCTATCAGGAGAGTGTGGCCAAGAAGTTGGGGCTTAAAACTTGTACGCGTGAATTTATCGATGAGCTCTTTGACTTAAAATATGAATTGCAGGCCGACATGACTCTCTTTTATCGAACTCTCATGAGTGTGATGGAAGGTAAGGAAGTCTCTTGGCAAGATGCCTTCTATAAGGACTTAAGTGATGTCGATAATGCACGAATTAATACTTGGGTAACGAAGTGGCAACGAGAGCAGAAGCTTCAAAGAGTCGATCCAATGATTGCTTTTGGTGTTATGAACGAAGCCAATCCTGTCTTTATTCCACGTAATTATATTGTGCAGATGGTTTTAGATGATTTAGAAAAAGGGGATGAAACATCTCTTCGAAATCTTGAAAAGGCCATTGCTAATCCATATGAGTTAAATGAATTCACAAGACCTTTTCTTGTTAAGGCCCCTGATTGGTCGACATCAAGGCCAGGTTGCTCGACACTAAGTTGTTCGAGCTAATTGCAGCGAGCTTAGTGGCAAAATTGTGAAGGGGCGCGCTTCCAAGTTGGCTCGCATTGAGTTAGCCATTCACCACTATCGTAGTGAGCATAGCCAAACCACCACATCACGTGGTCTCCGTTTCCTAGTGGTACTTCATCTGGATATACTTCTGGGCTTTGGCCATTAACAGAATAGCACCAACCGTGAGCATTCATTTGTGTATCACTTAAGACTTCCATGGCATCAAGTCCTGTTGGCGTATCAAAGATCGAGTTCATCGCCCTTTGAGTTCCTTTGTAGGCAATACCAAAATTATTAAGAAGATCAATCGTAGCACTTCCGACAGTTGAACCATTTTTTAGCTGCATCTCTGTTTTAAAGAGTGCACCTCTTTTACAAGGGCCTACAAACTCAAAAGTTGCGGCAAAGCTAAAAGTTGAAATAAGTGCTAAAAGTGCAAATTTGTACATAATCTCTCCTAAGTATAACGCTTTCTAACACCCTAGGTTTTCATTGCCATGGCACTGTGCGCAAGCATATGATTTTTTACATGAGTGATTATGTATGGGGTAGTGAAGAGACCCAATATTTCTTCCAATTAAATCCAGAGGCAATTTTAGATGCTATTGATGCAGTTGGTTTCAAGACGACGGGGCGCTGTTTACCGTTAAATAGTATTGAAAACCGTGTCTATGAGATCGAGGTGGATCGCCCTGAGGCCGAGATTAACTCCCCAAGTGACCATTTTATTGTGGCCAAATTTTATCGTCCAGGGCGCTGGACGAAGGATCAGATCATCGATGAGCACAATTTCATAAAGGATCTTAATGATGCGGAGATTCCTGTAATCGCTCCACTTGAAATTGATGGCACAACTCTATTTGAGATGCCAAATCACAAGATCTTCTATTGCCTCTATGAAAAGAGAGGGGGCAGAAACCCAGAAGAGATGAATATCGAGCAGCTTGAAATCATGGGGCGTTCTCTGGCCCGTATTCATAGTGTTGGTGCCTTAAAGAGCGCTGATCATAGAATTAAGCTCACTCCTGAAACATACGGAGTCGCCAATTTAAAATTTCTTGCTTCAACAAATTATATTCCAACAGATATTCGCGAGCACTTCATTACGATTTGTGAGCAAATTATTAGTGAGTCTAAGCCACTATTTGAAAATGTAAATTATCAAAGAGTCCACGGTGACTTTCATAAAGGAAATATCATCTTAAGAGGTGATGACTCATTCTTTGTGGACTTTGACGATATGGTGATGGGGCCAGTGGTTCAAGATGTTTGGCCTATTTGCCCTGGAGATGATCAACAATCCGTCATTGATCGCAATATCTTTCTAGAAGCCTATGATAGCATTCGCTCATTTCCTTATGAGCAACTTAAGCTTATTCCTTCACTACGAGCTCTAAGACTAATTCACTTTAGTGCATGGATTGCTAAGAGGTGGGATGATCCATCATTCAAGTATACTTTTGGCTATTTTGAATCACCAAACTACTGGTATGGGCAAATGAATGATTTAAGGGCCTTACTATCTAAGATAATAGAAGTTAAGAATCCTTACCAGTACTAGACGTATCTTAAAAGTTGCGAGAAAATTTACCTCTATCATAATAAATTAATAAGTAATTTAGCGAGGTAATGAATATGGATATTCGTTTAAAAACTTTCGAGGAATATGAAGCTGCCTATGAGCAGGCCAAGAATAACCCATCAGAATACTGGGGATCAATTGCAGAAAATTTTCAATTCTCAAAAAAATGGGATGAAGTCACTCTAGGTAATTTTAAAGACGGCGATATCCGCTGGTTTCATGGAGCGAAATTAAATATTACTGAAAATTGTCTTGATCGCCATCTTGCGACTCGTGGTGATAAGAAGGCGATGGTCTTTGTTGCCAACGATCCGAATGAAGCAAACCAAGAATTTACATATAAAGAACTTCACGCTCAAGTTTGTAAAACAGCAAATATGCTGGAAGGACTTGGCGTAAAAAAAGGTGACCGCGTTTGCATTTATATGTCGATGGTTCCTGAGCTAATGTTTACAGTTCTTGCCTGTGCAAGAATTGGTGCAATTCACTCTGTCGTTTTTGGTGGCTTTTCTGCCCAAGCTCTTGCGGGAAGAGTTGAAGATGCTCAATGTAGTGTTCTTGTGACAAACGATGGTGGACTTCGTGGAACGAAAGTGACTGAGCTTAAGTCAATCGTTGATGAAGCACTAGAAGATAAGGCCTGCAAAAGCGTAAAGAACGTCATTGTTCACAAGCGTGCAGGAAATGACGTCGTGATGAAAGAAGGACGCGATGTTTGGTGGCATGAGCTTTTTGATAAAGCATCAGACAAGCACGAAGCTCCACAACATGACGCCGAAGATCCATTATTCATTCTTTATACGTCTGGATCAACTGGAACACCTAAGGGTGTTCTTCATACACAAGCTGGTTACATGGTTTGGGCAGCATATACTTTTGCCAATGTTTTCCAAGTGGATGAACAGGATATGTATTGGTGTACCGCCGATATTGGTTGGATCACTGGTCACACTTATATTACTTATGGGCCACTTTTAAATGGTGCCACGACAATGATGTTTGAAGGTGTTCCTACATATCCAGATGCGGGACGTTTCTGGGACATCGTAGAAAAAAATAAGGTAACACATTTCTATACAGCACCAACTGCTGTTCGTGCCCTTATGGCCGCTGGAGATGATGTTCCGGCCAAGTACGACCTTTCAAGCCTGAAGGTTCTTGGTTCAGTAGGTGAGCCAATTAATGCAGAAGCTTGGCACTGGTATAATGAATTTATTGGAAAGAAGAAATGTCCAATTGTTGATACTTGGTGGCAGACAGAAACAGGTGGGATTTTGATTTCTCCACTAGCAGGGCTTACAAAAACAAAACCATGTAAGGCAACTCTTCCTCTTCCGGGAATCGTTCCTGTTCTCGTTGATGATAATGGGCATGAGATTGGTGAAACGATGGCCGAAGGAAAGCTTTGTATTAAGTATCCGTGGCCTGGAATGCTACGTACGGTTTATAAGAATCATGAGCGTTTTATGAATGCTTATCTAAGAACATATAAAGGTTATTACTTCTCTGGTGATGGCGCAAAACGTGACGTTGAAGGCTACTTTAGAATCACTGGACGTGTGGACGATGTTATCAATGTTTCAGGACACCGTTTTGGAACGGCCGAAATTGAAAATGCTATTGGAAAGAATCATGCCATCGCTGAAAGTGCGGTTGTAGGTTACCCTCACGACGTTAAAGGTGAAGGTATCTATGCTTACGTTGTCACCGACCTTACTGATGAAGCCGAAGTAACGAAGCTTATTAATGCAACAGTCGTAAAAGAAATCGGCGCAGTTGCTCGCCCTGATAAAATTCAAATTGTTTCGGGGCTACCAAAGACACGTTCGGGAAAAATTATGCGTCGAATTCTTAGAAAGATTGCGGCCCATGACTTTAATAATTTTGGAGATACTTCAACACTTCTTGACCCATCAGTGGTTGAAGAAATTAAGAATGGTGTGAAGTAGAGCAGTATTTTTTAAGAAAGTAGAAAAATGATAACGGCCAAAGAAACAAAGAATGAGAAAGAAAGACTATCGTTACTAGAGTCTTTGAAAATACTAGATACACAAGATGAAGATGTTTTTGATAATATCACTCAGTTAGCTTCTGAAATAACGAATGCTCCAACCGCCTTACTTTCCTTTGTCGATAAGGAAAGGCAGTGGTTTAAATCAAAAGTTGGGATCGATATTTGTGAAACGCAACGTAAGTTATCTTTTTGTGCTCATGCAATTCACTCAAGTGAACCTTTGATTGTGGAAGACGCTAGAGTTGATGATCGCTTTAAAGATAATCCTCTTGTTTGCGATGGCCCTAAAGTTGTCTTCTACGCTGGTTTTCCTCTTGAGATATTAGATGGGCACCGCTTAGGTACACTATGTATTATCGATACAAAACCTCGAAGCTTAGATGATTCTCAGATTTCGATGTTAAAGACTTTGGCCAATCAAATATGCCAACTCCTAAGACTTAGAAGTGACTTAAATAATGTCAGTAAATTCTCTCTTATGATGGAGGAGATTCAACGTTTGAATCTTGCTTCAACAGGTGATCCATTCGACTTTTTTCCAAGTTTCTTATCAAGGGGAGTGGATGTTCTTGATTTAGAGTACGGTATCATTAGTCATATTAACGATGGTATTTATCATGTTGTGGAAGTTGTTGGGCCTGATAATCAAATAGAGAAGGGTTTTGAAGCAAATATTGCGGATACGTATTGTGATCAAGTCATAAAAAAGAACAAGACAATTGTTTTTGAAAATGTTGGTGAAGATGAGCAAATGTGTGCTCACCCTGTCTACGTAAATATGAAACTTGAATCCTTTATTGGGACACCAATACGAGTTAATAATGAAATCTATGGAACGTTAAATTATTCATCACGTATTATAAAGAAAAGAGGCTTCAGTAAGGAAGAGATAAGGTTTGTTGAAATTTTATCACAACTTATTTCTAAGAAAATTGAAGTTTGGAACGCATTAAAAGAAAGAGAGAAGGCATTTTCTGAGCTGCAAGGAAGCTTGAATGAATTCCAAACACTATCTGAACTACTCCCTGTTGGTGTCTTCTTAACAACAGAAGATGGTTTGGCCCGATATCAGAATAGACGTTGGCTCGAATATGCAGGGATGACAAAAGAAGAGGCCCTTGGTGAAGGTTGGATTAAGGCAATTTATGCTGAACAAAGGCAAGAGGTTGGTAAGAAGTGGGCACAAGCAGCTGCAAACTCTAAAGAATTTGATCTCGATATTAAATTTTGTAATGTAAAGACAGGTGAAATAACTTTCACAAAAACAATTGCAACCCCTTTAAGAAATAACGATGGTCAAGTTTATGGCCATATTGGTGTTAATCTCGATACGACTAAACAACTAGAGTATGAAAAAAGCCTAAGAGATGCAACAAAGAGTGCGCAGGAGGCTTCAAAGGCAAAGTCTTTATTCTTGGCGAATATGAGCCATGAAATCAGAACTCCACTTAACTCAATTGTTGGCTTTTCTGATCTTCTATCGAAGGCCGATATTTCAAATGAGTATGTCGAATATGCTAGTTCTCTTAAAAGCTCTAGTGAGGTTTTATTAAATCTTGTAAATGATATTTTAGATATTTCAAAAATTGAAGCCTCGGCCATCTCTCTTGATAAAAGAACTTTTAACTTAAAAGACTTATTAATAGAAGTGATGGATATCTTTACATGGCCGGCCAAGAAGAAAAATATTTCCCTCTCTTATTCTATCGAAGAGAGCTTAGCTCACTTTTTCATCGGCGATTCTTCTCGAATCATGCAAATCTTAATTAACCTAATTAGTAATGCTATTAAGTTTACTGACGAGGGAAGTATTCTTGTTAAAGTCCAAGAAAATACAAGCGCCGATCTTCCTGGGAACTTAATTATTAATGTCATTGATTCTGGTATTGGTATCCCGGAAGATGTGAAAGATAATATTTTCAAGGCATTTGACCAAGGGAAGAAATCGACAACTCGAGAGCATGGTGGCACAGGCCTAGGGCTGGCCATTACTAAAGAGTTAGTGGAGTTAATGGGAGGAAGTATCCATGTTAAAAGTAGGGAAGGCATCGGTAGCGAATTTGTGATTTCCTTAGCGCTTGAGGTTGAAAAAAATCAGCAAGCACCTTTAGTTCAAAATGAAGGCCCTAATAAGGAAGAAAAATTAGACGCTAGTGAACTTAAGATACTTCTCGTCGATGATGCTATTAATAATCGTAATTTGATTAAGGTTTATTTAAAAAATGAGAATGCGACTATTATCGAAGCCGAAAATGGCCAAGAAGCATTTGATCTTTATAAGAAAGAGAATAACTTTGATATAATCTTAATGGATTTACAAATGCCTATCATGGATGGCTTTGAGGCGATTGAAAAGATTAGAGACTTAGAAAGAAGCGAGAATATTGGTCGAGCTTCTATTATTGCCTTAACAGCTTATGCCTTAAAAGAAGATAAGGAGCGTTGTTTTGAAATTGGATGTGATGAATATTTAATTAAGCCAGTAAAAAAAGATGGTGTCATAAAGCTGATTAATAAAGTGCTTGCAAGCAAAGGAGAGTAAGTGGATTTTTCAGGTAAGAGTATACTTGTTGTTGATGACGATAATCGATTCATTAAGATCGTAAAGAAACACTTAGAAGGCTTTGGCTTTGAGGTTCCTTCATCTAATAACTTAACAGAAGCATATGAATATCTTGATGAAAATTTACCGGATCTCATCTTACTCGATTTAAATATGTCTAGTGAGTTTGGTGGAGAGTTTTTAGTTCTTCGAAATAGAAATGAGCGCTTAAAAGAAGTGCCTGTTTGTATTTGTTCTGCAAACCCAGATTATTCGATTGCTAAATCTGTCATTGAGATGGGTGTCGACGACTATATCGTAAAGCCTTTTGATAATGAGTTATTAATGAATAAAGTTGCAACCATTTTGAATAATAATTAGGTGCCTTTTGAAGTTCACGAGACCGGTTATCGATAAAGATTTAATAGAAATTATTCCTGACTTTATCACAAATACAGTCGTTGATTTTAAAGAGTTTCAATCTTGTTATCGTGTCAAAGATTACAATGGCATGAGTAGAGTGTGTCACCGAATTTTAGGTAGTGCTAAATCATATGGTTTTGATCAGCTAGATGAAATTGTCAGGGAGCTAAAGAAGCATGTTGACTCTGGTGATTTTGAGAAAACTGTAGAAATAAATGAAGTTTTTAAAAGCTACGTGAACTTCTTGTTGGCCAATTTTAATTAGTCGCTATTTTTTATATTCTGATAATGAGTATCCAAGATTGAAGTGCGTTCTTATGAAGTGAGAGTTTGATTTTACTTTCTTTCTTAAGTTACTAATGTGATGATCGATCGTTCGATCTGTTACATCTAATTTATTACCCCAGACATTATCAAGTAATCCCTCTCTTGAATGAATGACTTCAGGAGATTTAGCAAAGAATAGTAAGAGGTTAAACTCAAGCGTTGAAAGAAGAATGTCCTCATGGCCCTGCTGGCCCTTCATGACTAAAGTACGACTTTGTAGATTAAATACCAAGTCACCTAAAGAGAGAGTATCTGAAGACTTATTATTTTTTTGTACTTTTGCCCTAATTCTTGCAAATAACTCTAATGGCTCAAAAGGTTTTTCAATATAGTCATCAACACCAAATTGAAAGGCCTTGAGTTTCATTACTAAGTCTGTGTTTTGGCTGATGATAAATACTGGGATATTATATTTCGTAAAGATATCCCTTTGCTCAACGAAGTAGTTAAGCCCATCACTTTCTTCCAAGTGTATATCGATAATGACGATATCGATCTTATTCTCTTCAAGAGTTTGTTGTACTGCTTCTGTGGATTCAAGATAATGAAGATTCTCGTCACTATTTAAGTAAACTTTCATGAGATTATAGATTCTTATATCATCATCAATTAATAGATAATTCTTCACTCGGCCTTCTTTCTTGGGTGCAATCTTTTCCTATTATACCAAAAAACTTTAAGAATAGAATCATAAAACAAGCTTTATCTTGTTGATATTATTGACTTGTTAGCGGGGCCTAATAAGTTCGTCACATTGGGGTCATAGCTTAGATGTAGTATTTAACTCAAGCCTAATCATGGAGAGTTTTAATGGCAAAAGAATTAAGCTTTGAGCAAAGATCAAGAGCACTACAAAATAACAATAAGAATAAGATTCGATGTCATCAGAAGAGAATTGTGATTCTCGATGATTGCCCAAGAATCACAAATTATTTGCGCCCAATTCTGGAGCCTGACCTTCAGTTTGATGTCGTAACATTCAATGATGAGTTTGAAGCTGTTAAGTATATCTCTCAAAATGAGGTGGATCTTGTGATCTTGGACATTAATCTAGGGGAGTCAAACGGGATGAGTATAAGAAGAGTGATAAAGTCATTAAATGACTCAGATATTCAATTCATATTTATTTCTCAAGACAAGAATTATCGTGCCCTAATTGAAGGTATTGGCACTGATTTCCCAATGTTCATCCAAAAGCCAATTGCAAGCTCGATATTAAAGAAAACAGTTTATAACTGCTTGTATAAAGACTCATATTTGAATTTGGTCTAGGAGGATTTTATGATTTTTGTAAAAGCAGATATTGACCCTGAATTAGTGAGCTTAATTCCTGATTTTATCAAGTACACCTTACTAGACTATGAGAAGCTATCCTCTTTCTATAAACTTAATGATATCGGGGGAATGAGTAGCGTTTGTCATACGATCTTGGGCTCGGCAAAGTCCTATGGCTTTTTTCAACTGGATCAAATCGTATTTAATTTACAAAAAGCTCTAAAAGATGGGGATGAAGACTCATTGCAAAAATGGTTTGAAACCTTAAGTCGCTATGCTGAGTTTTTGAAAGAGCAATATTGTTAAATTAGGTTAAGTTTTCACTACCTATCTTATCGATACTTTTCTCATATGCTAGAAAAGTATAATGAGAGAGGTAATATCTAAAAGAGATGACATTCAGCTAATGAAGGAGATCTTAAAGAATCACCACACCCTAAACAAGGGTAGGGTTTGGTTTGATCTACTTATTAACGCTCTTATTGGATGGAGTGCTTTCTTCTACACATGTTTCCATTTTAATATCTTCACTTTAATTGTTGCGATTTTCTTTATCTATCGTGGAACAATCTTAGTTCATGAGGTGAGTCATATCGCAAAGAAGATTAAAGGGTATCGTACGGCCTTTAATATTCTCTTTGGTTGGCCTAACGCTTATCCAGTCTATCTAGGAGATGCCCATCTCTTTCACCACGGTAAGAAAACTTATGGTACCAAGAGAGATCCAGAATATAAGTATATTTCAGAGTTTAGCTTTCTTACTTTATCAAGACCTCTTATGGCATCAGTTGCACTGCCTATCGTGCAGGTCATTCGCTTTGGGGTGTTTCCATTTGTTTATCCATTCTTAACTAGGGAACAGAAGGTCTGGGTTTATCAAAATATGTCCACCCTCGCTTTTTCTATGGATTATAAGAGACCAATTCGTAACGAAGAAAAAGAGGTTGCCCGTATGGTTAGAAATGACCTTATGTGTGTACTCTATAAGGCCATTATTGGGGCCCTAATTTTTTCTGAAATCCTTCCCATGCGTACGATATGGATTTGGTTTGCAATTGTGGTGATCTCTTCAACGCTAAATATGTATCGCGCACTCTTCAATCATCTCTATACTAATGAGAAACTAGAGCCTATGAGTTGGGAAGAACATCTCTTAGACACTGTGACAATAGAGTCGGGACTTAGTTCATTTTTTATTTTTGTTAATGGACTTAATTACCATGCCATCCACCATCTCTTTCCTGAGCTTCCATATACAAATTTGGCCGCCGCTCACAGAGAGTTGATGGAGAAGCTTCCACCAGATCATATTTATAAATGCAATACGTACTCTAGTATTTTCCATGTTTTAGTGACGTCAATTTCCATACAGAGATTTAACAAAGAAATGATTAGGCCATAGCTCAAGCTAAGTGTATAATGTGTGGATGAAACGATTTCTTGTCTTATTAATTTTAATTTCTTCATTTATTAGTTGTTCTAAACCAACTCCAGAGGAAACGGTTGAGAGCGTGATTCGTGAAACTTTCTCGGTCAATTTTGAAGAAACGTTCAATTACTATGACCCAGGCTTTGGAAATCAGCAGCAAATTGCTGACTATCGTGGCTTCGTAAAAGATGTTGTGACATGGGAAAAGAATATCAAAAAGACTAAGAAGGAAGTTCTCTCGGCCATTCAGGGCCTACTTTCATTTAAGGTCGTAGACGTGAAAAAAGAGGGAAGTCGCGCAACTGTTAGAACGATTATTATCGTGCCAGAGTTTGATAATAAATTCGATATGCAGATTGCCTTGTTAAAGCTAACAAGACCTCCACTTGTCTCAAATCGTCCCCAAACAAATGCGACGATTATGAAGAATATCAACGATGGCCAATATACACTTAAGCCAGTTGAAGTCGTATTTAGTTTAATGAAAAAAGATAAGTGGCGCGTAACAGGGGTCACAAATATAAGAGGACTATGGCGCTTTGAAAATTAAGCAAATAATCCTATTCATCTGGTTCTTCCTATTAGGAAGTATCGCAAGTGCTGCTTCAACACAGATTGATTTTGAAGATAGTGCCAAGATCTTTTTGGACTTTAATCAAGAGGCCAGCTCATCAATTGAAAATCACACCAGAACACCTGAGCTTAAGTCTTTAGAAGACTTACCTGATGAGTACTTACATCTAATTCATCTCGATAATGACCTAAGAGCACCTTCTTATGGTCGACTTTCAAACACACAACCAATACTTGTCACAAGTCTATTTTTTGGCATTCACTCTGGGCTCAGCCCACCATTGTCATAGATCAATTATCACAATTTAAAAATTATTTGATTTAAAAACAATGGAGGATGTATGGAAAACGCATCAGTAGATACTTCTGTAGAAGTAAAGAAATTTGATTATGAAGGTAAAGTTAGACAACATGATAATAATGAGCAAGAGCAGGGAAGTGTTTGGGGTTTCTATTTATGTGTGGCCCTTTTTCTAGCAATCTTTTTTGCTGTTATCATCGTTCAAATGTATTCTCTATAATTTCATATACTTAAGGGGGCAATGCCCCCTTGTTTAAAATCTAATCACCATAATATTTCTTACCACCCTTATATAATCTCATGTCGATTTCTGATAGATTCAAAAAAAAATCTGATGAGGTTCACTATGAAAATTACACTAGTCGCATTACTTGCTCTTATTTCTTTTAATTCATCTGCCGCCAAATTAGCGGGTAATTATGAAAGCTCTAGCGGATGCTCTGTTAGCATCGAGTGTGAGGAGGGATATTGCCATGCAACTGTTGAAAAAGGTGAGAAGTCTCTTACTCTTGAAGGTGAGTTAGACATAGATAAGTCAGATGAATTTAGATTATATCGTCAGTACACAGGTGTTGAAAAACGCTGGTTTCATGATGATGAGTATACTGGCTTTAATGACCTTGTTTTAGAGAAGCAGAGAAATGGAAAGTTTATGGTTGATTCACTTTCCTCAAAATACAATCTCTTTCCACACTTTCCAAAGAAAGAGAGAAATATCATCG
This sequence comes from Halobacteriovorax sp. CON-3, assembly GCF_043196995.1. Classification (NCBI taxonomy): domain Bacteria; kingdom Pseudomonadati; phylum Bdellovibrionota; class Bacteriovoracia; order Bacteriovoracales; family Halobacteriovoraceae; genus Halobacteriovorax; species Halobacteriovorax sp. CON-3. Next base: position 824,331 of record NZ_JBEBNA010000002.1, read on the forward strand.
TTTGTAAAAATCTAGTAAGAGTCGAATAAAAAAAGGGCCAGAATCTGGCCCTTTTCTTTTTTAAAATATCACGTCAGTTTCAACTGGATCTTTAATGACAAGATCACCATCGTGATCATCGTGATGATTATCACCGTTGTGATCATTGTGATGATCATTACCATCATGATTATCGCTATGACTATCACCATCTGTATGGCCATTAGGCTCAGTTGGTTCTACTGTTGGCTCAACTACTTCATACACAGGAGTTCTTTTGATGTACTCTGGTCTAAAGCCCTGATCAACTGCAATTTGTACTAGCTCTTCATATTTTGATTCTTCAATCTCTCTTTCACGAGTCAGGATGAAGAGGGTATTTCTATTTCTATCCGCTACGATTGCCTCAGTATATTCTTCATCGAGGTGGATGATCTGGTAATCTCCGCCACCAACTCCAAAGTATCCAAGTAGTGGTACAAAGCTAACCTTAAGTTTTGCATTCGAAATTTCATCAACAACTTTTGCATATGCCTTATCAACTTTTTCTTTTCCGTTAACTAGCTGGCAAGAATTCTTAACTCTAATTCTGTGGTGCTTAAGTGTGTACTCTGCCTTTGTTCCCTGACATCTTAGGTTAAAGAAAGCATCGTATGCACCCTGTTGGTACCAAGTTCCCAGGTAGCGAGAAAGATCAACATACTCAACAGTTTGAAAGTTATTAGCTGGAAGCTCTTCTGAAGGCATAAGAACTTCATTGATTTCGTGAACAATGATATTTCTATCGTGCTTCTTAAGAGTTCCAAGGCGTAGAGTACTTGAGTTTAGAATAAATTCCTCACTATCTTGATCCACAAGGATAACTCTTCCATGGAATGTCTTAACTTCTTTCTTCTGTCTAAGATCACTCTTGTCGTGGCGTCCGTAACCAATATGATAAAGAAGAAGTTTTCTAAGCTCTAGAGGGTTTGCTAGAAGATACTCAACTGTTTCAGGAGGTAGCTTCGCAAATGCTGCATCATTCGGTGCAAAGATTGTGATCGGATGATCAATCGTTACGATATCATCAAGGCCAGCAATGCGGGCCGCGCTTAAGAAATTTCTAAATCGTCTCGTGTGCTTCATCGCACCGACTGTTTCAGTTGTTGATAATTTTGTTTCATCTCCGCTTTTTCTTTCTGCTAGAGCAGTATTAAAGAAAAATGGTAGTGCTGCCAAAAAGATTAATACTTTTTTCATGAATCCTCCCATAAGTTATGGATGGAAATGTAGCTTTTTATTAACAATTTAGAAGTTTAAGTTTGGTTAAGAAAGGTTATAAGGAAGTTAAGAAAAAGGGCCAATGACTTGGCCCTTCTATAAACTTATGCGTTTGCTTTGATAAGTTGTACTTTGAAGATAAGAGTCGCGTGTGGAGGAATCTTAGCTCCTGCACCGTGCTCACCGTAAGCAAGCTCAGATGGGATTGTTAGTTCCCAAGAGTCTCCCTCTTTCATTAGTTGAAGCGCTTCTGTCCAACCCTTGATTACACCACCAACTGGGAATTGGATTGTTTGTCCTCTTTGGAATGAAGAATCAAATACAGTTCCATCAATTAGTTTTCCTTCATAGTGAACTTCTACTGTTGACTCAGCAGTTGGAGTTGCACCTGAACCTGCTTCTAGAACTTTATATTGTAGACCTGAAGCAGTTGTTGATACACCTTCAGCTGCTTTGTTTGTTTCAAGGTATGCACGACCTTCTTCAGCTAGCTTATTTGCTGCTTCAGCAAGTTGTCTTGCCATGTGCTCTTGGAACTCAGTCATTGTTTTTTGAGTTTCTTCTGGTGATAGTTGGCTTGCTTCACCTTTCATTGCAGATGATACTGCGTTTGCGAAAATTTCAGCGTTGATTTCCATTCCTTGTGCAACAAAATCAGAACCAATTTGGCGACCGATAATGTAGCTTACTTTTTCCATATGAGTTTCCATTAAATACCCTTTGTTTGGTTAAATACTACTAATAATAGTGTGAACCTTAGCATTTAATGGAGAACATGTCGAAAATTTGCATGTATTTAGCGCAATGTTCCGTTTTTCTCACCACCTGGATACCAACATTCTGGACGCTCTAGGTCTAAAATCCCGTTAATCATCGTGTCAAAGCGACATTGGGCCGCAGGGTAGTAAGACGGATCAGAATTAAGCTCTGTGGCCACATTTGATGAATAGGTCCCAAAACTTACCTCGTCACCATTGCTTTTAAAGAAGGCCTGATCAGCTTCCATTGCAGTTAGAAGTCTAAGACAAGTAAAGTACTCATGCTTATCTTGTTTTGAACAAAGATCTTTATAGATAGGCTTCTCTTTTACTTCACGTAATTCTGGAAGATATTTAAAGACAACTGCAAGACAGTCTTTCGTGGCAAAGTAATCAGATTGCCCTTCCATTGAAGAGTGATAGCCCATATTCATTGGATCATCCTTCTTAGGATCTCCACCAATACCGTGGCCGATCTCGTGACATGCCGTTAGGGCAAGCCCATCTGGAGTCATTCCCGCAAGTCGACCAAAGCCACCCATTAAGTAAATACGGTGTTCAATTTGATCTTCTTGATTTGTTGCCTGAACATATGAGGCATGGATCATATCAATATCCCACCAATACGAATCAGGTAAACCTGCAATTGGTAAGTTAATTTGTAAAACTTCATTTTGTGATGGGGCAAGTTCACTATAAGCTTGGTAGAGAGCATCTTTGACTTGCTCGTACTCGTCCTTGCTAACGGCCGCAAAGACTGATTTTGTTAGTGTAAATAAACAAACTAGAAGGATTAATTTTTTCATGAAAAGGTTCTACCCAGATTTCGAATTTTGAACAAGATATCGGGTAAAATTTCATTAAATAGGAGAGTTTATGTACCACGAAGTACTTGATTTTTGGTTTGATGAGCTTACCGACGAACAAAAGTGGATGAAGGATACCCGCATTGATCGCGAGATTGAGAAACGCTTTGGTAGGCTTCATACTAAGGCCGCCAAGGGAGAGTTATTTGAGTGGAGGGAAGAGCATCTTGGACGTTTGGCCGAAATCATCATTCTCGATCAATTCTCTCGCAATATTTATCGTGGTGATGCACGCTCTTTTGCCAGTGATGATATGGCCTTGGTCTTGGCCCAAGAGGCAATTCTCCAAAAAGCCGATGAAGGTTTTACGACAAGAAAAAAACACTTTCTCTATATGCCCTATATGCACAGTGAATCTCTTACAATTCAAAAAGAAGGGCTAAGGCTGTTTGAAAAATTGGATAATGATATGGCCCTTCAGTATATGCATCAGCATATGGGAATTATCGAACGTTTTGGACGTTATCCGCATCGCAATGAAGTACTCGGCCGAGAATCCACTCCTGAAGAGATTGATTTTTTGAAAATGCCAAATTCTAGTTTCTGAGTTATGATCTAAGAATGAAAGATGCAAAATTAGTGTGGTCTGATGAGGCCGGTGATTTAAGAAAAAAAAATAGTAAAAATAATTCTAATGAAGAAGTTAATGAATCTGAACTTGTTTTAAAAATTAGAAGACTAACTTCAGGAAAGGGAAGAGCGATTGTTGAAATTAGCGATCTTCCTGCAAATAAAAAATGGTGTCAGAAACTTGCTAAGGATTTAAAAAAATCTCTTGGTGTTGGAGGTGCCTTTAAAAACGACTATATCGAAGTTCACGGTGAAAAGCTTGATCAGGTTAAGGCGCACTTCGATAAAAAAAATTTAAAGTGGAAACAGACTGGAGGCTAGACTCCAATATCTGAGCATGTTAGTATTTTACTCATGATGCGAATTCTACTTTCTCTATTCACTGTCTTTATGATTTTTGTGAGCTTCACTCATGAGGCCCATGAAATTAAAGTCTCTGTGGATAATGCAGAAAGTACTAAAGTCGAGAAGTCTAAACTCGATCATCCAGAACATTGTGATGATCACGACAGTGGTTCTGATCATTGCCATATTCATTGCACAGGCCTGCACTTCCTGGCCAATCTCGAACATACTGTTCAATTAAAATTACCACTTCTTGAAATACATAAGACACAAACACCAAGATTGGATTTCTTCAAATCCCCATACCTCGACCCGGCAAAGAAGCCACCTTCTTTATCGTAAATTTTCAAATTTAAAGTTTTAACATTCTTATTTAAAAAGGATTAATGCGATGAATACTAGTCGAAGTAGCGTCGTGATTCTTGCAATGTGCATAGGCTTAAACACCTATGGACAGAGTTGTCGTATCACAGATGCTAATGAATTTTTGAAGAAAATTAAGTCAAATCATCAAGTCAATCACTTGGCAAAGGCCAATGAAGAAATACTTGATGGTGAAATTAATTCGGCCAATCAGGTTTATAACCCTGAGGTTGAAACAGAAGTCGTCTCTGCAGGGAGTAATGAAATCTCTTCCATGATTAAGCTAACTCAAACTTTTGAGCTAGGGGGAAAGAGAGGTTCACGTAAAGCATGGGCACAGAGATTAAAAGAGCTTGGAAGTCTTGAGTCGAAAGGTGAAAAGGAAAAGGTTGTTTTAGAAAATATTCTAAATATGTATCGCCTTAGACAAATTCAAGAACTCATTCCTGTCTATCAAGAATCTTACGATTCTCTAAAGAAAGTGCTAGATAAGAAGAGCAAGATTAGAAAATCATTATCACCAAGCCAAGAAGTCGAGTATGAGACTCTTTCGTTTGCGATGGATGATTACTACATTAGGCTATCAGAACTAATTGCTGAAAAAGCAAACCTACAAGTCCATTTAAAATTAAATGCAGGAAAGAATTGTGTTGTCACAAAAAGTGCTCTGCCAAAATTATTTAAGTTTAAAAAGATCAACTTAAAATCACTAGAGTTAAAAGATAGCACTGACTATAAGAAAGGACTCGCACAACTAGCCGTTGCAAAGGCCGAGTATGATGTCGCCAAGTCCAATGCTTATAGTGATCTTTCTATTGGGCCTATGTATGAATACTCCAAAGTTGATGATGAGAAAGAGCATGCCTTTGGTCTAAGCCTTACTTTTGACTTACCAGTTTTTAATACAAATGATGGAGCAAAGGCCAAGGGGATGGCCGCAGTTAAAAAAGGTGAGTATCAAATTCGTTATGATGAACTTGATCTTCAAATTGATCTTAGGAATTGGATTCAAAAATATCAACGTTATCAATCAGTTTACAAGAAAATGGTTTCTCAGGCCGTCTTAGAAAAAAAACATAAGAGAATAGAAAAGCTCTTTGATCGCGGTGTGATTTCAACATCGCTGATTATTGAGGCCCACAGACAAATGGTGGACTTTTCCATTAGGCGAAACGACTACGAAATGGGAGCAGTCGAAGCTTTATGGAATATCTATTTACTAAGAGGAACAATTCTAGAGGAACAAATATGAAAAAAATATTCTTACTAATATTACTGATAGGTTTAGTTGGTTGTGAATCTCATCATGACGAACACAAACACGATGAACATAAGCATGAGGAACATTCTGACCATGACGAACATGAGGAACATGATGAACATGAAGATCACGAAGGACATGACGACCACGACGATCATGGCCATGGACACGGGCATGGTGACGAAAAAACTGGTGAAGGCAAGGCCATCACAAAGGTTGATGAAACACACGGTTTTCAATTGTCTCATGAAGCTCAGAAGAGACTTGCTATAAAGACGACATCTTTTGAAAAGGGTTTTTATAATATTCCTGATAGCGCCTACGTGGTTGTTGGAAAGGAGCGCGCTCTTTATCGCAAGAGGGAAGGCTTCTTTAAGTTAATAGACGAGCATGAGTTAACGGGATCATTTGCTAAAGGTGATGAAATCGTTATTAGCGGCATCGGTCTTCTTCGCGTTTCAGATATCTTCTCGACAGATGAGTCTGAATACGGCCACGCACACTAAGGACGGGGGCAAGAATCATGATGAATAAAATAATTGAATTTAGTGTTCATAATCGTCTCTTTGTTTTTATTGCGACGGCCATTCTAATTATTGGAGGTATCTACTCATTTGATAAATTATCAATTGATGCCGTTCCGGATATCACAAATACCCAGGTGCAGGTTAATACTCCTGTTGAAGGGTTAACTCCTGAAGAAATTGAAAGAATGGTAACGTTTCCAATTGAGTCGGCCTTAACGGGAATGCCAGGAGTTGAGCAAACGCGATCTGTATCGAAGTACGGCATCTCACAGGTTACTGTCATCTTTAATGATGATGTGGATATTTTCCGTGCCAGACAACTTACTTCAGAGAAACTTGTTAATATTGATCTTCCTATAGGAATAAAACCAGAGATGGGGCCAATCAGTACAGGCCTTGGAGAGATCTTTCACTACTCCTTAAGTTTTAAGGGCGAGGTAAAAACTGAAGAAGAGGAGATGCTGAAGCTTATGGAGCTTCGCTCAATCCAAGATTGGTTGATCAAGCCAAGACTTCTAACTGTTAAAGGTGTGACAGAAGTTAATACAATTGGTGGTTATGAGAAGCAATATTTCATCCAGCCAGACATTGATAAAATGGCCCGCTTTGGAATTCACTTTGATGATATTGAAAATGCCATTGAGAGTACGAACCAGAATGTTGGGGGAGGATATATTCCTCAAACTGGTGAGCAACTTCTTGTTCGCGGTGTTGGTCTTTTAAAGAATATCTCTGATATCGAAAATATTGTTATCAAACGCCTTGGTTCTCTTGATATCATCCGTGTTAAAGATGTGGCCGTTGTTAAGTTTGATAAAGAGATTCGCACAGGAGCAGCAACTCATAATGGAAAAGAAGTTGTCATCGGCACGGCCTTCATGCTTCTTGGGGAAAACTCTCGTGCTGTATCAATTAGACTTGAAGAGCGTATCAACGAGATTAAAAAGGATCTTCCTTCATGGGTAAATCTCGAAATCGTTTATAATCGTTCGAATATGGTTAATGCTACTCTAAGTACAGTTGAGCATAACCTAATTGTAGGTGCCGGACTTGTAATGGCCTTTCTCATGCTTCTTGTGGGAAATATTAGGGCCGCAATTATTGTTGCTGCAACAATTCCAATTTCACTTTTAATTACTTTCATTCTAATGCGCTGGCAAAATGTTTCAGGAAACTTAATGAGCCTTGGTGCTCTGGACTTTGGGATCATTGTTGATGGTGCTGTTATTGTTATTGAAAATTGTGTCCACCGCTTACAAAAGAGAACAAACGAAATTGGACGTGCCTTAACACGTGCTGAAATTAAAGACCTTGTTGTGGAAAGTGCTATTGAAATCCGCTCAGCAGCTGGATTTGGAGAGATTATTGTTATTACTGTTTTCATTCCACTCTTTGCACTGACTGGGGTTGAAGGAAAGATGTTTGGTCCAATGGCCACAACTTTTATTATGGCCCTTGCCTCAGCACTTGTACTTTCATTCACCTTAGTACCTGCTCTAGCTGCAACTTTCTTAAGCTCTAATACAAAAGATCGTGAACCAAGAATCATGCTTCTTGCAAAAAAGGCTTTTGCACCAATTCTAGAATTGGCCTTAAGATTTAAAAAGACTGTCCTAGGTTTTGGCGTATCTGCTATTGCTCTCGGTGGAATTCTTTTTATGGGCATGGGCTCAGAGTTTATTCCTCAGTTAGATGAAGGGGACTTTGCTGTTCAGTTTATCCGTCCTGCTAATGTTAGTATTGAAAACTCAATTCACCTTCAACGCTTAAGTGAAGATGTTATTAAAGAGTTTCCTCAAGTAAAGACGGTCTTCGCAAGAACAGGAGCCGCCGAAATTAGTACGGACCCGATGGGTGTCAATATTTCGGACTCATATGTCATGCTTAAGCCTAGAGATGAGTGGCCTAAGAATGAACATATCAAAAACAAGGCCGAGCTTATGGAGGAAGTAAGAAAGGCCCTCGCCTTAAATATACCAGCTCAAGTGGCCATGTTCTCTCAACCTGTAGAGCTTCGCTTTAACGAGTTACTTGAAGGAACAAGGGCATCAGTTTCTGCTAAGGTTTACGGTGAAGACTTAAAAGTCATTGAAGAGATCGCCACTAAGGTTTCTGCGGCCATTGCAAAAACACCTGGTGCAGGAGAGGTTGAAGTTGAATCAAAAGGGCTCGCTCCAATGATTCAATACACGCCAAAGCTTGATGAACTAGCTAAACTAGGCGTAAGTAGTAAACCTGTACTTGATGTTATTTCAACTGCTATCGGTGGTGCCCAAGTTGGGGATATCTATGATGGAGTGAAGAAGTATCCGATCATGACTCGTTTGTCTGCAAACGAGAGGAAGGATGTGGAGACAATTTCAAATCTTCCAGTTGGAATCTCTGAAGGCTACACCGTTAAGATTAGTGATGTGGCCGATATTGAGCTTTCTGAAACATATGCATCAGTTAGTCGTGAAAACTCAGTTCGAAGACTTGCTATTCTTATTAATCCACAAACTCGAGATATCGAAAACTTTGTTAAAGTTGCAAAAGAGATTGTTGAAAAAGAAGTAACTCTTCCGGAAGGTTACTATATTGAATGGGGTGGAAGTTTTAAGAATCTTATTTCTGCTAAAGAAAGATTAAGTGTTCTGGTTCCTTTGGCCATGCTTCTCATTTTAGTTATGCTCTATGCGGCCTTTAAGAATTATGCACAAGTCTTACTCATTTTTCTTTGTGCACCAATGGCCCTTATTGGTGGTGTCCTTTCATTAAAGATTTTAGGATTACCATTTAGTATTTCTGCTGGGGTTGGCTTTATTGCTCTTTGTGGGATTAGTATTCTAAACGGTGTTGTTCTTGTGACATACTTTAATCGACTCTTAGCTGATGGAAAATCTCCTGATGACGTTGTGAGGGAGGGGACGATGGTTAGACTTCGTCCAGTTCTTATGACGGCCTTAACGGATATATTCGGCTTCCTGCCGATGATTTTTTCAACAGGGCTAGGGGCAGAGGTTCAAAGGCCTCTTGCTACAGTTGTCGTTGGAGGAATTATATCTGCAACACTTCTAACACTTGTTGTTCTTCCTTCATTGTATCGATTATTTATTGAGCAAATGAAGGCTAAATAAGCTCTAAGGTCTTGAAACTTAAGAGAAATCTTAAGTTTTAAGACCATTTCTCCCTGTTTAAAATAGGCGTCTAAATCTAAGACATCCATTGGCAAATTTTCAAATAACTCGATAGATTTCCTAGATATGATAATTTACTGCCAGACTTTTAAGAAGGTACAAGGGAGCCTGAATTGAATAAATTTATTATTGCCACAGCAATCACTTTATTAAGCACTCAAGCATTTGCATCACTATCAGTTAATGATGGCCTATCAAGTTGTCGCTTTTCAAATAGTGAAGCTGCAGTAAATTATGCTCGTGCACTTGAGGGTTCCACTAAGGCCGCTGCCTTACTTAAAAGAGGAGATCTTGCGCAGGTTGAATCTTGTTCAACGGCAATGACTGAAGCTCTTGCCAAGGGTGTAAGCTATAATGAATTAGCTAAGACTGTTAATACAAGCTTTAATCACCTTGAAAATGGAATGGAAATTACGATCGAGCTTCGTGGTAAGGATTTCTATGAGGTTAAGGGAGATGCTCTTACTGGAACAAAGTCGACAATTGAAGGTGACTTCGACATGGTTATTAGTGTTGAAGGCTCACGTAATGAAATCTCGCAAGGAGTTCCTACTAAGCAAATACTTAATAAAATGAAATTAAACGTTGTCTCTAAAAAAGCAGTTCAAATTATCTTTGAAGAGCATGAAATTGATATTGTGGTACCAGCAGTGGTTAAGAAGACTTTATTTGGTAAGCTAAAACAAATCTCAATTAGTGCAGAGAACTTAGAAAGAGCAATCGCTCCAGCTCTTACGGCCCAAGGCCTTGATTTAGCAGATGGCTTCAATTTGAATACCGAAAAAGGCTCATTCACAATGGACTATTCGGTTTCAGCAATGGATTGTGGAGTCAATCAGCTCGATGAATTCGAATGTGGCTCATCTTTTATCTTTCAATTATCAGCACAATTTTAATTGGCATAACTAGAGCGAGGCCATGTCGATGGCCTTGCTATCTTACTGATATCTTTAGATCTCTGACATAAATATTTAATAATTGATATAATTACTCCGTTAAGCGTATGGGAGATAATTATGAGGAACTCGATTATTAAGATCTTAGCGCTTGTTGGCCTCTTGGCGACAGCTCCCCAGACTCATGCAAAAATGATTGTGGAGAAAGAGGAGTACTCTGGCGAGGCCATCGTTGAAGAATTTGCTCTAAAGAATTTTTACCGCAGGTTTGTGGATATTACGGATAGCTATAATCAAAGACGCAAAGACCCTGAGGTCTATGCCCAGTCCTTTAAAAATATTAAAGAGCAACATAAGTATTTTCGCTGGCTAAAGAAGACTGGCATCGGTGAGCTCCCTCCTGCAACGATTAAAAACGGTGTGGCCACCATTAGAGTTGGTAACTACAAATTACAATATTCCATTGAAACTCTGGTTAAGAATCAATTTCTTTTGAATGAGCGTCCTGTTGAATTCAAGAAGCTTGATTTTAATAAGGCCTTTGATGAACTTGTTGAAAAAGTTAAGGCCACTCGAAGATTTACAGTCCTTGATCTTATCATTCCAACTGCCCATGCGGATGCCATGAGTGGACTTGAAAATACACTTCTGGCAACCATGCTCTATGTGAACTCGGACTTCGCTGAAAGAGAGTGGTGTATTTCTTGTGATGATGAAAATGCCGAGGTGACAAAGAAGAATCTTGAGAAGCTTCTAACAAGAGTCGATCAAATGCTTAACTCATGTGAAAATGAGACCGCCAAGATTGAAGATATTTATTCAAACCTTTCTTTCTTTGCAGGGGACAACGACCAGGGTGGCTTCCGCTCTGAGTCTGCAACAACATTAAAGAATCACTTTCCTACTATTGAAGGTGAGCTTAAGGACGTTTCTTGCGAGAAGCTCGTTTACAATGTGTACAAGGATGAAATTAATCCAGCGGATAGAAATCTCTTTGTAGAATACTACCGTTTAACACCAGAAAGACAGGCCCGCAATCAAAAGGCCGTGGCCAATTATAAGAGAATTGTAAAATCAAAATGTGATCGTATTGCAGCACTGAATGTATGTATGATCAGTAATTATTATGGAGCAGAGGATATTTATAATGACTCTCGCTCTCCTGGACAAAAGGAATACGATCGCCGTCGTAAGCCGTCACGAGAGTATCAGATTCGCGGTATTACTCAATAGGCAGCTTAGGAATTATGTGATAGAAAGACGACTATGGACCAATTACAAGAAACATTTGAAGAAATATTAGAAAAAGTAGAATTTAAGAAAATGGATCAATTTAAAGAGCTTCTTCATAAGTGTATCCACGTCTCTAATGACTCATCGAAAAGTACATATGCCGTATATGAAAATATGGTATTCAAACTCGATGCATTCTTTAAAGGCTTCGTTAATTTTCAAAATGAATTCGGTAAAGATAAGAAGTATATCGCAGCAGTTCATGCCCTTAGTGCCATCTGCTATGGCCTAGGAATTGATCTTGAAGACGAAGAGCTTTTCATCATTTACCATCTAAAAGACCAAGGTAAATTCAGAAAAAGAGAAAAAGACCTTCACTCAGAACTTAAAAACCTTTGGGCCGGTTATCCTTACAAGGAATTTGCCATGGCCGATGTGGACTTCTCTCACTCATTAAAAAACTTAATGCGTGCAAAATTCATCGACTACCGTCGCGGAAACCTTCATATCAATCAATCTTTGATTATACGTTTTAAAGATCGCTATTAAGCACCCGCAAAATTGACTGGCCAAAGCCAGTCTATTGTTTGCGGTGCTAGGCCCCAACTCTTTAGCTAGAGATTAGAGTCGAGAGCGAGGGTTCAAGCCCGAGCGGTTCGTCTCAGGGCCAATGGGAAAGTCTTCGCATAAAAAGAACGATATTTTCACGAAGTGAAAATGAGTAACAAATTTTATCCAAAAAAGATCTGTCATCGTTTTCTCATATACCCAATTTTCATAATTAAAATCTTTAGCATTTCTTGAGGTGGACATTCATCGCTCCCATCTTATTTAAACCTATTTCTGAGCTGTTAAACTAGTAATATTTAGGTATTGTTACCCGATAAGTAGTTATCGAATCTTGTTTTAGGGGTAATCAAATTGAAGTTAAAAGAAATTGTAAAAGCCATTATCGCTTGGTTTACACTTCCATTTTTATTGGCGAACGCAAAAATGTTACTACCCTTACTTGCTGTCGCTCCGTTTATGATTGGTATGACTATGGTTGCACTGATGAATGAGTATAAACGCAGTTACGATATTGACTATGAAGATAAAACGGAAGTTCTCGAAGGGGTGGATGCGAACAATAACGGGATGCGTGATGATCTAGAACGATTTGGAGAAGAAGTATATAAAGACTGGAACCCAATTGTTATGCGAGCCTATCATAATTGGCTGAAAAACCTATATGTTGTGATGAAAAAACGTGGGGTAGTAGAAGATAATGAAAAAATTAAGTACTTAAACTCTTTGTCTTGTTGGGTAAGCTTACAATACGATAAGAGATTGACTGATAGTCAGGTAGAAGACACTCAGAAAGATGAGTTCCTTCAAATTGCAGGCCTTGCTTTTAATACTAGAGGTAGAGAGTTGTATCAAAGAAAAGATTTTATATTTGATTTGAGTCTAAATGCAGACTCTTTTTATCGCTGGATATACCAGTGCGCAGATATTGGTATTACTGATCAACAAATATTTAAATTTCAAAAGTTTGAGTAAAAAAACGATGATGGAACGATAAGACGAATCAATGTATCGAAACGTAAGTATTACAGTGAAAAACCTGAGTTATATAAACACTATGTCGACTTTAATAAATATAAAGATAATTTAAAAACGAGGAAAGAAGTTTATGAAGAATTTTATAAATATCTTGATGATAATAATTAATCGCGAAAAAACACCTGGAGTGGATATTGGAAATATATGATTTGTATAATTCAGAAATAAGGAATGAGTTTAATGAGGAAGATTGTCTTAATTAGTTTATTGTTTATTCTTTTTGGTTGTAATCAAAAAGAAAAAAGTGAAGTTGCAAAGAAATCAAAAGAAGAAAAACTTTTAGAAGTTCAGGAGTGGATCGCTGAAACTCTTAGAGTTCCTGAAGCGAAGTATCTTTCTAAAAAGTGGGTATATGATACTTACGACTTGCTAGAGCTTAATTTAAATGATGAAAAAGCAGTTTATGAATGGCTTCGCAAGGAGAGTCTTTCTGAAGGGTGCTATTCGTATGCAGAAAGTTTGATGCCTAATGATGAGATCTCTTATAGGTTTCATCATGATGTTGAGTCGAGTAAGGCTTATCATTTAAAATTATATAAAAAAATTCTAGGTAAACAGTACAAAAAAAGATTGAGAATTAATAAACTGTACTACTTAAGGTCTAATAATGATTTCAAGAAATACCCGTATCAATTGTTTCCTGATAAATATTGTGAACTTCCGCATGAGTATTTGAGTGCTGTTTTAGTAAAGTATTATAGGGATTATCGAAATTTTACTAAAGATAAGATTGCGAAGTTTATGTCGAGAGGGGAGCCTGAGGTTAAAAAGCGCTGGAGGTTGATTTATAATAATTATAACAATTAGCCTGTTGCTCATTTTAGTTTCTTAGTTAAGTTATTCTTTGTCTTGTAATTCAAAGAAATAATGTCTTATAACGAAAAAATGAAAAAACTCCTGGAGCCGAATTCTTATAGCCGCTTTAAAATGTTTGAGTGAAAAATCGAGTTATTACTAGAGTTTTTTGATTGGTATTAGGAATAGAATAAGCTTCAATAAATATATCATAATATTTATCTTCATAATAAAAATACAGATCACTGGATGACTTTCCTTTTTTAAATGAATCGAGCTTTCCCAGAAGAAATTGAAAATGTCTTGATTCAAGCCTATTCCTTAACAATTCTTCCTTGTTTAAAAAATGACCAAAAGAACCAGGGTTATACTTTACTTTTGGAGAAATTAAACCTCTTAAGCAATCTATATCTTCTTTAGTTAAGCAATTCTTGAAGTCTGCTTTAAAGTCTTCCCACGTATTATGTATTCTTACTTCTTCGTTTCTTTTTAATTTATCAAGTACATGCTTAGGACAACCTATTTTTTTTATATTTCTTGCTTGGCCCATCGTAGCATACAATGATGCACATTCTCGGCTTTTAATATGATACATTGTCCCTTTGCCATACTTTAAGCGTCCTTTGCCTGTATCATTTTCAGGGAAGTAGATGAATTCATAAGCTGCGCCCATGTAGCCAGCAGAGCTTTCATATTTTTTTGTGTCAAATTCATTACTTGCTATTGCGTTAGTAGATACTATTATCAAAATTAGTAGTCGAATAATTATCCTCATCGCTTTCTCCTGATAAAATATATTGTAACATCTTGTGTTGTAAAAAAAAACAGGAGATTTTATTCACCTAGTTAAGTTGTAATGTGTATCAAAGTTCTTTCCTCTTTTTCTATCGCAAATAAATGATACCAGACTGCCTTCATTAGAAATGAAGGAAGTAGCACGTCTGAGTAACAAATCTCCTCGTACAACAGACTCACATTCATACCAATCAACTTTTCTCATATTGTTGGCAATTTTTTTGAGAGAAGTTCTAGTTTCTGGAATCTCTTTCTTTAGAATTTCTTGACTTTGACACTGCTAAATACGATGAACTCGGACTCAATATAACTTGTGTGGAAATAGGTAACATTCAGTTCATTTATACCCGATAATTATTTCATATATTTGTGAGTGAATGAAGTCTGTATTAGCGACTAAGAAGTATTTATGAATAGGAGGGCATTCTTGCTTAAATTCACGCTTTATTCAAAATCAATATTGATGATTTTAATCTTATTATTCTCTTCACCTTCGTATTCTAGAAGTGTTAAGCAACCATTTTCCTGGGATGTATTAATATTAAAGCTTAGAAGAGATTTTATGAATTGTGCTAAGCCCGTAGTAATTGATAATCGAAAGTTACGTAGTGGATGTGGAAAGGAATATCTTAAAGATTTTGATCTAGATACTTATAAGAAGTTTACACTTTCGATATCAGGTAGGGATATTCTCATTTTTAATTATGAAGGATTAAAGGATTTTAATGGTGAATTAATACATTATCGTTATATGGATAAGGATATTGTTAGAGTGTTCAGAAGTGTTTATCCGTTAGAAATTTATGAATACTGTAATTATAAGAAATTGAATTGTGAGAAACTTGAAATCGAAAATAGATATCCAAAGCTAACTGATGAAAAGATCGAAAAGTTATTAAATAATGAGAAGTATATAGCGATACCTACAAAATACTATTCGACTTCTGAAGACAGTGTTGTCTTTTCCTTTTTTAGAAATGATTTAGGCTACCATGATTTTAAATATGTGAAACTGAATAAGGGAAATAAGGCCAAAACATTCGAAGTCATGTTTTCTAGTCAGGACAAGTTTGAGATTATCAAATATTGTTTAAAGAAAGAAAATAAAGATACCTGCAAGAAAATTGAAGCTCTTAGGCCATATGTTCAAAAGTTTGAGTCGTATATTTGAATTAGTTTTAGGCATTCTCCGTTGGATAACGTCTACGATAAAACACCTAGAGAGAGGCATTGATAATGAATAATATTTTAAAAAACGTATTATGTATTTTTTGGATTTCGTTAGTCTTTGGAACTAACTCTGGCACTAGTAAGGATAAAGACCTCGAGCCAGAGTTCTTCGAAAGTTATAAAAAAGATACTAGATCATTTTTCTGGAACATTAATATGAATGTTCCTGTTTTAATATCTTACGCCTTCATTCCTGATAGTTTCCCCGAAATAAAAAAGGAGCTCTTTACTGATGCTCATAGGCGTGAAAGTAGTTTAAATTTATCAGGATACTTTTATCGATACAAGACAGGAGATTGTATCAGAGTAGAGCAAGAGGGAATTGCTTTAAAGTCTTATAATGTTGTTTCATGCCCGGAAAGGGTTTCTGAAGAACTATTATATGTTAAAGGATATGATTCACTTGAAGAGATTCTAAAAGAATTTAAAAGATGTGCATTAAGTGAGAAGGCTAAGGAGTGTGTTCATTATTTTATAAACCCTTCATATAAATATGAAAGACAAATTTCTAGTGTAATTCATAGTAGGCTTTATTTGAAAGAATATATTCTAACTAAGAAACGTTTGAAAAATATTATCGATAGACTTGGACAATTAGAAATAGATAAAAATGAAGGAGTTGCATACTTAAGATTTGTTGTAGACGACGAACACTATGGTGTAGGATTTACTAAGTCAAAGAGTTATAATAATAAATGGATTATTGAAGGTATCAATATTTCTCCAAATGATACTGCTGATTAACTAAACGCTTAAAGATAATTATACTTATTCGGATTCAATTCAATGAGTTTATCAAGTTACATTGAAGGATGTTCTTTCTATCTTTTTGACAAGAGTCTTAATCGGAACTAGTAGTAAAACTTTTTATTATTAAAAACTTTTCGTTATTTGATTCTATAGACCCTATGTAAATATTATGGTCGGCTACCTCTAAAGTGTAATAAATGCCAAAGCCTGTGTCGAATTTTTTGAAGTTGTTTAGTTTGTTTAAAATAAGTTTGAAGTCTTTTTTCTCAAGCTCATTTCTTAATAATTTTTCCTTCTTCAAGAAGAAGCCTGGTGCATTTGGTGAAATTCTAACATTTGGAGAAATCAAGCCGCGCAGACAAATAAGGTCTTCTTTTTGTAGACAGTTTTTTAAGTCATTTTTAAAAGAGGCCCAATCGTGATGTTTTCGCATTTTTTTGTCTAGTTCGAGTTTTTCTAAGACATGCTTTGGGCAGCTTATCTTTTTTAGTGGATGTTTGTCTGTATCTAGTAAGTTGATTGATGCACATTCTTTAGATTGTTTATGATAAAGCGTCCCTGGTCCATATCTAAGGAGGTTTTTTCCATCATCATTGTCAGGGAAAAAAAGTAGTATGCCTCCACTACCTGTGACTTTATCTAGAGTATTGTATCTTGCAATACCATAGTCTTCTGCAAATGTTGTACTTGCTAGTAGTAAAATTAGGCTTTGAAGTATTACTTTTTTCATTCAATCTCCTCTATATGTAATTTTACCACATAAATTAAATTTAGAGGAATCCGTAGATGAATATAATTGTTATCTTCGCGTAAGAAGTAGTTTAAGCATCCCCATTTAACGCTTCAAGGAAAATCTTCCCAAAGCGCTGAAGCTTCTTAGGTCCAACCCCATAGATGCTTTCGAGATCATCGAGAGTTTGTGGGCGTTGGGCGGCCATCTCCATAAGAGTCTTGTCTGGAAAAATCTTAAAGGCCTGTGTGCGTTTTTGTTTGGCAAGTTTAGAGCGTAGAACTTTTAAATTCTCATACATTGTTTTATCAGTTCCATCATTTGGCCTATATGTGGCGACAGCTTTCTTTCTTGTGGTGGCCTTCTTGCGAACTGCTTTCTTCTTTGTTGCTTTTGTTTTTGTCGCAGCCGACTTTGATGCTGGCGCACCTTTTTTAAAGTCTGCACGAATCATGACTTCTTTGCGATCTTCGATAACGTCGATGGCCGATTGAGTAAGTTTAATCTCTGAGCTTCCATCCATAATCATCTTAAGATGGCCTTGGGCAATTAGTTGGCGACAAAGAGAATAGAGGAAGCCTTCGTCTTCTTTACTCGCATAACCAAAGCTTGTGATATGGTGGTGGCCATTTTTTTGAATGACGCCAGAAATATTTCCTTTGAGAACATCGACGATATAGTGGACGTTGTAGCGCTGGTCAGTTTCATAAACACAAGTGAGAACGGCCTTGGCAATTTCAGTTGCATTAATAAGCTTTTGCTTAGTCTGTTCACTTAAGCAGATATCACAATTACCACATGGGCCTTGATAGGGGTCATTAAAGTAATTAAGAAGAACTTCACGGCGACAAGTTGTGGCCTCGCAAAAACCAAGAATGGCATCAAGCTTTTCTTCATTTACGCGGCGACGAGCTGCTGCGCCAACGCCTTTATTAGCAATTCTTTTTAAAAGAACAAGATCTCTTAGTCCATAGAACATTAAAACTTGAGAAGGGAGGCCATCTCGTCCTGCTCGTCCCGTTTCTTGATAGTAGGACTCAAGACACTTTGGCATATCCATATGGGCAACAAAGCGTACGTCGGCTTTATCAATTCCCATTCCAAATGCAATGGTTGCCACAACGATGACATTCTTTTGAGTGATAAATTTCTCTTGAACTTTTTCGCGGTAACTGGCACTCATTCCCGCATGGTAGGCATAGGCCTTAAAGCCTGCTTTAACTAATTTGTCTGCACATTCTTCGACACCTTTACGTGAAAGGCAGTAGACGATTCCAGATTGGCCATCAAGATTATCTTGAACAAATTGCGTGAGACGATAGAAGTCTTTTTCTTTCGTTGTCTTCTTTTGAACTTCGTATGTAATATTTGGTCGATCAAAAGAGCTGATAAAGAGACTTGAGCCATGGAGGTTTAGGCAGCGAATGATCTCTCCACGTGTTGCTTCACCGGCCGTTGCGGTAAGTGCAATGCGAGGGATGTCTGGAAATTTCTTTGTGATCATGCCAAGCTGCATATACTCAGGTCTAAAGTCATGGCCCCATTGAGAAACACAATGGGCCTCATCAATGGCAAAGAGAGAAATCTCAATGCGATCTAAGATTCGCTGAAAGTATTCATTCATCATACGCTCTGGCGAGACGTAGAGGATCTTAATATTTCCATTGAGAAGATTTCCCACAATATCATCCTGTTCACTATGAGAAATTGAAGAATTTAAGTAGGCCGCTTCGACGCCTTTTTCAATGAGGGCGTCAACTTGGTCTTTCATAAGAGCGATGAGGGGAGAGATAACAATGGCCGTCCCAAAGCGGGCAAGTGCTGGAATTTGATAGCACAAAGACTTCCCACCACCTGTTGGCATGAGGACCAGTGCGTTATTTCCTGCAATGACACTTTCCACAATCTTTTCTTGATTGCCGCGAAAGGCATTATAACCAAATATTTTTTGAAGTATCTCGATTCCTTGACTCACTTATCTAGTTTAACTGATGAAAGAGGGCCAGCAAAGCATTAATAAAGGCTTTGTTAAATCTTTGTAAAAAAGCGAAATGAACTTCGCTATTTTTGCTGTGATGCCCTAAAATAATATGATTGGAGTTGTTATGAATAAATTTTTACTAGTTCTATTAATTGGCCTTTCAACATTTGCTGCGCCAAAAGTTCTCTTTCTCGGAGACTCTCTTACTGCCGGTTATGGAATTGATCCAGAGAATGCCTATCCAAATCTTGTGAAAGATATCTTAAAACAAGAAGGCATTGAAATTGAAGTGATGAATGCAAGTATTAGCGGTTCTACTTCAGCTTCTGCTGTTTCTCGCCTTAAGTGGTCACTAAGAGGAAAGCCTGATGTCATGTTACTTGCCCTTGGGGCAAATGATGGGCTCCGTGGAATAAAGCTTCATTCAACAAAAGAGAATTTAAAAAATGCTATCAAGCTTGCAAAGAGTAAGGGTGTAAAAGTTATTTTGGCTGGAATGCAGATTCCACCAAATTATGGGCCTGAGTATACGAAAGAATTTCAAAAAATGTTTCCTGATTTAAAGAAAGAAGAGGGAGTTACACTACTTCCATTCTTACTTAAGGATGTAGCAGGACAGCGTCAGTATAATATTGACGATGGCATCCACCCAAATGAGGAAGGACACAAGATTATTGCAAAGACGGTCGCACCGTTTATAAGGAAAGCTTTATAATGACTGAATTAGTATTATCACTTAAAGAAGTTAGAAAGGATTTTTCTCAAGGAGAAGAAATCCTCAATGTTTTAAAAGGTGTTGAGCTTGGAGTTAGCGAAGGGGAGACCATCGCAATCCTAGGTAAATCTGGTAGTGGAAAATCAACTCTCTTATCACTCTTATGTGGAATTGATGATGCCACTAGTGGTGATATTTCATATCGCAATAATTCACTTAAAGATCTAAATAGTGAAGAGATCACAGATCTTCGAGCAAAGCATATTGGTGTGGTCTTCCAACAATTTCATTTATTAGAACATCTAAATGCATATGAGAATGTCCTCTTACCACTCGAGGTAAATGGCAATGGCCATCAGAAAGATCGTGTGGATTACTTTCTTGAAAAAGTAGGGATGAGTCACCGAAAGACGCATTTTCCAAATCAATTAAGTGGTGGAGAGAAGCAGCGAATTGCCATTGCTCGCGCTCTCGTTACTCACCCAGGTGTTCTTCTGGCAGATGAGCCAAGTGGAAGTCTTGATGAGAATACTGGTGATGAAGTTATGAATTTAATCTTTGATATCGTTCGCGATGAAAAGATGAGTCTTGTCCTTGTCACTCACGATAAGGATTTAGCAAAGAGGTGTGAGAAGATTTATCACTTAGAAAATGGAGTGCTAAGTCTTGAAGCTTAAAATGGTTATGCGAGAGCTTAGAAGCTCTCCAATGTTCTTTATCATCTTTATTCTAAATCTCTCGATAGGAATGGTTGGACTCTCAACCATTGAGGTCTTTAAGTCCTCTTTTGATAGTGCTTTAACGGCAAAGTCAAAATCTCTTCTTGGTTCTGATATTTCAGTAAGCTCGCGAATTGCGATCACGAAAGATAGCTTAGAGATTGCAAAGTCTAATCTCGACTATAGTGAGATGACTCGCAACCGCTCACTCTATTCGATGCTCTTTAACGGCGAAAAAAGTCGACTCGTCAATATACGAGGACTTGGCCACGGGTTTCCTTTCTATGGTGATATCCTAGCAAAGAGTGGCAAGAGCTTTCGTGATTTAAAAGATAATGAAGTCTTTATTTACCCTGAACTTGTTGGGCAACTTGGACTTGATCTTGGCAAAGAAATTAAGATTGGTTCAAAAGTGTTTAAAGTCGCGGGGATTGTCGAAGAAGATGGTTCTGCAGGTTTTTCCATGGGACAGCTGGCCCCAAGACTCTATCTAAAGAATGAGGTCTTAGATGCTACTGATCTTATCAAACCTGGAAGTACCATTTGGCGAAGTTTACATTTTAAGATGGCCAAAGAATTAAGTGACAAAGAACTTGTTAAAGCGGAAAAGGATTTAAAAGCTAAAATAATCGATTCATCAATTCGCATCCGATCTCCTCAGTCTAATTCTGAAAGAGTGGGGCGTTCAATGGATTATCTCGCTGACTTTCTTGGGCTTGTTTCTCTATGCGGGCTATTTTTAGCAGGGCTAGGCCTCATCTACCTCTTTAGAGGCTTTCTATTAAAGAGAAGAAAGGATTTAGCAATTCTTGGCTTTATTGGTATGAGAAAGAAAGATATCTTTAAGATCTATACGTTAAAGCTTTTCTTTCTAGGCCTATTTGGTTCACTTTTAGGAATTGCGATTGGGACGGCATTTAGTCCCGTTATTCAAACCATGGTCAGTCGAAATTTAGGAATTAATTTTGCTCTTGAATTTAGCCTTTCTACTTTCTTTGTCACAATGGCCGTAGGGGTTGCCTCTACAATTGTCTTGGCACCAGCTCTTATTATTCCTTATTTAAGAGTCGATCAAAAGGCACTCTTTGATCATGATACGAGCTTATCTAATAATATTTCCGATTACCTGCTATTTATCCCAATTGTACTTTTTTATTGGGTGATGGCCATTTACTTGTCTGAAAGCTTAATTGTTGGTAGTGCATTCATTGCAGTCTTCCTACTTATTGTGGGGGTCTTCTTTCCTGTGGGAAGTTTTATTCTTTCATGGCTTGGAAAACTTAATCCAAAACTTAGCTTATCATCTAATATGGCCTTTAAGTATGTGACTCGTCATAAGATTTCAACTTTGTTTATCTTCTTATGTCTGTTCATTTCAACGAGTCTTATGACTCTTATCCCTTCAGTTAAGAATATCATTGGAGCGGAACTTTCGATGCCTGCAGAGGAGCGCCCTGTTTACTTCCTCTTCGATATTCAGCCTGAACAAGTTGAGGAGCTAAAAACTTTTGTTTCTCAGAAGAAGCTAGATCTTCTCAATATCAGCCCAATGGTTCGTGGGCGACTCGTAAAGATTAATGGTGAAGGTTATAACCCAGAAAAACTTGGGGATTTAACAAGAGAAGAGCAAAGGGAGCAACGTAGTCGTAATCGCAGTGCTAACTTAAGTTACCGCGATCATCTTGTAAGAGGTGAAGAGATTGTCGAAGGGCGTATGCCTAAGCGCTTTGACTTTGAATCTGATGAAGTGGCAGAAGTTTCTTTAGAGCAGCGCTATGCGAGTCGATTGGGGATTAATCTTGGTGATGAGCTTGAGTATAATATTCTAGGGATGCCTATTATTGCTAAAGTTGTAAGCTTTCGCTCTATTCGTTGGACGAGCTTCTTGCCAAATTTCTTTATCTCATTTGGCCCAGGTGTTCTTGAGGATGCTCCAAAGACTTTCATTGCGGCCATTGGAAAAGGCGAGGGCGATGTTAATGATCAGCTTCAATCAGACTTTGCGGCCAAGTTTCAAAACGTGTCTCTAATTGATATTCAAAGCTCTCTTAAAAGGGTTGCGACAATTATGGAGAGTATCACAAAGATTCTCGTTACAATGAGTTTCATTGTCTTTCTTGTTGGACTTCTTGTGATCTACTCTCTCATTGCACACCAATTAGAGTCTCGCCGAGAAGATATCTCTCTTATCAATATCATTGGGATTCGTTTTAGTGAGATTAGAAAGTCCATTATGAAAGAGATGGCCTTAATGTCTGTGAGTGCCGTTGTTGTTGGAGTTACTCTTGGACAGCTTGTGACTTATGCTGTTGCAAAACTTCAATTCGATTTAAATTATATTTTCAGCTCTACTGAAATTATCGGTTTTGCTATTTTAATCATCGTTCTTTCAATCTTAATTTCTTTTTCTTCATTTAATCGATTCATTCGAAAATAAAAAAAGGGCCACACTATGCGGCCCTTATATAAGTATTGAATCTACCAGTTATATCTTTCAGCACAGAAATAACGGTAATCGTATTCATAATCATTCAGTTCATCGCGCAGATCTGCACAAAGGTCGTATCCAGTTGAACAAGAGAATGAGTAAAATGTTCTCTCAACTGAATCGCTCCAGCTATCAACAAGCTCGTAGTTACACGTATCATAGGCGCTGTAACGGTGACGGTATCCATTGTAGATAAAGTATGGGTAGTCGTAATCCCAGTAGTAACCATCAACATAAGAGACACTAATTCTTAGCCAGCGGTTATTATAAACATAGATTGGTCTTACTGTTCTGTGATAGTCACGGGCCGTTGTCCAACGACGATTGTGTCTTACATAGTCACGGTTTGGTGTGTGACGGTAGCGGCGGTAAGCGCGTGTCGGATCAGGTCTTGTTGTGCGACGATCGTCATATCTTCTGTCGTCGTAGCGTCTGTCATCATAACGTCTGTCATTGCGACGGTCATCGTAGCGTCTGTCATTGCGACGGTCATCGTAGCGTCTGTCATCGTATCTTCTATCATTTCGACGATCATCATATCTTCTGTCACGTTGTCTATTTTGACGTGAGTCTCTATTGTATCTAGCATCACGTGAGCGACGATTTCTTAATTCGTCATCATTGTTATTTCTTCTTCCTCTTTCTGGTGCAGCAAAAGTCGTTGCTGTCAGGGCCGTAAGCACTAATAGTAGAACCAATTTTTTCATAAATCTCCCTCTGAGTTTTAATTGAATTTGGCCAGTTCTAACGTGGAGGGTGACTTTTTTGAAATTAAAATTTTGTTTAGCTAAAGAAATTTACTTTCTTACATCTATTCCTATGGGAAAATAAATAGATAGCTCTATTTCTTACATTGCACTGTGTAGAAAAGTTGATGTGAGTGGCAAAAAGAACCGGCGAATTTACATAATATGTGATAATTAACTTTAATAATTTTCCTTTAGATTAGAGAGCTTTATGAACATATTTATATTGGTTTTGGCGCTTACATATTCGATAGCTACTCTTGCTAATCCATCTGCGTCTGGTTGTAAAAGTCATGTTAATAATCCAAATTCGCAACATTATTCATTTTGCTTACAGCTTTTAGGTCTAACTCCACAACAGGCCCAGGTTCCAAGTGGTTCACAGACTCCACCGACAACAACACCTGGGCAAACAGTTACTCCACCAGTCATTACGCCTCAGATACCAACTCCGCATCAGGTGCCGAGTCAAATACCGAAGCCGCAGCCGCAGGTGAATCCTAATTTGAATCAGGTGCCGAAGCCGCAGCCGCAGGTGAACCCAAGTTTAAATCAAGTACCGAAGCCGCAGCCGCAGGTGAACCCAAATTTAAATCAGGTGCCGAAGCCGCAGCCGCAGGTGAACCCAAGTTTAAATCAAGTACCGAAGCCGCAGCCGCAGGTGAACCCAAATTTAAATCAGGTGCCAAAGCCGCAGCCGCAGGTGAATCCTAATTTAAATCAAGTACCGAAGCCGCAGCCGCAGGTGAACCC
>NZ_JBEBNA010000003.1:0-264903 GCF_043196995.1 Halobacteriovorax sp. CON-3
GTAACTTCAATGATTCAGTTACGTCAGATCTTTCAAAAACCGTTTAAAACTTATTTTGGATTTCTTCTCATCTTGTTCACTGCCTAAGCAGCAAATCTTTATTACTTTATTTGAATGTCTAAAGAGCTGTCCGAGACTATATGTTCATGTTCAACATGTAAAGTCTTTTTTTAACAATTAAGGAAAAAAATTCAATGTCGTTATTAGCAACGTTGTTTTTGTTTCGTTTGTTGTTTGGAACGAGGGGCATATTATGAAACCCCAATAACTTCGTCAATAGTTTTTTTACTTTTTTTTAACTTTTTTTTCATAAATTTTAATAACAATATTAAATACTTATAGATTATTAACGATACTTAATTTTAGCAGTAGGTTGAACTTCTACCAAATCTATAAACCACCGAAATCTCGAAAAGTTATTAGAATAAAAAAGGCCACTCTCTGAGTGGCCTTCTATCATCGGTAACTATGTAAAAAATTTAACTACTTTTTTAGAGGAAATCCGTTTTTTTCTAACGTCTCTACAATCTTATTAGATGCTTCAGTAATGAATTCACCTGATAAAGTATTATTAGGATCTAAGAATTCACTTCTTACTGTTACAGACTTCTTATCTTCTTGAACAAAGATATCCGCAATAGAAGTAGAAACAAGTTCTTTAATCTTAAGTTTAGAAAGACTATTTAAGATAGACCCAACAGCAACACTATTATCTACTTCAACAGTACAATCGAAAGTTGAACCAGGGAATTTAGCTAGTGGACTATACTTTGTTTTATCTTTTTGTTCACGTGATTCAAACGCACTCATGTTAACAAGAGCAATTGAAACGTTTCCTTTAATTTTAAATTGCTTAAGAACAAGTGGGTGTACAGAGAAGATTACACCATCCATCTTTCCTTGAATTCTTAAGTTGTAAAATTCGAAAGGATGAATACCGGCCCATTCTTCATTGATTGCATTACTCTTAAATTTTGGATTACGTTCATTTAACTGATAGTTGATATTAGCACTATCAAGTAAGCGAGTTGTATCGTTTAAAAGATCCATAAAAGGAGTTGCTTCTTTATCAAAGTATAAAGCACCAAATACACTTTCTTCTTTTACGAAGTCTTTATCGTTTGCGTGATATGTACGGCCGATTTCAAAGAACTTGAAAGAAGAAGAGTTCTTTGCGTTTTGAGAAGCAGCTTCTATGAAAGAAGGAGCAAGTGACTCACGCATAAGAGATGCATCTTTTGATAAAGCATTAATAAGCTCTAGCCCACCCTTGTGCTCGTACATTGCTTTCTTAAGAAGTGATGGCCCAATCATTGGATAAGTCATAACTTCAAATGCACTTGCATGGTTAACCATGAAGTTTTTCATACGACGGTGAAGCTTCTGTGCAGGGCTTAACTTAACAGGTGAAATATCTAGTTTTGGTGACACTGGATCAATATTATCGAAACCAATAATACGGCCAATCTCTTCCACTAGGCATGAGCCTGTTTCAATATCTTTAGTTGCACGGTAACTTGGAATATGAGCAACAAAGCTTTCTTGTGTTCCCTCAATATTAAAATCAAGAGCATTAAAAATTCTTTTCATTTCATCAAAAGAAACTTCTTTCCCTAGTGCCTTATTAATTTTAGCAGCACTTGATGGAATTGATACCGGCTTAATCTCTAAAAGATTCGGGCCATCGTATTGAATGTCACCAACGACTTTAGCATCTGGATTTTCTTTTAATACATACTCAAGAGTTCTTAAAAGTGTTCTTTCAAGCATTAGTGAATCAAGAGTCTTTTCATATCTTGAAGAAGAATCTGTACGAAGCCCTAAGCGAGTTGAAGTTTTTCTAACTTCAGCAGCTTTCCAGTTTGCAACTTCGATAAAGATCTTCGTTGTACTTTCATCAACACCACTATTTAGTCCCCCCATGATTCCAGCTAGAACCAAAGGCTTTTCTGAGTCACCAATAACAGTATCACCTGCTACTAGTTTTCTTTTTTCTTCATCAAGAGTTGTAAATTCAGTTTCAGCTTTTAGAGAACTAATCACAACTGTGTCACCTTTAATCTTTTCACGATCAAAGATATGAAGAGGAATTCCAAGTTCAAGCATCACGTAATTTGAAATATCAACGATATTATTAATTGGACGAAGACCTACTGCTTGCAGGCGTCTTTTCATCCATGCAGGAGACTCTCCTACTTTTACGTTATCTAAGCTAAGACCAAAGTAACCAAGGCAACTTGTGTCTTCTTCAACTTTAATTTTGATTGGAGCTGCATCACTTGAAAATTTTGCTTTTAAATCAGCTGCCCACGAATCTGAGAATGGATTTTTTAATTCATTATCAAAAATTGTTGCAAACTCACGAGCAATACCAAAGTGTCCCCAAAGATCAGGTCTATGAGTTAGAGACTTATTATCAACGTCTAATAGAACGTCTTTTGTTTGACCAAATAGCGTTAGCATATTTGTCCCAAGCTCCGGGTTATCAAACATCTTATCTAATTCAATAATACCTGGAGACTCTTCAGCAAAACCAAGTTCCTCCTCAGAACAAAGCATACCTTCAGAAAGAACGCCACGGATCTTTTTAGGCTCAAGAGTTAGACCATTTGGTAGAGTAATCCCTAAAGGAGCGTAAGCAGTACGCATACCAATGCGAACGTTTGCGGCACCACAAACAACTTGGAATTGATCCTTACCATTTGTAAAAGTCACAAGATTTAACTTATCTGCTTCAGGGTGCTTTTCCTTTTCTAGAACTTCAACAACAGTAATGGCCTCTAAGTGATCTCCTACAGAAAGAACATCTTCAACCTCAGCTGTTGCTAGAGTGAACTTTGAACCAATTTCATTTGCGTCTAAGTCTGGAACCTTAACGAAATCTTTAATCCAATCAATACTAATTAACATATATATTCCTTAAAACTATTTTCTAATATTCTTTAAATTGTGAGTTAAATCTAAGATCACCAGATTGAAGGTGGCGGATATCATCAATTCCGTACTTCATCATAACAAGACGATCTAGCCCTAGACCAAAAGCAAAGCCATTGTATTCTTCAGGATCAATTCCTCCTGCTCTAAGAACATTTGGATGAACCATTCCACATGGAAGAAGCTCTACCCAACCAACTTGCTTACAAACAGAACATCCTTTTGCATTACAAACTTGGCATTTGATATCAAGCTCAAAACCTGGTTCAACAAATGGGAAGTAACCAGGACGAAGTCTAACCTCAACATCTTTCTTAAAGATTTCTGTTAGGATTTCTTTCATGAAGTAAATTAGATTAGATACAGAAATATCTTTTCCAACCATCATCCCTTCTAGTTGTTGGAATACCATCTCGTGAGAAGCATCTGTTCTTTCACAACGGAAAACTGTCCCTGGGGCAATAAAACGGAAAGGAGGCTTACGAGACTGCATACCACGTACTTGAATTGTAGAAGTGTGTGTACGTAGTAAGTGCTTATTCCCTTCTGGAGACTTTTCGTCTTTAAACCAGAAAGTATCTTGCATATCACGTGCTGGGTGATCACCTGGAATATTTAGGGCCTCAAAATTATAAAACTCTGTTTCAATATGTGGACCATCTAATACTTCAAAGCCCATTGATAAGAAAATATCTTCAACTTCTTGTTGCACAAGAGTTCTTGGATGAAGTCCACCGTGATTATTATTCTTAGATTTTACAGCATCAGTAAAAGTAATATCGATTTTATTCTTACTTAGCTTTTCATTAATCTGAGCTAGCTCAATTTCAGAAAGCTTCTTTGCGACAAGCTTTTCAATATTTTGCTTAATTTCATTAGCAACTGGCCCAATTTCTTTTCTTTGCTCAGGAGTAGCATCCTTAAGCGACTTTAAAATTTCAGATACTGCTCCCTTCTTGCCTAAGTAACTAGACTTAAGTGAAAGCACTTCTGGTTGCGCATTTACTGTTTCAAGTTCTGTTTGAAACTTTCCATAAGCTTCATTTAGCTTATCAATCATAATCCCACCTATTCGACGATTTATAAACATTCAATAATAACCTTGGGAGTTTTTCATGCGGTGTGCGAAAAAGCAAGACTTGGAGGGTCAGTAATTAGTTAATTAGATCAATAAAAATGAGCGCATCCAATTGAACTTAGCGATGATCTCTGGGTGCTGATAGTCAGGGTATGTCCAAGATAGAGTCTCGTAAGACTTTCCTTGAAATTGATAGGTTAACTCAGCAAAAACCCCCTCACCTAAATAGATGCGATGAGAGTATGGCTTTCCACTTGAAAGCAGCACTTGATCCAAGCAGATTAGGCCTGGGTCGATATTAAAAGTCCTACCTTGATCCTGAAGGTGTGCTTTCTCCAAAGCATCACACTCTTTCTTGATATCAACGAGCTCGGTACGCTCAACTGCATCAGGATAGAAAAAGAAGCATCGCTTAAGGCCACTGCCCATTTCTTTGCTGTAATAGTCTTTCATTGGAAAGAAGTTATGGGTGAAGATGATAGGATGAGAGTATCTTGGCCCAAGTAGACTAACGATTTCACCTGGGCCAATTTTATCCTCTTGATAGAGAACACTAAAGAAAACGAGTGCCTGAGTGGCAGGTTTTAAGTCACTCACTCTACTTCATTTTCTCTTTTAAAACATTATAGTAGTTATTTAGCTCTTCGATATTAACAGTTGCTGTTCCAACCTTACCAACAACAACACCTGCGCCACAGTTTGCAATCCACGCGGCCTCTTCAAGGCTCGCACCTGCTTCTAAACATGCAACGAGAAGTGAGATTGTTGTATCCCCTGCACCTGAAACATCGTAGACTTCGTTGGCAACAGTTGGGATCATATGAAGCTTGCCATCACCTAAAGTATCAAGCATTGCCATTCCTCGTGCACCAAGCGTGATAATGATTTTTTCAAGCTCTAGCTTATCAACAAGGATCTCTGCAATTTCTTCAACTTGAAGTTCTTGTGCATAACCTAAGAGATTTGCCATAAGCTTTGCTTCGAGATGATTAGGCTTAAGAAGCGAGACACCTTTATAGAAAAGCGGAGGCGTTGTACGACTAGGGTCTACGGCCACAAGGCTTTTAGTCTCCTTAAACTCACTTACAAGGCGAGAAATTAGAGACTCTGTTAGAACACCTTTTGAGTAGTCTTCTAAAATAAGCGCACCGTGGTTTTCTTTAAGTTCATTAATGCGAGCAATAAGTCTTTTTTCGACGTCAGCATTAATAGGCTTCTTTGATTCATAATCGATACGACAAATTTGTTGATGATCTGTAACGATTCTTTCTTTGAAAACAGTAGGTCGCTCATCACAACGGACAACTCCCCAAGTTGAAAGCCCTGCTTCTTCTAAAAGGTCTTCTAAAACATTAGCGTTTGCATCGTCACCCATAACACCACATAGAGTTGAGTTAACTCCAAGAGTTTTTAGGTTTTCAGATACGTTGGCCGAAAGTCCAAGCTTGTGCCATTCTTTTTGAACTTCAACAAGAGGTACTGGAGCCTCAGGAGAGATACGGTTAACAACGCCAGATGTATATTTATCAATCCCAACATCTCCAACAACAAGAATTGGCTTAATGTTGGCAAGGTTAGCAATAATTGTATTAAAACGTTCAGATGAAATTAATTTTGTCATAGTATTTCCATTATTTATTTAAAATTGATTTTGCGATTTCAATAACTCTATCTTCTTCAATTTTGGCCATGCAGTCATAATAAGGGCAATCCATTCCTGCACACTTATCAGACTCTCCACAAACAACATTTGGCGTGACTGTTTTAATTTCAGTCTCCCCTTTCGGCTTCCACCTTAATGAAGAATGACTTTTGATCGGCGAGTATATCCCAATTAAAGACACTCCCAGCGCCGCGGCCATGTGTGTGGCACCAGAGTTTGGACCTATAAAAAGTGTAGCGTGTTTTAAAATATTTAGAAAGTTAACAATGCCTCGTTTTTTACCATTGAAGTAGTAGATATTCTGATCACTATAATCTCTAAGCTCATCTCTAACTGGATTTACGTAGCGTAAATCAGAAGGGATATGAGAAATGATGAAATTAAAACGGTTAGGATAAATACCATTTATGCGCTTAATAAACGTTGCAATATTCTTTGCCGGCCATGGAAGGTTATTATTTGATACACCAGGGTGAACAAAGACCATCTCCTTTTCAGGATCAAGGCCCTCTCCCTTTATTAGTTCTTTAAAAGAATTGAAGTCGTTCTCATTTACATTGAAATTAAACTCAGGAATATATTCCTTGTCTTCAATTGTAATAAAATTATCGAGATCACGAAGTAGCTCAATATTATAGAAGGTTTCATGTCCTTCAACTTCTGAGCGTATTTGTCGAACTCCACGATTTAGGGTGAAATTGGCCTGCCATTTCGCCAGATGTCCGCCTCGAAATGGAACTTTTTTAAGCCAAGCAACAAAGTTTGGAGTTTGTGATCCACCTGCGTAGAGATAAACATCAGGCTTAAAGTCATTAAAGACCTGAAGCGCACGCTTTACCTTGAATGGATAAGATCTCTTCTTATCCAGTACATAGACTTTATCGATATAGGGATGATCTTTATAGAGAATAACCGAAGTTGGCGATGTGATAATTGCTACAGTCGCATTTGGATCCATTTCTTTTATGGCCTGGGCCATTGGCATTGTTAGAATATTCTGGCCAATGGCGTCTGTGCGACTGATTAAGTATTTCACAACTCTATTCCAACCTCTTTTGCGCGAATTTTTACATTTTCTTTAAGTGTTGAAATAACCTTGTCGATATCCATTTCACTTGTATCAACGAGTGTTGCATCATCGGCTTTGACAAGAGGGGCCACTTCACGGCCCATATCTTTTTCATCGCGCTTTTTTACATCACGCTTGAGTTGCTCAAGGTCGATATCGTGTTGACCTTTCTCCATTAGCTGATCATATCTTCTTTGCGCACGAATATCGATCGATGCTGTCACAAAGAATTTTGTAAAGGCATTAGGAAAGACTATCGTTCCAATATCACGGCCTTCCATCACGCAAACCTTTTCATTTGCAATTGATCTTTGAAAATCTAGAAGCATTGTTCTGACAACAGGAATTTGTGAAATGATCGAAGCAAGCTTAGATACGTGGTGTTCTCTAATTTTTTGAGATAGATCCACGCCGTCAACTTTCACAAGGGCATCTACTTGCCCGTATTCAAGCTTAATCTCTTTTAAAAATGATTCAACTGCCGCGTGGTTTTGAAGGTCAATCCCCTTCTCATTTGCAGCAAAGGCTAAGGCGCGAAACATTGCACCAGTGTCGATATAAAGGATACCTAGTTCCTTGGCCAACAGCTTAGCTACAGTTGATTTTCCGCTCCCACTTGGGCCATCAATTGCTATAACTGATGAATATGTCATACAACTTCCTTATTCGTGTAATTTATAAGGAATGAATATAGCAATTTTTAATAGCTATTTGAAGTTGAAAAGATGACTCGCTGAATTACGAGTTTTTTGCAAAGCGTGACTTAGAAAGCTCTTTCTTAGCAATCTTTTCGTCAAGATTAGGAACGATATCCATTCCCAGGTAGTAATCAAGATCAAATTTGTGATTATTCTTGTGAAGTATTGACTCAACGCCCAGTGAACGTGAACGCTTATTTAGTGTTTCAACTGCTGCTAGCAGCTTCTTATAATTCTTTTTTACCTTATCGTAATAAACGTTCTTAATTCCAACAGGGCGATTAAAACGTAGACTCTGTCTCACAAAGCCCGGCCCCATATTATAGGCAACTGTTGCATAACGATAAAGACCAAACCTCTTATAAAGACGACTAAGGTAATAAACTCCAAGTTCCATATTTACGTGAGGAACACGAAGAATCTCAATAATATCATCTTTATTAAGTGATCTCTTTAGAAGCTTATGAAGGAAGACACCTGTTTTTGGCATAATTTGCATTAGCCCTTGGGCCTTTACATAGCTTTGTGCTGTTGGATTAAAGTGACTTTCTGTCCAAGCGATTGAAATAACCCATAATGGGTCAAGTTGTCTCTCCTGCGCAAAGTGAAGCAGTGAAGAAATATATTTCTTTGCCCTAACATTAATAGGATGCTCCATGTGAGCAATTAATGTGTCCTCAAGAGTCTTTTTATCAATCGATGAAAGGAATCCAAGGTGAAGGCTTTTGAAGAAAGGATTAGTCTCTTTAAAATTATAGCTATTGTAAGGTGTATAAACGTGATTATTTGAATTTATTGAAGAAAGGATACCCAAATCACGGAAGTTTGTGCTTGTAGGAGTCCAAAAGAAATCAAAAGAAAGCACGGCCGCAAAGGCACAAAGTCCTAACGTGAGCAATGATTTTGTATTCGTACAAAAAGTACTAAAATGTTCAAGATGCGAGCTATATCGCTCACTCGGTGCTTTCATATGATGGTCTTTTACCGCTATTGAACCTGCTCGTCTAGTTAAAAGAAAATTATAATGCAAAGCATCGGAAATAATTTCAAAAACATTCATTTAATTACAGGATTTTGGGAGGTTATCCTTTAATTTTTAAATATTTCACGCATAATAGATATATAAATTTGAGGAGTAAGAATGACAGATATTGGATTTAACCGATTAAAAGATGAATCATCAACATACCTAAAGCAACACAAAGACAATCCAGTTCACTGGTATCCTTGGGGACCAGAGGCACTTGCCCGTGCTACAGAGGAAAACAAACCTATCTTCCTTTCAATTGGATACAGCTCTTGTCACTGGTGCCACGTCATGGCCGAAGAGTCCTTCTGTGATGAAGAAACGGCAAAATACCTAAATGAGAACTTTATCAACATTAAAGTTGATAGAGAAGAACACCCAGATATTGATAACTACTACCAGCAAGCGTGCCAATTATTTACAAATGGAGGCGGATGGCCTCTAAGTGCCTTCCTACTTCCTAACCTTAGGCCATTCTTTGTAGGAACATATTTTCCTAAAGAAGCTAAGGGCAAGGCAACTCCATTTATGGAAGTTTTATCTGAGCTAGTTAGAGCATATAAAGACGATAATGCTACAGTAACAGAGAATGCTGATAAAGCATTTGATGCAATTGAAAAAGGCTTCATTTCACCAGAGAATGTTGACTTTCAAGGCCACTTTCCACATCCAAACTCAGTTCTTGATGTTCTTGAGAAATTTAAAGACGAGGAAAATGGTGGTTTTGGAGAAGCTCCAAAGTTTCCACAACTTGCTTTCTACGAGTGGGCCATCGAGCAAATGCTTGAGGGTGTTGTAAAGAAAGAGCATGGTGAGCACATTGTAAAGTCATTAGAAAGAATGCTAATGGGTGGTGTTTACGATCAAGTACGTGGTGGTCTACATCGCTACAGCACTGACAATAAGTGGACTGTACCACATTTTGAGAAGATGCTTTATGATCAAGCTGGTCTTCTAAAGCTTCTTGCAAAAGCAAGTATGCTCTACCCTTCACCACTTGTTTTTGATGGAATCTTTAACACACTTGAGTACCTAAAAAGTGAAATGCTTAATGAAGAAGAAAATTTCTTCTTCTCAGCACAAGATGCTGACAGTGAAGGCGTTGAAGGACTTTACTTCACTTACACAGAACAAGAGTTTGAAGATGCCTTAGGAAGATTTGATACAGAAGATGAGTCACTAACAAAAAATCTTGATAAACTTAAGGACTGGTTTGGAATTACTCAAAAAGGTAATTTTGATTCAGGACTTAACGTACTGACAATTAATCATGAAAAATCACAAGAGATCTTCACAAGTGAATCTTGGGATCTAATTAGAAATGCAAAGAAAGCACTTCTTAATGAGAGAAAGCTTCGCATTCCTCCAATGACTGATAATAAAGGGATTGCTAGTTGGAACTTCCATATGATCACAGCACTCTCAGATGTTATGCAATACACTCAAGTGCCAGCAATTAGAAATGCGGCCAGCATGTTATTTAACCGTGTTGTGGAAGGTACATATAAGAAATTCTTAGAGACAACGCCAAACGGAATGCGTCTACGTCACACGACAACTCGTCCAGTTGGTGCTTCTCTATTAGAAGACTACGTTCTCTTTGCAGAGGCCCAACTTAGAATTTATGAACTAAGTGGTAATCCTGTCTTTAAGGCAAATCTAAAAGACACACTAGGCTTTATCTTAAAAGAGTTCTTAGTCGATGGCCGTCTTAAAACTCGTGCCCTAAGAGATAATGATATGGAGCTATATCCAAATCAAAATTTTACAAGTTTTGATCAGTCATTTAAGTCTCCTGTTTCGACTCTTATTAAATTAATTAGACGTGCAAGTGTTCTATTTAGCGACATTGATATGCTTGAAGAAATTAAGCCTCTGATGGAAAATACGACTCAAGATGTCCTAAAGAACCCAGCTGGTTCTGGAGAAGGTCTTAGAGCACTTAGTTACCCAGCAAATGCATACAAGGTAATTAAATGTCCAAAAGAATGGCTTCAAAACCAAGAATTCGCAGGTTTTATTTGCTACTTCCTACCAAGATTTGTTTTTGACTTCCATGAAGACAAAGGACAGAGATGGGAAATTTGTGGAACAAATGAATGTGAGATGACTGGAGAAGGTTTAGATAACTTCATCGAAACTCTAAAGCCTAATCAAGCACAAGGCCAAGCCAATGAGTAACACTCAGGGAAGGCCACTTGCAGGAAAAACAATCATTGATTTTTCACATCGCCTCCCAGGGCCTCTGGCAGGAAAGCTTCTTGCGGGCCTTGGAGCAAATGTTATTAAGATCGAAGATGCAAAATTTAAGGATCCATTTATCTATGGCCTCTTTGCTGAAATGGATAACTCATTTCCTAAATGGTACGAAGAATTAAATGCATGTAAAACTGTAAGACGCTTCGACTTTAAAAGCGAAGAAGATATTAAAGAGATACAAAAATTAGTTTTTGAAGCAGATGGAATCATTATGGGAATTCCAGGAAAAATTCAAGACAAGCTTGGGATCTCCATAAAGACAATTGAGAATACAGTTAAGCACTCATATGGAATTGTCATTCCAAAGGCATCAAAAGAGCATATGAGCCATATGCATGACCTAAATGCGCTAGCAATGACAGGTCTTCTAAGTCTTCACCTAAGAAATATCAATTCAATTGAAGATGTGGCCCCTCCGTTCTTACCTCTTGCAGGTATTAACTTTGGACAAAAAATGGCCTTTGATCTCCTAGGCGCAATGTTTAAGGCGCAAGAAACTAAGGATGTCCAAATAATTGAGTCTTATTTATACGAGTCGACTCAAGAAGTATTCGATGCTTTCTGGCCAAAGTCTATTAGAGAGACAGATCATAAGTTTCTCCATAATGGGCTATACCCTTGCTACAATATCTATCAGACAAAGGATCATGAATTTGTCGTTATGGCATGTGTTGAGGAAAAGTTTTGGCAATCATTTAAAGAAGCCTTTAAATTTGATTCAACTGATGATGAGAGATTTGAAACAAGTGGTTCTATTCATAAGAGACTTAAGGATCTCTTCTTCTCAATGACTGCCCAGGATGTTAGAAACACCCTAGGTGATCTTGATATTTGTATTAACGTAATAAAGTAATACTGATTCCAATTAAAGAAACAAGAATAATGCTGGTACCGAAAAAACGATAAAATGAAGTACCAGCACTTTTTGTAAGTCCAATAAAGTGAGATACTCTCGAAATAATGAGTGCAGCAAGAAGAATATGAATTCCCATTAGTGAGATCGCCTCTTTCTCAATTGCAAAATAAGTTAAAAGCAAAATAAAGGGAATATACTCTGAGAAGTTCCCATGAATTCTGATGGCCTTATTCATGTCTGACACTTTTCCGTGCCCTAGGCCCACACGATGTTTCCAACGATTACGAATAACATTTAGTGTAACAACGACATAAAGTAATCCAAGTACACCGCAATAGCGAAAAAAAATTTCCATTTCCATATCAACTCCCTACTTTTCTTAAGAATAAGAAATTATGACTCAGAAAGTAGTTGATCGGCAAGTTCCTCTTCTTTTAAAGCTTC
The DNA here is from genome assembly GCF_043196995.1 of Halobacteriovorax sp. CON-3. NCBI lineage: Bacteria > Pseudomonadati > Bdellovibrionota > Bacteriovoracia > Bacteriovoracales > Halobacteriovoraceae > Halobacteriovorax > Halobacteriovorax sp. CON-3. The sequence goes on from NZ_JBEBNA010000003.1 coordinate 12,029, forward strand.
ATAGAATCTCTTCGTAATATCTGTCACAAAGGCCTTTTCATAAATTGTTTCAAGGACATATGCTTTAACTGTCGCCTTAATGCCTATGCCATGCTCAAACTTCTCTGTTGAAACAACTACCTTTAATGGTTTCTTTAAGTAGGCATAGCGAGAAGTTGAAGTCACTTCTTCGAGTAATGAAATCATGCGAGCAATATCGCAGTTATTCTTAAAATAAAAATAGCTACAAACCATCATATCTCGTTGCCCAGAGTTAGCGGAAGCGACATTTTCACTTAGAAATAAATTATTCGGTATCGTGACAGTGGAATCATCTAGTGTTTGAATACGAACAGAGCGAAGGCCTATTTGGATAATATCACCATAGTTATCTCGAAATAGGATTCGATCCCCTACTTGAAATGGTTTATCAAAAATTAAAATGATACCTGCAATAATTGATGAAATAAGATCTTTAAGAGAAAACCCAATGGCCACAGCACCAGAACCAAGAAATGCATAGATCATCTCCTGACTAGGATTTAGCGTTACATACAATAACCAAAAGGTACCAAAGATATAAATCATATGGGTTATGATTGTATTTAGTTGAAGTATTGATAAGCGATAGTATGGAATTTTAATGGCAAGATACTGCAAGGACCAAGAGACGATTCTAACAATAATAAAGAGAGTAAAAAAGCCCACGAATAAACCAAAAATCATTTCAGAGTTAACTGAATCGAAGATACTTGCCATTTTTTGTGTTTTTACGATTGTATCTGTTACAACATCATTCATAGATAAAATTCCTCTTTCGTAAGATATTTTTAATATCCACTAACCAATCCTTTCTTATGTGAAAGTAGTCTCCATCTCTGCTTAGAATCCCTTTTCCAAAACCAGCTTTAAGTGCATAGGTCACAACTTTCTCACTTAGATCTGTCGTTTCTATGATTTCAGAAAAGCTTAAATATTCGTGTGAAAGTATACTGGAAAAAACAAATAATGATTCATCTGATAACACTTCAACTTCATGAATAGGTCGACGTTGTGGCAGGTGTAATTCAATTGTTTTATCATTTACATGTGAGATGGACTTTAGCCATGTATTCACTGCGGCCTGAGGGTTTCCACCCGTTTGCTTGGCCAAAATTCTAAAATAGATATCCTGAGCATTTTCGATAGATCTTTCTGCACCAAAATGGGACATAATTTCAAAAAGCTCTTCGTTGAAGCGAATCTCTAAACCTGTTGGTTCATGTCTTTTTAAGATTAGTTCTTTTAGCTCTTCTTTATTCCATGGCCTGATATAGATCGTATCTGAAGACAGTTCATATTTATTGTAAATATGCTTAATAAGATTTAACGAATTACTGTTCCATACTGTAAACCAAAAGACATTTTTAGAGGAATTATTGATAACATTAAAGAAAGCATCGAAGGCCTTAAAACCGTGAAATTTTGATAAGAAGAGATTATGTGCATTTTTAATAATGACAAACTTCTTCTCTTCTTCACTACCTTTACCAACAAAATTTTCTAACCTTTTTAAAAGTACTGATTCTTCAACAATCTTCTCACTAATATCTAATTTAAAAGATGTTACTGAAGAATAGCGTTTAAGAATCTTATCAAGAACATGGTTCTTTCCACTTCCAGACTCTCCAGAGAATGCCAAATGATAAGAGCTACTCGTTCCATTAAGCCAGCTATCAATACGCTCATAGGCCATAACAGCAGGATCAGGCTTTCTTGTTATCTCTGTACCATTTTCTCTTTTAAAGATTTCAATATAATCACTCGGTACTTCATAATCAGTAAAGACTTCATCTCTAAGACTTTCCAGGTGTTGTTCTAAAATTCCAGACAATAGATTCTTCGCCCATTCCTTGTCATTATTAGCAAGAAAGAACATTAAGTAGAATGAGTAAAGCAGAGTATAGAGATAGAGAAATACTGGAAGGATATAGCGTATAACATGTTTAGAAATATGCTTCTTTGTTAACAGCATTGAAGGCGGAACAATCTTTGGAAGGATTAACTCAGCGTAATTGTCATATCTAAGTAAGATAATTGTATAAATAACAAAGAAGAGAATCGATATAATATTATGGCCAAGAAATCCTGAAAATAAATTATAGAGTAAAATGAAAAAGAAAGTTGTAATGGTAATAATGTAGCGAAGCTTCTTGCTATCCTTAACGAAGTCTCTATTCACTTTTTTAAAGTAGACCTGAAAGTTATAACGAAGGAAGCTATGAAAGTATCCGATATTTATATAGAGAACATAGAGGGCCAAGATATTTCTAAAGACATGCAAGAAGAGTTGAAAGTCTTCTCTTTCAAATTTTAGTAAGTAGAGATTAAAAATATCTAGAGCACTAAAAGCAAATAAGTAATACAAGTTGAAGTCGAAGAATCTGAAAACATATTTTCGCGCATCAACTTTATTCTCCCCACGTCTTAACATCATGGTTCTAATCAAGAAAAAGATGATTCGAACGACAATAATAACAGCAAGAAATAAAAAGAATGAACGTATAGGCCAAGCAAGGATAAAGTCATCGATGGTTGTTATGAGACCAGCGAGTTCTTGATTTAAAAAGTGAAAAGCATCGGCCACGGCCTTTTGAATTTTTATAATACTAAATTTCATGAATCTATTATAAAGTTAACTGATCTTTTTCCCATAATTATTATTGTCGCAATAGTAAAAAAAACTAAAAAATAAACTTAGATACTCGGGTAATACGGGGCAAGCATCATCAATGCCTCTTTATTGTGACAAAATTTCATTTATTTGGTATAAAGTCCCTCTATGATCGTTAAAAGAATCCATTTGAAAGATACATTTAAAATTCGTCGCTCAGTATTAGGCATTGAAGGCATCGACTCTAGTTATAATTTTACTGGAGATAATGAGTCAGACACATTTCACTTAGGTGCATTTGTCGACAATAATCTTGTATCAGTTGCTTCTTTTTACTTTAATCCAAATCCTAACTTTAATATTGATAATCAATATCAACTACAAGGTATGGCGACCCTTGAAAATCACCGTAAACAAGGCTTTTCAAGAGAGCTGCTAAATGTTGCCTTCCCTATTATTAAGCAAAACTTCTGTAATTTAGTATGGTGTAATGCTCGTATCGAAGCGAGGGCATTTTATGAAAAACTTGGTTTTGAAGTGTTTGGAGATGAGTTTGAAGTCGAAGGGATCGGACGTCATGTTTTAATGTTTCGTGAGATCAATTAATCCTTGCAATAAGAATCTATCCTCGACTTAAGCATCAGTTTAGACTGGCCCTTAAAGCATTCTTTTTGACCACTATACTTTTGAATCACCATACAATTCATATCTTCTCGAGTATCACAATCTCTAAGGGAGAGATCATTAACACAGGCAAAGTGCTTTCGTCTTTTAGAGCATAAGTAGATAAGGTTTGGACCTTTGAAAAGGCCATCCCCAATACTTGATTCAGTATTGTACTTTCGAAATTCCTCCGCTTCTTGTCGCTCTATTTGTTGCTTTTTTTGAAACTCCTCAATCGGCGTCATAGCATCATCTGCTAGCACAGACTGACTCGTCCCTATAGCAAGGTATATTGAGCTAAATATAATCATTAGAAGTCTAGTAGAAATGAACATATGAAATTACTTTTCCTAAACAATTAGTAAATTATTTATTATAATATGATGATAACATAGATATACTAAACTGCAGCGCAGCAAAATACGGTGATTACTTAATGGAAACGAATACGATTTTAGCAAAACTTACTGATATCCTAGAAAATGCATTCTCATCTGCTTATCCAGATGCAGAGTTTAAGAGAGATGATATTTACTCATCAATTGGACAGGCCCCGAATATTGAAATGGCCCACTATGCTTTTCCTGTATTTCGTTTTGCCAAGGCCCTTAGACAAGGCCCACCACAAATCGCAGCAGCAATTCTAGAAAAAGTTGATCTCGAAGCAAATGCTTCAATAATCAAAGACCTTAAAGCACAAGGTCCATACCTTAATTTTACCCTTACTGCTGATGCATACTTTGAAAGCTTAATTGGAGAAATTCGCACAGGTGATTTTTTCAAGAAAGAACTAACAAAGGGTGAAGGGAAAACAATGATTGAGTACTCGCAACCGAATACTCACAAAGAGCTTCACGTGGGGCATATGAGAAATCTCTGTCTTGGTAATGCTCTTGTTAGAATTAAGCAGTATTGTAGTGTTGATGTTCACCCAGTAACTTATCCTGGTGACTCTGGTACTCACGTTGCAAAATGTCTTTGGTATTTGAAGTATCACAATCAAGACACAATTCCTGAAACAAATAAGGGTGAATGGCTAGGACGTATTTACACACTAGCTAATACAAAGCTTGAAGATGAGCTTGGAAGCGATAAAGAAGATGATAACCGCGCTAAGCTGACAGAGATCCTAAAAGAGCTTCACGCTGAAGAGGGAGAATTCTTTGATCTATGGCAAGAGACTCGTCAGTGGTCAATTGATCTCATGAAGAAAACATATGCTTGGGCAGATGTTGAATTTGATCGTTGGTTCTTTGAATCTGAAATGGATGCTCCATCACTAAAAATCTGTAATGAATATTATGAGAAAGGTTTATTCGTAAAAGATGATGGTGCGATTGGAATGGATCTAAGTGATGATAAGCTTGGCTTCTGTATTCTAATTAAATCAGACGGTACTGGTCTTTATTCAACAAAGGACGTTGCTCTAGCAATTAAGAAATTTGAAGAATACGGTGTGAAAAATAATATCTACATTGTTGACTCTCGCCAGGCCTTCCACTTCAAGCAAGTTTTCAAAGTTCTAGAACATATTGGTTTTGAACAAGCTAAAGACTGCTATCACCTACCATATGAAATGGTTGAGCTTACAGATGGTGCCATGAGTTCTCGTAAGGGAAATATCGTTGCCCTTACTGATCTTATCAATAATATGGAAAGTAAAATTAAGGATGATTACCTTAATAAGTATGCTGGGGAATGGGATCAGTCAGAGATCGATGAGACAGCAACGAAGATTGCCAATGGTGCAATTAAATATGGGATGATCAAAATTGATAATAACCGTAAGATCGTTTTTGATATGAACGAATGGTTAAAACTTGATGGAGACACTGGCCCATATCTTCAATATGTTTATGCACGTATTAATTCACTACTTAAGAAGCAAGGCTTTGATAAAGCTCAGGCCCTCGAGCTTTCAAATGCAAGCTCACTTGTTGAAACAAAAGAATTTGAACTAATGCAGAAGCTATCACTATTTAATGATGTTGCAATTAAGGCGCATGAGCAAAATAAAACAAGTCTTCTGACTACTTACCTATTTGAACTTGGAAAGTTATTTAATAGCTTCTATGCAGCTTGCCCAATTGCTTCAAGTGAAGAGTCACTTAAGAAAGCTCGCCTTGAGCTTGCGTATGCAACAAGTGAAATCATTAAAACTGGCCTTGGGATTCTAGGAATTCAAGTACCAGAAAGAATGTAGTCCATTATTTCGTAAATATTAAAAGCTGATTATTAGCTGGCATTGCAATATCTTCTTTTAGAAAGACACCTTTCTTTAAGAAGTTATTGCAAATATCTTCAAAATTTCGAATTCCACTTTGAGCATCACGCTCTTTTAAAAATCCATCAAATTGTTCATTAGACGCACTCGTGAAATTTCCATGATACTTAAATGGCCCGTAAATAAATAGAGTGCTATTTTCATCCATTGCTGTGGCCAAGTCCTTAATAAAAGTCTTTGCGGCCTTCCAAGGCATGATATGAAGTGTATTTGCTGTGTAGTAGAACTTTTTCCCGGCCTCAAGTTTATTGAAACCTGCTTCATAAACAAGGGGGCCTTTAAGATTTGGTAAACTCTTTTGGTAATGTGATAAGCAAGTCTTTAAGACATTTTGGTTATCTCTAATCTCAGATGTAATAAAATCAATTTGAGCAAAGGCCTTAGCAAAGTGTGCACTATGCTGACAAGTCAGAGAGCCAATCTCGAGAAACTCTCCATTATCACTACTGCTTAAATAAGGTGTGATCACCTCAAGGATAGGGCCTTTATTTCTTTCACATGCTTCAGAATTTGGTAAATCGTTCATAGTAAACATGATACAATACTTTCAGTGAAAAAAAGAATTAAAATCCGATTATCTGCCAATGATATCGTCTTTGAAGACGATAACTATATTGCCCTAAACAAAAAGGCGGGCTGGCCAGTGCATAAAACTCTCGATCGTTTTCGAGATAATTGCACTGATGCTCTTTCTAGTTTTCTGAAAAATCGAAGTGATGGAAAGGATCAGTATCTCGTCCTAGCACATAGACTTGATGTGGAAACGTCTGGAATTCTTTTATTTGCTAAAAACAAAGAGGCCAATAAATATCTTCAAGAACTCTTTAGCTCTCATGATCCGCAAAAGATAAGAAAGAGTTATTTAGCTATCTGTAGCGGTGTCTTTACACAACAAGAAGCAAGGATTGAAAACTTCCTTAAGGCAAACCGAGTTGGGCGTATTGAGAAGATGGTTGTCGTTAACTCTGGTGGTAAAAAGGCCATAACAGACTACAAAGTTATCGATACTGATAAGCAGTACTCATTAGTTGAGTTTACGATCCTAACTGGTAGAAAGCATCAGATTAGGGCCCATGCAAAAGAGATTGGTCATCCAATTTACGGTGATCCAATCTATTCAAATTCAAAGGATCAGAGTGGACAAAGACTTTGTGCTTACAAAATCAGCTTCTTTGATAAGTTTTTACAAAAAGAAATAAACTTAGAAATTACTCCTCCATTTAAGCTTGAAAACTTCAAAGAAGTAGCAAGTAATGGAGAACATCAATATATCATCTTTAATAAGCCATACGATGTCCTGTGCCAATTTGGAAAAGACCACAGAGACCAGCTAAGCCTTATTGATTACAAGCTACCAAAGGAAGTTTACCCTGTTGGCCGCTTAGATAAAGACAGTGAAGGCCTACTGATTCTCACTAATGATGGGAAGTATAAGAACCAAATGGCCAATGCTGATAGTAAGGTTGAAAAAACTTATCTTGTTCAAGTCGACGGCGATATCACACCAGAAGCAATTGAAGAGCTAAAGCGTGGTGTTGTCATTAAAGGTAATTACAAGACAAAGCCAGCGAAAGTTAAAAAGCTAACAAACTTTAAAATTGAAGATCGCATCCCACCAGTGCGTGTACGTAAAACAATCCCAACCTCTTGGATTGAAGTCCGTATATCAGAAGGACGAAATCGCCAGATTCGTCGAATGTGTGCGGCGGTAAACTTCCCTACTCTTAGGCTAATTAGAGTCGCTATTGGCGATGTGAAATTAGGTGATCTTAAGATTGGTGAGTATTCGACTTTTGATCCGAGCGATCAATCAAAGCAAAAATAACACCTAAGACGGCACCACTGACAAGTCCACCTCCGTGGGCCCAATTGGCCATCTTAAAATTAAAGACATCAAAGAAACCTAAGAAGAGCCATCCAACCATGAGAACAATATCAGAAGTTGGAAGCTTAAACTTAAAGTTTGGATTTAGCCTTGAGTATGGCCATAGAAAACCAAGTAGGCCGTAAACCACACCAGAAAGCCCTCCAAACATCCCCGGGGACATAATCGCTTGTAGGATATTTGAAGAAATTGCCGTAAATAAAAGAAGCAGTATTAAAAATACACTTCCCTTAGTCACCTCAATGAGCTTACCTAACTCTTTCCACCACAACATATTAAAGAAGATATGAATGTAGCCAAAGTGGATAAAGGCAGGAGAAAGAAGCCTCCAGTACTCACCATTATTAATATCTGCAAAGGCATCTACTTTAGAAGTTGAAAAAAGAAAAAGATAATAGAGGTTTTCATTCTTTAGAATCCAGCCAAAGATGAAGACGATTACACACAAGGCCAAGATTATAATTGTCGCAGGTCCCATACTTAAGGATTGAACATATTGCCAATTTTTATCAACCTTAGTTGGTTTGGCCCCTCCAATATAGATACGGTAAACATCACGGGCCTGTTGTAATTGATTTAGGTCCACAACAAATAAATGATAGAACTCGTTCTCATATTCTTTTGTAATATGGATACCTTGTCGAATTAGTTGCGCTTCAATTTGGGCAACGATCGACTCATCACGTAAAGAACCAATATACTTGAGGCGTTTTAAGTTAATTTCCGAATCATGTTCACTCATAAGACCATTTTCCTACAAAGCTTGATAAAAGTCGATCTTACATAAATATTATGGATTTGAGGTGTGATTCGACCTATATATTTGCTAAGATGGAGTTAAATAAGTTGTTTTTTGACTTATTTTACGTTATTTAAAAGTCATAACGTAAATTATTAATAAAAGGCGATACCTAAGGTATTTAACTCGTCACAATATAGGTGTGTTAAGCATGTTTAAGGTTAGTAAAAAAACAGAATATGCCCTGACAGCTCTAAAGCATATGCAAGAGCACGGACACACATGTGCCGAAAATCTCACTTCGGCCAGAGAGATCTGTGACATACACAAGATGCCTTTTGATCCAGTATCTAAAGTTATGCAAAAGCTAAATGGATACGGAGTGCTCTCATCAATCAAGGGTATAAAAGGAGGCTACTATCTTAGCCGTCCCCTATCTGAAATCAATCTCTTTGAAGTAAGTAATTCAATTGAAGGAAAGATTACAGAATCTGATTGTGATGCTCTTAAGGGCAAATGTACGAAATATTTAAATTGCGAATTAATTACACCAATAGAAAAGCTTAACTCTCACGTTAATCACCAGCTGATTAACTTGTCGCTTGAAGAGTTATTAATAAATAAGGCAGGATTCACACATGAGTGATACACAATTAACAAAGTCAGAATATAAGTATGGCTTCTTTACAGACATTGAAACTCAAGAGTTCCCTAAGGGTTTAAATGAAGACATCGTTAGGATGATTTCAGCAAAGAAGAATGAACCTGAGTGGTTACTTGAATATAGACTTAAGGCATTTCGCCTTTGGAAACAAATGCCAATGCCAAATTGGGCCAAACTAGAAATCCCAAAAATTGATTTTGAAGACCTATACTACTATGCGGCCCCCAAATCGACAGAAAGCGCACCAAAGAGCCTTGATGATCTTGATCCAGAGCTTTTAGCGACTTTTGAAAAACTAGGAATTCCTCTATCAGAGCAAAAAAGAATTTCAGGTGTTGCTGTAGATGCAGTATTTGATTCAGTTTCTGTTGGGACAACATATAAAGAAGAACTAGAAAAAGTTGGAGTTATTTTCTGCTCAATTTCAGAAGCAGTACAAGAGCACCCAGAACTAGTTAAGAAGTACCTAGGAACAGTTGTTCCTCCTGCAGACAACTTCTATGCAGCACTTAATGCGGCAGTATTCTCTGATGGATCATTCGTTTACATCCCTGAAGGTGTAACTTGTCCAATGGATCTTTCAACATACTTTAGAATCAATGCAAAAGAGACGGGTCAGTTTGAAAGAACACTTGTTGTTGCCGATAAAGGAAGTTACGTAAATTACCTTGAGGGTTGTACAGCTCCTCAACGAGATGAAAATCAACTTCACGCTGCTATCGTTGAGCTTATTGCTCTTGATGATGCAGAAATTAAGTATTCAACTGTTCAAAACTGGTACGCCGGAGATGAGCAAGGAAAGGGTGGTATTTACAACTTCGTAACAAAGCGTGGTAACTGCCTTGGAAAGAATTCTAAGATTTCATGGACACAAGTTGAAGCAGGATCTGCTATCACTTGGAAGTATCCTTCATGTAACTTAATTGGTGAAAACTCACAGGGTGCTTTCTACTCAGTAGCACTAACGAATAATAAAATGCAGGCCGATACAGGAACTAAAATGGTTCACATCGGAAAGAATACTAAGTCGACAATTATTTCAAAAGGTATCTCAGCAGAAGCTTCTGAAAATAATTATCGTGGACTTGTTAAGGTTATGCCATCAGCTATTGGTGCAAAGAACTACTCTCAATGTGACTCGATGCTTGTTGGTTCAAAGTGTTCAGCAAATACATTCCCATATATTGACGTAAAAAATAATACGGCAACAGTAGAGCACGAGGCTTCAACTTCAAAGATATCTGAAGATCAGCTCTTCTACCTACAACAACGTGGGATGGATATGGAAAAATGTATCTCAATGATCGTAAATGGTTTCTGTAGTGAAGTTTTCAAAGAGCTTCCACTAGAGTTCTCAGTTGAGGCCGTAAAGTTAATTGAGATGAAATTAGAAAATTCAATCGGATAAAATTTAGATTTATATAAAGGGAAAAAAATGAGCTTACTTACAGTTAAAGATGTTCACGCAAGAGTTGAAGAAAAAGAAATTCTAAAAGGGATTTCTATTGAAGTTAAACCAGGTGAAGTTCACGCAATCATGGGACCTAATGGTTCAGGAAAGAGTACACTATCAAAAGTAATCGCTGGTCACCCATCATTTGAAGTAACAAGCGGATCAATTGATTACAATATCAATGGAAAGCAAACAGACCTTCTAGAGCTTGAGCCAGATGAAAGAGCAAAGAATGGTATCTTCCTAGGCTTTCAATACCCTATTGAAGTTCCAGGTGTATCAAATATTGACTTTCTTCTTGAGTCATTTAACGAAGTATCGAAATCTCAAGGTGCTGCAGAAATGAAGAAAGAAGAATTCAGAGAATTCCTAAAGCCAAAACTAGAGCTATTAGAGATGAGAGAAGAATTCTTAGACCGTCCAGTAAACACAGGTTTTTCTGGTGGAGAAAAGAAGAAGAATGAAATTCTTCAAATGGCCGTTCTTAATCCAAAGATCGCCCTACTAGATGAAACAGATTCTGGACTAGATATCGACGCTCTTAAGATCGTTGCAAAAGGTGTTAACGCAATTAAGTCTAAGTACAATGGAATCGTTCTTGTAACTCACTACCAAAGACTTCTAGACTATATCGTTCCTGATTATGTTCACGTACTAAGTGGCGGAAAAATTATTAAGTCAGGTGGAAAAGAACTAGCACTTGAACTTGAAGAAAAAGGTTACGACTGGCTAACAAAATAAGGATTAGGATTAATAATGAATATCCAAGAATTAACAGACCAATATTTAAATGATCTAGCTGTTTACGCTAAGTCAGAGTCGAATAAAGAAGCCTTAACTAACTTTAAGGCACGAGGGCTTCCACATACAAAAATGGAAGACTGGATTTACACTAAGCTTACAGATGTACTACCAGAGAAGTTTGCAGTAACAGCTGAAAAAGCAATGCTTAAGAATGTTAAGGTTGCTGGAAAGTATCAAGTTGTACTTCTTAACGGTCAATATTCAAAAGCTGACTCTTTCTTTCCAGAAGAAGTAACTGTTGAACAAAAGGCCCTCGTAGCAAATGAAGCAAACTGTGATCAAACCGATATCTTTGCCATGCTTAATGCTTCTGCAGTTGAGAACATCATTGAGATCAATGTACCTAAAAACATAAGCGTTGATGATATTATTTCAATAGTTCACATCTCTGACTTTGATGGAGAATTTGCACTACCACGTATTCACGTAAACGTTGAACAATTCTCTAAGGTGAGCTTTGTTGAGATCTTTACAGGAAGTGACAAGGCCTACAATATTAACGCTGTATCAAATTTCAAAATTGCAGATGGTGCAAATGTAAGTCACGTAAAAGTTCAAACTGATGGTGCTAATGCATTCCACGTAAGTAGTGTAAATGCTGACATTGCAAAAGACGCACACTTTAAGTCATTTACTTTCACAACAGGTGCCAAGAAATCTCGTAATGAGATGAGAGTTCGTCTAAATGGAATCGGAGCAACAGCAAGTGTTGATGGCCTATATGCTCTTAGAGGAGATCAGCACACTGACAACTTCTCACTAATTTCACATATTAAAGAAAGAACTGATAGCTCGCAGCTTTTCAAGGGAGTTCTAGACAATAAGGCCCGTGGTGTTTTCACTGGTAAAGTTCTTGTTTGTCGTGATGCTCAACTTGTAAACTCAGAGCAGTTAAATAAGAACCTACTTCTATCTAAAGGGGCCCACGTTGATACTCGTCCACAACTTGAAGTTTATGCTGACGATGTTAAATGTGCCCACGGTGCAACTGTAGGACAAATGAGTGACGAAGAAGCTTTCTATCTTCAGTCTCGTGGACTTTCAAAAGAGCGCGTGCAAAAGCTACTAATTCACGCATTCTGTTCAGATGCGATTACAAAGATTGAAGATGAGAAAATTGAAAAATTCTTAAGTGATATTCTATTTGAATCATTTGAAAAAAATGCATTTGATGAAATGGAAAAGGAATCTTAATGGCCTTTGAAATTAACGCTATTAGAGCGCAATTTCCACAATTAGAAAGAAGAGTACATGATAAGCCACTTATCTACTTAGATAATGCTGCATCAACTCTTAAGCATATCAATGTGATCAATGCTCTAAATAAGCACTACACACATGATGTTGCCAATATTCACAGAGGTGTTCACTACCTAAGCGAATTTGGAACAATTAAGTATGAAGAAACTCGCGACGCGATACAATCTCTAATTAATGCAAATTCGAGATGTGAGATCATCTTCACAAAAGGAACAACAGACAGCTTAAACTTAGTTGCAAGCTCTTTCGTTCCTCACTACTTGAAAAAGGATGATGTCATCCTAATCTCGACAATGGAGCACCACTCAAATATTGTTCCTTGGCAAATTCAGGCCGAAAAGATTGGTGCAAAAGTAAGAGAGATCCCTATTACGGATGAAGGTGACATCAATGAAGAAGCTTATGTGAAGCTTCTAGAAGAAGGTAATGTAAAACTTGTTTCCATGGCCCATATTTCAAACAGCCTTGGAACAGTTAACAATATCAAAAAATATATTAAGTTAGCACACGACAATGGAGCTTACTTCTGCGTTGATGCTGCCCAATCAATTGCTCATGAGAAAATTGATGTTCAAGACCTAAACTGCGACTTCCTCGCCTTTTCTTCACACAAGATGTTTGGGCCAACAGGAATCGGAGCTCTTTATGGTAAAGAAAAGCTTCTTGAATCAATGCCTCCTTATCAAGGTGGTGGAGATATGATCGATGTTGTCACAATTGAAAAGACAACATATAACGATCTTCCACATAAGTTTGAAGCAGGTACTCCTCATATCGCAGGTGGGATTGGCCTTAAGCCAGCAATTGACTTCATTGTAAATTGTGATCTTGATGTAATTAAAAGCTACGAGAAAGAGCTTCTTGATTATGCTACTAAGCAAATTTTAGAAGTTGAAAAAGTTCGTTTAATTGGAACAGCAAAAGAGAAGGCCTCGGTTTTATCATTCGTTGTTGAAGGTGCTCACCCACACGACCTTGGAACACTTCTAGATCGCCAAGGTGTTGCAATTAGAACTGGCCACCACTGTACACAGCCTTTAATGAAAAGGTTCGAAATCAGTGCGACTGCAAGGGCCTCATTCTCGCTGTATAATACAAAAGAAGAAATAGATAATTTTATCAAAGCACTACATAAGGCCATTAACTTCCTATAAGAAGTTAGGGCAACAAAGGTAAGATATATGAGTGAAGTAACAATCGACATTCAACCAACTCCAAATCCAAATGCTTTAAAATTCATTTTAAATCAAAATGTAAAAGCATCTGGTTCTTCAACTTTTAGAACGCCAATGGAATGTGGAGAGGTGAACCTAGGTGTTAACCTTTTTACAATTCGTGGAATTGACCAATTACACTTTTTTGAAAATGTTATTACGGTAACAAAATTCAACTACGAAGATTGGGATGATATTGAGCCAAAGATCCTTGAGACAATCAAGCACGATCTTCCAAATCACAACCCTGAATACGAAGAGTTCGATCCAGAAAAAGAGCGCCGTGAAAACCTACCTCAAGAACTTAAAGATATTGAAGCTGTACTTGATCGTACGGTTAGACAATACCTGCAAGCTGACGGTGGAGATATTCAAACAGTTTCTTACGAGGACAATATTCTACTTGTTCGTTATCAAGGTGCATGTGGGACTTGCCCATCATCAACGACTGGAACACTTGAGGCGATCAAGTCAACTCTGAGAGCAGAGTACAACCCAGCGATTGATGTTTACATCGCCCCTGATTGGTAAGCACCCGCGAAATTGTTTGCCCAAAGGCAAACTATTGTTCGCGGTGCTAGGCCCCCAACTTTTGAAATGAAATTTATATTCAACAAGCCTGCATTTTTGCAGGCTTTGTTGTCTCTGGGCCAATGGGAAAGTTAGCGAATCGTACGAGGGCCATTGGTCGCTATGTGCACATGCGAAACCAAAGGTGCATGGCACCCTTTACTATTTCAAAAATCATCTACCCAACAATCGAATAGATAATCATAAAGTGCAACGTCGCTGCCACACAAACGAATAGATGAAATAACTCATGATAGCCAAACCACTTCGCATACCTACCAGGCTTCTTTAATCCATAAAAGACTGCACCGATTGTATAGAGAATACCACCTGCAATTAGAAGCGAAATATTTGTCATCCCAAGTTTTGGAAGAAGTTCCGATACATAGGGAAGAACCATGTAGCCAGGAATAAGATAGATAATTGCACTTACCTTCTCTGGCAGATTAGGAAAGAAGATCGATTTCAAAATACCAATTGCGGCCACAGTCCAAATACTTATGAGAAATGTTGAACCAGACTCTCCATTTAAAACGAGAAGAGTAATCGGTGTACAAGTTCCTGCAATCATGACGTAAATAGCGCTATGATCAAGTCTGCCCAGAAGGTCACGTACTCTGGGTTCCCAGTGAATTCGATGATAAAAGGCACTAACTCCTAACATCATAAGAAGACCTAGAGAGTACACAATAGTTGAAATATACTGAGTGGAATTGACACTTTTTGCGATTAGAAGGGTGCAGGCACCAAGTGCGACGAAGAACATGACTTGATGAGACCAACCTCTTAGAATGGGCTTTTGCTTGGCTTTTTGCATATAGGAAGCATACCCTCCATTAGCGTTCAATTAAAGCCAAGGCCCGAGCTTTTACATTTATATTACAATGCTACAACACTTGTTCTAGAGCATGTTCTATAAATCAGAAAATTTCATTTTGATTAGTTCTTTTTTAACAACACCAAGAAGTTCACGGCATTCGCCTTCTTCAAGCCCATATAACTTATGTGAAGGTTGAAGATCTTTTGGCTCTTTAAAATCGTTCTTAAAACTTTGTAATCTGTTATTAAGATTATTTCTTAGCGTTCGCATTTGCTTCGGTGAGTACTCTTTCATTTCTTCTAATAATTCTTGTAGTCTCTTAGACATCTTCTACCTCTAATATAATCTTGGAATGAATTCCAACAGGAATTCTGGCACATTACATAAAATCCTGAACTGTGTAAATTTAAAATAAATTGTATTGATCAACTCAAATAAAATTATGATCATTAAGTATTTTTCTATGGACACCGATAGTTTGATATGCCAAACTTATATTTAACAACTCTAACACAGGAGTAAATTATGATGATTAATAACTGCTACCGTCTTCTTTGTGAAATCACAAAACTAGAGAAAAAACTTGAAGAGATTCAAGCTGTTGCTCAGTCCCATGGAGTTGAAATTGATGCCAATGAAATCTTAGAGGACCTTATTAAGGCACAGGCCAGCTAATAGCTAGGCCCAGTCCTTTGGATAGTAATATTCCATCATCTTCTTGTGTTCTGGCTTTGTCGGCTCATAACGATAAGTGAACTTCACCCTCTTTGGAAGTGAAATTAATATTGAATCGGTACGGCCATTAGACTTAAGTCCAAAGTGAGTTCCTCTATCGTGAAGAAGGTTAAACTCAACGTAGCGCCCGCGGCGATGTAGTTGGAAGTCCACATCTTCATCATCAAAGGCCTCATTCATTCTCTTCTCAACTAGTGGGAAGTAAGACTTGATAAAGTTTAAAGAAATCTCTTTAAACATGGCCAGGTCTTTTACTGGATCACCCGAGAAGAAATGATCATAGAAGAAGCCACCTACTCCACGCATTTCATCTGCACGATGCTTATTAACAAAGTACTTATCACAACGATTTTTCCAGTCGTCCCAATATCCATATGGTTCACAGGCATCTTTCCAAACCTTGTGAAAGTACTCAAAGTCTTCTTCATGTGGAAAGTAAGGAGTAAGGTCGGCACCACCACCAAACCAAATTTTTGATCCGGCCTGAATCATGCGAAAATTCGCATGAGTTGTTGGAACTTTTGGGTTTGTCGGGTGAATGATGAGAGAAATTCCTGTTGCCCACATCTGGTTATTATCACCACCAATATTGGCCGCAAATTTTGGATCAACTTCTCCAAATACAAGTGATGTATTAACACCAGCATTCTCAAAGATCTCGCCTTCAAAGGCACGTGTGATCCCACCACCACCAGGGTTTCCGGCGTAATCCTTTCTTTCCCATATATCTTCATTCAAGTTAATTTTTGTATCAATTCTCTTAAGTTCGTCACTAATCTGATTCTGTAAAGTTTTAACATGTTCGGCAAATTCTGATTTGATATTTTCAATATCGTAAGACATGGCTAAAATCCTAGTTAGTTATTTTTTAAAAACCCAATATATCAGAAAAGAACTGATATGATAATTATCAGGAGTAGAATAAATGCTTTATTATCACAATCCAAGATGCTCTAAGAGCCGCCAAGGTCTAGAATATTTAGAACAAAAAGGTATTCAAGAAGGCATTGGCTTTAGAGTTAAGGAATATCTGAAAGATGGCATTGAAGAGAAAGAATTTATCGATCTAGTGAAGTATACGGGGCTAGCACCACTTGAAGGCTTAATTCGTACGAAAGAGGCCCTATTTAAAGATCTAGGGCTTGCAGGAAAAGAGTTATCAAATATTGAGTGGGCCAAGATCGTTCACGAAAACCCAAAGCTTCTAGAACGTCCAATTCTCGTTAATGACGAGAAAAAAGCCGCCATTGGTAGGCCAACAGAGAATTTCGACACAATTCTCTAACTAGCCAAAATTACGTATTGTGGCAGTTCACCCTGCCACAAGTTCTTGTCATATCAGAAAGTTACACCAATTCAAACTCCCTTTGTTTTTAGTCATTTACACAAGTTTCAGCTTAAGAAATTACTTTGATCTACGATAAGTATAAATGAGATTGATTTTGTGGGGACTCATTATGAAGGTACTAAGACTTATTATTTTATCTGTAGCAATTTTAGCGAATATTTCGGCCTTGAATGCAAACTCAGAAAGGGGTGTCGCCAAGGTTATGAAAGTAAGAGGAAAGGTCTTTTACTCCCAGACAAAGAAACCATTGGCCAAAGGAGATTGGGTGCCTGAAGGTGCCAAGATCACAACGAAGGCCCGAAGCTTTGTTAAGCTCCTCTTTATCGACAAATCAAATCTAACTCTAGGTGCAAATTCAGAAGTTGAAGTCGAGCAATTCCCGAAAAAGAAAGCAGGAATTATCAATCTTATTAATGGTCAACTTCGCTCTAAAGTTTCTAAGAACTACCTACAAATTGATAAGAAGAAATCAAAGCTCTTTATTAAGACAAAGACTGCGGCCATGGGTGTTCGTGGGACAGACTTCCAAGTAAACTTTAACCCGGCCAATAATAATACGACACTTATTACATTCGAGGGTGCCGTTGCCATGGGTTCTCTTTCTAATTTTAAAAAGAGTCGCTTTCTACAAGACAGGCTTGAAAAGGTTGTTTCATCACCTACTTCAGTTATGGTTCGCCAAGGACAACTTTCAGGGGTTATGCCTAAGGTTGACTCAAAGCCAATGGAGCCAGTTAAAATTAATAAGCAACAGCTAAAGGCCCTTGAAGCAAATGATGGTTCAAAGACATCATCAAATGATGATAAGAATAAATCAGAAAAGAAACAAATGAGTCGAAATATCATTCCTCCAGGAATGGATAGCTCAAAATTTAGTGGTGCTGGTGGTTCTGAGATTATGGGACAAATGGCCAAGGCCGACTCTAATCTTAAAGTCCCTACAGCTCAAGCACCAACTCTTACCATTACAACGGCCGCTCCTAAAGGAACAATGCAAGAAGGTGGCTACGTTGACACAAGTAATGCTCTCTACATTCCACCACCGAAGAATGCTCCAGTTGACCCAATGACAAATGAAGTAATTGTACCGGTTCAAATGGGTAGTTTCGATAAGGAAACTGGTGAGTATAAGAATGACTTCTATGTTGTAAATGAAAATGGAGACATGATTCCAAAGGACAAGCCTCAAATTAGTGTAAACCGTATTCCGGCTTCAGGTGGAACAGTACCAGATATAATGCCAGAAGAACCAATGAATATCTTTAATCCTGATGGAGAAGCGCCACTTGGTGATCCATTGCTACCTCCAGTAATTGTTGATGATACAAGACCTGTTGATGACGGAGCTGATATTATGAAGAAAACAATGGATGATCGCGACCAAATGCTTGATCAAACAAATACGACTTCAACAAATCGAGCACGTGTAAAAGTCATTCTCGATCGTCAATAAATAACCGAGTTTAATATTCAAATATGGCCACAGCTTAAAAGCTCTGTGGCCAAATTCCCCCTATTCAATTGTCCGATTTATCAGTAAAATTATTTATAAATACCTAGATTTTAATAAAAAGTTAAAGGACTGACTTTGAAAAAGATTTTTATCGCACTGGCATTCGCTAGTATCACATCAATGGGACTTGCCCAGAGCATGACTCCTGTTTACCGTGCATTTGAAAACTCGAATTATGAGAAAGTTATCGAGTTATTGAACTCACCAAATTATAAGAATTTTAAAAGCGCCAAATCCCCAGGAGTAAGAGATTATCTTCTTGGGATCTCCTACTCTCGTATTCAAGAATATAACAAGGCCATTGATGCTTTTAATTCGGCGATAAAGAAGGGAAATAAAGCAAGTGAGCTTAATTATGAATTGGGCCAGGCCAACTTTGCTATCAACAACCTAGATGATGCTATTGAAAATTTCAAAAAATCTGAAAGAGCAAAGTATAAAGTCGAGCAATCAAATTACTATATAGCCTATATTTATCAGCTTAAGGAAGAACCGAAGAATGCAAAGGTTTATTTTGGAAAGCTCTTAAAAGACAAAAAGACTTCAAAAGAGATGAAGCAGATCTCCTACTTTCAAATTGCTAATATGAATTTAGAGATTGCAAGAGAAACGAATCGCACAAGAGAGATTGTCGAAAAATATATCCTTCCTGATTACTACAAGGCCATTGATATCGACCCAAATAGCTCAACTGCAGATGATATCGATAATCGAATAAAAGAAATAAAAAAGGAATTCTTCTTAGAAGAAAATAAATTAATTAATGGTGATCCCCTACCTAGTGAAAGACTAAGCCTAAGTGTTGAAGAAAAGATCACATATGATAATAACGTTACTCTTTCAGACGATCTCCCAAGCTCGACTGGAACGAATAAGGATTCATTCTTTTCTCAAACTCGTCTCAATATTGAAAAGGCCTTTAATTTTAAGAGAAGATATACGATTACTCCTGCGCTAGAGCTTAAGAATACAATCTATACAGATCGCGTTGATTCGGAAATCTACTCAAATGATAGTTATAATATTACACCTGAGTTGGATATCGACTTTGCTTATCGTATTAACAAGAAGCCTGCTCGCTTATTTACAAACCTAGTTTATGACTACCAGGCCAAGGATGTTAACGCACAAAAAAGTAAGCAGTTTAACTACCGCTCTCAGCA
Organism: Halobacteriovorax sp. CON-3; assembly: GCF_043196995.1. Taxonomy (NCBI): domain Bacteria; kingdom Pseudomonadati; phylum Bdellovibrionota; class Bacteriovoracia; order Bacteriovoracales; family Halobacteriovoraceae; genus Halobacteriovorax; species Halobacteriovorax sp. CON-3. The sequence continues at coordinate 31,776 of NZ_JBEBNA010000003.1, forward strand.
GTTTGAATTAGGTAGTGAAATGCCTTTCTTTGAAGTTGGTAACACAACTTTAACTTTTAAGTATCAAACATATTCATACTATACAGAAAGTCTTGATCGATCTTCGATGGTTGTTTCTGCTGATCAAATAATCAAAAAGACTTACGGAATCTTTGTTCTACTCTACCAATTTGATAGTAGTGATTATGCAAACTCTCCAAACCTAAACACGACATCTCACCTATTTCGTGTTGATTATATTGTTCCAGGCCTATTTCCAAATACAAGCTTTAATGCAGGTCTTTCGACAAACTTCATAAGTTATGAAGACGCAGCAACAGATGCAACACGTGGGCTTGAAATGACGACGTCACTCAATGCAAAGCTTACTCGTATTATCAATCGTAACTTTTCATTTGGGTTTGAGTATATTTATACAAATAACAGCTCTGACGAAGACACAAGTAATTATACGGCCCATCAAACGGCCATTGATTTCTCTTATTACTATTAAGCGCTAAGAACCATGGATTGCTATGAAAAATATTATCAAATACACAGGACTATTTCTTATCATATTATTTTCATGTGCCAGTGTGTTCTTTTCTCTTTATTCACGAACATACGATAAAAATTTTAGAGACCTCACAGCTTATGCATCATTTTTTGAAAATCGTTTCTATGATTTAAGAATGATGCAAACAATGGACAGAAATACACCAAACCCAAAACTAATTCTGGCCGATATAGATGATGACTCGATCAAGAACTTGGGCTCTTGGCCTATCACTCGCTCCCATTGGGGAACAATGATTAGGAAGTTACGTGGATATGGTGCAAAGGTCATAGCCTTTGATGTTTTCTTTTCTGAAGCATCCATGACTTGTAATGGAGTTAATCCTGATGATGAATTAATTTCGGCCATTGAGTATTTTCATGAGGTACCAAATAATCGTGTCATCATGCCTTATAACCTTGAAGTTTATGGAACCGATCACTACCCTACTTTACCAGAAGACTTATACCTCTTTGCCCTGAACACAAAAGCAGGTGGGGTTAATTACGACATGGAACCAACGATCATTTCAAATTCAGTATATCCTATCCAGGGTATTATTGATGCTGAAGCATCTTTAGGCTTTATTGAAGCAAGTGCAGACAACGACGGAGTTATTAGACACTACAAGGCACTGGCCTTTCCATATCGAGAAGTTCATGTTCCTTCATATGGGCTATCATCTTATATGCACTGGATTGGTGAGTTTGATGAAAATGAGGAAGGTGAAAATAAGAATATTTTTAAAACAGAACTAGACCTAAGTACTCAAGGTGGTGTTCCAATCTTAAAATCCAAAAAGGGAGATGTTGAATTAAACCTTAGAGGTGAAACAAAAGTTCGTTGGATCGGTGGCGCCGATGCTTATACTCGCATACCTATCTATCAAATTATTGAAAAAGATCCAAATGATCCTGAGTTTAAGAAATTATTTGAAGGCTCCCTTGTCTTTGTTGGTGCGACAGCTTTTGGAGCACACGACTTAAGAAACACGCCAATTGATTCGATGCTACCAGGAGTTCTCTTTCACATGAACTTCGTTCAAATGCTAATTGACGGCCATTTCTTTAAGGAATTCATTGATTCAGCAAAACTATCTTGGGCACTACTTGTTGGATCGGTCATTCTACTTCTCTTAATGCAATTAAAAGAAAATCCTATTTTTGATCTCTTCACACTTGTTCTCTTAGTTTCAAGTCTTTATTACACTGATACTTACTATTTTATTCCACAGGGTTTTGAAACGAAATTATTCTGGTGCTTCTTTGCCCTAGTCCTCTGCTATTCATGGAATACAATCGTAAACTTCTATATGGCCAATCAAGACAAGGCCTTCCTAAAGAGTGCCTTTGGAAGTTATATCTCCCCAGAGCTTATTGATGAGATGTACGAAGCTGGTTCTGCTCCAACACTTGGTGGTACTTCAGGAATTCGAACAGCTTACTTTACAGATATTCAGGGCTTTTCAAGCTTCTCAGAAAAGTTATCGGCCACACAGCTCGTTGAACTTTTAAATGAGTACCTTACGGCCATGACAGATATCCTTCTTGAAGAAAAAGGAACTCTCGATAAGTATGAGGGTGATGCTATTATCGCCTTCTTTGGGGCACCAATGGAGCTTCCTGACCATGCCCAACGTGCCTGCATGGTTGCACACAAGATGCAGGAGTCACTTTTAGAGCTTCGAAAGAAATGGGTTTCAGAAGGAGATAAGTGGCCTAAGATCGTTCACGATATGAGAATGAGAATTGGGATCAACTCAGGAGACATCGTAACAGGAAATATGGGTTCTGCATCTCGTATGAACTATACAATGATGGGAGACTCTGTAAACCTAGCAGCTCGTCTTGAAGAGTCTGCAAAGCAATATGGAATTTTCACACAAGTGGCCAAGGAAACAGTTGAACTTGCAGGAGATGAATTCTTATGGCGTGAGCTTGATACAATTCGAGTTGTGGGAAAATCAATTCCAGTAACAAGTTATGACCTATTAGGACTAAAGGCGACAGCTCCTGATTACTTAAAAGAGCTTGCAGATAAATTCTCTAAGGCGATTCTTTTATATAAGAATCAGAAATGGGATGAGGCCATTGAGTTATTTAAGCAAACGTTGGAACTTGAATATATGCGCTATCCAGATTTAAAAGGTGTTAAAACAAATCCATCTGAAATCTATATTAAGCGTTGTGAAGATTATAAGGAGCTTCCTCCTCCACCAGAATGGGATGGTGTTTTCACATTAACTAGTAAGTAATATCGATATAAAAAAAGCCTGCATAATGCAGGCTTTCTCTTTATCTCAATTTCGCGGATGCTTAGTAATTAAGAACTTTAAGAGCAGCTTCTACAACACGGTCAGTGTTAGGAAGAACAGCTTTTTCAAGGATTCTGTTGAAACCAACAGGAGTGAAAGTCGAACCAACACGTTGAACTGGAGCATCTAGAAGCTCAAATCCTTTATCATTGATCATGGCAGCGACTTCACCACCGAATCCACCAAATACCTTATCTTCGTGAACAACTAGTGCTCTATTTGTCTTCTTGATTGAAGCAAGAACACCTTCTTCATCTAGAGGAGCAATTGATCTAAGGTCAACAACTTCAACACTGTAACCTTGAGCAGAAAGCTTTTCTGCTGCTTCAAGTGAGTGGTGAACTGTGTTTCCGTAAGTAATAATTGAAAGATCAGTCCCTTCACGTCTTACACGACATTTACCGAAAGGAACTTCAAAGTCCTCTGGTACAACAGTCATTGCTTGTTTAGCGTTGTATAGAGATTTTGGCTCTAAGTATAGAGTTGGCCCTTCACTTCTCATTGCAGTTCTTAGAAGACCAGCAGCATCGTCAGCGAAAGCTGGGCATACAATACGTACACCAGGGATACCTGCTAGGTTACCTTCAAGGTTTTGAGAGTGGTAAAGTCCCCCACCAATATATCCACCAGAAGCAAGTCTGATTAGAATATTTGGAGCGAATGCACCATTTGATCTCCAGTAGTCATGTGAACACTCTACGTATTGTTCCATTGCTGGCCAGAAGTAATCAGCGAATTCTGCACCTTCAACAACAACTCTAATGTCTTTGTTGAAACGTGAGAAACCATTTGCTGTACCAAGGATATAGTCTTCAGCGATTGGACCGTTAAATACACGCTCCTTACCGAACTCTTGTTGCATCCCTTTAGATACGTTGAAGATACCACCCTTATCTTTGTTGGCCATATCTTGTCCCCAAATGAAAGTATTTGGGTTATGTCTGAATTCTTTCTTTAGTTGTCCGTTGATTGCATCAATGAACTTCGTCTCTTCACCAGACTCGTTATGAGTACCATCAACATATTTTTCTGGCTTATGTGGCTCAGGAAGTACAAAGTCAAAGATAGACTCTGGAGTTGGGTTTGGTGCTTTCATTGCTTTCTTGTGAGCTTCAAGTAGCTCAGCTTTTGCAATTGCATCCATCTCATCAAGCTCAGCTTCAGTAAAGATTTTATTAGTTACTAGCTCTTTTCTAAACGCTACTAATGGATCTTGTGCTGCCGCTTCTGCTCTTTCTTCTTCTGAACGGTAAAGCTCGTGCTTATCAGAGTTAGAGTGAGAGTGAATACGTACACAACGAGCGTGAACGATTACTGGCTCTTGTTGAGTTGCCGCAATCTCTCTAGCTGTCGCCATAGCGTTCATTGAATCAAAGATATCTTTTCCATCACAGTGAATAATGTGAAGGTTTAGGAAACCTGTGAAGTTATCAGCAACGTACTCGTTAGCTGTTTGATCACATTTAGGAACAGAAATACCGTAACCATTATCTTGGAATACGAAGACAACTGGAAGTTTCTCACGAGAAGCACCGTTGATCGCTTCATAACAGTAACCTTCAGAAACAGAAGACTCACCTTGTGAAGAATAAACAACACCATCGTGCTTATAACGATTAAATGCTCTTGCAGTCCCTACAGCGTGTAGCGTGTGGTTACCTGTACAAGAAGATACGTTATGAATATTCCACTCTGGCTTTGCAAAGTGGTTAGACATGTGACGTCCACCTGAAGCAAGGTCAGTTGCTTTAGAGATACCATTAAGAAGGATCTCTTCTGCAGAAAGTCCCGCTGAGAATGCCGTTAACATATCACGGTAGTATGGGAATAAGTGGTCTTTTCCAAGTTCGAAAGTTTGACCAATTGCTAGTTGGATACCATCGTGTCCAGCGTATGGAGCGTGGTAAGACCAACCGATAGCTTGCTTAAGATAGTTTGGCGCACGATCATCTAACATACGTCCAAGTGTCAGTAGTTCATACCACTGCTTAAGTGTTGCTTTATCTGTGTTTTTCCAAGTGTACTTTTTCTTAGGCTTAAGAACAGTTGCCATTATCAACCTCGTATTTTCATCTAGTTATAAATCTTAAGTGAAACGGAATTTAACCATAATTTAACGGAATTGGAAAGAAATAGTGGCGCTGTCGTAACTAAAGACAATACTTTTTATGACCACTCGCGCAAGCGTATTCTTGGTATTTTATTGAAAGTGCAGGAGAATCAGATTTAATCAATTCTCCAAGCTTTCCACAGGCCAGCATATTACCACCGCGACCTTGCCTGCAGGCCTTATTTAAAAGGCTTTTATACTCGTAAGGTGACAAGAGTTGTGCATTGACTTGACTTAGCTCATAGCAAGATGAGGCGTCTTCAATGGCACAAAGCCTCTCTAAATATTTTAATTCTAGCTGTTTTTTATTGTCTGTCTTCGCCAGTTTTCTACCATCGAGACAGGCCTGAAGTTGACGCCCACGTGAAAAATCGTCACGAAAACATAGAGTATGGGCCTCACCTCTTATCTTATCCCGTTCAACTTGAGCGACTCTTTTTTGTAAAAGCACCATAATTGGATCAAGAAAGGCGGCCACAACTCCAACGAAAATTGTGAGAAATAGCCACCCAGGTATAGCTTCAATAATTTGACTAAGCTTCTTCACATTTTAGATCGATAAATTCAAATTTTGTAACATCCACAAGTCCCATATCCGTAATCTTAAGAGTAGGAATTACAGGAAGAGCTAAGAATGCCATTTGAATGAAAGGTTCACTTACGGCCACTTCAATTTCTTTACAAGCAGCTTTTAACTGAATGATTCCCTCATTAATTGTTTCAGCAGACTCTAAGCTTAGAAGCCCTGCAATTGGCAGAGATAAAGACGCAGTTACTCTCCCTTTATCCACAACACAGAAACCACCAGCATTTTCAATGATTTCATTTGCAGCTGTAGCGATGTCCTGCGGAGTTTTACCGATGACAACAATATTGTGAGAATCGTGAGCAACACTCGAAGCAATCGCTCCACGAGTAAGGCCCATCCCTTTAACAAGTCCAAGACTTGGTTTGCGATTTTGTCCGTATCTTTCAATAACAGTGATATATGAAATATCGTCTTGTTCAAAATCTTTACCATCAAATTTTACTTTAAGGTGATTTGTGATGATTTCATCTTTTACAATTTCCATCACATTATAAGTCCCAGCAGTCAGATCATAATTAAAATCAGTTGGTGCTAAGAAGTTTCTTTTTATTGTATTTTCTTTTGGAGGCTGAGACTCATCTAGCTTTGCCTCCACTTTAGAAGGAAGGTCTAATTCACTTACAAGCTTTCCTTTCTTGAAAACTTCTTTCACATCAACATCTTCAAGCTTTCCAACAAGCACGATATCAGCTTGTTTACCTGGAGCGATTAATCCCAACTTCTTTAGGCCAAAGTGTTTCGCTGCAGAAAAGCTAGAAAGTCTATAAGCAATGTGAGCTGGAGTCCCTAGTTCATTGATCATTTTTCTTATCATATAATTAATATGACCTTCGTTGAAAATTTCATATGGATTTCTATCGTCTGTACATAAGAGGCACTGACAAGAGTTAAATTCATTAACAACAGGAGCAAGGGTCTTTAAGTTCTTAGCAACTGAACCTTCACGAATGATTAGCCCCATTCCCTTCTGGAGCTTTTCTTTTGCTTCATCTGCAAAGATTGTCTCGTGACAATTTTGAATTCCTGCTGCGATATAGGCATTCAGTTGTTTTCCACGAAGCATTGGTGAGTGGCCATCAAGGTTTAACTCCGCAAACTCTTCGACCTTTTCAAGAACACCTTCGACACCATTAATGACGCCTGGGAAATTCATCATTTCAGCAAGGCCAAGAACACGTGGATGCTCTTTGTATTTTTTCATATCGATAATATCAAATTGCCCACCATTTGTTTCAAAACCAGGTAGCGCAGGAATACAAGAGCTCACCTGAACAAAGAGGTTCTGATCCATAAGCTCACTACATCTTAGAAACCAAGAAAAACCACGGTCTCCCATAACATTTGTAATTTCATGCGGGTCACAAATGGCCGTCGTTGTTCCAAGAGGTAGAGTTAGTCTTTCAAATTCAAATGGATGCATCATTGAAGATTCAACATGTAAGTGGCCGTCGATGAAGCCCGGTACAGCAGTTGCGCCCTGTGCATCGTAAATACGTTTAGCAGGTTGGTCATCGTATTCTTTTCCAATTCCCGCAATTGTTTTACCAGAAATAGCAATTGAGCTCTCAACAACTTCCCCATTAACAAGGTCGAGAATCTTTACATTCTTAATAAGTAAATCAATCTCACCATCACCGCGAGCCGTTTTTAAAACTTCCCTAAGTTCTTTTGGTGATAATTTTTGTGTTTCCTTATTTGCAAGTGACATCTTTGACCTCTATAATGTTAAGGGTTCCAGCAGACTTTTACGTAAGCAGTGCAGTATCTAAGAATGATGCTTTGCTTACGTAAAAGTCTGCTGGAACCTAATAATCCTACTATAACTAAAAGGAGCACTGGATGCCAATAGCTACTTATGAACAATACTGCGATATGTTAGATAGCGCGAAAAAAGGCGGATACGCTTATCCGGCCATTAACGTAACTTCTACTTCTACAGCAAATGCTGCCATTAAGGCCTTCGCTGATATGAAGTCTGATGGAATTATCCAGGTTTCAACTGGTGGTGGTTCATTTGCTTCAGGTCAGGCCCTAAAAGATGAAGTCTTAGGTGCAATCTCTCTAGCTCAACACGTTCACCTCGTTGCGGCCAAGTACGATGTCCTTATTGCTCTACACACTGACCACTGTCATCCTGAAAAAGTTGATAGCTTTTTAATTCCACTCATTGAAGAAACGGAAAAAAGAAGAGCCGCTGGTCAGCCGAACCTATTCCATTCTCACATGTTTGATGGTTCAGTTTTACCTACGAAAGAAAATATTGAAATGAGTAAGAAGCTTTTAGAGAGATGTGCTAAGAGTGAAATCATTCTTGAAATTGAAACAGGTGTTGTTGGTGGTGAAGAAGATGGTGTTAATAACGAAGATACACCAGCTGACAAACTTTATACAACTCCAGAAGAAATGGTTGAAGTAACAAAGGCACTTCGTCCACTTGGAAAGTTCATGTATGCTGCAACTTTTGGAAATGTTCACGGTGTCTATAAGCCAGGTAATGTAAAGCTACGTCCACAAGTACTTAAGGACGGACAGGCCGCAGTTACTGCTGAGCTTGGAGCAGATGCTGAAAACTGGCTAGTATTCCACGGTGGATCAGGAAGTGAGCTTTCAGAAATTCATGAAACACTTAACTACGGTGTTATCAAAATGAATATCGATACTGATACTCAGTATGCTTACTCTCGCCCAGTTGTTGATCACATGTTCAAGCACTATGATGAAATGCTTAAGATCGAGGGAGAAGTTGGGAATAAGAAACAATACGATCCAAGAGCGTGGATGAAGAAAGCTGAGAACGCAATGACTGAACGTATTGCACAAGCTTGTCGCGATCTAAAGTCAGACGGAAAGTCGATCAATCTTTAATTAAAATATTCTAAAGAGTGGGTATCACGAAACTCGTGGTACCTACTCATACTTCATTAATAAATTCTTCACAATTCATCCATATACTAAAACCATGAAAGTATTAATTAGTGGTGGTTCAGGCTTTATTGGCACAAATTTAACACAATCTTTGCTTGAACACGGCCACGAGGAAGTGCGCATTCTCACTCGCGATACTTCTAACAAGCAAGGCAATGAGCAAGTTAAGTACTTCAGGTGGGATGTGGAAAATGGCGAAATGGATATGGCCGCCCTGATGGGCGTGGATGCTATTATTAACCTCGCGGGAGAAAATATCGCAGACTCTCGCTGGAGTGAAGAGAAAAAAGATAAAATCTATAACTCACGTATCAATGCAACAAACTTACTCCACGATAAATTGAAAGAGCTTGGAACAAGAGGTCTTCCTCTTCCGAAAAAATTTGTCAGCACTTCGGCCATTGGAATTTACGGTGATCGCTCCGATGAAGAGCTTACAAGTGACAGTAGTATTAGTGGAGACTTCTTGGCAGAAGTGTGTGAACACTGGGAGTCAAGTGCCCTTAGAATTCAAAACTTAGATATTGATGTGAAGATTCTTCGTGTCGGAATTGTTCTCTCAAGTGACGGTGGTGCTCTCGCAAAAATGTTACCGGCCTTTAACCTTGGGCTTGCTGGACGAATTGGAACAGGACATCAGTATATGAGTTGGATTCACATAAGAGACCTTTGTGATCTCTACCGCTTTCTTATTGAACACGATACTGAAAAGCAAGTCATCAATGGTGTAGCACCTAACCCAATTGAAAATATTGATTTCACGCAAACCCTGGGAAGAGTCCTTCATCGCCCTACTTTCATCCCACTACCTGAGTTTGCAGCAAAAACAATTTTTGGTGAGATGTCTCAAATCATGCTGGCAAGTCAGAAAGTATCTTGTGAAGAGACTAAGGCCTGTGGCTTTGAGTACTCATTTAATTTTCTTGAGGCAGCTCTTAGAGACACCTTAAAAAACCATAGCGAATAAATTTCATCCTCCACTATCTTTCTATTTCAAAAAGAGTGATAATCTCTTCATGGAAGATTTCACATTAGTTCAAGCTGTCACTATTTTTACTCTCATAACATTTGCAGGTTTTATTGACTCCATGGCCGGAGGTGGTGGACTCATCACGATCCCGACATATATTGCAACGGGAGTTCCAGCTCACCTACTTCTTGGAACAAATAAATGCGTTTCTTGCATTTCTAAGTCACTTTCGATCTTTCGCTATGTAAAGCGAGGTAAGATCGATTTTAAATTTATCCTGCCACCAACGATCGCAACATTTAGTGCATCATTAATTGGCGCTCAGCTTAGTACTATTCTTGAATCAAAGCATATGGTCTATATTCTTATTCTCATCATTCCAATCATCTTCTTTATGAATCACCTAAAGAAGAAAAGAGAGTTAATGGATCACTCGCCTCTTGAAAAGATGCAAGTCCTCTTTCGCTCCGTTCTTATCGGACTTATTATTGGTGGATACGATGGCTTCTTTGGGCCAGGAACGGGAACATTTCTTATTATCTCAATGATGTTCTTTCTTCATTTTGATATTCTTGAGGCCTCACCTCATGCGGCCTTTATGAATTACGTTAGTAATATTGCCGCCTTTATAACTTTCCTAATAAAGGGTGCCATCATGTGGAAGGTTGTTGCTATTGCACTACCTGCGGGACTTCTAGGAAATTATCTTGGATCAAGTCAGGTTATCAATGGAAATAAGGCCACAGTCACAACAGCATTTAATGTTGTTCTTGTAGGCCTTTTATTTAAGTCTATTTACGATATTAGTACGATGTAGGACAAGAAACTTTCTTAAGCTTGAAAGTAAAAGAGCGATTGATACGTCGAGCATAAGATTTAAGCTCAACACTTCCCTCAAAGTATACTCCAACTTTTTCAATTGAAAGTTTTAGACGATGATCAACTTTCTCATACATCTCTTTTTGAGAGCGGTACATATAAATATCTTCATCGATTTCATAGCTTAAAGAATTATCGTTCCACTTATATTCACCTAGGTCTTGAAAAAGAATAATTGGAGAATATGAGTAGTAAACATCATCTCTCACACCAGTAAAGAAGTTGAAAACATTTATTGGTTCTACGCGATTTGTCTCAACATTCTTATAAGTTCGTGAGAAGCTATAATCTTCATAAGTTGAAAGATTTCTCTCGTAATCTGGGCCATGAGGAACCGACTGCTGATTATGTTCAATTGTTTCAAAACACCCGTAAAGATCCTGTGGCGTGATGGCAAATAAGTTTGCAGCAACGAGTAAGCTTAGTAAGTACTTCATTTGAAAATCCTTTTCGTAATTGATTCTAAGTAACTATTTTAAGTGACAATCAAATTATGAGCAAATGATGAAAACTTACATTAGCAAATTAATTTAAGAATTAATTATAAACAATACAAGGTTCATCCGACTAAAATACAACTATGCTTAAGTTGACTATTCTTTCACTATTCGTGCTTGTCTTCTCCTCTTGTCATCAGAAGACCCTCGCCCCTGAGTTCCTTACGGTACAGTCGACAAACACGCCACCTAATGGAGTGCCTTCAAATCCTCCAGAGATCATTTTGACATCTTCAATCGACTACAACACAAATACTATTACTGAAGATTCCTATCTCGTGGATGAACAGGCCACCTATACCATTCCGGCAATGATTACGGCAGCGGTTGGAAATGCTGGCCAAGGCTGGCTACAACTTGAAATCGATAATATACGCTTTTGCTATATGGGTGACTCTAAAAATATAAATCAAGTATCACTAATCTATAACTTAATTCATTCAACAACAGATATCATTAATTCTTGTAGCTCAAGTCTTGATACCAATCTAGCGCCAAATTTATCCGTCGAATTATTTAATGGAGATACTCTTATTTTCAAACTTGAGAATGGCATTTGTGGCAATAAATGTCTCGATACGGAGGTAACCTTAAATTTGATCCCAATTTTATAGGAATAAATAACAAAAAGTTTACAAGGCCCTGACCTCGTTCAAATTCGCTCTAGATAGAATGAATACATACAAAGGATGTGTATATGAAACATTTTTCAATTCTAACCATTGCTCTAACTTTATCTATGATCAATGTCGGTAATGAAACACATAGGCAAAAAGAAAATCAAATCAAGCACAATCAAGAGCAAACGGATTCAATCTCGCGTATTCGACTTCATACAAGAAGAAGCTTGTACTACTTTCCGTTTATTCCACGCTACATGGTTGCTTAGTGAATTTAGTGCTTAATAATAAAGTCTTCTTTTGGAAAACGAAATTGCGGGCCATACACACCCTTAGCTGATCTCTTCCCAACTCCAAGAATCATTGTAACGTGATCCTTACATCCAAGTCCTAAGAGCTTTTTAACTCTCTTAGCATCAAAGCCTTCCATTGGAAGAGTGTCATAACCTTGAGCGCGAATAGAGAGCATTATATTTTCACAAGCAAGGGCCGTTGTCTTATGGGCCCAAGTCTTAAGCTGAGATGGAAACATTGGTTCACGAAAGATCACTTGAAATAGGCCAATAGTATTATAGAAGGCCCACTTAAGAGGAGAAAGAATTCCAAATGGTCCCATATAACCATAGGCCATCGGAGCGATTTTTCCGTAATATGCCTTTACGGCCTTAGGCACTTCAATACCATCTTTCTTTGAAGCGGCCTCAAGTGAAGCAAGCATGCGCTCACAATTCTTCTTCCAAGTTCCAGTCTTTGCGACACAAACGATTAAGTGCTTTGCTGTCTTTGCACCATTTTGGCCAAAGCACATTTTGGCGAGAGCACTTCTTTTGTCTTCAGACTTTACCCAATGAAATTCCCAGGGCTGAAGGTTTGAAGAATTAGGTGCAAGAAGACCATGTTCTATTGCCTTTTGGACAACTTCATCTGGTACTTCTTCATCACCGAAGACACGAACAGAACGGCGTGAAGTAACAACCTTTTCAAATTCCTTAAAATCAATTTCCGGAGCAACCTCTGTATAATTTAATTCAAGTTCTTCTGTAAAAATATTGTCACTCACGCCAGTCTCCGTATTTTATGAATTTAATGTTTTAGAAAGTTTTTCAAAAACGTTCTTAGAAGTCTTCTCGTCATTAACGATTGCTTCTAGTTCAACACGAGCAATTTCTTTTAAGTCAGCTGGCATCTTACGGTAGTCATTAAATGCACCAGCAAGTCTTGATCCTGACTGAGGATTAATTGCATCAACCTTTCTAATCATTTCTGCGATGAACTTAAGCCCACGTCCACTCTCGTGATTGAACTGAACTTTATTGCGTGCAAAGGTTCCAATTAGTGAAGACACAAGATTAGGAACATTCATATCAAAGACTTCATCTTTCATAAGCTCCCCAACACGATCAAAAGTTGTATCATCACATGAACTTGCTTGAACACTTAGCCACTTTTGCATAACAAGAGTTTGATCCTTAAAGCGTGCGTAGAATTCTTTTAGAGACTCATCTGCACCAGGAAGCATTTCATGAACCATAACTGATAGAGAGTTCATCATATCTGTCATATTTGTCGCAGCTTCAAAACACTTGCGAGCAAGTTCTTGATGCCCATCAATTTTTGCCAGACAACCAAGAGTAAATCCTCTTAGTCTTCTCTCACCCATTGCCTTTGCATCAACCTTGAAATCTCTTTCAGTGCTTAGATCATTATAAATTGCAACAAGCTCTTGTTCAAAAGTACTTGCTAGAAGTTTATATAGCTTCTCTTTTACTTCATCAATTGCACGGTAATTTGGAATATCGATAGTTGAAGCGACATCTGTCATCGATGGAAGCCCAAGACATACGGCCTTAAATTCTTCATCAATATTTTGATCTTTAAGGATCGCTCCCCAAGCTTGAATAAATTTCTCATCAACTTGGAAATTCTCATCTTTAAGAAGAGCGTGGATATTTTTAAGAGCTAGAGCTTGTCCAGCTTCGTAGCGATTAAAATCATCATTATCATTTGCCATTAAGAAAATGAAATCATTGTCAGTTAGATCTGAACGTAGAACAACTGGAGCACTAAAGTTTCTATTTAGTGAAGCAACAGGTCTCTCAGAAACACCTTCAAAAACAAAAACTTCTGTATCAGCTTTGATATGTAAAAGTCCTCTATTAAGATCAGCTTGATCGTCTCTATTCTTAAGAGCAAGCTTCATATCAGCACCTTTGCTATCAAGTAGTCCAATAACAAATGGCATATGGAATGGCTCTTTTGTTGGCTGTCCAGGAGTTGCAGGTGTTGATTGATTTACCGTTAGAGTAAACTCTTTTGCCTCTTCATCGTAATTAGTTGTTACATCAAGAACTGGAGTTCCTGCTTGGTCATACCATCTTCTAAATTGTGAGAAGTCGTAGTTATCGTTTGCAACACTCATTGCATTTGTGAAGTCTGCTGTTGTTACGGCCTGACCATCATAAAGCTCAAAGTACTTATCCATACCACGTTGGAAACCTTCTTCACCAAGTAGTGTGTGATACATACGAATAACTTCAGAACCTTTTTCATAAATTGTCATTGTATAGAAGTTATTCATTTCAATATATGACTTTGGCTGAATTGGGTGTGATTGAGGCCCTGCATCTTCTGGAAACTGAGCTGCCCTAAGATTAATAACGTCATTAATACGACATACTGATCTCGAATTTAAGTCCGCAGAGAATTCTTGATCTCTAAATACTGTAAGACCTTCTTTAAGAGTAAGTTGGAACCAGTCACGACAAGTAACACGGTTTCCTGTCCAGTTGTGGAAGTACTCGTGTCCTACAACTGATTCAATACCAAAGAAGTTATGATCTTCTGCTGTCTCTTTAGAAGCAAGAACGTAAGCAGAGTTAAAGATATTTAAACCTTTGTTTTCCATTGCCCCCATATTGAATGAGTCAACTGCTACGATCATGTAGATATCAAGATCGTACTCAAGTCTAAATCTGTCTTCGTCCCACTTCATTGATTTCTTAAGAGATTCCATCGCGTGGTGAGACTTATCTTCATTCCCTTTATCAACAAATACCTGAAGCTTAACATCGCGACCTGATTTTGTTTTGAATGTATCTTCGATTAGTGCAAGATCCCCTGCCACTAGTGCATAGAGGTATGCAGGTTTTGCAAATGGATCATTCCAAATCGCAAAATGCTTTCCACCATCAAGATCACCTTTTTCAATTAAGTTCCCGTTAGAAAGAAGGAATGGATAGTCTTTCTTATCTGCTACGATCTTCGTTGTAAAAATACTTAGGTTATCTGGACGATCGATAAAGTAAGTAATTCTTCTAAAACCTTCTGGCTCGTTTTGCGTACAAAACATTCCACCTGATTTATATAAACCATCAAGTGCAGTGTTGGCCTTTGGATTAATTTCATTGTGAATTTCTAAAGTAAACTTTTCTGTTGGAAGAGCTGAAAGAGTTAGAATCTCTTTTTCTTCGTTGAAGTTTTTAAATTCTTCACCGTTAACTTTAACTGACTTCAGAATTAATTCTTCACCATTAAGTTCAAGAGTTTGACCATTTACTGGCACAACTTCCATCTTTGAATATACTTGAGTTTTTGTATCGTCTAAGTGAAATTCTAGTTCCACAGTTTCGATTTTGTGAGTTGGCGCTTTATAGTCCGCCAAATACTTGACCACAGGAGTTTCGCTTTTCATATATACCTCGTTATTTCCTATAATTTTGAGTATTTATTTGTAGAATTTGCCACAATTTGAACTGAATGAAAACTTTGATTAGAATATATTTAATATTAAACACTTAAATTAATTTAGATATTATTAAAGTGAGAACTTGATGGATGCGAATAAGAAATTTTATTTCTCAGAAATTCCCTTTGAAGAGAAGATAAGTTTTCTAAAAAGGGCCCTAAGCGATGGATTGATCATTGAAATCTGGCGCAAAGGACAAGAAAAAGACAAAGTAGAAAGCTTCAAAATCAAATCTTTTGATGAAAGTGAACTCGAATTCACTCTCGACTTTGACGCAAGTCTCATTGCCAAGCTGGCCGGTTCAAAAAACAAGGATAGCGAGGTTCTTCTAAAAATTAAGTTTAAGTCAGTTATTTTATTTTCAAGTTCATTCTTAAGCTTTCTTCCAGCAGAAGAAGTCTATAAGCTCAAAGTTGACCGTCCAGTTTATAAGAGTCAGCAAAGATCTAACTATCGTTTGCATGCGAATGCTTACATCCCTATTCAGATTAAAATCGAAGAAGATGTCTTTGATTGCAACGATATCTCTGCCGGTGGAATTAGCTTTAATTGTCCAAAAGATTTCGCTGATAAATTCAAGAAAGAATTAATCTTTGACAATGCAACCGTAAGACTTGCTTCAAAGAGATTTGAAATTCCACAAGTTAAAATTGCAGCAACATGGCCTATTGAAAATAATGAAGAGACGCCAATGGGTATTGGAATCGCCTTTATGAATATGGATAAGGAAGTTGAAGAAGATCTCGTTCTTTCAATTAATTCAGAGGCACGTGGCGAAGAGCTTAGGAAGCAGGCGGCAATGAAGAAAGGCACTTAGAGCCTTCATTCTCTTTAAGCTTTAAATCCTTAAAATAGGTATTAAGCTCGTCTTGCTTAAGAATATCTTTTAATACCCTCTCATTGTCCTTCGAGAAGTGATCCTTAAAAGCTAAAATTGTCTCAAGTTTTGGACAACCAATCGGCATGCTAAGAATAAATGCATTGATATCTTCTACCTTCACATCTTTCACTAGAAATCTTTTGTAATTGCGATCATGCCAACCCTCTAGGTAGCGTGCAAGATAAACTGCGACTCCTGACTTATGTGAATCAATTTTAAAGAAGTTTTTTGCCACAAAGTCCTTTAAGTCCTCATGGTTAGGAATTGCGCTAATTAAGGCCCCAAGGTCTTTATAGGCAATGCTCTTTTCATTCTTTTCAAGTAAATGAATATACATTCTTAAGTCGCCAGATTTTTCAAACCATGGCCTAGGAAGCTTAATGGCCATTAAATAGAAAGACTTCTTGGCCTTATCAGACTGGGAGGCATTGGCCAATTTAAGAAAGTCGGCCCTTAGGTTTTGAAAGTAATCATAGCACTTATAGTGATGACAATTGGCCATAGCACTTAGGTAGAGCTCAATTTGAGTCGAATTCATATCCTCTTCTTTTAGTGAAAGATACGAACAGCCGCCTACCGAAATTAACTTGCCACAAATGTAGAAGATATCATCTGCGTAGTGTGCCTGGTATTTTTGAAACTCGTCTTTTGAACGATTTAGAATACTTACAAGTGATTGACGATACTCTATTGGCCCATTTAAAGAACTTAAAATTTCTTTTCGGCCACATAGAGAGTTCAAATCACACGGAGGTTTCCAGTCGGAAACTTCAACTTGTGTTCCTTCATTCTGATCAACCTCGCTCTGACACGAGACATTAATTGTTAACAGAATGAACATGATGCATGTTTTCAAAGTGAATAATTTAAGTACCATAGGTGCTGTCACTGTGCGCATAATTTGTTGACTTGTCAATCTATACTGGCTAAATTCAACCCTACCTCTATTATTAATACAATTCGAATGAGATGTGAAATATGGCACTTAAATTCTCTAGCGCAGCTGACCGTTTAATGGACAAAGCAGCGATGCTAAAATCAAAAGATCTTTACCCTTTCTTCCGCCAAATTGGTGACTCAGAAGGAACAGTAGTAAAGATTGATGGAAAAGATCAAATCATGATCGGCTCAAATAACTACCTAGGCCTTACACATCACCCACACGTAAAAGAAGCGGCCATCAAGGCCATCGAAAAATACGGAACAGGTTGTACAGGATCACGATTCCTAAATGGTAACCTAACGATACACGAAGAACTTGAAGAGAAGCTTGCACGCTATCTCGGACATGAGAAGGCCCTTATCTTCTCTACAGGTATGCAAACAAACCTTGGTGCTCTTTCAGCTGTATGCGGTCCAAGAGACTGTATGCTCTTTGATTCAGAAAATCATGCATCAATCATCGATGCCTCTCGCCTAGCGATGGGGACGACTTTCAAATATCGTCACAACGATATGGAGTCTTTAGAAGAACAGCTAGAAGCAAATATCGACCGCTTTCAAAAAGTTATTATCGTAGCTGACGGTGTCTTCTCGATGACTGGTGATATCGCAAATCTCCCAGAGATGGTTAGACTTGCTGAAAAATATGGTGCTTATATCTACGTCGACGATGCTCACGGTATCGGTGTTATGGGAGATAAAGGCGCGGGAACAATGAACCACTTTGGGGTAACTGATAAAGTACATTTAAATATGGGTACTTTCTCGAAGTCATTCGCATCTATTGGTGGTGTTCTTTCAGGTGATGCTGAAACAATTAACTATGTGAAGCACCTAGCAAGATCATTCATGTTCTCTGCTTCAATGGCACCTTCTGCAGTCGCAACTGTTTCTGCCTGTATTGATGTTATCAATTCTGATGACACAATCCATGAGCGTCTTTGGGATAACGTTAAATTTATGAGAAACGGTTTTCAAGAAATTGGTTTCTATACTTATAATTCACAAACTCCAATCATCCCGATCTTCATTGGTGATGATGTTAAATCAATGCTTGTGACAAAATTCCTAAGTGAAAATGGTGTCTTTGCAACTCCTGTTGTGCCACCTGCAGTTCCTAAGGGAGAAGCATTAATTAGAACAAGCTATATGGCCACTCATAACAAGAGTGAGTTAACAAAAGTTCTAGAAGTATTTGCAAGAGCAAAGAAAGAGTTTGATATCCCTTCAACAATGGGACAATAGTTAAATTTTAAGGAGATAAGTCTATGGCCATTTATATCGAAAAAGTTGATATCTTAAACGATAAAAAGGCCCGTAAAAGATTTATTGATGTCCAATTTAATATCTACAAAGACGATAAGTATTGGGTTCCACAACTTCGTATGGAACTCAATAAGCTCTTTACTCATAAGCATCCATTCTACCAAACAGCACAATGTGCTTTCTATATTGCAATTAAGGATGGAAAAGATGTTGGCCGAATTATGGCCATCAATAACCACAATTATAATCAATTCCATAAGACGCTAGAAGGCCACTGGGGCTTTTTTGAGGCCATCGAGGATATCGAAGTCTTTAAGGCCCTCTTTAATTCAGCAATGGAGTGGACAAAGTCACTAGGTCTAGCAAAGTTTGTTGGGCCATTTAATCCATCGACAAATTATGAGTGTGGAACACTGATTAAAGGACATAATGAAGTCCCAGTCCTTATGATGATGTACAATTATGAGTACTATCACCAATACTTAAATGAGCTTGGGTTCTCAAAAGCGAAAGATCTTTTGGCCTATCATATGAAGAGTGATTTTGAGATGCCTGAGGTAATCAAGAAAATCGCACTAAGAGCTGAAGAGAAGGCCAATATTACTTATCGAACAGTTTCAAAGAAGAATTGGACGAAAGAAATTGATCTTATGTACAGCATCTACAACGATGCGTGGGAACAGAATTGGGGATTTGTTCCAATGACCAAAGATGAGTTCTATGCCATGGCCGCAGACCTTAAAACTGTTGCTGATGAAAAACTCGTTCTCTTTGCTCTAGTTAACGGCGAAGTGGCCGGCTTTATCGTATGCCTCCCCGACTTCAACCAAGTCCTACACAAAATTCCAGATGGAAAGTTATTTCCAAAGGGAATCTTTCAAGTCCTACGCGCGCCAAAGCTTATCGACGGTGTTCGTGTCATTACAATGGGTGTGAAAAAGAAATACCGTTTATACGGACTTGAATCAATTCTGTATTACAGATGCCATGAGAATATAAAGCAATATAAAAAATATAAGAATGTAGAGATGAGTTGGATTCTAGAAGATAATCTCAATATGAATAAACCACTCATTCGCATGAATGCGATTCCATATCGCACATATCGAATTTTTCAAAAAGAGTTATAATGAAAGTTTTAGTTACTGGTGCAACAGGTTTTGTCGGCTCACATCTATGTGATAAATTAACTCAACAAGGTCATGAGGTTTTTGCTCTTGTAAGAAGCCCTCAAAAGGCAGAGTCTTTAGAGCTCCCTGGTGAATATATCAAAGGCAATCTTGAAGAAGAATCAATTAAGTCTTGGGTAAGAAAACTTCCACAAGACATCGACTGTGTTATTCATACGGCCGGAGTTGTTTCTGCAAAACATTCCCTAACCTTTGCTAAAACAAATCATCTCGCAACTGAAATTTTAATTAAGGCCTTAAAAGATAAATATGAAAATCTTCACTTTATGCTTATCTCTTCTCAAGCGGCCGCTGGCCCTTCATCACAACTTGTTGATGAAAGTATTGAGTGCCTTCCTGTTTCAGCATATGGCCATTCAAAACTAGCAGCAGAATATGCAGTAAATGAGCTTGCACCTGAGAGTTGGAATACGACAATTATCCGCCCTCCAATGGTTATTGGCCCGCGTGACAGTGCAGTTCTTGATGTCTTTAAAATGGTTAAAGGTCGAATTGTCACTGGCCCTGGACTTAATTTTAAAAAGAAAAGATATAGCGTCGTTAATGTTTTTGATCTAGTGGATGCCATTATCCTTTGTGCTTCTCAAGAACAAGCAAAGAAGGAAACTTACTTTGTGACTTCAGTTGATGAAGTAACTTTTGAAGAATTAATCAATGAGATCTCAGGAGCTCTTGGTGTTAAGAAGGTCATGTTCATGGCGCTGCCTATCTGGTTTCTTAGGATCGTAGCGGGAATTATCTATACTCTCCCAATTCACTTACCTCTTACGGGAGATAAGATTAATGAATTAGAACAAGATGCTTGGCTTTGTAGCAACTCAAAGATTAAGGCACTTGGCTTTATTCCAAATTACAACCTAAAAGATACGATTGAAATGACAGCTAAGGATTACCAAGAGCGCAATTGGCTCTAGTCTAGTCTTCCTTTGGCCCTGTCACTGTTCTAAACACATAATCCCATAGCGGTGAACTTACACCGTACTTCGCTTTTTCGTGTCTAAAGTGGTGTTGAAGGTGAAACTTTTTTAAATAGCGTCCAACTCTTCCAGTCATTTTAAAATGATGAGTCGCATAGTGAATATAGTCATAGCAAAGATAGCCTACCGTGAAGAAGGCCATAAATCCTGGCATGTAAAAAGCAGGGATAAATAGTGAAAAGAATAACCAAATCAAGGCCATAATAAGAATGGCCGGCACAGGAGGCATAACAAGCCTTGTCGGGTCATTTGGGTCATCGTGATGAAGTCCATGAAATAGGAAGACAAATCGCTCAGTAAGAGGACCAATCGGCCTTAAATGGAAAACAAAGCGGTGTAGAAGGTACTCTGTAAGTGTCCAGATGATGAGACCACTCACTGCACATAGAAGCATCTGTAGATGAGTATAACCAAGTTCAAAATATGAACGATAAATTAGAAAGCCTATAAATGGTGCCCATAAAACCAAAGGAACAATTGGATGGACATGGGTAAATGACTCAAGAATAGGGTTTTTAAATATTCTAATTGATTCGTATTTTTTCACTTCTTCTACCTAATTAAATATCACATATTTCTACCAAAACTTTTCGAAAAAGTCAGCACAGGCCAGCATTTGAGCATCTAAATTTCGTTTCACTTCTTCATCAAAATATGAAATCAAAAGTAACAAATTTTTGTGATGTCAGAAAACAGAAAAACATATTTTATAGAGTGTGTAAATACCCTATAGCAGGGGCATAAGAATAATGGACTAAGTTAATCTCTAGTGCGAGTTACTGTAAGAAAAAATCTCTTGTGGTTTCTGTAAAATCGAATAAACTTATTAATAAGCAGAGACAAAAAATTAAAGACACTTCGGCGTTTCGGGAAAGGACTTTTTAGGAACGTCGTTTTTTTTACCACAAATCACTTCATTTTATCTTTCAATTACATTTTTAACTAGTTCTAATCTCTTCGATATAAGGCTTCCACTGCCCCATCCACTGATTCATTGACGCATTAACTAATGAGTTACTCTCGGGATGTACAATAACACTGCAATAAGTAAGACTTAACGTATCCTGGTGCTTTCCTGCATCAATAGAAGGGATATTATTCCAAGTACCAGTATTAAAATAGTAGCGTCCTTCTGGAAAACGTCTCCACTCCTGAAGATGAGTGTGTCCCATAACAACGGTATGAATCGAGCTATCACGATCTAATATTCGCCTGGCCATACGCTCATAACGTGGATAGATCGTGATCTGTTGGAGAATTTTGATATTGGTTTTAAAATTTGAATTTTGACGTGTGTAATAATTTGAATGAGTCTTGATGACGTAATTAATACAAGTCATAAAGAGTCGCCAAAAAAACCTCGTGTCATTAAAAAGACACCACTTCACATATGAAGACATAGGCCTAACCTTATCAATATAAGGACGCTCTTTTTTAAGCTTTGGTAGGACATTGATGCAAAACAGAGACCCCCACGGAAAGTTAAGAATCTCTTTTCCTCCAGGTCCACGAATGAATTGCTTGGCCTTTGGAACAGTGTTGACCGCCTCAAAACGATGGCCGTGTTCCACATGAAGACCGTTTTCTAAGAAGGTTTCAGTAAAGAAAATATTATCACCACAAATTTTAGAAAACTTCTCTTGTGCACCTTTAAAAAGCATTCCTACATCGTGATTACCAACAACATAGACGACACGTTTATGAGGTGCCCTTAGAAACTTTTTAAGTCCGGCAAAGAAGCGAGGGTGCCCTTTTGCAATGTCTTCAATTTGTTTGATTGTCATTGCTTCATCAACAACATGAGTAAAGACACCATCTGAATCAATTTGAATGAGATTTAGAATATCCCCATTCATAATGATTGTGACGGGTTTTGAATAATATTCATTCGTTGAGAAGTAGTCACAGAATTCATAGAAACGATTATCTTCGAAGAAATCTTCTAAGATATTAAATTCACCGTTTTGCAGGTAACTACCTTTGCCTAAATGGAGATCAGATAAGATTAGATACTTCATATTTATGAGTCTGCTACACAGACTTTGCCACGTCCAGACTTTTTTGCTTCATACATCATTCTATCGGCCATTCCGATGATTTCATTACGTCCAGAAGCGTTAGTTGGGTAATTGGCAACACCAATTGAGACACTCAGCTGGACATCTTCATCCTCGTGAGTATTGATTTCTAAATCAGCTTCAATCTTATAGACAGTCGACTTAACTCGGTTAAGGATTCGTTGACCAATCATCTTAGCGTCTTCCAGTGAAGAGTATGGAGCAAGGACAACAAATTCATCTCCCCCATAACGATAACAAAGATCATCCTCTCTCACTGTTGCGCGAATAGTCTCAGCAACCTGTTGAAGTAAACTTGTTCCAATTAAGTGGCCATGGCCGTCGTTGATACTTTTAAAATAATCAATATCAATGAAGATTAAAGAGAATGAGCGCTCTAATGCTTCAAACTCTCTAATAGCAGCGTCAATATCACTTTTAAACTTTCTTTGATTATATAGGCCTGTGACATCATCAACATGTGCTAAGGCCTGAAGGCGCTGTAGCTCTTTGACTTGTAAAAGGCTTCTAAATTTCGATTGAATATAATTTTCTATTTGCTTAAATATATCTGTCGAATACTCTCCATTGAGTACTAGGTATAAGCTTTGGCTACCATTAAAGCCGACTTCCACAAAGCGGTACTTATCACCTTCGATATCAACGTGAAGCTTCTGCGTTTTTAAGGCCCCCATAAGTTCTTGATAGACCTTACTTGGATACTCTTCAATAACTTTATTATTGTAGAAGTCACGAATAATGGGATTTGCCGAATCATTATCAAGTGTTGCAAAAACAAGTGGCGTTTTTGAATCAAACTCTGTCTTAATAAAGTCACGAAAGGACTTCAAAACGATATTGAAATTATGTTCTTCAACATTTTGACAGATAAAATCTAAAAGTGCTTTATATTGTTTTTCCAGCATATTAATTATTAATCATCCAATCCTAAATCATCATCTAATTCTAATGTATCAGCAACTACATTCAAAGATCCCCTTAAGTTTGTAATAAGGCGTTCAAGTTTTTGCTGTGCTAACATTCTTTCTTTCTTTGCTTGTCTCTCGTTGATTGCAACATTTTCCATATTAAACTCAAGAGTATCTATTTTACGCTTAAGCTCCAAGATCTTTTCATCTCTTGCTTTAATCTTATTATCACTGTCAATGGCCATTAGCTCTAATTGACTTTCCAGTTCCTGTTCACGTGCTCTAATGCTTGTATGGTCAATCTTTAGGCGCGTGCCAAACTCGGCCATTTCTTCCTTCATGGCCTTATTCTTCGCCTCACTTAACTCGAGGCCATGCTTATACTTATCAAGCTGAGACTTAGTCTCCTCTACTTCGATAGCATGTCGTTTTTTAGCAATTGATAGCTCAATATTTTTTTCATCAACTTCAGTTCTTAAGTTAAGTGATTCTCTTTTTAGGAGTTCAACCATGGTCTTAAGTTCGTTTAACTCAGACAGAAGATTGATTCGATCTTCTTTCAACTCAGTAACAGTAACTCTTAGGTCAAGAAGCTGGTCTTCACTCAGGGAGCTTAAAATATGCCCTGGATGAAAATTAATATTTGCACTGGCATAGGCTTGAGTTGTCCCATGCTCAGAAGAAGTAAAGTCTTGTGCAATTTCTGCTGCCGGTGTCTCCACTGCTTCATAGTCATTCATATCAAAATTAGAAGTTACTTCTGTTGGTGATACTGCCGTCACAGTTAATGTTTCTTCTGATGAAACTGCTGGCGTCTCATGGTGTTCTTGGTTTGTCTCAACCATGCCATCAAGTTGTGCCATCGTGTCTTCAGCTTCAAGAGGAGCTTGCATCACTGGAGTTTCAACTTCGTCTGTCATATCCTCCGCTTCAATAGCATCAAGAGACATATCAAGGTCTGCGTCTAAGTCATCATCGACGTCGTCGAGGTCACCTAAATCATCATCGACATCCCCGAAATCCCCTAGGTCATCAAGATCACCTAAGTCCCCAAGCTCACCATCAAGATCGTCATCTAGGTCATCACCTAATGACATCTCCATTTCGCTTAGTTCGTCATCCAGATTATCCAGATTATCCAGATTATCTAACTCGCCTAGGCTCACCTCGAAGTCGTCCTCAGAAGCATGTGCTTCAATTTCTTCGGCCTCTTCAACATCTTCTACTTGGGCCTCAGGTGCTTCCTCAACTTTATCTTCAACAATAATTGGATTGTTATCAAGGTCGAGATCATCCTCACGAACAGCATCAATTGATGCATTAGGAATGGTATCCCCTTCCTGAGTAAGATTGATCTTAATACTTGATGAAAAGTCCATATCGAGATCATTTGGAGAATCTGCATTGGCAGGGGCATTTTCAATAATATCCCCTTCAGCACAAAGATCAATGGCACTTACATCATCAAAGTTAAGCTCAATACCTTCGTCCAGTGGGGAACTGGCCTCATTGTTTAGCTGAGAAAAGTCAATATTTGTGTCAACAAGCGTTAAAGAAGTTTTCTCCTGTGCGTCACTGTTTGCCTCAGTATCGCTTCCAAGAACTTCATCAACTGCATTTTGAATTTTCTCACTTTCAGCGAGTAACTCTTCTTGTTGCTTCTTTTCTGCTGACATATTTTTCCCCATCGCGGCCATGCAAAACGTATGAAATTTATTTAAATATGGCCTTTTCTTAAATCCTTACCCTCTACTTTTCGCCTTTTTTTGAAAAAAGTTAAGTATTTACGACTCGTAAAGTTATTTTGTCGAAAGTTATTTTGCTTTTTGGGGGATAAATACTTGAGTAGTGGTAAAAAAATGTTCTACAATATTAGGTAGTTATCAAATATAAAGGCTTTTCATGATTAAAAAACTATTATTTTTATCGACTATTATTACATCGACTATTTTTTCTATGAGTAGTGTCGCTCAGGAATTCTATCCATCAAATCTGCTTTTATTAAATGATTACTTCGCTCACCATGTGATCGTTGCAGAGAAATCAACTCACACTCTCTACCTATATGAAAATAACGATGGCCTACCACGATTAATTAAAACTTATCAAATGGCCACAGGTCAGAAGGTTGGAAATAAATCATTCCAAGGAGACCGCAGAACTCCAGAAGGTGTTTACTTCTTTAATCAATTTATCGACCACAAGGATCTCATTAAAAGACATGGAGAGCTTGGTGCGCAATATGGAGTTGGAGCATTTGTTCTTAACTACCCTAACCCAATTGACAAGGCCCAAGGAAAAACAGGTGGCGGAATCTGGCTTCACTCAACAGATAACGAGCCAAGAATTGATAAAGGCCTTGATTCAAAAGGATGTCTAGTTGCTCACAATATCAACCTCATTGATATTTCAAAGTTTATTGAAATTAATAAGACCAATATTGTTGTTGTTCACAACCTAAAATTCTTTAACAAAGAAACATGGTTAAAAGAGAAGAATGAAGTTCTTGATACTGTTAATGGTTGGCTAACAGCTTGGTCAACAGAGAATATCAAAGACTACTTAAATTTCTATTCACGCACAGACTTTGTTGACCCAACACGTGGAAGCTATAATTCGTTTGCTCAATATAAAAGGGCCGTATTTGCAAACCCAGGGACACCGTCAATTCAACTAAAGGACCTTACTGTCCTAAAAGCTGATGACTATGTTGTCGTAACGTTTAAGCAAGACTACACTAGTAATACAATTAATGACATTGGAAAGAAAACACTCTATTTAAAACGTGATGCTTACTACAAATGGAAAATTGTAGCAGAGAGATGGCAGCGTATTCCAATGGATATTACAAACGAGAGGGAGCACTTAAGTTTCGAACCATCACAGAGGTTCTTTACTTCGCAAGACCCAAAACAAATTTTCACATTGAATCTCACTTTAACGAGACCATATAGCGAAAATTAAAAGGGAACGGGATGTCCACACCATCAAGTAGTTCAAAGGCAAAGAATAATTTGTCTTTCATTCTTTATGAAAATAATAAAGTACCAAGATACTTACAGCTTTCTCCACGTGAGTATAAAGCAATTCTTTATGTACCAGTTGTCCTAACAGTCTTTTCGATTTTTGCCCTAGCTGGCTCTTACTTTTATACGAAGAATATCGAAAAACTTATTAAGGCCAAAGAACCTCTTATTATCAAAAATTTAAGAGACGAGAACTCGACTCTGGCACAAAAGAATACAGAACTAACAACTCTTAATCTTGATCTAACGAATCGCCTTGCTAATGAGACGATCAGTGCAGTTAGTGCCAGTTCACTTAATATTATTGCTCCTGTTAAGGGACAGAAAGACCTTACGAGTCCGGCCAGTATTAATATCGAAGATCTAAAGGTCACGAAGAAAGATGATAAGGCCGAGCTAAACTTTAATATTATCAATATTACAAAAGATAATAATAAGGTTTCAGGTTATATTCATATCTTCTTATTTGATGGAAATAACTACTTTCACTATCCTGAAGGTGGAGACTCAATTAGAAACTTCTCTCTTAACTACACAAAGGGTGAATCATTTGCGACATCACGCTTTCGTCCAGTAACAGCTAAATTTGATATGCCAAAGAACAAAACTGTTATGTTTAAAATTCTAATCTTTAACCGTCTTGGTGATATTGTTCATCAACAACTTTTCAGAGAAGAGATTAAGTAAGGGCCAATTATGGATTTAAGAGATCAAAATTTTACATTTGTTGGTATTGGCTCAGTGATCAAAGGAGATATCGTTCTAGCAGGACCTTCACATATTTGCTCTACAATCGAAGGCGATATTCAAATTGATAAGAAACATCAACTCACAATTGAACCACAAGGAAATGTTAAAGGGCGTATTCGCTGTGGTGACTTAAATATCTACGGTGTTGTTTGTGGTGATATTACTGCACAAGGAAAGGTTAAGGTCTTCCCTACAGGAACAGTTAAAGGTCAAATTGTTGCTAAGAATATTAATATTGCTCCAGGAGCAAAGGTTAATATGCAAGGGCATACACTAGAGTCATAATTTTTTCTGAGTTCTTAGCGAATTAAGCGATCAAGAATTCCGCGTTGAAATTTAAAGACAATCCCTAATGAGATTAGATTCTCATGGCCATCACCATTTTCCTGATAAGTATAACTTGAGTGAAAATGAGTTGTTCTTCCAATGTGAAAGAAGTCATAACCCACACCTACTCTTAGGCCCCCTAGGGTTGTTTCTTTCTTAAGTCCGTATGTATTTGCGGCACCTGCAAAAATATTTTCGTCAGAATTTCCTTCAATATAATCGTTAAAAGAAGTTAAGGCGTAGCCTATTCTTATGGCCAGTCTTTGAGTTGGATAGATATGGAACTCAACACCGTAGATAGCAAGTGACTGAACGGCCACACGATCGACTCCTCCGTGCCTAATGTCACCTTTTAAATTAACACTAGTGTAGAAGGCCTCAATACCTGTAATACGATTTCTTACTCCATAGGAGAAGTTGTAGCCGATACCACTCGTTGCCGTATCATATTGGTCCATTTTATCGTTGGTTCCAATACCAAAGACTCCATCGATTTTCAGGTAGGAGAATTCGGCCTTGGCAGCTTGGCCAAGGAAGCACAGAAGAAGTAAAGTGAATAGTTTTAAATATTTAGCTAAGCTCAATTAACCACCTCTAACCTATTGTAACAAAAAGAAAATAAAATTTCCTGAAACAAGATAGGCGGAAGTTTTTTCTCAATCTAATCTATTTAAGGCCACAACTAACTTTATTTTAGGCCTGGCCCGATTCTTTAGGCATGAGAAAGTTAAAAATAAGACAGCTAATATTTTTTATCACCTTAATCCTTGGCCTTAATTCTTGTAAGGAAGTCGAGTCAGTCATCAAAGCAGAGCCTCTGCCGGCACCTAGTGGGAATTATCTTGAGCCAGGAGATATCATAGTTATGAATTATACGGCCGACTCAATTGTTCAGCTTGATAGTAATGGAGTCTTTAAGAGAACAATCTATCAGGCTACTGGTAATAGTGTTCTACTTTTGGCCCTAGGTTGGTCAAGCGAGAATAATCAGCTTCTTTTTACAACTGATGGTAATGACCGAGTTCTAGGAGTAAATGCCTATACCGGAAAGGTTTCTGACGTGATTGTTCACTCTGGCCTAAACGGAGCTCTTAGAGGTGTGACAGAATTAGCAAATGGAAATATCGCCGTTCTTGAATCTAATAATCTGGAGCTATTTACGCCTTTGGGAGATGGACATCAAAGAGAGACCTCAGGTTTTCCTATTACAAATATTATTAATACTGGACAAGGTATGGCACCACTAGCTGATGGTGGATTTCTAATAAGCTCTCGTGGCTCTGATCAGATTAGGACTTATGATGAAGATGGTGTTCAACAAAATAGTGTGGGAAGTCCTGCTGGTGCAAATGATGGCTACTTTGCTATCGAGTTAGATAATGGAGATATTGTTGGAATTTGGAGTGGAACTACCGACCAAGTTGTCGAATATGACAGTACTCTAAGCGCAACAGGAGCGAGTTATAGCAATACGACATACCTTGCAAATCCAAGAGGTGTTGCACAACTGCATAGTGGAAATATTATTGTTTCTGATTATTCATATAATCACTTAGTGGAAATTGATATTAGTGATTATTCTTTGGTAAGGACAATTGGGCAAGGCCTTTCCGGCCCTACCCATGTTCTGGTTGTCCCAGAGTATTGATTAGAGAAAATTCTTATAAGAATACGTTTTAATCTTTCCGATCTTGCTTAAGGCCTTTTTCATGGACTTATCGCCAAGAACAACGATTTGTACCTTATCATATGGGAAGGCCGCATAAACAGTCTTTGCAACATCCTCTTGTGAAATCTTATCAACAGACTCTGTGTACTCAAGGAATCTTTTGATATCAACTTGAGAGTTATCAAGACTTACAAGCTGTCTCATAAAGCTTGATGGCTTTTGAAATTGAAAGGCAAATCCACCCTTAACGGCCTTTCTAACCTTTTCAATTTCTTCCATTGAGATATTTGTGGCCTCAGAGTTGTCTTTTAAAATCTTCACGACTTCTTGAACCATCTGCCCTACTGTTTCTTCCTTTGTAAAAGTTGAAAGTATCGAGCGTCCGTAATCTTTTTGCATACCAGCTGTTGCCCACGCTGAATATGTTAGACCTCTTTTAGTTCTTAATTCTTTAACAAGAATCGATGTGAATCCACCACCTAAGTATTGAGACATAAATTCAAGATTTTCAAAACCAGGGTCCTGTTTCTTTGCAATATAAACCCCTGCTCTCACCTGTGCTTGGTTTGCCTTAGGGACTTCAACAAAGTGAATAAGAGGTTTTTCAGGGTTAAATTTCTTTATCTCTTTAACCTCAGTGTCCAATCTTCTAATGAAGCTTGCCTTAGCATTGAAGCCACATTCGTCAGTAATGATATTTTTTACTTTAAGAAGTGAGCGAGGTCCTGTGATATAAACTTTCTTCTTCACATCATCTCTAAAATACTTCAGGCGACTTTGAAGGTAGCTTCTCTTAATACGCTTAATATCATGAAGCCTACCTCTTACATCTGAAACATATGGAGTTCCTTTTAAACTAATTGAACGAAACGCCGTTGAAGCAAGTTCACCATGATTTGAAACAAGATTTTGTCTTTGTGCAATAAGAGATTTCTTTGCCTTAGATAATTCTTGATTTGGATAAACAGCATCTCTAAAGATATGACAAATTTTCTTTGTCGTTGGAATCACATCTTTTGCAAGTCCACTATAAGTATAGCTTGAGAATTCATGTGTTACATTTGAAGAAGTTGAAACACCATAGAATTCTAAGTTGTCCGCAATTTCATTTAAGCTAAAACGATTTGTCCCACTCTCCAGTAGATCAAACATCATCTTAGTTACACCTTTAGTGCGTCCATCTTTAATGGCACCGTCAGCAAAGAAGATCGTGACATTATAAGTTGGAAACTTATCATCTTGAATATAAGTGACATCAATATTATCCCACTTAAATTTTTCAATTTTATCGACAAGTTCATTGGCACCAACACTTACGAATGTGGATGCAATGATTAATGATTTTAAAATTTTATTCATAGCTACTAATCCTTTCATTCTAGTTACGATCCCAAATTGATAAGAAAACATAATCGTTACCAGAAATGTAACGATGACAAACATCACGTACCTGATCAACAGTCATTTCACTATAACTCTTTAGTTGTTTTTTATATTCTTTATAGTCACCATTGAAGAACTCTGATGAACCTAGAAAACTTGCTAAACCATCATTTGTTGAAATTGCTTCGTAGTATTGCTTTAGAAGCATATTCTTAGTTTTTTGAACTGCACGTGGTGTGATTGCTTTAGAACAAGACTGCTTAAGTGATCTTAGTAGTCTACGACGAGTATCCTTGATCCCTTTCTTTGGAAGAAGCTCTCCTCCAATGACGAAGATCCCACCATTTTTAAGGCCATAATTATACGAGTAAACCTTTGATAGTCTTGGTGACTTTGAAACAACATAATTCTTAACAAGGTAAGAGCTTGTTCCAGTTCCTAAAATATCAGATAAGAAGTCCAGAGCGTATGAGTCTTCATGAGTAACTGATACAGCAGGAAAAGCTAGTCTAAACATTGGGTTCTTAGATTGTCCCTTAAGGCTTCTCACATAAGGAAGTTTTGCCTGTCTCTTGTATCTTCCAGCATCATCAAGTTTTGCCTTCTTAGCGACAAGATTCTTATTCATTGGAATTTTTCCAATTGTCTCTTTAACCTTAGAAAGTGTTGAAGAAGGATTGATATCTCCAACAATAACCATGATGGCATTATTTGGAGCATAGAAGTCATGGTAGAACTCAAGCATTTGCTTGCGATCTAAATCCTTAACGTCCTTTGCGTCCCCTATTACAGATCCTCCATAAGGAGTTCCTTTAAACATTGCTTTCATCATCGCAAGATGAATCTTTCCACTTGGCCTATTTTCATAGCGCATCTTTCTTTCTTCAAGAACAACTTGTCTTTCTTTTTCAAAAGGTACTTCTTCAAGCATGAGATTTGCCATTCTTTCAGCTTCAAGCTCAATCATTTTCTCAACTGTTGGAGCTGCAATATTCTCGTAGTAGACCGTGTTATCAAATGTTGTGTAGGCATTTGAATTCCCACCATATGTTTCAATATAGTCAGAGAAATACTCTGCTGGGAAATTCTTCGTCTTCTTAAACATCATGTGCTCAAGAAAGTGAGTTGCTCCAGTCGTGCCCTTTCTTTCGTAACGGCCACCAACATCATAGAAAGTGTAAATTGAGGCAATCGGTAACTTCGAGTCGCGAACAAGTAGTAAGCGCAGGCCATTATCTAAAGTGTGCTTTTGAACATCAATATTAAGCTCGAGTGACCCTAGATCAGTGTCGCCAGAATGCTTAGCTTCATTAGTTGATGAACATGATGAGTTTAGAATAAGAGCTGCAGTAATAAAGGCAAATAAATTAATTGCTTTAAACATCAAATCTCCAATAAAAGTTAATATAAATAGCTTAAAAACTTATGATTTTCTTGGCAATATAAAGTTATGAATTTATTAGTTACGTTCCTAGGAACCGGAACAAGTACAGGTATTCCAATGTTAGGCTGCAGCTGTCCAGTTTGCACGAGCTCTAATAAACACAATAAACGTATGCGAACATCATTTTTAATCCAACATGATGATACCACAATTCTCTTTGATACGGGGCCAGATCTTCGCACGCAATTATTGCGCGAGGGAGTTAAGGACGTTAGTGCGGTGATTATTTCACATGCCCATGCAGACCACTTGAACGGCATCGACGATATAAGGACATTCACATTTAAGCACCCTATCAACCTCTACACTGATCAAAATAGTGCCGATATTATCAATATAAGATTTGGTTATATTTTTGGAAATAACCCTGGCCACATTGGCTCAAGTCCGAGGCTTTTACTCAATGAAATTGAACCGAATACAGTAAGTAAGATTTGTGATTTAGATTGTGAATTCATAAACCTCCCACATGGAAATGGCATAACACTTGGCCTCATTATTGGAAAGCTGGCCATTATTTCAGACTGTCATGAGATTCCACAGGCCGAGATCGATAAACTGCGTTCATATGAATTAGACTCCCTAATCATTGACTGTGTGCGACACAAGCCACACCCTGCCCATCTCTACGTGGAGCGAAGCTTTGAATACATCAGAAAAATAGGTGCTAAGCATAATTATCTTACTCATATGGGCCATGAACTGGATCACGACAGCTTGCAAAAAGAGTGTGACCATCACTTTCCAGATGGAAGTGTCAAAGTTGCCTATGACGGGTTAAAATTCGAGGTTTAATATATTGTAATAGCAAATGAAAACAATTATATTTGCCTCATAAATTTTATGAGTATTTTAACGCCTTCAATTCAATGGAGTTTTTATGATTATTGGTGTTCCTAAGGAAATTAAAAATAACGAAAATCGCGTAGGTCTAGTTCCAGGTGGTGTAAGACAACTTATCCACGATGGTCACGAAGTTTACGTAGAAACTAATGCTGGTGTTGGAATTGGAATTTCTGACGAAGCATATATTCAAGCTGGTGCAAAAATTCTTCCATCACTTGAAGAAGTATTTGAAAAATCAACAATGATCATCAAGGTTAAAGAGCCTCAAGCAAGAGAGATTGCTCTTTTAAAACCTCACCATATTCTTTACACATACCTTCACCTTGCGGCAGATGAGCCACAAACAAAAGGTCTTATGGAATCAGGATCAACTTGTATTGCATACGAAACGATCCAACCAGCAGATGGTTCACTTCCACTTCTAACTCCTATGTCAGAAGTTGCAGGAAGAATGGCAACTCAAATTGGTGCTGCTTACCTACAAATTGACCACGGTGGAAAAGGTGTTCTTCTAGGTGGTGTACCTGGTACAAGAAGAGCAAAAGTAACTGTTATCGGTTGTGGTGTTGCGGGAACTAACGCAATTAAGATGGCAATGGGTATGGGTGCAGATGTTACTGCTATCGATCTATCAACTAAGCGTCTTGCTGAACTTGATGATCTATTTGATAACAGAATCACGACTCTATTCTCTAATATCGATAATATTGAAAAAGCAGTACAAGAGTCAGACCTTGTTATTGGTGCAGTTCTTGTTCCTGGAGCAAAGGCACCGAAGCTTGTAACAAGAGAGATGATCTCTAAGATGGAAAAAGGTTCAGTAGTTGTTGATATTGCTGTTGACCAAGGTGGATGTATTGAGACTTGTAAGCCAACAACTCACCAGAATCCAACTTTCCTAGTTGATGGTGTAGTCCACTATTGTGTTGCAAATATGCCAGGTGCGGTAGCTCAAACTTCTACTTATGCACTGACAAACGTAACTCTTAAGTATGCTCGTATGATTGCTAAGTACGGTGTTGAAGAGTCTGCAATGATGGACGACGCATTCAAGAAAGGGATCAATATCTATAAAGGTAAGCTTGTGTACAAGCAAGTCGCTGAAGATCTAAACCTTGAGTACACTCCACTTAATCTAAACTAAGATTTAAAATATTGGCCCCGACCTGGGGCCATTTTCTTACCAAAAATCGTTTGGCCCCTAAATATCCACACTAAATAACTGTCATTTTTCTCAAAATATCTTACATTTTGAGGTTAATTTAAAATTTACCACCGTATTTTTTTCAATTTCACTTAAATCTCGATAAAAACTCTCAACTGTTATTTTTTAAGGGGGAGAAATGTCAAAAATTATAATCGGGCTTATGCTCGCATGTTACACACTCGCTGCGAATGCAAGCGATCATCAATTAAACTTCTCATTCAATGGTGGTGATAATGATGTACAAGTACTAGCTAAGGAAGTTGAAGTTACTAAGTACAAAGAAGAGCCATACGAAGGGACATGTTACCGCCAAATTCCATACCAAGACACAGAGTGTGGATACGAAACAGACTATCGTAGAGAATGTCGTTGGGAACCAAGTCGTCAAATTTGTGAAACAGATTACGATTACCAATGTCGTTATGAAACAAAATATCGTCGCGAATGTACAAGAGGGCCTTCAAGACAAGAATGTCGTACAGTTCCAGGTCAGAGAGTTTGCCGTACAGTAAATGGCAGACAAGAGTGTCGTCAACGTGATAGCCGTCGTGTTTGCGAGACAAAACCAGGACGCGAAATTTGTCGTTCAGTTCCATACCAAGATCGTGTTTGTCGTAATGTACCAGTTAGAAGATGTCACACTCGTCCAGGACGCAATGTATGTGACAATGTTCCTTACCAAAAATATGTATGTCGTGATGTAACAAAGTACCGTTCAGAGCCATACTCATGTACAAAGACTCGTACAGTTGCTTATAAAGAAATGGAAAATGTAACTCACAAAGTAAAAGTACAATACCTTGGTGCAATTGATAAAGCTGATGCAAACTTCACACTTGAATTTAGCAATGAACTTAAGAGCTTTGATACTCTTGTACAAAACTTAAATAAAGATGCGACTCAAATTAATTTCCAGGTATCAGACTTCACAAGAGCTTCTGACTACAATTATGAGTCAACACTTAAAGTAGAGTTCTTCGACCTTGATGAGGCCAAAGCACCGATTCTAGTAAATCCAGAAAATGTGAAAGTTGGGATCAAAGGTCAATTTGAATTAGAGCTTTCTAACTTCACAGAAGGAATGGAGCAACTAAGAGCAGAAATCGTTGTTTACGACAAAGAAAAGAAGAAGATTCACTTTAAGAAAACAATTGATCTTCTAAATTTCAATAAGTCTCTACTTGATAATGGAAATATTCTATTCAAAGAAGAGTTAAAGAAGCATGGGTTTGAAAAGATTAAGAAATTTCCTCTCGGCCCATTTGAAAAGGCACGTGAGCTTAAGGTTACACTTACATTCTTTCCACTAGTATCAAAAGTACCTGGGCAAGAACTAAAGTCAGTAACACACACATTAAATACAAAAGCTAAGTTTTAATAAATTGGCCCTTATTTAAAATAAGGGCCTTCTTCAATATTAGGGAATTGATGAAGGCCACTTATAATAAAGAACCCTCTACTACCACGTAGAGGGTTCTTCTATTATTTTCTCCTCACAATAATCTAGTAAAAAGAAGTTATATTTAATCAAATTGTCGCGAGGCGTTGTTTACGAGGCTTAAAATGCTACGTATCATTTTGATTAAACAAAATTTAATTTAATTTATTTTAAGTAAGGGAGAGAAGAATGCTTAAAAGCTTAATGGCCATATTAATGATGGCCACACTTGTTGTCTCATGTTCAGGAAAAGGCGGCGCCAATAAATCAACTTTTGTTTATTGTTCAGAGGGCTCTCCTTCTGGCTTTAACCCACAGTTTTTAACAGATGGCCCATCACATAATGCTGCAGTCTACCCTCTTTATAATCGTCTTGTTAAATTTGAAACTGGATCGACAAATATCATCCCCTCAATTGCAGAGAGCTGGACGATTTCTGATGACCAGCTAACTTATACTTTCAATATTCGTAAAGATATAAAATTTCACACAACAAAAGAATTCAAGCCAACTCGTAATCTAGATGCGAGCGATATCGTTTGGTCATTTAATCGCATGTTCAAGAAAGATCACCCATACCACAAAGTAAGTGGAGGAATCTATGAGTATTGGGATGGAATGGGAATGAGTAATATCATCAAGAGTATTGAGCAAACAGATAAGCATCAACTCCAAATTTCATTACACCATCCAGAAGCTCCCCTACTTGCAAATTTTGCCATGGCCTTCACGAGTATTTTATCTCGTGAATACGGTGAAAAGATGTTAGCGGCCAAAACTCCTGAAGTTGTGGATCGTAAACCTGTTGGAACAGGGCCATTTATCTTTAAGTCTTACCAGAAGGATACAATGATCCGCTATGTGGCAAATGAAGAATACTTTAATGGTGTTCCAAAAATTAAGCGTATGGTTTTTTCAATCACACCTGATGCCTCAGTTCGAACGCAAAAACTTGTGGCCGGAGAATGTCACCTAGCTACTCAACCAGCACCAACTGATATTGCTGCACTTGATGCCAATAAAGACATTACTGTTCTTTCAGGCCCAGGGCTAAATGTTGGTTATCTTGCTCTAAATACACAAAAGAAGCCGTTTGATAATATTCATGTAAGACGTGCCATTAATTATGCACTTAATCGCAAGACATATATTGAGCCAATTTATCTTGGTTATGCAACAGTTGCAAAGAACCCAATGCCACCGACGATTTGGGGATATAATGGCGACGTCAAAGATTATGACTTCAATATTGAGATGGCCAAAGAAGAATTAAAGAAAGCAGGACTTCCTGATGGCTTTAGCACAACTCTTTGGACACTACCTGTTTCACGCCCATATAACCCAAATGGAAAGAAGATGGGTGAACTTATGCAAGAAGACCTTGCTAAGATTGGTATCAAAGTAGAGCTAGTTACTTACGACTGGCCAACTTACCTAAAGAAGGCCCATGCAGGCGAACATGCGATGCTACAGATGGGTTGGACTGGTGATAATGGAGACCCTGATAACTTTCTCTATATGCTTCTAAGTTGTGAAGGTGCGAAGGCAGGATCAAATTATGCGAACTGGTGTAATAAAGATTATGACCGCGAAGTTATTGCGGCCAAGCGCCTAAGTGATAAGAAAGAGAGAGCGGCCCACTATATGAAGGCCCAAGAAGTATTCAAAAAAGAAGTTCCTTGGATCACTTTATTCCACTCAACTGTACACCGTGCAATGAGAAGTAACGTGAAAGGATATAAGATTCACCCTCTAGGAAACGATATCTTCGATAAAGTTTCACTCGAGTAACTAAAAGTAATATGAAAAATTTTTTAAAGAAACGCTTTTTACAGCTAATCCCAACACTCATTGGGATTAGTTTATTTTCCTTTATCGTTGTTCGCTTAGTCCCCGGTGACCCAGTTCTACTTTTATTAGGTGAACGTGGGGCAGATCCAAAAGTCTATGCGGCCATGCAAAAAACCTTAGGACTAGATCGGCCAATCCTAGAGCAATACTTCATTTATATGAAGAATATTTTCACTGGTGATTTTGGAATCTCAATTGTCACCAAACAAACAGTTATTAATGAATTCTTCTCACGTTTTCCTGCCACCTTAGAGCTTGGAATTTGTGCCATGATCTTTGCCATCTTAATAGGAATACCGGCCGGAGTTTATGCGGCCTTAAAGCGTAACTCCTTTATGGACTACCTCCTGATGGGAACTTCACTTGTTGGTTATTCAATGCCAATTTTTTGGTGGGGATTAATTCTTATCATTATCTTTTCAGTTAATATGGGAATCACACCAGTATCCGGAAGAATGGATGTTCTCTTTGATGTCCCAAGAGTGACAGGCCTGATGTTAATCGACACACTAAATCCAGAAGTAATTTCCTTTGATGGATTTGCGCCTTTTACCTCCGCGCTAAAACACCTCATACTTCCGACCATTGCTATGGGGACAATTCCTCTTGCCGTTATTTCTCGTATGACGAGATCAAGTGTTCTTGAAGTATTAAAGGCACCTTATATCCAAACGGCCAAGGCCAAGGGGCAAAGCTATCAAAAGATTGTTTGGAAGCATGCTGTACGTAATGCCCTTATTCCAATTGTAACAGTAATTGGCCTTCTTTTTGGGAGTATCATCACTGGGGCGATCCTAACGGAGACAATCTTTTCTTGGCCAGGGATTGGACGCTGGCTTGTGGCAAGTATTCACGCCCGCGACTATCCAGTCATCCAAGGAGGAATTCTCTTTATTGCTCTGATGGTTATTTTCATCAATATGTGTGTGGATATTATCTACTCAATTGTTAATCCAAAAATTTCAGGTTCTAAATAATGGAAGCGCAAAACACTCAAAACTCAAATGTAACAAATATTCAAATTCTCAAAGAATTTATTGATCACTTCAGCGATAATAAAGGAGCGGTCTTTGGTCTCGCACTTGTTCTAGGCTTTATTATTATCGCACTTCTAGCACCTCTAATTGCACCACATGGAGCAAGTGAAATCTTTCCAGGTCAATTGCGCCTGCCACCCTTTTGGGCAGAAGGTGGGTCATTCCAGTTCATCTTAGGAACAGATGACCTAGGACGAGATGTTCTTAGCCGTCTAATCTATGGTGCTCAAATCTCCCTCTTTGTTGGAATCTCAATTGTTCTGATCTCAACATTAGTTGGCACAATGCTTGGCCTTATTGCAGGATACTTTGGTGGCAAAACGGATGCAGTCATTATGAGATTCATTGATATCCTTATGGCTTATCCAAGTATCTTACTTGCCATCATTGTCGTTTCAGTTATTGGGCCAGGACTTATGAATGCAGTCTTTGCAGTTGCTCTTGTAAGTATTCCTTCATTTACACGCCTTATTCGTGCAAATGTTTTGGAGATTAAAAATCTTCAGTATGTGCAAGCTGCGAAAACATTTGGAGCCTCTCCTATTCGCATCATGCTCAAAGAGATTTTACCAAATTGTATGGCGACATTAATTGTTCAAGTAACACTTGGCCTATCTGAAGGGATTCTCTCTACTGCGGCCCTAGGCTTCCTAGGACTTGGTGTCCAGGCCCCTACCCCAGAATGGGGAATTATGCTAAGTGATGCAAGGCCTTATATTCAAAGTGCTCCTTGGCTTGTGACACTACCTGGTCTTTGTATTCTAGCAGTTGTTCTAGGTCTTAATCTTTTTGGAGACGGACTAAGAGACGCCCTCGACCCTAAACTTAAACGATAAAGAAATAATATATGAGCTTATTAAAAGTAAAAAATCTAAATATACAATTTAAAACCAAAAAAGGACTCATTCATGCTGTCCGTAATGTTTCATTTGAAGTTGAAGCAAGTGAGACACTAGGAATTGTTGGTGAATCAGGCTGTGGAAAGAGTATCACGAATATGGCCATCATGGGTCTTCTTGATGATAACGCCATTGTAACAGCTGATGAGTTAAGCTTTAACGGAGTTGATCTGCAAAAGCTTAACGAGAAATCATGGCAACAAATTCGCGGTGGTGACATCAGTATGATTTTCCAAGATGCCATGAGTAGTCTAAACCCATGCTATACGGTTGAGAATCAAATTGAAGAAGTTCTACTGATTCACGAACCAAAGCTTTCAAAACAAGAACGAAAAGATCGTGTTGAAAGACTACTCATCCAAGTTGGAATTCCTGCACCAAAAGAGCGTATGAAGGCCTACCCACATGAGCTTTCTGGAGGAATGGCCCAAAGAGTAATGATTGCCATGGCCATCGCCTCAAGCCCAAAGCTTTTAATTGCGGATGAGCCAACGACGGCCCTTGATGTTACTGTTCAACAACAAATCCTCGAACTCTTAGATGAGATTCAAAAA
Source organism: Halobacteriovorax sp. CON-3 (assembly GCF_043196995.1). Taxonomy (NCBI): domain Bacteria; kingdom Pseudomonadati; phylum Bdellovibrionota; class Bacteriovoracia; order Bacteriovoracales; family Halobacteriovoraceae; genus Halobacteriovorax; species Halobacteriovorax sp. CON-3. The sequence continues at coordinate 71,632 of NZ_JBEBNA010000003.1, forward strand.
GAAACTGGTATGGCCGTTATCTTTATCTCCCACGACCTTGCAGTTGTTAAAGACTTCACACAAAATTTACAGGTAATGTATGCAGGAGAAGTAATTGAAAGAGGCCCTACAATGGCCGTGATCAACTCTCCTCGCCATCCTTATACATCAGGGCTTTTAAAATCAATTCCATCATTTACAAATGATATCAACGCTCCTCTTTACTCAATTAAAGGAATGGTTCCAGACTTAGGAGACCGCCCAACTGGTTGCCAATTTAGAAAGCGATGTGAGTATGCGACAGAACAATGTGAAACATTACCAAAGCTTGTGATCCACGGTGATCGTTCTCTTCGTTGTATTCACCCATTAAATTAAGAATTAGGTATAAAATATGATCAATACGATTACAGTAAATAATTTAAAGAAGCACTATCCAGTTGGAGATAAATTCGTCAAGGCCATTGATGGACTTAGCTTCACACTACAAGAAAGAACGACACTTGGAATTGTTGGAGAATCAGGTTGTGGTAAATCAACTCTTGCAAAATGTCTCATGGCCCTTGAACAGTTAACGGATGGGAGTATTACAATTGGTGGAAAAGATTTTTCAACCCTTTCATCAAAAGAATTATACAAGTCCATCCAAATGGTTTTTCAAAATCCTCTTGAATCACTTAATCCAAGAAAGAAGGCCTGGGAGATTATTGCAGACCCACTCCTTATTAATGAAAAGGTAACGAAGAAAGAAGCTTTTGAGCGCGCCTGTGAACTAATGGAAACGGTAGGCCTTCGTCGAGCTCATGCTCACAAGTACCCTCATATGTTTAGTGGAGGACAGCGCCAAAGAATTGGAATAGCCAGAGCACTTATCTTAAAACCAAAAGTTTTAATTCTTGATGAGCCAGTATCGGCACTTGATGTTTCAGTTCAGGCACAAGTTCTAAATCTCTTAAAAGATCTTCAAGAGGAGTTTAACCTCACTTATATTTTTATTTCACATGATCTTTCAGTTGTTCGTTATATCGCAAATAAGGTTCTTGTCATGTACCTTGGAAAAGTTTGTGAGTATGGAAAGAGTGACGTTATTTTTAATACTCCTCAGCACCCATACACGAAAACACTTTTAAAATCAGCTCATGCTGTTGAAAACGAAGTGATTAAGACATTCCCTCCACTTAAGAATGTGGAACTTCCCTCACCTCTTGATCCACCGACCGGCTGTAACTTCCATACTCGCTGCCCTCTTGCAGTAGAGCATTGTAAGAGCAAAATTCCAGAGTGTCGTCACATCGACAGTAGAGATGTCTTCTGCCACGAAGTTATTGAAAAATAGATATGTTATGCCCTCCACATGTAGGCCTTTGGAGGGCCTTCTTTGTAATTCTTTCAACTTATTTTTATTTACTCTCAAAAATTGATATAAGCCTTCAAACAAAAATTTTGAAGGAGAGATCAGATGAAGAAAATCATCGCAAAAGTACTAATTATTGCAACAATATGCTCAACAGCTGCAGCATCATCTTGCTCTGAGCAATATCAAGCAGATATCACTGCATATAATAATAACAAGCTAATCAAATCACTTAGAAAGAATACGTCGGCCTACCATGCGGTAACAGCAATAGGTCTATACATGGTTGGTGTTCCTGCATTTCCTGCATACTTTGCCCTTCCAATAGTAGGACTGGCCCTAACATCACAACAGAAAAAGCTTAAAGGTTATGTTCAGTTCTTTAATAGTGCGGAATCTCAACAAGAGCAAGCAGCACAATTGCAAACAAAGCTTGCAAAGAAAGGTGTTGAAGTATCAACAGAAGAAATTATTAATGAGCTGATGATGCTTAATGAGACTGGTGCTCTTTGTGATGGATCTATTTTCTACACAATGACTGGTGGACATCGTAACGATAATAGAAAGCGTAAGGCGGTAAAGGCCCCTTCACAAAATCAAGTTGTTAAATACCTAAAGAAAGCTCTTTAAGAAAAAGGATAAGTATATGAAAGCAATTATTTTACTAGCACTAACATCTTCTGTATTTGCAAATTTCTGTGCCAATGAGACACTCTTTGACCCAAGCTGGCCAGAGAACAAAATTTCAAATGTAATTAAGTGTAATCGCGTGAAAGCAAAGTCGTACGTTCTTGAAGAGAATATGCTCCTTGGTGAAGTCGCTTGTTTTGGAATTATAAAGAATCAATACTCAGACTATAAGAATACAACTTATAAAGTGTCTTTTTGGAATACTGAAAAGAATTATGAGGGACTAAGTATTATCCCAACAATTCTTGAAAACGGTAGAATGTTTGAGAAAGCGAAGGTTTTAGTAAGTGACAATGGCGAGACACACCTCTCTTTCAGAGATCCTAGTCGTGGTTACACAACAGAAGTTGACTTCAATCTTGATAACCCTTCTTCAATGAAGGCCCATGTCTTTAAAAAGAAATTCTTTTCAAAGAAGTCACTGGAAACAGCCGAATACGAATGTCAGTTTGAATAATAAGCAAAAAAAAGCCTCGCAATGCGAGGCTTTTTTTATATGTAAATTTGAAAGATCAAATTACTTAATTTCTTTGTGAAGTGTATGCTTTCTTAAGAAAGGATTGTACTTCTTAACTTCAAGTCTCTCTGGGTGAGTCTTTTTGTTTTTAGTCGTTGTGTAACGAGATGGAGTTTGTCCATTCTTTCTCGCTTCTGTACACTCAAGTGTAATGATAACTCTTGGCCCCTTTGCCATAACTGCCTCCTAAAATATATAAAACCTTAAAATTGTTTTCTCTAATTGATACAAATTACAATTCGTAGGTTAGAAACTTACTAGAAATACATTGTCATGGCAAGGGCCAACTGCTAAAAATACAGCATGGAAACACAAAATCTTGTAAATCTAAAGAACTGGAACTTTGCTCACTTCAATAGCGAGCACTTTAAGTCATTCATTGGCATGACTGGAGATGTCCAGGAAGTAGATGGGCAAATAAAAGAGCTCATCCTCTATTCAGTTACTGTTGTTGACGGTGAAGATATGGAAGTATTCCAACGAGATTTCAGCTCTTTAAAGAGCGCTATTGACTTTATCAATGAAAAATATGGACATTGGCAATTCAATGATCCTACCGATAAGTCTGGCGGAGGCTGTGGTTCTTGTAGCGCTCACTAGGAAGTACTGGAAGCACTACATTAGATCTTGACAAATGGTCCTATATGGGCGAAATTGCTCAAATCTCTAATTAATACTAAATCAGCATTGTACCAAGCAATGCAAAAGATAACGAGGTTTAAAATGAAAAAAGGTATTCACCCAGAGTACAGAGAAGTTCTTTTCCATGACATCTCTGCAGACACTAAATTTGTAGTAAAATCAACAATCAAAGCTGATTCAGAAGAAGAGTTTGATGGGAAAACTTACCCATACGTAAAGCTTGATATCTCAAGTCTTTCTCACCCATTCTATACTGGGAAAACTAAAGTTCTTGATACTGAAGGTCGTATTGACAAGTTCAGAAAGAAATTTGGTACTTCTTACGCTTCACTTGGGAAGAAAAAGTAATTATCGAATTAAATTTTTCGAATATAAAAGAAGCCTCGCATTGCGAGGCTTTTTTTTTAGATACCTGTACAGTGTGAGTAGTACGTATCAAATGAAATATTTGTATCGTAACCGTATGGAGTATTCCAACTTGAACCGTTATAGACTCTAACTCCTGTATAAGACAAATACCCAGGAGAAGTAATAGACATCGAAAAGTCACCTCCTGCAGTATCAACAACAAGATAGTAAGTTTTCCCAACTTGAAAAGGAACAGGGGAAGAAAAGTAAAGGTCATGCTCTGTTGCAGGATCAGCACTCCCCAGCCCACTAGTTAAAGTTGCACTTCCTACTAAGACGCCATCATCAGGGGTGTGCAAGTGTGCTTCTTCAAGGTCTCTATATACACTTACTGTAATTGAAGTTAAATTCTCGGAAGACATAAAAAGCCTGATTCGGTCCATATAAATAGTTGCACCAATAATTCCATTCATCCATAGCTCTTGCGCGACTCGCTGGCCAGATGTTAAATCCACAGAATAACCTGGCCCCGAAATATCTTCACTTGAAGGACAGTGGCCAAAAACAGAATCTAAATCATCCTCAGACACACAACTAGTCATAGTAGCTAGCATAAAAAGTAACATGATAATTTTCTTCAAGGCCCTCTCTCCTTTGTCTTAGTTAATCACTCAAATACTATTCGGCGTGACTAAATAAAAAGATGAGAAGAAAAATTCATAACATACTGATATTACTAAACATATCTAAGTGGAGATAATATAAAATTGAGTGATTGCGTAACAAAGCTTAAGGAATCATCTACAAAAAAACTTTGGTTACACTTATGGTTAAAAATTTATTCCATGTTAAAATTTAAAAATATAAAGACAGGACTTCTATGCGTAAGATTTTATTTCTCTCATTTTTTCTACTATCAAATTCGGCATTGGCAAACCTTGATAATAAGATCAATTATATCGCCGACATTCTTATCAAAGAACAATACTTAATCAACGACTCAAAAGAGCGTGCGGATTTTGTTAAGAGACAATTGATAGAAAAGTCTGCAAAGAGTTTAGATAATAAGAAACTCGAAAAAATTATTGATGACAATACAAGCTTCGTTGATATCAAAGAAGAAATCAAAAAGCGTATAAAGGCCAATTACACTGAAGAAGAAGTAAATCGACTTATGGCCATTCTCGAAACAAAAGAGATGAGAAAACTAGCTAAAGATGTTCTCTCTAAAGTTTTAACGATGCCACACTTCAAAATGGATAAAGAAAAAATTATCTACGAAGTCAAAGAGTTAAAAAGTAAATAGTGGGGTAGCCTAGCTAAGTGTCGCCCCCCTATTCAATCCCTTCAACGACAATACTCTTAACTCGTACCGTAGAGTTTTCGAGTTCCTTATCGATTGTATAGCGCACACTAATTCCTGAAGAGATCTCTTCTAGTTGTTTGACAACTTTCTTTTTAAAAAGCTTCTTAGGAACTTCAAGAGTAACGGACTTATTATTTTCATCACAAACATCCCAAAGGAATGCATGTTTAACATTCTTTTTAAGACGAATGATTCTAGCTTGTCCGGCCTTGTCTTCAACATGCTCAAGAGCATAGAAGTGAATTGTTGCAGGCATGACCTTACGGTCTAATTTAGCAACTTGTGAGAGAGACTCAAGTTCGAAGTCTAGGGATGTTTTTATCGACTGGTGGCACCAGTCATCGATTCCTTCAAGAGGACAAGTTCCCTGTCCCATGCAAGGATATTGAATTTTATAATCAATAAGAAGAAGTTTCTTTCGAAGAGCTAACAGGTCCTTAAAAACATCCTTTGTTCCTGGTTCAATACAGATAATGAACTTAGGATTATAACGTTTAATGATTTTAAAGGCCGCAGGCATTCCCATCTCATTAATCGAGTTTCCAAAGATAAGAGTTCGTGGGGCATCATCAACATTTGGAAGAGTCTGTGAAAAACTAATTTTAGAGTTTTGAAAGTACTCATCGTTTAGCTTATTGGCCTGGTCAATCATAAGCTTCGATTCATCAACTCCCGTAAATGAGAGAGCTTCTGAAAATAACTCACTGGCCGCAAAGGCATATGTTCCAGGCCCAGTTCCAATATCCAAGATATGAGTTTTAGATATTTCTGCCTTCATTTGCTCACTTAAGTGCTCAACTAAGAATTCAAGTTTTAGAGCGTTTGTAGGAAAGTAAAATGATGTATAAGCGCTGATTAAATCTTCATCAGAGTAATTATTCTTAAGCTTAGTGCGCTCACTTGTAAATTGAGTTGATTGTGTCCCAATAAGTTTTGCAAGCTGTTGCTTATTAAGATTTGGATTTAAAAGACTCTTTAAAATTTTATCGTATTCAAACATTCCTACTTCCTATAAAAAAGGCCCAAGAAGTCCTTGGGCCCAAATTAAATATGCTTTAAAAGATTATACTATCTTTTTTCTGGCGCTACGTAATCTCTTTCGTTTTCACCAATATAAACTTGGCGAGGACGTGAAATACGTGCTCCATCTTCTCTTAGCTCTTTCCACTGAGATAGCCAACCTGGAAGACGTCCTAATACGAACATTGCTGTAAACATATTAGTTGGGATTCCAAGTGCCTTGTAGATAATACCAGAGTAGAAGTCTACGTTTGGATATAGGTTACGCTTAACGAAGTACTCATCTTTAAGAGCAACTTCTTCAAGACCTTTAGCGATATCAAGAAGTGGATCTTCGATTTTAAGCTTAGTAAGAATTGTGTCACATGCTTTCTTAATGATCTTTGCACGTGGGTCAAAGTTCTTATAAACACGGTGACCAAATCCCATAAGACGGAATGGATCTTCTTTGTCTTTCGCTTTCTCGATGAATTTTTGGTAATCACCACCATCTTTCTTAATTTCTTCAAGCATTTCAAGAACTGCTTGGTTTGCACCACCATGTAGTTGTCCCCAAAGAGCTGTTACACCAGCTGCAATTGAAGCAAATACGTTAGCGTGTGAAGAACCTACAACTCTTACAGTTGAAGCAGAACAGTTTTGCTCGTGATCTGCGTGAAGGATAAGAAGAGTATCAAGAGCGTCAGCAACGTCTTGGTCAACTTCACCATCAAACATTAGATTTAAGAAATCTGCTGAGTAATCAAGTTTTGCATTTGAAGTAAGTGGGCTTTTTCCCATCGTCTTGCGATAGAATTGCGCCATCATTACTTTTACTTGTCCCATAAGTTGAACAATTGCCTTGTTCTTGATTTCTTCTGTTGCTTCTGGATCTAGAAACTCTGGGTAGAAACCACTTAGAGATGAGATCGCAGCAGCTAGAACACCCATTGGGTGAGCAGAACCAGGGAATTGGTCGATAATTTTCTCAACACCACCTGGCAGCTTGCTATTAGCAGAAATTTCTTTATTGAACGCATCTAGTTCTTTAACAGTTGGAAGTTTTCCATTGTAAAGAAGGTATGAAACTTCAGCAAAGTTTGAAGATTCAGCAAGTTGTTCAATTGGGTAACCACGGTATCTTAGAATACCCTTTTCTCCGTCTAAGAAAGTAATCTTTGACGTACATGATCCTGTGTTAACAAAACCAATATCTAAAGTAATTGCACCTGTTTGTGCTCTTAGCTTTGAGATGTCTAAAGCGACTTCGTTTTCAGTTCCTTTGATCACAGGAACTTCAATAGTTTGACCATTGATTTCAATTTTTGCACTATCGGCCATTTTATTCCTCCAAAATTTAAGTTGGATATAACTTAAATACGTTAAAAAATACGAATTAAATTAAGTAGATACATATCTTTTTTTGCTAAATCTGTCGACACGTCTTGCGTCTAAAATGCACAGCGTTGCATTAATTTTCCCAATTATCTGGGTCTTGCTGCCATTTCATAAGAAGGGCGTGGCCTCTTTCTTCGATCAATTTTTGCGACAAACAAATATCGGCTAATTGATTCAGATTTATTAAAGAAAAAATATCAATTCCTAGCTCTTTGGCAACTCTTTTGGCATTGGGAGTTTGGTAGTCAACCAAACACAGCACAGAGTCTACCACATGGCCCTGCTCGCGAATAAGCTTAATGACTTTTTCAATACTTGAGCCTTGATTAACGAGGTCTTCCACTAAAAGTAGTTTACTATTTTCGCCAACTTTTCCTTCCACTACTTTACCAGTGCCATGGGCCTTCGGCTTTGAGCGAACGTAATTCATTGGCTCACCACGATGATATGCTAATGCTGCTGCGTGAGATATTCCAGCAGTTGCAACACCAGTGATAAAGTCATAAGAAAGTTGATTTTCATCAATTTGCTCACACATTAATTCAATAGCAAGCTTCCACATTTTTGGATCTGAAGACATAAGACGGTTGTCGCAATAAATAGGCCCTGTTTTACCAGAAGCGTATTTAAATGGATTTTGTGGAGAAATTTTAATTAAGCCAAATTTTATCATCTCTTTTACAAGAGCGACTGTCTTTTCTGTCATGCTAACCCCTTTAAAATAGTTTAAACAAATTTATCCATCTTAAAAAGTCGAATTCTTGTATAATTATCAATTGTTTGTTTATTTTTTTTACTAACTAAATTTTATTATTTCAATAACTTACCGATGTAGAGGATATATTTAAAAGAATTGATTATTTAGTTGATTAAAGGAGTACGTTTTTGAAAGCATTATATATTTGTGATGAGAAGGATGAATGGGGATATATTAGGGATTCATTTTCTAATTGTTTTCCAAATATCCAACTTCATTGCGCAATTAGTGGTGATGATGCAATTGACCTATTAAGTTTTGAAGGTCCATTTGCCATGATCATTATAGAAGTTTCTCTTAAAAACGAAGACCCTTCTCAACTAGCAGGAAAAATACTTTCCATTACTGGTCAAAGGCCATTTATTTTTATTGGTATGGAGGCCATGATTAAGCAGAGAATTCCAGATGCTCTGTATGCACGAAGTGAATCAAGCTCTGCCCTTATGCGCCCTATTGAAGAAGAAGACTTTATGGCCGCAGTAAATAAGGCCCTCGCTTGGGTAAAAAGTGAAGACTTCGGCTCAAGCATCGAAGAATTCGAAGACGAAGATTTACTACCAATGAAAATTCGTGGCTTCTATTTATTTGATACTATCGCCTATGATGTCTACTTAGAGCTAACACAAACAAAGTATACAAAGATTATTTCAGCAAATAAGAAGTACTCTCATTCAACGATCCACTCTTATGCAAGAAAGAATATCAAGGTTCTCTATTTAAAGAAGAACGATTATTTAAAATTTCTAGAAGAAGGAATCGAGAACCTTCTAAAAACATTTGAAAGTAGAAAGAAGTTACAAGACTCAGAAGTTATTGAGAATCAAATTAAGGCGGTTCTTCTTATTCATCAATATGTAAAAACAGTTGGTGTGTCTGAGAACGTCATCAAATTATGTGATGAAGTTATTCTTTGCAGTCGCGACATTATTCTTGAAAATAAGAAGTATCGTAATGTTCTTTCATTATTTCCAAAAGGGCCATTTGATGTTGCAACACAATCGATTATGACTCTTTATTTATCTCACTTTATTCTTCAGGCGCTAGGTTGGGCCTCTGAAACTTCTAAAAAGAAACTTGGACTTGCTTCACTTCTGTATGATTCAATGCTTGATAATGAAGACCTTGCTTCGATTCAGTCGCTAGAAGACCCACAGCTAAAAATGTTCAAAGAAAGTGAGCAGGAAAATTATCGCGTCCACCCTCTTAAGGCGGCCGAAATTGCACAATACTTCACAGGCTATCCTGAGGCAGACTTTGTCGTGGCCCAACACCATGAAAGACCTAAAGGAGATGGCTTTCCTCATAAGTTAAGTACAAATAAACTGACGGCCCACTCATGCGCATTTATCCTAGCAAATAACTACATTTTAAAGTTATGTACGAGTACCGGCGGCAAAAAAAACTTATTAAATATCTTCCGAGAGATTAAGGAAGTTTACAATCAAGGTAACTTTAAAGACCCACTTAACGCTCTACAAAGGACGATTCTGTAAATTAAAGATTTCTTAAAAGATGGAGTCCTTTACTCTATTAAAAACGAGGGATTTTTAATTTACTTTTTTCTTAGTTGAGTTAAACTCTTTGTATTGTTTTACAAACATCTCAATATTAAGGAGTTTATTGATGAAAAAACTATTATGCGCAGCTCTTTTTACAGTTGTTACTTCTTCTGCAATGGCAGCTCACGGGCCAGCTGGTTGTGGTCTTGGTTCGGTAATTTTCGAAGGTAAGTCAGGACTTGCTCTTAACGTATTAGCAGCAACTACAAACGGTATCTTTGGTAACCAGACATTTGCAATGTCAACAGGTACTCTTGGTTGTGAAGATGCGAAAACTGCACGTGTTGCAGCTGTATCATTTGTAGAAAACAACATGATCGCACTTTCAAGTGATATTGCTCGTGGTGAAGGTGAAAGCCTAAATGCATACCTTGCACTAGTAGATGCTCCAGCAGCTAACAAAGCTAGCCTTAAGCAAAATTTTGATATGATCTTTGCTGAAAATGCTGACGCTCAAACAATCCACAACAACATCCAATCTGTATTAGCGATGTAATATGGTGGCCTATGGCGAAAGCTGTAGGCCATTTTTAATACGCCAAAGTTGATTAAAGAATGAAATTACTTTTTACTGCAACACTACTCGCCTTTGTCTTTGGACAAACGTCTTATGCAACGTGGGCACCATCTAACCTAGACTCTTTTTCAAAATCACAAAAGTGGTTAAAGCTAATCCGTTATGAAAAGGGACTGTTCGGCTATGAATCCCTTGTGAAAGCTGACGAATACTTCCTCTCAAAAGAGGGAAAGACTTCTCCTCTCCAAGAATTAAAAAAGTCAATTTCAGGCATTGAATCTGCTGCAATCAAAGACATGAATAACCATCCAAAATGTCTTTTCCCTGCAAGATTTATGCTTTTAAAAGAACATAAATTAATTAATCAGTCTCTTAATTTAAAAGACTGTCCTGCTTACCAAGCTTATATTGAAAAAATCGATATCTCATCTGTATCAATCATTTTTTCTTCTTACTTTATTGAAAAGCCGGCATCAACTTTTGGCCACACCTTCTTTCGTGTTCGATCAAAGTCTTCGGAAAACCAAGATAATGACCTCTTAGATTATGGAGTCGACTTTAGTGCTAAGGTTGATACCATCAATCCTCTTGTCTATGGCTACAAAGGGATCTTTGGTGGGTTTAAGGGCATGTATGCCATGATGCCATACTATGTGAAAGTTAAAGAATATAATAATATGGAATCAAGAGATCTATGGGATTATGAATTAAACCTAGATAAGGAAGATCTCATTTATTTTCAGGCCCACCTTTTTGAGATGAATAGGGCCTATTTTGATTACCTCTACTTTACGAAGAATTGCTCTTATCATATTTTGGCCTTCGTGGATGCGATAAGAACAGACTGGAAATTAATCGACAATATTGATACTACAGTTCCACCTGTTGATACGATCTATGCTCTCTTCAAGCAAGATGATATCGTAAAGAATATTAAAGTTAGGCCTGCTTCTTATACAAAATTGAAAGCAAGATATAATGAGATGGCCCCGGAACAAGTTGAACTTTTTAAAGAGCTTGTAAAGAATTCAAAAAATATTAGCAATATCAAGGATAACCCAAAAGAGCTCTTTGTTCTGGATACTTATAACCTCTATGTGGACTTTAAAAATGCTGATGTTGATGCAACAAAATCTTTAAAGAATAAAGAGAAAAAAGAGTATCGAACAAAGAAGTTTCGTATCAATAGTAAGCGTGCAAAACTTGCATCAAAGTCACAAGATATTAACTATGAATTTCTTATGCCAAAGTCCCCTGACAAGGGCCACTACACAAATCAGATCACTCTAGGTTCTAGCTTTGATACACATGGAGAATACCTAAACTTCGAATTTCGTGGTGCTCTTCACAATGCACTCGATCGCCAAGATGGCTATCTACCAATGTCCACGACAGAGTTAGTGAACTTAAAATTTGATTACAATCGCTATCAAGAAGATCGCCTTAGATTAGTTGATGCAAAACTTGCCCGTATCGAGGCCCTTAGGCCTGTTAGTGTCTTTGCAAAAAAGCTTAGCTGGCAATTTGGTTTTGGTTTTGCTGAGAGCTTTACATATCAAAGCCGAACGCTAAATCCATACCTGGACTTTGATCTTGGCTACACTCTTGGAAATGAAAAATTCGCAGTAGCAGCATTTATCGCTACTCAAAACTCATATATCTACGAATCTGACTATGACTACTCTCTAACATATGGGCCTAAGCTAAGACTTATCTATTCAGGAAAGTACCTATCATGGCAAGGAAGCTACCAGTATGCTTTTAGAAACCATAGTAGCTTAAATAAGTTTCATGAATGGAATACTGAGGCAAGATTTCACTTCACTAAGAATGTGAGCCTTAAGATTGCTTATGAATACTACGATAGTATTTATCAGAGAGCTGTGGCCGGATTAAACTACTTTTACTAATTGATATAAGTTAAATTTTAATCGTTGCCAGCGTTTCAATAATTTTCTTATATGTGTGCTTAGTGAATCGTTCACGTAACTTAGTGATCACATCTTCAACATTGATCTTCTGGCGATCTTCAATTCGTTGATAAATCTCTTCAGTGAACGCTTCAGCAATAATCAGAACTTTTGCAAGTGGTGAAATATCATCTTTGAAGCTTGTGGCAAAGCCAAGTCCGTTTGATGTACCATGGTGTTGCATAATAATAACATCGGCACCCAATGGACAAGCTGGATAGCGCCTAATTGCGTCCGCGGCCTCGGCAGCGTGGTTAATAATGATTTCCTTATCCTCTTCAGAAACCTGAGGATCAAAGATAATCTTATCTTCATACATAAGATCAGGATATTTCTTATACACCTGAACAAGGTACATATCATGAAAGTAGAGAACAAATTTAAGCTTTTCTTTGTGAGCAGGGCCACCCCACTCAACATTCTCAAGAATGTGAGAAGAAACATAACCAGCAATAATCGAGTGACTATAAAGAAAGCCCGATTTTAGAGCAGCGAGGTCTTTTAAAATTGACTTAAGATCAGGCACACTATCGATAACTTCTTCCATTGTATCCATACACATTTGTGATAACTGGACGACTTCTTTAGTCACGCCTTCATCTTCAAATAATTGCTCAGCAATCGCATCAATACTCTGTTCGACAAAATCTAAAGATTCTTGCTGTGGTGTCTCTGGTGTTACTTTTTCCATACTTTCGATAAGTAGCTCTGTCACTCTTTTCGTAAAAGCAAAACGCTCTCTTGCAGGAATAAGAAGATGAGAAACATTCTGATCTAAAAACTCTCTTACCTTAGGCCAAACATCACTGTCTGTATCATAGATCTTGGCCGGAGTTTTAACACCATCATTTTCAAGCATATAGTATGTGTCACAGAATGCTTTATTAAATGGAAAGAAAAGACGGATTGGCATTTCATATAACTCTTCAGTTACAACGGCCAAAACTTCTCTTGGTGTAATTTTTAAGCATTCAAAAATATTTTGTAAAATTCCTGGAATATCAAATTGATTCTTTACAACATAATTCTCATCTGGAACAAGATCCCCTTCTCCAATAACAATTGAAGGGATGTCGCGGTCATTTTCAATAAGATTATGAAAGGCCAAAAGGGCCGTATCCTCATCTCCAATGGATGCCATCGTCACGAGTAAATCAATTGGGATATCGGTATCTTCAATATGAATAAGCGCCTCGTCTAATGATGACGTAAAAATTAAATTCAACTCTGTATATGTTTTGAGGTTTACACTATAAATTGAATTTAAAACTTCATTGTCACAAATAACTAAAGCGGTTTTCACAAAGTCCTCTTAAAATGATATCGTATTGCTAATTGTAACATATAATTACAGATGCTTAGCAACTTGCACACAAGGAAAAATATGCAATTTAAAGAAAATGAATTGGTTTTAGGAACAATTATTGAACGCTATAAACGATTTTTATTAGACTTTAAATTGGATAAGAACTTTAAAGAGTATAAGTCTAAGGATGTCCTAACGGCCCACCTCGCTAACACAGGAAGTATGAAGACCTGTTGGGAACCAGATTGGAAAGTTCTCATGACTCACTCGGATGATCCAAAAAGAAAACTAAAATTCTCTGCTCAAATGATATCTAACGGTGACTCTTGGATTATGGTTAATACTGGACTGACAAATAAAATCGTTCAAGAAGGACTCGAGCTTGGAAAATTCAAAGAGCTTAAAGATTATGAATACTTTAAGAGTGAAGTAAAAATAGGAAAAAGTAGAATTGATTTTCTCTTAAGTAATAAAGAGATTGATAAGAAAGACCTGCAGCTTGAAGATGCAAGCTTTAAGTATAATTTTGTTGAAGTAAAGAATGTTACTTTAAAAATTGGTGAGCAAGCTCAATTTCCAGACGCAGTCTCAACTCGTGGACAAAAACACCTTGAAGAACTAATGGCATTAAAAGAACAAGGCCATGAGGCCACAATGCTCTATATTATTTCACGTGAAGATGTGAAAAGCTTCAATGTTAGTGATATCGATAAGGAATACAAGAGACTACTAATTAAGGCCAAAGAAGTTGGAGTACAGATACTCGCCTACCAACTTAGTTTAAATGAAAATGAAATAGCAATTGCAAAGAAATTAAAAGTCGTTCTATAAATTAGTGGACTCAAATTTCTCAATATGATTTGCGAGCTGAGAGTAAACACGACTCTCGTTAGGAATCTTTGTTAGAAGATGATTAAACTTCTGTAGGTTATCTTTATTAATAAAGCGGTAAAGCTCTTTTGTAATGAGAGAGTTCTCATTGCTACGACTAGAGGCTAAAACCGTTACAATTTGATCACTTACCTTATCTTTAAATTCTTTAGATGCTGCATACTTCTCTAATTCTAAAATAATGAGTGAATGAAGATCTTTTCCGTACACACCTTGTGATAATTGAATAAGTGCATTCAATGATCTTAGATCACTTTTTTGTGTACTTAATAGTAAAACGAGATTCTTCTTTAAATCTTCATTACCAAGGTCAATAAAGTCTAAAGCTGTTGTGATAATTGAATGAGAACGAAAGCCTCTTTTTAATGTGAAATTATAAAGCTGATTAATATTTTCGTTAATCTTAGCTGTGACAAAATCCCCATACTTATCATAATTTTCAGAAACCTCTTCACTTGTGAAGTATTCCTGACAAATAGTTCGCATACAACCCTTAAGCTTAGATAAGGACTCTTCATAGGACTTATACATATGCATATCCTCAACCCTTCTCTTCTTAAGAGCACGGGCCGTAACGTCATCAGACAAGGATGCAATTGATCGTTTTACAAAATCAGGAGAGCGATCTACATGTTTATAAGGATTCGCACCACTGCCAAGCTCTTGCTTAAGAGTACTTTCAATATCACTACTAGTGAAAAATACAAATGCACTTAATGATGCAATAACGACAGTATGAACTAAGCCTTTAATCATTTCTTTCCTTAAATGTTTAACCAACCTTTTTACTCGTTTCGGTTAATTTTAGGAAAAAATTAAGTTTAAGTTTTAGTTCATATGTAAATCTAATAACTTACAATGAATTTAAATGATGATAGTGCTCAACTAGTTGCTCAACACAATTTAAACCCTTTAGTTCCATATCATTTAAGATGGCCTTATTAAGGTTTTGTAAAAGCTTTGGCCCTTGAAAAACAAATGCAGAATATACTTGTAAGCACCTTCCCCCATCACGCCAGTAATCAACGACATCTTCATATGATGAAAATCCACCTACACCAATGAATTCGAGATTAGGAAATTCTTTCATTTTATCAAGACAGGCCTTACGAATTCCACGGGCCTTTTTTAATAGAAGCTTTCCAGATACACCACCGACACCACGCTCCTGCATAATTGTCGTATTAGTTGCAATAATACCTGTAAGCTTATAGTCACTTGCAACTTTGATAATGCTATCAATCTCATCTTCTTCGATATCAGGAGAGATCTTTAGATAGAGGTCCACCTCACCTTCTTTACGCTCAAGGGCCGCAAAAATCTTCTCTAGTGATTCACGAGTTTGATGAGAGCGAAGTCCTGGTGTATTTGGCGAAGAGACATTGATGACAATATAATCAGCTAATTCTTTAAAGTCTTGATACAAAGAAGCGTAGTCTTCATAAGCAAGCTCATCTGGCGTATCCTTATTCTTACCAATATTCACTCCTAGCGGAATTGAACGTTGGGCCAAGCGAACCTGATTCTTAAGAAACTCTCCACCTTCATTATTAAAACCCATACAATTGCGAATCGACTCTTCTTCAATATAGCGAAAGAGTCTTGGCCTTGGGTTTCCGGCCTGAGGCCTAGGAGTAACTGTTCCAACTTCAATTGCACCAAAACCAAGGTGTGAAAGAAATTGGTAGCCTCGACAGTTCTTATCAAGACCTGCAGCAAGTCCAATGGGAGTTGCCCAGATATTATTTCCAACTTTTAATTTTAAATTATCACGACGATAGCTTGGAAAGATTTCAGACATAACGGGAAACTTTTCCATTAAATCAATCGTTAGATCGTGAGCATCTTCAGCATCGAGTTTAAATAAGAAATTGCGCGCAAGAGAATAAATCATTAGTACAACTTAACAAAGTCACCTTCGTGAACAGAGCCTCCAGAATGTAGAATTCCAATTGAAGCGTCTGCACCGATAAAGTCGACAACCTCAATTGTTCCTTTAATCTCCCCTTTAGAAACACCAATTAGTGCCCCAGTTTCAGGATCATAAATATCAACACCTTCAGTTACAACTTTTAAAACGTCACCAATATTAAGCCCAGAATCGCGTCCAGCATTAATATAGATATTATTTCCAATGATCTTTGCAACACGGCCTATCCACTCTAGCTTTTGGGCCGTATCAAGAATTCTTGGGATAGATTTTCTAACTGATACCTTTGTTACATAACGAAGAAGGTCTTGGCGATACTTCGTCTGAGAGTCACGATCAGACTTAAAGAAACGGTAGCTATTATCATCAGCATAACCATCAAGGGTATCCGTATAGATTTCTTTATTTGAATTTACATCATAAATTCTAATTTCAACTTTTGCTTCACTGTAGCTCTTTGTGCTTCTAACAAATCCAACCTCATCAGACTTCTCTCTAACTCTGGCCTCAATAATTCGTCCGAAAACAACAAAGTTTACACCCTCACCCTTGGCCTTTCTTGTCATCTGAACAAGCTTAGAGCCACCTTGAGAATAAACTTGTTTAGATGAACCAAATAACCTTGCAGACATAGGATCAACGATAAATTGTCCCGTCTTTTGAAGTTCACGACGTAATTCTTCTGTCGCAACAACACCTAGGTCTTGTCCTCCAAATGGAGATTCATTAAAGAAAGTTAGTAGTGCAACTTTCTTCTTAACACCTGTAAAGTGTTGACGCTGAGTCGTTCTTTCTTTTCTTCCGTGATAATCTCTTCTTTGCGGAGGTGCTAAAAGAGAACACGATGTTGTTATAATCAGTAAAATTGGTAATAAATACTTAATCATAGGTTCTTGGCCTTCGTGGCTTCCTTATCTTCTTTAATAACTTTTCCATTCTCTCCAGCATGAATAATATTGAAGACAAATGGTAAATTCTCATCTCTTTTAATTGAAGCTTGATCTGATAGCTTTGTGTTTGAGAACTTCTTTAAAACATCCATGGCCTTATCTTTATCACCAGAGAATGTGATACTAATACTTACGACATTTTGAAGAGTCGAAGTAATTTGTGGGTCAAAGAAGTAAACAACGCCCTCTTCCTTAAGCATACTTGCAAAGTCAAAAGCTTCGTTAATATTGTGTGTATTTCTTAGAACGATATCAAAAGAATTCTTTACAGAGACCTTCTCCTTGATCGTTCTCTTGAGGCCCTTCATTTCAGAAATTGGTAGTTGATAAACAAAGCTAGCAATATCTGAACTTTGCTTATGTGGATCAACTGTTGAGTACTGCTGTCCTTTGGCCTCAAAATCTTTAAAGTTTACAATTGTGCCGTCACGTAAATCCGTTAAAACAATTCCACCATATGTTTGAATATTAATTTGTTTTTGCTTTTCATCTTTAAATTCTTTTTCAAGAACAATATCAAGAGTTAGCATAAGTGAATTTCTTAACTCTTCCTGACGAGTCCCTAGGATCTCACCTTCACTTGAGCGTAGTGCAGAAAGAGGCTTCTTTAGATGTTCAAAGATCTCTTGTCTCGTCGAAGGATTAACAATTTCAATCCCCTCTAAAAAGACACCACCAACACTTCCAGTTAATTCCTTAATCCAGTGGTCTTCAACAACATCAGTAAATTTGGACTGAGAACTAACTCCCACTTCTTCCCAAGTAAGGTCTTTAAGCTTGTAATTGATATTTAGGTATAGCTTTGTAAAATTTCTTGTCTTACCTTGCCCGATATAGCGGTAGTAAATCTCAGAAACAAGTTTGCGATCAACTTTTGCATCAATATTGTAGTAGTGAGTATCGGCACGAGATAGTGACTTAGACATTTTCTTAACAGTATAAGAAGAGATGATTGAATTAAACCCACCAAATGAAGCACGGGCCTTTAGTCTCTTACTTCTTAGGCCTCTTTCATATCTTTCCAGAGCACTGCCTGTTAGAACGACAGGATTACCTTCTTCATCCACTGCACCTGTTTGGCGATCATATGTCTCCTTGATCGGCGCAAAATATTCTTCAAATTGTGTTTCATAATTCTGCCAGAATGTCTTAGTGTCTAGACCTAGTTTTTCAAGCTCTGAATCGAGAACATTTCTAACAGCGTTGGCATAAAGTTGCTCTTTAATAAAAGATAAAGAGTCACCTGTTTGTGATGTGAACTGACCTCTTGCACTCACTGATGCTGCAAGAGTATTTGTTGCTAAAAGTAGCAATAATATTAGTTTCTTCATTATCCATCCCTAGATTTAAATATATCTTTAAGTATTTTACCCTACATCGCTGATTTTTCCATCAATAATAAACTTCACCGCATCAGCATCAAAAATCTCATTAATTTTTGCCGCCATTTGTGGTGTTGGGTTTACCAGATAGTCGCTTCCGAGCGGCATTCTCGCTCTTCCCGAATCGTGTTCAAAAATAATATGCAGTGGAACAGTTCCTCGGTGACCTAAAATCGTCTGCTTAAGACGGTTTAGACGCCCTTCATTTAAAGAAGTCATTGGAACGTTAAGACGAACAGATGACACTCTTTCTTCGGCCTGTTCTTTAAGCTTTTGAATCTTTGACGGGAAGAATTTTCGCGGTTCCTCGGCCAAATTTACCTGTCCAGTCATAATGATTGGATCATCACTTAATAGAATCTCTTCATATTGAACAAATGTTTTTGGGAAGACAATACACTCAATCTTACCTGACAAGTCCTCTAGGGTAGCAAAGCACATGCGATCCCCTTTCTTTGTCATGATTGGCTTTCTCTCAACGATCATCCCTGCAAGAACCATATCTCTTTTTGATGTTCCATCAATATCTTGAATTTGCCCAATAGGCATTGAGGCCATCTGCTCAATAACACCTTGGTAGCGATCAAGAGGGTGACCTGAAACATAAACACCAATTAACTCAGCTTCATAAAGAAGTTTCTCTCTATCATCCCAGTCGGCCGTGTGTTCAAGATCAAGTTTGTTAGCACCAGTATCTTCAGATCCTTCTGCCATATCAAAGAGATTAGTCTGTCCCATCTCTTTTTCTTTTTGGCGCTTACTTGCGTAAGCAACAACCATTTCCATATTTTCAAGCATCGTGCGACGGTTTAGCTCTTTTTCACAACCGTCGAATCCACCTACGCGAATTAATGCTTCAACTGTTCTCTTATTAACTTGTCTAAGATTTACTCGCTCACAGAAATCAATAAAGCCCACAAATGGCCCATTTTCTGTACGCTCACGTACAATCTCTTCAACTGCACCTTCACCAACACCCTTAATAGCACCCATTCCAAAACGAAGGTTTCCATCAACAACGTTAAATAACCAAAGAGATTCATTCACACATGGAGCAAGAACTTCAATATCGTGATTTCTTGCATCGTTAATAATTGTCGTGATCTTATCTGTATTAGAAAGTTCCGTACTTAATAGACCAGCGTAAAACTCTGGTGGGTAATAAGTTTTTAAGAAAGCTGTTTGATAAGCAATATATGAATAGGCAACGGCGTGAGATTTATTGAAACCGTACTCCGCAAATTTCGCCATCTGGTCATAGAGAGTTTCAGCAATCTTAAGATCGTAGTCTCTCTCTTTTGCACCATCTAAGAAGATTTGCTTATGGCGCTCCATCTCCTTAAGTTTCTTTTTCCCCATCGCCTTACGAAGCATATCCGCTTGACCAAGAGAGTATCCTGCAACCTTACGAGCGATATTCATAACCTGCTCTTGGTAGATAATGATCCCGTAAGTATCGTTTAGGATTGGCTTTAGATCTTCAAATGGATAAGTTTCTTCTTTACGCCCGTGCTTGATTTCAACGAATTCATCGTGCATTCCCGATCCCATTGGACCTGGACGGTAAAGGGCGTTGATGGCCGTAATATCATCAAGTGTATCCGGAGAAATACGACGACATAAATCCTGCATCCCAGAAGACTCTAGCTGGAAAACTCCAATCGTGTCCCCTTCAGAAACAAGGTCATAAACTTTCTTATCTTCGTAATCAATAGCTTCAATATCAAAGTCTGGATCATAGTCACGCTTAATAAAGTCAGAAGCGTAATCAATTACCGTTAGAGTCTTAAGTCCAAGGAAGTCAAATTTTACAAGACCAATTAACTCCGAAAAGTCCTTATCAAATTGAACAACCTTTTCACCCTTAGCACCTTTAAAAAGTGGACAGTAATTCACTAGAGGTTCAGAGGTAATGATAACTCCAGCC
This sequence comes from Halobacteriovorax sp. CON-3, assembly GCF_043196995.1. Lineage (NCBI taxonomy): Bacteria > Pseudomonadati > Bdellovibrionota > Bacteriovoracia > Bacteriovoracales > Halobacteriovoraceae > Halobacteriovorax > Halobacteriovorax sp. CON-3. Next base: position 92,114 of record NZ_JBEBNA010000003.1, read on the forward strand.
GCGTGAATACCAGCGTGACGATATAGTCCTTCAAGTCTTTTTGAAATCGTAAAGATTTGGCGAATCTTAGGATCTGTTTCAATGAGCTCCTGAAGTTTCGGTTCCATCTCAATTGCTTTATCAAGTGTAATCCCGATTTCATCAGGGATTAGTTTTGAGATCATATTGGCTTCAGCAAATGTTAAGTCGTAAACACGGGCAACGTCTTTTACAACGGCCTTGGCCTGAAGCTTACCAAAAGTAATAATCTGACCTACTTTATCTTCCCCGTACTTCTGCGTTACGTATTCAATAACTCGCTGACGTCCCGCCTGGCAGAAATCGACGTCAAAGTCAGGCATCGAAATACGTTCAGGGTTAATGAAACGCTCAAAAAGTAGATTATATGGAAGCGGGTTAATATTGGTAATCGTAAGTGCGTAGGCAACAAGAGAACCTGCTCCGGAACCACGCCCAGGACCTACAGGAATCCCGTTATCCTTTGACCACTGAATGAAGTCCGCAACGATAAGGAAGTATCCAACGAATCCCATTTGTTTAATAAGATCCATCTCATATTGCAGACGCTCATAATACCTTGGCTTCTGCTCTTCCCAATCTGGTTGGTTCACAATATTTCTAAATTGAGGCCCATCAAAGCGAGCTTGTAGACCTTCTTTAGTTACGCGGTCGAAGTACTCATCAAGAGTTTCGTCCGTATCAATTTCATAATCTGGTAAGTGATAAATTTGATTACCGTTTTCATCTTCCCAAGAAAGTTCAACATTACACTTATCTGCAATCTCAAGCGTGTTATCACAGGCATCAGGTGCATAGTGAAAAGCCGCTCTCATTTCTTCAGGTGACTTATAATAGAATTCTTGCGACGTCATACGCATACGATTTTCATCAGCGTAGGTCTTTCCTGTTTGGATACACAGGAGAACTTCCTGAGCAGTCGCATCCTCAGGTGTCATATAGTGAGAGTCATTTGTCGCAACAAGTTTAATGTCATTCTTGCGTGCAAAATCAATAACTCTTTCGTTAACAATTCTTTGCTCTGGAATCCCATTTTCTTGGATCTCTAGGTAGAAGTCGTCAGGGCCAAAAATATCTCTTAGCTTTTCAATAGCACGAATTGCCTTATCGTCTTGGCCAGTAAAGAAATTGTAGCCAACCTCTCCCTTAAGACAAGCAGTCGTACAAATTAGACCTTCCGAGTACTCGCGAAGTAGTTCGACGTCAGCACGTGGCTTATAGTAGAAACCTTCAAGATAAGCTTTTGAGAGAAGCTTACAAAGGTTTTGGTAACCTGTATTATTCTTAGCAAGTAAGATGAGGTGGTGAATTTGTCTTGAAGATTCTTCTGCATCTTGTGAGCTTACACTTGCAGACTTCTTTGCGGCACGACGATCAAAGCGAGAACCCGGAGTAAAATAAATTTCTGAACCAAGGATTGGTTTAATACCTGCATCTTTACAGCGAGTATAAAAATCAATGGCACCAAACATATTACCATGGTCAGTTTGTGCAATTGCTGGAACACCCAATTCCTTAGCTTGTGGAATTAAATCTTTTAAACGAATCGCACCATCCAGTAGTGAATACTGTGTATGTAAGTGTAGGTGTACAAAGCTATCTGGGTGAGTTTCTTTTAGTGGTTTCGTTTCGCTAGTTTCATTAGATTCGACGTTACTATCTTGTTCCATGGAGTCCTCAAAATGTCTTAATTAATCAGTGTGTCGTGCTATTTAATTATCCCATTTTAAAGGTGTTTTGTCATATTCTTAGAGCTTATTTGCCAACCAAATTACAAAGACATAACGCAGGGCTTTGCCAATATACATTGTCACAAAAACATATTTGGGGTGACAGCGAAAATAACCCAGCGCGACAGCTAACGGATCCCCAACAATGGGAAGCCATGTCAAAATGGCCAGTCCTGGACCATAGCTTTGAATTAAATCCTGCCAGCGATTGATTTGATCTTTACTAATCTTCAGATACTTTTCACACCAACTAAGCTTGCCTAATTGGCCAAGATAAAAACAGCTAACCCCTCCAAGGAAATTGCCAAGGCTTGCCGCCCAAAAGATATCAATCTTTGAAAGGCCTGCTTTTACGGCACCAAACAAAAATGCTTCTGAACTAAAAGGAAGAATGGTTGCGGCGGCAAAACTTATGAAAAAAAGCCCTACAATGCCATATTCTTGAATTAATTCCATTGTTAATTATTATGATGATTTCTCTACATTTAATCAAAATCTTTTCAAGTTTTAACAATACAATTTGAGATAGGTTTAAACAAAAAAGGGATGCATAATGGTTAACTACACTCCACCTATCGAAAGAGATAAAGCGCCAAGACAAAGAGAAAAAGATGAACATTTCACTTCCAGCTACAATATCATTAATCGTGTCATCAAAGACCTTGCACCCTTACAAAATACAATGGATATGCAGGAAGCAGGAGAATATTTCATCAAGCATAATATTACAGGACTTCCTGTCGTCGATGAACTTAACAATATAGTAGGATTCCTCTCACAAAAAGACTGCCTCAAATACAGTCTCGATGCGAAATACTACAACCACCGTTCTTCACTCGTTGAACACTATATGAGCGAGAATGTTGTAACCATTCCTTCAAAGTCCAACCTCACCTTCATCGTTGAACTCTTTCTTCACTATCCTTTCCATGCCTTTCCTGTCGTTGATAACGAGAAAGTTGTTGGAATTATTGAAAGAACCTCTGTATTTGAAGTCATTCATAATATGAAAGGAACCAACTGGTAGTCCTGACTACATAAATCTTACTGATATTGAAACAAGCTGTTTACATTTTTGATACAGTTTGTGTACAAATGCGTTCAACTTTGACTTTTAAATCGATACAACACCTCCATTGGAAACGATCTGGGAGGATTCGATGAAAAAGTTATTAGTTTTTATTTGTACATTTTTGGCCCTTACAACTAACGCCGAAGTTAGCAAGTGGTGTAAAGATACGAGTTTCATTTTAGAGAACGCAATTGTATCAGGCTTTGAAAGCGTGACTTATGAAGAGGAATTAGAAATCCTGCTAGATGCTTCACACTTTGTTCTAGATAGCACTCCAAAAAAGAACTTCTTCTATTTTTACACAACTCTTGCAAGTGCAATTGAAGGTACTGAAATTTATGAAACACCAGAGCACAAAGTTCTCTTTCTAAGAAGACACTTAAGAGATGCAATTGGTGATCTTAATAAATTTCACGACAGACTTTCTAGAAGACTTTGTCTTTGGTGCTACGGAAACCACAGAGAGTATGTTCAAGACATCCTTGCAAGAGGTTTAGCAGAAGGTGAAAGATCAAAGAATGATGAAACAGAAATTGCAGTTTTAAATCGTGTTGCAAGTCTGGCCATTGAATTGATCGAAGAAAGTACATTTTCGAGAAGTTATGAATGTGCAAAAAAGAGCTTAACTTTTGTTCTAGTCACAAACGATGTCGTGACTAAGAGAAAGAATGTTTTAAGCGCATATAGAATTATGAGAAATAATGGTTGTAACTAATAAGTTAGAACTAGGGAGAGAGAAATGAAAAAAGTATTAATCGCAGTATTTAGTACAATCATCTTAAGTACAAATACTTACGCACTTTTTGGTAGTAAAGATAATGGCATCACGGGAATGTACAAGGGTAAAGAAAGCATTTCCTTAAACTACGATGGCGTTAAACTCCTTAACAAATGCTCATTCGATGGAAGACTTGGCTACAATGCACTTTCACTAGGTGCTGCTGGAGCAGCGTGGTCACTTGGACCAATTGGAATCATCGGAACATTCATCCTGATTCAAAGTTACAAGCAATCTGTATGCTTCAACAATAGCTATGTTCGCGAAAATATTTTCAAAGTTAGACTTGAAGCAAAAGTTGTTGAGACAAGTTCAGAAAGAATTACTCTTATGATTTCTTCACAAGACAAGAAGAAGTGTGCGGGTTTCTCAATCAAGCTAATCGGTGAGCCCGATGGTTTTGGAGGATATGATCTATTCAAAAACAAAGAATCATACTTAAAAAATGAGGTCTTTGGTACTGCAACTTATGCGCAAAAAGAATTAGATATTGCAATTTCAGAAGAGTTATCAATGCTAACAAAAGGTCGCAACGGTCACAACTGCGTATGGGATCTTAAGCACGGATTAAACGTAAACCTAAAGAAATAATACTATAAGGATAAAAAATGAAAAGATTAATAACAGTAATTACCCTACTAACACTCTCATTAAGCACTCAGGCACTTGGAAAGAAATCAATTGAAGGCGAATATAGTGGAAAGAAAAAGATCTCTTTAACTTACACTGGTTATTTTGAGATTGATTGTGGCAAGTTTCTTTGTTTTGATTACGAAGACTACTATGGAAAAAGTAAGACACTAAATATTAAGTTAGACGTTCAGATTACAAAATCAAGTACAGGCAGAATCACTGTTCTATTAAAGTCACAGGACAGAAAGAAATGTGCAGGTTTTGCAATGAGTTTCATCGGTGAAGAAGATGGCTTTGGAGGATACGACTTATATCGTAACAAAAAAGACTATTTACAAAACCTTAATATCGGAACTCTGACTTACCAAAAAGGTAAAGTGAATATTTCAATCCCTGAGAATATGACCCAAAAAACAAAAGGGACAAATAATTACACTTGTACTTGGAATTTAGATTACGGACTTGATTTAAAAGTAAAATAGATTGGATATCCAAACAACTTCCCCATATTTATCAGAAAAGCATTCCGTAGATATTTACAACTACGTGAATGCTTCTCTTTATCTAAGAGATACTTGGTTAAAAAAGAAAGAGCTTAACCCAAACTTTTCCATTAGATCTTGGGCCCAAAAGCTTGGAATAACTTCCCATTCTCAGCTCCACCAGGTTCTAAATGGAAAGCGTAACCTTCCAAGTAAGTATATTGTGACTCTTGCAAGAGACTTAAAGCTTGGCCCGCATGAAGCTGACTACTTTGAAAAGTTAGTAAAACTTCAAGCAGCGAAGTCAGAAGAAGAGAAACTATTCTATTTAAAATCAATTCAAAGAAATAATGAAACTCTAGAAGTTTATGAAGTTGACAGTTACGAGCTGATTAGAAACCCTCTTAACTTCTTTATCCTTGAATTATTTTGCTTGGTTGATACGGACCTTACGCCAATAAAGATTCAAAAATTATTAATTCATAACTACCCTCTTACTGAGATTAGAAAAAGCGTCGAATTATTAACGAAGCTTGAAATGCTCACTCTTATCGATGGGAGCTATCGCAAGGCCCACGGGACAGTCTTTACAGCAAATGACATCCCAAATCTTGCCAAGCAAGAATATCATAAGAATATTGCAGATCTTGCAAAAGAGGCCGTTGCAAAACAAGATGTACAAGACAGAGAGTTCTCTGGCTTTACATTTGGAATTCGCGCCGAAAATCTTCCAAGAGCGAAGGAAGAATTAAGAAAATTCAGAGAGGAATTTTCTCAAAATTTTATCGAGAAGGACTTTGAAGGAAATCAATTATATCACTTAGCAATTAACTTCTTTGCTATTTCAAATAAGGTTGACCAATGAAAGTACTTTTAATTTTAGCACTATCTTTTTTGACACTTTTCACTCATGCAGGAGAACGTCCTGTTCTTCGAGAAGGTGGTTCAGGTGTTGGTAATGGTGGCGATACTGTAAGGCTTAGATTCATCAATACAGGAAATGGTATCCTTGAATATTATAAAGAAGGTTTTAAATCGATAAGTGATGTACTTGTCTCACCGCTATTTCTTAAGGTTCATTTAAATATCAAGACGATTAGTACTTCTAAAGAAATCTTAATTGATAACCTTGGAAATCCAGTCAGTGCTATTGGCGAGCCTGGGAAAATAACTTTATATGTTGGTGAAGCTATTCCAGAACTTCATTGGAATAGTATTTTTAAGAACTCTCGCCTTGCCAATATTATGGTTTTGCACGAACTACTAAGGGCCCAAGGAATTAATGATGATAATTATGTCTACTCGACAAAGGTATTAGTTAAACATGATATCTTAAATGTTGGAGACTTTAAAATGAAATGGGCCAAGCAGTCATTCGACATCGTGGAAAACACTCAGCTGCGCTCATTTAATTCACGCTCAATTCAAGAAGAGCTAACGTATTTTAAGCAAGGAAACCTTTCCCTCGACAGATATAACACTATCGATCTTGCACCACTTATTACTCTAAACCTGAGACTATCAAAAGAATTGTATGAACAAACGAGTGATTTAAATAGATTAAAGAACCTAAGAGCAGATTATAAGCTTCTTAGAGATATCATCCCAATGGTGGACCAATTATCTTTTGCTCAAATTGAGAACAAACCGAACTATGCTTTATTAAATCGCCTAGCACTTATCCTTCTACGCGACTTCTTCTTTAAAATTAGAATGACTAATTTTGAACCGACTAAAGAAAATAGTTATATCATTTCAAACTATACGAATGATCTTTTAAGTGCAATTAGCTTTGCCTCTGAAGATTGGATGATATGTACGGGAATTGAGCAAAGTCTCTCGGCCCTATCAAATAGCTCACTGGTATTTGATAGCAATGACCTTAAAATTATGACATCGGCGACGATCACCCTACTAAACGATAGTAAATGCTATTAATTTTCAATAACTTAGTATCTGTAAATATTGCAGATACTAAGCTCTTTTCTTGAACGCGACCATGACTTCTGCGAATATACGGCATAAAAGTTTATAGAGAGACAACATGGTTTTTACTCGTAAGAAAAAAACACCAAAGAATAAGGAGCAGCTTGAGTTTAACTTTGAGCTTCCTCGCGAAAATGATCGCAACTTCCACCTTGGTGGAAAATCTTTCTATTTCTTCGACTTTGACGACAATGTCGTTTTCCTTTCAACTCCAATTATCATCTTTCACAATGAGACAGGCGAAGAGAAGCTTCTTTCTTCTCACGAATTTGCTGCCCATAACAAGATCATTGGAAAAGAAGGGCCATACGCAAATTATCACATGGATTTCGATGATGAGACGGGAACTTTTAGAAATTTCCGCGATTCAGATCTTTCGCTTACTCAACGACTAACCGGAAGAAAGCAATCACTTATCACAGATATCCAGGATGCACTTGAAAGAAGTGATTCGACTTGGAAAGCTCCGAGCTGGAATCACTTCTTCCATGCAACTTATAATCAAAGACCTGTTTCTATCATTACAGCTCGTGGTCACAGAGAAGACACTATTAAGCAAGGAATTGAAGTTATTTATAACGAAGGTCACCTGCCTAATATGCCAAACTTCCACACTGTTTACGCCGTTTCAAACCCTGAGACACGTGTACGCCTTGGTGGCCGTGATGAAGACTATAATGTACCAGAGCTTAAGTACAAGGCAATTATCGAGTCTGTTGAGCTGGCCATCCAAAAGTATGGTTACTCTGATTATCATCGTTTTGGTATGAGCGATGATGACGCTGGTAATATTGATCTAATCACTGATGCCATGAAAGAGCTAAAGGCAAAGTTTCCACGTATGTCTTTCTTTGTTATTCAAACTTACGATAATGGATTTGAGAAACGAGAAGTTCTTGAAAACTCAGTCGAAACAATCTTTTCTAAGCACGAGTCACGCCTTGACCAGCTTAACCTTTTTGCACAGTAGTTTTAAAAAAACTGAACACTACCTAGGCAATTATCAAAAAAGTATTTTCAATTATTAAAATCTAGTAAGATTTCACCATGGAAAAGAAATTTATCAAACAAGTCATGGCAACATTCTTCATCTTCTTATTCTCGGCCTTAATGTCCAATGCATTTAGCAAGGATCTTTTGAAGCTCATTCAGTAACTGAACTTCTGACAACTAAACTTGTCGAAAGTAAAAACCAAGTATGAGTATCAACTATCTTTCAAAGAAATTTATTTTCTCATTTTAAGCAAGTGAATATTTATTATTTACAATGGTTTAGCACGAGTTTCTAAAGAAACTGACTTTTGTCAGTTATTTTATTTATAAATATTTATTATCTTTGTCCGATAATGCAAACATGTTCAAAATAAAACAGTTTGTAATATTAATAACTTCCGTCGCTTTCCTCTTAATAACATTAACATCATGTTCCGCAGGAGCTGATGAGGAAACCCTAAAGAAAGTAAGTATTGGCAATGAGCAGACTCCTCCGGGAGAACTCTATATTGATAATATTACGATCTTAACACCTGGTTACTACACACTTGGAGAGACGATTTCTATCTCGGTTAACTTTAACAAGGCCGCAACAGTCATTAGTGGCACTCCCCGACTTGAATTAGAAATTGGTGCCACAACTGTTTTTGCAGACTATGTCTCAGGAAGTGGAACTGATGAATTTACTTTTGAATATATCGTGGCCGCAACAGATAATGATAGTGATGGCATTTCTACGATCTCTCCTCTGGATGTTTCAAGTGCAACGATTGAAGACGATCAAGCAAATGCATTAACAGATACTTTTACAAATAAGAGCTTCCCTTCTGTTTTTGTGGACACCCAAGCACCAAGCTTTTCTTCTATGACACTTCCAGCTGATGGCAGCTATATCATTGATGATATCTTAAACTTTGCTGTAACCTTTGATGAAAGTGTTGTGGTAACAGGAAGTCCAAGAATTGAACTACAACTAGATAGTGGTAATGTCTTTCTTGATTACAAAAATGGTTCTGGAACAAACACACTTAACTTTGAATATACAATCACAAGTGCTGATAATGACCCAACAGATGGAGTTCTTCTCTCATCTGCAATTGAACTTAATAGTGGAACTATTAAAGACGGTGCTGGCCATGATGCAAGCTTGGCCATAACTCCAGGTGATACAAGTGGAATCAAAGTGACAAATGATATTCCACATACCATAAGCTTTTCCATCAATAGCGGAGAAAGTGCTACAAATCAAACAAGTGCAACTTTAAGTATTACAGCATCAAATGCGAACGAAATGTATATTACAACAGATGCGAGTTGCTCGACGGGAGGAAGCTGGCAAGCCTATGCAACATCTCTTCCTTGGACTCTTTCTTCATTAAATAGCGTCAACAATGTCTATATTAAGTTTAGAACTGTAACGCTTTATGAGTCAGACTGCCTTAGTGACGACATCATTCACGATGATATCGCTCCAACGCCACCTACGATAAGCCTAAATACAGATGCAACAACAAGCGCCTCAGATTCATTTTCACTAGCAAGTGCTGACGGAACAGGAAGCTCAATTGCAGGTTATGAAGTGGCAATTTCAACATCTCCAGCAGATGCAGATATTTTGCCTGGAGCAAGTTATACACCCTTTATGTCTGCTTCATATCAATACACTGGTGTCACACTAACTGAAGGAGAACAATACTATCTCATCTTAAAAACAATTGACTCTGCAGGAAATGAAACAATCACCTCATCTTCTTCATGGTACGTCTTAGCACCACCAAATAAGATTAATAACCTTTCTCTAGTAGAGAGAACCACTGATTCAATTAAAATTGCTTGGACAACTCCAGATCCTAATGGGCCAGCAATTAGCGCGTATCAAATCGATTACAAAGAAGGAGTCGGAAATTGGCAAACAATCACGGCCACTCATACCCTAACAGACTTTACGCACACGGGACTTACACCAGACACAGAGTATAGCTACCGAGTCTATGCAACTAATGGTGCCTACAATTCTGAATCATCGAATATTCTAATTTCAGAAACGCTTCCGGATATTCCAATATTTCAATCCAATTATATGGCCGTAAATGTAGGAGGCGCGACTTCTTGTCGTCTCGTTTCCCTTGAAGATGGAAACTCTTTTGAACACAACGGAACACCTATCTCTGGAACTTTTAACAAGACAGACACTCATAGTTTCACTTGCGCTCAATTTGATACTATTGAGGCAACTGGGAAATTCTTTGTTGCAGGAAGAAGAAGTGACAGCAATAGCACTTCCGCAAGTAAGAATGCGAATATCGTTTGGAACCCAACAAGTTGGGTGGGAAAAAGCTTTCTCTTTAATCATACAAGACAAAGTGTCAGCAATATTTCAATTTATGCCTACACTGATTCTGAGATTGAAATCACAAGAAATGGTGCTGTCGTTACTTCTGCGAGCTTAGTAGCAGGAACTTCAACAACACTAACTGTTTCAACTTATGCTTCTTATGAACTCAACTCAACGGGATATATATTGGCCTACATGATGGCAGGAACTGGTACTGATCACGTGGACCCAAAACCTCTTCTCCCAACGGCCACTGATATTATTGGCTTTCCTTCAACAACTGGAAATATCACAACAGCGGCAAGTAGCAATAGTGTGACAATTTACAACTCAGAGTCCATAACTCAAACGGCAACACTAACGGCCGGTACAACTTATGCACACACAGTAAGTGGAAATCGAAACCTCTATGACACACAAGCAACACGTATTGTTTCAGACGTATCCATTCCAATGATTGGAAATTCAACAGCTGACTCAAACGGATACTGTGCAGCACCATTTGTACCAACAGCATTAATGAAGAACTCATTTGGAATTAATACCAATGCTGACTTTGTGGCCTTCACTTCCCTCTCTCCAGCTGTTATCACGGTGATAGATGGAAGTGATGGAACGAGCTCGACCATTACCCTAACAAGAACAACTGATGAGGATGACGTGCCTTACCGAGCCTATCTAAGTACCAATATTGCCTCTGGCTCAGTATTTGAGTCCCCTGACAAATTTCAGGCCTGGTATCAACCTAATAATAATAGTGCAAGTGGTGACGAAGATGAGACCGTATTATTTGGTTGGTAACAACGTGCAAAAAACAAAGAAAGAAAGTGATAAAAATCTAACACTTTCTAACTATTAAGCTTCATCTTTTGCTTTGATGTTTCTTTTTCACTAGAATTCCTTATCTCACAAATCAGGGTAAGGAGTTCAAATGAAAAAGATCGCAAAAATTACGTTAACATTACTTTTAGCATCTTCGGCCTTATCTATGGATTGTATCGGTTCTAAGAGATACTTAGATGACAGAGGACAATCTCAACTTAAAGAAGTGAAATTAGAAAGAGCATTTGATTATACAGATGCAAAGATTCACGCAGATATCGACGAAGCATACTTCGTTTTCACAAAGTACGACGAAGAACAATTTGTCGCTAAAATCACATTTGGTCCCGACTACACTCAAGGGATCGTCTCAACAGCAACATTTGACCAAAACAGCCGCTTTGAGCTAGTTAGCGTTGATGGTGCAACTGTTTATAAGCTGGTTTGTACTAAGTAAGGTACGCGCCACCTTTTCGAGATTTAAATAAGTTAGCGAGTAATTTAAGTCCTAGACAAGAAAGTCGAAGCTAATAACTAATGTCTTATTAAATTAACTAATATATTTAGAGCTAGAAATTAGGCTTACTTAAAATAGTTGGCCAAAGTAGGCCTGTTATCGACTTTTTGAACAATATAAATTTTTAAGTATTTGAAATTTCGAAAAGGTGGCGCGTACCAAAACTAACTTTCCCATTGCGCCTGAGGCAACAAAGCCGACATAAACGTCGGCTTGTTGAAGTATTGATTCATTCCAAATGGTGGGGCGCTATAGCCGCGTCAAATCTTGGCTTTGCCAAGATGCCGCGGCTATTCCCATTCAATGGTACCAGGAGGTTTTGACGTGATGTCATAAACCACACGAGTGATGCCCTTAACCTCATTAGTGATGCGATTTGAAACACGAGATAAGAAAGCGTGTGGCATATCAGTCCACGTCGCAGTCATCCCATCACTTGAGTTAACCATACGAAGACAAATAACTTCTTCATATGCACGGCCATCACCTTTTACCCCAACTGTTTTTACTGGAAGTAAAACAGTTAGTGCCTGCCAAGTTGATTCGTAAAGATTATTCTTATGTAGCTCTTCAAAAAGGATTTGATCACTTTGCTGAACCTGAGCGATGCGAGTTTCAGTAAGCTCACCTAGAACGCGAATTCCAATTCCTGGCCCAGGAAATGGATGACGATGAACCCAACCATGCTCAAGTCCTAACTCCTCACCCATCTTTCTAACTTCATCTTTAAAAAGATAGCGAAGTGGTTCAAGAAGTTTGAGATTCATTCTCTCAGGTAGCCCACCAACATTGTGGTGAGATTTAATTGTTACTGACTTTCCATCTTCTTCATGTGGAGAAATTGATTCAATAACGTCTGGGTATAAAGTACCTTGAAGAAGGTATTCAAAATTAATTCCGTGGTTTTCTTGGTATTCTTTTACTTTCATCTCAAAGATATCAATAAAAGTTTTACCAATGGCCTTACGCTTATCTTCAGGATCAGACTTACCTTCCAAGTTTGCCATAAACTCGGCCTTGACATCGATCACTTCAATATTAAGTTGAGTTTTTTCTTTTAGCGTTTCAATATGCTGGTAATCTTGTGGACGAAGAAGTCCATGATCAACGAAGAAGCAGTAAAGATTATCTCCGATTACTTCATGTGAAAGTTGTGCTGCGACAAGAGAGTCAACACCACCAGAGAAAGCGCATAGAACTTTTGATTTTTCAATTCCACGTACAAGCTCTTTTGCTTCTTCAAGCATCTCTGTTGCATCCCAATCTTTTTCAAGCTTGGCGATATCTTTAAAGAAGTGATTTAGGATATCCTTCCCGTGTTCGCTATGTTCAACTTCGGGGTGAAATTGTAGCCCCATCATTGGGCGCGTCGTATGCTCAATCGCCGAAACAAGTCCATTTGCTGATTCCATCACAAGGTTGAAATTTTCAGGAAGTTTTGAAATATGATCAGAGTGAGACATCCAAACATTAACTTCTTCTGGAACACCATCCATTTTAAATCCATTAATTAAATGAATCTTCGCATGGCCATACTCACCGATTGTTCCCTTCTCAACGACACCACCAAAGTATTTACCCATAAGCTGCATACCGTAGCAGACACCTAGGATTGGGAGATTTTCATCTTCAAAGACAAAGTCATAATTTGTTTCATCTTCAAAAACAGATTGAGGGCCACCTGAAAGAACAAGAGCATTTGGCTTCTTGCCTTCACTGAAAAGTTCACGGGCCTTTTTCACAGTGATGATCTCACTTGAGTAACCTAGCTCACGTGATTTTCTTGTAATTAGTTGTGTGTACTGTGAACCAAAGTCCACGATCCAAATTTGTCTTGCACTCATATTTTTATTTCCTATTTTTCAATTTGATAATTTGGCGCTTCTTTCGTAATCATAATGTCATGTGGATGACTTTCTTTAAGAGATGCTGCCGTGATTTTCACAAACTGTGCCTTCTCTTGCATTTCAACAATTGTTGAAGCTCCAACGTAGCCCATACCACTTCTAATCCCACCATTTAATTGATAGATATTTGAAGCGAGACTTCCTCTATATGGCACCTGCCCTTCAATTCCTTCTGGAACAAGTTTTTGATCATCAACATCACCTTGGCCATAACGATCTTTTGAACCAAGCTTCATTGCTCCAAGAGAGCCCATACCACGGTAAACCTTATAAGTACGACCTTGATAAAGAACCATCTCACCAGGCGTTTCATCACAACCAGCAAACATAGAACCTAACATGACACAACTTGCACCAGCGGCAAGAGCTTTTACGATATCACCTGAGTATTTGATCCCACCGTCTGCAATGAATGGAATCCCCGCTTTAAAACAAACATCAGCACAATCCATAACGGCAGAAAGTTGAGGAACACCAATCCCTGCAACAACACGAGTTGTACAAATTGAACCAGGCCCAATTCCTACTTTTACGCCATCAACTCCAGCATCAATAAGTGCTAAGCAAGCTTCAGGTGTAGCAATATTTCCTGCGATAATATCAACACTTTGGTCTTTAGGGATTAGACCACGAACAGTTTTCACCATTCCAATTACACCTTTTGAGTGGCCATGAGCTGTATCAATAATAATACAGTCAACGCCTGCTGCAATAAGGTGCTTCGCACGCCCAACTTCCTTGTCGCCAACTCCAATGGCCGCTGCAACTCTTAGGCGCCCAAGAGCATCTTTATTTGAATTTGGAAAATTAATACGTTTTAGAATATCTTTAATTGTAATTAGACCCTTAAGCTTTCCGTTCTTACAAACAATTGGAAGCTTTTCAATTCTGTTCTTATGAAGAATTTTTTGGGCCTCATCTAATTCAATTCCCTCAAGAGCAAAAACCAGCTTCTCTTTTGGAGTCATGATATCTTTCACTTTCTGATTTAAGTTTTGTTCAAAACGAATATCACGACTTGTAAGAATACCAACAAGGTAGTTCTCTGAATCAACAACTAAAACACCAGTAATCTTATTCTTACTGGTAAGTCTAATAACTTCTTCCAGTTGCATTTCAGGATTTACTGTAATTGGATTGAGAACGACACCTGATTCAAACTTCTTCACCTTCTCAACTTCCCAGGCCTGATCTTCTGGTGTCATATTCTTATGAATAACACCGATACCACCTTGTTGGGCCATAACGATTGCCGTCTTGGATTCTGTTACTGTATCCATAGCAGCTGAGACGATTGGAATATTTAAAGCAATATTACGTGAAAATTTTGTTTTTAGTGAAACATCTCCTGGCAAAACTTCTGAATAGCCTGGCTTAATTAAGACATCATCATAAGTGAGGGCCTGAGGAATTTGTGAAATAGACATACGACTGATCCCATCTAAATAGTTAAAATATAAGCAAAATAATTGCTTATATTTTAACTGAGATCATTTTTTTATCATACCGGGATTTTTTTCTTAGTAGGCTTCTTTATAATCCTGACTATAACTCTCAAGATCATTTATTAGGCTGTTTACAGCATCACTGTGCTTTTGTTGACTTAAATACTCTCTTCTTAGTGAAGTCTCGAATACATCATTCTTAACCTCTTCATCAACTGGAGATGGAACCGATGCTGGATTACGTAATGATTGAGGTTTCTCTGGTCTAAACTTACGTTCAGGACGTACTCCTTCTTGAGGAGCTTCCCTCTCATACTCACGCTCTTTTTGCATTTGAGCAGGCGCCTTCTCTTGTGAAGCAGGAACCCTAGAGTTAGGGCCATAAACATTAACTTCGACATCAGATTTTGTTTTATAGTCTGGCTTAAATTTCTTTACGACTTTCTTCTTAGGAGCTTCTTTTGCCATCTCCTTAAGTTTTTCTTCATAGAATTGTTCAAGACGAGTTGCTCTCGCCCCACCTTCAACTCCAACAGAAGCAATATCACGACGAGTTTTTACTGTATGAGATTGTCTAACAACAATTTCACCAGGTTTATTTGAAACTCTCATATCTTCTCTAAGAGTAACTGAAGCTGTCGATCTTTTAGGAGTCTTATTATAAAGCTCTTGTGAGATCTTGTTATCCTTATGTCTTGGTGCCCTTGCAACTAGAGTGCGTTCATTCATCGGCTTAACCGCAGGAAATAAAGACGTCACCGCTTCATATGCACTTGAAGAAATAGGTGTTGGAACTCTTGGCGCTCCATTTTCATAATCTTCTTTAACAAAAGAGAAACGGCCTGGGCCAACTTGCTCTTTCATAAATTCGTAAACATTATTATTAATTGTATGAGTTCCTGTAATACTTAGAATTTGTGTCTTTCCATTTTCTGGATCATAAGAAGCAATATACTCTCCACTATCATAAGAGATTGTTGCATTTACTGTTTGAAGCTGAAATTTATCATCTGTTTCTTCAATTGACTTAACCCAAACATATCCAGATTTAAGCTCAACAATTTTATTAAGCATTGAAATATAACTTGAACCTGAAACATGATATTCGTGATCAAAGTAGTCTCTAAAAACAAGTTCAGCACCTACCTCAGTAAAAATATCATCAAAGTCATAGATGAAGCTACCTGCATCCAATTTCTTAGTTTGTTGATTACTAGTAACAAAAACATTTCCCTGCACTCTCGCAACGACGGCCCTTGGTGTTTTTGCCGCTTCGGCACCAAGAGCGAGACTTGAAATAAATGCTAAGATTAGAAAACTAGTTCTTTTTATATTTCTGTACGATTTTCTCATAGTGCCCACTTAGGATATTCCATTCAGGAGTGTTTCTATATTTCTTTCTGAATTCTTCTACTACTGCGAAGAATTCGTCTTTACGATTTTGCTTTAAATAACTCATACCTAGCCATAGCTTTGCACCTAGGTAGTATTTTGAAGTAGGATACTTCTTCGTTAAATACGTGAAGTACTTCTCACTCCAATCATAGTGCTTTCCAGACTCATAGCTTGCAACACCGGCCTGAAATAGGAAGTCAGCATCAAGCTCTTTTGAATTTGGGAAGTTCTTTGTATATGCATTGAAGAATTGCGCACTCTTTTCATAATTCTTTGAATCAAATTCTTTTTGTGCAATTGAGACCATTTCCTTAGCGTCCCACTTGTACACGTCATATTTAACGAGATCATTACTGTCCACTCGAGCAACGCTTGCAATTGTTCTCTTTGTATAACTCTCCTTCTTAGGAGCCTTATCTTTCAGTTGTGTTTCGAGATAGTAATTCTTGCTTTCAAGAGTTTTGATTTTGTAATTAGCTTGCATAAGCTTATTATTCATCTCTTGATTCTCTTTTGATAAAACTAGAATCTTGTCCTCTAACTCGTTAATGGCCTGGGCGCGTTTTTCAAAATGCTCCACATAGCTACACGATGTTAGCGACATCAATGCAAGTCCAAAGAATAAAGAATTAACGGTTTTCACTTTTTTTTCCTCGTTATTAGTACCTCTTCGCTCATCTTTTCGGATAATGGACTAAAATATTTAGCAAAATTTGCAACTACGTATTTTCAAGGATTTACCAATGTGAATGTTAAGATCTTTTCACAATGTTAAGGAAACAGCTTTTATCGTCAAATCTTTGTCAATTCCTAGATTTAGCGTCATGCTTTAGCGTATAATACCGCTAAGGTATGAAATTAATTAAGAAATTTTAAGGAAAAAATAATGTACAGAATCCTACTGGCCCTTGCCATCACCCTCTTTGCCTACGCCGATAAAAAAGATTACTCAGACCTACTCAAGGCCCAGGTAACAACAATTGAAAAGGACAGTAATAAGTACTTAACAATCAACTTAAGAAATAAAGATGGTTGGCATACGTACTGGCAAAACCCAGGTGATTCAGGACTAGCAACTGAAGTTGAGTTTAAACAAGGTGGCGATAAGATCGTGCTTGATTTAGTTGAATGGCCAACACCTCATAAATTTATTGAGAAAGGTGATATTCAAACCTTTGGTCATAAAGGAGACTATACTTACTTTTATTATTTAGGAAATTCATTTGATAACGCAAAGAATTTTGAAGTCCATTTAAAGTATTTAATTTGCCACGATATTTGTATCCCACAGGAAAAGATTATTAAGGGTGACTTTGACGGCGGGATCTTTAAGTCGAAAGATAATCAGATTCAGGTAGCAAATTCAGAAATGGAAAAAAGATTTAATAATCTTCCAACACTAAGAGAAACTCCGACATACCTAAACCTTCAACTAACAAAGTATGAAGGAGGACTAGCTCTCGTCTACAATATTACAGGAGACAATCAAAAGCTTAGTGCCGGACAAAATGTCTTAACACCTTATACGACAAATCCTATTAGTTTTAAAAGAGAAGCTCTTTATAAAGACACAAAAGGAAATCACTATGGCCTCTATCAACTAGATTGGGATGGTGAATACCTAGAACCTGAGTACCCTTTACCGGCCGATGGACGTTTTGTTGAACCTCTGGCCTTTAAATTTGTTTTTAATGACCCTGTTATTGGTGAGACATACCGAGTTGATTTCGATATTAATTCATTTGGCACAAACGAAGAATCTTTCAAAACATTCTATTCGCGTCTGACTAAAGTTAATAATGACAAAGCTGTTCAAGACGTAAAGATTGTCAGTAACGAGGAAGGCTCTTCTTCCCTACCTTACTTTTTACTAATGGCATTTATTGGTGGTTTGATCTTAAATATTATGCCTTGTGTACTACCTGTTATTTCTTTAAAACTATTTGGGCTTATAAAGCATTCAAATGAAAGCCGTTCAAAAATATTAAAACATAACCTATTCTACTCACTAGGTGTTCTCGCAACATTTGCAGCACTTGCTCTTACCGTTGTAGGGCTAAAGTCATCTGGAGAACAAATTGGTTGGGGCTTCCAACTTCAATCACCGATGTTTGTTGCCATCATGGTTTTTGTCATTTTCACAATGGCACTTAATCTCTTTGGGTTATTCGAATTTAAAACTCCAGGGGGAACAAAACTTGGAAATGTTGAAGTTAGGAATACTTTCTACGGAGACTTTATTAGTGGTGTCCTAGCAACAATTCTTTCAACTCCGTGCTCAGCTCCATTTCTTGGAACAGCACTGACTTTTGCTTTTTCAGAGTCTAGCACAAATATCGTAATGATCTTCTTAGCAATTGGATTCGGTTTAAGTGCTCCATTTATCCTAACAGGTATCTTTCCGGCACTTATTCGCTTTCTGCCAAGACCAGGAATGTGGATGGATCATGTTAAGAAGCTTTTAGGGCTAACTCTTATTCTTACAGTTGTTTGGCTACTTGATGTCTACTCAGCACTTGTAGGCTCTCCTGTTGCTATGATGTACATTAATTCGGCCCTTGTTTTTACTTTCTTCCTTTTCTATATGAGAAAACATATGACGAAGAAAGTAATCACAACGTTACTTATCATCGTGCCTGTTTTCTACTTAGGTTACTCAGCGATTACAACACCTCTAAATACTGGTGGAAATGGAAACTCTCTTATTGAAGATAAGAAGAGAGAAGGCCTTAATTGGACAAAGTGGACACAAGAAGAAATGAATAAGCGCATTGATCAGAAGAAGCTTACGTTTATCGACTTTACTGCCCGTTGGTGTATCACTTGTAAGGTAAATGAAAAGCTTGTCATCAATACTGATTCATTCAAAGATATGGTTGCTGAAAATCAAGTCGACCTTCTACTTGGTGACTGGACACGTAAAGATGAGGCCATTGGAAAGTGGCTAGAGTCGCAAGGAATGGTTGGAGTTCCGGCCTATTTTGTTATCAATGAAAATGGTGAATTAATTAAACTTGGTGAAACCATTACACTTGGAAAAGTAAAGAAAGCCCTAGGTGTTAACTAACCAATAAGCTTTGCAATTGCTCCTGGCGCAGTGTTTGCTTGCGCTAGGAATGCTGTTGCAGACTCCATCTTAATCGAATCCAGGGCCTTTGCCGCTGTCGCCTTAGCAATATCTGTATCTTCTATTTTTGATCTTGCCGCTTCTGAATTTTCATAATTGTGTTGTAGATTAACTGTCGTACTCTCTACCCTCTTCATTGTTGAACCTACTTTGGCACGAGAGTGAGAGATCTTATCAATTAAAGCATCGGCCGCTCCCATCGCTGACCTTGCCCCTTCTTTTGTAAGAACATTTTGACTGAGTAATTTGCGATTAGAAGTCATGACATCACTGATATTATATTTAATACGATCATTTTTTTCAGAGTTACGAATTCCAATTTGCATCTCTAAATCACGGCCACCATTTAAAAGCTTTGTTCCATTGTATTCTGCATTTTCTTGAATACGAATGATTTCACGAGCAAGCTGTTTAAATTCACGATTTGTATTAATGCGGTCACTGTCATTATAGGTATCAGTGGCCATTTGAATTGAAAGCTCTTTTAGGCGAATTGCGATATCTTGCATACTCCCCATCGTTGCATCTGCAACTTCAAGCATTGAAAAGCTATCATTTGAATTTCGCTGGGCCTGGAGATTGGAACGGTTTTGGGCCGTCATCTTAAGAGATATCGCTGCACCGGCCGGATCAATTGCGGCCTGATAAATGCGCTTTGCACCTGCTAGTTTGCGAACCTCACTCGTTTGGTGATCGTTCACTTCACTTAGCATCCTTTGCGCCAGCTGTGATGTGACATTAGTCCCTACTCTCATCCCTGAAGACTATCCTTTAAATTTTGAGATCCCTTTCCACCATGAAAGAGTCTACTACTTAAAATTTATCGGAAAAAAATGCCCAAAGTTTATACGTCTGAGTAAAAAACTTTGGGCACATGTTTAGTTTGAATTGAGAGTTAAATTAACCTAGTACTTTAGTATCTTATTTAACTAGCTTGCAATTTTTTGGTCGCGATACCAGTTTTTAAAAGCAACTAAGACATCAGAAGCTGCTTGGTATACATTATCTCCTTTGGCCTTTTTGTGGAACTGATGCTTGTGACCGTTCACATTGGCCGAGAATACATATTCTGGACCTTTCTTATCGGCCACGAACTGAATATGACCCACATTCCTAAAGTCGTTTGAAATTCCCTTTAACTTTTTAGCTACATAATTCTCAAAAGCAGCTGAGTGATCAACGTTATGAAAGCTTAGTTCGTAGTTCATAGGACCTCCAATTTTTTCCTGTGTTCCTCTATGGATATATAATATCAGGCCAGCACAATTAATTATCTGAGCTATGTTAGATTTCTGTAAAATTCTCTAAAAGTAATAAATTGTTTGAATTGAGCATATCTGATCAAAATATTTTAGTGTTCTCATGGCCCCATTTTTATAATAAAATTAATATGTTTTATAATAAAGGAGACGCAATGCGCTTATATGAATACATCCAACAGGGTGGTCTAATTATGTATATTCTACTATTTATCAATGTAGTGGGATGGGCAATCATGTTATCAAAAGCTTATTTTCTTTCAGTAGAGATGAAAATGACGGCACAGACATCAAATGATATTCAAAAGAAAATCAAAGATAATGGTGAGCACATGGATACTTCATCAACTATCGAGATTGCAAAGCAATATCTGGCCGGACATATTATGAATGTTGAAAAAGGTCTAAACACAGTTAAGATTATTGCTACGATTTCACCTCTTCTTGGACTTCTTGGAACAGTTGTTGGTGTACTTACGGCCTTCCATGTAATGTCTGAAACGGGACTTTCAAATCCAGCATCATTTGCTCAAGGTATTTCAATGGCACTTATTACAACTGTTGGTGGAATGATCGTTGCAATCCCTCACTTTGTTGGTCACAACTACCTACTGGGTTCAGTAGATAAACTAGAGACAAAGCTTGAAAAAGAAATTATGGAAAAAGTTCTATGAGTTCTCGCACAAAAAGAACAAGACAAGAAGCAAATGCTGACATCACCCCATTAATTGACGTCGTCTTTCTACTTTTAATTTTCTTTATGACTTCGACTGTATTTAAGAAGTCTGAGCTTGCACTTCTATTAAATCTACCAAAAACAGAATCAGGAGAACAAGCATCTGCAGATTCTAAAGTATTAACAATTGAATTATCTAAAGAAGAAGTTGCCATCGCTGGTAAGAAGTACACTGTCGATCAGCTTGATACAGAACTTGCGGCCATTAAAGATAAGAATAAGCCGATTGATCTTAGAGTTGACCAGGAAGTTCAATACTCGAGGCTAGTGCGTATTTTAGATGTTCTAAAGAAATACAGCTTAACTAACCTCTCATTAATTACTGAAAAGTAGATTTAGAAAAACCTTACATAGAAGAATACAAATCAATTAAATTCTGGGCCGTCTTACGACGATGAAATTTTTCAACGAAGTTACGGCCCTCTTCTACCATCTCAAAAGCAAGATCTGAATTCGTAAGAACATTAATAATTTGCTCACTCATCTCATGCTTATCTTTAGGATCGATATAAATCGTATTTGGGCCACCAGCTTCAGGGAATACAGATCCCTTAGAAGTGATGACAGGAGTCTTTGAAAAAAGAGCTTCAATGATTGGGATACCAAACCCTTCAAAGAAAGAAGGAAAAACAAATAAGTCGCTTCGCTGATAAAATGCCGGAAGGTCATCGTTAGTCACATTTGACAAAATCATGATGCGATCTTCAAGGCCTTTTGAGTGAATGTAGCTTTCAATTTCTTTCTTATAGCTACCACCATTTCCAATAATAACAAGCTTATGATTAATTGATTTTTTAATATCAGCATAGGCCTTAACGAGAGTTAGAACATTCTTATTTGGCTCGATTGCTCCAACATAGAGAATGAACTTGTCATTAACGCCATAGCGCTCAACTGTTGCAACTTGTTTCTCAACAGGGATAGGAGAATAAAAACGTGGATTACATGTTTGATAAACTACTTTAATTTTATTTGGGTCACAACCAAGATAATTTATTAAATCACTCTTCGTTTGCTCACAAATTGCTAGAACAACATCTGCAACTTCCGTAGCATATTTAATTTTTCGAAGATAGACCTGACGATCAAGCCACTTGAAATTTTCAGGAAAACGCATAAAGAGAAGATCGTGAATTGTCACGACACTCTTAATTCCAGTCTTCTCAATTCCATTTGGTAGCTCATGTGATAGGCCATGGAAAATATCAATTTCTAATTTCTTTGCTTCATCTGCAACCTTAAATGATCGCCATGCTGCTGGGAATTTCTTTGACCAAAAATCACTAGGCTTAACAATATTTAAATTATCGTATTGATCTAACCAGTGGATGGCCCTAGGGTCATCAAATTCTGGTGTAAAAAGATAATATGAGTTCTGTGTGTGATAGCGACTTAAACTTGCAATGAGGTCTCTTGAGTAATTCCCAAGGCCTCTGAAGTTATGAAATGCTCTCTTTGCATCAAATCCAATTTTCATTTGATTAGTATAAGGGAAAGGCAACTATTTGCCTATCCCTCACTTGGAACTTTTATCACTTGTCCCGCATATAAAGCAGATCCTGAGATATCATTTACTTTTTTAATCGTACCGATTGAAGTCTTAAATTTTCTAGCGATTGCAGTTAAGTTATCACCACGACGAACGCGGTATCTCTTATAGGCTACACTTGATGGTACTCTCGTTGTCGAAATCTTTAATCTTTGCCCAATGAAGATACGGCTAGACCTAAGGTTATTTAAAGATTTAATTTTCGAAACACTTACACCGTATTTGCGAGCTATGTCAGAAAGGTTATCACCTCGACTAACCTTATGTGTAACAATCTCACCTTTTGAATGATACTTAAGTCTTTGACCCACAAGAATCTTTGATCCTCTGATACCATTAATTCTCTTTAGATCAGTTACTCTAACACCAAGACGATTTGCAATAATTGATAGGTTGTCACCACGTCTTACTTTATAGACACCGTTTGACTTCTTACCATTTGAAGAGCTTGCAACTTTAATATACTTGCGAGTTTCGTACTCTGCTAAAGAATCATAGTCCGTAAAGTCTTTAGAAGGTAGGAAAATACTTTGCGCATGTCTTCTCTTTACCTTCACCCATTTTCTTTTTAAGTCTGGGTTTAGAACTTTTAATGTTTTAACATCAACACCTTGAGCGCGTGCTAATTTATATAAGTCAAAAGATCCTCTAACATTTAGCTGCTTAACTTTTTCAAATGGACTATCTTTTGATTCAGTTATTTTCATCCCATATTTTGCTGCATTATTATAGATCTCACGAACAGCAGCAACTTTTGGAACATAGTAAATTGTTTCTGTAGGAATAAGCTTACGAGAGACAAGCTTCATATAATCACGAGTCTTACCTTTTCTGATTGCTCTGATAATTCCATACTCACCTTTGTTATACGCTACAAGAGCAAGCTCCCAAGAACCAAAGATATTATAAAGATCTTTGAAGTACTGGGCCGCGGCCTCTGTTGATTTGATGATATGAGTTCTTTCATCAACATAACTATCAACTCTTAGCTTATATCTCTTACCTGTCGCCTTGATAAACTGCCATGGGCCAACTGCTGCGGCCTTAGACTTAATAAAAGTGTTATAACCTGATTCAATTAGGCCGACGAAGAATAGATCCTCTGGAATCCCATGAGAACGCATAATTTTTTCAATCACATTACGGTAGCGGGCACCATTATTAACATAGCGTAGAAAGAGGTCCCTTTCTTTTTCAGTAAAATACTTTACCCAAAAGTCAAAGTGCTTTTGATGATAGTGAAGCTCAAGCTTATCCATATTATTAATGGTATAGGCCTTTACACTCCCGACATCTTTTGATTTATACTTTACGACTTCCTTTACAATCACTTTTGGATTTTGTCCGGGTGCTTCACCAACATAAGTAGGCTTAACATTCGCACATGATACAAGAATAAATAAAGGTAATAAGATATTGATTTTTTTCATTGGGCTCCCAAAAAGCTTCCATACAGGTTTACTGTAATTCTACCAATTTACATATCTTACTATTTTAAATGAACACCACAATTTTTCGAGGGGGGGAATTTAATTCATATTAGACAAAATCACTTTTCCTTTTTCCCAAATAACGTGAGGTTCTGAATCATCTTTTAACTTTGTAAAACCATCAAAATCAAAATAATCAAAACCGTATGCGATATTAAAAAGAGACGCGATCCCTACTGTCGATTCAACCATACAGCCAAGCATTGTCTTTAGTCCAAGCTTCTTGGCCTGCTGTAGTTGAGCAAAGGTCTTCATAAGCCCATTTGCCTTTGATGTTTTTAGAACAACACCATGACAAAGGTCTTTAAATGGATCGAGGAATCTGTGATCTTCAATGCCTTCATCGAGAAAGACATCAATCGGTGATTTTTCTTTTAATTCTTTATATAGATCAAATTCATTACGATAGAGAGGCTGTTCAATAAAGAGAACATTCTCATCTTCAATCAGAGCTAAGTGCTCAAGTAATAAATCCAGATTATTTGCATAAGACTCATTAGCATCAAGAACGAATACACGATTTGATTCGTTAATCAGCTCAACTTGAACTGGGAAGGTCTCGTGAGTAATCTTAAGCTTGATTACACCATTAGTATCCGCCTCCTCAAGAAGCTTTCTTCCCTCTTCCAAAGAGTCA
The DNA here is from genome assembly GCF_043196995.1 of Halobacteriovorax sp. CON-3. Taxonomy (NCBI): domain Bacteria; kingdom Pseudomonadati; phylum Bdellovibrionota; class Bacteriovoracia; order Bacteriovoracales; family Halobacteriovoraceae; genus Halobacteriovorax; species Halobacteriovorax sp. CON-3. The sequence continues at coordinate 117,025 of NZ_JBEBNA010000003.1, forward strand.
AAGACAGGAAATGAATCAAGAGACTCAACACTCTTAACAGTATTAGTTCCAAGAATTTTCCAAGGACTTAGCTCAGTTGCTCTAACTAGATAATCAAGAAATGCCGTTTCAACTCCTAGTCTTAGACGAGGAACATGAAAATCATATTGGTCAAGGTACTGAGTTAATTCATTATATTGAACGATTCCTGCCGATTCATAATCTGATGCAAATCGCTCAAGTTCTAGCTTTAAGTCTTCAATGCTAATATCTTCTTTTGACCCGTAGCTAATCTCTCCATAACCTTTGTAATCACCGTTCTTGAGTGTTACATAAATGATTTCCTTGGCCAAAACCTCAGCTCCAGAAATCTTCCATGGTTTATTTAAGTTAACTAGTCGTGTATCTATTGCCCATTCCATATTATGCCTTAAAGCGTTAAAATAATTATTAAAAAGACTAAATTATGTTACCAAAAATAATTTCAAATATCACACTAGCATTTATTGCCATTGTCTTGGCCTACATGCTTGCGCCTCTTTTCAAAGAATTCTTTGATGGAATTTTTAATCCTCACAAGAAAACCAATAAGTCTCACTCCAAAGAAGAGTTCGATGAGATGGTTAGAAGAAAGATTGAAAGAATGTCAGTCTCTGGTAGCTCGGCCCCAAGTGAGTCCCAAACGTCTAATTCGACAAAGAATGGTCAACGAACTTTATTATCTTACTTTGAAGAGAAACAAATGTTTGCAACAGATGAAGATTTAAAATTCTTTCAAGGGCTTCTCTCCTCTCTCCAATGGGGTGATTTCAAGGAAGGAGAAGAGATTTTAAATCGATTACGAAAAGACTATAAATTCGATAAAGAAGAACTAAATGCGCTAATTAATCCCTTTATAAAGCAGTTCTTCTCTAAAGACGAGCTACTGAAACTTGGAAAAGTTAATCAGTCAAAACTATCTAAAGAAGCTTTTATCTCTTATGCAACAACAGTGTTTTTATTTCAAAACTTAGATCGTGTTGAACACAAGCGCTATGATAAGAATATCCTTACTTTCCTAATTGCCTACTCCGCAAAGTCTGCAAACCAAGTGGAGATAATTGAGGGCTTTATAAATCAAGAGCAAATCTCAATGCCAAGAAGAAATGAGGCCCTGTTTGAAAGTATGACTAAGAAAGTAAATGCTTCATATGATGAACTCTTCGCAATTTTCCCTATTAATGAAAGTAAGTTAAGTGGCGAATTTAGTTCACTAAATGAAGAAAGTGACCGAAAAAAGAAGTATAAGAAATTAGTGCAAACATACCATCCTGATAAGTGGAGCACCAAATTTAAATCAAAGATCATTGATGATCGCTTAAATGAAAATTTTAACAAAGTACAAAATATCTATAACAAGACCAAATAATTTAGTTAGAGAGAAGTAGAAGATGCAAAAAAGAAAAGAACAAATCATCAACAATATCGAATGTGAGCTTATTAGAATTGTCAGTGAGACCAATGGTATCTCTTTAAATGACACTCTTGAGCTACTCGTTCACTCTCCTAGTATTCGTGACAACCAACTACTAGAAAAGCCCGTTCTTGAATTCATGAAGCTATTGTCTTCTTTTCAAATTGATGAAGTTGATATTGAAACTCTCCTAAATCACCCAGTCTCAGATGCGGTCTTTAACTTCTTTCAAAAGTTTCCAATTCCATACTATGAAGAACATATCCACTTAACAGGCTCTCTGAATGCAGAGTTTATCTATCCAAGACTTAAGAAGCTATTAAGTGGCAAGAATAAGAAAATCTATGAGAAGAGGATTGCGGAAGTATACGGAGAGGACGCCATTCCTATCACTTGTGTCGAAGATGTGGATAACCTTATCCGTCTTAAAGAAGGTGAACAATTTGCGACTTACCTTCGTATTCTATTTTTAGCAAAACTTATTCTGACTTCAAAGAAGGCACACCAAGACGCTGCCTATCATATGGCAAAAGAGTTATACGAAAATTACAACGTTGGAAGTATTAGACTAAAGTTTACACTTTCTCGTGCTTCAAAGATGGATGCCGAACAAATCCCAGGTATCGGCGAAGTGACGGAAGAAGATGTTGTCCTAGGTCTTTATGAAGGCTTTAAGAAGTTTGAAAAAGAAGTACCAAGCTTCAAGTTCATCCTCTCTCCTTCATTTAGAAAGGAATTGAACTTCTTTGATGATACAAATTTTGAAACTAAAAAAGAACATTTTGAACACCAAGTAGATGCTCTCTTAGAGATCTTAGAGAAATACCCATACTTAAAAGAGAATCTCGTTGAAGTAGATACAGTTGGAGACGAGAAGGCCCTTTACCGTAAGGCGCATTTTAAAGAGCTTAAAAGTGGCCTGCGTAAGCTTCAGTATCGAGGATTAAAGATTCGCTCACACCACGGTGAAACATGGCTTACATTAAAGAAAGGTATTCAATCAGTAGATAATGCGATGAATATTTGGCATATCGATACCCTTGAGCACGGACTAAGCCTTGGTATCAATCCAAATTATTACTACCACCGCCTTTTCCAAAGAATTGTTGAGGTAAATGCTAAACACCAAGCAATTGATAAGAAGTCCACAGAAGGCCATGAGCTAGAAGAAATGGAATGGGAGTCATATGCTATTGGTGTGAAAAAGAAGCTTTTTAAAGGAGAGCCTCTAACTGCTGATGAAGTAACTTTATTTTTAAAGACAAAATTTCACAACGCCCGTGAAGTTGAGCACTATCAACACGATATTCTTAATCGTATTATTCAAAAAAGTGTTTCTCTAGTAGCACTTCCTTCTTCAAACCTTAAGCTAACTGGAGTCTTTCCAGACTTTAAGGACCATCCATTTTCTTGGTGGGAGAAAAAAGGTGTAAGACTAGGAGTTGGAACAGATAATTACATTACTCTCTCAACAAATTTCATTCGTGAGATGCTTATTCTCCTCTACTCAGACCCTAAGAATCTTAAGATTACAAAACTTTTGATGTTAACAACGAAGGAGTCAAGAAGGCCATATATCAGTAATCTTCTTTGGGAAATGCGAAAGAGATACGCTAAGTAAGGTATTAAAAACACATAATACTAAACTTTTTCACACGGTCTTCCGACAAGTATCTAACTATACGATGAAGGAAGATATAAATGGCGTTTGAGTATACTCATTTCAAGTCACTAATCAATGTCGCAATTGATAATAATGCCAGTGACATACATATAAGGGCGGATGAAACCCCTTGCTTTAGAATTAGCGGCGATATGGTCGCTGTTAAATCAAACAAACTACTAACACAAGAAAGTATCTACGATATTCTTCGTCTACTTATCGGCGATAAAGATCAACAAGAACTAGAGGAAATTAAAGACCTTGATGGATCATTTGATTTTGAAAACAAGTGCCGACTAAGATTCAACTACTTTAAATTCAATAATAAAAATGGCCTCGTTTTTCGAGTCATAAAAAAAGACATTCCAAGCTATAGGCAACTAGGTTTAAGTGATTCTCTTAAGCAAATCATTCGCGCAAAACGAGGACTTATTCTAGTAACTGGGGCAACAGGATCTGGAAAATCCACTACCCTTGCCAGTATGATTAATTATATCAATGAGCGCCGAGCAAAGCATATCATTACAATTGAAGACCCTATTGAATTTATCCATGAACAAAAGAAATCTCGTATTACTCAAAGAGAGCTTGGAGTTGATACAGATAATTTTGAAGACGCACTTAAATTTGCACTAAGACAGGACCCAGATATAATTTTACTGGGAGAGCTTAGAGATCAAAAATCAATTGAAATTGCCCTAAAAGCAGCAGAAACAGGACACCTCGTCCTAGCAACAATTCATACAACAGATGCCATCTCGACTATTAGTCGTATTATTTCAATGTTTCCAGGGGAAGAACAAGCGGATGCGAGGAAACGCCTTGCAGACTCACTCTATGCTACAATTTCACAGCGTATGATTCGCTCAAAAAAATCATCTAACGGAGTTCGTGTTGCACAAGAGATCATGGTAACAGGTCCAGGTGTAAAAGAATGTATCCGCGGAGATGAGCCATTAGATCGTATTATTCCTATTATTGAAAATGGTGGAACTAACTCTGCAGACATTCCTTGCCAAAGCTTCGATCAAGCAATTCTAAATCTTCTTGAAGGTAATTATATTACTGAAGAAGATGCTTCTAAAGAGGTTCGTAGTGCAAGTGACTTCATGAGAAAACTTATGCTGACAAAGTAGTGATCTCGAATGCTGCCTCAAGAATAGAAAAGGCCCTGGTGGGGGCCAGGGCCAATCCGTCTAACGCGAATTAGACTAACTTGATGTGAGGATAGTAAGAAAAGACTTACATGGTATTTATTATTCGCCATTTTTCCCTTTTTATTAAGGGGAACAATTTTCAGACAATAAAAAGTAAAAGGCCAAGTACTTATGACTTGGCCTTACTTAATTTTAAATATATAAAAAAGTTGAAACTTTTACTCTTTTTTACCTTAAAAAATTATTTTTGATGTGACAGAATTTCTGTTACGACTTTATCGACGAGCTTTTTAGCATCGTCGCATTGAGTTTTCCAATGAGCGTGATCCAAGTTAGGATCCTTATTCATAAGTAATTCACCTAACGCTTTCGTACTATCATTAAATTTTCTAAGTAACTCAACTGATAATTGCTCATCATCCATGTCTTCAAGAACTGTCATCACTCGATCAATATCTGAATTATCAATTAATTTATTTAAGTCCATTTTTTATCCTTATTATTTCTTAGCTTGCTGAGCAATCATATCACGCATAATATAGATTGCCTCTTCTAAACCTGCATCTTTACGTAGTGAAGAAACCCACTCTTCTTTACGTTGTTTGAAGTCTTCCTTCCACTGCTTTTCTTCGCCTTTCTTTACAGTTTCATGTGACTTTAGAGACTCTTCAAAATGAGTTACGTTTAGATTCATATTTTCTTGATCTAGTTTTAGATCTTCCAACTTCTTCTTATTCGCTTCCTCTTCTTTCATCCAAGAGTCAATATTAAGTTTAAGCTCAGTTTCTTTACGTCTCTTCTTTAGATAAGCTACACTTTCCTGAATCTTCTGCATACGCTCATCTTTAGTAACACGTTTTTGAGAAGCTTTGATTAGCTTCTTCATATTGTATTGTTTACCAGGCCACTTTTGGAATTCCTTAGGCTTAATCTGATCCCACTTAAGAGAATAAGTTAAGTCTTGTTCACGATTTTCAGCATATGACATTGGATCAGGAATTACAATATCAGGAGTTACACCTTTATACTGAGTTGAACCTCCATTTACTCGGTAGAACTTTTGGATTGTAAGCTTTAGCGCCCCAAACTCTTGTCCCATCATTTTATTTAAACCTTGATCTAGGCTATAAACAACTTGAACAGTTCCCTTACCGTGAGTAACAGCACCACCAACAATAACAGCTCTCTTATAGTCTTGCATTGCCGCAGCTAGAATTTCAGAAGCTGATGCCGAGTAACGGTTTACCATAACAATTAGTGGACCACTATATTCAACACCTGGATCAGTATCAGCTAGTGTCTCAACTTGGTTTAAGTAGTTTCTAGTTTGAACTATTGGCCCTTCCTTAATGAAAAGCCCAGACATAAGTTGTGCATCAGTTAAAGCACCACCACCATTATTTCTAAGGTCGAGAATAACGCCATTAACTTTTTGCTTCTTTAATCTTTTAAGCTCTGCTCTAACATCATCAGTACAGTTAATTGTTCCATTAAACTCACGGTAAAATTTTGGAACGTTGATATAACCAAACTTCCCTTTTACACCCTTAAGTTCAAGAACAGATGACTTTGCAAATGAAGCACCAATCTTAACAACGTCTCTTGTAATACCAATTGTCTTTCTTGATCCATCGGCCTTCTTAACGTGAAGTTTTACAACAGTTCCTTTTTTACCACGAATATATCTAACGGCATCATCAACTCTCATTCCAACAAGATCAACTGGTTCTTTCTCAGAACTTCCTTCACTAACAGCAAGAATTAAATCATCAACTTCAAGTTCTTTTTGTCTCCATGCGGCCCCACCAGGAACGATTTCAACAACTTTAATATAGCCCTCGTCTTCAGATAAAACGGCACCAATACCTTCTAGTTGCCCAGACATATCAATATCAAAATCTTCTTTTCTCTTTGGAGCAAGATAAGCTGTGTGCGGATCAAATACAGCACCAACTGAATTATAGAAAAGTTCCATATAGTCTTCTCTAGTATCTTTAAGAAGTCTTTCAAAGTATAAACGATACTTCTTATCAATCGCTTCATGTGCCTTAGCAACGATTTCTTTTTCAGTTAGGATTTTTTCAGAGCTAAGATTCTTCTTCTCTTTTTTCCCATTCTTTTTCTTATTATTCTTTTTAGGATTCTTTAGATCTTCTTGATCTTCCTTCATCGAAATATAACGGGCCATTACAGATTGCTTATAAGTTAGACGCCAGTTTTTTTCAAACTCACTCTTATTCTTAGCAAAGTGTCTCTTTTCAGGATCAAGCTCAACAACTTCATTTCCGTAGAAGTTAAACTTCTCTTTGAACATTTTCTTTCTCAGAGCATCCGCTTCTTGAATTCTTTGAGTTTTAATCTTCATTGCATCAAGGACAAGTTTATAATTCCCCGATCGCATTTCATCATCCATTAAAGATTCGTACTTCTTAAGTTCCTTAACGTCTGTGTCATATAGGAATTGCTTTGAGTAATCGACTTTTTGAACGAATTCTTTGAATGCATTCTTAGAAAGATCATCATTTATTTTTAATTTCTTATAATGAAGTTTTTCGAGTACTTCGATTAATAAGTTTCCTAAAACTTGATCTTTATTGATGCTAAAAATTCCATTTTCAGCTCTTAAGACAAATGGCGTTGATAAAAGAATGAGACCTAAAAATAGTCCCAACGACTTTCGAAATTTCTTGTGCATTGAAGCTCCAATTCTAATAATATTAGGTAGTTCCTAAATTATATTTTAAAGCCTCTTTAACATTAATCAAAGATTAATTATTCAGGAAGAAATTACTTGCGATGCACAAAAAGCTCTACTCCTGCTCACTATTTCTTTTTTCTTTCTTCTCAAAATTGCCCTGAATATCATACTGATATACTTCAGCATTATTCACGCATTCTTTAATTAACTCTGAAAGGTCATGCTCTTCACAGAATTCCATAAAATACTTTGTGTCGGCCTTAATTACCGGATGTTTTGGTGCAAACATCGAACAGGCATCATCGTGCGGGATAATAGAAGTTTCAAAAGTATCAATCTTCTTGGCCTCAGTGATGATATCTAATTTATTCATCCCAATAAGCGGTCTCATCACAAGCATCGGACAAGAACGATCAAGTACACTCATATTCTGAAGAGTCTGACTAGAAACTTGAGCTAGAGCATCACCCATAATTAGTGCACCGGCCTTGGCCCTTCTTGCAAGATATGCAGAAGTGTCCATCATATACTTTCTAAAAAATAACGTGCGGTAATCTTCCTTACAATTCTTAGCGATATAATTTTGAATATCACCATAAGGAAGAACATATAATTTAAAGCTGTCTTGAAACTTAGATAGAATTTTTCCAAGTTCTAAAATTTTCTCTTTAACCTCTTCGCCAACATATGGATAAGCATAGAAGAATGCAAAAGACTGTCTCACTCCTCTTCTTGCCATAAGATAACTAGCAACTGGTGAGTCAATACCACCTGAAAGAAGTGTAACTGCGTGGCCACTCGTACCAACAGGAAGTCCACCAATACATGGGATCTTTTCCCATGATAAGTAGATCTCTTCATTCATAACCTTAACATCAACCATAAGATCAGGATTTCTCACATCAACTTTAAGATCGGTATTCTTAAGAATAGCTGTCGCAATATAGCGATTGATTTCATCACTATTTTTTGGAAATTGCTTAAGAGCTCTCTTTGTCTGAACTTTAAAAGTCTTAACATTCGTTAATTGACTTAATTCTTTAACGGCAAGTTCACATACATAATCAAGATCTAGTGGACATGATCTCATAGGAGTTACCGAGCTTAATCCTGCTACAAAAGTAAGTCTTTGAATTAATTCTTCACTAAACTCTTCTTCACTCTCAGCAACTAAGCGTTGTTGATTGTTTTTTAACTTCCAAGATGTATGATGATACTTGCTAAAGATTCGACTTAGGTTTGTTTGCAGTTTCTTATAGTAAGACTTTCTGTTCTTACCTTTAAGCCATAATTCATCAACAGTTAAAATTAAACTCTTATACATCTTTCTTATTCCTATTTAATTAAAAAACCAATTTCTTCGATTACTTCACTAAAGCCTTGCAACATACCCTGAACTTCTTCTTGTGTCGTAGACTTTCCAATTGAGATTCTCAAAATATTCTTATGAAATTTCTCATCAATCCCAAGGCCCGCAAAAAGTGGATTTAATCCCTTAATCTTTGATGAGCAGGCAGTTGATGATGAGATCATGATTCCCTTCATTTCAAGGTGTCTCATAATAATATCACTCGCAATTCCTTCAAAGAGAACACACAGAATAAATGGAGAAGTGTTTTGATCCTCAAATGGATAACTAATATTCTTATGAAGGCCACTTAGCCCAGCTTTAATTTCTTCTTTTAATGTCTTTGCTTTCTCAAATGAATCATCCAAGTCTGTGAAAGCGAGCTCACAAGCTTTTGCCAGAGCGAGCACTAGTGACGTAGAAGGAGTTGAGGCCCTAAGACCTTTTTCATGTGCTCCACCTCTAAGATAGCGCTTGAGAAAATGCACCTTACTCTCTTTAAAAATAAGACCGCCAATACCTCTTGGCCCTCCCATTTTGTGCGCGCCGAAAGTAACAAAGTCAATTTCAGAATCTTTAAGAGTAAAAGGAACCTTCCCAAAACCTTGAGTCGCGTCTACATGAACGAGACATTTTCTATTCTTGGCCTTAACAGCTTGTGCGATTTTTTCAACTTCAAAATATTGCCCAGACTGAGAGTTTACAAGACTGATACAAACAAGTTGAGTTTCACTTGTTACTGCATCAACAATCTCTTCAATACTCTTAAAGCCTTCTCCGTTATCAATAACTTTTGTAACCGAAGGATGATCTCCACTTAGGAAGATAATCCCTTCCTCAATTGAGCGAATAATTTGATTATTAGCTTCTGTTGCAGAAGAAGTGAAAATCAGGCCATAATTCTTGGCATCGATAAATTTTAAGATATTAGCTCTGGCGCCCTCAATCTTCTTGGCACATTCCTTTCCTGCTAAATGCTTAGCAGCTGGATTAGGATAGTCCAATTCGAAGCTTTTCGATAAAACTTCAATAACTTCAGGATAGAGCTTAGTAGAGGCCGCGTGATCAAAATAGTACATAAATTGCCTTATACCATGTTTTAAACAGTAAGTACCTTAAATAACGATATTTTTAGACACTGTCCATATCATAAACACTCCAAGTTACTGAAAGCTCGTATTAGCATGCCCTATTTCTTGGCACTTTTCTTGCTCTTTAAAATGCATATGAAACTGAGATACTTTATCTTTATATTATTAGGAGTCTACTGGCTTTCAAATTCGATCCACGCTGCTGGACTAAAGGCCAATGATTACCTCTTTCGCTCTCAAGTAAAGATTGAAGAATTCAATAATTTTTCAAAAAAAGGGCTTGGCCATCTTGCGGCCAGAAGCTTAAATGAATCAAGAGGCTATCTAGCAAGATTAGGAGAAATTAGTCACGAACTCTCACAAGAACAGCTTGATCTTATGATAGAGCTTCAAAATGAGGTCACTCAAAAGCAGAAAATCGAGGCCGAAACTATCAGCACCTGTGATTATCGCAATATTGAGCACTATAAAGAGATCGAAAAACTTAAGGAGCTCAAGGTTAAGGGCAGTATCCTAACTTTTAGATCACACAAGAATCTCTACCTTCTCAAGGCAAAAGAGGTCCAAAAATGCCAACAATTCAGTACTTGGATGGAAAACTTTAACGAAATCTCTGTATAATGTTCATACTAACGCGATACATGGTGAAATCTATGAATTCATTCAATATGATTTCTTCATGAAAACAAGAAACATCAAATCTGTAATCCTAGTACTTACGTTAAACCTTTTAGCATCAGCAACACTAGCTTTTACTCAAGATAGTGGAAAAACGATTCTAATTTCTGATATCGACGACACAATTAAGGTCGGCCATATCAGATCAAAGATTGATGCTGTTTCAAACGCCTACCGCACAAATAATATCTTCCTTGGTATGGCCGATCTTTACCGCATCATAAAGAATCGCCTTGATGCAGATGTATTCTACCTGACAAATGCGCCTGAAGAAGTGATGGCATGGTCACACACTGAATTACTTAAGAATGGAAATTTCCCAGAAGGTAGCCTTGAAATTAGACCGATTAAAGTTTCAAGCAAGGTCTTTAAGGCCCAAAGACTTGAAGAGCTAATCTCTGAGCACAGGCCAGACACTGTTATCCTTGTTGGTGATAATGGTGAGCACGATAACTCTTTCTACAATGGTATCAAACAAACTTACCCAGGTATCAAGTTTCACACATTTATTAGAGCAGCATATAATTTTGATGAATCAAATAAGCTTTATAAAGGTCAAGCAAGTTTTGTAACACCATTTGAAATTGCCGATACACTCTATCAGAGAAAAGTATTAGAAAGATCTGATTCAAAAGATCTTCAAGACCTACATTTAAAAAGCTATATGGAAGAATACCTATTAAGAGATAAAGGTCAGCTTTATACTCCACACTGGCAAAGATGTTATGGACATAAAGTGAATAGCTGGTCAAACCTATTCTCGACTCTACCTAAAGAGTTAACAAAGAAAATTTCGATACTTTGTCAAAATTACGAAAACTAAATAATATCATCCAGCACACTTTAGTTGTGCTGGATTCCTTCTCTTATGGCATTGCGATCAACACGAGAAAAATGTCTCGAATCAACAGGAACTCTCCCAAACTCAATAATTGCATTTGCTAAATTCCAATCGCTTAAAATTTCACTAAGATGATCTTTAATTTTTACTTCGCCTTCAATAAGACATTTGATCTTATCTCCAACTTGGACAAGGGCCGCTCGCTCAATCCCCTCAATTCGTGCTAATTCATTTTCATAATGAAATGTAGGCACAAGCTTTCCATCAACACTTAAACAATCCTTTAGTCTACCCAAAAGAAAAATCTGTCCACCACTCATATAACCAACATCACCAGTTAAGTGCCATAATCTTCCCTGCTCATCCCACTTCTTAGTGGTCTCATTGGCCGGATGATTATCAATATACTCCTTGATCACATGAGGACCACTTAAACAAATCTCTCCCCAGATAAGCCCTTCTTGAAAGTCAAAACCATTAGCAATTTTATCAATTTTTACGTCTAAGACTTCAATGACATGACCTAGCTTAAGTCCTGTTTTTTTATTTGAGATATATTCATCAATTGGCACAAAACTAATAGGCTCGACTTCCGTTGATCCGTAGATAATATGAATCTCAATATCGTCATTTACCTTTTCAAATTGTTCCTTCACAAAGTTTGCATGCTTCGTTGAAATTTCAGCACCACCAATAATGATGCTTCTCAGGCTTGGAATCTTGATATCATTTGTAGCAAGGTAATTTGCAAGTCTCTTTATAATCATCGGATTGGCACTAAAGCGTGTCACACCATATTTGTTCATTTGATCAATTACTTTTGCAGCATCAAACTCAGATAAATTTCGATAGTCGATATCTGGAAAGATTGTCGTAATCCCAAGTCCCAAATTTTGTAGAACGAGAGTTGGAAAAAACGGCATATCTACTTCATCATCACGATGTAACCAGAAGTATTCTGAAACGATCTTCTGAGCTAAAAAGATATCAAGGCTTCTATTTGCGGCCTTTGGCCTGCTAGTTGAGCCAGTTGTAAAAGAGATAAGAGTTTGAGCATCTTGCTCAATTGGTGTTTGCGAAAAATTAAGATTATCTTCAGCTCTAATACTAGTTAAAGATTTAGCAAAGAAACAACTTTGGTCATATGTAAAACGCTTCATTTTCCAAAGGGTGGGAATTAATGGAGTCCACTTTAAAAGCTCTTTAACAGAGATGATTCCCTGAGCATTTGCATCTTCAATGGCCTGTTTAAGCTTATCCTTAGGCATCGTCGAGTCAATCGAAACAACAACTGCACCCATGTAGAACAAGGCAACCATAATCTGATAAAGCTCAAGACGAAGAGGAATAAGAACAATAACTCGATCCCCTTTCTTAATTCCAGCATCTGATAAGGTCTTTATCCACGCACCTACCTGTGACATAAATTCGCCGTAAGTCTGATCTTTATCTTGGTATATTAAGCATCGCTTTTCTAAGTTATTTCTAAAATGGGAGTCAAGGTAATGGCAGCCATTTATTGGCACACCGATATAACCCAGTTCTTGCCTTATATCTTCAATTTTTTTCATATGATAATATTAAATGAAAATAATATAATTTGTAATATTAGGTAGTAAATGTATCTATTAAGTAAATTTGATTCTCTTCTTACAACAAAAACACAAGTTGGTGGTAAGGCCTATAACCTTGCTAAGCTTGAAAAGTGTCGTGTTAATACACCAGATTGGTTTTGTATCACTAGTGATTACTTTCAAACATTAGTTGACCAAAACGAGGTATTAAAAAACCTTATTGCTCAATATACGCAACTTGAGTTTATCGATGACCTAAAAGCTCTCATTGAAAAGATTCACGCTGAAATAAATAAGTGTGAAATATCAATCATTGATGATGTGATGGAAAGGATTAATCCTGATATTCATTATGCCATTAGAAGTTCTGCTGCAGATGAAGATGGCAGTCACTTCTCTTTTGCAGGACAGCTTGAATCATTTCTTTACGTACAAGGAAAGGAAAGGATAGAAGCGGCCATAAGAAATTGCTTTAAGAGTAATTTTTCTCTTACCGCTCTTACTTATCGTTTTAAGAATCAAATTCACCAATCAACACCTAAGATGGCCGTCATCATACAAGAAATGATTGATCCAGAAAAATCAGGTGTTCTCTTTACGGCCAATCCAATTAACGGCTACAGAGATGAAATGCTTATTTCAGCAAATTATGGCCAAGGCGAAGGTGTCGTTAGCGGTGAGTGTAACACTGACGAGTACACGATCAATGACCGTGGCATTATAAAAGATGAAATTAGAGAAAAAGATTTTAAAATAATCGCTGACTACGACAATAAAACAACTAAGAAAGTCGAAGTCACTGGAAGTGATATTAACTCGAGTGTCTTGACTCATGCTGAAATTATCGAGTTAAATAAGCTCGCTCTTGAGATTCTCGCACTAAAGAAGAAGCCTCAAGATATTGAGTTTTGTTTTCAAAATGGAGAAATCTATATTGTCCAAACAAGAGATATCACCTCTCTTCCAATGGATAAGAGAGAAGAATTTGCCAATGTCTTTGATAATTCAAATATTCAAGAATCATTTAATGGCGTGACGACTCCCCTTACTTTCTCTTATGCCTCAAAGATGTACTATAAGGTTTATCACCAACTACTGGGTTTAACAGGACTAAGCGAAGAAGAACTCAAGAAGCACGAAAAGAGACATAAGAATATGATTGCTCTTATCGAGGGACGAGTCTTCTACAATATTCAGTCTTGGTATAAAGGACTTCTGCTACTTCCATCTTTTAAACAATCAAAGGGTGATATGGAGAAAATGATGGGTATCACAGATCCTGTCGACTTCATTGAAGATAAAGACCTACCATTTTGTGAGAGATTAAAAATGCTTCCAGGCCTAATTAAAACCTTTGGAAGTCTCCTGTGGTATTTTTCTAAAATCGATAAAGTTGTTGCAGACTTCATGTCCGGTTTTTATGAAGTATATGATGAAATTGATTTTTCAAAACTTAATAGGCTTAACCTCACACAGCTCTATGAGCTAACTGAAGAGCTTGATCAAAAAATTACAAGTAAGTGGCATGCTCCCCTAATTAATGACTTCTACGTTATGATGATGAATGGAAAGATGTATCGCTGGATGGAGAAGCTTGCGGTTGAAAATGCAGATATCACCCTTGGTAATTTATTATCTGGAGAGCATGATATTGCCAGTACTCAACCAACAAAAGAACTTTTAAAAATAAGTGACGAAATAAAGAAGAGTGATCAAGATTTTAAGGATCAATTCTTAAAACTGGAAAATTCAAAAGTCATGGACTTCTTCTATATTAACAACAAGGCCATCTTTGAGCTATGTCAGAAATATATTGAAAACTATGGTGACCGTACTATTGGTGAACTTAAGTTAGAAAGTTTATCTCTACGTGAAAACCCAGACTTTCTGATAAATATTCTTAAAAACTACGTCATTAAAGAAAGTCTAAGTTATGAGAGCTTTATTGCAAATGAGCTTGAACTTAGGGAGTCAGAAGAAGCTAAAATTGCTCCTATTGTTAAAAAGAAGCTTTCGTCATTTGCAAGAAAACGTTTTTATAAAGATCTTTCTAAACTTAGAAAGGCCATTCGATACAGAGAAAACACAAGACTATTACGAACGAAGTCTTTTGGAATTTCACGTCAAATTTACCGCGAAATGGGTAATCAATTGGCGAACTTTAACCTCATCAGTGCACCTGAAGATATCTTCTTTCTAACACTTAGTGAGATCGAAGAATTAAAAGATGGGCGCATTGTGCAGACAAGTCTAAAAGAGCTAATTAGCTTAAGAAAGTCTGAGTATGAATCATATGAAGATGAAGAGCCTGGCCATCATTTTAAGACTTTTGGCTTTGTTCATGCAGGAAATAAATTTATCTATGAAGGTAATACAAATCTCGATCATGATGGAGCACTAAAAGGGATAGGATGTTACCCGGGGCATATCACAGGAGAAGTCGCCCTACTCTTTAAACCAGACGATGGAATTGATGTTAATGATAAGATCCTTTGTACGGTAAGGACTGATCCAGGATGGGCCCCATTATTCCCGTCGATTAAAGGCCTACTTGTTGAAAAAGGATCAACACTTTCTCACTCGGCCGTTATTGCTAGAGAACTTAAAATACCAACAATTGTCGGTGTTCCAGGGATTACGAAAATTGTCGAAAATGGACAAGAGATTGAGATGGACTGTGAAAAAGGTCTGATTAACCTACTTCAAGAAAACCAAGAATAACAAAAGGCTTCTTAATGAAGCCTTTTTTTATGAAACTCTTTTATAAAATCTTATATCGTAAACCCCAATTTTTTCTTTCTTAATAAGATCTGTAAAGTCAGCTGTAATATCTTCATAACCGTCTAGTTTTGGAGAATGAACACGTAAGTAATAGCGAACACAGACCACACCACCAATGGAAATCGAAGCCTTGGCCTTTTGAAGAAAATCTCGACCTAGCTCATCATTAAAGTAACTCGGCACATCTGAGTAAGAGAAATAATCAAATTGATGTTTCCCACTCTCAAGTTCTGCAACAACATCACCAATATGATAATTGACTTGAGTTGTTTCAATACAGCCTTTAAGCTCAGAAAACTTTCGACAACGAAGTGGAGTATTTGTCAAAGTAACTTCTCCAAAAAAGCATAGACTTAAGAAAAAATTATCCTTAATGAGGTTATTCTTAAATAGACGAGCAAAGCGATTACGATAGAACTTCACATAGCTCTCAGGGATATTCTTTCTTATGAAGTCCCCTCGATACAAGAGAGAATTCATTAACGCTTTATTTCCTACAATTGATAGAACGACAGTCCACTTAACCTTAAAGCTCACTGTATCCATAATATTGAGTTGCTCTTGAATTGAATTACAATTTTTAAGGGCATCTATAATTCGATGGCCAAGGATCTTGCGACATAGCTTTGAGAAAGTAATAAACGTCTTTTCCCATGAACCAGCAAGGGCAGCTATTTCATTGGCCTCAAAGTATTCATTAAGGCCGACATTTGCTCCAACTGTCTTTAAGATTGCGGAATCATCGTGATACGCTCTTAGGAACTCTACTTCATCAAGGGCAAGAATCGCCTTCTCATACGCTCTGGCCCACTCTATTTGGAGCCCTGAAACATCAAAGAGGTCTAGCCTAGAATCAGTTTGTGTTACGAGATATAGTCCTCTTGGGCCGGCACCACAGATTGAGCCAATATTTTTTGGAGAAAGTTTTCTACAAACTTTTGACTCCATCTCAATATCTTCATTTGCTAGTGAGTAATTTAATTTGTCAGTAAAATATTTTGCCATGTCACAATTATAGTTGTTTTCATTATATAATGGTACAAAGAAATTAAATTCAGATGAGGATGTATGAGTAAAGAGATAAGTCATATTACAATGGAAGATTCATTTATTAAGAGATATTTAGCATGGTCAAACGAGCGCTTTCCAATGGCCAATGTCATCTCTGGCCTCATTACTTTCTTTGTCATGAGTCGCCTAGCGCTTTTCTTACAAGATAAAACACTAGACTTCACTCCATTAGATATCCTTGGCGCCATTGCAGTCGTAGGTCACTACTTTGTTCTAAGAGTGTTCGATGAACATAAGGACTTTAAAGTTGACTGTATTAATCACCCAGAGCGAGCACTCCAAAGAGGCCTCATAAAACTTTGGCACCTCGATATTATTGCGGCCATTTTTACGATTATTGGACTAACTTATTCATTCTTAATCTCAAATAACTATCTTACTCTTATTTGTTATGGGGCCGTTTACTTATGGTCAGTTCTTATGGCCAAGGAGTTCTTTATTGGCCCTTGGCTAGAAAAGCGCTTAACGCTCTACTCGATTAGCCACATGCTAGTCTCTCCTCTTATCATTATTTGGATTATGTCGGCAAAATGGCAAGTTCCAACATTTGAGTTCTACGTTTATCTAATTCTTGCCATGTCATTTGCTTCAGGCTTCTCATATGAATTCACAAGAAAGACGAGAGGGCCTGAAGAGGAAACTGAAACACTTGACTCATATACAAAAATTTATGGAGCTGGTGGTAGTGTTCTAATTATCACATTAATGAATATGGTCACTCTAGGGTGCTTCCTCTACCTTATTCCACTTATGCCAAATTTACGCTCAATCCTAGCGGCCATGGGAATAGCAGGGTTTGCAGCGGCACAATCAACTCTTTTTAAATACCTTAAAAAGCCAAGTCTAGAAGGACGCAAGAAGAATGAAAAGTCATTCGGACTCTTTGCTCTCCTACTTTATATCGCTCTCATTGTAGGTGTTTATGCAAATTAATTTAGACCTACTTGCACAGGAACAGAAACAAGAATTTCTTCTTTTTAAAGATAACGAAGCAATCTCAAGTATTGAGCAATTTGTCGATGGCACTGCTTCGGCAATATTCTTTCTTATAGGTAATGAAGCCTACTTTGGCTTTTGTTCAGGGAATTTATCAGACAGCTTTATCACTGCAGCAAAGGCATATCGTGCAAGACATGGTATCGACAAAATAATTGGGCCTCTGAATTTTTCAACTTATAACACCTATCGACTTAAACAAAACGAAGACCTTCCCCACCATTTAATGGAGCCTCCTTATGACAAGGGCCTCTACGATTTACTAAATGCTAACGGTGAAGTCTTTGAGAGTTATGTAACTTATGAGATTAATGATTTTGATAAGCTCTTAAAGTGGTCTAAACAATTTGATGAAATAGATGACTCACCAATGACTCAAAATTATGAGCTCAAAGTGATTGATGGCCAATTTTGGCTAGATAACCTTGAACGTTTCTATCAAAGCGCCGATCAAGTCTTTGGAGAGAATATCGCATACTCATCAATTTCATTTGAGACATTCAAGCTTAAGTATGGGGCCCAGGCCGCTGCTTTAATTTGCCCACACACCTCTCGTGCTCTAATTTCAAAAGAAGATAACTCGATAGTTGGTATCATCTTAAACTTTGTGGACCCCACAGCACTCAATACAAAAAGGCTCCTTATTAAGACCATGGGAGTCCATCCAGATCATCGCCATATGGGCCTAAGCTTCATCTATCTACTTAAACAGATCATCCCTCAAGTTAGATCTCAATATGACCAGGCCTACCTATGTTTAATGCGAGATGGGAACCTTCCTTCACTATTTGCGAAAGATATTTCTCAGAAGACTCGCTACTATCACCTTTTCAAGCTATAACTAATTGATTTTACAAGCAAAGGTATGCCGTCTACTGTGTATACGGCCATAGTACAATTTTCAATTAAACGTTCTCGTTCATCTTTATAAGCTATATTTGAACTATGAAGATCAATGAAACACACTCAAATTCAGCTTCTGAGCAGGAAGCAAAAGTCGTAAAGCAGAAGCTTTCGGCTCCATCTCGTTTTGACTACTCTGAGGCAGCAAGACTAAATCGCATTGCGATTCTAGAGGCCCAGTGCGGAGAAAACCTCGATTCAATTCAAGCAACTGACTTAGATGGATTAAGCCTCAAAGGTAATATCGAGTCTTATGCTGGAAGTATTTCCATTCCAATGGGAATTTGTGGGCCTTTAAAAATAAATGAAAAAGGTGAAAAAGAAGATCTTTATATTCCGATTGCAACATCTGAGGGAGCACTTGTTTCTTCCATCACTCGTGGCGCACTTGCTGTTTCACTATGCGGTGGATTTAAGGCCAAGGTATTAAGAAAGCGCATGTATCGCGCTCCAGTTTTTACTTTTGATGATATTGACCATGCTGATGAATTCGTCTCATGGCTTGAAGATAATTTCGATACAATTAAATGTATCACTAAGAAATACTCAAACTTTGCCGATCTTAAGAAGATTAAGCCAGTTCTTATTGGACGCAACGTTCACGCTAAATTTATCTATGAATGCGCGGATGCCTCTGGTCAAAATATGACAACTGTTTGTACATGGCAGTCATGTCTTTGGATCAAAGAAGAGCTTTTAACATCGAAAATAAAACTCGTGGAATTCTTTCTTGAAGGAAATGGGTCAAGTGATAAGAAGGTTTCAGTTGGATCTGCCATGCAGACTCGTGGAACTTATGTAACTGCAGAATGTGTAATTTCTGAAAAAGTTTTAAAGCGTATCTTAAAAACATCGAGTACTGACCTGATCAATCTATACCTTAGATCTCTTCCTATCACACGCCTTGAAGGAATGACTGGATATAACGTAAACGTTGCCAATGCTGTAGCTGCCATTTTTGCTTCAACAGGACAGGATCTTGCTTGTATTCACGAGTCTTCAACTGCGGTTCTAAATTTTGAAAAGCATGAAAAAGGTTTATATGTAAGCTTAACGCTACCTTCACTTGTTATTGGAACTGTTGGTGGAGGAACAGGGCTTGGACACTATAAAGACTGCCTAAAGTCGATTGGTTGTGCAGGAGCTGGGAAAGTCGAAAGATTTGCAAAAATCATCGCTGGTGCTGCCCTATCGCTTGAGCTTTCAACAATGTCGGCCATCTGTGGTGGACAATTTGCTTATGCTCACGACAAGCTAGGAAGAAATAATCCAAAAGATCAGCTTAAGACAAAAGATATCACAAAAGAATTTATCAATGAGAACTTTACTGATCAGTCGACTCTTGTACAAGAAAGTGAATCAATTGAGCACGATCATAAGATCAATATTGAAAATGGGATTATCACTGAAGCGACTTCTCGAGTGGTTAATAAATCACTTGGCTTTACTTCACTAGAAGTGAATAAAGAAGAAAAAATCATCCTTAAGTCAAAGCCTCTTGATACTGACGTGATTGCAGGCTTTGCAGCTATTGCAGGTTTTGCTGATAGTGATATCAGAAGAAAGTTTATCAAAACAATTCATAATAATGAATTTACGAAATGTCATATTAGAGAAATTGAAGCATATCGTATGGTTTCAAAAGACTTCGCTCGCTATATGCCAGAGCTTCACGGTACATATGTGAGTGCTCAAAAAGAAGCTTACCTACTTCTTCTTGAAAACTTAAATTTCTCACAAATTGAACTCATGAACACTCAAGGAAGCCTAGAGCTTTGGATTAGTTCAACGCGTGAATTAATCTATGATGCAATTTCAAAAGTACACAAGAGCTTTGCAAATTCACAAGAGGTAGCAGAGTCATCACTTAATCTTGGAAAAGTTAATATTGATAAGGATTTAACAAAGTCGATTATCACTTATATTCGTGCACAAAATTATATTAGTGCAAAGACAGAAGAGAAATTAGAAGAAGTTCTAAATAACGTTGAACAATGGGCAAAGATCATTAATGAGGGGCCAAAGACGCTAACTCACAATGACTTTAACCCAAGAAATATTTGTTTTAAGAATGGACGTCCATGCTTCTATGACTGGGAATTATCACGCTTTAACTCTCCATATAGAGACCTGGTTGAATTCATGAGTTTCACTACGCCAAGTGGTGAGATCGCAAGTGATATCGAGTACTACTTCGCTAAAGATGGCCAAGAGCTATCCAAGCAAGAGAAACTAGAAAATATGCTTTCTTGTGCTAATGAGTACTTACTTAACCGTGTCCTATTCTACTATGTAGGTCATAGTGTAAATGAATACGAATTTATGCCACATATCTTTAATAAGACACTTGAAATTATTGCTTACTTAGAAGGTCAACTGAATGCGTAACCTAATTGACAAGCTACTTTCAAATAAAGATCTAGAAAAGAAGGTTCTCTTCTTTTATAAGAACTTTAAGCTTGTTAGCTCTCTTTCTATCGATGAGCTTATGGAGAAGGCCCGCATAATTGCTTCAAAAATTAAAGCAAATGAAATCACAGGCCGTAATATAATTCTTTCTTTTGAAAATGAAGAAAATTTTGTGACCTATTTCTTTGGTATTATTCTTTCAGGAAATGTGCCAGTTCCAATGGCATCAAATGCCTTAATGCTAAAAGATGATTACCAAGAATTGCTTTCCCAATTCTCTTCAGCGGCACAAACGAAGTATATCGCAGCAAAGAACTCTCCAGAGGGCTTTACAAATATTGCAAAATTTAACGACGTTGAAATGGCAACACAATTTGCTAATCCAGAAAGTGGTGAAACTTGTTTTATCCAATTTTCTTCAGGTTCAACTTCGTCTCCTAAGGGTGTTGTTATCAGCCATAGCAACCTTCTTGCAAATAATGATCAAATTAATCAAGGGATCAAACTTAGCGAATCAGATTCAATTTGTACTTGGCTTCCACTTCACCACGATATGGGATTAATTGGAAGTCTTCTAACGGCCCTGTTAAAGAATTTAGAATGTCATATTATTCGTACCCAAGACTACGTCATTGCACCTCATAAGTGGCTTCACCTCGTATCAGAAACGAAGTGTAGTGCCCTTTGTATTCCAAATTCGGCCTACTATGTTTGTGCGACCAAAATTCCTGAAAAGAAATTAGAAGGACTCGATCTTTCACATATTCGCTTCGCTCAATGTGGAGCTGAGCCTATTAAGGCCAATGTTTTAAAGGCATTCAGTAAGCGCTTTGAGAAATACGGTTTCAGTGCAAATGCTATTATGCCTGTTTATGGGCTAGCGGAGGCAACTCTTGCTGTAACATTTCATGAGGTTGGAACTAAGTTTGAGGCCCTAACAATTAAAAACGAAGAATTTATATCATGTGGAAAGGTCCTTTCACCTACTCAGCTAGAGATAAGAAATCAAGACCAGGGTGTTGGAGAAATCTATATAAAAGGCCCGTCGATTTCCAATAACTACTTTGGTAGAGAGTCACATCTTGAAGATGGCTGGCTTAATACAGGAGACCTAGGCTTCCTCGATAAAGAAGGAAAACTCTACGTAACCGGAAGAAGCAAAGACCTGTTAATTTGTAACGGTGTTAATATCTTTGCCAACGACCTCGAATTTATGGCCGCCAAAGTTCCAGCGGTAAAGCTTGGGCGCATGGTTGCCTTCTCTATCCAAACGGATAAGAGTGAGCTACCACATCTCATCATTGAGCTTAATGAGAAGTCAAAAGAGGCCCGTAAGAGAGTTAAACAAGACGTCGCTAATGCACTTAAGTCAAAAATTGCTCTATCAGAAGACAATATCTCGATCGTGCCAGAGTTGACCCTTAAGAAAACGACGAGTGGGAAGGTAAAACGCCAAAATGCCCAAAAAAGATACATGGCCGGAGAAATTACAAGAATCGAGAAAAATTATCGATTTAATCTTATAGTATCTCGATACATAAAAAATAAATTTAAGTTTAATTTCTTAGTTAAAGAGAAATTGGGATAACTTGGATACCACTATGAATGAGAAAATTTTAAAATATTTAAATGAAGCAATTGCTGAAGTTAGTGATGAGAGAGAGATCACACTGACTCTTGAGACAAGCTTTATAACCCTTGGACTTGACTCATATGATGCCATGTCTTTTATTGGGCGTCTAAAAGAAGATTTCGAAGAACTGCCTGTCACAATCTTCTTACAATGCCAAACAACGCAAGACTTAATTAATTACTTAGAAAAAAATCATAACGAAGAACTTAAGCAAGTACTTTCATAATTGGAGCTAAGATGGAATCAAGACTTATTAGCAAATTAGAAAAACTTAATAAACAATCTGTCGAGCGTGCCTTCACAGTTGATGCACTCGATTGGTCTAAACCAATTGATAAGAAGCTTAAGTGGACACCAGATGAAATGGTAACCATCTCTTACCTACCAAGTTATGACTTACTTACAGAGGCCCAAAAACTTAGATTTAACCAATTAATTGGACTTTCAATTTGCGAGCAATTCATTTGGTTTGAAAACGTTCTTCTAAATCCGGCCCTAAAAAGCTGTAAAAGAATCTATAAGCTAAACCCTCAAATGACAGAGGCCATTGATCACTTTATGGAAGAAGAAGATAAGCACGGTGAAATCTTTCTAAGAATGCTTATGAAGGCTGAGCCTGAAAACTATTCGAAAGAGAATCCCCTGCGTATTTTTAAACTTAGTCCTATGCAGAATTTCATCATGAAAGTTGTCACAACATTTCCAAATATCTTTCTGTGGTGGATTTGGATTGCCCTATTCTTTGAAGAGAGAACATTAGATATCTCTAAGAAATATAATAAGGCCCTTAAGGCCGGTGATGTTGATTGGAACTTCTGGCAGTGCCACTACTATCATATGCTTGATGAAGTAAGACACCAGCAAATTGATGAGTGCTTTCTTGCGGCCTTCTATGATAAGGCCAACCCAATCCTTAGAAAGATCAATGCCAGCGTCTTTGTGAAGTTTATTTCGTCATATTTTGGACCGAAGAGACTTGCCGGGAGAATCCTGGAACTCATGCAAGAAGAGTTCAGTGACCTTTCGCAGGAGACAGTTAATCAATTAAAAAGTGAATTTGAGTCACTTCGTACGAATGTTGAATTCCAACGAAGTGCCTTTTCGAGACAGGGGCTTGGCCGTACATATGAGTTACTGGCCAAATATAATGAAATGGATGGTTTTTGGGATCTCCTACTTGAAGAAAGTAAGGAAGATCACCTAGGGAAAAACCGATACGTACGAGGTACGCATTCGACAATCCTAAACTAGCCAAACAAAAAAGGGACCCAATACGGTCCCTTTTTTTTATTGTAGATCTTTTTTTAAACTTGTTAGTAATTCATCTAGATCAAAAGGCTTGTAAAAGAAACGAGTTACTCCTTCCTTCATTGCCTCTTTCAGAGAAATATCAGCTTGTCCTGAAACAAAGTAGAAAACTTTCTCTTTCTGATTGTCGTTGCTATTTGTGCAATCGAGAACAACCTTTCCATTTCCATCTGGCATCTTGTAGTCAGAAATAATGGCATCAAAAGTTTGGCCACTATTGATTAGCTTAACAGCACTATTTCCTGAGTTTGCGCACTCTGTCTCATAGCCTTCAAACTGAAGCTCTTCGGCCAGTAACTCTAGAATATCTGGTTCGTCATCGACGATTAAAACTTTGTAAGGCATAGATAAATTCTCTTCTAAACGTTAAAAACGTAATTATAGTCATGCATCCTAATATAAATAGGATATTTTGTAAAACAAAATACATTGAGAAACTATATCTCTTAATCATAGAGGCCAAGGCCTTATTATTCAAGATTGTTTCCACAAATAATGGCGCAGTGCCATAGTAAAAATCAACAAAAGCAGCGCCAAGGGCCGTCTTCATAAGATAGTCATCTCTAATGATCCTAAAGTAGTCTAAGACGTAGTGATCTCTTTGGAATCCCGCCGTCACAAGATAGCACTGATTTTGCGCAAGTAGCTTTTCGATTGGCTGTGGCTTGATATCTTCGCCAGTCTCAACCAATGGACTCACAAAGCCAAAATGATCAAGATATGCTATTGAAGCTCGATACTGACTATTATTAGAAAGCCCAGTAACCTTTGCATTCCCTTCATTACCTTGGTCTTCTAATATTTCTCTAAAATCTGTTCTTACAACACCAGCTCCCGCAGTGTCTTTTAAGTAGAGAGCCATTCGAGAGATATAAGTCCCATTTCCACCGTGATCACCTGCGTACTCTATAACTGCCGAGCTATCTCCAGAATACGTCGAAATAATACTTAAGCTTGATCGTGTTTGAATATCAACTGTAGCAGCACTAATAACGAGCTTGAAAAAAATTGCTCTACCGACAGTATCGGGAATCTCCACTTCTTCGTTTGAGCTATAATCTGTGTCCTTAGGCATAAAGAATAAAACCAACTCAACACTATCTTTAATTGAAGCGATTGAATCTGTGATTCCTGCACAGTTTAACTCACTTGATGAGCAAATTTCAGCAAAGCTTACAAATGGGTTCTCTACTTGCGCATCTGGAATTCGAGAAATAATACGAAATACAGGACTTGAATTGTCATTGTCTTTTAGTGCGACATAAAGCTCTTCATTAGTATAAGCAAGAGAGTCAACGTCTCTTAAAAAGAGCCCCCCTAGATCAGAGGTTTCATCTGCCAAGTTTGGCGATGTTCCACCTGAGTCGGCAATATGATAGGCTAAATCTTGTGCATTAGTTCCAAGACTTAGAGGAACATAGAGAGTAATTGCAGCTTCTGCTGTTGACCCATCTCCTCCAAGGTTATAAAAGAGCTCATTTAAATTTTCACCTGTTGAATTTCTGAGGTAAAAAACAGGCTCTGTCTTATCGTCTAGGCTTAAAGACGCACCGTAGGCACTAGAGATAGTAAGGTAAAGAAAAATGAAGATTTTAAATAATTTCTGCATAGTAAAATTATGGGTTAAGTTTTATTCATGGTCAAATAATTAAAGATTTGGCATGATAAATTGAAATAGTTAAGTAGTTTAAATGACAAAGGTTTGGATCAAATTATGAAATATATTGTGCTCTCTATGCTTCTACTAAGTTCATGTATTGGAACGGATGGAATTAAGGATCAGAGAAAAGTTATTGGCAGTATGGCCACGGCACTATCGAAGAAGTACCCAAGTGTTGAAAATGTGGATTGCGACTACCTAAAAAGACGCCTTCGCCTTAAGGATAATCGCCTTGTCGTCGTCGATGCACGAGATATTTATCAATTCGAGGTCTCTCATATTGAACGAGCAATACCTTTGTCGAAACTACATGAAGTCTATCCTCAGCTTCAAGGTAAGGAAGTCGTCGTTTATTCAACTATTGGAACCCGTTCAACGAAGGCAATTCTCGAGCTTTCAAAAACAAACCCAAATACAAAGTTTACGAATCTATTTGGTGGAATTCTTGACTGGCTCCAATGTGGCCAAAAGATCTATCTCATGGGTAAAGAAACAAAAGAGGTTCGTTTTGAAAATGATGCCTGGAATATTATCCCAGAAGGATACAAAGCAATTCTCCCATGAAAGTAATTAGCATTAACGGCCAAATTCTCGATCACGAAAGAGATGCAAAAATCTCAGTGCTTGATCGTGGCTTCCTCTACGGAGACTCTGTTTACGAAGTAACAGAAGTTCGAAGTGGAAAGGTTGGCTTTTTAAAAGAACACCTGGAGCGTCTTCAAAACTCTGCTTTAAAGATGCACATGCACCTCCAATTAAGTTTCAACGAGTATGAAAGACGTATTATTGAGGTTGCAACAAAGCTTCATGAAGCTGGTCATGACAGGTGCTATATTCGCTTAGTCGTCACGCGCGGAGAAGGAGAAATCACCCTCGACCCACAAGCGGCCAGCAATCAAAATGTTATCATTATCGGAAAAGAACTTCCGGAGAATCCTAGGACTTGGTATGACGATGGTGTCGAAGTTATTATTGCTTCCACTCTTAGAAACCCAGTTAAGTCCATGGACCCAAATATAAAGTCAGGAAATTATCTTAATAATATCCTCGCCTACAATGAGGCCAAGGAAGCTGGATACTTTGACGCCATCATGCTCAACCAAGACGGTAACGTTACAGAGTGTACGACAAGTAATATCTGGATTGTAAAAGATGGAGTTTTTAAAACCCCACCAATTGCGGCCGGACTCCTAAAAGGTATCACAAGAGAAAATGTTATTCGCATTCTTCGTGAGCAAGGCATTCCATTTGAAGAGGTAAATTTCACGGGCAGTGAGTTAAAAGAAGCGGATGAGTGCTTTCTTACGTCATCAACAAAATACCTTGTGCCAATCGTAAAAGTTGACGACACAACAATTGGAAATGGAAAACCTGGAAGCAAAACTCTGCAAGTACTTGATATCTTTAAATCAGAGCTCTGAAACTTCTATAATATCTAATATTTACATCCTTTCCCATTGACAACAGTGGCCATTGTTCGCTATAAAGCTTCAGTTACATCCGAAATTATTAAGTAAGATTGATGGGCCTAAGGCACTAGCCTTTGAGATGTGATGTAACTTTTCCTTGTCCCTAAAGTCTTTTTTATTCAAAAGGAGCCAACAATGGCAAAGAGTACTACAGCGAGATCACGCTTTAAAATCCAAAGAGCACTAGGTGTTGAACTTCCAGGTCTTGGAAAAGCTGGTGCATTAGCACGTCGTCCATACGGACCAGGTGTACACGGTAACAAAAGAAAGAAAATTTCTGACTATGCCGTACGTCTTAAAGAAAAACAAAAACTAGTATTCCACTACGGTCTAAGAGAAAAGCAACTTGTTACTTACGTAAAGCAAGCTAAGAAGAACACTGCTGGTAAGCCATGGATGGAAGTACTTCTATCTAACCTTGAGTCAAGACTGAACAACGTAGTTTTCAGACTTGGATTTGCACCATCAATGATGGCAGCTTCTCAAATGGTTTCTCACGGACAAATCCTAGTTAACGGAAAGAAAGTTGACCGTTCATCTTTCATCGTTAGCCAAGGTGACGTTATCTCTCTATCTGAGAAAGGTTATAACAACCAACTTTACAAGCAAACTCAAGAAACTCCACGTTTCGCAGCAGTTCCAGCTTGTTACAATGTTGAAGGTACAGATAAGAAGAAAGCAACTATGGTTGCAGCTCCTCTTGAATCAGATGTACCATTTGAATTCAACTCTCAGCTAGTTATTGAGTACTACTGGAAAGTTAAGTAAGCACTCGCGGCATTGGTTGCCCAAAGGCAACCTATTGGACGCGATGCTAGCTCCCCTCGAAGAGGGCAAATTATCTATTCAACAAGCCGGGTTCAAGCCCGGCTTTGTTGTATCTGGAGCTATGGGAAAGCCCAAGCGACAGAATAAAAAAAGCTCCTTATTAAGGAGCTTTTTTATTCTTAGCCTTTTATTCTTAGCCTTTTATTCTTAACCTTTTATTCTTAACCTTTTATTCTTAACCTTTTATTCTTAGCCTTTCCTATTTCTACTTTGATCTTATTTGCGTCGAACTTAGTTCTTGAAAATCATGAGGCCTAAGATAGATCACCTCAAGCTTTGAATTATACTCTTTAATCTTTGCTTCCACTTCCCTGTACTCATCCATTTTCTCATCACGAGGGACAACATAGATTTTTGTCAGAAGCTGACATACCTTTTCAACTTCAAACCACTTTAGAAATGAGCCAAAGGTATCATCACCCATTAGCCAATTCACCTCAGGATACCTTACCTCTTGCAACCACTCATATGTAGGTCTTCTTAGCTTCTGTGCCCAAAAGCCCGTATAAATAGGAAAACGGGCCCCTGTCGCCTCTTTTATCTTTAGGTACTCACCATATGGATCTTCCTGTTCATTAGACTTCCAAGGACTATAGTCTAAGACGATAATAATATTGTCTTCATATTCACTACATTGATTAAGGCATTCAAGATGGCCATCATGAAATGGATGAAAACTTCCACCAAATAAAGTGACTGATGACTTTGTCTCGGAAGAATAGAGCTCTACGGCACTAGCAATCTCTTCTAATTTACTCATTCGTTAGAAATCTTTGCTTTGTAGAGTCTTTCGTCCATCTTGCTTAGCGCGCTCTGCTGCTGAGTCACACTTTACACGGACGATATCAGATAGAATTTCCATCACATTGGCCGATGTATTAAGGTTATGTTTATCCTTAATATATTTCTTAAGTTTTGAGGCCACAATTAAGATATCTTTATCTGTAAGATTAAGAGTTTTTTTATCACTTGATACTAGAATGCGACGAGGCTCTTTCCTCTCTTTCGAGTTATTTTCTTCGCTCACGTTTTCTCCATTTGAGTTCTTTAAATAATCAACTTTCACATATATCTCCAAGTCTAGTATAATAATAGTGTAACTTAAATTTAAATCTAATAAACCAACGAGCAAAATATGAAGTTCTCTTGCGAATTTAACGATATTGAGTATTTTTTCACGACAGAAATTGGCCCAGACACCAATGATAAATACCATTTATTTCTGTCTGGCCCAAAGCTTACCAAGTACCAAAATGATGAAATGAAATTTCATACATTGACGGTAAATGCTAAGTACCAAGGTGCTGAGCTAAATTATTTTATTACGGGAATTCCACTCTCTCTTGATGAAGAAGAGCAAATGGAAGAGCTAGAAGATTTTTTTGAGGCCAAAGAAATCTTTGAAAAGGTCGAGGATGCGTTTGAGCTACTACTAAGTGACCGCAAGGCACCTCCATGGGGCCTAAAGGAGTATAAGTAATGAATCAACAACAAGGAATACTTCCAAATAACTCTCACAGCAAAGTAATGGGCTATCTACTATGGCTCTTTGGCTTCATGGGTGCTCACCGCTTCTATTACGGGAAACCAATCTCAGGTACAATTTGGATGCTAACATTAGGGCTTCTAGGAATTGGTTGGTTAGTTGATCTTTTTCTAATTCCTGCAATGGATGAAGAATGCGATAATCGCTACTTTGAGGGTGTTCTTGATTATAATATTGCTTGGATTCTTTTAACTTTCTTAGGAGTCTTTGGCTTTCACAAATTCTATCAAGGTAAGATTGTGATGGGGATACTCTACCTTCTAACAGGTGGCTTCTTCCTCTTTGGTGTTCTTTATGACTTCTGGACACTGAATGAACAAATTGATGATATCAACAAAGGTATTGCATAAAAAAGGCCCTCACTTAGAGGGCCTTTTCTTTCTTTAAAATTTGATTTAATTAGAAACCACAACGACCTTGGTAAAGGTATACACGATCGTAGTCTCTAGAAGTT
Organism: Halobacteriovorax sp. CON-3; assembly: GCF_043196995.1. NCBI lineage: Bacteria > Pseudomonadati > Bdellovibrionota > Bacteriovoracia > Bacteriovoracales > Halobacteriovoraceae > Halobacteriovorax > Halobacteriovorax sp. CON-3. The sequence continues at coordinate 146,565 of NZ_JBEBNA010000003.1, forward strand.
GCATCAAAAGTCGAATAAGTTTGTCCTGCATCTGCAACATCAATTTTGAAAACCTTAGAGATGATATCATCACGGTACTCAACAAAACGACGTCCTGGGTAGCGACGATAAACTGTCGTACACTGACCTCTTCTTCTGCTACAAATTACTTCTGGAATTGTGATTTCACAGAATTCATCACGGTGGCGAATTGGGCCACGTTCGATATCTGTTGTGATCGTTCCATGAAGATCATAGTTTAGAGTTGTATCGGCCTTATCAAGAGTAAACTCTCCATTTCTTGGAAGTTTAAACTTCTCATCAAACTTAACAGTTAGCTTTTCACCAGCAACTTTAATTTTAAGTTTTCTTTTTCCAATAAACTTTAGCTTCGCATTGTAGTCACCTTTAGCAAGTGAAATACTATCGTCTTTTGACTTAAGCTCTACTGCAGAATCAACAGAAAGTGTTCCTTTAAACTCAGTCTTACAACCAACTAATAGCCCTAGTAATAAGGCAAATGTGAAAAATCTCATATCCCCTCCATATGATGAAAAATAAAATAAATTGTATTTAAAACACAAAATTTGGATTGTCCATACTTGCATAAGTGGCGTGAAATTTATACTTATTTCGAAACTAAACAAAAAACTGATAAAGAACATGTTTTCTATTTGTGATTTGTAGTAAGTTAATACTGGACAATTTTCTTAAATTGTTTAATATTGACGCAATATCGACTACTTAAACGGAGACCCCATGGAAAACACTAAAGTTTACGAGACGTCTATTGTTCCTAAAGGTGAAATGCTAGAGCCAGTTAGAGATACAGCATATATCGCATCTTCTCTGACGATTGAAGTTCTTCACGTTATGACTTTCTTTGTGATCTTTGCCTTCATCTTTGCTGGAATTTGGAAAACAGCAGTTAGAATGGAGAAGAGAGAAAAAGAAGGATCTAAATCTAAAGTTACTGCTTAATTAAAATTCAATATGAAAAGTTACTGGCCCGTCGTTATGTATTTCGACGGCCATGCTTTCTCCAAATACTCCCTTCTCTACAGGGACGCTGCTTTGTAGTACCTCAACGAATTCATTAAACATCTTATTTGCAATCTCTGGCCTTGCACTTCCATCAAAACTTGGGCGATTCCCCTTTTTACCATTCCACGAAAGTGTAAATTGTGAAACAGCAAGGATGCTTCCTTCGATATCAACAACAGATCGATTCATGCGTCCTTGCTCATCTGCAAAGATTCTTAAGGCCAAAATCTTATCTGCTGCTTTCTTGAGTGTTTGCTGACTATCTTCATGTTCAATACAAACTAGCAAATGAAGTCCTCGCTCAATCTGAGCAACTACTTCATTATTTACTTTTACATTGGAACTTGAGACTCGCTGGACAACTATTTTCATTAACTCTGCTTATACTCTTCAATTTGTTTTAGTTCATATTGTTTTTTTAAGTTCTTAATCTTCTCTTCATAGCTTGAAACAAGTTGATCTCTAAGCCTTTGAGAGTCACTCATTTGTCTCTCTAACTTCTTTTGAGCAAGATTAAGCTTTCTTCTCATATCTGTGTTGTGATCAGCTGTCATCTTCTGCTTTTCAAGATTATGATTATGAGTCATACGAGATGATTTTACTTCATTCTCTCTCTTTACCATTTTCAATCGAGTATTAAAGTCATCGCGAAGCGCTTGAAATTTCTTTTCATACTGATCCTTGATATGGACGATATTTTCTTTCATTTCAGTTCTTTGCATTCGAGACTGCTCTTGAAAGAACTCACTTTCAGATTGCTGCTTTCTCTTAGAAGAAGTTCTTAGCATATAGAGCTTTTCTTCTGCATCAGCGATAGATTTCTTCAACTGCTCTTCTTGTAATTGAAACTTACCTTCATAAGAAGCTTGAATGTCAGAAATCTTCTTATCCATCTCTTGACGATGCGACTTAAGAGTCTCCGCATACATCTCATGGTTGCGAGTATTAATCTCTTCTTTTTCTGCTCTAAAAGAGTCTTGGAGAGACTTCACTGTTTCAAGATTTTTTTCTTCTGTACGAATCAAATTATCTCTAAAGTGGTCTCTTTGATTATCCATTAGCTCACGAAATTGATTTTCTTTCTGAACAACATTATCTTCAGCAACTTTCTTTTCATGAGTGATATTTCTATTGTATTGAGACTTTTTTATTTCGTGCTGGCGCTGAGAACGAGCTTGAATAGCATCAGCATTTGCTCTTGTTTCATTCTTAAACTCGGCCATGCGGGCCTGTTGTTCACGAGACTGATCCTTAACTCTTTTTGTCACAGCATTATCTTTTTCAACAAGCTTATCTTCAAAGTCTTTAATGATCGCAGAGTTAAGCTGCTTTAGGCGATCGATCTTTTGTTGAAATTTATCTTCAACACCTCTTTGCTCCATTTGATTCATCGACTGAGAGCTTTTAAAGCGCGCAATATCAAGGTCGTGATCACCTTTGATATCTTCTCTCTTACTGATCTGATCTCTCAATAAATCAGAAACCTCTTTCTCATGACTAAGCCTTTGATCTTGTAACGACTTTTGAGTCTTCATATGAAGCTCACGGGCCAAATGATCGACCCCTGCCTGCTTCTCATTTACTTGACGTAGATAAGCCTGATTTGCTTCTTCAAGGGCATTCTTTTTTGAAGCGACTAGAAAGTCCTCACGCCTCTTACCTTCATCAACAACCTTTCTAAGATTCTTATCCGCATCATTTTTTATGTCACGATTCTCTAGTGAAAATTGTGACTTAAGCTCATTTAACTGGTCACGATTTCTTCTCACTTGTACTTTTTCGCGGGCGGCGAAGTCGGCATTTAATTTCTGATTGGATTCTGTCGTGTGCTCACTTAGCTGCTTGATTGTATCCTGAAAGCGGTCTTGATTTAGATCGATGCGCTCTTGTGATCTCTTATTTTGTGATTCGAGATTAGTTTGATAAGTCGTATCTCTTTGTTCAATTGTATCAGCATAAGCTTGCTTAAGAGTTGCAAGCTTCTCATCGAATTTCGATTTTTGTTCAGTTGAAGTTTTATGGAAGTCTTCTCTAATTTGCTCATTTCTTTCGCGAAAGAATTCTTTTGACTTGGCCATAGCAAGCTTGGCCTTCTTTGCAGCTTCATCAAGTTTTTGCTGATTATCCTCAATAAGGGCCTGCTGCTTCTTTGCGTGCTCATGCTTGATATTATCAACCTTATGAGCATTCTTATCTTGAATATTTTGTAAATTAGACTGGTAGCCTTCACGAATGTGATTGAGCTGCTTACGCTGCTCTTGATTCATTTGAGTAATTTTCTTTGAGTAATCTTCGACTTTCATAAATTTACACTACCGCCCGTCCCTAAAATTATACCTTCTTTATAGTCTCTCGTTCACTAGGCAAAGAGTATCATGCCTAAACACCTGATTTTGCTGCTGTGCTAAGATAATTCAATGAATAGCTTAAGCGATGAAAAGAAATACGAAAGTTTCCTAAATATGTGGAGAACACTTGTTTCTCTGACACACCTCGACAATATTGTTTCCGAGCAGGAAACGGCCCTTATCCAAGACTTCATTCTCAATGCAAAACTTGAAGAACAGGACAGAGCACTGCTTAAGGAAGATCTTATTCAAAGGCATCGCCCTGATGAGTTCATTCATAAAGTAAACTACCCTGCTCACCTAAGCCAACTCCATCATTTGGCCAACGTTCTCTTTCGATCAGATGAACTTGATCCAAAAGAAGAAGCCTTTTTAAAGAAAATCCTTGATGATATCGAGGCAAAAATCGGCATTCTCAACGCAACAACCCATAGCGCTCATGCCATTAGCGAACTCAACAAAAACGATGTAAGAAAACGAGCAAATGGCCCTCGAAGTGCATTTGCAGAGATCATTCGCTTCTTTTCAAAATAGCCACAAAACAGCTTTTTATTGGGCCTGATAAAACTTCCTAGACGATCCTCTTTGTGCTAAGTTATTGCCAAAATATTCACAAAAAGGATTAATAATGACTAACTCAGAACTTAATGATTTCTTAGAGAAATATGGAAAAATGTTTAGGCCAAATCCATGGCATGGTATCAAGACTTGGGACGATCAAGATAAGAAAGTTCTTAATGCTTATATCGAAATTACTCCAAATGACCGTGTGAAATATGAAGTTCATAAAGAAAGCGGTTACCTAATGGTTGATCGCCCACAGAAGTTCTCAAATATTATTCCACAACTATATGGACTAATCCCACGTACATACTCAGATGAAAAATCTGCAAACTTTGCTCAAGAAGAAACAGGACGCACAGGAATTGTTGGTGATCTTGACCCAATCGATATTTGTGTACTTGCTGAAAAGAATATTGTTCAAGGTGACATCCTAGTAAACTGTATTCCAGTTGGTGGTTTCAGAATGCTTGATGGTGGTGAAATTGATGACAAAATTATTGCTGTTCTAAAAGACGATGCAATGTTTGGACATATCACTGATATCGATCAAGTTCCAGCTCCAGTACTTGCAGAACTTAAGCACTACTTCTTAACTTACAAGGAAATCCCTGTAAAAGAAGGAGAAGCTAAAGTTGAAATTACAGAAACATACAATGCAGAAACTGCAATGAAAGTTATTAACCTCGGTGTAGAAGACTATAATGAAAAATTTGTTAAATAATTATAAAGGGTGCCTTATTGCGCACCTTTTTTTTGCTCTAATAATTTCCCTTAATACTTTTGGCTCATCTTATATTGTAAATAAAGAGCACTCTAAGCTTAAGTTTAGCATTAAGTATATGGCATTAACTGATGTTGAAGGCCAATTTGATGACTATACGATCTACTTTAAAAAGGATGAAAATAAGATCACTGACCTTCAAGGTGAGATTATCGTTAAAAGTATCAACACTTTTGATAAGAAGAGAGACCAGCATTTAAAGAAGAACGAATTCTTTAATGCAGAAAGCTTTCCAATTATTAAATTTAAAAATGCTGAGGCCATTGTTTTAAAAGATAATAAGGCCGATGCAAAGCTTGCTCTTACAGTAAAAGATAAAACGAAGACTGTGCCAGTTAGCCTTAAATACTTAGGTAAGCGTACAGATCCTTGGACAAATAAAGATGGGATCTACTTCGAAGGTAGCTTTAAAATCAATCGCTTTGACTTTGGCATTAACTGGAGTAAGAACTTTGATGGTGGCGTGGTTGTTGGTGAAGAAGTAATCATTAAGTTTACAATTGAAGCCTATCAATCAAATGATAAGCCGGCCTTCTCTCGCTTTTACCTTCCAACAAACTCAGTAAGAAGAAACGTCTCTCTGGATGCTAAGACATCCGGAGGGGCACTCATTCTTCCAAATGGTAAGATCACTAAGAACACAACGGCCAATGTTGCACCAGATAGTGACTATACTGAAATTTCAAATATCGTCCTAACACTTGTCTCGACAGGTATTCTCTTTGTTATCACGATCGTTTTTGGAATCTGGGGACAGGCCAAACTCGTAAATTATTTAGAAGAGAAAGGAATGTCAGAAAATGTTACACTCCTACTATCAACTGTAATCGTAACATCATTTATTGTGACATGTATCTACATCACTAGTGAATACACGGGTGTAGGAACTCACCCACTTTTCAACCGTTAACGAACCTTAAGATAACCTTAAGAAACGGGGCCTTAGAGCTTTTCTTAAGAAAATCTTTACTTGTTCACCTTTAGTTAATTGTCTTAAAATTTCTCCATGAAGAAGGAGATAAATGTTATGACAATTGAAGCAGTTGAATACAGAGTTGAAGAAGGAATTATTTTTACGAAAGATTTAGATGGTCTTTTTCGTCAAGAATACGATATTCCTCTTGAGCATATTAGAACATTAAAATTCAGATTTTCAGATATCGATTTTGATGATTATAACTGTTATTAATTCCTAATATACAAGAACACGGTTAATCCCTTACAATTTAAGTAAATATTGATTTACAAGGGATTAACCAATGAAAAAGTTACTCGTACCATTAGCATTAATATCGCTATTCTCGTACACGGCCTGTACAAAGAACAGTTCAACATATAAGAATAGTTATCATATTGAACGATCAAATCAGAACACAGCTTCTGTTGAAGAACTACAAAATATCAATCCAGTTCTTCTGATCTCCCTAGACGGCTACCGCTACGATTACACAAAGAAGTATCAACCAAAATTCTTATCAAAATTTTCAAATGAAGGAACTCAACTTAAGAGTCTTATTCCTTCATACCCTACAAAAACTTTTCCAAATCACTTATCAATTGCGACAGGTTCCTATCCAATGAATCATGGGATTGTGGCAAATCACTTCTACGCACCAGACCTTGAGCAGAGTTACTCACTTAAAGATCGTAAGGCCGTTAAAAATAAGAACTTCTACCTATCTCCTACGATTTGGGTAGCAGCAGAGGAGCAAGGACTAAAGACAGCAACACTATTTTGGCCTGGCTCAGAAGCTGATATCTCAGGTATCAGACCTTCATATTGGTATGATTATATTCACTCGATGCCACACCAGGATCGTGTTGACCAAGTTCTAGAGTGGCTAAAGTTGCCACCAAAGGAAAGGCCATACTTTATGACGCTCTACTTTCCTGACGTAGACTCTGCTGGCCACCATCACGGGACAGAGTCTAAAGAAGTTAAGGAGGCCATCGCTAAAGTTGATGCAACATTAGAAAAATTTATTACTCAAGCAACTAAGCTTGCGCCAAACTTAAATATTATCATTGTCTCTGATCATGGAATGAAGAATGTCGATGAGAAGAAGAAAGAAATCATCTTAAAAAATGATGATCTCATGCAGTTAAAAGAAGATTATCGAGTTTATGGAGCTGGTCCAATTACTCAATTCTACCTAAAGGCCAAGGGGAGAAATGTCGAAAAAGATATCGTCGCACTAAATGCTAAGGCCGAGAATTTTAAATGCTACAACAAAGACAACACTCCAGAAAAACTTAACTTTAGAAATAATGTTCGAGTTGGATCAATTGCTTGTATCGCTAATTCTGGCTGGTGGATTGCCGCCACAGACTTTAGCTACCCTAAAGCAACTCATGGCTGGGATCAATTTAGTGATATGGATATGCATGGAATTTTCTATGCTCAGGGACCTGACTTTAAGAAAAACTATATAGCAGAGTCAAAAGAGAATATTCACATCTTCCCTCTTATTCTAAGAGTTTTAGGGCTTGATAATCATTATCAAATCGATGGAAAGATCGAAGCAATTCAAGACGTCATCAATCAATAGAAATAAAAAAAGGCAGGTTTAAAACCTGCCTTTCTTTTTATATATAATTTAAAATTTAATTACATATTTTTTGGCTTATACCAACATAGTGGTCTAATACCTGTTTCGTAGCTATCTACTCTGTTACAAGTACCTGCTAGAGCATCTGTCTTAGATACGTCATCGTTTAGGTCTTTGTCACATAGTGCACCTTGAAAGTAAGTATCTAGACGACACTGACCAGCTGGGTGCTTGTCATCAGTCTTTCTAACAACAGACATATCTGGAGTTGTAAAAGATACTGAACGACCTGAGTTAAGAAGAGTCGCTAGACCCTTAGCAGCTTGTGCCATTCTCTTACATAGAGCATTTTCGTTTGAATCAGACCATACAGCGTTACACTTTGACTCAACTTCTGGATCGATATCCATTTTAGAAACGATACGTGCATTGTCGTCATCTTGGAAGATTCTTCTGAAACACTTAAGTGATGCCCAGTAATCAGATTGACCTTCGTTTGATGCCCATGATGGAATCCAAAATCTTTTAATTTTTGGAGCACCTGCTAGGTGGTGACCTAGTTCGTGACATACAACAAGAGCAAATCCATCTGGAGATACTAGCTCGTGACGAGCAAGACCACCAAACATGTGAACATTCCAAACACCTCCACCTTGGTTAGCGTAAGCATTTACTGTTCCATCTTCCCATTTACGGTGAAACTTAAGTGTTGCACCTTCAGTTTCAACAACTGGTGCGTAAACTTCGTTTGCACGATCAATAATGATATTGAATAACTCTTCAGTCATTCCATTACCTGTTAGTGCATCAACACCACGGTAAAGATCATTTTCTGGCATGATTCCTGTTTTTCCATGAATATCACATGAATAAGATTGCATTGAAAAGATTGCAGCAAAAAGAGCAATCAATAGCGTTGATTTTCTCATCTCTTTCCTCCCTGAAAGTACATAAATAAATATAAACAAGTTATTATAGAAATTAAAAAAACACTCTGTGAAGAAAAAAAATTAACTTGCCAGACTTAGTTAGAAAGTGTTTTGGTCAACTATTTAAATTTCTTAACAATCTGTGCTGAATAAATGGTCTCTTTACCCGAAACGATTTGTCCGATAATCATGGCAATAGCAAGATAAGGCAGTAGCTCATATCCAAAGATTTCTGCACCCATGGCAATACATGCTAGAGGCGTATTAGAAGCGCTTCCAAAGACAACACAAAAACCAATGGCCGCAAGAAAGTTAGGATTAATTGAAACAATCGACGACATCCAAGAGCCCATTGTTGTTCCGATATAAACAAGTGGAGTGAACTCTCCCCCTTTGATTCCTGAAACAAGTGAAATTGCTGTGAGAATAAATTTTAAAATAAAATCTTTAATGGATACGATTTCTATTAGTGCCTGTTGAATAACTTCAATCCCTAGCCCAGTGTAGCGCTGCTTATAGAAATCATTAAGAACATAGTAGAATAGTAATAAGACAAAACCACCTAGAAATGTTATGAGTAGTGGCCTACCAAATGTTTTAATTTTATCTTTTGATTTCTCAATAGTAAGGACAAATAGTCTTGCAACTAGGCCAAAACCAACTCCTGCTATAAGGGTATAGAGGACAAGCTTCCATGAAAACTCTAATTGAGTTATTTGAATATATGTCGAGTGAGGAGCATAAAGTAAATGGGTTGTGTAAAAGCCAATATAAGAAGCGATTAGGCACTCAAGAAAAGTCGATATCTTTATCCTAGCGTTTAAGTAAATTGCTTCAATCCCAAAGATAGCACCAGCAAAAGGAGCACCAATAGCAGAACCAAATCCGGCCCCACATCCCGCCATTAAAAGAACCGCCCTCTTTCTTTTAGAGTGATTGAATAATTTTGCTAAATAATTTCCAATTGCTCCCCCCATCTGCACAGCACTTCCTTCTCGCCCAACACTTGCACCAAATAAGTGAGAGATTAACGTCGAAAAGAGAATCAGGGGTATCATGATTAGCGGAATATCTCTTTTAGGATGATGGACTTCATCAATAATAAGATTATTTCCCTTCTCACTAATCGGAGACCATTTTTTATAGCAAAAATTAACTGCTACCATCGCTATTGGTAGAAAATAAATGAGAAAACTATATTTGAATCGAAGAGTTGTTACTAATTTTAGTAGATGTAAGAAGACAGAAGAAGCTATCCCCGTAAGGACACCTAAAACAATAAAGGAAAAATAATACTTTAAATTGCGACTATCATTACTAATTTCTGCTGCCATATTTCTATTCTAAGTTAGAAATATAGCAGCGTCTATTATTATGAATTTTACCAAGAACCTGTATTTTCCATATCCTTCCAAGGAGCGGCAGGAGAAAGAGGCTCACCTTTTTGAAGTAGCTCAATAGAGATATCATCAGGAGATTTTAAAAAGGCCATATAACCATCTCTTGGTGGACGGTTAATAGTCACGCCTTGATCCATAAGCTTTTGGCAAGTCTCATAAATGTCATCGACACGAAATGCTAGATGGCCCCAGTTACGACTACTTTCTGGCAATTTTTCAGTGTTGCCATTTTCATCAGGCCAATTATAAGTTAGCTCAATAAGTGGAGCTTGTTCTACTAATGCCTTCTCTTCGTCTTCAGGTGCACTTAAGTACACTAGAGAGAATTTCCCAGCTTCACTTTCAATACGGTGAACTTCTTTGAGTCCTAGTTTATTACAATAGAAGTCCATACTTTCATCTAGATTACTTACACGAACCATTGTGTGGAGAAACTTCATTCCAACCTCCATAATTAGTTGTCAAATTTTCCTCTACTTTAACAAGTCTCACTCATATAAAGTACTAAAATTTCGTTAGTTTTTGGTCAAATCTAATTCCCACTTATAATTTCTGCATAATTTTAAAGAGGGCCCAATATGAAGTATTTAAGGCTATTTATCGTTACTTTATCACTTAAACTATCTACCTTTGTCTTCGCAGAACAGATTGATCGAAATACAACCGTTTCAATGATTGACCAAATGGTTGCAAGAGGAATTATTGGAAAGCACGAAGCTGAGCAGGCCAAGTCAAAACTTGCGGCAATGCCAGATCAAGAGTGGGGCCAATTAAGTGAATTAGGTAGAAAGCTGGCCTCTCAACAAATCGCAAATGGTAATGTAGACCTAAGTGTTGATAGTGCTGCTCAAAATATTGATTTCAATTCAAAACAATTTAAAGATATTCAATCGCAAGTTAAGAGTATTATGCAGTCTCCCTAATATTTATCAAGATTGCATTAATTTTTTCATACATACTCAATGGCAATTGACCGATTAAAACAAAATTCATATAAGCTCCTTAAAATCACTTTGAGGAGTCCCTATGAAATCACTGATTAAACTTGTATTAGTTTCTGTTATTGCACTATCAAGCACATATGCTTCATGTCGTCTTGAAGTAGAGCTTCAATCAATGGATATTCTAGCTCAAGAGCTAGCAGTATCATATGATGAAGTTTATAACGAGTACCAAACAAATATTTCATTTGTCGGGATAAATGCAGATGGCCAAGATCTTTACTCGGCCTATTTCAATACTTATTCTGGTGCATTTAAACTGGATACTGTAATTGATGAAAGATGTGATGTTGTAAGTTTCGAACTTTCACTAATGTAATAAAAAAGGCTACTTTAAGTAGCCTTTTTTTAACGTTCTCTTGTTTCTGACTGAAGTACCTCTCGGTAATCCTGGATATCATCAAAGCTTCTCTTGTAGTTCTTTCTCTGATGACTTTTTTTTCCATTTGCATAATTGCTTAATTCATTCACTTTACTCTTTGGCGCATTGTAATTTTCAGAACTATTAATTCTTCTCTCATTAGTTGCAAAAGTAAGTGGCGAAGTTAAGAAAACAGCAAGAATAAATAAACGCTTCATCCTACACTCCTAATTTTCTTAAACTGTGTAAACGATTCATTCGTTTTACTATTCTATTGTAATCCACTTCTATATGGGGCGAAAGGGCCCGGCAATTACTTATTCAAAACCTAACATACTTAACAAAAACATAACACTTTACTAATGAGACCTTAATTTTAAGCAACTTTCTTTTCAGTAACTCCTCGCATGGCCTTAGAAATTTCTTGTACGATATCTTCTTCTGTAAAAGGCTTATATAAAAATCCATCAACCATAGTTGAGGCTTCCCTATCTTCGCCTTCGAGATTTAAATTTACACAACCTGTAGTAATAAGAATTCGGGGCTGTTCAATTAATTTATTACTTCTAATACTCTTTATTAACTTAGGGCCATTCATAACAGGCATCTTCATATCAGTAATAATGAGATCATAACTTTCAGGACTTGCAACGTACATATCATATGCAACCTTGCCATTTTCAGCTAAGGAAACCGTGACACCAATATCTTGTAATATTTCTTCGAGAAGATCTCTAATGCCTTCCTCATCATCAACAACTATTGCACGAAACTTCATCTTAAAATCACTCAAGCTTACCACATTACTCTCCTGTGAAGATGATACCTCTTGTCCATAATGTATTGGTAGAGAGACTTTAAATACAGTCCCTATCCCAACAACACTCTTCAACGTCATCCTTCCGTTAAATTCATCCTTTATAAAACCATGGGCAATAGAGAGTCCCATCCCTGTCCCCTTACCTATATCCTTAGTCGTATAGAATAAATCAAAAACTCTACCTCGATCTTCTTCGCTGATGCCGTGTCCATTGTCTTCAATTTTAAATGTTATTCGTTCATTATTTTCTTTAACAATAACATTTACTTTTCCATTATCCTTACCTTCTACCGCATCTCTAGCATTAGAAATAAGATTGATTAGAACTTGCTGAAACTTTCCTCTTTCTCCTTTGATCAATGCCTTTTCATTCACATTCATATAGAGATTCAAATGAATATTATCCTTATCATAGAAATCCTTAAGCATTGATACAGTATCTTCAAAAACACTGACCACACTAAAATCAGTAGGCTCTTCATCTTGGGCCTGTCTTGAAAACTTTCTAAGCCCTGATACAATTTTTTCTATTCGCTGAGCTGCTATTTCCGATTTTTCAACTTTCTCTAAGAGCTCCTTGACATTCTTTTCTCCCATTCTTTTTTTGAGCGATTTTAAGTGCCCAAGAATAATTGTTAACGGGTTATTAATTTCATGACCAATACCTGCTGCTAATATCCCAATCGAGGCCAATCTTTCATTTTGACTAACAAGCTTCTTTTGCCTCCCCAACTCTTCATACTGCTTTTTAATTGCCTCTTCCTGCCTTCTTACCTTCTTAGAGATGAGATACTCTCTTCTTCTTCCTGTTTCGATGATATAAACCGTTAAGACTATGATGAATAAAAAAAGAGCCAGGTTAACAATATAATCGAAAGGGAATGTAAGGGTCGATAAAGTTCTTGGCCCAGATACTGTCAGGTAGTAATTAGTATTTCCATCAGTTGCAAATGGTTCTTCATGACGGTAAAAATTATAATTCTTATCACCATCACCATAACCAACATCAAGGTTTACTCGATAATTTGAGTTCGTATCACTTTTAAATCTTTCAGGTAATAAAGAGGAGAACGTGAATATCATATAGGCCCTCCCCTTTGTTCCATCAACAGAGCTTACAAATTCTTGTAAGATAATATCTGATGTTGCAGTATCAAAGATGACCTTATTATTTTTGCCAAACTTACCACAAGTCTTTCCTTTCGACTGTAGCGTTTCATAGAGGGTTCCATTTTCTCCGCTATAACAAATTGCCGAAATATTAAGCTTATTCAAAGTTGTTTTTGTAAAATTATTAAATTCCCACTCATTAACATTTAAAGATGAAGCGAAGAAGTGTGAGATCGCAAGTAAAGCCTCACCACGTACCACACGATTTGCCTGAATTGTTGAAATAATCTCCTGAGCGCTACTTTTAAATTCTTCTTCATACTTATCTCGTAAGAATTGCTCTCTTTGATAATATAGAAGGGAAAGGAATGATATTCCTAAGACGAGTATTGTTAATGAGATTTTAGAGAGGCCAAGTTTCACAGCAAACAAATCGACCTTGCTTGCTGCAAACTTAACTTAAGATTCTTACGTGCTTATTAGCACTATTATTAACTATTCTTTACTTGTAACAAGTAATGTCTGTAACTGCGCTAACTTGAGGGTAAGAACCATCAATCACATCATCTCTTCCTTGAATTGGTAACTTAAAAACACTACTTAGAGTTAGTTGAATATCAGTTCGACCAATACGTGCATTGTCTAACTCTCCACACTTTTCAATAGCGGCCTCAAAGATCTTTGCTTTTAATTCAGCTTCCATATTTGAAAAAGAGCCAACGTATAAATTTATCGAACTTTGTGGAATTATAACTGCTTCAGCATATACCGCTTTAGAAAAGCTCAATACAACTGCAAGACCTAAAATTAACTTTTTCATAATACTCTCCTTAAGCAAATCCAAATCATTTTGGATAAGGAGACTTTAGTTAATTCAATTTAATAAAAAAAATGAATAGATTCGATCACTGGAATAAGAGTTTTTCATGATGCTGCGCAAACCATCTAATATTACAATGAAACACCTTATACATTAGCCCAGCTAATTTTAACCATTAGACAATTTAATACTCTTAAACTATAACATTTTTACACACACAAAAATGAACACTTGGAGAATTGAATGTTTAAACTTCTAATTGTATCCGCACTTTGCCTTTGCGCATACTCATCGACTAACCTTGAGAAAGCTAAGGCAATCCTAGCAAGCTCAAATACTTCTGTTGGCGTTCGCTACGACCTTGAAAGACTAACTACTAAGGGACACACTAGAAACTCTTACAAAACTGCCAGAAAACACCTATTTGGAACTCTTCACCTTGAGAGAGACAATGGGAATGCAGCCTATATTCGCGATGTATACTGTGACGAGGTTTACACAAACTCAACTCCTCGCATTGGTAAAATTGGAAAAGGAAGAATACCTAACCATGAAGTTGTAAATTGCGAGCACACATGGCCACAATCAAAATTTGATCGCGGTGCCCTTTCGAGATATCAAGTTGGTGACCTACACCACCTCTACCCTTCTCAAAACAGAGCAAATAGCACACGTGGGAATTATAACTTTGGAAAGGTAGACGCTAAGAACTCAAGACTAGACTACTGCCCAGCTTCTAAGTTTGATGGAAACACTTACGAGCCACCAACTTACCACAAAGGAAATGTTGCAAGAGCAATGTTCTACTTTGCAGTTCGCTATGATCGTAAAATCAATTCACAAATGGAAGAAACTCTACGTCAGTGGCATGAGTTAGATCCAGTAGATGAAGAAGAACGTCTAAGAAATGACAGAATTGAAGACATCCAAGGAAATAGAAACCCATTTATCGATGCTCCAGATCTAGTTTCAAGAATTACAGATTTCTAAAATTATTTTTAAATATCTATAAAAAGGGCGCTTAATAAGTGCCCTTTTTTTATTTCAAAAGCTTTGAGAAAAGCTAAGAGTTAGGCCATCTAACTTAGCTGTTGGAAGAACACTCAACCAATAAGGCTTATTATATTCAACATGGTTAAAATAAATCCCCCAACCATAACTTAATCCAATCGTCATTCCCGCCGTGACATCGTGTAGGTAGTGCCAACTATCATTTAAACGACTAAAAGAAATGAAAATTGCGGCCAAGTGAGCAGCAGAGCCCCATCCCCATCCATGTTGTGCCGTCACAACTGATGCAAAGGCAAAGGAAGCAGAGGCGTGTCCTGAAGGGAAAGAATCTTTTTCATCGGGATAACCAGGTCTCGATTCGTCAATAGTAGTCTTTAAAGCAACAGTCGTCCCTACAGTATAGGCCGTCGCTTGTAACATATGTGATGCACGCTCTTTTCCAAGCCTTCCTCCCCAGAAGTATTGACCAATGATATAGGCTCCATTTAAAACACCGTAGCCAATATCACCTCCAAACTGTCCAAGATCTTTAAGATGGTTTTTTTGAGCAGCACGCTTTTGGATTTCATCAATTCCCTTATATTCCTTCAGAAGACGCAGTCCTAAAGTGATCCCTGTCCCCGTCCAAAAGATATACTTAGCGTCAGTACAGATCGGTGCCGTCAGATCGGAAAGAAAACTTCCACATTCATTTGCAAACGTTTTTTGAAAACTACTTAATAATAAAATTAAAATAAATATTTTTCTGAAACTCATTATTTACCAAGGTGTGCAATTTTACTTCGTGTATACTCTCTTTCCTCTTTTGAAAGAATTTGTGGTTCAACCTTAGGTAGGCCAGAGTTCATATCAAAGAATGAATTAGGCTTTGTTAATCTTAATATAGACCCAATAGAAATGAGCTTTAGAAGAATTAGACCTGCCATTTTAGAAAATTTTAAAAAGCCTTTTTTTGGCCAACTCTCGTGATCAACTGAAGAGTACTTCATCATATTATAAGATTGAATATCACCTAGCTTAGACTTTTCTTCATTAGAGACAAAAGCGCAAACAATGCCACTAAATGGAATTTTTGCATCAAGAGTATTTACCATTGGAAAATTGCAACAGCCTGCATACCAACGATAAAGCCCCTTAGGACTTAATCTTAGACATGAGATATGCTCATGGCCTTTCGTAATCTTTATATAGCTTGGTGCTGTTTGAAAGAGCTCTGTACCATCAAACTCATCTAATAAGTTTCGACGACCTAAGTACTGAGCATAGGTCTGACAGTCATCACAACAGCAAACAACATGATTACTCAAACTTTTATTAATTGTTAACTCGCCTTCAACTGCGCCACATTCACACTTTAGGGAAACGATCTCTTTACTCACCTTATATATCCTTCTTAATAAATACTCTTACAGGAAGCAGAGCAATCTTCAAAATTTTGAATATCAGCTCGTTGACTTAAGCGAAGGCCATTAATATTGGCCAAGAGATCACGCCACTCCGCATGGCCCCCACCAAATAAATCATAAATTTCTTTTGCGACACCTATGATAGCAGAAGAGCTGATTCCACACTCGATACCAACGATGCAAGAGACAGTACAATGCCTATACTTATCAACTTCTAAATTCTGAGACTCTAGAACTCTTTTATAATAAGTTGCTGATTCAACAGCGCAAAGAAGTCCATCTACTCTTTTATTGGAGCTGATTGAAGCATAGGATAAATTCATTAAAAAAACTGCCAATAGCATTAATACGCATCGCATATAAAAACCTTTTGTTATTGAAGTTTAATTATAAGAATTCCTAAGACGTTCTGGCAAAAATCAAATTCAAAAATATAAATAAAAATTAAAGATGTTAATAAATATTTTTCATATATAATTTAATAAAAAATTATTTACTCATCAAAGGAGCATAAATTATGTGGGGAACTAATAATAATGACTGGTGGCCTAATCGCCTAAGACTTAACATTTTAAGACAACACTCAGAACTTGCTAATCCAATGGGTGAACAATTTAACTACGCAAAAGAATTTAACTCACTTGATCTTAGTGCACTAAAAAAAGACATCTTCGCATTAATGACAGACTCACAACCCTGGTGGCCTGCGGACTACGGTCACTATGGACCGCTCTTTATTCGTATGACATGGCATGCCGCCGGTACATATAGAACATCAGATGGACGTGGAGGCGCCAATACAGGAAACCAAAGATTTGCTCCTCTTAATAGTTGGCCAGATAATGGAAACCTAGACAAGGCCCGTAGACTCTTATGGCCAGTAAAACAAAAGTACGGAAATAAAATCTCATGGGCAGATCTATTTGTTCTTGCAGGTAACTGCGCTCTAGAATCAATGGGATTTAAAACATTTGGTTTTGCAGGTGGACGTGAGGATATCTATCAACCGGAAGAAGATGTTTACTGGGGAACAGAGGCCCAGTGGCTTGGTGATAAAAGATACTCAGGAGAGCGTGAACTTGAAAAACCACTTGCAGCTGTTCAGATGGGGCTTATCTATGTAAACCCAGAAGGGCCAAACGCCAATCCAGACCCTGTTGCCTCAGGTATAGATGTACGTGAAACATTTGCACGTATGGCAATGAATGATGAAGAAACTGTTGCACTTGTTGCCGGAGGACATACATTTGGAAAATGTCACGGAGCTGCACCAGATTCAAATCTTGGACGAGAACCAGAGGCTGCACCAATCGAACAAATGGGACTTGGATGGAAAAATAAATTTGGTACAGGTAAAGGTGGCGACACAATCACAAGTGGTATCGAAGGTGCTTGGAAACCAAACCCGACAAAGTGGGATAATGGTTACCTGACAACTCTCTTTAAATACGAATGGGAAAAAGTAAAGTCTCCTGCTGGAGCTTGGCAATGGCTTGCAAAAGATGTGGCCGATGAAGATATGATTGTGGACGCTCACGATAAAACAAAAAAGCATCGTCCAATGATGACAACAGCCGATCTTTCACTACGCTTTGACCCAGCATACGAAAAAATTGCAAGACGCTACAAAGATAATCCAGAAGAGTTTAGAGAGAATTTTGCAAAAGCATGGTTTAAGCTTACACACAGGGATATGGGTCCTAAAGCTCGCTACCTTGGATCAGAAGTTCCTAGAGAGGATCTAATTTGGCAAGACCCAATTCCTGCTGTTAATCATGAACTAGTAAATGAAATCGATATCGCAGAACTAAAAAATCAAATTCTAAACTCTCCTCTAACAGTCTCTCAAATGGTTAGAACGGCTTGGGCATCAGCTTCAAGCTTTAGAGGATCAGATATGCGTGGAGGTGCCAATGGAGCACGTCTTCGCCTTGCTCCACAAAAAGACTGGGCCGTTAATATGCCATCAGAGCTAAATGAAGTCATAGCGACACTTGAAGATATCCAAAAAGGATTTGATAAACCAGTTTCTCTTGCTGATGTGATTGTTCTTGCTGGGTGTGCAGGAGTCGAAAAAGCAGCGAGTGATGCAGGAGTAAAAATTGAAGTTCCATTTACACCAGGACGTATGGATACAACACAAGAGCTTACTGATACTGAATCATTTTCTGTTCTTGAACCAGAAGCTGATGGATTTAGAAACTACTTGAAAACAAAGTTTACGGTTGCAACAGAAGAGCTTCTACTTGATAAGGCACAACTACTAACATTAACGGCTCCTGAGATGACAGTACTTGTAGGTGGCCTTCGTGTACTAGGAGCAAACCATGACAATTCAAAGCATGGTGTATTCACTGATAAAGTAGGTGTTCTCTCGAATGACTTCTTCACTAACCTTCTTGATATGAACTATGAATGGAAGGCAAAAGATAGTGATAACGAATTATTTGAAGGTATTGACGTTACTTCAGGAAAGTCTGTATGGACAGCGACTCGTGCGGACTTAATCTTTGGTTCAAACTCGGAGCTTAGAGCAATTTCAGAAGTATACGGTCAAAATGATTCAAAAGAAAAATTTGTAAATGACTTTGTTAAGGCCTGGAATAAAGTGATGAATCTCGATAGATTTGAGTTGAAAAAATAAATATACTGAAGGTCTGCCTAACTAGGTAGACCTTCTAATTTAGAAACACTCTCTAAATTATTATCCCAGTTTGCCTTACTTTTAATAAAAAGATGTGCACTAGGCTTAATGTCAACTGGCGTATCAAGACATCCGGCCGGGATGACCACAAGCTTCCCCTCACTATAAACTCCAGGCACAGCTGATCCACATGTCTTACAAAAACTGCGAGTATGCCTTGTTTCAGGTAAGCGGTAAGATTGAATATTTCCTTCCCCACTTAACCACTTGAACTTCATATCACTTGCAAATAGATTAGCAGCGTGTGCAGAACCCGTGTCTTTTTGACAATACTTACAATGGCATAGGAAGAAGTTATCAAAAGACCCTTCTGCTTCAAATTCAATAGTGCCACATAGGCATGAACCTTTATGAATATTGCTCATTAAAACTCTCCCTTGGACTAATGTAGACGCGCTCCATTTGGCACATCTTTATCGAGGTTAAATAGGACGATATCATTATTTGAATCTGAGAATCCCATAACGAGAACTTCAGACATGAACTTTCCAATTTGCCTTGGAGGAAAATTAACGACGGCCAAGACCTTCTTTCCAATCAGTCCTTCCTTCTTATAGTGGACAGTGATCTGAGCACTTGATTTTTTAATACCTACACCTGGGCCAAAATCAATCTTGAGTTTATAGCTAGGTTTTCTTGCTTCAGGAAAGTCTTCAGCTTCTATAACCTCACCTATTCTCATATCAACTTCTAAAAATTTACTAAAATCTATATCGGTGAGAGCTGGCGCACTCGGTTCAAAATCTAAATGCATAAATATCCTTTCTAGTTTCTTAAATTATACAAGAAAAACGAATGGTCACCAAATAATTAATCTTCACACAAAAATGACAGAGAACAAACCACAGATTTGACGTTTGAGAAATAAAATAGATGTAATGAGAAAATTTCATTTAAGCTTCATCATCTCCTTATTACTTCATGCACTCTTACTCTTTACCTACTCAAAGAATCATAAAATAAAAAATATCACACATAGAGAACCAATCAAAATGAAAGTGAAATCCTTAAAACAAAAAAAGAAATCTATACAAAAGAGTTTTTCAAAAAACTATAAGACAAATGGATTAAAGCTCTCAGACTTCTCTATTGATCCAAAACACTTAAGTCTAGACGAAGCAAAGATTTCAACGAACTCGAATATTGGACTAGCAAAAGCAAATCGCATATTTGCTAAAATAGAACAAAACTTAACATACCCAGAAGAGCTTGTTGAAATTGAGTCCCAAGGACATTTTCAAGTCACATTCTATCTCGATAAGGGTGCACGCTATGATGAGAAACGAACTAAAATCTCAACTGGTTCAAGGTTCTTGAGGGCCTATATTGCTAAAGTACTAAGAAACTCTCTAAAGAATTTAGATCAAAGAGATTTAAAACTTAAAAAGCTTACAAAATTTGATGCTGTCTTTAAATTCAACTTAACAACTTCCGTCACAGAACTTGGACAATCCCAGTTATTGAAAGATCGCTATTTCTTTTACCGTCAAAGATATGGAGTCTCTACCGGCAGAGATAAAGTTATGAATGGTGTCTCAAAAACACTTGCAGGAATTACAAATGTTCTTAGCTTACTAGAATATTTACCAGATAGTGATGCAACAAAACTTAAAAAGAAAAGAATTTTAGAAACTTATATCAATGATCCATTCTATTAAAAAGTAACTTCTATTTTAAATATCGTATTAAATCTTTAGGATCGGCTCTTTTTGTATAATCAGCATCTGCAAAAGCATAGATAATCTTTCCATCCTTATTAACAATATAAGTACCAGGTAAAGGAAGTTCAAACTGTTCGCTATTTTGATTATTTTTAATATCAATACCAAATTTCACATAAAGTTCTTTCAGGCTTTCTTCAAGCTTAAAAGCAAGTCCAAATTTTTTTGCAATTTGATTATCGACATCTGAATAGATAGGAAAATCTAATTTATGATTTCTTTTAGTTTTTGCAATTTCTTTCTTTGTGTCAGGAGCAAGAACGATTAGTTTGGCACCCTTTTTTTGAATTTCTTGATAGTATTTTTGATACTCTTTCAATTGGATCATACAGTAAGGGCACCAACTTCCGCGATAGAAGCTGATAATGGTATTTCCATCTTTATAGTATTCACTTATATCTTTCCCACCAACTTTAAAACTCGGAACTTGAGTTCCCTTCTTTATACTCTCTTCCACAATTCCAGAATCTTTAAGATGTTTTAGAGCTTCGTCCATAACCTTAGTTACTTCAACAGGTCTTTTCTTATTCGCATTCTCTCTTCTTTCATCAAGTCGATCTTGGAGGGCACTATCTGCAAGAGAGGAGAACGTCAGCGCGAATAAGCTTAATATTGTAATAGTTTTCATTGAGGGTCCTTTATAAAATTCTATTTTATAAAAGAATATCCTCAGGAGAGAAATTGATTGTTAGCGGTTTGTTAAATCTTGGTGCATTTATAGATTTTTTTCAAGAATCAACTGCTCTATTTGATTTTCCTTGATTCTCGTATCAATTAATCTAAAACCAAACTTTTCATTGAGTTCAATCATTTCAGGATAGCGAGCATCAGTGTGAGTACGAACCTTTGTGAAGCCTTGTTCTTTGGCCCACTCATGTTGCCTCTCCATCAACTTTGTCGCTAATTTTTGACCACGATAGAATGGCACAACACCACCTACCCAGCTATAGAAATAATCACCACAATCATAGCCAACTTTAAAGGCGATTGGCTGACTTCCATCAAAGTAAAATTGTGCAAGAAACTTAGTGCAGTCTTTTGTTTTTGAGTACATTCTGTCGACACAATACGGCGTACTAAAGATCTGAGAATTCGTCTGGGAAACGATCTCGAAGACCTCATCAGAGATTTGCGAATATTCTTTATACTCATAATGATTCATAAGGACGCAGAATATATCATAAAATTTTAAAACGTACACATATAGATTGTTAAATTTCAATACTTTACAATCACCCCCCCCTAAGCCCTTGTAAGTAAATATTATCTAGTACCTTTGCACATCATGTCACTTTCGCTATTTAAACAAAAAACAAAAATTTCGCAGGGAGTAATAAATGAAAGGTCTTCTATCTTTTCTAGTTTTAATTTCACTATCAACAGCTGTCTCAGCTCAGTCTGATTTTCTATCCAAATCAGAAGCAAAAGATATCAATGACTACATGGGTGATATTTGTATGGATACATACTGTGGTGGCGATATAAATTGGTATGCACAAGGGATGAACTGCAGCGGTGATCAGTGTACAATTTCATACGAGGCCTATACTTGGAAAGATTCAGCTGATTCTTTTGATGCAGATCTTCTAAAAGCACTAGATGGAAAGACTAAAGATTATCGTCATTTAAACTCATCGCTTAAATTTGAAAATTTCCAACTAGTTAGACAAGGCAGAGCATTTGTAAATATCTCATGTACTATGTACGGACTTAATAATGAAACTCTTGCTGAATACGATAATGACAAACAAGAATATCTATATATGACTATTCTCGAGTCATGTATTGATCCTGTTGAATCACTAATTCTAAATTACTAATAAATAAAAAGGCCCTTGTATCATACAAAGGCCTTATATAAATATCTTAATAAAATTAATCTTATTCTTGTCCTTGAAGCTTATCGTAAAAACAAAAGAGTAAGAACGAAGCTGCAGCTGCTGTAAAGACGCTATAATCAAAAGCCCCCTTAATCCCACTTGTAAATGTCATACTCAGTGCAAAGAGAGACAGAAGTCCAAAGCTTATAAGTGATGTAATCTTAATTCTAAAACCGATTATAAATAAGATACCTAAAACAATCTCAAGGCCAGTTGCTGAATATCCTAAGAATTCAGAAAGAGCTGTTGGTGCCCATGGGTTTAAGAACTGAGTGTATTCAAGAAATGATTTCATATTTCCCCACACAACTCCTGGCTCACCGTACTTTCCCCAAAGGCCAAATCGATCGGCCACAGCAGAAAGATAACTACCAGCTAGAGCAAGCCTGAGAAATAATAATGATGCTTTATCCATAACGAAATCCTTCTAAAACTTTGAATATTTATAAAGCTTAACAGGATGAAATTAATGAGACAAATGAAATGAGGAAAGGTGCCCGCCTATTATTTAATAGTGAAGGCACCGTTATCGATTTATTTAAAACACGTCTTTAATAGAGATTTCTAGATTGCCATCAATTGAGAACATATCAAAGTTCACAAGAAGCTTTTCACGAACTTCGTTATTTAAGACGAGAATCTTAGCACGACATGAATAGTCGTACTCTCCTTGTACTCCATTGGCATCTTTCTCGCACTCATACATATTCAGATCTACTTCATAGCAGACTTCACCGTATTCATGAGCACCAATTGCTCCAATTTCACATCTTTCTTCAGTATTATTTAAAAGAAAAACTTCACTGTGCATATAGTTTGAGAGTTTCCAACTCATTTCATACTTGAAAGGCAGATCCCCGTCCCAATCTCTACTCACATCAAATGTATTCTCACTTGCCTGCATAGAACCAAAGGCGATAGCAGGTAAAAGATAAACAGCTGAAAGTACAACAAATAAACTAAGCTTCTTCATAAACTCTCCTATGATATTGGCCACGAGATTTCGCCACCACCGTTTCAACGAAGAGAAAATAGCTATTTCCAACACATAAGTAAAAACACTTTACTTGATAAAGTACATAAGTTTTAGTAATACAGTTATATGAATATAAAACTACTCGAATCCTTTTATCATGTTGTCATTGAAGAAAGCTTTATCAAGGCCGCAAAGAAGCTCTCAGTTTCTCAACCTGCAATTTCAAGTAGTATAAAGAAGTTAGAGGAGCAACTCGCGACTAATTTGCTTGAGCGATCGAATCGTGGGATCATCCTTACCCCAACTGGCGAGAGAATCTTTGAGTCCTGTAAATTAATCTTTTCAGAGCTTGATAATCTAGAATATGACCTTGGCATTGATAACGATATCGTTAAGGGCCCGCTTAAAATTGGAACAAGTGATGAGATCGCAAGTTACCTACTGGCAAATAAGTTCAAGCATTTAACAGGAGAATTCCCACTTACAACGCCGGAGATTTATACTGCACCAGCGGCTGAGTTACTTGAAAAACTAAAAGACGGCGAACTTGATATTCTCATTCTCTTCTATACTCCCTCTCTGCCAGAAGGTATCTCTGAACGATCACTCTTTAATATTCGCTTTAAGGGAGTCATTAAGAAAAGTCTAAAGAATAAGAAAGAAATATTAAATAAGCTCATTGGAGATAAGATTATCTTTCCTTCACACAAGAAGAAATTTTCAGCATTAAAGAAGCATCTAAAGACCAACAAAGACTCGAAGTTTTGCATATCAACGAATAATATCAATATGCACTTACAAATGGCCCTGCAAGGAGAAGGAATTACATTCCTTCCAGAATTTATCGTGAATCCCCTTATCAAATCAGGAAAGCTTGCTGTCCTTCACCCTTCAGAAAAAGACTATTACTCACTCAAAGTGGTGATGAGAAATAGCTTTGTACCAAACAAAGCCTATAAGAAACTCATTGAACTTATTTCCCCGAGTTAGGTTTAGTCCTTAGAAGGCCATAAGTTACTAGTACACATGTCAATAACTTAGACACTTCGCCCCTGTAAACCAATGAAATCATGACAAACAAACTGGCATAAAACATGCGGTTATAATAACGATGTGTAAATCTATCTTTCTTCTATTCATCCTAAACCTCTCGGTCTGGTTAGCAGATCTTCATCTCTTTAATACAGATGAAAGCTTTAATGACGACTTTGCACAGAATATTTTATCGGGAGATCTTAAAGCTAATGAAGCAATCCATTTAAGAGGTAAGAGTGTTATCTTCAAAGAAATACTTGGAAGTGGAAATACAACAATCATTCTGAAAGTCTATGATGAAGAACTACAAAGTTACCTTGCTCTAAGACTGCCTCATGGAAATCAAGATAAACAGTACACAATCTTTGATGGAAAAAAGTTCATTGATTACTCTTACCAAGGTTTTGGAGAATTAGATGAGTCAAAGCTTACTAAGAATATATAGGGCCAATTAAGTTGGCCCTTTTTATTTTTCATTTTTTTACGACACACCAACGTTTGCTACCAATACACTTTTGCATCTCAATACGATATCCATCGGGACAACTTTTACCGTCTTCAAGAATACTAGATTCAGATGCCTTGGCATTTCGTACAGAGCTTTCACAGCAACTATTTCCATTGCACTTTTTTATGTACTGATCGTAGTATTCTTCAGAATTCGATTGGCAACTTAGACTAAAAATAAGTGTCGCTAACGTAATGAGATATTTCATGGCCTAATTGTAGCATAACCTTTTCAAGATATAACTGCCATGAGTCCAAATCAAGGCTCCGCCAACACTATCAATAACTTCAGCTGTAAACATTGAATTTCTTCGTGCTAGAGTCAATCCAAAATCTGGAGAATGAACTGGGCTATAATCATGTTTCCCATATAGATGAAATACGTCTGTTGTAACTTCTTCAAGATTGAAGCCCCAAGGAGATAAGCACATAGATAAGTCTTGAAAGTAGGATTTAAATGAGCTTCCAATCCCTTCTTGAAGACATTCACGATACATCTTTTTATATGGATCTTGCGTATAAACTTTCTTATCGACCTCAGAAGATGTTCCGATAACAAAATCGATAAAGCCATCCAGGTTAAAAGTTTTTTGAAATTCATCACATGTTAATTGACCACTACTTACAGAATTCACGAAATTTTTCGTATTCTCATCAAGTAATTCGAATGTACTTTTATCGTGTAGATCATCTTGACCAGACACAACCACGGCCTCTTTAATAATCCCATGTAAGCACATATGGTACAAAAAAGGCGCTCCTTGAGAAAATGCAACAGCGTCAATCTGATCTAACTTAAGCTCTCTTAATAACAATTCTACTGATTCAGTGATACTAGAAAAAGACTTATCTTCATTGAAGTCCGACTGACCAAAGCCAGGCCTATCAATCGAATAAAGCTTGATATTATTATTTATAAGGTCTTCTTGATAGAAATTTAAACTACCACTCATCCCTGCACCATTTATATAAAGGACAGGTTTTCCAAGTTCTGCTCCAGATACCCTGAAACATGTTTTTAAATTATCTTTTAAAATATATATGTCTTTCAATTATTAAAACTCCAGATCAGTTTATCTGATATTTGAAACAAGCCACATAGAAAAGTCATCCACTTCATTATGATGAGCTTGAAAATCTTCTTTAAGTTTATTCAAGGTATCTTGAACAGCCTTAACATCATAGGCAATGCCTTTTAATTCTTCTGCAAAAGACTCAATTAAAGGCGGATATAGACAGTCACTAAAGATCGTAATCTCTTCAATTAGTCCTTTATTTGAATTGATATGAACTTCAACACTACCCCAAGTAAATCTCTCATCAAATTGATGGTTAAACTTTGGCGTTTTTCCATAAAGCCAATCCCAATCCTTTAATTCATCATAGTATTCATTAACTTTAGGAACAGACTTTAGGAAGTCGTAGTTTAAGACCTCTACTTGGCCCTGAGCATCGTAGAAACGACAAAATTCTTCAATAATCGCACTTGAGAGACTCTCATGATTGATTTCAGAATTAAGCTCCGCAAGATTGATCACACGTGCACGTGCAGATTTGATCCCCTTAGACTCTAGTTTTTTCTTATTAGGGTTTAAGTAGTTAGCAAGCTTACTTAGATCAGCATTAATTAGAAGTGTTCCATGGTGAAAGCTTCGATCTCTTTTTACCTTAAAGGCCGAACCAGAAATTTTTCTTGATCCTTCTTCTTCAGCTACCTTAACTTCAATATCATTTCTTCCATTAGCAAAGGCATCAACTCCAAATACTTTTAATGCATTTGTAATGATCTTATTATTTGCGTCTTTATCGTATGATTCTTTAGATGACATGAAAGTGAAATTTGTATTCCCCAAATCATGGAAAACTGCCCCGCCACCACTTTGACGTCTCGCAAGTTTAACTCCGTCTTCTTCCATCTTACTTGTAATACACTCTGTCCACGGATTTTGGTGCTTTCCAATGACAACAGTTTCATCATTTTGCCAAAGAAAGAGAACATGAGAATCCGTGTCCATATCGTTAAAAATCCAATTCTCTGTGGCGAGATTAAAATATGGATCATATTGTTCAGCAACAAAAATTTTTACTTTCTTACTCATATTATTCCTATTTATAAATTTGTTTTTTCAAATCGCAGGCCATTACAATCATCGTAGTAATCTTTCTCGATTTCAGTTTGTTTAAAACCAAATTTCTTATATAAAGCAATTGCCGAATAATTATCTTCTCTAACAGTCAAAGACAAGGGCATTTGGGCATGATTTTTTAAACATTCTTCAAGTAACGTAGAGCCATGACCCCTTCCTTGGAAATCTTTTGAGACAGCAATATCAACAAGCTCGATATTTCCGTCCTCTTCCACGGTACAATAAAATCCGATTACCTCTGTATCTACTAGTACCTTAAGCTCATAGCCGATATAGTCTTCTGGAAATTCAACTAGGGCCTGAAAGGTTTCTTTCTCAGTCGCTTCTTGTTCACCATAGTTTTCTATTTCGATTTGAAATAACTTATCTACGTCTGACAGACTTGGCGTTCTAATATTCATTGTGGCCTCACTATATCTAAAAAGTTTTAATTATTATAGTTTAGACCAAGCAAGATTACTATACTGATAAGTAAAGCCAGTATTTTTACTTTTAGAATTATCAATTACTCGTAATTCTGAGTTCTCGGGATCAAAAGATATCGCTGAATTAAAATTACGATAAAATTCCTCTTTAGTAGGATGATCATCACAAACTAGATTAAAATCTTGATTACTAATATTATGATTTACGACATGATGTAAAAATTCAGCGACATCACTAGTATGAACTAAATTAACATTAGTTTGTGACTTTGATAGCTTTGTCATTTTCTGAGAAAAAAATTTTGGATGGCGTTTACTATCAATTAAACCTCCCGGCCTAACAATCACATAATCATCCAACTGTGATATCAATTTTTCGCACTCAATAAGCTCTTTAGCATTTCTTGTTTGACCAACTTTCATACTATCTTCACTAATATGACCAAAACCATAAACCGAAGTTGAACTAACAAAAATAACTTTATTTAAAGGCCCTAAATCATTTAATAGTTTTTGAAGCTTAGCTGAATAATCTTCTGTAGGAGGAAATGATATGATAATAACATCAAAGTCCCTTGAAGCTTTCCAGCTTTCACCTAAGGTGTATTCGATGAGGTTAGTTTCTAAATCATCTGACTTTCTTCTTGTTCCAATAATTTCATGTATTTTATTTTGCGAAAGAAAGTGCTGTCCTAAATGTCCAAGTCCTAAAAAGAGAATTTTTTTCATAAGTCATTATAGTTAGATATACTTCGCTATAAAAAGGCAAAAAAGCACTCAAATACAGTAAATACAATGAAATTTAAGAAATTACTTAGATTAGCGTGATGTTTAGCGTATATTGATTACTATGACTAACAATATCCCATTTGAAGAATTCAATTTACGCCCCGGCCTTCTTAACTCCATTAAAAAATGCGGTTTTACAACAGCAAGCGCCATTCAAGAACTAACAATACAACCAATCTTAGAAGGTAAAGACATACTTGCTCTTGCTGAAACGGGATCTGGTAAGACTGCGTCATTCGCCATCCCGATCATCGAACATATCATTCATGATGACCTCGTGGAAGTTAATGAGGTTCACTATGTTGTCCTATCTCCCACAAGAGAACTAGCGCAACAAACTGAAAAGGTCTTCAAAGAACTTGGTAGTGAGTCTGGAGTTAATACAGTCTGCGTTATTGGTGGTGAAAGCCTCGAAAAGCAAAAAGAACTAATTAACAAAGGTGCACATATCATTATTGCAACACCTGGCCGCTTAGTGGATCTATTAAAGCAAAAGGCCGTCCTCATTGATCGCACTTACGGAATCGTATTTGATGAAGCTGATCGGTTATTTGATATGGGCTTTAAAAGAGATATCGAATACACTCTTGGACAAATGCCAGATGATAGACAATTAATCATGGTATCAGCTACGACTAATATGGAAGTTTTAAACACGGCCTATAAGTTTAACTCTACTCCAATCGAACTTAAGTTGAATGAAGATAACATGGTTGTTGATCATATCGATCATAAGCTAGCGATGATTAATGCTAATGAAAAGATGGGCCTTCTTGTAAGTACCATCCGCAATCATGAAGATGCATACGCTCTAGTCTTCTGTAATACAAAATTTCAAACACACCTAGTTGCTGAATGGCTGATCGCAATGAATTTCAAAGCAAAAGCAATCTCAGGCGGCCTCTCTCAAAGCAAGAGAACAAAATTAATTAAAGATTTTAGATCTAAAGAAACGACAATCCTTGTCTGTACAGATGTTGCGGCACGAGGTCTCGACATTAAAGATGTTAATCTTGTTATCAATTACGATCTTCCACAAGATGCTGCAAACTATGTTCACCGAATCGGTCGAACAGGTCGCGCTGGCTGCGAAGGAGAAGCAATAAGCTTTTGCTCATTTGATGACTGTGAATACCTAGACCCTATTCAAGAATTCATTGGAGACAAAATTCCAAAATTAGAAATTGTCCCAGAAGATATTTCAAAAAATCTTTCAAAGAAGCCATTTATTGACCGCAAAACTTTTAAGGTTGTCGATAGAACGACTGGTAAGCCACTAACAGAGCAACAAAAAGAACAACGTAAGAAACCTCAGCGCAAAAAGACCCAAAATAATGCTAAGAAGAGAACTCAAGAAAGAGTTAAAAAGACAGTTGAAGTAGCTAATAGGCCAGTATCAAAACCGATTAAGAAGATAGAAAAGAAACCAAATACACCGACGTTTACGATTCAAGCAGAATCGCAAGAAAGTGCGAAGGCAGCCGCTCTTGCATTCTTTAAGATAAAGTATGATTCTCAACTAAACCTTGATGAATCGACTCTGGGACGTAAGAAGTACTTCCTATTTGGAAAGAGACTCACAAGATTCACTTATAGTCTTAGGCCAACGTATAAAAAAATCGTGATGCCATTTCTAATTAATCTTATTAAAAAGGCAAAGTTGAAGCTATTCGCCAAGTTCTCATTTAATGGAAAGGATATTAAAATCTTCTTTTCTGGAGCAGATGAGAAAATGTTAACAAGAGATAATAATGAACTACTCCAAGCTCTTGAATACCTGACAAGACTTCACCTTTACAACAGTGTTGAAGTTCCTCGAGAAGTTAGACTAAATTTCAAGTGTAAGGGTGTAAAGAGTCAGGAAGACAGTCTTATTAAGATGGTTGAGCGTGAGACAGCAAAAGTTCTAGACTCTCGTAAACCAGTCACACTTAAAGCATTAAACGCTTCAGATCGCAGGCTTGTTCATCAACACCTTGATAAGCACAAGGAAGTTAAAACAGTCTCAATCGGTGAAGGCCGAATGAAGAAGATTCAAATTACTTTAGCATAATTTTTTATCCCAGGTGCTTTTCGCTTGCCTTACGTGAAAGAAAAGCACCTGGAATATGCATATTCTATAAATAGGGCCTTTGATTCTTTTTATTCCGTCATGAGGCTTTTCAATAGACTTTCAACCCATTTCGATTTTTTGCTTCTATATTCATCTTCATTAAGATGAGAAGAACTTCGTTTGAGCTCATTATATTCTTCGACGAGAGAAGGTTTGGTAGACAATAATTTTTTAAATTTCAAAAAGTCTTCAAATTCACTTCCATTCTCCACTAACTGGATTGCTACATCATGATTATATTTTTCTGTAATCAGCATGCAAAGCTGAGGAGTTCTTAAAGTGCTCTCTTTCTCAACGTAGCCAAGGTTCTTAATTGTTATTAAACTTGATTCGAAGTCTTTCTTATCCACGCCAACAAAAACATCTAAATCTCCTTTAGAGATAGCACCAGGGATTGATGATGCTCCAATATGAATGATTCGAACATTAACAAGATGTTGAGATAGCTCAAACTCTAAGTCCTTAAAAATTTCATTCACTTTATCTTGATAGTCTTGTGCTTCATAAAATTTCATACTACTTCTTTCTTACAAGATAAGACATATCCATTTGTTGAATATTTCCATTTGTCCATGTTTCCCTATGAAAAACATACTTATCTCCCATAGTATAAAGTCTAAACTTAAAGATCATCTCCTCATGCCTCCCTTCTAGATAATATACATTACCCTTAACAATCCCCTCTGCTCTGAAAGGTCCTTGTGACATGACAACCTTTTCACCTTCAACTTCTAGGCACATATCCTTAGTTAAATCTTTTCCGTCTTTAAACCCATGCGCCGTGATTGTAATGACATGCTCACTCTTACCAACCATCGTTTCAGGATAAACTTCTCTTTTGACTTCTTTTCCATTTGAAATTTCAAAGCTAATATTATCCCACTCGCCAATAAGAAAACCCACCAATGGGTTATAAAATTCTTTTGTCTTCATAAAGAGTGCTCCTTTCTTTATATGCCTCTTCTAATAGCTCTGAGATAATTTCTGTTTTTGCATTTGAGTATTCACTTCTTGGTATATCCAAAGATTTTTTAAGCTCTTCATATCTCAATGCTGCACTTGGATTGGAAATAAGATAACCACTGAGTCAGATCTTCAAGCAGTAATAGATAAAGTTATTAATACCTTTAGACCTAGATTAGAAGTGCAAGGAAGACGCTTTACTATTGAAAGAGACCAATACAATCCAAATATTTCATTTAAGACTTTCCGTAAAAGTACCAAAGAATCGGGAATATTAATAAGCGGTAATGCCCAAAGATTCGCCGGTGCCACATCTGACGCTATTGCATTCGCTATATGTACACAACTAGGGAGTCTTATAGGCGGAGCTCCCTACCAAAGAGTTACAGGAGGCTTTGGTGCTGTAAATGGACAAGCAATCTATTGGGCATCTCTTAAGTGTTTTCGAAAAGTATTTGAAAACGACTTCAATTATATGGGAGATACAACTAATCCAGAGATTCGTAAAAAATGTAGAGCTACTTGGGGATATAAGAATAGAGATAATGAAGCCGTCCAGCTGTGTGAAAGAACAGCACAGGCCGGACTTGATCTAGCAAAAATAAGCGCTGACTATGTTAATAGTAACGCTAGTATATTAAATAAAGATAAAAAAATTGTATTTTTAACTAATACGCAAAACCTTCTACCACAATGCAAACTTGATACAATCATGGCCGGTGCACTATGCAAGAAAGACGTAAGTTCACAAGTGAGCTTTTATAATGAAGGCCAAGGAGTTTGTACTAGAAAGAGTTTACAAAA
This sequence comes from Halobacteriovorax sp. CON-3, assembly GCF_043196995.1. Classification (NCBI taxonomy): domain Bacteria; kingdom Pseudomonadati; phylum Bdellovibrionota; class Bacteriovoracia; order Bacteriovoracales; family Halobacteriovoraceae; genus Halobacteriovorax; species Halobacteriovorax sp. CON-3. The sequence goes on from NZ_JBEBNA010000003.1 coordinate 178,752, forward strand.
TAAGGAGGGTGTAAGGCCACTATGTTGGTATCGCCCACAACGACAAGACTTATATCGATACGAAAAGCCGCTTGATATCAAGCAAAACTTACTAAATTACTTAATAAAGGGAAATTTAGAAGTTGTGAGAGAAGCACTAGACAATGAGCACTTTCGACAAAATAATCGAGTTGCAGGAAGTCCTAACTCAGCTCTCCACAACGCTGTCATTCTGCGAGACAAAGCAATGGTAAAGTTACTTCTTCAATACGAAGGAGCGAGCGTTAACTTTAACAATCCAAAAGATATATTTAATGAAGCGTTTTCACCAATCGCCCTAGCGGTAAAAAAGAATTATCCAGAAATTTTAAAAATGCTCTTAGATGTGCAAAATCCTTTCTTATGGAGCAAAGATAAAAATGGAAAAAGCCTTGTTGATTTAATTAATACTCTCCCTGACAGTGAAAGTGTCTCGCTGTTAAGAAATATTTTCAGCACAGCTAAACTTAGAAAGAATCTGGTTTCATTAGCTAAAGAAAATAGATTAGACGATATAAAAAAGGTCTTTGCAGCTGACAGATATTATTTCAATGATCCACTAGATAAGTGGGAGGCTATCAAAGTCGCAATAAAAGAAAACCATAATGAAGTAGCGAAATTCTTCTTACAAAGAACTTATTTAGATTATAAAGGGAAAGAGTTACTTGAAATCGCACTTACGAACAATAATCAGGATGTTGCTGAATTTATAAGAACTGAAATAGAACGAGAAAATGCGCAGAGTTCTTTAAATTATAGTATAAAAAATAAGCTTGATTTAGACTCAAAGTTTGAAAGCCTTATACAGTCCCCTCTTGTAAGCATGAATGCTAACTTTAACTTTAGGATTAAACACAATGACTATGATTCCCCTTTGACTTACGGTCACTTATTAACTGTGTCACTATTTAAAAATAATTTTGAAAAATTTGAAAAAGTATTAAAACACAAAGATATTAATGTTGATTCAAGTTCTAACCGAGCTCGTTCTTTGTTGAATCAAATTTATAGAATATCAGAAAAACAATTTAGCTATATAGACAAAGAACATAAGAAATTAATTGGAAAAAATTTAAGTGCGTTCTTACACCATAGTAATCAACTCACTACAAGAAAAGGGATCTTTCTAAGTATCGTCTATGAAAACATCGAAGATGTAGAATCGATATTAACTTCTGCAAGTAGGAAGATGATTAACCAGGATCGCTTTAAGTACTTTACTAAAACATCAGATGAGATTAGAAGACGACTCGTAAATTCAGATAAATTTGACATTCACGAGCGTCAAGATGAAATTGATAGTGAATCAATTTTAGGCCTGGCAATAAAAGCTAATGATATTGACCTTGCCTTTGAATTAATGACTATACGAGATGTTGATATTAATGGCACAACCACATGCTACCTCGAAGATTGTAGGTATACATCTACACTAGCAACAAACCCTTTTGGCCATGCCTTAAAGTCAGGAGACCAAGGACTTATTAACTATTTTATGGACCGTGAGGACTTATTATTTAATGGAACATTTAATACACCATTATCTGCTGCCGTAGAAAGTAACAATATTGATACTCTGGAGATGATTTTAGAAGATAGTCGCCTTAATAGAAATAATGTTCGAATTTTAAGCAAAATTGTTCATCGAGAAAATTACAAAATGCTTAAACTAGTATTAAAGTCTAAATATAAACTGATTTTTTCAAAATGGGAACTTGAGTATGCCATTGAAGTCGCTCAAAAAAATGAACTTAAGAAGTTTGAGAGATATTTAAAAAGAGCATTGAGAAAAAGGTATTAGATTAAAATGAAGAAAATACTCATATTCTTACTACTGACTTCCTGTGCGAGCTCGAATCGAAGACTACCTGTTGATATAAATAATAATGTTAAGGTTGCCGAAGATCTTATAGAGCAAGGTGCTGTTAAATTCTGGCCAGAGTTAAAAGACTATAAGCCACTCGTTCTAATCAACCACCATAACACTCAATATCTTCTCAACTCTAATACTTATCCTAATAATGGGTATTATTATTTTAATGATACTATTAGGCATCCTCTTGGAATAAAAATTAAGAAAAGGCCTTATCATACTGCTTATTTAAGTAAGATGCATAAAGGACTCGAGAATTCAATTTTTATGATCGATTCACAGGAGACGATGTCTGAAAAAGGCCAAAATTGGAATGATTATGACTGGATAACTATCTACATACATGAGGTATTTCATTTATTTCAAAATAATAAACTAGGACAGCAGTTAGTCTTATCTCCAAATAAGATGAATACTGATGCACTTATAAGTTTGAAAAAAAATAAAAGCTACATTGACTCGATAAACCAAGAAGTTCAGTTAGTCAGAAATGCTGTATTAAAGTTAGACTTACAAAAAGCAAGTAACAAGATAAATACCTGTAGAGATCTTATAAAACATCGAGAAAATAGATTTAAAAATTTTAAGATCAATAATGATACAAAAGCTTCTGAGCTATTTTATGAAACCGTAGAAGGTACAGCTCGATATTTTGAAAAACATATTGACCTACAAGCAATGAAAAACCCTAAGCTTAACAAGCTTATGAATGCGGAACTTCTGAACTATTACGCCAAATACGGTAGGAAGACTTTTGAATATATGATTACTCCGTTAGATCAGAATAGTAATTATTACTACGATACAGGATTTTTCCTTTCCATCTTACTCGATAAAATAAGCCCTGATTGGAAGCAGGATGCGTTTAAAACAACTTTATGGGATCAGTTTAAGCATGCCTGTAAGAAATAGAACTCTTCACACTTGAAGGTGGAAAGAAGGCAAAAAAAAAGCTACTTCAAAGAAGTAGCTTTTTTATGGTGCCCCGACGCGGATTCGAACCACGGACACAAGGATTTTCAGTCCTTTGCTCTACCAACTGAGCTATCAGGGCATAAATGATTTGGTTCCATTAAATTAATGGTTTATCTCTCTTTCGTCAATAGAAAATTAAAAAGTTTTTTAATTTTAATTTGAGATATCTTTAATTATGATGTCTGCTATGAATGAAAAGTTTTTAAGTATCGATAAAATTATTTTAACTCAAGGGCAAACGACGGTTAATGCCCTTCTATTTAGGCCACCTAGCTCAAAGCTCAAAGACACCGGATACGCCATCTTTACTCATGGTTACACGTCTCATAAGATCAGTATCTTCTCGTGGGCACAAAAACTTTGCGATGATGGAATCCCAACTCTTATCTTTGACCAACCAGGTCATTTTACGGGATCATTTCATGACGTTGCTTCATTTGAAGACTTTAAAAATGATGCGCCAATGCTTTTTGGCCATGCCCTAAATAAATTAAAAGAAGCTTATCCTAACCAACAAGACAAACTCTTAGTGGGTGGACACTCTCTCGGTGCCCTAACTTCTATTCTAGCAGTCCAAAATAACTATTTTGAAGGCCTTGATGTTCATCACTGCGGTGTTGGCTTCGGAGTTCCACCAGAAGGCGTGACACACGTATTTGATACGCCATTTTATCAGGCCACAGTTAAGGCCCGTGCGGAACTTGTTTCAAAACACCTAGCACCAGAAATAATGTTTCCTTGGATCAAGGATCAAAAGTATCACCTAACTCTATCAAACCATAAGATTCATCTCATCTCAGGTGAAGACGATGTCGTTGTCGGTAAAGAAGGTATGGAAAACTTTGCTAAGCTTTTAGAGAACCTTGGTAATACTGTGACAATGGATAAACCAAAGAAGCTAGGCCACCACCTTCCAGATATGGCCGGTAGTTTTATCAAAAAATATGCAAAGAAAATTGGATTACTTTAAATAAAGCCTAAGATTTTTAAGCATCCCCACGCGCCCCGTGCGCTCAAGCGGGGTGCCTTTAAAAACTCTTCGATACTCACGATTACTCATTTCCTCAAGGTCACAAAAAATATCCTCCAGTGGTCTCATTAGAAAGAAGTCGATGAATTGCTTTCCATTTTCTTTGAAAGCACTTGAATCCGCATCAAGCTTCCTTTCTAGCCTCTTATTCCAAGGGCAGACATCTTGGCAAATATCACAACCGAAGATTTCACCATTTGCATTCTCAATTCCACTTGGTGGAAAGACTTCTTTAAAATGTTCGATGGTAAAAGTTGAAATACACTTATCAGCAATGATGGTTCTCTTTTCAATATCGATGGCAGCAGTTGGGCAAGCATCACCACAACGAGTACACTGGCCACAGTGATCTGTTTCAAACTTGTCACTAGGTGCTTCAACTTCCTTATTTAAAAGAAGTGAGCCAATGATAAAGTAACTCCCAATATGGCGATTAATAAGCATTGAGTTTTTTCCATACCAACCAAGTCCTGACTGATAAGCAAAATCACGCTCAAGAATTGGTTGTGTATCAAGTGAAAATTTAAAGTCTAATTCAGGGTCAAGTTTTTGTAACTCTTCTCCAATTGCTTGAAGCTTATCTCTTACCTCGAAGTGATAATCACGCCCCTTGAAACCAACGACGTAATTGGCTATTTTTAGTCCATTGCTTTCACCACTCTCATAGAATTTCTTTGCACTACGAGCAATGTGAGAATAATCAAATGCAATGACAAGTGTGGATTTAATATCGGGATAATAGTTTTTTAGATCTTCTCTTTTAATAGCGCGATCATCCGCAAGGTAGCCCAAGGCCCCATGAAGGCCATCTTTAATCCAGCTTTTAAAACGTTCTAAGGACTTAGGTTTAGATTCAGTGACGACACCCCAAACTTCAAGACCTTGAGTACTTAAAATATTTTGGATGTCGTCTTTTTTGATCATGATTTGTCGATAATCTCAATCGCACCAGTTGGACAAACTCGAATACACTCGTAGTCTAGAGTACAATGCTTAATTTGATCCTTGTTGAGTTTAGTAAGTTTTGTCTTCTTATCTGCAACCCAAATTTCATGTGGGCAAATAGAAACACAATTCTGACAAGTCGAACAAATATTATGGTCTAGTAGGATTCTTTTTTTTTTATCTTCCCCTACTTCAAAAGTCTCTTCCCCAGCTTCCTCGTGGTGACGAGCTTCCTTAATAATCTCAACCTTAACAGAGTTAGAGTAACCTTTAGAAAAGATCTTCCCATCTCCTAATGTCACAACAATTTTATCACCGTTGTATAGGCCCATCTTCTCTTTAGCATGAGAAACAATATACTTAACGTAAGAGCCAGTATCTTGAACTTCCTCATCAACAAGATAAGGATAGACGCCCCAGTAAAGACAGATACGTCTTGCTGTACGAAGATTATGAGTGACTCCAGCAACTGGAGTTTGAGGTCTAAACATTGAAACCTTACGACAAGAGTTTCCACCCTCAGTTACCGCAAGAATTCTTTTGGCCTCAACTTTTTCAGCAATCATTGATGCTGCAACCATAACTGATGAGTTGACAGAAGAAAGGTCAATATTTCTAAGAAGTGGACGCTCTTTTGGGGTCTTCTCCGCTTCATAAATAATATCATTCATCATTTGAACGGCCTCAACAGGATATGCTCCTGAAGCCGATTCACCAGATAGCATAACGGCATCAGTTCCATCCCAAATAGCATTGGCAACATCACTCGCCTCTGCTCTCGTTGGTGTTGGAGCATCAGTCATACTCTCTAGCATCTGAGTCGCTGTAATAACCGGAATCATACGGTCATTACACTTTTGAATAAGATCTTTTTGTATTGAAGGAACCAAGTGGTTTCCAACTTCAACTCCCATATCCCCACGTGCAACCATGATAACGTCAGTTACATCTAAAATTTCTTCGATATTATCAAGGGCCTGTGGCTTTTCAATTTTAGAGATAATTGGAACCCTAACTTTTAGTTTATGAAGAAGGGCCTTTACCGACATAATATCTTCTTTCTTACGAACAAAAGAAAGAGCGATATAATCAATATTATGTTTAAGAGCAAACATTAAATCTGCTTCATCTTTATCAGTAAATGCTGGTGCTGAAACTTCACAGTCCGGAAGGTTAATTCCCTTATTAGACTTAAGCTCTCCTCCAATCAATACTTCGATTTTATAGACATCACGATCTCTAGTTATTGCCTTTGCAATTAACTTTCCATCGTCAAATAGGATTCTTGCACCATCATGACAGTCATCAACTAATTTTTCATAAATCGTTGGAATATAACAATCTTTATATTCAGGATAATCTGCTTGCTTAGAAGATGGACCAATAACCCAAGTGTCTCCATTTTTTAGCTGTAGACCATTTGGTAATTTATCTGTACGAATCTTTGGACCTTGTAGGTCAATAAGAATGGCAACTTCTCTACCGATATTTTTTGAAGCTTGGCGAATATTAGAGATGAGCTGGGCGTGTGACTCATGAGTTCCGTGACTCATATTAACACGTGTTACATTAACACCGGCCATGATGAGTTTCTCAATCATTTCAACTGTATTAGAAGATGGCCCTAAAGTCGCAACAATTTTAGCGCGACGGACTTTGCCCATTCCCATTATCTCTCCCTGAATTCTTATATGCTATGTCTTTTTTTTATGCTTTTCGAGATTCTTGTTGATCAGAGAACATTCCACTTCTGATCTCACTAGATCTCTCTTCTAATGCCTCAGCATTTGCCGCGCGAATTTCTTCCATGCGATTTTCATACTGATTAATTAGATTTGATCTTTCAAGTTTTGAGTTCTCATAAAGAGTGTTGTATTGATTCTCAAGTTCAGTAACTTTTGAAACATACTTTCTTTGTGACTCATCTCTTTCTCGAGCAATCATATCTTCATAATACTCTACCATTCTTTTAACTTGAATGTCTGCTCTTTGTTTAACCTGAGAAAGTCTCTTGTCGAACTCACCACGTAAGTTAGATACGTTACTGTGATTTTCACGATCTTTCAATGCAATTGCATTTCTCGTTTCTTCTTTAAGCTGATTTGACTCAAGGCTTTGAGTCATTCGAATTCTTTCAATTTCCTTAGCATTGGCCTTTTTAAGTCGGCTTAACTTTGATTCATAAGAAGAAATTAACTTCTCATTAGTCTCTTCTAATTGTTCTATTTTTTGAGTTAGCGACTTAGCAAGCTTATCCTTACTCTCAATAAAATGCTCTTTAGCTTCTTGCATTTCTTGAGAGTGTTTCATATGTGTATCTTGAATAAACTTCTTTGACTCATCCGCAAAATCAGCTTGCATCTGAGAGACAGCTTCAGTGTTACGATCACTCATTTTTTGGACAGTTTCCCCAAATTGAGCTCTCTGTCTTTCAAGAATCTTCTTTGATTGTTCTTTATCATTATAGGCTTCAAGTTCTTTTTCCTTAACCTGACGTTTAAAGTTTCCTTGTAGCTCTTCCACATCTTTATTAAGCTCAATATTAATATCGCTCAATGTATTGCTCTTAAACTTGGCCATATCCTTTTCAAGTTCAGCAATATACTCTGATGACTTTTGTTTTTGTGAACGTAGCGCTTCTTTCGTTGACTGGGCACGACGTCTTTCCTGGATATCGGCATTGAAACGGTCCGTATCAATTTGATCACGAATATTTTTAATTCGCGTCTCATACCCTCTTTGCGTCTGGTCGAGTTTATCATTGAAAACATCTTCACGACTACCACCAGCTAACTTCTGATTCATCTCACGTCTTGCACGATATAACTCTTTTGCATGACGATTCTCAAGGTCTTTTGCATTTTGAGAGAAGTCTCTTTGCTCAACCTGTCTCTTTCTTGAGTTTCTATCATTGATTTCTTCAATTGAATTCTTAAAGCTCTTTTGATTTTCAGAAAGTTGCTTATCCTTTTGAGCAGTCATATCTGAAATTCGTTGCTCTTGATAATCCTTAAGAGACTCTTCTCTACCCTTGTGGGTCTTTCTTAGGCCATCAACATCATCAGTAAACTTCTCATATAAACGAGCACGTTTTTCACCGCTTTCTTTTAGTTGATCTCTCATTTCATTTTCATAGTTTGAAATAAGTTCACGGCGATCTTGCTTTGTTTCTAACTCATGAGAATGGGCCTTATCACGCGAATCGCGGTAAACCTTATCAATCGTTTCATTGAAGTGGTCGTTCATCTTTCCCATTGTCGAGTCAAATCTTCTCTGTTGAGAAGAAAGACGGTGATCCATATTAGAGCGATCGGCCATCCCCTTTGTCTCATAAGCTTCACGAATATTTTTAAAACGTGTATCAAACTGATCCTTAATATCCTTACGATCACGTTCAAACTCACGCTTATTACCATCTATTTTACTTAGATAATCTTTTTGCTGCTCTTCAATTCTTCTCTTTGTATCAGCACTAGCTGTTTCTCTAAATTGGTCTTGCCTCTCTTCAATTTTACCAAGAGAGTTATCATAGGCTTGACGCTGTTTATTTAAACGATATTCTTGAGTATCTTTTAATTCACCAACCTCACGATTATGGTTCTTTCGTTGCTCATCAATAGTGTGCTGAAAATTTTCGCGGTGTTGTGAAAGTCTCTTTGAATAATCTCTAACGTCCATATTTTTCTTCCGATTTAGATGCAATAAGATATTATATACCCCTTCTATTCTATCAATTATGCCCAATATAAAAAGGCCGGGAATAAATGCCCCGGCCTTAGTATTTTCAGTCTTTCAGACTAATTTAGTAATGTATTTCTAAATTATTTTCCTAATTCAGAATCGATAAGCTCTTTGAATACTTCAAATGGTTGTGCACCATTAATTAGCATACCGTTCACATAGAATGTTGGAGTTGATTTAACACCTACATCAACACCTTCTTTAACAGTAGCATCAACTTCTGCTTTCATACGTCCAGAATCAAGACATTCATCAAATTTCTTCTGATCTAGGCCAACAGCTTTCGCTTTTGCCTTAAGTCCAGATACTGATAGTCCTGCTTGGTCAGCAAACATTGAATCGTGAAGCTTCCAAAATTTTTCACTCGCCTGCTCATTTGCACAAAGTGCAGCTTCCGCAGCTTTTGCAGCGTCTTTATGGAAGTTTAGTGGGAAGTTTTTGAAAACGATCTTAACTTTATTTCCATAAGTTTTCTTGATCTCATTCATGATCTCAACACCCTTTGCACAGTATGGACACTGAAAGTCAGAGTATTCAGTAATAACAACGGCCGCATCTTTTCCACCAAACATCGGCTCTTTACCTGTTACAGGAATTTCAAAACGAGGTCTCTTTGGTCTTTCTAGGTAGATTTCAACCGGACTATTCTTAGTTTTTTGCGCTAGGTATGCTTCAATCGCATCACGCTTTTTTGTGTTCTTTAAGAAATCAACAATTCTTGCCTTTAACTGAGGGTTTACATCAGGAATATTTCTTTCCTTAGCAAACTCATTAATTTCTTTATCAGAAACCTTTACATCTTTAGCAACAACTACATCAATGAATTGCTCCATCGACATTGAACTTCTTGCTGGATCTTCATTTTTAAAGTTCTCTAAAAGATAGGCCTTAACCTTTCCCAGTTTCATTTCATAAACTTTTAATTGGGCCTCATATAATTCTGCTTCAGAACCTTTAAAAAGTTCATCATGACTAACTTCTTTTCCATTGAATTTAATCACTGCAGTGGCATTTGGTGCCTTTTTAAATAAGAAATTTGGTTTTGAATTTACTTCGCTCGTACACGCAATCATTCCAATTGCAGAAATAGCAACTAGGCCAAGAGCTAGCTTGGATTTTTTAAACATAATGATCTCCTTACATCAATTTAAACTAATTATATGTAAAAAAGAGAAATAATGCATTAGTGTTCACGTCATTTTTTTGTCAATTCGATAATTGCTTCACAAATAGATCATATTGCGGCGAAGTATTTTTAAGTTCTTCATGGACGCCTTTAGCAATTATTTTTCCACCTTCCATAACAAGTATCTGCTGAGCATCAAGTATTGTTTCTACTCGATGGGCCACGATAATTGTAACGGCCTGCTTTTGAACAAAGAGAATCATTTTACGAAGCGCCTCTTCTAGATCACTATCTAAAGAAGAAGAAATTTCATCAAAAAGAACAATTGGCTTCTTTAAATAACACGAGCGAATCGCCGATATAAGCTGCTTTTGGCCAAGTGAGATCTCATTTTGATCAAGCACAGTATCTGGCCTAATGCCCCATCTCGAAAGATAAGAGATCTGCTCACAAACTTCACTCCAGAAGGCATCAAAATTTCCAAAGCCTGCTTGTCCCATTGTGATATTAAACTCAACAGTTTCAGAAAAGATATGTGAGTCTTGCGATACAATTCCAATTAGTTCACGGTATTCATTAAAGTCATCAATATAATCAAAGTTATATTCTTTCTTAACTCCACTGTGATTTTCAACAAATACCTTTCCTTCATCAGGAATTATATTTGCCGCCATGATATTTAGAAGAGTCGACTTCCCACTTCCAGAAAGCCCAACGATACCGATGAGATCACCTTGGCGACAATCAAAAGAAATATCTTCTAATGTAAAAGGTGTGGAATTCTCCCCTTTTGCAGGATAAGTAAATTTTTGAATTTCAATATGCATTTTTTCAACATCATATTGGCGTCTCTTTGCATTAATATCGGAAGACTTCTCCTTACCTAAATCAACAAGGAATTCGTTGATGCGTCCAACCCCAGTCGCTGCTCTTTGAATATTGGCAACTTTTGATGAAACATCTTTAATAGGATTAATTGAGCGCTGAATTAAATCGATAAGAGCAAAGATTAATGCAACTTGAGTAATCCCGCTATTTGGTATGATGAAGATGGCACAGGCCAAGAATACAGGAAAGAGAGACTCTGCAAATGAGTAGTACGAAGCATCCCAAACATTTGAAGAAAGGATCTTCTTAAGAAATTCATCAAAAACAAATAAAGACTTCTTCGACGTATATTGATCTGCCGGATTATAGTAATTTTCTCTCACACCACCAATCAGGTCTGCAACAACGCGGTAAAGTTTAGCGCGTGAATTTCTAACACTTAAGAAAACGGCACGCATATACTTAGAACACCAAATTAAAACAAAGCAGGCCCCAAATTGAATTGCTGCAAGATATACGCCAGCAACAGCATTAAGGCTCACAAAACTAATGAGTGAAGCAACCACAAAGAAGATATCAATAATGATTCCAAAAGTACCTGAAGTCACAAGCTCTCTCAAACTCTCCGTATCACTCATAATACGAGCTAAAACCTCTCCTTGAGGGTAGCGATCATTACGATTCTCTTTTGATGTTTGAAGCTCAACACTTGAAAGCCACTTTCCATAACAATGAGTTCTAACAAATTGAACTAGGCCTACAACATAGCGATTGATAATTAAGTTATAAACAGCACGATTTAGAGCTGTTGCCAAAAAGATAAACGTCATGATCCCAAGAGTCTGACGATAAACTTCTTCAACTTCATAATTTGCAGTTAATTTTGTAATTAATTGTGGAAGTGCAGCACCAAGCGCACTTGAAATAATAAGGCATACCACCATGCTTATTAAATACTTCCCACTACCTTTATATAATAGGAATTTAGATGAGTTGTTTTCTAAAGTGCTCATAAATTCCTCCTTCTTGTTTTTGTGTAAAGTCGACAACTTTTGACTCTTCTCTTAGCCCTTCACTTTCGCAGATCAAACTTAAGTGATCGCACTGTACTGCTGTTGTATATCTGTGAGTCGACATAATAAGAGTACGGCCTTCAAATATTTTCATAGCATTTAGTTGACTTAAGATCTCTCTTTCTAGAACAACATCAACCGAAGAAAAAGGATCATCCCAAACAATAAACTCACTCTCAAAAAGTAGTGACTTTATTAAAGAGACACGTTTAATCTGACCACCAGAGAGCCTCTTGCCGTTTTCCCCTACAACTAGGTTAAACAAGCTCTTGCGATCAGATGCTAAGTAATCCAGGCCAAAGATTTTTAAGAGCTCATACGCCTTAGAAAGTTGCTCTTCATTAAAGTCTCTTCCTAGCGCTAAGTTTTCTAAAATAGTTCCATTATAAAGATACGGATCTTGAGCAACGTAGCTCGTACTGCGACCTTGCATCTTTAAAACTTCTGAAATCTTAACGAGTAACTCAGACTTTCCACAACCAGTTTTTCCAACGATTGCATTCTTTTCATCTTTCCAAATCTTTAGATTAATATCGTTATCCCAAAATGGAAGTTGTAACTCAAATGATTCACTCTTCTCTTTAAAAGAGAATTCTCTTTTAAGCATTGTTTCAAGTTCACTTTCTTTATCTAGGACAGCAACTAATTCCCTTACTCGTGCCCACGCTCCTGCCGAACGAGTAAAGACAACTCCAATCCAAGCAAGAAACATAATTGGCTCTAGGAATAAGTAAACAAAACCAGAGAATAGAATTAGCGAGGATGCTCCTAGTTGCTCAGTAAAGATAATATAGGCACCCCAGATTAGCGATAGTCCAACACCTGTAGGCATAAGAGGAATCGAAATCCCTACACGCTTACCTGCTTCATAAAAGTTATCAAGTTCTTCCAAGGACTTCTTTGCAAAGAGGTCCATAAAGGCCTTCTCCGCGTGAAAGTTTTTAATCGTCTTCTTTCCTGCGTAAGTTTCAATAATGATATTTTGAACCTCACCTTGAAGGTCTTGAGTTTTGCGGTAAAACTTTCGATTTGTTGAAACGATGGCACTGAAGATAATAAATGCTACAAACATCGGAAGTAGAGCAATAAAAAGCTCTTTATTAAAACTCAAAAGTTTTGGAACTAGTATTGAAAGAGCGATGATAATATTTGCAATCTGCAGGAGAGCAAAACCAATCAATGCTCTTACGTGCTCAAGGTCACCACCAATAATTTGAAAGATTTGTCCCTTTGGATAGTCTTTATAACGAGAAGGGCTTACCTTCTCTAATTTCTTCATCAAATCAAAACGTAGAATCTTTTGTAGAACCCTTGCAGGATAAAAGAATAATAGCCTCGATGAAGTTCTAAAAACAATAATTCCCAAGGCCAATAAGAATAAATGCCCTACAGGAATAGAGATACCTTTTGAAATTTTCTCGGCCAAGTCCTTCGCTATAAAAGGAAGTTCACTTTGGATATTGTGAGTAAGGTAGAGGCAAATAAAGGCCCCAATATAGAAGTACCAGTATTGGACAAACTGCGTCACCACCAGTGATGTTAACTTTTTATTAAGATAGTCTTTCATTCCAGCAAGTCTACTTGAATTACACCCATCAGTCACCTTTCTGTTTCTTGCTCGCAGAAATGAAATGTGAAAATACATTCTTAATTTAAGTTAAATTTACCTTCTCAAACTTGGTTATAAGAATAAAGCTAGCTAAAATCCTACAAAATTAATTGGTTTCATAAAATACTAAGTTTCAAAAACTATGTTTAAGGAAAGAAAGTGATCTATCTCGTAAGCTTACTAACGATTTTAATTCTCTGTTCAATTATGGTCATCACTCATCAGGCCATCAAAATTAAACAGCTTGAAGTTGAAGGCCGTGACCTCTCGCGAAGGCTCGAAGAAAAGCAACACCTACTCTCCGTTTTATTTCACGACTTATCCAATTCCACGACCCTCCTTTCACTACTTAGCGACTCCTCACTACTGGCAATGAAAGATAAGGATGGAATATTACAAAACTTAGGTCGCGTAAGTGGCGTCATTGAGAATATGGCCGAGCTTATTCAACATATTCGTAAAATCCAATCAATTGAATCCGGTAAATCAAATATCAAATTAGAACCAGTCCCATTAAAAGAATCCATTGAAAATTCAATACAACTCATTAGAAAAAGACTTGAAAAAAAGAGTCAACATATCCGTGTCGAGTTTGAGGAACAAGATATCCAGGCCATGGCAGAACCATCATCACTTTGTCATAGCGTCTTTAGCAACCTTCTCACTAATGCCTCAAAGTTTTCCCCTGAAGGCTCAGAAGTCTTGGTAAGGGTTACTCAACGAAACTCTGTTATACGTGTTGATATAACTGACCAAGGAATCGGCATCCCTGAAACAATGATAAATAGTCTCTTCTCTTTTACTAATGAGACCCACCGTGAAGGTACTCACGGAGAAGAAGGCTCAGGCTTTGGTCTACCCGTTGTTAAAAAATATATGAAATTCTATGGGGGAAATATCAAGGCATTTAATAATATTGATGGCATCGGCTCTACTTTCACCATGACATTCGTTAACGCTGCAACGAATAACCAAGACAACATTGAAAAATCAAAAACAGAACCTAAACAAAAGAGAAAGCCTTTGCGCGAAGTAAATCAATAAATGTGCTGGAGATAAAAAGCGAATTGTACTTGATAAGGTCAAAGATGGTAGGACTATGCAGATTCGAACTGCAGACCTCTACCATGTCAAGGTAGCGCTCTAACCAACTGAGCTATAGTCCTACAAGTGTCTTAAAGTAGAGAAATAATATTCTAATTCACCAAACACGTCAAAAGATAAAATTGACGCACACACCTAAGCAACATCGTTGCAATTTTGCTAGTATAACTAAAAATCATGGAGGAATAATGAAAAATATTATTATGATATTAATTCTATCTAGTTGTGCTGTTTCAAAAACAAAGCTAACTCCTGCTGGAGAAAAAGTAAAAGTAACATATCAAAAGCCACGCCATAAAAACTGTAAGCCTTTTACAAATGTTGTTGGTGAGAATGAAAATGGAATTAAAGACCTTGCCGTAAACCATGCCATTAATCTAGTTGCAGATGAAGGTGGAGACACAATCTGGATTAAAGAATCTGTGAACGAAGGAAATGTGTGGAAGGTTTTTGGACTTGGCTACCACTGTAAATAAGAATAAGGATTTTTAATGATAATTTTAGATAGTGCAAAAAAAGCAATCGAAAACTTTTCAATGCCTGATCATGTAGGGTTTGGAAAAGTACTACTTCCAATCATGGCAACATGTGAATACAAACGTGGAGAATGGGGCGAGCTTGAAGTTAAGCCTTATGGCAAGCTGGAGCTAGATCCAACATGTAAAGTTCTTCATTATGGACAAGAGATCTTTGAAGGAATGAAGGCCTATAATTTTAAAGGCAATGGACCGAATCTTTTTAGGCCCCTTGAAAATTACAAGCGTTTCAATCACTCGGCAAAACGAATGGCAATGCCAGAAGTTCCAAAAGAAATCTTTACTGCTGCTGTAAATACAATCACTAAAATGGGTGAAAACTATATTCCAAAACGTGGTGGTGAGTCTCTTTATATTAGGCCATTTATGATTGCCACAGAAAATAACCTTGGGATTAAACCAAGTGAAGAATTTCTTTTCATGGTAATTGCCTCACCTGTTGAATCATACTTTTCAGGTGGAAGCTACAAGCTTCTTATTGAAAGAAATATGATCCGTGCATGTGCAGGAGGAATGGGAACGGCCAAAACAGGTGGTAATTATGCTGGTGCCCTAAACGCTGGTGTAAGAACTCTTAAACTTGGTCTGCACCAAACTCTATGGCTATCGGCCAGTGACCGTAAATCGATTGAGGAATTAAGTGGAATGAACTTCTTTGCTGTCATTGACGGTGAAATTCATACTCCTGAACTAACAGAGACAATCCTTGATGGAATCACTCGTCGTTCACTCATCGATATTGCTCGTCACAAGGGTTACAAAGTTGTTGAGCGAAAGATTAGCATTGATGAATTAATTGAAGATATTAAGTCGAAGAAATGTACTGAGTGCTTCTCATGCGGAACTGCCGCTATCATCACGCCGATCTGCTCTTTACACGAAGAGTCTGGTGAGTTCTATAATATTCAAGAAGAGTTTGGACCGGTTTCAAAAGAGCTTCGTGAGACTCTCCTGGGAATCCAAGAAAAAACAATTGAAGATCCATTTAACTGGGTCGTTGACCTTTAAAAGTTATGAAATAAAAAAGGCCCTCATCTGAGGGCCTTTGTATTTCTACTTCGCTAAATTTGGAAGGATTTGAAACATAACCATTGCAAGGATTGTTGGGAAAAGTGCTCCAAGAAGAAGCTTACCTGGGTTAATCCCATCTTTTCCAAATGTCCCTTTAAGGATACCAAAACCAGCTGGGTTTGGCGCGTTAGCAATAACAGTTAAACCACCACCGGCAACAGCACCAGCAACTAGGTTGTACTTAGCTGAATCTGTTAGATCAACTAGAGTCCCTAGATAAGTAAGAGCTGCGTTATCTGTAATAGCAGTAAGTGAAGTTGCACCTACGAAAAGAACAAAGTCACCTAGCTTAGTTAGAATTGGTTGTAGCCACCAACCTTGTTGTCCACCTAGAGTTACTAGACCAGCAAGGAAGAAACCAACAAGAAGTGATTCTTTTAGCTTGATTTCGTCTTGGTACTCTTTTGTAACAGTTGTGAAACCTAGGAAGAATAGGAATAGACCTAGGAAGAAAACCATGTGGTGAGCAGAGAAAACAACTAGCCCCATAAAGATAATATGAATTAGAGTCATCCACCAAGTTGGTGCCATCCAATTCTCATGCTTTTGTTTAATTTCAAGCTTTCCTTGAAGTTCATTTTTAAACATGAATGCAATAATTAGAGTTCCAATGATAATTGAAATTGTTGCCTTGTAACCAAAGTTTGTAATCATGTGAACAAATCCCCAGTGCCATTTTGAAGCAACCATTAGTACAGGAGGTGCAGCAAAGTGAGAAAGTGTTCCACCGATTGATACGTTTACAAAAAGTAGACCAATCGTTGCATACTTAAACTTAAGACTCATTTTCTCATCAGAGAAGAAGTAATCTAAAAGGATTAAAGCAGTAACTGTCATAGCAGCTGGCTCAGTAATAAAAGACCCTAGAATTGGCCCAATGATAAGAGCTGAAACATAGAAGGCCATCTTACCAGGCATTGGAATAAGCTTTGCAATCATCCCAATAATTTTTTCAGCAAGCATAATGATTGGCCTCGTCCCTGCCATACACATAATAACGAAAACGAATGCCGCTTCTGTGTAGTTTACATCTTGCTCAAGATATTTAAGTGCCCCACCAATAACCTGGTGTGCATTATCATAAACTGCAAAACCTTGAGTGGCGCTATAGTAAACAATAAAGGCCGCGGCCCACATACCGAATACTGCTTCGACTTCACCTAAGAAGTGAAGAAGGTTTTCCATCATTGATCCTTCCGGATACTTGTGAGCTAAGTGTTGAATTTTTGAAACTAGAAATGTGTGCAAAATTGCACATGCGAATAGAATCGTCCCTACGAGCTGTAGATTTGTTGGATTCATGAAACTTCCTTTGTAAATTGTGATCCTCTTTATTTTATTCTTGTCGGCAAAGGTGCGCAAGTACTGAAATTTCCAAACACCTAAAATAATTTACTATTTTTGTAAACTTTTTCTAAACCAACTCCGATAAGAAGTCGTGCTATTAAAAAGAGTCTCTATCTCCATTCTCGCATTTTCAGTTGTAGTCAATGCTCTGGCCATTGAGCCTAGTTTCTTTAAAGAAGAGATTGATGTTAATGGAAGGCAGATAAAGGCCAAAGACCTAGTCAAAGATATTGTTAGAATCACAAAATCAAAGTCACCTAAATATATTCCAATTAGGCGTGAAAATGCAGTTTCTGACGACATTCCAAGGCACAATAGCGCTAGCGCAGAGATTTGTATTCAATGTCGAGACATGGCCGAACTAGCTTCAAATATCTCAGACATTGTCGCTAAGGCAAATGAAGACAATCCAAAACCAAGTATTAAGGTCAAGCAAAAGGCCTTAAAGCTTAAGGCCATTGCCACCTATATTGAAACGGTTGATAAATTAGGCGAAGTTTCTTGTCTCGAGAGTGACTTTGATAGCGGCAAAGAACGCTACAATACAAGAGATTTTGATGACTTCGAATTAGTTTTCACTTCTGATATCGCACTAAGTGAGTTCTCATCTCTAAGCCTCGCCCCTAGAACACAAACGAAAACTAGAATTACTTGGTTTCGCTCTACAGATGAAGTTGGCGAAGATATCTTTATTAAGGTTGTTTTTATAAAAGACCAAGAACCATATTTTCAGATCTACTATCCACATGACACTTATGTTGACCCAATAAAGCCAACAGATGTTGAAAGAAATATTCCAGAAGGTGTAACTCTTGAGACAAATAATGAATCAGAAATGGCCCTCGTGAGGGATCAAGAATATGACACTTTCATTGGTAAGGTTAAAATCAACAAGGCACTTCTACTAGAGCAAAGCTACTACGTCCCTACTTCCCTAACATTATTAGAGATGGAAACTGAGAGTAGTCTTGGAGAGGACACAAAGCTTACAAGTAAGGTAGAGATCAATGACAGAAAACAAAGAATTAATGTAAACCTCAATAGTAAGCTTACTGAGGATACGACCCTAGATGGCCATCTTGATATCAAACCAAATAAACAAAACTTAAATCTCAAACTATCTAATCGTTATAGTGACGATATCACAATTGATAGCAATGCAGATATCTCTACAGATAAGCAGCAACTTGACTTAAACCTAGTGCACCAAGGGAAATCCACAGCAAGGGCCGTAGCAAGAGCAGATGGTTACTTTCTTGCTGGAGTTACAGTGGCCACACCGGAGTTTCAAAATTTTGATATTGAAACAGATATGAGCTACGACACAAATCAGACAGCGACAATTGCCAATGATTTCAGGTTTCAAGGAACGACTATTATTAAAACAGGGACAGTGATTAACTCTCAGGGGGAAGTTGACTTCAGAGCACAAAGGTCATTTGAAGTATTTGATGATGCTAATATCACAATGGAAGTACAGCACTCGACGAAAGACAGAGGCATCAATGTTGATCGTACCTCTGCCTTCATTTCTTTTGATATGAAATTCTAATTAAATGAATTAACCGTCATTACCAATTGAAGCAACAGGACAAGCATCCATTTGCTCTTGGCATAACTCTTCTTCTTCTGGTGTTGAAGGTTGCTTAGCAATATAAGCATTTCCATCTTCATCTTCAGCGAAGAATTCAGGGGCACCCGTGTAACAAACGTTACATGCAATGCATCCTTCTCCGTTATCATCATCTGGGTCAGTACAGTACCACTTTCCAGCAACATTATCTTTGTGCTTCATTTCTTTATTTGCCATGTTAACTCCTTGATTTTATTAACACACAACACAATATTTCATTGATTATATTTTGCCTAAGTCTACTAGATTTGAGAATATAGCACAAGATACTCAATCATAAATTTCACAGGAGATTTTTAAAATGACGACGAGCCTTGAAAAAGCTAATGCTTGGGCCAATAACCCATATTTTGATGAAGAGTCACGCGCTGAAATCCAAGGATTAATTGACGCAGATGACATGAAAGAGATCGAAGAAAGATTTTATAAAGATATCGAGTTTGGTACTGGTGGACTTCGCTCTATCCTTGGTGCTGGAAATAATCGTATTAACAAGTATACAGTTCGTCGAGCAACGCAGGCCCTTGCTGGTGAAGTTCTCGACCATAGCGTAAAAACTGGAATCACTGCCCCATCAATTGCAGTAAGTTATGATTCTCGTAAATTCTCTTTTGAATTCGCTAAAGAAGTTTGTAGCGTCATGGCCGCCAATGGAATTAAGTCTTATATCTACAAGAGACTAAATCCAGTGCCAATGCTTTCTTACTCAGTAAGATACCACAAGGCCCAGGCCGGAGTAATGGTGACAGCTTCTCACAATCCTCCTGAGTATAATGGTTACAAAGTATACTGGAATGATGGTGCACAAGTTACTCCACCAAATGACAAAAATATTATCAATCGTTACTACGATATTACTTCGTATGATGCAGTTAAATTCATGGACTTCGCTCAAGCTGAAAAAGATGGATTCATTAGTTGGGTTGGTGAAGATGTAGAACAAAGCTTCTATAACGACATCCTATCTAAAACAGTAAATCCTGAAATGTGTAAGCAAGATGGAAAAGACCTTAAGATCGTTTATACACCAATTCACGGTACAGGGCTTATTCCATGTACAACAGCACTTGCCCAACTTGGATTTACAAATGTAGAAGTTGTGAAAGAACAAGCTCAACCTGACTCAAGCTTCCCTACTGTAAGCTCTCCAAACCCAGAGAATGCATCAGCAATGAAAATGGCCGTTGATCTTATGAAAGAGACAGGTGCCGATATCGCATTTGGTTCAGACCCTGATACAGATAGGCTTGGTGTTGCTTTCCAACACGAAGGTGAAACTCAATACATCAACGGAAACCAAATCGGAATCCTGATGCTGTACTACATGCTTCACAACCTTAAAGAAAATGGCAAGATGCCAGCTAACCCATACTTTGTGAAAACGGTTGTAACGACTCCTCTTCAAGAACTTATCGCTGATAAGTACGGAGTTAAGTCTTACTCTACTCTAACAGGATTTAAGTGGATCTGTGGACTAATGAATAAGATCGAAAAAGAAGATCCTTCGGCAAACTTCCTCTTTGGAACAGAAGAGTCTTTCGGTTACCTTCCACACGACTTTGTTCGTGACAAAGACGGTGTTGCTTCAATCACTTTCATGTCTGAAGTCACGCTCTATTTTAAGAAACAAGGAATGAACCTAATTCAAGCTCTCGATAAAATTTACGAAGAATTTGGATTTAGCCAAGAGTCTCTCCTAAATCTTGTTTACCAGGGTAAAGAAGGGGCCGAAAAAATTACACGAATCATGAGTCATTTTAGAGACTTAGCTCCGACAAGCTTGTGCGGACAGGAGATTCGCGTTATAGAAGATTATCAAACAGGTATTGTAAAAGACCTTGAATCAGGTGATGAGTCAAAACTGGATTACCCAGTAAGTAATGTTATTGGTTACCACTTCAAAAATGGAAACCGCCTGTATCTTCGCCCATCAGGAACTGAACCAAAAATTAAGTTCTACATTATGATTCAAGAAAAAGAAGGCGAACTTTCTGAGAAGAAAGCAAAGGCTTCAAAAGTAACTGATGAGTTCCTAGCATTCATTAATGAAACAGCTGAAGGACTATAAGGTTAAGGAGTATAAATTTTGAAAAGTGATAAACTTGCAGTTGTATTAGTTAGTGGTGGTATGGATTCGTTGGTTTGTGCTGCAATTGCAAATGAGAAGCATGAGAATCTTGCGTTTCTTCATCTTAACTACGGACAAAAAACTGAAGAACGTGAATTAGATTGCTTCCAAAAAATCGCAGATTATTACGGAGTCGACAAATCACTTCGTAAAGTAATTGATGTATCTTTTCTTAAACAGATTGGTGGAAGCTCACTAACTGACGACGGAATTGATGTAAAACAATACAAGGGTGAATCAGAAGAAATCCCTGATAGCTACGTACCTTTTAGAAACACTCACATCATCGCGATGGCCGTATCTTGGTCAGAAGTTGTTGGTGCAAAAAATATCTATATCGGTGCAGTTAATGAAGACTCATCAGGATACCCTGACTGTCGTCCAAGTTACTACGCAGCTTACAACGAGCTAATCAAGCAAGGAACAAAAGATGGTGATATCGAAATCATCACTCCAGTAATTGATATGGCAAAGAATGAGATTGTACAAAAAGCGGTAGACCTAGGTGCTCCACTTAAGTTTTCTTATTCATGTTACGCTCGTGGAGATAAAGCTTGTGGTGTTTGTGACTCTTGCGCTCTAAGACTTAGAGGCTTTCAAAAGGCAGGGATTGAAGATCCAATTGAGTACGATCAAAGACCAAACTATCTTTCAGAAACAACAAAGAAATAAAAAAAAGCTCCCTTTTTGGGAGCTATATTAATTTTTCTGCTCTTCTAACATCAAATTTTTCAACATTTTCATCAAAGTATGCCAAGAAATGTTTAACATGCTCTGTTTCCATATGGGCCTTCCAATGTGCTTCTGTTTCCCATATTTCATATAACCAAAAACTCGACGGATCTTCTTCTTCCTGATGTGGGTCGAATTTGGTACAACCAACTTCTTTATAAGTTTCTTCTACTAGTTTTAGTAACTCTGTTTTAATCAATTCAGTTTTATCAGACTTAGCCTTAATATTAACGATAAGAACTAGCATAAAGTACTCCCTATTTTAAAGTTATAAGAAAAGACCCCTATTAGGGGCCATTTCTATTATTAGTTTTTAAATTAGTTATTCAGCAGCAACTTCTGTTTCTTCTTCAACAGCTGGTGCTTCTACTTTTGCAACAGGAGCAGTAATAAGTCCTGCATCAGTTAGAATTTTTACTTTTTCTTCTTTGTTTACAAATTTTCCGTTTGCAGCTTTAACAGCAAAACGACCAGATCTTTTCTTAACAATTGTGTACTCGCCTACTTTTTTAACAACTTCCATGAATTCTCCTATAATAATTCTTTGCGTTTGTTATCTTTTAAGTGTTGAACAATTTCTTTTACTCGTTGTGAATCATCTTTAGGCACAATCATAACGGCCTTATCATTTGAAACAACAACAAGATCTTGGACATTAATTAAAGAAACATGCTTATCAGGAGCATAGATAATATTCCCTGTCGCATCCTTTAAAAAAGTTCCGTTACTATCAATTATAGTGTTTCCCTCCACACGGTCAACCACTTGTTCAAGTGCCTCCCACGATCCAAGGTCATTCCAATCAAATTCGGCCTTAACTAAGCTGATACGACTTGATTTCTCCATAATAGCGTAGTCAATCGAGTCTTTTGGAATCTTATTATATACTTCTTCAAGCTTCGCCTCGTCGTCAAGGCTTGCCTTCAATTCTTCATAGAAAGAAAACATTTCCGGTGAGTGCGCCGCAAACTCTTCTTTAAAAACACCAAGTGGCGCCATAAACATCCCGGCATTCCAAACATACTTACCTGTTGATAAGTATTCCTTGGCCTTCTCAAAATTTGGTTTTTCAACAAATTCATCAACCTTGAATCCATCACCTACTGCTTCACTTGTTTTGATATAACCATAACCAGTGTGTGGGAAGTGAGGAGGAATCCCTATCGTTGTAATCGTTTGCGTATCACTTGAAAGCTTTACGGCCTTCTCAAAGCTCGCCTTAAAGCCAGACTTATTCAAGATGACGTGATCCGAAGGCATAACAGCGATAATATCATCCGATTTGGCCCCCGCAGCCTCAATGGCAGCAAGAGACAGGAGAATACAAGGAGCTGTATTTCGCCCAGCTGGTTCATAAATAATATGTTCTTCAAGAATTTGATCTTTTGAGCAAGAAATTGCTAACTCAGATTGGTCACGAGTTGTAATGATAAAGCGATTCTTCAAGTCGACACTTTCTTCAAAGCGATCAAGAGTTTGACCTAGTAGAGTTTCATTTCCAACGAGAGAAAGGTACTGCTTTGGTTTTGATTCTGTCGACTCTGGCCATAGGCGTGTTCCCTTCCCACCGGCCATAATAAGTGTGTAAATATTCATAAAAAAATGCCCTTAAATTGTATAAGGGCATCGTATCATAAAAAATGTAAATGTTCTAAATGGTGAATTAGTCGAATTTTGTAAAGAAATAATCACGCCCTGCAAAAAGAGAAGGGTGCTTCTTAACATATTGCTTTGCTTCAATACTTCTCTCAAATGCCCCAAGACTTACGCGGAAACGGTTCCCCTTCCCAGGTACATCTTTCTCATTAACGATTGGGCTAAAGCCTAGAACTCTAAAACCTTCAGCGAATTCCTTAGCATCATCAATCGACTCAAATGAACCAACCACGATTGTGTACTTACCAGTGTACTCATCAGTTTTTGAAACAGATTCCTCAGCAGCATTACTTTCGACAACTTGTTGCTGAACTGGTTCTGCGGCCCTTTCCTCAACAGCTTCATCTACTGGTGAATCCTGAACGCCGACATCATTGAAGTCTTTATTTTCATTTGAAAACTCATTAACCATCTTCTGCTTTAATGATTCTTCAATTCTCTTATTTAATTCTTCTTTTGAAACTTTCTTTGTCTCTTTATCTTGAACTATTTCTTTAACCTTCTCCTCTTCTGGAGATGTTAGCTCAATCTTTTGCTTCTCATCCATTGGCTCAACAATCGCTTTTTCCTCTTTATTACTAAGCCCAGCTTTTTCAAAAGCATAATTAGATCCAATCTTTAGGCCAAAGAAGAATGATGTAATGGCAACCAGGATGACAAAGATGACAACCAATAAGATTTCTTTTTTCTCAAATACGTAGAAGTTACTTTTATCGTTCATAAGGATATTTTAATCTCTCCACAATTATTAGCAACTTGCTGAAAATACTAGGAAAAATAATCCTTTATTTCATATTTGAAATATATCCCGACATTCTGACTCAGAATAAAGACTCTCCCATCTTTCTATTTTATAACCCGTGAAGTCTTATGAACTTTGCCAAACCGGGAGAAAGAAAATGAAAAAGATTTTAAAGAATAATAAAGGACAAGGTGTTATGGAATATATGATCATCACAAGCCTTGTCGGTATCATTTGTATTACGGCCGTAAAAACACTTGGAACAAGAGTCCAAAAAAGACTAGAAGACGCATCTGACAAGATCACTAAGAGTATCAAAGTAAATTAATACACAATTATGAAAATACTTTCTTACGCTCTATCTATTACTCTAATTGTCTTTGTCTTCCTCGCAAGCTCAGCTGTTAGCGAAAAGTATCGATGTAAAAATAGTATTGTCTTTCAAGCTTATGTGCACTCATTGTCAAAATCACATAATAATAAAAAATCATCAAAAACATTCTCTTGTAAAAGCCTCCTCTCATTTGAGAGGTGGTTTGATTCAAAAACACGGATTAAGTTTGTAAAAAATAAAAATGGAAAATACCTGAAGTATCGAAAAGAGAAGCATCATTTAGGATTTTCAAATGGCCTTAGATGAAAGAGGTAGTACTTCCCTAGTAGCGGTCTTATTTTTTATGGCCTTCATCGCCATCATCTTTTCAAATATGGCCCGCTCCTATGAAGAACTCCAAATTATAAAGTATTACAATAAATCATATATCTGTTCAAAGAAGGCAATTGTTGAGTACAAGTCCTTCTACAAAAGAATTTCTTATATCAATGTCGGCCTAAAAAGCCTGTTTTACGCTCAATTCTTTCCCCTAGCAGCGTGGCTAAAGCCATTTATGAAGTATGGGGCCAAAGGACTTATGTACCTACAAAGTGCGCTTCGCTACTTCCTACGCTACAAGCTCTTAACCATAGCGGAGTGTGATACGGCAAATATTCTAGGTCTTTTAAAATCTGACCCATTAGGAAGAAGAATTTGGAAAATCAAAAGAAGACTCGATACTTCAGCTGTCTTTGAAAAGAAATGGAAGGCCTTTATGCCCTTTCACTACCCAGGGAGTAACCTATCAGAAAATCACTCATTCGTTATTACCTTAAAATTCAAACTCAAAGAGGGAAGAATTTTAGACGATTTCGCTCTCACCTCAAAACACATGGCACCCAAGGGTATTCAACAATTGAAGGACTACTATGGACTTCAATTTTTGTAAGTACATTAATTCTTATGATTAACCTGGAGGTTAAAATTGAAAATTCTAAACAACGAGAAATCAAAAACTTCATCAAAACCTGGAACTCAATCAAATAGCGACACCCCTTCATCACCACTTCTCTTTAATAAGGAGAAGGAAGAAAAGATGAAGAAGGCCCTCTATCTTAGATTTTGGGTGGCCCTCGTACTGACTAATATCTTCACTTATATCCTTTCAGTCCCTTCCCCACAAAGCCTACCTGAGGAGCATATTACAGTGGCAAAAGATGAAAGACTTCTTAAGCTTAAAATAAATGAAATGACCAATCTAGTGGGAAGTGAAGAGTATGTATCTTTATATGCAGGCCCTACACACATCACAAATAAGGCCAAGATCGTGAAAAAACTAAACGATGAAGAAGTCCCTATTTATCTCGTAAAAATTTCTATTTCAGATTTGAATAGAATTGCTCCTTATAAGGCTTTAGAGCTAGATTCCTATCCAGTTACAGATCTACCAAAATCCAAAGGAGGAGCTTATGAAATTGAAATTTAGCCTTATTACAATCCTATTATGTACAAGCATTCAAGCACGTGAAGTGATTGTTTATACATACGATTCTGACAAAAACCACATGTTTGAAGTACTTAGCGAATTAATGGCAAAGAATGGAATTAAGAAAGAAGATTTTCGATTTATAAAGAAGAAGAACCCATGTGAAGATATCTATAAAAATGCCCTACTTCACATTTGCTTTAAGGGTGAAGAAGCTGAACCTTTAGTTGTTAGACAAGATAAGCGAGTGCTTCAAAATACATTTGGGCAATAAAAAAGGGCCAACGTCTTGGCCCTCTTTCTATATCTGAAAAATAATTAAATATTAATCTAGATGAATTTTAAACTTAGGAGTAGTTCCCTTGTTTCTGTTATGCGCTTTTCTTTTAGCACCCATTTTTGTTTTTTTAGCATTACGCTTGTTTCTTGTAATACGAGTTCTTGATACCATGATAAATCTCCTCAATATATTTAAATCTAAATTAAAAACAGTTTTCGAGTATAGCTTTTTACTAAGTTTCCTGCCTTTTGTCAAAGTCATTAGCTTAATATGTATCGTAAATTTCAATATTTACGCAACTGGCTCAAATCAAATTACCCTGGCCATAGGCCAAGTCACTGAAATTTCATTATCAGGGATAACAAACTTCAGTATCTCCAATAAAGAAGTTTTATCGAGCAAGGCAATTCAGGCCCAAAATAAGCTCTTTATTAAAGGAAAAATGCAGGGCCAATCGATTGTTACACTTTGGACTAACTCAGGCAAGAAGAAGATACATGAAGTTTATGTCCTCTCAAAATCAGGTCAATTTAAGGTACTTGAGGTCTTAAACAACCTCCGTCACTTTGGTATTAATGGCGATATTAAAGGCGATAAGTTAATCATTTCCCAAGATATTACGACACTTGATCAGTACCTAGTTCTTAGGCCACTTCTCAATAAGAATAAGAGTATTATCTTCAAGGGTGAACTTAAGGATAAAGTCGCTAAGAAAATCATTGGCGAAATTCATCACAAGTTTTTTCAAAACTATTACGATGATATTCGCTGTGAAAAATCCAAGATTGATATCCACTGCTTTACAAACGAAGAGATCTTAAAAGATAAGAAGTTCCTAGGGCCACTCCAAAAAAAGCTAATGGTTAAGTTCTTCCTATCTCAAAGATTTGATAATCTCGTCAACCATAAGCTCGAAATGAGAATCATACAAATTGAAAGAATGGATGGAAAAGAGATCAATTTTGGACTCGACCAAGTCGACGTCGGCCTTTCCGACTTACTCGATGAGGGAGCATCAGCATTGGCCAAAAGTCAGAGCATTGTCTTTAGAGATACTGATTATAATGTGTCGACATTGGCCACTCAAAAAATTCTTTTACGTACAAATAACAAGTCTACCGTTCAAATGGGTTCTGATATCCCTTTTACCACGACAACAAATAACAATGGCAATAATACTCAATGGCGATTTGCTGGACTTAAAATTGAGATGCTACTTGAAAAGATAAACAACAGATACAAAGTTAAATATAGCACAAAGCTAACGAGGCCAATGGGGCAAACAAATGGTGATACTTATATAAACGGGAGTGCCCAAGAGTCGAGTTTTCTAATCGAAAAAGGAATTCCGATTCAGATGTTTGAAATCGATTTAACAACTGATGACAACGCCGGACGAAGACTTCCCATTCTTGGTCAAATTCCCATTCTTGGGAAACTTTTTTCTTCATCCGCAAAATTTAAAACGTATAAAAGAATTATTGCTATCGCAAAATTAAAATAGGAAAAATACATGTCACAAATTAACCAATACTTCTTCAGTGAATTCAAAATGCTTCTCACAGAAAAGTCGAAAAAGACGATTCACTTAAACTTTGAAGAAATTATTTTAGAGACCTTAGAAAGAAATAATCTGCAAGAAAAAGACATCTCAAACCTAGAAGACATCAAGGATTGGTTTAATAAGGTTTACCATCAAAGCTATATTGATGACCTTTTAAACCTTTATGATGCAAATGAGTTTATCATTCACTCTCCTAGTGATATCGAAGTTCACAAGCAAGATAACCTAAATCTAAAAGTGGAATTTCTAAGTAATGAGGACTTTGTTCTAAGTCTCGTCTTTCTTACTCAGAAACTTAGTATTGACTGGAGCTTCAATACACCATTTGCCTCATTTAAAGATACGCGAGTAATAAGTGGCAATGAAATTGATCTTCGTGTCAGTCTTACCCACCCATGCCTTTCACCTAAGTCACAAGCAAAGGCATTTCTACGAGTTCACTCACAAAAGAATTTTAAAGTTTCAAATTTCACAGAAGATAAGGATGCACAGAATCTCATGACAGAGCTTATTTCCAATTACAAAAATATTGTTATTGCTGGCTCCACGGCCAGTGGGAAAACTAGTTTTTTAAGGGCCTGTAAATCATTATGCCAAGAAGGTGAACATCACGTCATCATTGAAGATGTCGCTGAAATAGATGGTGATATCTCACACTCAACTCACCTACTTTCACACCCAAGTGAAGGAAAAAGTCTAAAGGACTATTGTAGCTATGCTCTTAGGATGTCACCCAAGAGGATCATTCTGGGAGAGATTAGATCGAGTGAAGTTATTCCATTCCTATTGGCCATGAATACTGGACACAAAGGAATGATGAGTACCATTCACGCCAATAATGCAAAAGATACTCTCCTAAGATTAACTACATTATTTTCGATTTTTTCAGAGAGTAAAAATGGGATCGACTTTGATCAAATCCTAAGGCTTATTTGTCAAAGCGTTGATCATGTCGTTTTTATTGAAAATAAAGAAGTAAAAGAAATTATCGAAGTTCACGGTAGTGAAGCAGATCGTCCAATTTATTCAACGCTTTATTCAAAAACTAAGAAAATAGCTGATCACCAAAAAGGTCTATCCACTCACGAAGATCTTGGCCATCAACTTCTAGCGTAAAGTAATCGTCATTATTCTCGTCTAGCTGGAAAGACTTATTAAGTAGCTTGGCCTCTTCAAGAGCAAGCCCAAAAACAGTGATAAAGTTTCGAGAGGCTTCGTCTTTTTCCGTTGAGATTGCACAGAAGTGATCTTCTTTGGCATCGCTAATACAGCTTCCGGCCTCGTTTGGGTAAAATACACTTTTAACGATAAGAGGAAGATTAGCTTCAATCAAAGGATTCATCGTTCTGTGAAAAAGAATCTTAGCTCCTTTATTTGTTAGAAGTTTTGTTTGGCGATAACTGAGATTGTGAATGAGTGGAGCATTAGTCAGAACTTTAGGGTCATGTCCATAGACACCTTTTACATCCTTCCAAATCACAAGTTCTTGTACATCATCAAGTGCCCAAGCAAAGATTGCAGCAGAATAGTCAGAGCCTTCACGGCCTAGAGTTGACGTCTGGCCATCAGTTGTTCGAGCAATAAAGCCCTGAGTGATAACTAGCGGGTACTTATTTAATTCATTGCAATTTGCCTTCGTATTCTTAAAGAGTACCTTGGCCTCATTAAAATTTTGATTTGTGACAATATAATCACGAGCATCAGCATGAAAGACCTCTCTGCCCTGTTGCTCAAGATAGCTTGCAAGAATCGAAGTCGAAATTCGTTCTCCAATACTGTAGATAGAGTCAAGAGTGGCACTCGATTTAGGAAGTGTAAGATAACCTAGTAATTCTTTTTTAAAATTAGAGAGATCAACGGAAAGCTCTAGTTCATCAACGATCACTTTATGTTTTTGGAAAAAAGCTTCAATTAATGAAGCGGAGTCTTCCTTAAAATAAATTGATTCAAGTTCGTTAGTTGAATTATAGGTTGCAGATAGTACAACTAGTGCATCATTTGGACATGCTAGGATTAAGTCTGCAATCTGCTTAATGGCAGCAGCACTTTTAATAGAGCTGCCACCAAATTTATATACACTTCTCAAGTTTTTAGTCTCTTGTTAACTTCTTATATGTATAACGTTTAGGATTAAGAGCAGCATCGCCAAGACGCTTTCTCTTATCTTCTTCGTACTCATCAAAGTTACCTTCAAACCACACAACTTTACCATCACCTTCAAAGGCAAGGATATGTGTAGCAAGACGGTCTAGGAAGAAACGGTCGTGGGAAATGATAACCGCACAACCAGCATAATCAACCAGGGCCTTTTCTAGGGCCTGTAGTGTATTTACATCAAGGTCGTTTGTTGGCTCATCTAGAAGGAGAACATTTCCACCTTCTTTAAGAACTTTTGCAAGGTGAACACGGTTTCTCTCACCACCTGAAAGTTCAGAAACTTTCTTCTTCTGGTCTTCACCAGAGAAGTTGAATTTAGCGATATAGGCACGAGAGTTTACTTCTTGGCCACCAACATTGATGAATTCAGTTCCATCAGCAACAACATCATAGATTGTTTTCTCTGGATCCAGATCACGCCCTTGATCAACGTAAGCAAGCTTAACAGTATCACCAACATCAAAAGTTCCTGAAGTTGGTTGTTCTTGACCAGCAATCATTTTAAATAATGTTGTCTTACCAGCACCGTTTGGACCGATAATACCAACGATCCCACCAGGAGGAAGAGAGAACTCTAAGTTTTCATAAAGTAATTTATCATCAAATGCTTTTGAAACACCATGTGCTTCAATTACCTTATTACCAAGACGAGGTCCTGCAGGAATGAAGAGATCATTTGTTTCATTTCTCTTCTCACTTGAAATCTTTGCTCTTTCCTCATAATTTTTGATACGAGCTTTTGACTTCGCCTGACGTGCCTTAGGGTTAGAGCGAATCCACTCAAGCTCTTCCTTCATGGCCTTTTGTCTCTTAGACTCAGTCTTTTCTTCTTGAGCAAGACGTTTTGCTTTTGTTTCTAGCCAACCAGTGTAATTCCCTTCAAAAGGAATCCCTTGTCCACGGTCAAGTTCTAGAATCCATCCAGCAACATTATCTAGGAAGTAACGGTCGTGTGTTACGGCAATTACAGTTCCTTTATATTGTTGAAGGTGTCTTTCTAACCACCAAACAGTTTCTGCATCAAGGTGGTTTGTCGGCTCATCTAGTAATAGAATATCTGGTTTTTGAAGAAGTAAGCGACATAGTGCTACCCTTCTCTTTTCTCCACCTGAAAGGTTTCCACACTTAGCTTCTGATGGAGGACAATTTAGTGCTTCCATTGCAAGGTCAAGTTGGTTATCAAGTGTCCAAGCATCAGCTGCATCAAGTTTATCCTGAAGCTTGGCCTGCTTATCTAATAAGTCATTCATTTCGTCATCTGACATAGGTTCTGCAAACTTTGCAGAAATCTCATCAAACTTTGCGAGAAGATCAACTGTCTCCTGGCAACCCTGTTGTACAACTTCTCTAACAGTTAACTCTGGATCTAACTTTGGCTCCTGCTCAAGGTATCCAACTGAATAATTCTTTGCTAAGTGAGTTTCACCTAAGTGGTCTTGATCAAGCCCTGCCATGATCTTAAGAAGTGTTGATTTACCAGCACCGTTAAGACCTAGAACACCGATCTTAGCTCCATAGAAATAAGAAAGTGAGATATTTTTTAGAACGTGCTTTTGTTTATAAACTTTCCCAACACGATTCATTGAATAAATAATTTGCTTATCATTTTGATAGGCCATTAGCTGACTCCATTTGTTTTTTTATTACCTAAATAAAGTACCTACAAAACGATAGAATATCAATTATAACTGCTCACAAGCTTAAAGATTTAAATGACTTATTAGGCGGAAAAAGTTTGCGAC
Source organism: Halobacteriovorax sp. CON-3 (assembly GCF_043196995.1). NCBI lineage: Bacteria > Pseudomonadati > Bdellovibrionota > Bacteriovoracia > Bacteriovoracales > Halobacteriovoraceae > Halobacteriovorax > Halobacteriovorax sp. CON-3. The sequence continues at coordinate 210,461 of NZ_JBEBNA010000003.1, forward strand.
ATAAGGCACAAAGAAGAAGACCACAAGCCATGCAAACTTGAATATCTTTAATCGTTGTAAAAAAACTTCATTTTCACTTCGATAGTCATCCCACAGATTAATTTCAATTGATTCAAGGTCTTCGCAAATATCTGCTCCTTGGTGCTTTTTCATTTCAATAAGGGCCGACAGCCTTCGAAATAAGTCCTTTGCCAAGTCTTGCTTCATCTCAACAATTGAGTTGATTGCTGAACGATGGACAAGTTGATTTATGGGAGTCCCTACGTCGTACATTAGTTTAAAGATAAGATAGGAATTTAAAATCTTGCTTATTGGTGCGAGGAATTTATGCTTTAATTTTTTAATCAATAAAATGAAGCTAACGACACCCATCATATTATAGAGGAAGGCCAAGGCCAGAAAAAAGTAATCAGTCTTTAACCCAAGTATATTGGTTGCGAAGATATTGAGAGCAAATGTAAGGCCCATGGCCATAAGAAATTGAAAGAGGGTTTCGTTGATTGTACCTGAGACCTTTTTCTCAATTTGCAGGTCATTAGAAAGGGCGTGGCGCATTTTTGCGAGAGTACGACTTGTTGCAGCGCCAAATTCTTTTGCAATCTGAGCTATTTCACATACTAGTGAGTCGTAGAACTTATAATTTGATAGTTGCGTTAGATCTCCCATCAGATTAAGTTGCGACACTTCAATTAATAAGTCCTTACCTCTTTGATACTCTGAGCGCATTCGAAATTTCAATAAGTTAAACCTTTCGATTAGACTTTCTGCGGGGATGAAAAGAGCGATAAGTGAAATAGATAGAAAAGATAAAATTGCCAAAATAGACCTCCTATCTTGACGTAACGCTATGTATCTGAAATAACAATATCCCATGGAAAATAAAGAAGAGTTATTTCACATTCGAAATGAAAAGCATGCTTTTGAACAGCAATCAGAAGATATTGATCATCCTGATTTCTATCTCAATGATGAGCTATTAGAAGAGCTACAACTCTTTTGCCAAAATTTTGATCCGTACCGTGATATGGATCTTGAAACAAAATTTCGTTTACAAGAATTTGGTGTTCTTGAACTCTCAAATCCCTTTGAGATTACGAATAAACTTCTTCTCTTATTAGAGAATAACCTTCAATACCGTATAAAGTTAGAAAAAGAAAAGTAACAATGAACAAGAAAACCGCAGGTCGTCCACGCATTCGCACACCTAGGGTAGAACTACACCCTGCCAGTGTTAAATATATCTTCAAAGGTCATCCTTGGATTACAAAAGATAAATATTCTCTGAAGTTTCCAAAGGGATCTCCTTTTATTACAGCAAAGCTTGATGAAGTTAAGAATGACGATGCGAAATTTGTTGTTATGCTTAATGATCCTACTCATGACAGTGTTCTCGCTAGAATTTGGAGGATTGGAGAAGGCTCTTCTCACCTAGGCCCAAAGGAATTCTACTTTGAATTACGTGAGCGTATGCAAGCAAGTTTTGAGGCACGTGGTAATATCGACAACCGAGAAAATTACTACCTAGCTTTTGGTGAGTCAGATTACCTCCCAGGACTATTCATTATACGTTTAAAGGATAGAATCTTAATTCAATTCTATGCAAACTTTTGGAACCACTTTGAAAATGATGTTCTAAAAATTGTAAAAGACTTCTACCCTAAAGATACGGTTTGGGTTCAAAAGAGAAACCTTAAGCGCAAGAAAGAATTCTACTGTGCGACTAATAAACAACTTAAAGAAGATAACTTTCTTATAGAAGAGTTTGGTGTTAAGTACCAAATTAAGCTTAACCAATTCTATGATATTGGTATCTATACAGATATGGCGGCCATTAGAGATCGTGTGAAAGATGACTTTGATGGAAAGAGTGTTCTTAACCTTTATAGCTATACAGGTGCCTACTCTCTCTTTGCTCTTAAGCAAGGCGCAACAGATGTAACAAGTGTAGACCTCTCGCAAAAGTACCTTGATTGGCTTCAAGAAAATTTAGTGCTTAACGAAATGAGTGAAAATCATGAGTCACTTTGTATGCCAACAATTAAGGCCCTTGAAAAGTTTAAGGCCGAAGGTCGTAAGTTTGATTTAATCATTTGTGACCCTCCAAGTGCATCAAGTGATGGAAAGAAAGTTTCAAAAGCTATTGATGCATACAAGGATATGATTCCTCTATTTGATATGATTTTAAATAAGGGTGGAAAGGCACATATCTTTTTAAATACACATTCTATTACACGCAAGAAATTTGAAAATAAAATCAAAGAATATATTGGCAACCGTAAGATTAGTATCACTGGATCACTTAAGCTTACTGGTGATTGTCCATCTCTCAAGGGCTTTATTGAAGGCGACTACCTTAAGGGATTAACACTTCTAAAGAAATAAAGGATAAGAGTAGATGACAAATAACCTAGCAATAATCGTTCCCCTATTTATTGGTTGCATTGGAATTCTTCAAGGTGCCCTCAACCGATTAATGACAAATGATATTGGCCTTACATGGATGGCCCTCCTAGGAAATTTTGTTACTCTAGTTGTTTGTATTTGTTTCTTCTTTTTCGTTAAACATAATCCAGAGTTTTTTCCAGAATTCGTTCGCTTGAAAGAGTTCCAGTTTAAGTGGTGGTATGTCATTCCTGGCTTCTTTGGTTTTCTCTTTGTTGTTGGTCTTCCAATTGGAATCTATGAAGTTGGCGCTGTTAAAACAACAGTTGGGCTTATTGCAGCACAAATGGTGACAAGTGTTCTATGGGATGTGTTCGTTGAAAACATCTCTCTAACTGTGCCAAAAGGACTAGGAATCTTGATGGCAATTGGCTCAGTGCTATTAATTACACTGTTTTAACAGTTACTTATAAATAGCGTTAACACACTTTCATTTTGTAGTCTGACACAGATAAATCCTATGCTATAAAGTAAAAATGCTTTTAATGTATTTTCGTCTATTCATCGCTGGACTATTTTTAGTTATTGGAACACTAATCTGGATTCCAATCTGTATGTTTCGCCCAGCGAATCGAGGAAATACATACCTTATTGCAAACTATTACTCGTGGCTAACTCGTCTATTCTTACATATTAAAATTGATGCAAGAGTGAAGAAAGACCACAAAGACGTTAGAAATTCAGTCATTATCTCTAACCACCAATCCAACCTCGATATCTTCTTTGTTGGGCCGGCACTACCGAGACGAACAGTATCACTAGGAAAACAATCTCTCGTTTGGATTCCTATCTTTGGGCAAATGTATTATCTAGCAGGTAATATTTTAATTAATCGTACAAATCGCAAAAAGGCCTGGCGAGCAATGGCCGAAGTTGCACGAACAATTAAAGAAGATAATTGCAATGTATGGATTATGCCGGAAGGAACTCGCTCTAAAGGACGTGGACTTCTACCATTTAAGAAAGGTCCATTTGTTGTTGCCATCCAGGGACAACTCCCAATTTACCCTGTCGTTTTTTCTGAATATGAGAAATCTTTTGATCTTAGAAAGCTTAGGCCTGGAAAAGTTATCATTGAAGCTCTTGAGCCAATTTCGACGGAGGGAATGACGATGGATGATATTGGAGACCTTATGGACAAGACTCGTGAAAGAATGCTTGCCCATATTAATAAATTAGCTGAAGAATTATCTTAATCTTTCCTCTTATTAGAAGATATTTACTCTTGTCATGTAATCAACTTTTCTAGCATCTGCTCTTCTTAATGGGCCTTGTGTACCTGGTGCAGTTGTTCTTCTTCCATCATTTATAGCGGCATTACTTGTCGGACATTCCATCCCCAGGCCACAAAGATCTTTTCTATTTAAGAAAAGTGCTGCTTCAATAAAGCTGTACTGCTTACCTTTATAAATTATTTTTAAATCTTCAATCTTTCCTGTTTGATTTGGAAGGATAACGAAGTCACCTTTTTCTAGAATATCAAATAGGAATTCCTTGTACTGTGCATATTCCTTTGTGACCTTAAAAAGAACATCATTGTAATCTCTACCGTTTGTATCCTTTGAGTAAGCACTTACTGTATCACCAAAAACTCTAATTGATCTAATATCTTGATCGCCGTGATACTGGCTTCTAATTTTTAAATCACCTGAAGTTGCAAAAATTTGCTGATATGAAAAAGCATTAAGAGCAATAAATAGTGCAATTGTAACTTTAAGAACTGTTTTCATCATTCCCTCCAGATACATATATAGATGCACTTTATGTGCCAAGAATCTTACGAGATATTAAGCAGTTAGGTTGTAAATATCTTAAACAGTGTCTATTGAAGTGACGACATAGCGTCCTTTCTGGATATGAGCCTGCTCTCGGCCCCTGCCTTCGCAGACATAAAAAAAGGCTCCGTTAGGAGCCTTTTATTATTTCTACTTTACTATTCTTTCACGCCATTTTTTGATATCTGGTGCAAGGTAATCGTACTTCATCTCATCAAGAGTATATTGAGAGAATTCGTAGTCTGTCGTGTGAGTTAGACACTCAGTTGGACAAACAGTAGTACAAAGACCACAGTAACAGCATAGAGCTGTGTCGATAGTGTATTGAAGAAGATCTAACTTGATTGGCGTTCCACCACTTGTCTTAAGTGCTGGAGCATCTTTTTCTCTTCTAACAGCTGTAATGTAGATACAGTCAACTGGACAAGCAGTTGCACACTGGTAACAAGAAATACAGTTTTCAACGTCGTTAAATAGACGTGAACGAGAGTTCTTTGGAAGCTCTTCTCTTACTTCTGGATATTCAATTGTTACAGGCTTTACACCGTACACATATTTAAAAGTAATCCCTAGACCTTTAGTAACTGTTCTAATTCCAGTCCAGATATTCTTAAACCATTTTCCTAATGTTAGTTGCTCACCTGCTTGGTAAGTTGCTTGAGTGCTCATCGGTCAACCTCTCCTAGTACAATATCAATACTTCCGATCGTAGCAACGAAGTCTGCGATCATCTGACCTTTTCCAAGCTCAGGTAGCATTGAAGTGTGTGTAAAACATGAAGACTTAACTTTAACTCTGTAAGGAGTTTTTCCACCATCTGAAACGATGTGGTAACCAAGCTCTCCACGTGGACACTCAGTTTTTGTATAAATCTCACCTTTTGGCAGCTTAATGATCTTTGGAACTTTCCCCATAACAGGTCCAGCTTCAATTCCATCAAGAGCTTGACGAAGGATTTTAATTGATTCAAAGATTTCGAATACACGTACATAGTAACGATCCCAACAGTCACCAACAGTTCCCATTTCACCTTTACCAGTAACAACATCAAAATCGAATTTATCGTAGTAACCATATGGCTTCTTCTTACGAAGATCCCATTCAACACCTGAACCACGAAGAACAGCACCTGTTGCACCATACTCGTAGGCCATCTCAGGAGTAACGATACCAACATTAGCAGTTCTGTTACGGAAGATAGCGTTCATACCAACTAGGTCGTGGTACTTCTTCATATTTTCTTCCATCATAGTACAAAATTGGTCGATACGACGAAGTTGATCATCATTAATATCGTTCCAAACACCACCAATCCAAATGTAATTGTATAGTAGTCTGGCACCTGAAAGCTCTTCGAAGATTCTTAGAACTTGCTCTCTATCTTGGAAAGCATATAAGAATGGAGTGAAGGCCCCAAGGTCAATTGCATAAGTACCAAAGTACATTAAGTGAGATGCGATTCTTTGAAGTTCCGCAACGATAATTCTGATGTACTCTGCTCTTTCAGGAACTTCTGTTCCAAGCATTTTCTCAATACCGTGAACATAACCCCATTCCATCCCCATGGCACCAAGGTAGTCCATACGGTCAGTGAAAGGAATGATTCCACGATAGTCTAAGTTTTCGCTGTGCTTTTCCATACAACGGTGTAGGTAACCTAGGTATGGAGTTGCTTCAACAACGATTTCAGAATCTGTTTTAATCTCAACACGTAAAACCCCGTGAGTGGCAGGGTGTTGAGGCCCCATATTTACTGTCAATAGATCAGTATGTAAGGCTTCTTGTTCTTGTTTTAATGTATTATCTTCCATTAAAAATATCCTTAAAATTAATTATTTAGCTTCTTCCATCTTCTTATTTAGAGCGGCCTCTAAATCAGTCGAAATCTTTCCATCCCATGAACCAGAGATTTTCTTTGGTTCAGCAGCATCAATTCTCGCCTTAGCGAAGAACTCGTGATCTGCAATATTCATTTTGTGTTCTGGATTAATTTCGAAACCATGCCAAGCTTTTTGAACTTCGTAATCTTTACGAAGTGGGAAACCTTCCCAGTCTTCAGGGCAAAGAATTCTTCTATGATCAGGGTGTCCAACAAATTCAACACCGTTCATATCGTAAACTTCTCTCTCTAAGAAGTTAGCGGCCTTCCAAACGTCGCAAACAGAATCAATCTTAGGAACATCATCTTTATTTGCTTTTGGAAGTTTAACTTTGATTATTACATCATCAGAGTTTGTAATGAATGAAGCCAGCATATAGTTAACTTCGATTTCATTTTCGTAATCAACGCCTGATACAACTTGAAGTACGTTGAATTGGTATTCAGAGCTATCTCTTAGTGCATAACAAACGTCTTTAATTTTTGAAGCATCAACTAAGATTGGCTTATCACCTGCTTCATTTTCAATTAAAGAAGCATTTGCACCACTAACTTTATCATTAATAAAAGTTACTAATTCATTAAGCATGCTTCACCCACTTATCTTTAAGAAGTCTTTCGTTGGCAACTTTCTTTTGAAGTGTCATTAAACCTTCGATTAGGGCCTCTGGTCTTGGAGGACAACCTGGTACGTAAACGTCAACAGGTACGATCTCATCAACACCTTTTAGAACGTGGTAACCGTGTTGCCAGTAAGGCCCACCTTTGTTAGCACATGACCCCATCGAAATAACATATTTCGGCTCGGCCATTTGTTCATAAAGAAGCTTAATTCTTGGGGCCATTTTAAGAGTTACAGTACCTGCAACAATCATTAAGTCCGCACGTCTTGGTGTCGCCATGAAAGCACCACAACCAAATCTTTCTAAGTCATACTTAGATCCACCAGTTGCCATCATTTCAATAGCACAACAAGCAAGACCAAACGTCATTGGCCATAGAGAGTTCTTTCTTCCCCAGTTAAGGAAGTCATCAAGTTTTAATAAAACAACACTATCTTGCATTGCCAGCAATCCTTTTTATAGATGTATAAAATTATGAAATTCTTAGGTTATAAATTACCAATGCTTAGCTTTGTAGTCAATTAAAGCCGAGGAAAAAAGAGAGTTTTTTGTATGGAAACGTTGGTGCATAGAGACATTATTGAGTTCAGTCGTCAATAAAATTTAGTCTAAATATGAACGACATCTAGCATTAAACTTAGATTCTGCCTGACCGACGTTCTTATTGGCGCTCGCTATTGAGCGGCCCTGGCTCTCTTTTAGATAGGTCATACGCTTAAGGTCATTTTGACAGACCTTGGTCATGATAGTCTCAAACTCCTCAATAACAGCTACTGGATATGGCTTAGACCAGGCCGATGAGATGAGGCTAGAGTCTTCGCTCGAGCTATGCTCAACCACTTCATGAGAGATACCTAATTTGTTTACTGCATGCTTAAACTGGTCATAATGTGCCCCCAGTTTATAAAATTCCTTTACAGCAAGCTCTCTTGAGAACTCCTCTCCATCTAAAATATTTAGGCATTGTGGTGAGATCGCTTTAAGCCCATAAATTTCGCGCCCGATTCGACACTCAACCAAAAAGGCATCAACCTCTCCACCCTTTCCCTGAATCGTATCACTTAAGAAAGTGGAAACAGAGAAATCACTTAAATAAGGATTAAATGGCTTCTTATAGATATAGTGAGTTAACTCGTGAATAAGGTCTAAGACGGCATTCTTTGTTGAATGAGACTTATCAATATAAACCTTGGATCTTGTCTCAAAGCGCACGCTTTCAGGTGAGCTTGGATTGAACTTTCTTACGAGGGTCGTATCCGTCACAGAAGCATCACCACTATCAATAACTTCTTCGAGGCGCTTACGATCCTTAGCGGCCCTTAAACGTGCCTTATCAATTAACTGAATCCCAAGCTTTGAGGTTGAGACGATTTCAATTAATTGCTCAATGCTACCCTCTTGGGTCGAACTAAGCTTGCGCCAATTTCCACTATACTTGTCAGTGGCCGAGTGAATTACTCCACCACGTTGTCCCCAGCTGCTCGCATTTGCACTAAATGCCACTAGGTAAACAGTTAAAATTGACAGAGTAAATGTAGGTAGATGACGTCGAAAATGCATTAACTTAAAATCGACATCTGGGCCAAATTCTTGAGTAAAATTTGAGGAGAATTTCAAAAAGGCAAAAATAATTTCTATAACTTAATGCGTTTTGCACTTAAAGAACAAACGCATTAGAATGGAGCTGTTCAAAAAACATTATAAGAATCTAGAATTAAGGAGAAAAGAATGGAACATAAACTTCCAGAACTACCATGGGCAAAGGATGCTCTAGCACCTCATATCTCAGCTGAAACAATTGAGTACCACTACGGAAAGCACCACAATGCATACGTAACAAAGCTAAACGCTGCGATTCCAGGTACTGAATTCGAAAATATGACTCTTGAAGAAATCATCATGAAGTCAACTGGTGGCCTATTTAACAATGCTGCTCAAGTATGGAACCACACTTTTTACTGGAACTGTCTTGCTCCAAACGCAGGTGGTGAAGCAACTGGTGCAGTAGCTGACGCTATCAACGCAAAATGGGGATCATTTGATAAGTTCAAAGAAGAATTCTCAAACTCAGCAGCAACTAACTTTGCTTCAGGTTGGACTTGGCTAGTTAAGACTAAAGGTGGAGAGCTAGAGATCGTTAACACTGACGATGCTCAAACTCCAATGACAGATGGTCACACTGCTCTAATGACAATTGACGTATGGGAACACGCTTACTACGTTGATTACAGAAATGCTCGTCCTTCATATATCGAAGCTTTCTGGAAGCTAGTTAACTGGGATTTCGTTAACTCAAATCTTTAATAAAACGAAAGGCCTCTTATGAGGCCTTTTTTTCTTCTTCTTCGATATAACCTAAAACTTTCACTTCAAAACCAAATTGCTTCTCTCTTCTCAAGAGTTTGAAACGAGACTTATCTTTAGTAGGATGCAGATGCTTGATCTGCCCTAGCGTTTCCTGCAATAATTTTGCCGATTCAATTGAATGGCACTGGATTTTATATTGGTCCCCTTTCCTCTGCTCAACAGGTAAAAGGTAGAACTCATCTTCAAATAAATTTACATCAATCAAAAACATTCTCTTCCCCAAAGTATAAGTACTTATTATTTCGGATGTTTTCGAAAAATATTAATGATTTTTTTTATTATGTCGATAGGTACATAGAATAATGGAGATATTTATGAAAAGAATTATTGTCGCTAACTTACTTGTTCTAATCGCTTTCACAATTAAAGCTGGACGTGAATATAAGGACCAAGATGCAATTCAATATGAAAAGAATCTAAATGCTCAAATTAGTCAGGCAGTGGAGATCGCTAACTTAAGACAACAAGTTGCGTATCAGAAAGAAAAAATTAAAGGTATAAAAGATGAGTACCAAGCGGCACTCAATAATATGCAAAGCCTTGTCTCTGCAAACCAGCAGGCCAAGCAACATATCTACACTCTTAAAACAGGTAACGACAAACTAGCAAAAGCACTCGATAAGAATGGTCTCGTTACACCTGAGCTTGCCAAGTACATCACGAGAGAAAGTGGAAGACTTCCAGCAAGTAAGGATTCTAAAAAGTAAGAAAGCTATAAACGATAGAAATATCAAATTGAAAAATCGAAAAGATCTCTTTTCCTGCGTAGTAATTCATATCTGTGCGAACTCTTAATTGATTTGAAAATGGAATATTGAAACCCATACCAAAAATAACAGAACTATATGTTCGATTCACAAGGCCTGTGAGCACTTGTCCGTTATAAACAGAAGAGCTCCCCTCAACCATTGTCCAATGTCCACCAAGATTCATATCAAGCCACTCTTCAGGAGAGAGACGAAGCATAACGCCGAATTGATTTGTTTCTAGATCAATCTTAAAGCCTTCATGATCATTAGAAAGAGTTCCTGTTCTAAAGAAGCCTTCAAGAGCAAGGGCACCAAACTTCATTCCAAAATTTGCAGAAGGAAAGATCGCCGTTGCTCCATTGTAATAATCAGTTTCTGAGATAACACCACTTAATGAGGCACCACCACCTGCATATAACTCAGAGGCATTTGCCTTAGAGGTAAAGAGTAAAATTGAAAATATAATTATGGATAAAGTCTTAGAGATTGCCACTCATTACCTTTTTTAACAAATTGAAAGCGATCATTTAAGCGGAACTCTCCGTAAATGAAGAATGTTATTTCTTTAATATCGACTAAGTAACCACCCCAATTCTCTGGATACGGGACTTCTTCTTTATAGCGCTCAAGCCCTTCATTGTACTCTTGTACTAACTTCTGACGATCTTCAATTGGTGAAGACTGATTAGAAATAGAGCTAGCAACCTGACTCTCATGAGCACGAGATTGAAAATAATTCTTTGATACTTCAACATCGCATTTTGAAATTGAGCCCCTAATTCTGACCTGTCTTCCAAGGCGATGCCAATAGAAGGTCATGGCCACATTAGGATTTGCAGTAATTTCCTGGGCCTTTACTGAATTATAATTCGTAAAAAATAGTGGCCTATTATCGACAACTTCCTTTAAGAGAAGTGTTCTAGCATTTGGTTGTCCTGACTCATCGACTGTAGAAAGAATAAATGCAGGCCCATTTTCTTCCTTGGCCACTGCTTCTTTAAACCATGTCTCAAAAATCTCAACAGGAGATTCTTTATAGTCACCTAAAAATTCTTTGTAATCACTCACACCCTACTCCGTAATAATTTGAAAGTCTCTCTTTGAGTCGTGAAAGTCGCGGTTAATATCGAGGATTTCATAATAAATCTTAGGGAACTCATGCTCACCATAATTAAAATGAACAGGCTGAGTACGGTTTCCTAAAATATCCAACTTAAAAAACATTAAGTTTGGTAGATCATCAATTGGAACAAGACTTTGCACAACACGATAAAAATACTTACGAAAGTTATTCTTGTCGATGTTATCGATCACCTTTTCGAGTTTTGTATAGATATTATCGACTTCAGAATTAAGAATTCTCTGAATTCTCTTAGCAACATGGCGCGTATGGGCCCTTTGCCAGAAAAAGATCTTACTAATAAAGTGCCTTCCCTTTCCATTTTGCGAAACAACACGGTAACCACGATCCTTTTTAATCTTATTCACTTCATCAATAATACGATCTAGAGGAACATCCTTAATATATTCAAAGATCTCTTTTCTTAAGACAAGACGGTACTTAACCTCAGTCGTGATATTCGTCTTTACTGTATCAAGCTCTTGAAAGTCGATCTTTGAGAAGATGAATTGGGGAACCAATGCCTTAATCTTCTTCTTTGTCGATTTCCACTCACCACGTGTAAAGTATCGATCCTTTCTAATATAATTTGTTCCAAAATCAACAGAAGTTTCAGTTACTCTATCTTTTGGAATAAAAGAAAAGTACGACTCTTCAATCTTATCTCTTCTTTTGTGAATTAGGATATTGAACTCTTCACTGTACTTATAAACCTTATTTGGAAAGAAGTACTCTCCAACATCAGGGCCGTTTAAGATCGAGATATGGTTCTTGTAATATGTCCAATCATAATCAACGTCACTGATGAAGACTCCTAACTTAAAACCTCTGCGCTTGAATTTATATTCATTGAAACCTTGAAAGAGCAGTTTTACACCAGTTCCAAATGTAGCGATTTCATTTGCTAGACTAAAGTCAGAAATAAGTTTCTCTTCAATATACTTACGACCTGTATATTGGCCGATCATCTTATCAGTATCTAATTTGTACTTAGGCTTAATGATTCGATCAAAGGCCTCTCTTGCGTGAGGAAGGCTTAGATCAAAGATATAATCCAGAACATACTGCTCACCGATTCCTCGACCTAGGTTATATTCTAGTAACTTTAGTTGAAAGTTTTTAGAGACAAAATCTGGTGCATTTACTTTTTCGACAAGAGCAACAAAGAAATCACTCTTTACCTTGGCGCCAGTTTTGGCCTCCGTCGATGTTCTTGTCACAATCTTTAGGCGAACCTTACTTTCGTCCATACGATAAATATTAATATTGTAATTACCACTTGTAATAACATTGGCAAAAGCGCCGGCATCAATAATATCCCCGTAACCGTACGCTGCACTAATTCCAAAATTTAGAGTCATCTGAGCAGGAATACTAACGAAGTCTCCAATGGCCAATCTCTTGAGTGTACTTTCAGCATTATAAGGAAGCTTATTTATTGAATATGGAATCGCAAGAATAGCCTTCTTTTGATCATCGAAGTGGCGAATAAAAGTTACGCGGTCATTTTTAGAGAATGTTAAATTAATTGGCGTCACGGCATCAATATACGAGCCTGGGTTTACGTGACGATTGAAACTCCACTCATCAACACGAGCAAACTTCCCCTTCAAATATGAAGGAGTCATCTCATAGCCGTATTTTAATCCGACACCAACACCTTTGATCTTGTCCCAGTCTAGTAATTTTACTGTTGTCGACAAGTTAAGGTTAGCAATCTCTCTAACGATAATATCTTTAATCTTTCCATCTTTAAGAAAACCAATATCTTCTGCTCTAGTCTCAAGAGGCATATGAAGAGACATAGAGACAAGTATTGTCATTGCAATGGATTTGATAAGGGAATATTTTTTCATCGATAAATGCTAACTAGTTTTAAACAGGTCGGCAAATAGAATTTAATGCAGATTTAGTTGATTAGCGTCGATATCAACCATCAATAAATCTTTTAATTTCCTAGCAAAGAGTAGGTTCTCATTTTGCTTTTTAAGAATTGCGTATGTTGGAACGCTAATATCATGTTGAGGCCCAAGGCAATATAACTCCTGAAAGATTGAATCATTACCAATTGCAGCAAGAACGATCTCCCCTCTCTGTGCCAAAGTCGACAAGTAATAAAGGTGCTCACTGAAGAATGCTTCCTTTAGGTAAACCTTCTGTTCTTTGAGAACTTGCTTCGCATTAACAATCATTTTCTCATCAGATGAAAGAAAGCCAATAGGTAGCTTTTTTACTAGTTTCTCAAATGGTAAATCGCGATATTTAGCAGCAACAGCTGTGTTTACGTAGAAGCGAAGCTGGTTTTGGGCAACAAGGTAATTCTCATATAATTCGTTAGAGAGCTTCTTATCGCTAATGGCGACATCGACTGTATCATTTTCAAGATAGTACATTGTTTGAGAGAAGTTTTTTGAGCGCTTTGTGATGGTATGGCCGAAGTCACTATAGGCAGAGTAATAATCCGCTAATACCGCTGCAATATTTGGAGACTCGAGATGTGACTCAATTGAGAAAGTCACATCATAACCACCGTCATCATGAGGTGTTAAATTATCAACAAGGCGCATCCCATTTGAGAAAACACCCTTAGCATGTGAATAAACCTCCTCACCTTTTTTTGTTAAAACGATCTCCCTAACCTTTCTTTCGAAAAGTTGCACACCGTAATTTTGTTCAAGCTTTTTGATCTGCTCACTTACAGTTGATGAAGCAAGGCCCATTTTTTCAGCGGCCTTCTTAACAGATTTGTGCTTTGCAGCTTCATAAAAACAATAGAGATGATTCCAATTCATGAGAACACAATAGTTCGGAAATTCCGAATTTACAAACAATTGACTTAATATAGCTAAATAAAATCGCTACTATCTTACTAGTTTTACAAAGAGGATGAAAATGACGACGCAAAACACGATGTTTACAGCAATCAAAAAACAAAATGAGAATCGTATCAATCTTAGGAATGTTGATAACTTACGATTAATCAGTGCCTCTAAGCTTGAGAAAAGTTCTTTTGATAACTCAATGCTAGATAAAATCAATATTCGCCACTCAGACTTAAATGAGAGTGACCTTAGAAAATGTAATATCAAATATGCAAAGCACAACAACTCAAATTACGAGGGTGTTGACTTCACTTGGTCAAACCTTGCAAAGAATCGTTTTAAGAGAATCAATCTGAAAGACGTGAGCTTAGAGTGTACAAACTTAGAAGATAGCACATTTGATGAGTGTGATCTTGCGGCGACAAGTTTAAGATGGGCAAACCTAAGAGGTGTTACTTTTAAAAGTTGTAACCTTAACGGATGTGACTTCTCTAATGTTGATTTAACGGGAACAATCTTTATCAACTGTAACCTTAAAGGTGCTAAATTTAATATCAATACAAAAATGCCATTCTTAAAAGAGAATGCCATTTCTAAGTTAGGAATGGATTTCGTTGGAATCCAATAAGGCCTAACTTTAGACAAACGCTCTAGCTTACAATGTTCACTCTCGAACACGTTGAGAGTATCGACACTATTTTGCTAGAGCGTCTACATCAACCAAGTATTTCTTATCATCTCTCCCCAAAATTCTTAGCCTTTCTTTACAAAACTTAATATAGTGTTAGTGAAAACTTCAAAGGAAATGAATTATATGAAACGTGTTCACTCACTTGCAGAAAGAGTCGCGAAGTATATCGTCGACCACACTAAAACTTGTCTTCTAATTTCATTTATCTTCTTTATCGCTATAAGCTCAGGTCTACCGAAAATCCATGCAAACTACTCTGTTAAGGGTTGGCTAATGGATCATGATCAACGCTTACTAGACCTTAAGGAGCACGAGGGAATTTTTGGTAGTTCAGATACCATCGACATCATGGTCTATAAAGAAGATGGCCTCTTTGATGAAAACACCATTAAAACAATTCAAGATATCACTCAAGATTTGTGGCAAATCAAACATATTGTTCGCGTTGAAAGTTTAACGAATCACAACTCAATTGAATCAGAAGATGATGATATTTTCATTACACCTTTCTTAGATGAGGAAGTTGAGTTAACACCAGAGAATTTAAAATTTAAAAAAGAGCACGCAACAAACGATCGCATGCTTGTAAACTCAATCATTTCTAAATCAGGGCGCTTTACATATATTAGGGCCTTTCTTGATACCTTTGAGGGAACACCTCCTTATGACCAGGTTGTAGTTGATACTGAAGCACTACTTGAAAAGTACAATAAAACTGAAGGAGTGAAGTTCTACCTTGGTGGGATTTCTTTTATCAACGAATCACTACAAAGAGCATCAGATCGAGACATGATGGTTGTCTTCCCAATCGTTGTTGGGGTTCTTTCTCTTATCCTCTTCTTATTCTTTAGAAATATTTTAGGGATTGTTCTACCATTCTCCCTCGTAGGTCTTGCCATTATTACGACATTTGGAATTGAAGGGCATTTAGGAATTGAGCTTTCAAGTATCATTGCAGCACTCCCAGCGATCTTAATCGCCATTGGTCTTGCTGACTCAATTCACATCTTAATCACCTATAGGCACTTCTATATTTTTGATCGCATGAATGAGCACGATGCAGCTATTGCAGCTCTAAAGAAGAACTTTATTCCAACGCTACTGACAACACTAACAACAGCGATTGGATTCTTCTCTCTTACTTCTACTGATATTAAGCCAATTTATAACCTAGGGATTCTTTCGGGAATCGGAACTTGTATAGCATGGTTCTACACTTACTTCTTCCTAGGAGCACTTCTTACAAAGGTTCATTTTAAAGTTGGAGATCGTGACGATAAATTCCACGCATTCGATGGTATCTTCATGTTTGCAGAAAAGTACAAAGTTATCATTAATATCATAACTCCAATAATCACAATTGCTTCAATTTACTTTGGGATGCAAAATTATATTAATGCTGACCCTATTGAGTACTTTGACGAAGGAACTCCAGTTAAGAAGGCCTTCAATATGGTTAGAAAGGAATTTGGTGGATCGAGAATGATCGAACTTGTTTTTGACTCAGAAAAGCCTGAAGGTGTAAAAGACCCAGCATTCTTAAAGAAGTCGGAAGAGCTAGTTCAGTGGATGCTTAAAGATGAAAAGATTATTCGTGTAAGTTCAATCTTAGACATTGTGAAGCAAATGAATAAAACCCTTCATAGTGATAATGAGGAATTCTATGCAATCCCTGAGACACGCCGTGCAGTGGCAGACCAACTCTTCCTCTACACTCTTGGGCTACCGCAAGGTCTTGATCTAAAAAATCAGCTATCACTTGATAATCGTCGCTTCCGAGTCCTCGTTATGTGGGATGTAAATGACTCAACAGCGGCCATAGCTAAAACAGATAAAATCTTAAAGAAGGCCGATGAAATTGGGATTAAGATCTATGAGGCCGGGCAATCACCGATCTATAACCGAGTTAATGACCTAGTTGTAAATACTCTTCTAACTTCGATGAGTATTTCACTGCCTATTATCTTTCTCATTATCTTATTTGTTTTTAAGGACCTTAAGCTAGCGATGCTTTCTCTAATCCCGAATGTTTTCCCGCTTTCAGTTGCCGCGGGAATTATGTACTTTGCAGGAGATGAGTTAAATATTGGTAACGTTATCGTCTTTGCTGTCTGCTTAGGTATTGCAGTTGATGATACGATCCACTTTATCTCAAATTACAAACTCAAGGTACTCCAAGGAATGAGCGGTCATGATGCACTTGCTTCGACAATGCACCAAACTGGAAAGGCCCTAGCATTAACAACAACAATGCTAACAATTGCCTTTGGACTCTTTTACCTCGGTGACTTTGTGCCAAACCAGAAATTTGGAGTTTACTGTTCAGTGATCCTAACTCTTGCCCTAGTTGCAGACTTAGTGATTTTACCTGCTGCATTACTGAGTTTAAAGAGTTCAAAAGTTGAGACTGATACTGCTAAAGTATAGAAAATACGTAGGTCCTCATCATATGTCTTAACTTACGAGCTTAAAATTGCTATAAGCATGGACATATTTTGAGGATTAAATAAATGACTGATAACCAAGTAAATCAAATGGATTACGAAGAATCTCGTAAGAAAATTCAAGAAAAGAAAGCACGCCTTAATGTTGGAAAGAAACAAGAGGCACGCAACCTAGAAAGAAAGCCAGAGTGGTTGAGAAATAAAATCCCAACTGGTGATAACTTCAAAGAAGTCAGAAAAGAATTAAGAGAAAAGCAACTTTTTACAGTTTGCGAAGAAGCAAGTTGTCCAAATATGTCAGAGTGTTGGTCTGCAAAGACAGCAACAATGATGATTCTAGGTGGTACTTGCACCCGTGCTTGTAAATTCTGTCACGTTGATACTGGAAACCCAAAGGGAATTGTCGATTTCAATGAGATCGAGAATGCTGCCAAGATGGTTGAGACAATGTCTCTTAAGTATCTTGTTGTAACAAGTGTTGACCGTGACGACCTCCCGGACTTTGGCGCTGGCCACTTTGCCAACGTCGTAAAAAGAATTAATAAGGACTATCCTGACACACTTGTTGAAGTTCTTATTCCAGACTTCAATGCTGCCCAAGAACATATGCACACTCTTGCAAAGAGTAATCCATTTGTTATTGCTCAAAATGTTGAAACAGTTAGAAGGCTCACTCACGATGTCCGTGATCGTCGTGCAGGCTATGAAAAGACTTTAAACTGCTTAAAATTCTACAAAGAGAATTACCCACATATTTCGACTAAGACTTCTCTCATGCTAGGGCTTGGTGAAACTCATGAAGAAATTCTAGAGACACTTAAAGACCTTAGAGAAGTTGGTTGTGACATCGTAACTTTTGGTCAATATATGCGCCCGACAATGAGACACTTAAAAGTTGATCGCTACTATAGGCCTCAAGAGTTTGATCGTTACAAAGAAATTGCTTATGAAATGGGCTTTGAGTTCGTCGCTTCTGGGCCAATGGTAAGAAGTAGTTACAAGGCAGCAGATTATCTTGATCACCTAAGGGCAAAAGGCTATGACGTTTAACGATTTAATTAATGAACTTGGTATCAAGAACTACACTCTTGAGTCCAAGAACCAAACTCATATATTTCACAAAGATAATTGGGACTACCTTGAAGCACTAGCTTTTCAAGAAAAGGCCAATGAATATATCTATGATAATCCAGAACAGATGGTTTATATCATCACTTCTCACCCAGAAGTCTTCACAATGGGAAGAGGTCTACAAAGAAACCAAATTGAAGAACATGGATTAGTAGATTTTGACCAGGCCCTTGTGGGCAAGATTGATGTTCCAGTTGTGGAAATCAAGCGCGGTGGCGGTCTAACTTTCCACCACCCAGGACAGGTCATTGTTTATCCAATCGTAAATATTGCACAACAAAAACTAAGAACGATTGAGCTAATCAATAATCTTTTTAAAAGTACAGTTAATGCTATTGGTTTAAGTGATAGTACAATTAGTGATCTCGATTTCGACCGTCCATTATTAGGATTATGGCATGGAGAAAAGAAAGTTGCATCAATGGGTGTTCAGCTTAAGAAATTCGTCTCAATGCATGGAATGGCGCTAAATGTTTATCCATCAGAGAGAATGAATAAGGCACTAATGATGACTTTTCCATGTGGCCTACCTGGAGATATCTACAATACTCTTGTGAATATATCTTCAGATGACCTTAATACAAATCATGAAGAATATCGCATGAGATTTATTAATCAATTGGTTCAAGAAATTTATAAGAATTAAAAAAGGGCCTCAACTAAGGCCCTTTTTATATCTGTCTTACTGATTACGGTACGACTTAATCTTTTCTTTAAACTTCTTTCTCTCGGCCTTCATTTCTTCATGAAACTCTTTCTTCATGCCTTTTATTTCCCCACGCTGATCTTGATGGCGAAGCTTTTTCATATTTTTTCTAAACTCTTTACTCTTTTCTCTAATCTGTTTTCTAATTTGTTTATTCTCTTCTTTTTTACCAAATTGTAACTTCTTCTTAAGAGCATAAATTTCATCTAAATGCTTAAGCATCTGAGCTTCATTATCTTTTAAAAACTTCTCTCTTTGTGAAAACATTTTCTTTTCAAATGCAACCTTCTTCTTATGTTGATCCTCTTGAAATTTTGCAAACTCATTTTCTAGCTTCTTAAGATCTCCTTTAGAGAGCTTAGAAAAATCTCCATCCATTTCAGTCATCTTTTCATAACGAGCACCACGGTCTTTTTTATGCTTCCTCTCTCCCCTTCCACCACGATCAGCAAGTGAAGAAAAAGCTAATAAAAAAGTTAAAATCATAATCGAAAGAGTTTTCATCATTTTCTCCTATTTATCCAGTTAACTGTTATACTATTCTTATAAAAAAAGGTTTCACAGGCTAGTAACTAGTGAATATTATAGCACTTTATTAAGGGGGCGAAACCTTTGATAGCAATATTCGTATAATAGGTATGCGTATAATGAAGAACTTTATCTGGTCAAATTCGCAATCAAAACTAGGCTCATCAGACCTGATGGAAGTTGTTGCAAAAAATGATGATCACCAGGCGTTCGAGGCCCTTTATCAAAGACTAAGTTCAAAGCTCTACCAATTCGTTTATTACATTCTCTTAGACGAACAAAAGGCACAAGAGATTGTGCACGATGCTTTTTTAACTTTATATGACAAAAGGAAAATGTATCGAAAGGAATATCAAGTATCAACTTGGCTTTGGACAATTGCGCGAAATAAAAGTTATGACTACCTCAAAAAGATGAAAGAACAAAACATTCCAGATGAAAGTGTGATCGTAAATATCGAAGATGATCAATTATCGGCCCTGGAAAAACTCATTGAAGAAGCTAACTCAGAGGTCATTATTGAGGCCATTTCAAAACTTCCTTCAATGCAGAGACAGGCCATCACCCTTTGGATGGATGATTGCTCAGGGGATGAAATCGCAGAAATCCTAGGTAAGTCGAGACAAGCAATAAAGAACTTAATTAATCGCGCTAAGTTAAAATTAAAAGAAACACTTGAAAACAGAATGGAGTCTTTATGAAAGATTCAATTAATGAGATGAATATTAAAACAAAATTAAAATCAAAGGCGACTCTCAATCCACCAAAAGAGATGAAGGCCGCTTTTAAAACAAAGTTTGAAGATCATCTAAAACTTAAACAGAAGAAGAAAAAGCAATGGCTGAGTATTGCGCTTGCGAGTGCAACTTTCTGTCTTGCTCTCGTTCTTTTCCTTAATGTCAGTCAACCTTCGAACACAACAAGCAATGTGAAGGATTACTTAGCTTATATCGAAAGTAACTTTTCAAATGATGACCATGTCCTAGAAAGCCTTGATGAAGTTAACACCCTCTCATATAATGACATTGATACAGAATACAGTGATTATTAAAGAACGAAGGAAAGTTTGTGACAAGTGAAAGCAACGGCCATTTAAATGTATTAGGAACTCCCCTACAGATGTGTGGGTGTACACCAATGACAGGTTTTTGGCGCGATGGTTTTTGCCGCACAGATATCAACGACAGAGGAATGCATACGGTTTGCTGTATCGTTACTGAAGAGTTTCTTGAGTTCTCTAGGGCCGATGGCAATGACCTATCAACTCCAATGCCACAATTCCAATTTGCCGGTTTAAAACCAGGTGATCGCTGGTGCCTCTGTGCAGGGCGATGGCTTACGGCGTACAAGGCCGGAAAGGCTTGTCCAATTATCTTAGAAGCGTGCCACGAAGAAACACTGGCCGTCGTTCCTATGCAATTTCTAACAGAGATGGCCTATAACAAAGCTTAAGCTTTACTGGCCCACAGATAACGAATACAATATATCGAATGCGGCCGTAGTTCAGTTGGATAGAACGTCAGACTTCGGATCTGAATGTCGGGGGTTCGAGTCCTCCCGGCCGCGCCACTATAGTCCTTTTTTTAAATCACAAAATTTATAAATTAAGCAGATCATCTAATTGAATGAGGAGGACGAGAAGCGAGGGAGCGCGCGATAGCGAAGAGCGAGCTGGATGCGAGCGGAAGCGATCGAGCCGGGCCACATCGTGCGGCAAAAGTGCCCCAAAGGGCAGTTTTGAAGCACAGATGAATGTGACTCAAGGAAGCTAAAACGAGCGTAGCGAGTTTGCGGCTTTCGGTTACGGGTCCCGGTACGCGTACCTAATTAAAATCTTTTCCCAAAATTGCACTCAACATAAGTTGAGTCTTCTGGACTATGACTCTCATTACTCCAAGCGTGGTGAACACTCTTAGCAACACCACAACCAAAGAACATTGTCTTATCTGAGTTATACTTTATTAGTGAGAACATATTTTCTTTTTCTAAAAGGCCATCGTCATTTCCTAAGTCAGCGACTTCCTCTCTTTGATATTCCAAGTAAAGGCTTCGCGATTTATCAAGAGCAACACGAACTCTTGCACCATATGGAATATGCAAAGACTTATCCTGAGCATTTAAGTATCGAATGGCGCGAACTCCTGCATATGCTTCAACTTCAAAAAGTTCATCTTCACTTTGGTAGCCCACGGCCCCAGTGATATCACTTGGAAGAATTGGAACACTTAATCTTACGTTGTAATAAAGTCCAGACTCGTCATATCTCTCTTCAACATCTTGAATAGCTTGTGCCTCTAGGTTGAGATCAAGCTCGTTTGCAAATGAAGAAAATGAGCAAATAAGTGCAGTGGCCAACATAAGTTTTTTCATCTTTAGTCTCCTAAAAGGGGTCGTGTTTTTTGTTGTTTGAATAAGGACAAGTTATCACTTAATAAATCCACTCTTTGCTAAATTGAAAATGTTTCCATGAGGCCCAAAGTTTAGACACTTAACTACAATAAGAATTCAGCTACTTAAGTCGCTAAATCATAAAATATTCTGACAATAGACCCCTCGCGTCTTCAAATACAGAACCCTAACGTGTACCTTCATCCAATGAAGAAACTAATCACAATAACGCTTATGGCAATTAATATTTTTGCCTCATCAACTACTCCAACAACAGAATTCAATGACTGGCTAAATGAGCTAAAAATTGAGCTTAATCAAGAGCATGGCTTCTCGTATGCCCTACTTGATGATGCCTTTGAAGGTGTCACATTCAATGAAGATGTTATTAAGTATGACCGCAGACAACCTGAGTTTGTCATGAGTGTCGGAAGGTACTTAGACATTGTGATTAGTGAGGCAAGAATTGAAAAAGGCCAAAGGTATCAGGCCGAACTAGAAAATATCTTCCTTGATATTTGGGATGACTATAAATTTCAAGACCGCTTCCTTTTATCATTCTGGGCCCTTGAAACAAATTTTTCATCGATTACAGGAAAGCTTGATATTATTCGCTCTCTTGCAACTCTCTCATTTGATGGGCGTCGATCGGCCTTCTTTAAGAGAGAACTCATCAATGCACTTACGATGTTACAAAAAGGTATTTACTCATATCCAAGTGATCGCATGCAAGGTTCATGGGCCGGAGCAATGGGCTCAACTCAATTTATGCCTTCAACAATGCTGGCCTATGCAATCGACTACGATAAAGACGGTCATATTAATATGTGGGAAAACCGTCGTGACTTCCTAGGCTCTTCGGCCAACTTCTTATCATCAGTTGGTTGGAATGGAGATGAGAGCTGGGGACATGAAATTGAACTTCCAAGTGACTTTGACTATTTCCATAGTGGCCTAAAATATAAAGAAGACCTACAGTACTGGGTTGATCGCGGAATCACTTTAAAAGGTGGTACTCAACTTCCATACACAAGTGGAAAGACTGCAATTTATCTTCCACAGGGAGCTAACGGGCCAGCCTTTATTGTTTATCCAAATTTCTTTACGATCTTTAAATGGAATAATTCTGAGAAATATGCACTTGGAATAGGTGTTCTTTCTGACTTAATTGCCAAGCGTGGTGATTACTTTGATAAGTTTAACTTGAATGAAAAGTCTTTCATGTCATTTGAAATGGCAAAGAAGATTCAAGCAAAACTAAATGAGTTAGGCTTTGAAGCTGGCCCAGTTGATGGGATTCCAGGAAAGCAAACAACTGCAGCAATACAACGATTCCAAGTATCTCAAGGAATCACTCCAGATGGTTACTTAACTAAAGATCTGGCCGATCAAATTCTTTTAAAATAAATAAAATCTTAAGTTTAAATATCACTCTCCTCTCCGATGAAGTAGTCACTATCTTAGTTAACACTTCACCGGAAAGGAGAATATATGTTGAAAGTGATGAAAGGGTTACAAAAGGGAATCGTCGGTATTGAGGGTTCAGGGCGTATTACTAAAGATGATTATATTAATGTTCTTGAACCAATTCTAGATGAGGCGCTAAAGAAAGAAGAGAAAGTAGGAATTTTATTTTACTTAAATGAAACTTATGAAGGCTACACTCCTGGTGCAGTCTTTGAAGATACGGCCATGGGCCTAAAATATTTTAACGTCATGAAAAGATGTGCCGTTGTGACAGACAGTGCACTTATCACGGGAGCAGTAAAATTATTTGCTCCAATCATTCCAATTGATTTTAAGTCTTATAATATTGACGAACTAGATGAGGCCAAAGACTGGCTTATGCGAGAAGTTGAATCAGATATCGAGTTTCATTTTGATAAGAATGACAATATCCTCACCCTAACTTCCTTTCATCCCCTACGTGTTAATGACTTTGAGAAAATTCAAAATCTACTCAATCAAGTTTACAAAGAAACGAAAGTCATTTCTGGAATTATTCTAAACTCAGAACAATTTCCAGGGTGGGATGATCTAAGATCACTGCTTAGGCATTTTGAATTCCTTAAGGACAACCGCGAACACATTGAAAAAGTCGGCATTTGTACAAGTAATCAACTAATTCGAAGCTCTGCTTCAGTTGTCAGTGATCATTTAGATAGTGTTGATGTTGCAGTCTTTGAGTACGGCGCGATTAACGAAGCACGGAACTGGCTGAGAAATATTGAATCGAAAGATGAGATGCGTGCCGTATGAAAGAAGGCCCTCTTTTTAGAGGGCCTTTTTTTGCTATTGTATTTATTAAAGTGAATCAATAACAGTGTTGAAAGTAGCTGAAGGTCTCATTGCCTTTGCAACTAATTCAAGATTTGGATGATAGTACCCACCCATATCAACAGCGCCACCTTGTGCACTATTTAATTCTTCAACAATCTTCGCTTCATTTTCTACTAGGTTTGAAGCTACTGGAGTGAAGATTTCTTTTAATTCAGCATCATCATTTTGATCAGCAAGAGCTTTTGCCCAGTACTGAGCTAGGAAGTAGTGAGAACCTCTGTTATCAAGCTCACCTACTTTTCTTGATGGTGACTTATCATTCTTAAGGAATGCAGTATTTGCTTGGTCAAGAGTCGCTGCAAGAACTTTGGCCTTAGCATTTCCAGTTTTAATTGCAAGATCTTCAAGTGAAACACCAAGAGCTAAGAACTCTCCAAGTGAATCCCATCTTAAGTGGTTTTCAGCTGTAAATTGCCCAACGTGTTTAGGAGCTGATCCACCAGCACCTGTTTCAAATAATCCACCACCAGCAAGAAGTGGAACAATTGAAAGCATCTTTGCAGAAGTTCCAAGCTCTAAAATTGGGAATAGATCTGTTAGGTAGTCACGTAGAACGTTACCTGTTACAGAAATAGTATCCTCACCTTTAATGATTCTCTCCATCGAGTAACGGATTGCTTTTACAGGATCAAGGATTTTAATCTCAAGTCCAGCTGTATCATGATCTTTTAGGTATTCATTTACTTTTGTAATTAGGTTTGCATCGTGACCACGATTCTCATCTAGCCAGAATACTGCCGGAGTATTTGTAAGACGAGCACGAGTTACACCAAGCTTAACCCAGTCACGTACTGCAACGTCTTTTGTTTGACACATTCTCCAGATATCACCTGCTTCAACTGCGTGAGTAAATACAGTGTTACCTTCTGAATCAGTCACAACAACTTCACCTGCAGCAGGAATCTTAAATGTTTTATCGTGTGATCCATACTCTTCAGCTTTCTTTGCCATAAGACCAACATTTGGAACTGTTCCCATAGTCTTTGGATCAAATGCTCCGTTTTCTTTACAGAAAGAAATTACTTCTTGATACATTTGAGCGTAGCTTCTGTCTGGAATACAGAATTTAGTATCTTCTTGCTTTCCATCTTTATTCCACATCTGTCCCGAAGTTCTAATTGCCGCAGGCATTGAAGCATCGATAATAACGTCAGATGGAACGTGTAGATTTGTGATCCCTTTATCTGAATCAACCATTGCTAGGCGTGGCCCATTTTCGATTGCTAGATCTAGAGCACCTTCGATCTCTGCTTTCTTTTCAGCAGGTAAACCTGCAAGTTTTGCATAAACAGAACCAAGACCGTTAGCAGAGTTAACACCAAGTTCTTTGAACTCAGCTGCATATTTTTCAAATACATCTTTGAAGTAAACTTCTACACAGTGACCAAACATAATTGGATCACTTACTTTCATCATTGTTGCTTTTAGGTGAACAGAGAAAAGGATGTCTTTTTCTTTTGCGTCGGCAATATTCTTAGCGAAGAACTCTCTAAGAGCATTTGCACTCATAACACCAGCATCAATGATTTCATCTTTAAGAAGAGATACTTTTTCTTTTAGAACAACTTCTGTCCCATCATTTTGCTTAAGAGTGATTTTAACATCAGTTGCATTTGCCATGATTGCTGACTTTTCAGAACCATAGAAATCATTTGCATCCATGTGAGCAACGTGTGACTTAGAATCACTACTCCATGCTCCCATTCTATGTGGGTTTGCTTTTGCATATTCTTTTACCGGCCCTGCAACACGACGATCCGAGTTCCCTTCACGAAGAACAGGGTTTACAGCTGAACCAAGAACTTTCGCGTAACGAGTAGCGATGTCTTTTTCTTCATCAGTTGATGGTGCATCTGGGTAATTAGGAACCTTAAAACCGTGGTCTTGAAGTTCTTTGATCGCAGCTGAAAGCTGAGGAATTGAAGCTGAAATATTTGGAAGCTTAATGATATTAGCTTCAGCTTTTTTTGCTAGCTCACCTAAGAAAGCTAGGTCGTCTGATTGTTTTTGCTCATCCGAAAGAAATTCAGGAAAGTGAGCAAGGATTCTTCCTGCAAGAGAGATATCACGAGTTGTAACGTCGATCCCTGCATGCTTTGTAAAAGCTTTAACGATTGGAAGAAGTGACTGAGTCGCTAGCGCTGGCGCTTCATCAGTAATAGTGTAAATGATCTTTGAGTTGTCTGACATTTTACATCCCGTGTTATGTGTTTAAAGAAATTTATAAAACGCCCTATTCTATAATAAAACCAATAACTTCGTCCATTGGCTGCGCATCACGGAAAAGTAATCCAAATTATTTACTTCAAATTAGTTTGACAACTCATACACAAGTTTAAATAATCAACCACAATATCACACGCAACCATTTTCGGGGGAGAAAATATGAAATTTCTAGTACTTCTTGCGCTTGCTCTTCCAGCATTTGCAGGGCTAACAATTGATAAGAGTAAAGATATCCAAGAGATCAAAAAGATGACTGGATGCTATGCCATTAAATTTCAATCAGCTGAAACATTTGCTTATAGCAATGACTACGACTTCTACGATCGCTACTCTTCTGGTGCGCTAGAGTGGATCTTTGTTGATTCAGAAAATGAGGACATGGTAAATCTTCAACATATTCTAGTTACACCTCATGCCATTGTTAAGCACTGGAGACAACAGTGGGACTGGGAAGCGACAAATGCACTAGACTATAGAGGTTTTAGTAATTGGAATAATAAGGCCGTAAAGAATCCACAGGGAAATTGGGTACAAAGAGTTTATCAAGTTGATGACTCTCCAAGATATGAGTGTTCGGCGCCATGGATTCATACTGATAAAACTTCTTACTGGGAATGTACAGCAAATGCTCCACTTCCAAGAAGAGAATTCTCTAAGCGTAGTGACTATAATGTACTTAGAAGAACGAACCGCCATGAGCAGACTTCATACGGGCATGTTCATGACCAAGACAATATCAAATTAGATATGCTTGAGAATGGAATGGAACTTAAGTTGGCCATGGAAAAGAGCTACAACACTTACCAAAAAGTTGATGATAGCCGCTGTCAACCGGCCATTGATTGGTGGAAGACTCATAAGTACTTCTGGCGAGATGTTGTTAGTGTATGGGATAAAGAACTTTATTCTGAAGACTCAGTGAAGATTGATTTTAAGAAAACAGGTGCGCCTCTATGGGCAAGACTATTTGAGCTAGATGACCAAATGAGCACTAGACCTGCATACGACTCAAAAGAATCAACTCAAAAAATTAAATCGATTATTCAAAACCATATCCTAAGATAGAAAAACTGGGCCTCACCTATTGGGGCCCTACTTTGGCATTCCAATTGCTTTTATATAGGTAGATATAATTTAAACTAAACAATTATAGGCACTTATGAAAAAGCATCTGTTCTTTTTATTTACACTTTGTACACTTTCTACACAGGCAAAGCTCTACTACGCACCTGATGGCTCACAATACGAGCTAGGAGAATGCCAAAGAGAATGCATGGATAAGCTCGCTCAAGAGACGCCAGCACGTGTACTTCAAATCGTTGAAGGCTCTCGCTACAAAGACTTTCTATTAAGAGAGGCCCTGACAAAGTATCTTGAAAATGAAAATATCGAAAATTTTGATAAGCTCTACAAAGACTCATCATATGATAATTTTTGGCTTCTAAATAAGCGTCACGCTACTGAGATGAATATCAGCATAAAGAATGTCAGCGACGATCAAAAGCTTACGGCCGCTATCGATTATATAAAGAATAACCCTGACAAGATTAAAGAGAACTATCCCCTAGTTAACGAATTAGGACAACTAGTTGCAGCTAAGAATAAATCAGACAATGGTATCTCAAGTGTAGAGAAAGAACTGCTTAATGAACTGGATAGACAGAAGAAAATAAACCTTGGGGATCTCATCCAAGACCTCACTTACTATGATAGTACAAAAATGAATGGACTCTATGAGCTGCTCTCATTTGATAAGAGACAAGAAGTTGTCTGCCAGCACATTGATGAGGAAGTTGCACACTTTGATGAGTATATGACAGAGGATTGCAGGGAGTACGATGAATGTATCCAGTTAACAGAATCAACAATTTCTTCAATTAAGGATAACTTTAAAGAATACCTCACATATACTTGCAACGGAAGCTCCCTGAGCGACAATATTGATAATATAAGAGAACATGCCAAAGATGCACTCTCTTATATGTTTCCAGAAATCGTTGCAAAGCTAAATTACAAAACGATGATGGATGAATGTTATGACTGTGGCGTCACAAAAACAGAGGACTATATTATTCATACGCGAATTGTTCAAGAGGCCAATAAGTTCTTTAAGGTAACAAAGAAATGGACACAAGGCTGTGATGAGCTCGTGCGAGAAAGTTCATTCTACAATATGGAAAGAAGAGCTCTAAGGAAATTAAGAAAATATCCAAACCTTAAGATTAATGATGCGCAAACAAAGAGTTCGACATGTAAAGTACGACTGGATGCTACTAATTAATCTTCAGTATATGTAACGAGCTGATTGCCTAGGTCTTTGTAGGCCTTAAAAAGAGAATCCTCGTTTACCCATCCACTATCGTTAAAGACATCAAAGTTCTTTCCCCAACTATTGTGGACACGGTATTGATTTCGGCATTTATTTTGATCATCGCAGATCTTTCGAAAACCACTCAATAAGTAAGCATGACCTCCACAGTAGCGCTGTCTCTGCTCTTTTGGACACATCTCCATATACCTGACAGAAGGGTCATCACAATAGCGAGTCCAAGTACAACTTGAAATTGCAGCGGACTTATCTTTTTCAAAAAGTTCAGTCATCTTCTTTCTAAATTGATCGACATCAGTGATACGCTCTTGCTTAAAGCCAATTGGTGGCAGCTTAATCTGACTTTTGTCTTCTTGGCATTTTTGAGGAATCAGTACTTCATTTAAAAATTCCTCGAAGGCATTAATTGAAGTAATCTTTGTTGCCGCACGAGAGAGGCTATCTAACATCTCAGAGCTAAAAGGAAAGAAGTCTTTAAAGAAGTCTTCAGTACACTTATTACATACACCATCTTTTAAAGAGTTATCCTTGACCTGATGGTAGATCTCATTAATAGCGAGAAGCTGAGGATAGTCCACAATTCTAAAGTCATTATCTGGATTGTTGTAATTTTCAATTTGCTGATAAGGAGCACACTCTTCTTTGGCAAACTTAAGGCCAACCTTCTCCCCTTTTGTTAAGGCATCAATTACTTGAGTAAGGTTTCCACCATTAAGTCCTAGGAACTCACTTTGATACCCAGACTTAAGTTGAGTCTTTCCTAAGACATCTAAAACGGAGATCTGGTCGTCTTTGCTACAGTTGCCACTTTTTAAACATGACTGATCCATTAAAGAAGTCATGGCAAATAAATAACATGTACCAAATCCATCTTGATCGCGAACAATTGGGTTCGTCTTTACTTCGACTTTATTTACAACTTTCTCACTTCCCATAGGAGGAAGGTATTGATAGGCGCCATGCTCATACTCTTTCCAGCGCATATCTTCAGTGATCACTAACGAAAAAGTAGGAAGTGAAAGCATAAGTATAATTAACGATTTAATCATGGATTAAACTCCATGCACTCTTTAGGCTTCCATCAGAAAATAGGCAAAAGCCATACTGATTATTATCCTCATCTTTTAGAATTTTATACTGACTATTTTTGAATTCTTTGCAGGCCTTTGATCCTGGGTGACCAGTAAGCCCACTTCCCTTCTTTGGCGCAACCTTAGCATTGAGGCATAGCTTAGAGCTGAGGCATTCTTTATTCATAAGAGAATGATTCTTTCCCTTATAAATCTTCACTTCTCTAAACTCGCCTTTCTTATAAATCTTCATTATCTGAAAATCTTTTTCTACGGCGAAAGTTAGGAATGGAATTAGAACTAGCAATGCCAACTTCATGTTTACCCTTCTGCTCTAAAGAACGTCTGAATTCTACTAAAGAACTTCTCAATCCAACTTCCTTCAACAGATGAAGGATTTCGTTGGGCCTCTTGTGTCTCGGCCATAACTTCAGCAACTTCCGCAAGAGCAAGATCCATCTCATCACCGTGCTCAATTGCAACCTCAGGATTAGTCTCCTGAGACTTTGGCTCGATTTCTTCACCATTTTCATCCACTTCAGTAACTGTTGCTCTCTCCTCTAGCTTAGATCTTTGATAAAGATAGATTGGCGTTGAAGCAGGAACAAATTGGATAAGTTGGCCAATAAGGCTTCTCTTATGAGTAATACTAATATCACCACGAGCAACGGCCTTCTCTTCAGCGGCCATCATACGCTCATAAAACTTAGGATCTGCTGTTTTGGCATGTTCTTTTAAGATCTTCCACTTCTTAACCGCAAGGGCATCAACCATACGAGCAAAAGTAACAAGGATCTCATCTTTAGGAACAGATGTATTTACATTCTTTAAATGAGAGTAGCTCTTTTCAACATCATTTTTAAAACTCTTAACGATACTATTAATTTTAGGAAAGTGAATCGTTCTTGCCTGTGCATTATAAAATGCTTGAAAGATACGAACTGCGCGATACTTTCCGATTCGTTTTGATTTATAAACAAGGCCCATGATCGAATCAATGATCTCAGGCTGAAGCATAAGAGAGATTAGCCAGTTTACAACCTCAGCGTTTCTCTCCTTCTTAAGCTTTGTTAATAAGGCAACAGGGTTTTCATGAACAACTTTAGTTAGCTCCTCAAGATCAGGTCTCTTTACCCCTTTAAAGAAAACAGGTAGGCTTCGCTGCTCTTTTTCACTCTCCACACCAAGATTTGCGAGGAGAATTTTTAGCTGCTCCTCACATTCGCTATTACAAAGGTCACTTCCATTAAGATCCCTTAAGTGCTCTCTCACAAGTCGGTACTCATAGTAGTGATTACCAATATGCAGGAGGTTACTTTGTACTTCTTTGTCTAATTGAATTTTGAAAATTTCTGGGTTTGGTGAGTTTTCAAATTTCGAAAGAATAAACTCTTGAAATTCACTCCCATAGCCTTTTGAACTAACGTAGCTCTTTAGTTTCGTTTTTGTGATTTCAGTTGATTCAAATTTCTTATAAATATCAGAGAGTCTTTGAAATGAAATAAAGTTCATCTCAAAGTCACGAAAGAAGACTTCCCAGTCTCTTACGTTAACAGAATAGTGTTTCGTAAAGATATTATTATCAAGTCTTTCAATCTTTTTCCAAATGGCCAAAGTTGTCGCTGGCTCCTGGTGCTCACTCGAATTCCTCAAGCGATTATTTAAGATCTCAAGCTTATTGATCTTTTGTTTTAGTGCATATTCTGGTGTGTCGTAGAAAGAACTCTTTCTCATTCCAAGAAATGACTTAAGAACACCACCACATGATGCAAATGAATTAAACGTAAAATTGAATACAATTAAATAGGTAAATAATCTTCTCATAGGCCCTCGTCGTCTTATCGGTGACTTGGGCCTAATCTTTAAAGAAAACAGCTTAAATCAGAACGTAATTTCAACTACTTAAATAGAGAAAGGTATTGGCCATAGCCTTCTTTTTCTAGATCGGCCTTTGGGATAAAGCGCATGGCAGCTGAATTAATGCAATAGCGCTTACCTTCTGGGCCTGGGCCATCATCAAAGACATGGCCAAGGTGAGAGTCTCCGCTTGAAGAGCGAACCTCTGTTCTTGTCATAAGTAGTTTATTATCCTGCTTCATACTAACAACTTTTTGATCAATTGGTTTTGTGAAAGCTGGCCAGCCTGAGCCTGAATCATACTTATCAAGTGAGCTAAAAAGAGGCTCTCCTGTCACGACATCAACGTAGATCCCCTCTTCCTTATTATCCCAATACTTATTAGCAAAGGGCCTCTCTGTTGCATCGTTTTGAGTCACTTCAAACTCTAGCGGAGATAACTTCTCTTTTAATTCTTTTAGATCAGGTTTCTTATACATAACTTTATCCTTTTTATTTTCTAGTTTTTTCTTCTCACACTTTAGGGGCCTTGAGGCGACATCACGAATATAGCCACCTCGTCCTGATAATTCTTTATAGGCATTATAGCGTATCGGGTTCTTCTTATAATAGTCCTGATGATAATCTTCTGCTGGAAAGAATTTATGGGCCTTTTCAATGGCCGTCACAATTGGTTTGTCATACTTCTTACAGGCCTCAAGATTATTTTTTGAGTTTAGGGCAATTTGTTTTTGCTTTTCACTTTCGTAAAAAATCACAGTTCGATACTGACTGCCACGATCCGCGAATTGCCCTCCACTATCAGTTGGGTCAATATTTTGCCAATATATTTCAAGTAACTCTTCATAGCTAACAAGAGAGTTATCGTAGGTAACCTGAACAACTTCGACATGGCCACTGCTACCACTTGAAACGCCCTGGTAACTTGGACTCTCCTTTGTTCCACCCATATAGCCAGAAACAACAGAGTTTACACCTTTAAGCTTTTCAAAAGGTGCTTCCATACACCAAAAACAGCCACCACCAAATGTTGCTGTTGCCTTGGCCGCTAGAATATAAGGACTTAACGCGACTAATATAGTTAAGAGAACAAACTTCATTTTACCTCCGTGAAACTTTCTTTAGCTTCCTTCGTATAAGTATTCGTCGCGGAAAACGAAATTGTTACATCCTAATCTTAACACAAAGGTCAGTTGCCGATTGAAAGAGTTTGACCTCGTGATTTTGGCTACTTAAAATTAGAATATGAAAAAATTTATACAATACTTTATCGATAATCTTTTAATTTCTAACGTTCTATTCTTCAGTGTCTTTGTCATCGCAATCTTTGCTTGGACTAAAATTCCAAAGGAAGAAATGCCAGACTTCGAATCTCCTTATGTTCGAATTATGACAGTCTTTCCTGGTGCCAGTGCCGAGGATGTTGAATTCTTTATCACTAAGCCAATTGAAGAAGAATTAAAAGATGTTGCAGGGATTGAAGAGGTTCGCTCTGTTTCTTCAACAGGTTCGAGTTCAATAACTGTTGTTATGCTTGAGAATTACCCTAACCCTAGAGAAGTCTATTTAGATATTCAGGATGCTGCTCTTCGTGCAGACCTGGCCAATGAAGCCGAGCTACCAACTTTTCACCAATTTAAGTCTTCTGAAAAAGCATATATTGATATCGGTTTCTACCTTGAAGGAAAAAGAGACTTATCGGTCGAAGATCGCGAACGTCTGCAACAATTAGTTCGAAATTTTGAAACTCAAGTTAAGACCCTACCTGCCGTATCAGGTGTTGATCGTAGTGGTTATCTTGATCCTGAAAATCATATCCTACTAAGTCCTACAAAAATTAAAGAGAATAAAATCTCTATTCATAAAGTTGTTTCAAGCTTAAGAGAGAGTCATATTAGAGCACCTATCGGTGTTCTTGAAGACACTCAACAATCAAAGGTTACTTCCATTAATGAACTAATTGACGAAAGTGACTTTAAGGACCTTCTTGTCACAGGAAATTATGAAGGAGAAGGTGTCACACTCGATCAGATTGCATCGTTTAGAAAATCTTTTGAGAAAACAAATAGCATCTATAAGATCAATGGCCATGAAGGAATCATGCTTAATTTAAAGAAGAGTCACAATGTTGATATTCTTGAAGCAAATAAGGCCACTGTTGCATTTATTGAAAAGTATAAGAAGGGTCAACTCGATGATCTTAAAATCGTTACACTAGATGATGAGTCATATGATGTTAAGAATAGACTCGCTATTGTTGCAAGTAACGGGCTATTAGGATTTGCACTTATCGTGCTTGTTCTCTTTCTATTCCTCGACTTTAAATCGGGAATTTGGGTAAGTATGGGGATACCTTTTACACTTTGTTTTACCCTGATCTGTATGCTTATTTTTGATTACACAATTAATAATATGACTCTTGCTGCGATTATTATCGTGATGGGGATTGTTGTTGATGATGCCATTATCGTGGCAGAAAATATTGGCCGAATCACAGAGGATCACAAAGGGACTCTGAAAGAGTTAATGGATAAGGTAACGACAAATGCAGCAAGTCTCTTAATGCCAATCACAAGTGCTATTGCAACAACATGTGTGGCCTTCCTACCACTTCTCTTCTTTGGTGGTTGGTTTGGAAAGTTTGTCTATGTCCTCCCATTTATTATTACCATGATGCTTGTGGCCTCTCTACTAGAGTCTTTCACTGTTCTTCCTGCCCACGTTTTCCAGAGAAAACCTAAGAAGAAGCATGATGATGAATTAAGTTGGTTTAGAAAGTATGAAGGTATCTATGCTAAAGTTCTAACTAAGGCCCTAAACTACCGT
Organism: Halobacteriovorax sp. CON-3; assembly: GCF_043196995.1. Lineage (NCBI taxonomy): Bacteria > Pseudomonadati > Bdellovibrionota > Bacteriovoracia > Bacteriovoracales > Halobacteriovoraceae > Halobacteriovorax > Halobacteriovorax sp. CON-3. Next base: position 244,774 of record NZ_JBEBNA010000003.1, read on the forward strand.
GCTCTAATTATCGTGGCCTTCATTGCCTCGACAGCTCTTTCTGGCTACCTCTTTAAAAGCAAACTGAAGTTTGTTATGTTCCCAAGAGAAGAAAGTAAGGAACTCAGCTTAAGTGTTTATACAAAGAAAGGTACATCAAAAGATGAAATGAATGAATATCTAAAGCCAATCGAGGACATCCTTCTGTCACAAACGAAGGAGCTTAGCATCGTTGGCTTCCGTTCTAACGTGGGACAATCAAGACGTGGTGGTGCCGTTAATTACAACCGTGCCAATATCAATATTGAAATTCTACCGGCAGATGAAAGAAAGCTCTCGGCCAACCAGATTATCGATATTCTTAAAGACAAAATGAAAGATCTTCCAAATATTGAGCAGGTGCGCTTCTTTAAGTCTCGTTGGGGAAGTGGCTCAGGATCAACGATTGAAATACAAATTCAAGAAAATGATGACAAGATCAGAGCAGAGATCGCAGATCTACTTGCGCAACACCAAAAGAATAATAAGACTCTAAAGAATGTAGAAATTGAAAGGCCAATTAATACAAAAGAATATAATTTTAAAATTAATCAAAATGAGATTTTAAGATTTGGGCTTACGCCAAGTGATGTAACCACTTCCCTTCGTACTTTCGTCCAAGGTACAGTTCTCTATACTCTTAAGAGTACCGATGAAGAAGTTGAAGTTAGGCTTACAGTGGCCAAGAACTACAAGGTTGATATTGAAAGACTAAAGCAACTAAGAATTGATAATGGAACTGGTGGCTACGTACCAATTTCTCGCTTTATTACAATTGAAGAAGTGATTAAACCATCTAATATTGAGCGCGTCGATTATAAGCGAACAACGATGGTCTACTCTGATATTGAAGAAAGCTCTGGTATCACTCCTCTAGAAGTAGCAGATCAGTACGAGAACGAAGTCTTTCCAGATATCCTAAAAAAGTATCCTTCATCAATTATTAACTTTGTTGGTGAAATTGAAGAGACAAGAGAGTCAACTGGTGATTTTATGATGGCCGGCTTCCTCGTTATCGCTCTTATCTATATGATTTTAACAATCCAGTTTAAGTCTCTTTCTGCACCTCTGATTATTATGACAATTATTCCAATTGGAGTTTCTGGAGTTATCTATATTCTTATGGCCCACAATATGGAGATCTTTGGCTTCTTCGCAGTTATTGGTGCCCTAGGAATGGTTGGGGTTGTCGTTAACGACTCCATTGTCCTCATTGATAAACTCATCAAAGACACAAAGTTTACTACTGATAAGAAGGAGCTATACAAACAAATTGGTCAAATCTCTTCAACGAGACTTAGAGCGATTATCCTAACAACACTAACAACTGTTATTGGGGTTCTGCCAACGGCCTACGGCTTTGCGGGATACGATTCAATGCTATCAGAAATGATGCTAACGATGGGTTGGGGCCTTGCAATCTCAACAGTCATCACATTATTCTTAACGCCTGCAATCTTCTCATTTCTGTCGAGGTTTCTAGTGACAGAAGATCTGCCAGAAGAAGAGGCCTTCTTAAATAATAATTAATCTTATAAACACCTGATATTACGATAAAACATTATAGTATCAGGTGTTTTCTACAATAAAATAAATTGTCCATTTTTTTAACGGCCTTTTACGTTTTTTCAACTTCACCAAGACAAAGACTAAATAATGTTAATTTCTTCATATGATCAAATTCAGTATTTTGAAGAAATTTCTAATAATACTCCTAGGTACATACCTAGTGTGTTCTCCTTTGGCCTTTGCCCAAGATAGTACAGGTCAGCTTGAGCTCTCAATACAAGAGCTTGCTATTTTTAATGACCTAGGTGAAGACGTAGGCAGTAAGTTAATTTACGGAGTCAATGAGCTTGAAACAAAAGTTGGTGAAAAGCTTGATGTCGAAAAAATCACTAATGATCTCGAAAATCTAAAAAGAGAAAATGAAGAGCTTTATGAGAATGTTGAGTTAGAGGTGCTACCTCTTGATGAAACACACGTCTCAATAAAGTTTGAGATGCAAAAGAAGAGGCTTATTAAAAGAGTTATCATTAAACTATTTGATGATGGAAACTTAGAAGAAGAGATTTCTAATGACTTAAGATCTAAGCTAAAGCTTCGTCGAGGTGCTTTCTTTAAATCGAAACAAATGCTTGAAGACCTAAGCACGATCGAAGATTTTTATAAATTAAAAGGTCATGCCTTAGTTGAAGTAAAGAAGAGCTTAAAGCTTAACCGAGAAGATGAGATTAGTATCATCTTTGACATCCATCTCAACTCACCAGAGATCAAAATTGATGATATTAAATTTCAAGGTAATCATTCCTTTAAGTCACGACAATTAAAAGAGCTTATTTCTTCAAAAGAAAGTCACCTCTTTTCCAAGAATCTTTTTATTGAAAAGACGCTTTATGAAGATACAGAAACGATCAAAAAACATTATATGGAGCAAGGCTTTATCAATGTAGAAGTTACTCCATCTTTTGAAATAGATAAGAATAAAGCTAATCTGCGCTTTTTGATAAAAGAAAATAATCAGCTAAAACTCGACCACTTATCAATTGACGGGAATTATCTCTTTTCAAATGATGAGATCTTAAAAACCTTAGCTATCGAACTGCCGTCAGTATTTTCGATTAAAAAGCAAAGAGAGGCCATTCAAAAGCTTAGAGAGCTCTATGGCCAAAAAGGATATGTCTTTGCTCATATCACAATGAACTACGATCAAAACCAAAAAAGCGCTAAGTTAAAGATTGAAGAAGGTGCTGCTCAAAAAATTATAAAGATGGAGATTGTCGGAAACACAAAGACATCACCAGAAGTCATTTATGAAATTATTTCAATCTACAATGGACAGCTTGTTGATACGAAGAAAATTAATGAATCGATTCTTGCTCTTTATAAGAGTGGATATTTCAAAGATGTTAAGATTGACTATACTCCAATGACCAAAAATGCTGGAAAAATCATTATTCAAGTTCAGGAGAATAGCACCCAAACAATTCAATTTTCATTAGGCTCTGTTTACGGAGGAGCCGGCTTTGGAGTTTCACTAAGTGATGGCAATCTATTTGGAACAGGAAGTTCTCTGGCCTTAACAACGATGATCTCAAAAGAGATCAACCGTATTGGACTGGTTTACAATGACCAACATCTTTTCGGGACAAATATTAGTCTTAATCTTTCTGCCAATCATGATACGGAAAGAAGTTTTCATTATAACGAAAATAAAACGGCCATCAGGATTCTTTTTGAGAAGCAGTTAACGAAGAATATTAAGCTAGGTTTAGGAACAAGGCTTGAGTATATTTCGGTAAATAGTTTATCACAACAGTACGCTTCAGAAATAGACCTTTCAGACACAAAGGATGTTGTGAGCGGACTTATTGGCTCTTTTGCCTATCAATTTGAAGATTCAAATGAAGCAGGACTTAGAACGAATGGAACAATTTCGATTCACCTACTTCCCTCTTTTAACAAGCAAGAGCTCTTCTTTAAAAGTATTGTGAATGCACAAATCGCACGAGATATTTATCGCAATCAAGACGGTGCAGCTCATCGTCTATCAGGAAGAATCACACTGGGCTATGCCTCTGAGCAGACTCCATTCTATGAGCGCCTCCAAGGTGGTGGAAATGGAACAATTAGAGGTTTTGAGTACGGCTCAATCAGTAAAGATGGACAGCTTGGATCAAACTCAATGGTCTCGGCCAATCTAACGTATAGCATGCCTATTTATAAAGACGTCTTTAGTGGTGTTCTTTTTCTAGATGCTTTTAGTCCGGGTGATAGCTCATTTGCTCTTGATGACTTTAGGCTTGTCGGAGGTCTTGGCCTAAGGGCAAAAATGGATGCTGGATTTGTTTCTGAAACATTTGAGGCAGGCCTAACAATACCACTACTTAGTAAAGACTCAGATATGACAAAACCATTTTATTTTATTATCGGGGAATACGACCCTGCTTATAACCTATAAGGAGATTAAATATGACTTTAAATCAATTGTCTCAACTTATTACCGCCTTGGCCTTGCTCGGTTCCGTAGGAGTCCAAGCAAAGAGTTTAGAAGTCTGTGATAGACTTCAAAAGGACATCAAGCTTGAAGAAGTCGATTTTCAAGAAGCATTAAATGATGCACATGATTTGTCAGGCTCTGCAAAGCATTGTAAGGCAGCAAGAAGCTATCAATTGGCCCTTGTAAAGGATCAAAAACTTGCCCTTGATCAAGGCGTTGATATCAAATTACTCAATGAGCTCTATGAAGGAAACTTCTTAAACGACTATGCGAACTTCTCACTGTCACTAAAGAAGCTCGTTAAGGATCATCCGCAATCAGAGAAGATTCACTACCAACTTGCAGACCTCTACAATCAGAACTTACCAACTGATATAAAGAATATGCCAATTGGTAATTTCGTCAAGGCCGATGGTAGTGCTAATGATATCGTCAATGAAGCTATTATGATTCAAGAAGATTTCATAAAGAACTATCCTAATTCGATGCTCGTAAATGATATCTCAAATAAGCTCAATAATTCAAAAACAAAGCGATTAGAGAAAACTCTATCGGACTTTAAATATGAAGTTTGGCTGAATAAGAAATCTAAAGACAAGGATATCTATGAGTATCAAGCGGCGCTCCTAATGGAGGAAGTGGCCTCTAATGAAGATGGACGTGTAAAAGCACAGGCCCTGCTCGAATTATTTGAGCTATATAATGACCATCAAACAAAGTTAACTGGCGCAAAAGAAAGAATGGCACAAATCGCTTATCTTCTAATAAGTGAAAGCGAGTATGTAAAAAGTCGTGAAACAAAGAAGATCAATAAAGTACTTAAGAAGTCACAGGTAGAATTGGCCAAGGCCGACGAGGACCAGTTAAATCAGGAAGTTCAACAAGCAAGTGAGATTAAGAAATCTCTTCTTAGTGACGCTGATTTAAAAGAGCTTATTAAGAATAAGAAAGGCCGTGATCGTTCAATCTTTATGCCTATCGAATTTTCTGACTCAGAGAAATCACTGATGTTAAGAACTCTAGGAGTTGTTGGAGTCATGATGGCATTTGACCAACCAATGATGGACTTCGTTCAAGACAATAAGAATGACACACTAACGACGATTACTGACTTTACAAATAATTACGGTGAAGCAGCAGGACTTGTTCCACTAGTGGGAGCTTCTATGGCCATTGGTCTCGTTTTTAAAAATGACCAATTTAAGCGTGCAGCAGTTAGAAGTGTTGGTGCCGTACTCATTGGGCAATTGGCAACGCAACTTCTTAAGTCGCTAAGTTCTCGTGCTAGACCTCGTGAAGGAAAAGGGCCATACCACTTTGATGGTGTAAATTTTGGTCGAAATAATACGTCATTTTCTTCGGGACACTCTGCAGGTGCTTGGTCAGTTATGACAGTTTTTGCCACAGAATTTAAAGACACTAAGATTGTCCCTATTGCAGCTTACTCTCTAGCGGCCCTGACAAGTTTTGCACGAGTTTATAAGAATGCTCACTGGTTTTCAGATGTGACTCTAGGAGCGCTAATTGGATGGGTTTCCGGTAAGTTAATGTATAAATTATTTGATAAAAAACAAGACGGCCCAGTAACATTTACGCCTGTAACTGGTGACCTAAACGGTGGTGCGGTAACATACAAAGTAGATGGACAAAAGGATCTTAAGGCCTGGCCAATTGACTACTATAAATTAGTATTTTCACCAGCATCTAAAGAATAAATAGCAACGAGGAAAGAAAACTGAAAGCGATTTTCACTCTTATATTCACAATAATCATTGCTCTAGGTACTAGCACTAGTACCTGGGCATTTGATTTTGTCGTCGAGGAAAATCACGCGGTTTTAAGAGAAATCGAGCATCTTGTCGATAAGAGATGGAGTAATCTCGAAGCGCTTCAAGATAATGAAGAATGGATAGAGACTCAACTTAAGCTTCAGTACTTTGGGACAATATATCAAAAAGGATGGACAGGACCTAAGGCCCAAAGAAGTATCTATCCTACGATCAACGGACAATTTCTTGTGGTGGACTCGATTACATTAAATGCTCCGGTTCTAGAGCAGATGGCCTATATTGGAGCAAACTTTCTTTTTAAAACAATTCTTCCAGTTGTCCAAGGCGCACCTATTGAAGAGAGAAAGTTTTCAAAGGTAACGACAGTTAACTCTTATGAGCAGGCCATAAACCTCAATCATATGAAAGTTAACGAGCTTCCACTGACAAGAGAGAAGCTTAATCAATTAAAAGATGGTGAGCAAATTAACACTGTTCTTATGAGCGGATTTGCAACACGTATGAATTTAATCTGGCTAGATTTTCTTGACGTCGTAATTCCTGTTTTAGATCGCTTTGGCCCTAAGGCAAAATTTAAGGTCATGAAGTCTCTTGATATAACAATTGAGAAGGCCGCCCATGATATTGCATTGATCACCATTAAGAATTTAAAAGAAAGATCAAAAGGTCTAGGCTCGGGGCTAAGTGTTTTCTTAGATGAGGTTATTGATCTTCCAATTTCAATTGGTATCAATGGGTCTGCTGGCTACTCTCCTATTGTTTTTAACTATAAGAAGAGAGAACGTAAGATTAACGAAATTGTCTACAGAGTAGATCTTAGTACTCAAGAAGGTCTTGATGCCTACCTCGGTTTTCTTAATCAGGACTTTTCAAAACTTCAAGAGCTTGAAGAAGCTAGAAGTAAGAGCGTTGATCTCTATATTCAAAAAGAGGGTGATGTCAAAAATAGTGAATTCAATTGGGGACTAAATCTTCTACTTTGGAAGTCTGGCGCACGCTATATAAAAGAAGATGGAAAGTACACGACAACATTTAATAATGGAGATGCGTACAACTACGATATCGTTGAGCATAAGAAAATTACAGACCACAAGGGCTTCTCTGGAACAGAAAAGCGTAGTTTTGAAGTGAAGGCAATTATTCCAACAAACGAGGATGCTATTTCAAGCTTCAGTATGGAGATTGGTTACTCTTACATCGATGAGATCGCCACAGGAAAAGAGCTAAACAAAGAGGCCGAGTTTCTTTATGAGAGATACCTCGAGAATGGTATGAGAATCGACTTTGATAGAAAGAAGAAATACGGCAAGGTTCAAATTTACTCATCATTAATGTTTTCGACAAAGGCGATTTCAAAGCTAATGCGTGCACAAGACTTTGATCTATGGGAATCCATTGCTCTTGCCTTTGATTATACAAATTCTCTAATTTGGATTGATGAAGCAAGTAGAAGACAATTTGAAAGAAGTAACTATGTCTACGAAGATTCCCATAATGGACAAACGAATCGCCTTTCTCAAAGAGAGAAGAAAAAGCTCAAGCAGTTAGAGAACTTAAAATTAGCAAAGAAGATCTATCATATCCTAGATGTAGTACGCTCTAATGCATTAACAAAAGAGAAGGCCACATTACTCGTTGAAAGTCTTAGAAAATCTAAGCTAGGGCCTAAGCTACAACGCACGATGGTCAATATTATTGGCCTTAACGATCTTATGGGACAAGGCCATATTAGAGGAAGTATTTATTAGCTTTTTAGCTTTCTTAGCTTCTTTGCGTGTAAATAACAATTCTGACTATGATCCTGAACAATCCCGCAGGCCTGTAAGAAAGCGTAGATGATCGTGCTTCCCACAAAGCGAAATCCCCTCTTCTTTAAATCTTTTGAAATTTTATCACTAAGCTCAGTCTTTGATGGATAATCTTTAAGACTTGAAAAGGTATTATAGATTGTTTTTCCATTAGTGAATGACCAAATATACTTATCAAAGCTTCCAAACTCTTTTTGTACTTCAATGAAGAATTTTGCATTCGATACCGTTGACTCAACTTTTAGGCGATTTCTAATAATCCCCGGATCTAATAAGAGCTTTTCAATCTTGGCAGGAGTGATCTTAGAGACTTTCTTCACATCAAAATTATAGAAAACCTTACGATAATGATCTCTTTTATTAAGAACGGTTTCCCAGCTCAGCCCCGCCTGAGCCCCCTCTAAAATGAGGAATTCAAAGAGAGTACGATCGTCATGAACAGGTCTTCCCCACTCTTTATCGTGATAATCAACATATTGTTTATTGGATAACTTTAACCATGGGCATCTTTCTTTCATAAGAAGCATTATAAACCTTTTTTAAATTCTAAATAAGGATTAAAATAAACATTCATGTACTTTCAGAAAGGATAATAAATGAGTAAAGTAGTCAAAAACTTAAGCTTCTGGGTACTCGTCGCAGGTGTACTTGGATATATTTTAGGATCAATCTTTGGTGATCCACTTTGGGCAACGTCAAAAAACCCACCAGATATTTATCAAATCATTGTCATGATTAAAGATGTTTTCATCAGCTCTCTTAAGATGATGATTGCACCAATGATTTTCTTCTCACTGATTGGTGGGATTATCAGTATTGGTGAAATCACAAAACTTAAGTCCATGGGAATGGTGACAATTACTTACTATATCTCAACGACAATCATCGCAATCATTATTGGACTAACAGCAGTCTTCTTCATTCACCCATGGAAAGACTCTGGAGTAACGATAAAGACAAAAGATTCAATCCAGCAGCAAAAGCCAGCAAAGTTTATTGCTGAAGGCTCTAACTCAATTCCACTTGTTATTAAGAATGTTTTTACAACTGCACTTGTTAATCCATTTCATGCCCTCGCAAATAATAATATCCTTGGTATTGTAACTGCGGCACTACTTCTAGGACTATCTTTACTTATTGTTCATCATACCTCGAGTCCCCTTTATCAAATTGTTAAGGATCTCAATATCGTCATTAATCGGGTCCTTCACTGGATCATTAACCTGAGTCCAATAGGTATTTTTGCCATCGTCTTTGATTTTAAGGTCAAGGTATCAGGAGATATTTTTTCAGAGCTCCTCTCATTTGCCCTCTTAGTTTTTGGGGCAACAATGGTTCACGGACTTCTTGTTCTCCCATCAATTGCATGGTTCTTTGGTGGACTAAACCCAGTTAAATTATTTAAGAAGACCGCAAGGCCATTACTTCTGGCCCTTTCGACGGCCTCAAGTTCTGCGACTCTTCCTGTAACAATGCAGACTTGTGAAGAAGAGCTAGGTGTTTCAAAAGGTGTTAGTGGATTTGTTTTTCCACTAGGGGCCACAATGAATATGGATGGAACGGCCCTCTTTGAAGGGATTGCAGCCATCTTCTTAGCTAACCTTTATGGAGTCGAGCTATCTGGAGTTGCCATGTTCTCAATCTTCTTTATGGCCATGCTCTCATCAGTTGGGGCACCAGGGATGCCATCAGGATCAATGTCAGGGATGCAGATGGTTCTTCTCGCCGCGGGAATTCCACTGGAAGCAATTGGTATTCTTCTGGTAATTGAAAGGCCTCTGGATACTTTTAGAACGGCCGTAAACGTTGAAGGTGATATAATTGGAGCAGTTGTTACTCAAAGATACTTAGATAAGAAATTAACATAAAAACAAAAGGCCGCATGAAGCGGCCTTTTTTATTGGAGTCTAAGAAAGTTTAATTTACTTTACAACAACATCAAATGCTAAACTAACTTTATCATCAATCGCTTTGTCACCAAGGCTCTTAAAGAATGAAGCAGATCCATACTTAAGGCCAAAATCTGTACGATTAAACTCTAGTGAACCAACAAAGTTCTTCCCTTTTTGTGCCGCTAGAAACTTAACTTCTTTTGTCTTTCCTAAGATTGTAAGATCAGCAGTTACTGTGAAACCTTCAACTTTTTTGATATCAAGTGTTGCCGTTGGGTACTTTGATACATGAAAGAAGTCTTCATTTTTAAGGTGTCCGTTTAATTTATCTAACCACTCACCTTGAAGGTCTGTTGCAGTAAAAGAGTTCATATCAACAACAACTTTCCCTGATACAAGTTGACCTTTTTCAAGCTTTACATCACCTGATTTAATTTTAACTGTACCGAAGTGACGACCTGTTACCTTAGTACCTTGCCAGAAAACAGTTGATTTAGAAGTATCAATTTTCTCAGCGTTAGTTGCAAATACAGTAAATACCGCAAGGGCCATAACCATAAATTTACTCATAATATTCCTCCGTTTGAATTATGAAATAATTTTTAAAATATCTTAACAAAATACAGAGGAAAATAAAGATCATTATTAGTGACATCTTGTGCTATAATTCGATCATGATGTGGATAACAATTGAACAGATTAAATGTCTTCAGGCCTTAGAGAATGCAGGTAGCTTTACAAAGGCCGCCTCCGAGCTTTCAAAGGCAAAGTCAGCGGTAATTTACTCAATTAACAATCTCGAAGAGCAAGTCGGCTTTGAGCTTGTTGATCGTTCATCATATAGGCCAACCATTACTGCAAAGGGCCAAGAGTTTCTAATCGAAGCATCCAAGCTTACAAAACAATACGATGACCTGATTCATAAAACTCAGCAAATTTCTTCAAATGTTGAAACGAGATTATCGATTTCAGTCTCAGGTATATATGGCCTCGACAGATTATACCCAATTATCAAAAAGGCCATGGCCCGCTACCCTTCCACAGAAATCATTCTTGAAAGAGAAGTACTTAGTGGCGAAAAAATGCTTCTAAACGACAGGGTCGACTTGGCCATCTTTGAAGATCTCTCAAGTATAAAGAACTTTGATTATAAAGTTGTCGGTAAAGTTGATATGTATCTTGTGGTGGCCAAGGACCATCCATTTCTTGATCTTCCAAAGAAGCAACAAAACTTTAAAAGCCTTGCCCAATTTCCACAGATAATTCAACGAAGTACTATTCCAGATGACTCCACAAGTATTGGCGTTATTGAAGAGTCTCTAAAGTGGAGGGTTACTGACACGGCTTCAAAGAAAGAGATTATTCTCAATGGATTTGGTTGGGGAAGACTTCCCTGCTCTCTAATTGAAAAGGAGCTAAAGAAAGGCCAGCTCATCCATTTAAAGCATCTTGAATCAAAAGTTCCCGTCACATTTTGCTTAGGCCATAAAAAAGAACACCATTTAGGAGAGGTCGCCCAATTTATCTGGGATTCCTTCTAAAATAGCGCAAATAAATTACCTGATTCTGGCATTTTTTCCCATTTCTTAAGCATTTAGTGCTAAGTTGGCCCATTAACACTATAAATTAAGGTAAGAAATGAAAACTGTTTACATTGGTAATCTCAATTACAAGATCACTTCTGAGCAATTAAAAGGTATCTTTTCGCGCTATGGTCGCGTTCAAGATGTGAACCTTCTGACAATCCCAGGAACTCAAAAGAGCAAGGGTATCGCTTTTATCAAAATGCAAAATGATCAAATGGCACAAAAGGCAGTCGATGGCCTTGATGGTTCGATGCTTGATGGTAGAACTGTTAAAGTCTCTATTGCCAAAGATAATTTCGAAGAGCAGAAGAAGCGCAAGCAAGAAACAAAAGCTAAGGTGGAAAAAGAAGAAGCTCAAGAGATCATTATTGAAAAGAAGAAAGCTCGTCGCCGTCGTGGATTAAATGAGTTATTTGATCACCTAGGAAAGAAATAATGACGAATAACGATATTCTAAAGAAACTTCGCATCGCCCTTTCTCTAAAAGATTTTGAAATTATCGAGATCTTAAAACTCGTTGATTTTGAAATGACAAAGACTGAGCTATCAGCATTATTTCGCAAAGATGATCATCCAAATTATAAAGAATGTGGAGATCAAGTTCTTAGAAAGTTCTTAAATGGCCTAATCATTAAGAACCGTGGAACTCGTGAAGAACGTGCGGCCAAAGCAGCAAGTACACCTGAAGCGAAAAAAACATTTAATAAAAATACAAAACCAAAGGCAAAACCAAATGCTCCACGTGGGAAAAAACAATATACTAAAGGTCCGAAAAAAACTTCATAACGGTTACACACTAATCGATGAAGAAAATACGCAGGAAGTTTTTCTGCCGGAGAATTTTGCGCCATTAAAAGTTGATGTAGGCTCAAAAGTTAAGGCCTTTGTCTATCCTGATACACAAGGGGAACTCGTGGCAACGACAGAACTTCCAGTTGCCGTTGTTGGTGAATATGCCCTACTCGATGCAATTGAAATTCAAGAATTTGGTGCCTTCTTTGACTGGGGTACATCTAAAGACCTTCTCGTTCCAGGAAATGAGCAGAAGATCAAAGTGAGAAAATTCGAGTCTCATATCGTTCGTATCTGTAAAGAGGATGGAACAGGACGTATCTTCGGAACAACAAAACTTGGTAAATATATCGAGTCCTCAGACTTTGATATTAACATTGGCGACGAAGTTGATGTTTTTATCGCTCAAGAAAGTGAGCTAGGCTTTAGAGTTATCATAAATAAGAAGTTCATTGGAATGATTTATAAGAATGAAATCTTTCAGCGTGTCTCTTGTGGAAAGTACTTCAAAGCATTTGTAAAAAAGCTTCGTGAGGATGGACTTGTTGACGTCGCTTTACAAGAACAAGGTGTTAAAAACCTAGTGGATTCAAAAGATATTATTATCGACTTCTTAGAAAGAAATGGTGGCTCTTCTTTTTTAAATGATAAGAGTTCTCCAGAAGACATTAAGAACTTTCTAAATATGAGCAAGAAGACGTTTAAAAGAACGATTGGAATGCTCTATAAAGACAAGAAAATTACAATCTCAGATAGCGGAATCAAATTAAATCAATAACAATAAGAAAGGCCCACAATGTGGGCCTTCTTTTTTAAGTACTCAATTTATATAATTAAAAATTAACCTTGAACTACTTTTACATTTACGGCACATGGACCTTTAGGACCTTCACCTAATTCGTATTCTACGCTATCACCGTCATTTGGCTCTCCACCTTGAACTGATGAAATGTGGAAGAAAAGATCTCCACCATCATCTTTTGTGATAAATCCAAAACCTTTCGCTGAATTGTAGAATTTAACTTTACCTGTACTCATTTAATTAACCTCGTAAAAAATTTTTTTCGTTAAAAAGATTTTACCTCAGTGTTCCCATAATTCCTAAGAAAAAAGGAAAAAAAATTTATTTTGCTGATCCTTGTCACTTAGATAAACGCGACGCTTCAAAGTGCGCTTTAAACGTAGCTTCTAAGTCGCTGATTTTATGGGTTTCTTTATTTGCCTTCGTTCCCCATATTGCACCAGGCCAAGAACGATCATTTTCATATCGACAGATTATATGGACGTGAAGTTGCGGAACCATGTTACCAAGCGCCCCAATATTTAATTTTTGAGGGCCATACTTATCTGTAAGAAAGCGGCTGACCTCATTAATTTCCTCTAACAAAGTCACCTGATCTTCCCAAGAGAGCTCATGTATTTCACGAATCCCCTCACGCTTAGGAATAATAACGGCCCACGGATTTTCCGTATCTGGTAAGAGCATAACTTTTGAGAGCTTCATATCATCTATTTCAATTAAGTCTTTTTTTAAAACGTCGTGTAGCTTAAACATCGATACCTTCTTTTTTCTTTATTGATTTTACGGCCCTATATGCAGTTGAAAAACAGCCCTGTAAGAGATAACCACCTGTCGGTGCTTCAAAGTCTAGCATCTCTCCAACAAAGTAATACTGATTATTTTTAATAGCAGATAGATCATCATTTAAAGTTTCAAAGCAGACACCACCAGAAGTTGAAATGGCCTCTTCAATGGGTCTCGTTCTCTTTACTTCAATCGGACAATCCTTAATCGTCATGGCCAAGTACTCAACATTTTCTTGGGCCTTTGCGCGATCGAGAACCTCATAAAGTAAAGAAGTAGCAATCTTATCAAGGCCTAATTGCTTTCTTAGTCGATTAGTTAGAGAGTCCTTACTTCTTTTTGAAAGCTTTTCTATGACCTCTTCTAGTCTTAAGTCTGGCTTAAAGTCGATATGAAGATAAGCGCTTTGAGCTTTTTCTAATTCATCTCGAAGGCCATTTGAGATGGCGTAAACAGCGCCGCCTTCAATACCATAGGGAGTTAACATGATCTCCCCTCTAGCACTTTGGGTTTCATTAAAGACAACAATATTCTTCACAAAACCACGATCAACTTTTTCTTGAAAGTGCTTTGACCAATCAATTTCAAACCCACAGTTCATGGCCCTTAATGGAGCTGTTGTTACACCTAGGGCCTCAATATAATCCATCCATAGCCCATCACTTCCAGTCTTAGTCCAACTTCCGCCACCCATTGCAAGTATATAGTAGTCTGCTCTTTGGGCCTTATTACTGTGATCATGCTTAAAAATGAGATCACCATCGGCAGTTATATTTGTAAGGGAATGCTTTAGATGCAGATGAAAGTTTTCATGTGACTTTAGTGTATTCATCCATTGGTGTAAGATATCTGCGGCCTTCATTTTCTTTGGAAAAACTCTCCCACTCGTTCCGACAAATGTTTCGGTGCCAAGCGAGTTGGCCCATGAAACAAGATCACTTGCACTAAAGTCTTCTAATAAAGATGTAAAACGTTCTTCATCTTTAAAATATCTTTTAGCAAACTTATCTAGCTCTTCACTATGAGTAAGATTGAGTCCACTATTTCCTGCAACTAAGAATTTCTTCCCAACGCCACCTGTTTGTTCATAAAGGTGAACCTCAATTCCTTGTATTCCAGAATTTAATAATTCATAAGCACAGAAGAGGCCGGCAGGGCCTCCTCCAACAATGGCAACGATAACTTGATTTGACATGATAAAATATTATCACGCCAACAAGTTAGAGAAAAGTCTAAGCTGCTTTTGATGATATCGTATCCATATCAATTTTGTAGCGTAATGCTTCGATTAAGCGGTCAACTTTCTCCTGTGAGATTGGTTCTTTTCGACGAGAATCATTGATTAAATCATTCCATGCTATCACATGGTCAATGACATCTAAGTCCATATCGTTGAGTTTAACCAAGGCCAGAGGCCAATTTTCGAAGCTGCGATTTTCGATCTCACGATCCGTCAATAAATTCACGTTTTGATGGCGAGGATCCAAAATAATTTTATTATATGTGTAGATAACATCATCTTTCTTACCTTCAATAACTTGAAAGAAGAAACCACTATTGTACATTAAAACACCTGTTACATCTCTAGCGTTATTATTTCTAAACGATGAAGAGACAATCTTATCCAAGTCCTTTTCTGGCTTGAAGTCACCTGTTTTTTCGCTGATATAAATGATTTGATATTCTTTGCTCATAGAAACCACCTTGCTGCATATTTATTTTTATTATAGATGTTTGCGAGTCCAGATGAAGACAAGAATGCTTAAATTGCAGTTTAATAATGAATCGTTTCATTCCATATTTATTTCACTATGATTAAGTAGAGTTCCAATATGTCCGTCTTTAATGATCTTAGCATTTTCGCTAATTTGATATTTTGATTGATACCCATAAACTTCCACAGTCTTAAATAAAAAGAACATTATTGTTAGAAGTGTGGCCCAGAATTTCATTTCTAGCTCCTTGTAATATCAGTATCATACTGTTCGGCCATGGCAACTTCTAGTAAAAATAGAAGGGATAAAGCAAAAATAATATTCATTTAACAGTTCAGTAAATCCATGGACTAATCGCATTAAATAGTTTAAGGTGAAGCCGTTAATTCATTGATAATTTAAATAAGAAGGATAATTTATGATTTCCACTTCCAATGTCAGTTTAAGCTTTGGTGGCAAGAAGCTATTTGAAGACGTTAATATCAAATTTACGCCAGGTAATTGCTACGGTTTAATTGGTGCCAACGGTGCTGGTAAGTCAACATTCATCAAAGTTCTTTCGGGTGAAGTTGAACCTAATACAGGAACAATTAATATCGCTCCAGGTGAAAGACTTTCTATTCTTAAGCAGGATCACTTTGCATACGAAGAAGAACAAGTTCTACAAGCTGTTCTTATGGGTAATGAGAAGCTTTACTCAATCATGAAAGAAAAAGATGCCATCTACATGAAAGAAGATTTCAATGATGAAGATGGGATGAAAGCAGCAGAGCTTGAAAGTGAATTTGCTGAAATGAATGGTTACGAAGCTGAGTCAGAAGCAGGAATTCTTCTTTCAGGTCTTGGAATTGGAACTGAGTATCATTACAAATATATGAAAGAGCTTACGGGACCAGAGAAAGTTAAGGTTCTTCTTGCTCAAGCACTTTTTGGTTCACCTGATATTCTTCTTCTGGATGAGCCGACAAACAACCTTGATATCAAGGCGATTCAGTGGCTAGAGAACTTCCTACTAAATTATGAAAAGACTGTTATCGTTGTATCCCACGACCGTCACTTCTTAAATAAAGTATGTACACATATTGCAGATATCGACTTTGGTAAGATCACAACTTATGCAGGTAACTATGACTTCTGGAGAAAATCTTCAGAGCTTGCTCAAAAGCTTCGTGCAGACCAAAATAAGAAAGCAGAAGATAAGGCCAAAGAACTTAAGGCCTTCATTCAACGATTCTCTGCCAATGCTTCAAAATCATCTCAAGCAACTTCAAGACAGAAACAACTTGAAAAGCTTGAGCTTAATGACCTTCCAAAATCAACGAGAAAGTACCCATTTGTACAATTCGATCCTAAGCGTGAAGCAGGAAAAGAAATTCTACGTGTTGATGGAATCACTAAGACAATCGACGGCGTTAAGCTTTTAGATAATGTTACATTCATGATTAATAAAGACGATAAGATTGTTCTTCTTGGTGAGAACGATGTTGCCAAGTCGACACTTATGAAAATCCTTATGGGCGAAATGGAACCTGATTCAGGAACTGTTGAATGGGGTGTGACAATCACTAAATCATACTTTCCTAAAGATAACTCTAGCTACTTCATGGATGGTAAGAACGATCTTGTGAACTGGCTAAGACAATACTCAGAAGACAAGGACGAAACATTTATTCGTGGCTTCTTAGGTAAGATGCTTTTCTCAGGAGAGGAAGCTCTTAAGAAGACAAATGTTCTTTCTGGGGGAGAGAAAGTTCGTTGTATGATGTCAAAGCTTATGCTTTCAGGTGCAAACGTTCTTCTTGTTGATGGACCTACTGATCACCTTGACCTTGAAAGTATCACGTCAGTGAACGAAGGTTTCACAAGATTTAAAGGTAACCTAATCTTTACTTCTCATGACCATGAGTTCATTCAAACGGTAGCAAACCGTATTATTGACCTTGACCACAACAATGGTAAGGTAATTGAAGATAAGTACGTCAGCTACGATGACTACTTAGCATCAAAAGCATAATCGCTATCAAATATTAAAGGCCTCTTCTTGAGGCCTTTTTTATTTAATTAATAACTTATTATTATTCCAAGTCTCAAAGAAACTTCAGATTCATCTTCATCATTTAAAAAGTCTTCATAAGAAAGCGTAAGGATTGGATTGATATTCTTTTCAAGTTGATACGTTGTTACAAGCTCATTACTAAAGTATGCAATATCTCCCCTATCAAGATAAGAAATAGAGCTATTAAAGTTAAAATTTAAACGATCACTCAAAGATTTATTCCACAATATCCCTAATGAGTACTGATTTCCCCCAAGATCAAGTAAGGTGTCATCAATAAAATCATAAATTGCTCTAAAACTAAGGCCTTTTAAGTTCTCCAGCTTATAAACAGAAGCTAAAGTATAATACATATATTCGTACGACTCCGCCTTTAGAAAGGCAGCACGAGTAAGTAGAGATAAACGCTCATTGACACCAAAAAGATACTGAAGATTGTACAATTTTGATTTCTCTACATTTAGATTTAAAGTGTCTTCAGTGGTTTTTATGTCAGATGTTACTAAGAAAGTTAATTGACCATTATCAGCACGGTAACTCCCAACTAAACTACCAACAACATAATTATCATCGTTCGATTGATCATAACCTTCCTCAAGAAAAGTTTGGCCTAAGACAAAACTTAAATAGTAACGACTTCTTTGATAATTTAAATATCCCGCATATCCAGAATTTTGAACATCATAATTACTAGAGCTATCACCTGAACCAATGGCCTTTTGGTAAAGAAGTCCAAACTTAAAGTAATCCTTAAAATTAATTTGATTAGCTATCGAGTAGCGATTTATCTTGAAAGTGCTATCAATATAAGAAGTTGGAGAAAAAAGCCTTGTATTTAAATGTTCGTATCGATACTCAGCATAGACAATAGACTTCCTCTTCCTATTGATTCTCTCAATCGCCTCTTTTGAGATATTACTTTCAGGGGCTGACTTCAGAGCTTTTTCATAATATTTTTTCGAGGTTTCTAATTCATTTTGAAGTTCGTAATAAAAACCTAATCGAATATTTACATTCGTATTATTTGGAAAAAGATCACTTACACGTTCTAAGACTGCAATTCTTTCATCAATTTGATTTGTCTTACCGTATATTTGGTCGAGAGAAAGAAAAGTATTCACATCATTTGTATATAAAGAGATCGCCCTTTTATAACGTTCAATAGCTTCGTTATAATCCTCATCGACTGCATCTAAATAACCTAATAACTCATATGCTTCATGTCTTTTGTGATCTATTTGAATTGCTTTTTCAAGCTCTTGTCTCGCTTCTTTATTCTTACCTTTTTTTAGATATAAATATCCCAACTGATAATGAATGGAAAAGCTATCGACATTTGTTCCCGCAACTTTCGTTGATAGTCTACGCAATTTGTTCAAGTCATCAACCTTTACATAAAAGTCAACTTCTGCTTGAATGACACTTGGGTGGTACTCGAAGTATTTCTTTAGTTTAGTGATCTCTTTTTTTGCTTCATCGTTTCTATTTAAATTAACAAACGAGTAAAATCGTAAAAGTCTTAAATTGAAATCTTTCTCATTTAATTTATTAGTACCTTCGATTACGGCCATATAATGACTATTTTCATACTCTTTATTTACCTTACTGAATTGTTTTTCATATTCAATACTTTTAAGGTTTTTCACATATAATTTTAAATTATTAAGTTCTTTTGACGTTGGAAACTCTTCTAATCCAGCATCACATGTCTTTAGGGCAGAGTTAAGATTATTTTGTAAGTACTGAACTCTAATCAAATGCTCAAACACCCACTCTCTATCGTAATTAGTCTTTAGTGTTGAAATGGCCCTTTCGTATGCTTTTTCTGCGTGACTGAAGTCATTCGCGAGCTCTTTTAATAAGCCTTGGTAAGTATAGTAATGGGCGTCCTTTGGTAACTGATCAAGCTTGCTTTCTGCTTCTTGATAATTTCGACTCTTTATTAACTCTATTACTTCTTGAATATTAGAAGAATAAGCAGATAAAGTAACAAGTATAATAATTAAAAACTTACTAACAAAACTAGTTTTCATCTATATTGATTTCCTTAAATTTTAATATTATTCGTCTGACTTTTTTGAATCATCAGTTAAGTTCAGAGTTAACAAGACGGCCAACAAACAAGCTGTTGCAAGAGGACGCCAATCCCACCATTTCTCATTCTTAGCGCTAATCTGAGGGCCAACATCATTCTTTTGATCATTATTATTAATGTCACTATTAATTGGAAATTCTCTAATTCTTGGTTCAGCAAGCCTCTGTATTTTAATTCCAAGCGAAAATCCTTTTTGAGTTAAAGCTCCATTATCGAGAATAATCCCTTGATCTTTGAGCTTATTAACCTCTTCCTCATTGAGGATTGAATTATCTTTATGACGATAAATAAGTTTCACCTTATTGATTCGATTTTTTAGAGGACTCTGAGTACTTCCAATACCTACCTGAGAAGGAATACTTGGTGTTACCTGATTAGGCTTTGATGGTAAATGCACCCCTCCCGTATTCTGAGGAGGCTTCGGCTTCTGTAGCCCAGGAGGATTTACATGAGACGGCAGCTGCTGCCCCCCAGGGTTAATTATCGGTGGTTGCGGCTTCGGTACTTGATTTAAATTTGGGTTTACCTGCGGTTGCGGCTTCGGTACTTGATTTAAATTAGGATTCACCTGCGGCTGCGGCTTCGGTACTTGATTTAAATTTGGGTTCACCTGCGGTTGCGGCTTTGGCACCTGATTTAAATTTGGGTTCACCTGCGGCTGCGGCTTCGGTACTTGATTTAAATTCTGGTTTACCTGCGGTTGAGGCTTTGGCACCTGATTTAAATTTGGGTTCACCTGCGGTTGCGGCTTTGGCACCTGATTTAAATTTGGGTTCACCTGCGGCTGCGGCTT
>NZ_JBEBNA010000004.1:0-113846 GCF_043196995.1 Halobacteriovorax sp. CON-3
TTTTGCACTACATTTTTTTGCACTACATTTTTTTGCACTACATTTTTTTGCACTACATTTTTTTGCACTACATTTTTATGCACTACATTTTTATGCACTACATTTTTTTGCACTACATTTTTATGCACTACATTTTTCTTTTTAAGTTTTGCACTGTTGGTCTGACGACACGAACGACAGTAGACCAGGGAAGGATCGATATAGAACTGTGTGCATTCTATATATTTCTTGAGATGAGGACTAAGTGAATAATTCAGGATTGGTTGTGGTCTTACGTCAAGAGGTGGAAGTAGGGAGATGTAGGCCAAGACATAGAAAATTGGCCTACATCTTAAATAGGTAGCTTATTTAAAATTTTGTACTTTGTCTTTGAGTTCGAGTGTCCGTCTTTTATGATTTCTATGAAGTTATGATTTGCTAGCGCCTTTAGAGATGAACTTACTTTTGATTGATTAACATCGTACTTAACAACCATATCCATTCTGCTTAGTATGACGGTATCACTTTTCTGTTCCTTGCTCTCTGCCATTAAACCTGTAAAAAGCTTTTTAACATCTTTGGAAGTTAATTCCTTGTTTTGTATTACAGCAAGGGCTGTACTAGGAATGTCTGTGCTATTAACTTCTTTTTGTAGTTTGTTAATTGTAGAGATCTTGTCTTCTAGTTTGTCTTCTAGTGCTGAGACGCTTTCTTTTAACGTAGTGTTCTCATTTTCTAGCCTTAGAATTTCCTTGTCTTTGCTACTTTGTAGTAGAGTAAGAGAAGACTTTAGTTCAGCAATAATGTTTTCAAGATTGTCTATCTCTGCTTTTGCTGCAATGAGTTCATTTCTCTGGCCGTTTTCTGAGCTTTTTTGCCTGTGTGTCTGTCTGTTTAACTCTCTCACTACTGAATCGTCCTTGTTGTTTCAGTTTGCACAATAGGACAAACAGTGTTTGCTAAGTCAGAGAAGCTTTCTTTTAGAAGTTTTGAGGCCCTAACTCCTTTGTCGAAGATTGACTTTCCATCGTTGATTGAGTTTTGGAGTTCCGCAGTATCCTTAATGGTGAATGGTAAGACCTTTTCACCGAATTCATTTGTCAAAACTTTCCATGCTTCTTGAGAAGCATTTCTTTTATCATTAAACTTGTTAAGAATGATTCTTATTTCTGGTGGATCAATATTCCATTTCTCAGCAGATTCTAAAATATCTTCATTGGTAAGGAAAGATGACTCTATAGACCAAGAATCTGGAAAACAAGGCATAACAACTAGATCGGATGTTATATATGCACTCTCAATGAGAGTAGAGAAAGTAGGGGGGATCTCGAAAAAGATTAGGTCATACTCTTCTAGCCCAATCATTTTCTTGCTCATTAGCGTACTAAGGTTTTCATTTTGAACAAATTTATCAACGCGTCTCGCAGCACTCTTGCATGGCACAATATCTAGATTCGCATACTTTGTTTTCTTGATAGCATCTTTAAAGACAAGATTATCTCTAAATACCTCAAGCATAGTTTTGTAATCTTTACTTAATTCATCAATATTTAAAAGGAAGTTTGATGCACAAGATTCTGGGTCTAGGTCTATAATAAGAACTCTAGCACCTTCTTTAGCTTTTTTTATAGCGGTGTTTGTCGTTAAAAGAGATTTACCTACTCCACCTTTTTGATTTCCAAACGTAACAATTCTCTGAAGAAATCGACAGTTTCTTTTGTCGTATACTTTACGTGCTTGTTCTGAGGTGAGAAGGATTTTACCGGTTTTAGGTTTTGTTCGCTTGATGTTTTCCATACCAAAAAGGATATCTAAGTCGCTTTTGATAGTATTTAAGGATACGTTACAGTTTCTTGCAACTTCACTTGCGTTAATCATCGTCACTCCCTGACAGTTTTGTGCATATTTATACTATTAATCGTAAAGTACTTTTTTCGACTTTCCAAGTACTTTTATTCATATGTTAAATATTTTTTTAATTCATCTGCCATACACATTAATGAACTACATTATAATGAAGTGCAAACAAGTGAAGTTTAAACAGTTGAAGTGTAATCTTTTAAAGTTTAAAAGCGTGAGTCTTAGAAAATTAAATTTTAATAGATACTGAATCAGTTGTTACGCTGATTCTTATTAAACAATAAACAATAAGAACAATGCTTTTTTTAATAATTGGTTAAGCTTTAAAGAAATCAATATATAGGTTTTTATGTTGTAAATAGATCGTGCGCCCCGTTTGAACTTGATGTTAAAGATTGTTTAAGATTAAGGAGGGAAACAGGAATCTTGGCCGAATCATCGAAAAAGGGCAGGTCGAGTATTCATAAGAATTTATAAAAATAAGTAAGAAGATTAAGGGAAATGATACAAAGTTCTGTTGATGATTCTCTCTTTGGAAAAGGTCTGGGTATATAAAATAAATCCTTTTCAAATCTATTTCTTAAAAAGCTTACTGTTTTGTTACCTAATCACTATCGTGACCCTTTGCCCAGTCAAAGATGCCCTGAGTATTTACTAAAATTAACGCTTACAGCTTTAGTGAACATTTTTATGAATCCTTCAAGTCTGTAAGCGTTTAATAATTATGCGAATTGAGATTTTTTGATAAGTAAAACCGATCAAAAACTTATCAGAGTGCGATAAGGTTAAATCAAGGAGACTATCTTACGAGAAAATTGGTAGCGAAAATTGTTTTTAGACATGGTTAGCAAAATGCCAAAGGCAAGGTTATAAGTTACGCTGGCTTTGAAAAACTTAAAAACAAGAAAGCTGTATTTGATTATGAAAAGGCCTATACTGTATGCTTCTATGGTATTTCTAATTTAAAAATGGAGATTAAGTTTTGGAAGAGTTGTTTCTTAGTAACCATTTGTCAAATAAGACTATAGCAAAACTAAAGGCAAAGAATATTCCATTATCTGTGATAGCAAAAAACCTATCTAAAGCTTTAGTGAAATATGATGATAAAGCTAGTATAGTGGCGAGTGTAGCCTCTCGCTGCAATCTCTATGTGATGAATCAAGAAAAGGAAAAGAGTGTTCTTGCTTATTCTTCTTTGGCTGAGTGTTTCTTTAAGGAAAATTATAGCTTGCTTCACGAAATGATAAGAGATAATCCGGCCTTTTTCTATACTGTGTTAAGAAAGCGTAAGTATATCGAGAATATAGATATTCTAAACGAGGCTGTAAGAGAGGTTCTTAATCTTTATGAGGGAGATAAAGAAGTCCTCAAGAGCAAAAGCAAAAGGTCTAAGTTTCTTTATCTTGTTAAGCATTATTGTATGAAAAGATCTCTCCCGAAAAAGTATAGTGGAGAACATCTTGGGGATTCTCGGTTTAATGGGAATAAAAAAAGAGTAAAAAAAAGAAAGAGGATTGCTGTTGAAAACTATTGTCCTTCAGGCTATGAGAAGAGAATTTTCTTCAATAGCAATACGTGGAAGGGTGTGCGTTATAAGGTTTTGAGACGTGATGGGGGAGTTTGTTCTTTGTGCGGAAGAGGTAGGTGTGATGGTGTGATTCTTCATGTAGATCATATAAAGCCTATATCGAAAAACTGGAATTTGAGGGATGACATTGATAACCTTCAAGTTCTTTGTGAGGATTGTAATATCGGTAAGTCAAACAAGTATGAAGACAAGTGGAATTAGCTTGTCTATTTATGTTTAAATTCAAAATAAATTCAAAGATTAGGGAAGAAGGGGTGTTGATATTTATTTATACCCGTTAATCCTTCCTATATTTTCAACTTCCTCTATACGATCATAGATAAGCTCTTGAACCTCTTGAGTGAATATGTGTCTAAATCTAGCATTCTCGTTAATGACCTCCTCTAGCCAATAGAGTGTGCTTAAGCATTTATCATAATTTTCTTTAATGGAAAGGTCATCATTGCATGATGCTTTATCGATTCGTTTATTGACGTATCTAATTGCAGACGTTTCTTGTGCGAAAATATTGTGTGTGAATGTAATTATAGCAATGAGAAGTACAATCTTAGATTTCATGTTTATTTCCTTTTTTGATCTATCGTTGTTTTATCTGTTTTTGTTTTACATCTAAATTCCTTTTGTTTGCTCCGAGTTGTCATTTTTACATGGTGTAGTCGTAATGAGCTAAAGTGGCCCTTGCTTTTTGAAATATGAGGAATAGTTTTTAAGATCGCTTCACAATATTTCGTAGTAATTTATTTTCATCAGGGAGTGGTTGAAATAGTTGTTTGTGTATAGTTCCTGGACAGTAAAAAGTACATGGTTTCGCATGAGTATTTTTATCAGTATTGTGAAAATATTGATCGTTTAATTAGTGTCTTGTGAATCGTTCGATAGGATGATCCGTGTTTTATGAAACAGATATTCACTTCCGAAACCCTGCCCTTGATTCATGATGTCTTGAAAGTTGATAATCTGCTATTCTCGTTTAGTGGCCGCTTAGGGACGCATTAAAAAAGGAGTGTTTATGAATTTAATGCTAGAGAAATTAAAAGATAAAATAAAAAAGCCAAATGTGGCGATTAATTTGCTCGGAGTCGTGATTTTATTATTTTTTGCTTTAATGTTTTTCAGTAAGCTCAATCACTACCTTGATACAGGAGTTGAGAAAACTGAGGCGGCGATGAATGAGCTGGAGTCCTATGGCTTTATCGAAGAACTGGTTAGGACGGAAGGTTTATCTGAGTATAAAAGAAAAAGGGAATTGTTTGAATCCATTCTTGAGATGGAAAATGTTATTAAAGAAGAGGAGCAAATTTTAGTAGATCTCTTTAAATTGTATCCCTCAAGCACTTTACGTGAAACTGAAAATTACATCTTTGGAAATATGCCTAAAGAACAATGGATGAAGTTGCATACTCGTATTGCTAATTATGAAATTGTCAAAGCAAATGATAGTGAAAGAGTGAATATTGCTAAGCGATATTGCAGTAAGAATGAAGGTGTAGCAAAGAAAGCTCCCGTCGTTGCCATTTTAACAAAAGAAGATTTTGCTCACATTGGAGAGAAGGCTGTTGTGGTTAACTGTATGGCCACTTTTCAGGAGTTTTATTACAACTTAGATAATAACAATTTTTAGAAAAGTATTGTACTGGGTTACAAGAAGGATAGATGAATATGAAAAAAGCTGTTTAGAGCTGATGTCGATTGTTCAAAAATACTGAAAAGAAAAGTCTTGCGAAGAGGTTTTCGGAAAAAGAAAGGGGGGAGGTTCTCTTTCAGCGCCATCAGAGTGTCAATTAGCAATAATTTCATTGACTACGTATAAAGCCTCTAAGTAAATTATAGCTTAGCTTAGATGACTATATTAACTAGGTATCAAGAAACCGTCGACCATATCACCACTGTTATTGCTTAAGCAGGTCTTTATGAATACTTGTTTTGCAATAGGCGACAATGAAGAGAGGGAAAAGTTGCTTTCCGATAAATTCAAAGTTTTAGATTTAGTGAGCTGAAGAAATGAGTTGCCTAACTGAAGCTAAAAGATCTTCATCTGCACCTTCTAGTTTTTCAAGAATATCTGAAGGGATATTTGTATATTTCCATCTGTTAAAGAGGGGTCGAATGATCCTAATGCAGACTGAAATAGGAAGAATGCCTTTCTTAAATCGCGAAATTTTGAAAGATCATCACTGCTTTTGATTTCATTGCTTGGTCTTCTAATTAAATCAAGCTCATCTATGTTTAAAGCTTCAGAAATTTTCTCTCGCATATCAGCAGATGGCTCTCTTTTCTTAGACTCGTATTGCCCGTACGCAACATTGCTTATGCCGATATTTTGTGCGATTTTGGTCTGTGTGAGTCTACGTTCTAACCTTAGTCGCTTAAGGTTTAAAGAAATCAGTTCTCTTATGCTTAAACTCTTGTCATTTTTCTTGTTACTACTGACCTTTCTTCCTTGCGCGACAGCAAAATAGTCCAGAGATATATCTTAGAAAATAGAGAGTTTTAAGACAGCTTCAAAAGGAATTGTGGAGTCGCCTTTCTCCCATCTCATATATGTGGAAGGATTAACTTCACAAGCTTCAGCTACACGTTCTTTTGACAGTTTTTTGTCGAACTTGATTACGCGTAAATCTTTTAAAATGTCGCAAATTTGCTTGTTTTTCATAGTGGAATAACATTTAATCTCTATTAAGAAGAGTGTCTGATGCCTCCACCCATGTCGCCACCGCTGAAGCCACCACCATCGATGCCAAGCTTTGATCCACCGCCCATGTCTCCACTATCATTATTTAAGCAGGAGTTTATAACTTCATCTGTAATACTCTTTAGGTTAATGGGAATACTTTTCCATTTAGTGCTATTTGGAAAAGGGCTTTTGAATTCTTGAAGAAGAGTAGTGAAAAATAATTCTCGTAATTCCTCCTCTGGAAATCGAAGTAATTTGTCAGGAGGTAAGTGATTGTAGCTTAAGTAGTCTTGCCACTCAGCAGTCATGTGCTTTAATTCCCCTTTATAAAAGAGCCTGTATTCAGCACGAATAAAGTTTTCAATTACATCGATGTCGATTCGATCAGCTAGTATTCTGAATTGAGATATTGTTAGATCTTTCATATTTAAATTCTATATTACAAAGTTTTATGGTCAAGAATTGTGTACATTTTACAATAGTCATTTTATTGCGCATTTTATGAACAGTAAGAATTATATGTTTTCATATAGGATTTTAAAATAACATTCTGAAATTTTTATTCGCATTATTGGTCACTTGAAGATAGGTGGATGCTAGTTAACGGTTATGCGAAAATACTAGATATTTACGAAACTGGCCCTCAAGTGGGCACTTGAAAAACTTATATAATTCTCTAAAGTTGCTTTAGTGTAGAAATTAGCAAAGGAAAAGAGAATGAATATTATCTTATTAATTATAAAGACTGTGTTTATAGTTACCGCGATCTCGTGCTCTGCTGTTCATGCTGAAAGTAATTGCGAGAGAATGAGAGAAATTTTAGACGAAGAGGATTTTACAAGAGTTTCGTTTAATGATGATTGCTCAAAAGCGACAATTCATTATAAGAACTTCCTTTTTGATCGTCTGTACTTTTCAAAATTTGAACGGTCTGGCCCAAGTGAACTACGTAAGAGCTGCAATAAACTAGGCTCTAAGTCTGTTTCACATCAGGACATCGATAAAATGAGCAAAGAAGTGGTGACTGTTATGTTCGGGTTTTCATACGAATACGATAAGCTAGAGCTTAATAGATTAGATGATTTATTATTTCCTAATGTGGAAACGGTAAGCTATGACATTGATCATGAAGCAAAAAATAGTGTGACTTACACAGCCGCAGAGCTTGACGAGGAAGCCAATATGGTGATTTTCGAGTCAAGAGAGGGTAATGAACATGGTTACATTCGCGCTGAGTTTAACTTGGTTTTGGATGTGTCTGGTTTCAATCCTAATCATAAAAGAGGGGTTAGATTTAAGACCAGTATTCTAGGTTACTGTCTATTGACAGATAACGGGGATCTCGTGCCGAGGTTGAACAAGAGTATCGATTCAACGAGATTAGATAATAGACTAAAAAAATTATTTAAAATTGAAAGGGTCGTATCACTAGGAAGCTAGAGCAGGTAGTACGTTTAGAGTGAATCAGTTTTTACGATATTCAACAGAAGCTAAAAGATATGAAAGCGAATAATGATAGAAAGGTCTTGATTTTCGTTTAACATGAACATGGAAGCTGGCCCAGGAATCCCCGAAGGTATTTCTTTTTCTCAAAAACGTTTTGGCCCAGGAGTGACAAGTTTCTTCAGCTTGTCACTTGGTCTTGTTAGGGTGTCTTAAGTATTCTTTTAAGGTAGAGTCTTCTAGTTGTATCTCAAACCCATTTTTTTCAAGGGTAGAAGAGACAGACTCTATAAAACGATTGTCCCTTCTCAGGTCAATGTCACAGTAGAGTTTGATGGTTTCTTTATCGGCCTTTTTGCAAACTTCTTCTATGAGAGCAGGGAGTGATGTGCTGTAATATTGACTTTCTTGTATGTGTTCAATTTTATATTGACTGTTCTCATTTATTGATAGGTTTAGAGATGCACTTGAAAAACTTGTTTTGTCATCAAGAGAGCAGAATATGGACTCATCTCTTCTTAGAGCACCATGAAATTTAAAAGAAGTCTCTACTTCTTTTTTGGTTACATATTGCTCAACTTCATCATTTGCTAGTTGTCTTTTGAATTCATTGTAACATGGGCACTTGTCAGCACCATTGCTATTGGTATGTATGAATTTAGGGTCAATATTAATCCATACAAAAAAGAGGACTTGCTCATGGTTGTATATCTTAAAGAAGGCCCTTATTTGAGAAAGAACATCAACGGCCTTGTATTCATTCATTTCATATTTAGCAAAATCTCTGTGAATGGGATTGCTTTGTACTTTTTGAATTGCTGCCTCTAGGGCCTTAAAGATTTGAGTGTTTTCTTTACTGGGATTGTCAGTAAGGTGCTTGATTGCATCCTGCATTTTTTGTGAATATTTTACTTCCATTACTGACTGTTCCTTTTTGTTAGATGTTCATTTTGTAACTTAAATAAATTTATCATAATTGACCATGTGAATCAAGTAAAAACACAAAAAAGTGGCATATTTCTCATTGCAAAATGGTAAAAAATGAAATAGATTACTATTTAAGCAATTGAAAAATGGAAAAATTAAGTTTTTTCCGTTTTAAACCGACTAGAAATGGTAAATTTTATACAGGTAATTGATTTATTGTTTTTTATCTATATTATGCTGAAGAAAGCAATGAAAGAGGAATTAACTATGATTACAGATAACGGAAACATTCAAATTAGAGAGCTTGTTGACTATCTTTGCAGTGCTCTTGATCTAACAAAGAAAGAAATTGCTCGATTAATTGGAGTCTGCGAGTCTTCGATTCAAAAAAACATGAAAGAAGATCTTCTATCTATGGCCAAAAAGAAAACAGGTAAGAGAATTGGAGTATTTGTTCTTGTTACAGCAGAATTAAGAGCAAAAGGGTTTACTAAGGATGCTATCTACAATGGGCTTCATGAGCCTTCAGTTCATAATCTCGCCCTAGGCAGAGATGAGTCTGTAGTCCAAGTACTTCAAGGCGGAAGAGATGTTGATCCAATGCTTCTTGCTAGTCTTGCAGAAAAAGGTGTTGAAAAATACCTTAGAAAGGTCGCTTTTGATGAAACAGCAATGAGAGACAGAGTCACATCGATCATTAGAGAGTCTTTATCGATCTAGGAATAATTTACTATTTTATTATATCTTTGGCCCCTGCAAGACAGGGACTTTTTTATTTGAAGCTTAGAAAGTGTCTATGTTTTTTCACTTGTTGAAATATGTACAATGTAATAGATATTAGTCATTTAATACTATATAAAAAAACTTGAGAACAGTATATGAGGTTATTTAAAATGAAATTCTTAACAGCACTTTTAATTAGTATTTCAGCGTTTGCATTTTTCGGTCCTGCAAAAACAGTTAAAGTCGGTGACAAGAACTGGCAAAAAGCCCCATGGAAGTATTTACACCTTCAAGGGATGTCTGGTTTAACAACGTATGGTGAGCAAACGATTCCTTTGGCGGTTCATAAGAACTGTAACGATGTTGACGTTGAGCTTGTTGCGAAGTCCTACTCAAAAGTAGACCTCGGTATTCAGAGGCACGTGGACTATATTAAAAACTTCTGTGTTTCAGCAAAAGCCCACGAAGAAAGATTGTATAATTATATCAAGAACGACCCTTTTGGCTTCTATGATGACGCTAAATTAGGCATTGGTTTTGCTTATGAATATGGCTTCTGGGACGTAATTAGAAAATTTTTTAAATCGAAAGAAGTACTTGAAAGAATCGAGTCTGATCAAAGTTTCGCATTTAATGTTATTCGCAATCTTGCTTATGGAAGAAGGCTTGATCCCTACGAGGTGCATGAAATTGGTACAGCTTTTCCGAAGGCCAATAATCACACGATAGCTTTAAATTTCCCGATTTTAAAAGACGTAGTCAAGTTAGTTGACATGAGAAACCTGTATAGTGACAAGTATGGAAAAGGTGATCAATCAAACTTTTCAATCTGGGGAGATCGCTTAAGATGGACAGGCACTGATGGAATCAAAAGAGAAATCGGGATGCCTGATGCAGAGGTGTATAAATTTATGATAGAAGAGACTAACGCAGAACCATTTTCTTCTACTTTATACTGGAGAAAGAATGGAGAAAGCGATCAGCTTTACAAATTTCTGGATTCGTACATCTTTCCATACGAAGAAATCACTCAAGTCAGAAGCAACGATAAGCTAATCTTCGAAACTGCCTTTGATTATATTAAGAAAAATAACACCTTTACCTGCGCCGAACTGAATAATAGCACACTCACTTCCAAATGGAGGAGTCATGCACTTGTGTATGGAATGAACATGAAAGTTTTAGATTTTATCCATGATTCTTTGTATGAGAAGGGCTATTTTGAGATGTGTCCAGAGCTTGTGCAAACTTTCTTTGGCGACTATCTAGAGAGGTACTATCAAGGAAAGTATTGATATTGCGTAAAAAAACATAAAAAATTAACTAATTACACGGTAATAGCCGATAATTAATCTATGAGATCAATTTTTCTCCTGCTTACATTGTCGGTTATTTTTATCTCTGCTTCAGCCGATGCAGATGCGCCACACCAATGCAACTATGGTACAGAAGATGTGTTAGAAAAACACGTGAGAAACCCTAAGAGGTTCATGGAATCAGAAAGGTTTTTGGGATGTGTAGAGGATGAAAAACTCAAGGAACTAGGATTTGAGCCGGAGAAAATAAGTATGCCACCTTCTGCTCGTTTTCTCTATACTGCACCAAGATACAGTGTAGAGGGCGACAAGGATAACTCAATTCTAGAGTACTTGAAAAACAGAAATCCGACAGATAAAACAAAGCGAAGACGTGGCAAACTAGGGGAGAGGGAGAGGTTTGGCAAACGATCAAAATTTTCAATGTATTCCGGTGGTATAAGTACAGGGAATAAGACAGACTGCGACTGCTTGCCTCAGGACGGACTAGATGATTTCTGGTTCAATTCAATTAAGAAAGACATAGAAAAAGAAAAAAAGAGTTTTCAGGATTTCAATAGAAAACTTATATCAAAGCAATATGAACAACTTGCTCAAGACTTCTTAACAATTAACGCTTTGGAAGCGCAAGGATTTATTGAGCCTACCCACCTAAAAGCAATTTACAGTTCTTGCTCACTATCTGAAATGAATAAAAGCATTCGAAGCTTTGATTATGGCGAAAACACATCTTTGAAAAAATGTATGAGTGAATTAGGTGATGCGCCCATTGAGGCACTGGTGGGTGAGGATGTATTAGCAAGTTTCATTGGTGCAAATAATAAAGATCCAAATTCTTGCATTCCTTATAAGGCCTTCCTCGATCTCACGCTTGATTCGAGCATAACCTCTGCGATTCCGATGCTAACTGATGACTTACACTTAAAAAGCGTCGGTAAGGGGATCGCTCAAAGAATGGGGTTTGGAAAAGAATTAAGTCCCTATAAACAGAAAGAGGTCGACAGAAATTCCAGACTTGTTAATCAGTCTATGTTCACTCGTTTTTTACATAATGATAAATATGTAAAAAAAAGTGTCCGACCTATGATTAAATCCCTTGATATTCTGAAGGATATCGTGTCAGACCCTGAGGCTTATCTAAGTTCTGTTCTCGATAAAGAATCTCTTTCACTTGCGAAAACTCTTCACAGTGATGACGGAAGAATTAACGAAGAAGATCTTAAGAGAGTTGTAAAAAATGCTCTTAAGTCTGATCACCTAAGAAAAATTGTTGAAGATCCTGTTCTTCATGAGACAGCGGGAGGTTGGTCAAATATGTCTCTTGAGGGCGCTATTAAATACTATGCTAAGATGAAAAATGCCTGTAGTAAATCTAGTATAGATTGTGAAAAAACACGTGGGGAATCACAAAAGATAAGAGAAATCACGAAAAGAGCAATCGAGGGTGGGTACAAGGCGATCAAGGCAAAATATTTAAAGAGCGCACTAAGAAGTAAGCCCGTGATTGAGGATATAATCAAGGAAACAGTAAAGAAATGCGAAGCTATTTCAAATCCAGAAGTATTTACCCAACTAGCTTGTCCATTTGAGGCTGAAAGGCCTGAAGTCTTTGTAACAAGTGGATATCCCGATTCTTATTTATTAAAAATTGCAAGAGCCCCGAGTGGTTGCAACAAAAAGATTATTGAAAACAGCAATCCCACATTGGGAGCAGGGAGCCTGGGTGGATTAGGTGAAACACTGAGTCTTGCAACAAATGAAACGGAAGTCAAATACAGATATAGTGACAAGAAAGTAAATGCAAGTTTGATTGAAGAATTAAAATACTTTGATACTGTGTCAGGCTTTATGCCGAACACAGGGGAAGAGGGCCTAATGTCGGTTCCGAAAGATTTTAATGAAGCGTTCTGTAAAGCGGAAAATGAAAAGTCATGTGAAGATCCGTCCGGTTGTAAACCAACATTAGAAAGTTTTTTTGAACAAAATTCTAAGAACGGAATTAAATCAATTGGAGACAAGCTTGCTGAAATGAGAGATTCAATAGGGTGCTCTACGGTTGAGAAAGGAACGAGTCTCGACAAAACTTGTTATATGATAAACAATGCGCATAAGCAGATCACAACGGGGGGGGAGCTTGCCACATATGGCTTTGATGTAAAAATGGATCAACTCTATGCACGAATAAGGGAGGATTTCCCAGATGATTCAAAACTCGGACAAGAGAATCTCGATAGAGCCAGAGGCTTATTAATGATAAGTGGTTCTATTGCGAGAATGAGAGAGCAAGAAAAATTAGACCCTCAAGTAATAAAAGCTCTTTATTCTTCATCAAGTGAGACAGAGGCAAAGTCTTCAGATGTTTTAATCTCTGGAACACCAGATGATATAGGTCGCCTTATAAAAAACCTTGATAATAATATGGGACTTAATGAATCATTGCTAGACTATCAGTCTAAGAAAATTAAGATTGACCCACAAGAGACATACATTGACATTTCAAATGATGACATCTCTACAGAAAAGATCCCTCTTCCTATAAACACGTCTCCGCGTGAAGATATGGCCACTGTTAATATCCCGCCTAGTGCTAATCAGGAAGCACCTTCAAGCAGCAAGAAAGGTAATAGGGGTAACGGTGATGATCGCAGTACTCCCTCAATTATCCCGAATGCCTATGATAATGATTTAATTGGAAGTAAAGCAGATAACTCACTAACCTCACAGCCAGTATCATCATTAGGCGAGTCAAGAGAGATCGTGAAAGACCAGAGATCTTTAACAAGCTCTTCGAGGAAAGATAAAAAGAATCCGTTTTCTACTCCAAATAATACTTCAAGAACTAGTGGTGTTTCAGATGAGATCAGTGCAAGACGAGCCGAAATTCAGGCCCTAAAGGATCAGTTAAGTGGAATTAAAAACTCTACTTCATCAGGCAATGAACAGAGCCCTAGAGGAGCGACCACGGGAAGAGGTTACAGTAATTCAAACGGTCAATCTAGACAAGCTTGGGGGGGGAATAATTCATCATCAAGAAATTCATCTTCAATGAGAGGTGCTTCTGGGCAATCATCTGGTGCAATAAGGCAATCAACGGCCTCGACAAATTCAAGAGGCGATGATCTAGAAGGAGTTTCGAACACTTCTTACAAACCAGTAGATGCTCCAGGAAGCTCAGGTGATGGCAAAGGAGAAGCATCGGTAAAAGGCAGTAGTGGACTAGCAGGGACTAGCTTTGGTGGAGGCGAAGGTGCAGGTGGTGGCGGCACAGGGGCCAGTGCCGGTGCAACGGCAGGAAGAGGGCCAGCAAGCCTTGGGGAAGGCGAGGCCGTACCACCAGTGATCAAAGATTTAGAATTTGCAAAAGATTATTTACCGGTACTGATTAGCGATAAAGAGTTTAAATACGGAAAAGGTGCCATTCTTGAATCAAAAGGTGTATTTGCAAAGAAAATTCAAACACTAGAGGTTTTTGAGACAGCAGAAGGAACTAAGAGAACTTTTGTTCATACTTATGACTTTCAACCGTCCGAAGAAATCAAGAAGGCCTTAGGTATTTCTTCAGTAGAAGGTAATAGAGAGAAGATCAGGAAACAATATGAGTTTCAATTATCAAAGAGAAAAGAGCTTGTACAAGAGGCGAAGAAGCTTGCAAGATCTAAAGATCCAAAAGATAAAAAAACAAGAAAAGAGAAAATAGCACTAAGGGAAAGAATTGATGAATCTATTGATATGTTTAATGAATCCGTAAAACAAATCGAAACAAGAGTTGTAGTTTCACAGGCGGAAAGGGCCAATCTTGTTGCTAATGCAAAAATATTAAACGATTTATTACAAATACTAGAAGAACAATAGAAACAAAGGGGAGTTTATGAATAATGAAATTAGTTTAAATGGAGGAGATGGAAGCGGAGGCCTCAAGCTAGGTGGCGAGGGCGGTAGCGGTGCTCAGTTTACTGATGGAGGAGAAGGCGGCGGTGGTGCAGGAGGGGGAACAAAAGTCTTTAGTTCGTAGCCTCTTTAGCCGTTAAGCTTAATATGCAATCTCTATTCTTATTATTTAAATTACTCATGCTTTTTGTTGTTAGCAATCAGGTGATTGCTCAAAGCATTGTAGGATTTAAACGTCTTGACCATGTGAAAGAAGTTAGAAAGAAATCCATACTTAAGCTTGAATTAATAAAGAATGATAAAGTCGTTGAGGTAGCAACTGCATTTTTCACATCAAAAGATGGTTATGTTCTGACTGTTAAACATGTATTCCATGAATTCGAAAAAAGAAACAAGAAAAGTAATGATAAATGGGCACTAAACCTTAGGGATTCGGAAGGCGAATTGTTTCGTAATATTGATATTGTTGCGTGTGATAATTCTGAAAACAATCTAGATATATGCCTCTTAAAAGTAAGAGGGGTAAAGAATGTGAAAAACTATATTCCAATTCAAGACGGTAAAGAGGAAAAAATAGGACTTCATATCGATCCAGATAGAGAGTCGAATTCTCACTTGAGGTACTTCACCTACGGGAATAACTATAGTGGTGACTTTTTATGTGTCGAGTATAGGCTTCTTCGTTATCATAATAATCCAAAAGAAAATCTAAGAGGGAATTACGCAAGTACAGGCTACAACGATATGACAAATCTTTTGGAACTAGTGGAGTATCCTGAGCAAAAACTCGTATATGATAAAAGAGGTAGGATTAAGAGCGATCCCTTGGCCGGTTTTAGTGGTAGCCCAGTAATAAATAGCTATGGAAACATTGTCGGTATGCTTTCACAGAGATGGTCAAGAAGACAGAAAGACAAGTATGTGAATATGAAAACGAGCACCATGGCCATACCTTACAAATACATCTTGAATTTTTATAATAACAAAAGGAACTAAACTATGAATAAAGTAATATTAACGCTTTTAATAGTTCTATCAGCTAAGTCGGGATACGCAGCGGATTACCACGAAAATGGCCTAGAAAGCATTCTTGGCTCACAAACTGGTGAGGAAGAGCTCTCTGTATCATGTGGCTGCGCGGAAGTCTTAAACAAGTCGAATTTTAGTTGCTATAACGGTGTTTCAGCTTTCACATCAAAAATCGATGGTAAAAATGGTGTGCAATTCAGCAAGGATAATGAGAATTATTTTGTTTCTTTTGAAAGTGCAAGAAATGGTCGAGAGAAAAACTACTTCACTATTCTTGGTGAAACCTTCAGGGTGACGAACAATGGAAAAGGTAGCTTTAGTATAGCAAGATATAACGGAAAGAAGAAGATTGAAGACACAATCAAGCCAACACCTTGCACTTTTAAGCAAGGTTCAAAATATCACAATGGTCAACTAGTAAAGGCCATCGAAAACTTTTCTAAATCGGGCAAAGACGTAAGCTTATTTCCTTTTAGAAATTACAGGGCCTGTTCAAAGCTCTCTAAGGATTCAAAACCTATTCAGAGGTCACTTGCCATGATTAGAGAAAAAAGCTCTAATAAGAGGTCTGAAGCCGTTGAAAAGGCATATGAAACCTTGAGAGATAGCAGCAAGAAGAAGAATATCAACAGCTCAGGTAATTCACAATAAATACTCTCTAGAGCCAAGGATATGGGCCAACAATAAAAAGTCTAAATACTTGTATTATTAGGGATTAACATATTTTTCTACGGTTTTGAAGAAAAGTAGCCGATAATATAAGTATGAATAAAATCATTCTACTAATTACATTCTTTTCGTTATCAGCTTTTGGTAACGATTCTTTTCTTGAAAGCGTAAAGGACAGTCCTTTGCTAAAGAAAGAGGACTCGATTGACAGAAGTGAAGAGGCCATTGGGTGTGCCTGTAGTAGAGGACTAACAAAGTACAGTGATCTGTCTTGTTTCAAAGATGTTGTTGCCTTTACAAACAACAAAGGTATCTCGTTCATTTCTCCTGATTTTGATTCATTTCATGTTCCGTTTTCAGATCTGAGAGAACTCGAAAATAACTCAGTTATAAAAGTTGGTAGTCTTTATTTAAAAGTAAAGAAGATTGAAGGCGGTTATAAATTAGTTGATCCTTCTATAAAGGTTAGTGACTCATTTGTTAAAAAGACATACGGAGTCAGCGATAGTGCATTTAGTTCTATATCTCCTTTAGTAGGAAGACTAAAAAGCAATATGAAAAGAATGTCTTCAGGGCTTTATGAAAAGGGGTTATTTGACCTTAAGCAATTGAGATCTTGCCAGAAAATTTCTTCAGTAGATAAAAAATTCTCAGATTCGTTTGCAAGGGTTCTAGACAATTCAAGTAGCTTAAAGGATAGAGAAATTGCGTCGGAAATAAAAGATGCAACAATCTATCAGAAAAGGGCCAGCGGAGGCGAGGGCGGCGGCACTGGCGGCTATATAAATGTTCAATAAATACTTATTCGTAATATAAATAAAGGGTCCTATGACCCTTTATTTATTTCTTCTTTATAATTCTTCCATCTATTAGCTGAATATTTTTAATACAACTTAGACAAGGCACTGCTTTATTATTCTTTAAAGTGATGATCTCTTTTTTTAGCAAGTCTCTAACTTCAACTATGTCATGATTTTGAGTGAGGACATCTGAGATATCTTTTATATTGAAGATGTGTTTACCAAAGACAACCTTAGCATCAGGAAGGGCCGTACCAGTACCACCGCCACCTCCTGGGCCAGCATAAGTACATAAGGAAAAGACAACAAGAAAATGGATTGCTATTTTTTTCATTGGAGATTCTCCTTTTGCAAAAGGGGGATCTTCTGCTTAACACTATAAATCCCAAAAGACATAACCTCATCTTTTTTAGATTTATCTACGGATTCAGCTTTCCTAACAAACTCGGCCTGTTCCTTAGCTTGTCTCAAAATTAACTCATTTCCTTCCTTTGCTATTTCTTTCGATGTTACGATGTTGTCGTAATAATATATTCCTCGTCCATTTCTTATATCAAGCTCACTGATTGAGTTTAGGCTAATACTCATTTGTTGTTTTCTAAATGTTAAGTTGTTACTTATAGCTGATTTGTTGAAAACAATATGTCCGATATCCCTACGGTTATCTACAATGTTATTTATTTCAAAAGAGTGAATAAGTTTTTCGGCCTTACTTTCTCCAAACATGCCGATAATTAGATCGTATGAGGCAGACTCTTTAGTGTAGAGATATGCGTAAAGGATCTGTGCATCGGCATCATTGATCGCACTTAGGAGATTTGGTGTAAGCTTATCTGAAATATAACTCTTGTTCCAAAACTCTTCACCTATTTCATTGCTAATATAGGTAACTAGATCTGCATCTGACTCTAGATATTGTTGAGTATCGCTGACAAATTTGAGGCCGTATGCTTTCATTATGATTTTACATATTGCTTCTGCACCTAAGAGAGTTTTGCCTTCTTTGGCCCTATGTATGTTAGACCTATTAACACCTGTAACTTTTTGGGCGACCGCTAGGGATAATTTATCAGGGAATATCCTATAAAAAACTTTGCTTAAAGCGAGTTTTGCTTGCTTATTACAAAATTCTTGATTCAACGATCTGGGCAATTCGTTTTTCTTTTTAATCATCGCTTCGGGATATTCGTTTCCCGTTTGTGTAGTGCTCATTGAAAAAACCTTTAATTTGTTCATTTAACATCAGTCACTTTAAACCATTTCTTTGTTGCGTACGCAACACCACAAGAAGCAGAAAGTTACATTTGGTTCTGATATTCAATACTTATATTAACAAAATTATTAGGAGTAAAAGCCTGTAAAAACAGATCTTTATAAATTCAGAGCTGAAAATATGAAGATAATACTCCTTAGACTCCCTTACGCTTCTGATTTAATCGAACTGTTGCGTACGCAACAGATAATACTAAGAAGGCCAAATAACTCTTGCCAGTATAGAAGGATCGTTATTTTCTACAAAGTGAACAAGTTGAAATTAGGTAAACAGTGTAAAAAGTTCATGGTTTCGCATAATTTTTTTTAATGCCTATCTGAAATTATTTAACGAGAAATCAGTTAGTTAAATGATTGGTCAGGTAAAAATCATAAAATGCGAAACATGGTTAATGATTCGAAATTCGCACAAAAACAGCTAATGAATCGCGCCGTTTTTTTTAATAATATGTGTTCATCGGATGAGTTAGGACACCGAGCCTTTTCTCAAAACAATATTAGCAAAGTGAGCTAGCTCATCCAGTAAAACACACACACAAAAAAACACGGGGGAATTATTTGAAGAAAGGAATGGGATTTATTGGATTAAACACATCTGAAAACAGACAACAAGTAATGGCGATGAGCGAACTATCTGTCGAGGTAGCGCTACTTAGACTACTTGTTGAGAATTTTGTGGGGGCAGTACAAGAAGTAAATGCAGTAGGGAAAATTGAACTTGGTAATTGCAAAGAAAATGTCCTTCCATCGATTATTAGAATCATAAACGAAGGTAGGGTTCCTCAACTCGTTTACGAAACTCCAATTGAGCAACAAAGACTTGTGTTAATGGATGCTCTCTCTGAAGCACAAGATCGAAACCTAATGAGAGAGGCCGATGTAATCAGCATCAGAACAAAAAAAAGAGTTTTAGACGGATTGGTTGAAGGGGAAATTTTTTAATCGTAAGACGCGTTGTTTATTGAACTATTAAAGGAAAAATCATGGGTGCAAAGTATAAGAACAGAATAACTTTAGACGGTGTTTGTGTTTCTGAAGTAAGAAGAATCAAAGTACCATCAGGAGCAGATTTTCACTCGTTTTATCTTCATACGGTAGAAGAGGAGAAGACAGATGGCCGAAAAATGTATCATGATTTAATTTTTCAAATCAACGTACCTAGAAGCATTGCTCAGAGATTCAGAGCAATTATTCCACTAATTAAAGTAGGAATCGATTTACAAATCAAAGGAAAACTCAGGGCCAGAGAAAAATTCTACGCTAACGGCCTTATTGCTTATCCTCTTTCCTTAAAGGTTGAATCGATTGAAATCGTTGGGTCTAACTATGGATATAACCCTGACATTGTTGAGAAAGTTTCGAATATCATTGATAGAAATGATGCCGTTACACAAAGCTACAATAAAAGGCTCCCTTCTCAGCAAACTAAAGAAGAAAATGATCCATCTAGGAACTATAAGAATAGGTCGGACAATACACCGAGAAGACCTCCTGCGCAGTCCTTTAATGAGGTAGGCAGTCAGAGTAACTTTAACGAAAATCAAAAACGCTTATGGGATAGCCTAGAAGGTGGAGTAACCAATGAGCAACAATAAAATCAATAACAAAAATCTTTCTGCATTTGGGGGCAGAGGGTGGCACACGCTATTACCGTGTTTTCTTGCACTAGTAATTCTTTCATCATGCGGAATCGTAGGACAAGAAGAGGCAAAAAAGGAAGACACGGGTACTTCAAGATCATCACAGGGCCAGACGACAAAACCTAGCTCAGATGATGATCTTGACGGTATAGCTAATAGCAATGACGGCAACAAAGACCTATGGGAGAGCTTGGAAGTAGAACCTCATGGAGTAGAAGTAAGTATCACACCAGTATGGAGTGATGGGGTTAGCTTTGATTACTCTTTTAATTGCAGTAAAGAGCACTATGCCAAAATCGAGAAGGAAGTTATTAGAAACAGAGTCTTAAGTGAGGCATATCAAGTCAATAATGAACGCGGGACATCGATGCCGGCGGGCCTTGACAAAACGATGGGATGTTTTAGAGCTAACGAAATTGGTGCGATTGAGCTTGCTAATAATGATTATAAAAAATCAGAAGGAATAAGACTTAAAGCAAAAGGGAATGTGAAGTTTAAGATACCACAAGGAGTTTTCCTAATTGAAAATATTAGATTTGCAATTGGTAAATATGACAGCAACAAAAACATATTTACAGAGCTTGGTGATTTTACATTAATCGATCAAACGAGAGAAAATAAACAAATAAGTGTCGCCGGAACAGCTTCAAGTGTGATTAGTGTGCCGTTGCTACATAGTGACATAATGTTAAATACAGAAGGAAACGAGGATATATTCAGTTTAAACAACGGAATCTTTATTAAACTAAAAGACTATACCTACAAAACAAGCCTTGGAGAAAAGAGGTACGTAAATACGTATAAAAGCTTTAAAGAATCGAGGGCCACGCTTAGGGTTATGTCACAAGAAAAGACTGAGGGGTTTACTACAAAAAATGTGGGCCTAACTCTTGGAAAAATTAAGGACTTATATGGCAGACTCGGGCTCAGGTCACACGACAACAGAATTGTAGGTGTATTTGATAAATATAACACATCTCTTGATTCAACAGACGTTTTAAGCGCAGACATTAACAATCTCGGTAAGGGGATGGTGTATGCGCTAGGTTTTGAAAATAACCTAGAGGCAACACTTCCGTTATCCAACGATAACATTATTGTTCACATGGAGAATCTTGATCTCTTAAAGGGTGGAGGATTTGAAAAAAATCTAGAAGTTTCAAAAGCAGATAAGATTGAGTTCAACGCGAAACTGGGATCTACAGTAAATCTTACTCTAGATTTAAAAAGAGCAAAAGCTAAGCTTGTGAATCATCAGATTCGTACTAGCTATGAATACTGCGTACCAGGATCAGTTGGTAGAGTAAATTTTGAATGTCATCATGCGAACTGTCACTACACTCATCAAAGAATTGGTTTTGATGAGGCAAACTTTAATGACGTAAGTGAGTATCTAAAATGGGTAAAATTAACGATTAATGGATACGAGGTTGATCTCGAAAATGTCTCAGCAAAGATGGCGACTGACTCTAGTGAGGTTCATATTC
Organism: Halobacteriovorax sp. CON-3; assembly: GCF_043196995.1. Taxonomy (NCBI): domain Bacteria; kingdom Pseudomonadati; phylum Bdellovibrionota; class Bacteriovoracia; order Bacteriovoracales; family Halobacteriovoraceae; genus Halobacteriovorax; species Halobacteriovorax sp. CON-3. The sequence goes on from NZ_JBEBNA010000004.1 coordinate 21,296, forward strand.
GATTCAATATTGAGCCTTCTTTATTAGAAAAGGGTGTCCATGCCTTAAGGAACGAAAACACAGTAAAAGTAGAATCTATCGATAGCAGCATATCACTACTAAGAAAACGAGTTAATGCGGGCGATTGTGACACAAGAAAAACAACAATGAAAGGTGATGTTTTACAGACCGTGAATGAGAAAACAATTTTCCAAGGATCGGTTTCTATAAAGAGCGTACTTTAGGAGGGTGAATGAAAACGATTCAGACTATTTTTCTAATCATTGTTCTAACATCTATTGGCAAACCAACGATTGCTTATGATTACAATGACTATAATCAAAGAATACAGATGTCAGACCTTAAACTAAAAAAGCGTATTACGAATAATCGTATTGCATGGGGATTGGCCACTGGTATCGCGTCATTCCTATTAGCACCAAAGCCTTTCAATAACAAGATGCTAAATGGTGTCATTTTTTTCGGTATTGGATTTGGCGGCAAGGCCCTTTTAGACGGGTATAGCGACAGAAGACCAACTATTACAGAAGAATTTGAAGAACAAAGAAAAAGGGATTTATTTAATGGGCATTAAAATTTTTATAATTCATATTCTTTGCTTGGTAGTGCTTGGAGAAGCAAGCGCGAAGAATGACAAAAACATGTACGACAAATTTAATAATATGTGGCAAGGCCCATTGGTAATGGAGCCTAATGAAATAGCACAGAGTCAGATTGATCTAATAAAGATCAATAAGGACTACTTACTCGATCCCAAAGATGACCGATTTTGGAGAGAAGGGAATCATGTACCAGACGAAGGTTTACTTGAATGGTTAAAAGACCCTGAAAGCGTCGAAAAGGCCATGAACTATCATTTAAGAATGTCTATAAAAGACAAGACAATGAAGACACTAAGGCGAGTTGGGGAAGTTGCACACAGAAAGCTTATTGAAAGTGGGCAAATTAAAGATGTACATAACCAGATGGCCTATTTGCGAGAAATTACAAAGAACCATCCTATTTATAAAAACGAAAGAGAAAAAGAGAGTTTACTTGAAACTAAAGAAGATTCAGTTGTGACTTCCTCATCGGGAATCAGCAAAGAAAAACAATCTTCTGGTAAAGAAAAGAGTAATACTTTCATCTTCTTTATGACCGATCCTAATTGTCCAAACTGTGAGGCACAGGCGAAGATACTTAAAGAGTTCTCAGACAAGGTTATAGTTCTCCAAGCTCTACCCGTAGATCCTGCAAGGGACAATGAATATCTCAAAGGGAACACGATACCTAGAGACTTCAAAAAGTACGAAGGGCTACCAGATCCACAACTCTTAAAAAAGAAGTCGAGAGTTGAGTGGTTTGGAAGTGAGTTTAAAACTGCATTGAAACTGCCATTTATTGTTGTGGCCAACTACAGAAAGGAAGGTCAAAAACCTAGAACATCTGAGTTTGAAGGTCTAGTTACCTCAGAAGAGATTGTAAGTGCGATTAAGGGGGTTGAGAGTGCTGACTAAGTTTGAAAATGTAGCGTTTCTTGCAAACGCAGCATGGGAAAAAACATTTCAGTTCAAGCCTGTTCAGTTGAAAACTCAAGATGCAACCCATGTGTTTAGCACATTTGGCACAATTGCTTACTACTTATTTATTGCGCTGTACACCTACCTTTCTTATATGGCGATTAAAGATCTGATCTCAAGCAAGGGTGATAAAGAGAGGGCAGTAATGAGAGGCATGGGAATTGTCGTTATGGCGATCGGAATTAATTATCTTAAGAGTATGTCGTAGACATAAGGGAGAAATAAATATGTTACCTGTTAATAGAAGTTTTGTACAAATTAAGTGGTTTCTAATCTGTATTCTTTGCGGAATCAATGTTCAAGCTGACAATAAGGGGAATTTCGGTATTCCACTTCCGTCAGGAGGAACCTCAAACACGATTATTTCAGATAGCTTAAAGTGGTTTAATTTCAGTACTGAGTCAGCGGCCAGAGTTTTGCTTCTTGGCGCTTTCGGTCTCCTGATTTGGTCTTTATTTAAGAAAGCATTTCAGACTACTGCGGTCTGTGCAATAGCGATCGTTTGCTTAGCTGTTTATACGGATGTTAGAGGATGGGTATTTGGTTAAATGGTCGTCTACGATGAAGATCACATTGAAAAAATACCAAACCTTGAAGTTGAGTCATCTGCACTAGGTATTACTGTGACAAACTGGATAATTATCATATCGACTGGATTCTGCTTTCAGTTTATTAGTCCAAAAATGATGATCCTTGGAACTTTAAGTGCTGGTGTCTTAGTAAATAGAAAATCGTCTCTTGATAAAAGAGGGTTTCCAGTGTTTTTAAATAGAAAAGTAATCTACACACTAGAGAGATTAAGAATCTACAAGCTCTTGTTTGGAAAACAAAACAGGCTGAAGGAAAAACTATAATGACGGACGCAGTTAGACCAGGCATTAACACAATGACGGAAAAGTTGGATCAAGGAGGATTGCTATACTTAGAAAAGAAAATCAATCGTTATTATTCATTCATAATCGTTGTTCTTGTCATTGTATTGATAGGGTTACTTGTTGTTGTTTACCATCTCGCTAACAGAAAAGAGAGAGTGGTCATCACTCCTGCTGTACAAAGAACTATTGTCGTGGATGAAGACTACATGATTTCACATCCTTTTGCTGAAGCTTTTTCGAGAAGAATAGTAGACCTAAGTGAAAACTGGAATTTTCAAAATCTTAGATATAATCACGAAGAACTAAAGAAGCTTTACTATTCACCTGAGCTAATAAGTTCACTAGAACATAATGCCGAAAGTGACAATCTTTACGAACTTGTTAAAGAGAAAAAAATGGCGTCATACTTCGATATTGATTTTAAGAAGTCTGAAATTTCACAGTGTAAAAAAATCCAAAGGATCTGTGCTTATATCGTTGGAAGAAGACATTTAATGGTTAACGGAAACAGACCTTTAGATGAAAGAGAAGTTGCCTATTTCATTATGGGTAAAGTTGTAAACCCAACAACAAATCCAAGCCAGATGGCAATCATCACAACCAGAGTTGATGTTTTTGACAGAGATAATGATCGAATATCTGACGCAAAAGAGTTGTATGAGATTGCAAAAAGTGGAGTTATTCCAAAGAGGCGAAGATGAAAAAAATTATTTTATTATTTCTTATTATGTGTACAAATTATGCGTATTCAGGAGTTTACGAGGTATCTAGCATTTCTGAGTCAATTATGGCCTTGCCAGGTATTCCGAAATACTCAGCATGTATCCCTAATAAACATGCGACATTTCGTTCTCTATATGAACTATCACAGGCCGGAAGCAGCAATCTGAAGATGGCAAACACGCTCCATAAGCTTAAGGGCATGGATCTATCAAAATCCCTTGTTGTTATGCCAAAAAACAAAGAAGGTGAAGAGAGATGTGTGTTTACACTTCAAGGTGGAGGAAAAGTTGAAGCTGTTTTGAGATTTAAAGCGAGGGCAAAGTCGCCGCTTGTAACACTAGGAAAAAAGTTTGGTGCGAGTTCTGAGAAGTTAGCAACCCCTGAAAAGTCGTCATCGTTTTCAGATGCGTTACTGATAGGCGAATATTTTGAAAATCAACTTCCTTCAGGTTTTACAGTTGTTCACTCGTTACAAGCAAAACCCTTAGTTATGCTTAGGAAAGATACGGGGAAAAAGCATGATTATAGAATCATTTCAGTTATTACAAATGGATTTGATACAAATATCGCAGAAATCATCATTCCTGAGAGATTGAATAGCTATGAAAACAAAATAGACGACCTTGGAGTACTGTATGCCCACACTATTTTAACGGGCAAAAAGGGTTCTAGGCTAATAATTTCTTATAGTAATAAAGTTACTATTGATGAACTGATTGGATACTTAAAGTAAGGATAAGGCCATGTATAAAAAACTTGTTTCTATGTTAATTGTAATTGGCTCACATAATGCACTCTTTGCATCTGTGTCTTTTGGAGAAAGCTTGTCAAATCTATCTTCAAGCACTCCAAATATTGTGGATGATAGAGTTGACAAAAGAATGGTGGGAAGTAGAACGACTCCTCATGTTTCGGGGCTAGGGGTATCTACACTTGAGCTACAATCACTTTTAAGATCTGCAAGAAAGAAGTTTGAAGAAAAAGGGAGCGAATTAACGAGGTTGCCAATTATACCTGATCTTCCTACAAAAAATACTAAGGAAGTTAATAATAATGCAAAAAACGATAATTCAGACAAAAGTAAACCTTCATTGCCGCGTAAAGGAAGTGAAGTAACTGACTCTGTTTCATCAACGGCCAGTGCACCTATAAGAAGATCGTCGAAAACTGCACCGAAAAAGCCTAAAAAAAGGTCAGTTCAAAATAGTTCGATCACATTTTTTAACACTCATATCCCAACAGAAAACCTTGATAAAAATGCTTTGATTTCAGCAGGTGCGAGCTCTATGGGAGAACTTATGCTTAAGCTTGAGATAGATACTTCCTCTGAAAAGGATAAGGACAGAGCAGATATTCGACTACACGGAGCCTTTGTGGGGCCAAATAAGCTATATGTCGATATGAGTAATTGTCATATTATTTTTAAGCCAATCCCGAAGTATAATACAGAAAGAGTAAAAGGTGAATTGAAACGAATAAGCTGTGTATCTGATGACGGCAAAGAGTTTAATGAAGAAATCAAAGGTCATATTCGAGATGCAGAAGATGAGGCGATAGGCTTAAAGGCCATCACTGACATGACAAATATGCAAAAAGGTGGCGCTTGGGCGGCCGGTAGTGCAATCACAAAAGCAATAGGAGGGGGTCTAGCACAGACTCAGGTTACGAGTGAAATTTCTCAATCGAGTGGCATCGTTGACCCCGTTACAATTTCAAATATTACAGGATCACAGGGAGCCTTTGTTGCAGGTAAAGCAATTGAGGCAAGTCTAGGGAAACATGCAGACAAGATGAGAGATTACTACTGGAATCTAGTGCCTCCTCTTGTCGTTGAAGGTGGGAGAGAAGTTATAGTTTGGTTTGAAGAAGGATTAGAAGTACCAGTGAAATACCTAAAAAAAGAGTCAAAGGATGACTTGTTATTTGATTCATTGTCTATTTATTAGACAGTAAAAAGTACACGGTTTCGCATAGTTCTTTTTTTAGATCATGTGAAACTAGATTTACAAGTTATCAAGCATTTACGTTATGTCTCATGGTTGCTTTCTTTTTTGCGAAACCTCTATTGGTTTTGCGAAAAAGCTACGAAATTAGCTAATGAAACTGACTCTGTTTTTTTGTAATCTAGCATCAAGAAAACGGATGCGATTGGTTCTATCCCATATCATCATCACATCAAATTGTCTTATTACCACTGTTGTTCAAACAGACCTATGCCAAAGACATCCGTTTTATTTATTGGAGAATTGATGAAGATGAGATTAAATATTATATACCTAACATTTTTTATTTTTTTTACTTCTTGTTCTGAGATGCCTATCGGGAATCACCCGACCAAGAGGCTAATGGGCCAACAGTCAAAATATCAAAAAAGCAAAAAACTAATCTCACGTGAAAAGCAAAAGAGCTATGCAATTGACGGAGAGAATGTCTATATAAAGGTATCTACATACCCAAGGGTTAGGTCAGGCAATGCGATTGAAATTGAATCAACTTATCTTGTACCCGTCAGAAAAAAGAAAAAGAAAGACCTTAAGAGTATTTTAAAAGAGGTGATCAATGAATAGGATCGCTAATAAGACAAAAGAATTTGTAAAAAATATTCTCAAACAAAAAGGCCTACAAAGACAGTACATTAATGTTTTCACAGACTATGCTGAAATTGAAGGTAATTTTCTAAGAATGAACGATGGGGGCCTTGTTTATTCCTTTGATGTTGATGGCGTTTATGACGAGCCAATGATGCCATACCAACTAATTTCGGAAATTGATACATATCTTACACATTTTAGAGATGTTCAAGATACCTTCAAGGAAAAGGGTTATGATGTTGTAATTCAGCTAATAAAGTCTGTTAGAGGAGATTACAATCAGGAAACTCATTCTACAGATAATGATAATGTTTTCGAAAATCTTTACAATGACAAACTGAACTACCTTAACAAATACGTAGGAGTAGCGCATGAGCAACTTTCAATAGTTGTAAGAGTTACTAGCGAAGAACAGAATGAAAATACAGATATTTCAGACATAGGAAAGAAATTATTTACGACTCTATTGAAAGATGATCTAGATTATGGTCGTTCTTGCAGCGTTGAGTGTGAAAAACTTATTAAGATGACTGTTGCAGGGTCTAAGTTAAGCCTTAAAAGAATACCTCCTGAAGTTATCCTTAAAAAGGTTCAAAACAAAATTGTTCCAAGTGAATCATTAATACCTAATCACGATTTCTACGAAAACAGATTCTACTTTCATGGGAACGTGTCAGAGATTGAGAGGACGGGTACACTATTACACACAGACACTAGAGACGTGTCAGTAAAGTCATCTGTTTTTTATCTCGATCCTGGATACGACGTTAGAATGATGACGGGACTCAGAGACTTTATTCATGCTCTCCCGACTCTCGATTTTGATATTGTGCTTACTCTTTCAGATTTCGAAAGCTCTACTCCGCTTGACATGAAGATACGACACTTTAATTTAAGTGATAAAGACATTGATGATGAAAAATTAAGAATATCGCCGGACAATCCACTTGTGAATACATCACTAGTCGTTGTTGCTTACGGTATTGAAGAAGAGTTTCATAAAAGGATTCGAGATAATAGCTTAAACAGTATGATGGCAAAGATCTTACCTGATCAAGCTTGTCCTAAATATCAATTCGCATCTTCTCTAGATGGAAACTGTACTTCGTTCGATAATAATAAAATAGAAAGATGCAGAAGACTACCCTTATTTAGAATGAGAGGAATTTTACCAATTTACGAAGCCCCTTCACATTACAAAGAAGGGGGAATGACGATGTCACGATATGGATCAGTTGCCTTATTGGAGGAACACTTTAAAGGACAAGGGCTTGGGCACATTGCTGTATGTGCAACAAGTGGATCTGGAAAATCTACTACAATAAACGACCTAATATGTGAGTTTCAAAGAGAGCACCCAAATGGGATCATCAGGGTTCTTGACTACAGAACATCTTACGAGAAACTTGCGGAGGATTCTGGTGGTAGAGTAGTTAAGGTTGCAGAGCTACTTAATAGTGAAGAAGGCTTTTCGCTTTTTAACATTAAGCAGAGAAGAGAGGAAGATATTAACTCTATGGCTTCTAATATTATTACAGCCATAGAGACTTACTCGAAAGATTATCGAGAACATATTCTTGATATGCAAATCATATCTACGGCCCTTAAGATTGCGTACACTTCTAGCAGGAATTCAGAATACTGTCTTAAGTGGGATGATGTAGTAAGAGTAATGCCACACGTGAAGGAAGAATTGCTAAATCATCAAGTGGGAGAGCAGTCATTAGACGAAAGAATTCAGACAATAAACACACTTGGCTCAATCTTTAAGATTGGAAACTTGAGAAGTATTTACAATGTCGATGCAAAGATAACCGAAGCGAGTTCTAGGCAGTTTGAGGTATATGACCTGATGGGGTCGGGTGATGAGAAGAGAATGCTTGTGAGTTACTATGTAGCGTTTCTCAGAATCAATAGAGACTTTGCCATGGTTGATGAATCAGTGCCTAAGTTGTTCATTATTGATGAAACAAATGTATTAATTGGAAAAAGCAATGATAAGGACAGTAGGTTGGCTAGAGCAGCCGCTCGTTTTGCAGTTGATTGTGGTGAAACAGGAAGAAAGAGTAATCTTAAATTTATAATTTCCTTTCCTAGTTTTGAACTTTTGACATCTAAAGCGGGCAGAACTTTGTGGGAACTTTGCCCTATAAAGAAATTTTTAGAAATGAAGGATATGTTTGAGTCATTCAAGGCACATTATCAAGATACATATAATCCAGCAATGCTACAAAACATTGAAAGCCTCGTAAAAGAAGAGTCTCTTTACAGAACAGCAGTTTTCACAATTGATAAAAGGGATGGGAATGATGTTAAAATGTACAGTTCATTTTCATATTTATCACCACTATCAGAGGCATACTTTACTACGACTCCTAATGATTTAGCATTCTATAAGAGAGAGAAGTTGGATAGCGGTGCAAGAGAGGCGATAAAGAAACTCCACGAACAAATTTTAAAAAGAAGAAACACTCGCCTTTTAGAAGCAGGAGTGTCGCAATGATCTCTAAAATATTATCTCTATACCTATTAAGTAGTCCTCTTGTTTACGCAGAAAAGGTCTACTCGCTTTTCCCCAAACCGGTAGCTCTCCCTACAAAGGCATCTGTAAAAATAATTGACAGCAGAATAGGGCTTAGCACACGTCAGGTTTGTGGATATAACGATTGGAGTTCTATTCAGGCCTATATTCCTGCTGAGCTTGCAACGGGGAAGCACTGGGAAGGTGTCGGGGCAAAAGCTGTCGCAACAATGAAAGACACAGCGACAAACGTTTTCATTGGATCTACAGATCAATACTTAATGAATGTTTCGCCATCTGCATATGCTGTCATGGATAAGTATCAAAGAATGGGTTATATGCAATACACCCTAGACAAAGATGATTGTAAGACAATGGAATCTCTGATTGATTCTACAGGCTTAGCGAACTCACCACTTACTCAGTGTATTAAAAATAGGCCGCCAGGAATGAGCTTTTCACAAGCAAAGACAGCTTGTCAGAACAGGGTTAACTCGGACTTAAAAAAGAGAGCAGGAATGGAGGAAAGGTTAAGCAATGTCGAGGAAAAAAACAAGATCCTCAAGACAGAGGAGCCAACACTAGAAAAGTTCATAAGCATTATCTTTGGAGATGTTCAATCGAGCGGAACGACTAAGAAAGACGGAAAAAAAGTAAACAGAGGAGAGATTGTAAGAAAGTTTTCATATGAGATCATCTCAGGAATAACTTTAAAGGGAACAACAATAATTGCTCAGCATAATAATGTTAGAGCATCCCTAAGTAATAGTTTTTTTAAAAGCAGAGAAGAGACTAAGGACGCTTTATACATAGTCTTAAATGAGGCATCAAAATTACTAGACAAAGGATTTGGTGACGAAAAGATTAATGGAATAATCAACAATAAGTACTTTAACCCTGAAGGGGATAGCTACTTTATTGGACAAAAGCTTTCATATATTGGGGAAACTAAAGACGAGATAACACCTTTAATTGAAGCAGAATACATCGTATCCCTTGCTAAAATGAACACATCAAACGATGAGGACTTTTTTAAAAAGAAAGGTACAAGAGCGAATGGTGTAGTAGGGCGACTAGCAAGCCTGAGAAGCTACATTGAAGGAGAAGAAACACTTCTTGCAATTAAATCAGAAACAGAAAATAAATGTATGTTTGACCCAAGGCTGCAAAGCAGAGAGTACCAGATTAACTGCAAGGGCCTTATTAATATCATAAACACAAGTAGAGAGAGATTACTTAGTGAAAAAAGAATGTCGGAAAACCTATTTAAGGCAAAGCAAAGAGTAGCAGATATTGCACTAAGATCCCAAAAAAATGAAGTCAATGGTGTATTAATTGATAATTTCATGAAAAAGGATGGAAAGTAATCTAGATGATCGCACTAGGAAACTTACTAACAGAGGGGATTCAGAATAGCGGAAACGAGGTCGCTATTATGATATCTAATGCTCTGTACACATCTCCGTTCGGCCACTTTGTGAAGCAATTTAGTGTAATGATGATTATTCTAACAATTGCAACTAAGCTTGGAAAAGTAGACAGTGAATCATTCGAGGTTTCAAAAAGAACAACAGGATACCTACTAGCGGCAGTATTTTCGTCGCTCTTAATAATGCCGGCCCCAAGTGGAAGACCGTTTGGGATGGCCATGTTTGAAACGATTGCAGAAATGCTTGTTAACACTTTGGAGAAAAAAGTAATTGCTCCGCTCGTAACAGGTGGAAAAGAAGGATTCGCTAACAAGACTTACTTGATGGACATGGTTAGCGAGTCACTGAACTGCGAAGTACCAGAAGAGGAAAAGCCAATTCTTGAAGCCTTGAGAAAAAAATGTATTCCACACGGAAAAATAGATGATGGAACTCGTAACATTGCACTAATTGACTTAGTTTCAGGTACGGTTTTGGATCACTACGGAGCCCCTTTCGACCTTGATAAGCTTAGTGAAAAGTCGTTTACGATCACAAACAAAGGTAGAGATGTTCAGATTAACTGCAAGGATCTCAGAGACACATTCATAAGTAGAAGACTAGAAAACCTAGAGAAGAAATATTATGGAAAAATCAAGAAAAATGCGATTGATAAAAGTACATTAAAACTATTTAAGAAAGAGTATCCAACAGACAAGGCAATGAAGAACCTTGTGAACATAAAACATCAATGCATGAATTACAATATCAAAGGATATACAAACGACCTAGCAGAAGCAACAAGAAGTGCGCAAGTAAGTAATGAATATATTGATGCAGGAAACTGGTATAACAGTGTTACTGGTTTCGTTTCTAGAATGTGGAATGGAGCAATAAGGTGGACTGGTCTTTCTCACGAATCAGAAAGAGCCACACTTGAAAATCAGTACAGAGAAATGATCCTCGATTTTCCTTATGCAATTAGCATCGCCTATCTTGCCCTTCAAGTATCGTTTTCCTTTGTTGTTTATGTTCCATACCTTACTGGGAACCTGTTCTTTGTAAAGGCCTGGACTACGGCATACTTTGCAGTTGTCTTAAGCGGATATGTGTTAATCATAATGAGGCTAGGATACTCAAATATGCTGCATTCAATACCAGAGTTACAGAGTTTTGCTGAGAGCTATAGTTTAGTTGGGACAACCTTCACATTTTCGGCAATAGAAAATATTCAAGACGAATTGGCGAGAAGTATAGTTGCATACTTAAAGTTCGAACAACGAGTTCTAATGTTCATCATGGCAGGGGTTCCGGCAATGGGTGGACTTATGATGTTCAACAGGTCTTCGACGGGCGGTCGAATCGGTAACTCAATGAAACAACTCTTTCAAAAAAATGGAGTTGGTCAAACTAGGAAATTTGCAAGTGATGTAATGGATCAGTCTTCTATGCTCAACAAAGTAAAAGAAGGTGCTTCCAATAAGTTTAGTGCCGGTTCAATGAAGGTTGCCTCGGCGATTGATAAAGGTGCACCAATAGTATCTGCGACAAAAGCAGGAGCTTCCAAAATTGGTGCAGCATCAGCATCGATGGCAACAGCAGGTGCTTCAAAAGTGGCCGCCATGGCAACTGTGGGAGGCCCGATAGGAACAGTAGCAGGAGTGGTAAGCATAGGTGCAACTCTAGCAAAGAAGGGGATGGATGTTGCTACAAGTAGCGGTGGTCAACAGAAGAATGACTCTAGCACTGAGAAGGGGGCCAAACAATGAAAACAAAAAAAGCACTTTTAATTGTAGGCATGATAGGGGTGGTAAATTTTTATTCACAAGCAAACTTTGAAACAGGAGTGGAAAAAATTTTAAATTCAGATGAAATAAAAAGTGATTTCGGTGAAATAATGAGTAGTATTGCTTTAAATTGCCTAGATCCTAGTAGGCTTCAACAAAACTACGTAGAGTTTATCGAAGAGATGAGCCGATTAGCCAAAGGTTTTGTAGAGGTTGGGCCAGCTCTCGCAATCTTAACAGGTACAGCTAAAAGATATCCGAATCTTTGCAATGTGTATACAGATTACCATGCCTCAACGATTGAAACAGAAAATAAGCTTATGTCTAAAAAGACAGATGGGCCTATAAGTATAAAAACTTATTCGATGAATATTTCATACTATTGGCCAAAGTATATGATTGATGTGACAGAAACGGGTGGATCACCTGCATCGTTTTTCACGGAAGGCAATTCTCTATACTCTTTAAACAGAAAAATATCTGACAAAATAGAACTAGGAAAACTAGACGAGGCTCTAATTGCATCTGCGCCGAGTGAAAGTAAAAACTTCTTAGCTCTAAATGCTTCAGTTTCAAAAATGAACAGAATGAGGATTACAGGATCAACAGTTATGCCTACACTAGAGGCTCATGCCTGGCCCGTTGCCTTGTCTCATAAAATCGCGAAAGATTTTACGGTCTGTGGCCCAGAAAGAGAAAAACTTGGTCTAAGTGCAGGAGGGATAAAGTGGCCAGTTCCAATGGTTCCTATGACGTGTCCCGTTGCAACGAGTGAAGACATACCTTTTGCATGGGATACTGGCGCAATTGACCTTATTTCAGCAGATGGACTAACAAGAGCTAAGGCAGGAATGGATATACGTTTATGCGGAGCTGACATTGTGCAAAGAGCAGTTGGTAAATTCTCAGGGAAAATATCAGAAGTGGCTCCTCCTTTAGAAAAACTTCAGGGAGAAACTCCCGTTATGAGATCGGCCCTAATGGGGTGTTCATTCCCTTTATCTAGCTCAGAGGGAATGGTTAATAACATTAGAAAAAGTGCAAGCATGAATCCTTTATCAAAAGTTTCATGTACACCATGGGGCGCGCTTTACCCGAGATCGGGGAAAACATACCAAAGAAACGATTACACTTATGCAAATACGGCCCTAAGGTTTAAGTCACTAGCCAATGATGTCTTCGGTCTTGAAATAGGGGCAGATGAGAAGGTTTCATCATATTATCCATTCGACACAAGAGCATTTGGCCTCTACTCATATGGTGACATTAGAATGAAAGACTCTTCAACAGATCCATTGTTTATTGCTAAAGAAGTCGCAAACCAATCTCTTTCTCTATCATACAAAAATGTGCTTGGCGCAAGTGACAGAGTTACTGCTACGGCAATTGAAATATCTAGGCAAGACGCAATCAAAAAAGGAAAAATAAGGCCTTTTGACTCGAAAAAGAGAGTTTACACAATTTGGGAAAAGATATCATGCGTATCTCCTGCACAGATTCAAGAGATAAAAGTCATGGGGCAACCAACTGTTCGTAAATACAACTCATGTCAAAAGGCAATAAGAGTTGAAGCGTACAAACTTTTTCAACAAAAGTATTTACGAAGGCTTTGCGACTTAAGCGGTCAAACATTAGGAGTGAAATAATGAGTTCTATCAAGGGAACAACCAACTCTTTTAGACCAGTATCTTCTATTGATAGTAACTCTATATTCAATGAAAGAAATAATGGATCTACTAACTTCAGAAACCTATTAAAAGAAGCAATAAAAATGAAAGCTTCAGATATGCACGTAGAAAGAAATATGTCGGGTGGCTATGTCAGAGCAAGGGTAGACGGAAGCCTTGCGGTTATAAACGAAAGAATGGCAAAAGAAGATATTGTTGAAACGATTTCCAGCATTAAAAGAATATCAAAAATGGACGAAAGTACGGTTGAGATATGCCAGGACGGAGCATTTTCATTAAACATTAATGATACCAACTACAGATTTCGAGTTGCCTTGTCTCCAACAGTACACGGTGAAGAGGTCGTCATAAGAATCATTTATGATGAACAAACACTAAACTTAGAAGAAATGAATTACAGTGAAGAATTTGTATCGATTGCGAAAAGGTCTATTACTAAGTCTTATGGATTAATTGTTGTCACAGGGCCTACAGGGTCTGGGAAATCAACTCTGCTACAGGCAATGATTTCAGAGGTTAATAGTTACGACACAAAGATAATTTCGATAGAGAATCCGGTAGAAAGAATCATTCCAAACGTTACTCAAAAAAGCATATCACAAAAGCTATCGTGGTCGGATGCAATCAGATCTTCATTACGAGAAGATCCAGATGTTATTTATGTCGGAGAGGTTCGAGATAGAGAGAGCGCGATGCTAGTGATAGAAGCGGCAAAAACTGGTCATTTAGTAGTTACAACGGTTCACGCAAACGATCCAATACAAGCGGTGGACAGGTTTCATACATTTGGCATTGAAAAGAGCGATCTTAGTTCTGTATTAAGACTAGTTACTGCTCAAAGGCTTCTAAAAACAAAGGAAAGTCGTACCGACATTCCTTCTAGGATTCCTGCAATATCCTTTAATGAATATAAGAATGGAAGTATTTCTTATTTTAGTCCTACCCTTGATGAAAGCCTAGAGAGTTTTTATCAAGAAGGAATCATTGATGAAAGAGAGAAAGACAAATGGCAAAGCTAGGCAGTCAAAAGAACAGCGAACAATCAACAGAAATAAAAGATTTTGTATTTTGGGCAATTGTGATTATTGTTCTTTATGGGCTTATGCACTTGGTTTTCCCAAAAGTGTTCTTTCCTTTAACTTTCGCATTGTTTAGCAATGCTCTAGCAATACTGTGGAACTTCATTCTACTGATCCTTTCTTTTCTCGGCCTATACTATCTTGTTATAAAACCAGTTAAAAATTTTATCTTTCCAGAGCAGAAGAAACTTGGCCAGAAGCTTGAGTGGTATGAAAGTCACTACAAACATATTTCACCACACAAGGCACATATAAACCGTATTAGGTTCTCACTTCTTTCCGTCTTGATATTTACAATCTATTTTATGAGAAATCACATAGACGCTCTTTCATATTACAGATTTTACCCGATAGTAAAAGACGGTGAAGTATCACAAGAGGTTTTGGAATTTGAAAGACTAGTTTACTCAACAGGCCTTCAAGACTATCAGGCTATCTTTATATTGCTATCAATAACATATTTTATGCTCTTGCTAGAAGGGCGAATGCGATTGATCGCAAGAGGTACAAGTGTCGCGCTTGATTTTATTTACAATAATTTTGAATGGCGAAAGGATGTCGAAAAAATAAATACAAAGCTGAACGATGAAGACGAATTCAATTTAAGAATGGGGTCTAGATTCATGTCTGCCTTGAGAGAGGACATAATAGACGAGTCAACGGTTCATGAAAAGGAGGTCATTCTTCCAGAAGAAACACTTAGAGGGAATATACTGTTTATTAACCCAACGGGAGGGGGGAAGACACAATCTGCAATTATTCCTTTTATTAAACAGTTTATACACTGGAATGCGAAAAATGCACTAAAGAAGGCAACTGGAATTATTCATGATGCTAAAGCAGAACTTACTGAGAAAGTTATTCAAATCTGTAAAGATGCGGGAAGGGAAGATGATTTAATTATTCTTGAAATGGGGGGAAAGGATAAAACTAATATCATCCATCAGGAAAAGATCTGGACGGATGGTGACAAGGCTAACGTAATCTCATCATGGATTATCAACTCATGGATCAATTATCAGGGGAAAGGGCTAGGAGAGCCATATTGGGAGTCTCAAACCGATGCTCAATTAACAAAAGTAATCACCCTGCTTCATGCTAAGAAGCACAGTAGAACAACTATTTATGACGTTGCTCATGAGTTTGGCGAGCTGGCCGGTGGTTTCTCTGTAGAGGAAGTAAATAGTCGAGGAGTACATCAGTCTGTTGTTAATGGGTTAGGAAAAAGACTTCTCGCATATAGCATAATAGATAAAGAAGAAAGCGAGAAACTATCGTTCTTAAAGTCTAAAACTTATCAGGTTATAAAGGTGGAGGATTATTTTGCGAAATGGAACGAAAATGAAACAGACGAAGAAAGATTAGATATATCTCCAGAAGAGTTAAAGAGAAGAGAGTATGTAACGAAAGTTGAGGAAATTCTTGAACAAGAAATGATTAACTATTTTGATGAGCAGTCAAGTATGTCTGCTTCAGAAATAGAGAAAGATATAGAGAGAATAAATAAATTAATTAAGAACGGGGCACTGAACTCTAGCGCCATAGTTAGTCGCCAAGAAGAATTGTTTCACCTTGATGAAAAACTGAGAAAAGCGAAGGCCCAGGAAGAAGAAAAGAAAAAGGATTGGGACGAAAGAAAGTGGCAAATACTTGAAATGGTTAAAATCATTGATAACTCAAGTGAAATATTAACAAACCTGTCACTTCAGATCGCTAAAGAGCTTGATATAGATCTATCAAGTCATATCGATGATGAGGCCAAGGCCGACCATCATAAAAAATATCTTAAGCGTGTTATCAAGACAGTTGTTGAAGCAGGGCAAGGTCTAATAGAGTTTACACAAAGAACACCTCAGTTAAGGGCCTCTGTTATATCAACACCTCAATCTTTCTTTTCTAAGTTTACGACTCCTGATGCTAAAGATTGCCTGTCATCAGAGGATGGAAATATCAACTTTAGTAATATTATTGATGAAGGAAAGATTCTAGTTCCAAACTTACCGGCCATCGATCTAGGTGAAAAGCTATCTGGTGCGCTACTGACTCTTATAAAGATTAGATGGCAAGCAGATGTTTTGGCCACTCCTGAGCACTTAAGGATGATAAGGCCAAAAATTCAAGTAATGGATGAGGCGCAAAGATATTTAACACTTACAAATAATAATGATGATTTTTCATACCTTGAGTTTTCAAGAGGATTTAGGGGTATAACAGCATTAACATCACAGTCGGAATCTGCCCTTGCATCAAAAGCCGACAAAGCCGCCGTTTGGAATAAAGTTGATGGAGTTGTCAGAAGTAAGATTTACTTTTCTACAAGTGATAAAGAGTCTCAGAAATCAATTAAAGAGTCGTGTGGAGAACACAATGTTAAGAAGATATCTCGAACAGTGCAAGAAATGGCAAATAACCCAAACCTAGAGACTATCACAGAACTATACGAAGGTAACTCAAGCCTTTCTTTATCTTTCACAGAGTCGGAAACAACAGAGGCAAAAGTCCCCACTCATGTAATAAACGACCTTCCACCATACTGCGCCATTGGGAAAATATGGCTACACAATGAGATATTAACAAGAAGGCTTACATTTATCCCTGACTACTGGAAATGGAAGAATGATAAATGGTCATTAATATACAAATGTGGTCACAAAACTAAGTACAGAAACGTAACCAAATGGGGAATTATTATTGGTAACGTTCTTAACATCATACAAGGAATGCCTATATGTATTCGCAAGTTCGCAAAAGTAATCTAGTTGTAACGAAATCCATTCGTCAGCACAATGCTAACGTATTAGCGAAGCAAAACGAGCTAAGCAAGGTTCTTTCAAATAGAAATTTTTATCAAGATAATTCCAAATCTGTAGCAAGTAGTGTTCTTAGTGGACGAGTCAACAAGAGCTCAATGGAAGGATTTAAAAGGGAAAAGCGACTAGAAAAGGAAAAAGATCTTGAGAGGTTGTCAAATGAAGACCTCATCGCAATGATGCCAACGAACGAGGAATATGACCTATACTTGAAACTAAAGCATGATGTATCTAAAAGGGGAATGGATTCATATAAGGAATTTAAGTTTTCAAGCCCTGACGTAATGAGGCAAGTTAATAAATTAGAGAACGATGGTCTAATTAAATTGTCTAATCACAGGTATTCAATCATCGAGCAAAAGGTTCCAAAGGGTCTAGTTACAAGGAAAGATTTTGAGAAATCTCTATCCAAAGAAGAGATACAATACCTAAGAGCATCTAGAGAAACTACGGGTATAAAATATATTACAGAAAAAGAGGAATCGTTTTTATTGAAGCTAAAGGATCAATCGAAATCGATGTCTTCGAAATCTGACATAATCAACTTTGCAACTAAAAATGACGTTACTATCTCGGAGGTAATGTACCTTGAAAAAAACGGTTTCATAAAGACTTTCTTTGAGTACGAAAAAGAAGTTGGAAATGTAAATGAAATAGTAAATAAAGGAAATACTTTATTTACTAAAGACATATCTAATATTGATAAAAAAAGCTTGGTTCAGAATATTAAACTAAGTAATGATAAAGCTGAAATCAGAGAGAGCATTGTTGTTTCTGTAGGTTGTCAGAAACGTGACTCCATAGACTTTTTTTACAGCGAAGACCCTAGAGTTACGAGCCTAAGAAAAGACTATAGTAGAAAATATTATATTGACTCTAGCAATGCCCCACTAATTCTCTCGGACATTAAAAAGGAGGGGCTGAAAAGAGATGAAAAGTTAATATTCGTTGAAGAGAAAATCCCGCTAAGAATAAAAGAGGAAATATTAGAATTATCAGGTAGAAAAGAAGAACTTGGAGATCCTTTTTTAAAAGCGAAGGCCCTTGAGTTGTATATTAACGATCCATCTTTCTTATCGAACAGTGATGACCTGAATGTTCTGAAGGGTGAATACATACAGTTTCTTGATCAAGAAGAAAGGGATCGCGTTGATTTTTTATCTAATGTAAATGATTTGCAGATCGGTTCAGAGGCTCAGAGAAGCGGCATTGTTTTTAGGCACAATAAAACTAAGGAAGATGTTTTTTCTTCATATGATGCTTATGTAAAAGAACAGGGTATAGAGAGATCAACAACTGATGTTTTCTGGGATTTTGCAGAGAAACTAGGAGTGAGAGAACTGTTTACGGATCGTGATCTAGACAAAAGAGGACTATTAAGCCAGAAGTATGTCGGCCCATACACTCAAAAAGAGTTTAATAGAGTTCTTGAAAGCGTTAATGAAGATGTGAGAAAAAATTTAAATGATAAAGCAGTTTATGGCTATAGGCTCTGTCAAGACACTTTCAAGAAAAATAATAGTGATTTTAAGAATTATGATTCAAAACTAATTAACGAGCTTTCTTCAAAGTTCTTTGGCCGTTACGATAGTTTTTCTGAACTACAAAAAGAAATAACTAAACACAACTTTAAAAGAGAAGACCAAGACGCATTAAAAAAAGAACTTTATGGGAGTATTAAAAGATTCGTAGAAATTGACCACTCCCCACAAGTGATTGCTAGAAAGAATTTTGATCCAATTGACGGGAGACTATGCTTCAATGTTCACAACAATGACATCAGAAGCGTAATGAACTTGAGTGAAGACTTAAAAATCGACAGGGGTATCTCGACAGAAGAGGCTAGATCATTCATACTATATAGAGTTAAGGGGGTTGATGGCCTTACGTATAAAGAAAAACTTATGGCACTAAAGGTTGCCAATACAAAATCAGCTATCGACAAAATTAACTCCTCGCTCTTAACAATCGACGAGTTAAACTATGTAGAACACTTGAGGTTTAGAAAAGATAAAGGCTCATCAGTAGAGGATCTAAAGAAGTATGCTTTAAAAGATTGGGATATTAGTGCTGAAAGGTTTAATCACCTTATTGAAAAGGGGGTTATTGAAACAAGCCCCATTACTAAAAATAGTCTTTCAGAAAGCCTTGAGAAAGGTTTTAGGTTTAAGAATGAAGGGGAGGAGATTTTCGCTCAAAGATACATTGAAGGTGAGTACAACAATGTAAAAGAAGGTAGTAGTTTTTACTCACACCTTGTAAATGTTGCAAAGAAAGAATATAGTGTGGATGAGAAAAGGCTTGGTGAACTTATTGAAAGTGGAGCCATACCTATTAATAATAAATACGTCCAATCTATTCAGTACAAGCCTGAAAATGTAGAGTTTTCAAAAATGAGAAGTGGTCTCCATGGCCCAATCTCTCAGTTTCCAAACCTGACATTACATAAGAAAGCTGATTTTAAGCCAGTTATCAACAGTCGAAAAGCTCATAAGATCATTGAAATGCTAAATCAGGGCAATCTTGAAACAATCAACAAATATTGCCTTAGTGAGTCCTACTTATACAGAAACAAGATATATCCAGGATCTCCTCGCATGGTTGAGCTCTTAAAGAATTATAAAAACCTCAAGTATGGCCCTCAGGGGATAATTGGTGCAGGAATCCCTCAGGTAATCCTAGGTCGAGGAATTGTAAAATCTGACGTGCTGATGGAAGTTAATCGATTCAAACAAATGACTAGAGCGCAAATTGTAAAAATGGGAATCTCAAATGAGGAGCTAGACACTATTTCATCTTTAAGCTTCATTAAAGAACTAGGGTTTGAAGGAAAGTTTCTAAAAAAGCACATACTTCCTACAATTAAAGGACAGCTAGAGTATTACTCAATAGAACACGATGGTTTAGCTTCCGGCAGAGGTGTCTTGGAGGAGTTAACAGATAAAAAACTTATTGCTAAGTCTCAGCAAAAAAGAAAAGACCTTCTCCCTCATGACCTGAAAGTTGTAGACGCAGTTAACGATGCAAAGGAAAGACTCAAGGAAAAAGAAGTCAAAATTCTTGAAACTATCTGTGAGTATCAACAGTTTGGTTCAAGTAAAACTAATGTCTTGAATAATCAGCGTACTACAGAGCACTTCATGGATGTAATCCTAGAAGTCGAAGACAGGCAGCTAAATGTACTGTCTGGGGGTAACGGGGAAGGTGTAATAGCAGTAGAATACGGAAATTACACTAAAAAAAGAATGCAAGAGAAACTTCAAAATTCAAAATTTGATCACGCATATATCTACAGTAATAAAACTCATCAGACCAAATATATTAAATGGTTTGGTCACATGGAAAATGTAACATTTTTAACTATTTAAGGAGAAATAAATGGAAAATAATTCAGAAGTTGAAAAGGGCACTCTACTAAAGAATAACAAAATAGAACAAGAGGCGAAGGAACAAGTACTTACCAAAAAGAAGAATAAGTTCCTCAAGGCCTCACTCAATCTAAACAGAGAAAAGGGAAAGGATGGGGAAATTATCGACATCATTGAAGACATCACGTCCTCGCTGCAACCCCTTAAGATTAAAAATACAGACATTTTAAAAGCGATGGTGAGATACCTTAAAGAAGATGAAAAATTCAGAGAGTTTCTAAAGATGTCATCTATTACATATTCTGATATGACTACCTACAGATTCTTTGGGTATAACATCAAACGCTTAGAAAATGGAGAATCTAAAATTGATAAGGATTATTTCCTAGCTGAAATCCTCCCAAACCTTGGAAAAAAAGAGCTAAATGAGCTTATGGAGCTCGGCTTTAAGGGCTTTCAAGAGAAAAAACTCATACAATAACACTTACCATAAAAAACCGTCTAATTGGCCCTGATCTACTCAGGGCCTACTTGTTTATACAATAGACAATTCTACCTCCACTGTTCACTTTTTACACACAACAATCTTTTAAGTCACTGCTTTCACTTGTCTTGTGTATGGCACAGTATTTGCTCCTAGTAAGGCACAAACAAAAAAATGGGTTTTATATGGAAGCAGTTAATTTAGAAAGAAAAATGAAAACACAAGTCCTAGAAAGAACTATTCAAGACTTTCAAATAGCAGTTAACACAAGATATGAGCCAGGAGAGGCTGTAAAATCATACATTGATGTTACGAAAGCATCTAAATCTTCTTTTTACAGGCTAAAAAATGGAAAAGCTACCATAAAGGGAGGGCTTCCTAGTGATGAAGCTGGGTATATAGCTCTTTATAAATTCATCTATAAGCGAGACGATTTAAAAGTAGAAGATCTACCCGATGTTGTAAAACACTTAGTCCTTGGTGGCTATAGAGAGTTCTGCGACAATGGTGATGTAAATAGCTACAAAGCACTTCCTTCTGAACAAGAGAAGCTTCAGAAGCTACTTTCTCATTCTGACCTACACAGAAATATCTATATCATGACAATTACAAACAAGCACAATAATCCAACTTTAACTAGAATTAAAAACATGTATGGCAATGCAGGTCTGAAGGTTCTAAGAGAACTTCAGTCTTTGTCAGTTTTAAAAGTGAATCGCTATGGCACAATCCTTCCTGGTCGCGTAAGAGCTGACTACAATAAAGAAGCTGTTTCAGGTTTTATCAATAGTATGATTAGCGATATCGGATCGCGAAAAGAATGCGAAAGGTCTAAGATCCATGACAATGAGATTGATCTTGCTTGGCTTATGAAATACAGAGTTAAGCCACTTAGCGATAAAGGTGTTAGACAAGCCATGCTAATATTAAACGAAGCACTTACAGCAATTAGTGAGCTTGAAGAAGGCCCAAATATGTTCGAGGCAGGGTTTGTTTGCAAATCAAATAGACTGTATTAGTAATCTGTATCAACAAGTGCCACCCTGAAACTCGAAAGAGCTAGAGGACATACGCTTTTTTCGTACAAGTCCTTTTCTTTCTTCGGCATTGTATCGAGCATTTTTTTACTAGGTTTCTTTAGAGATATTAGTAAGTCGATATCGTTAATGACACGAGAAGGTAGACCATAAGATGTAGAACAAAATCCAATTTTTATATTTGATACCTCGAAGTAGGTGTTGAACTTAAAGCTAACATTCTCTACAGGTATCTCTCTCTCCATACAAAAACAACCAACAAGTAATATATCGATAAGCCCATTTATGGTGTTAGATTCAGTTAACCTAGTCTTGATAAGACCCATCTCTTCAACTAGGGCTTGCTTAATTTTAAAAGTCCTAACACTCCCCCTAGTTCCTCTATAGATATCAAAGTATTCGTGATTTTCGTAAATAAATCTTTCTAGCCTTCTTCTTTTTGTTAAATCTTTCTCGATAGTTAAGACAAAAGCACCTTTGCAATAGCGAAGGGCATTGTTAAAAAAAAGGATAAAATCTTTCTGATATTTTGATTTCTTCATTATTGTCCTTGATTCAAGATGTTACCATGTCCGAGAGAGGGATCGCTTTGCCATCTTAGAAAATAGTAAGAACATTCATAGTTATGATTCTCATAATCAAAACGATCCCCATATTTTTGCCTAATGTGTGACAAATGATGCTCAAGGTCTGGCCTAAAGTACTCCCAGTTGAAAACCTGAAGGCTTAAAGGTATTGTCCTTCTTGTCCTTACTTCCATATAAACTCGACTAAGCAAGTTAGAACATAATTTGGCCACAAAAAACGAAAAAGCCGACACCAAGGAAAGAAGAAGGACGACTAATATGAAACCATGCCCGTCAACATCTTTCCCAATATTGCGCTTTTCTTCTCGATCTATAAAGAATGCTCCCCACGCTAAAGGAACTATGGCGATAAGGATTATTCGAAAAATATTAAGTAGAAAGAAATAGTAATTACCCAAAAAAAGAGCTTTAAACTCTCGCGCTTTGCGATACTTTATGATTTCAAAAACCGATTGCGATGAAAAGTATTCATCATCTACAACATTAACATTATAACCGTTTTCGCCAATTAGGATGTCTCTGGATGCTACTACAATAACATCATCGGCTCCATGGCCTTTTCTTACGACAAGATCAGCCCCCAAAAAATTATCAGAAATGCGTACATCTGAAACATTCAAATGTGTGATATAGTTAATTTTAGAAATTTTATTATTTAAAAGTTCTTTTCTTTTCTTTAATAACTGTTCCTCAGAAGGGGACAGGCTAGAAAATTTAAACTCACCTAAAAATCTATTGTCTGTTCTCTCAATCCCAAATTTAGTGGATATGTAAGAAAGCAAAACTACAATAAAAGCGATGCCCAAAAGGCAATAAGCAAGAATTGACCATTCATCCCCATGTCCTAACAAAGCACTATGTAACGCAAAATAAATCGCAGAAAATGAAACAATAAAAGGCGAGTTGTCATATATAAACAGGAACTTATCATCTTTCAAAATTACCTCCTATTATTCGCTAGTATGCCATTCAACTTTTCATAAACAGAAATGTAACGAACTGGACTAATGTTTTTCAAGCCAGAGATAGCCTCCTTGTTTTTTTCTTGCATAAAAAGAAGGGCCACACGATTCAACTCTAAGGCTTCACGATAGTTATTATCGGCAAAAAGCAGTTCTTTTCTTATAAGTATATATGCCTTTTCCCAAGTGCTAGAAGAGCTGCTTAGAACCTTTATTTCTTCTAACTTTGGAAATTGCGGATCTGTAATAAACGGAACCTCTATCATGTACAGTCTTCCGAACAACCTAGAAGCTATTTCATTTACAACTTCTTTGCGAAAATTATTTCGTAGCGATTCAGAATAAGAAGAATAATAATCTAGAGTCATTCCTTCGACATCATTACTATAAGTGTAGCTGTCAGAATACAATACATCACCAGAGGGTATCTCTGTTATCTTAATTGAAATATAAGAGTTTCTATAAAGACAATAATTGCGGCCACAAGATGAACTTGCCATATCGACAACAACCTTGCCCACTAGTTCATAATCAGCTCTCCCTGATCTACGAAATGCAACCCCTCTAATTTTGTCTTGCACAGTATCTCTAAGCGTTTCCTTGCTCTCCACTCTTACATTGTTCTTGATTAAAATGGAAGAAAGTGCCTCCGAAGGAAAGAATCTTGGATCATTAGTGTTGATGGCAACACTAATGGATCTACCTGAGACATCTGAAAAAGTATTCTTTTCTTTAAAAGGATATTGAACATTTGACACAACACTGCTGCATGAAAATAAAAGCGATAATGTAAGAAATAACAATAGTATTTTCATTTTTAATCCTCCTCGGATAGGACGTACACTCCAAACACATAGTCTTTATTTATGTCCTCACTAGGAACATCTCCTAGCTGCTTATCTAATTCGATCTTCTCAGTTCCGGTTAATTTTTTCTCTATTCCTGGATACGAAAGCTTTTCAGTATGAACAGAGTCTAAATTCAAGTTCTCATAATTAGTTATAAGTTTATATCGACCATAGCCAAGAGTCCTTTTTGACTCTAAAGTATTGCTTAAAACTTTACCTGAAGAAACGTAATTCATGATATCGTTATACATTTCTGTGCATAAAGATTTAGTATGTTTAGACGAGAGGGCAGGTGGAACGATAGCAGAGTAGCCCAGCTCGGAGAAATGTTTAATGCGATCTGAAATCGTAGCTATGACCTCCACGTGCTCAGGTATCAGTACATCATCGAAAGGATCTGCAATTACATTTCCAACTGTCTGAAAGAAAGCAGTCTTACCATAGTGCAAAGATCCTGTCTTAGGTGGGCCATTTAGCCTAATAAAAGCCGACGAAATAATCCCTGACAAAACCCTTGTTTTAGTTATGTTGTCATCTCTCTTCGCGATAATTCCATTTTTAGCATTGAAACTATCTGTAATCTGAAGAACTCTAATCCTCGCCCTTAATATCTCGCTTACATACTCAGGGTGCTTCTTAAAATAGTCCCTCACTGCATATCTAGAAGATGGGCCACTATAAAATATTGACGTAGGGAAGAACCCATCAGTGAAAACAGAGATATCAGCGAGGACTCTTGTGATTTCAAAAGTCGAAAGTCTCTCTGTTTCATTTGTCATAAAGGCTCCTACTAAAATTGATAAAAAGAACAGGTTAAAGTAGAGAAAAAGACTAAACAAAGCCATTTCTCACATCACATATAATCTCACGTATAAACTCACATTACAAGCTAATTCTCACATATAATCTCACGTATATTCTCACATATCATCCTCCCTCTATTTAGCGGAGCTAATTTTGGGGGGAGGATGTACGTTTGAAGCTTGCTGAGAACGCAATAATTTTGAGAACTTAGGAGGGGAAAATGTCAAATGCTAAAATATAGTGATATTAGGGACTTGGGCTATGAGAATGATGATTCATTGAAAAAATGAAATTAGCTAATAATTGAGAAAATAGGAAGAAGAGAGTTAAGAAGGATATTTCAATAGAAGTTTTTTTTGGAAAAAGGTCGAGGCCCTTTTATTTTAGTGGCCCCGACTATTATCAATTATGAAAACGGATTGTAATAATCTAGTTCACTATTTAGAAATTCGTCAGAAAATGAACCACTTAAAAGGGTGTCAATTTTTGCAAAAATATCTCGACCTCTCCCACTTAAAAGAAGATCACTATTTGAGCCCTTGATCTCTTGCTCGTAGAGATTACCAAGTAATTGAACTTTTTCTTGTTTTGTCATTTTGAAATTAATCATTTTTTTCTCACTTTGTTAGTGCCATTACGGCTTTTGTTAATGTCATAATTAATTATAAACGCTAAGAAAAATAAAAGTAAGGCCGAAAAAAATGCCGGCCATGAGAAAGAATAAAATAAAAGAAGAAATAGAGAAACTGATTTGAGAAATAAAAAAAACTGCTAGGGGCAAAATGTGTGAGGTGTGCAGTCCCAAACGCCCCCAATGCAGAAGCCTTCTTAATTCAAAGATAGGCTTTTTAGAGCTAGGGGTTAAGCGACTTTTTTATATGAATCAATTGCAGATTTTTTAGAATTTGCAAGATTATATAGAGTTTCGTAACTAGTATTCGCTAGGACGCTGACAAGATTGTAAAAAGAATTTGAAAAGATGATCTTATCAACGGTTTCAATATGTGACCTAAATTCGGCCCAAGACGTTCTTAGGTGAATCGCTAAAAGAGAATCGGAGTCAATAATCTTTTTCATGTGAACAAGTATTACAAAGTCATTCTTAGACTCAAGTTGAAAGATATTTTTTTCAAAACTTGAAGAATGAAATTTGTGAGACAAGGCCCTAAAGAATCTAATTTTATTCTCAATTCCTTTTAAATAATTTTGATCTTTCTTTGTTAAATATGACATTTCTTTCTCGCTTTGCTGTGCCAATTGGCTTTTGAATATAAATATATTATCGGCGAAAACCTCTGAAAAGTAAAGGCCAGAGAAAAATTAAATTGATATTTTTCACAAGCCGAAGGCCATAAGCGGAAGGCAAAAAAGCAGAATAGAGTAGAGGACTATTGAGCGAGACAAGCGGACTTTTCTAAAAAGTCCAAACTCAATACCTCGATATAGTTTAAAAAAATTACACCACTAAAGCTTGCCAAATATTTAAAAATGCCGCTTTTTCTTCTCTGCTATCAGATAAAAAAACCATGAGTACATACTAAATGAGCAAGAGACGCAAAAAAGGGCGCAGCAAGAACCGCACCCAATTAATTAAAAATTAAACAAGCTTGTGACTAAATACGATAGAATCATCACGACTAAAACCGATAGAGAGAGATTCACTAAAGCCGTGATATATTCCACCCTCGTATGGCGCTTTATATTCAACAACTTTTAACTGAAAAGTCATTTCTTTAACCTCCCTGAAACTTTTACTAGTGATCTCGCTAATTTTTTCTTTTAGTGATTCATAAAGCTCTACCTTATCCATTTTTCTATTTTCTTCTGTATCGAGAAGGAAACCAATAGTTTCTCTAAAATACTCTGACTTTCTGCATCTTTTCTTAATTGCATAACCTACTAGTTGTATCCTTAAGGTTGGCATATTCTCCACCGATTTGACGATCTCGCCCTCTGTGTAAACTTTTCCATTTTCGTAATCGGTAAGCTTTCTGGCCTTTGCTTTTTTTTCTTCTAAGATTTTATTAACGATGTTATCTGATCTTTTCTTCGCTTCTGTTAAACCATCTGCCAGTAGTGACAACTTCTTTTTTTCACACTCTGGAAAATCGTATCTTTCAAACAGTTTTTTGATATCAACTGGATTAGAATAGCGTGAGATTGTAACGGTTTTTATATCGTTATCAGCTAACACCATGTACTTAAAAGGTGAAAAAGTTGTCTTTTTTGGTGAGCACCACGCTTTTCTTGATTCGTCGTAAGTTGCATAGCAATATCTTGTGCCTCTATTTGTCGTCTCAAGCCAATGTTTTCTTTTTGTGTACTTTCTTCTTGAATTTCTAGGCGACAGATTAGAGTTATCAATCGTTAACTCTAGCGCAGAATTAAAGTCGGTGTAGTTGTTAAATAGAATTTGACTCTTCATAAGTTTTCCCTTTTGTTGTTTGCGAAGTGTTCGCGATTAATAATGTAATAACATTATCGGCCAATACTCTAAAAAAGTAAAGGCCTAGATGTAGTTTTTTTTTATTTTTTTCGATTTTTCTTTAAGTGAAAGTACCTTATTAAAAGATAAGAAGCAGGCCCTTGTTGTGAATTGATATCGTTAAAAAATGATGCTTGCGTATTTATAATAGTGAGCGAAAGCGAATGTTGTAAATACGAAAAGCGAACATTTTTTATAAGAGTTCTACTCAGTGGAGAATTAAGCGAAACGGTTTGCCACCGACTCCATGTTTGCACGATCTCTGCAACTCTTTGCGCCTGCGGATTGATTTTCGCAACCGAAGGGTTAAGAAAATCAAAGTGTAGAGCGCAAAGGATTCAATAAAGGGGCGACGGATAGAAACCGCCACCCAAGCCCCCTAAGAAGGTAAGCAACTAAGAAGAGGAAGAGACTTCATACTAACATTTCTTAAGCTCTTATAACTTTCATTGAAAACATTATAATTTGATTTACCTTCAAAGTTTTTAACAAGTTCTTTTTCTTCCTCATTCATTGATTCATAAGACTTATTAGAATAATCGTGAGGAAGCCAACCTTTTTCTTTGCAAGCGTCAATATTGAATCTTCTTAAAAGTTCTTTGTCTTTAAATCTTAAGTGCATAGTGCCTTTTTTGAATACTGAAACTTCAAAAAATTCTGTGTCTATTTTTCTAGTTTGTCCGTTTTTGATCGCTTCAACGACTATATCGTCCATTGATCTCTCTGAAACCCTACCGTAATAACCTAAAACGACTTCTAAATCGTCAAGAAACTCTTTTCTTTCCCAACTGGACTCCGAAGCACCTAACCAAAAATTAAGGGGGAGAACTATTCTCTCGTTAATTTTAAATGCGTTATTCGTTTTCCAAGCGTTAACAAATTGGATATTGTCTTTGCTCGATTGGTAAGGTTCGCTATCTTTACGATAAAAAGCATACTTAGTGCTTTCATCGAATATATAAAGCAGACCCTCTTTGCAAGCATTAGGGTAGAGCATTGTTAAGTTGATCACGAATTGTAAAATGTTGCTTTCAGAAAATGCCATCATTTTCCATTTTTCAATTTCGGACATGAATCTATCTTCTGAATGGTTAGTAATCTTTTTTCTTACCTCTGGAAGCTCTAGAACTCTTTTCCAGAACCTTTCTTTTAAGAGATTAGTTGCCTGATTCACGAGTAACTTGACCTCTTGTGTAAGGGTTTGGGGATTCTCTCCATAACCAGTCTCGGCCCCTATAACTGAAATATTTAAAATATTGTTAAAGATGGAGTGGTTTTGAAAAGCTTCGACAATGAAACTTTGTATTTTTTCACGTGAACCATTGTAGGATTTCACTAAACCTTCAATAGTGTTTTGTTCTAACGCGAAACTTTCTTCGAGATTAATAACATTTTCTTGATCTTCTTTAACTCCATCAAAAAAAGAATCTTCAAAGGTTTGTCGCTTGTCTATATAAATTAAAGCAACTTCTACGCGAGTTTTTCTTTCTGCATTTAAAAACTCTTCATTTAAAAACTCAATACTTGCGTTTAGCTCTTCTAGTCTTTGTACGAGTCTTCTTTTTTCGTTTGTGTGTGGGTTTTTGATTGTTTGAGCATTTAAAAGGCAAACTATCTGCCCTGAAAACATAATATCAATGGCCTTATGTAAATGATGTTCCCCATCTGAAAAAGGAAAATTTGCAATAATAAGATCGAACTGTTCACCAGAATTATAATTTAAAAAATCTGAATCAATTACATTGAAGTTTTTCCCTCTTAGGGTTGCCTGTAGTAACGGATCTTTTTCAATAGCAAATGTTTTTTGATTGTGATGGTGCATTGAGGTTTCCTTAAGGAACTCAATTATAGCACCAGTGCCGGCAGATGGCTCTAGGATTCTTTTACAGTCTCTAAAGTCTTTAACTTTTGACTTCATTTTTAAAAAAGTCCCGAAAGGTGTAGGGTAGAAGTCTTTGTTTTCTCTAAATTCTCTTTGCATAAATTGCTCCTGATTTTGTTTGCGAAGTATTCGCGATTAATAATTTAATAACATTATCGGCCAATACTCTAAAAAAGTAAAGGCCGAACTCGGAACTACTCGCAAGAAGAAGAACATAGAAGACAAAAGGTCGTTGCACAAACTGGAACTTCACAAGAACAACTTACGCAATACTTCCAGTTTTTATAACCTAAGTCGCTAGCGAGGGAAATGGCATCACTCGCTCCGTCTGACTGATACTTCAACTCTATAAGTTCTTCATTATTTAGTACGCTCATTACATCCCCGCTAAGTGAAACCTAATCATTTCGAGAGTGTTCTCAGTAGCCCTAGGGTCTTTTTCTACAAGCTTTAATAGCCCTCGAAGATCATTAGAGTTTGCTCTCCATAAACTTTCCGCTATTGCTCTGTTATTATACGTCTCCTTGTATCTATTAAACAACTCTATAGCCTTGGCGCTGTACTCGATATCGTATTCGTCAAGAATTTTAAGGACGGTTGATCTAGGTATATCTTTGTTGATGACAACGGTCTTCTCTACATCCTCTCCTTGTTCTTTGTGCTGATAAATAAAATTAAAAACAAAAAGACCGGTCGTTTTGCCATTAGTTAAATCAATTTTTAAACTAAAATCTTTATCAATTACTCTTTTCATTTTTTTCCTTTTGTTGTGAGTGATTTCACTCTAATTCTTGTCGTATTATAATCTATTAAATGTATGCAACTGCCGGTGCAGGTACAAACCCCAGATAGGCACACTCATGAATTATTGAAACGATTTCCCATTCCCCGTAAAAATCTTTTGCCTTCCTTTCAAATGCCTCTAGGTCGTAATCAGCATATGGGTTTCCAGAATCATTTTTAGCATCATAGATAAGCTCAGAAACATACCAAGCACACAAGAAATCAAAACAATTTTTTATCTCATCCATTGAATAGGTAACGGTATCCGGAGCCTCTGGGAACGAGCAATTATCTTTATTCTTTTTCTGTAATTTAACAGATGCCTTGCTGAAGGCAGAGACACTATTGAAAGAAATGTTAGAGCTTATTATCACTATATTTTCCTTTTGTTGTTTGCGAAATATTCGCGATTAATAATTTAATAACATTATCGGCCAATACTCTAAAAAAGTAAAGGCCGGAACGAAGATATTTTCAATAAATTTTTTCTGTATCAATAATAAAGTCGCATGCAGGACAAATGGTTTTAAAGTGTTCAACTTGATCTATGAAAGTAGAATCAATACCGATGTGATAACCGCATACACATTCAACAACATCAATTTCACATTTTTCTATATTAACAAATTTTGGAGAGTTCATATTATTCCTCAAAAAACTTATATTCGTGTACTATTGCATGACCTATTTTATTTTCTATTTCTACGTCTTTTAACTTGAATATATAGTAACCCTTAGGTAAATCCCTTGGAGCCTCCTTAAACGTCAAATTCATCTTCTCAACTGCCTTTCCGCTTAAGATTCCTCTAAAGTCGAAAGTGTGACTTGTTACATTTTTTAAGGTTTTTTTATTCTCGGTAAAGAAGATTATAGATTTCAAGACTACTCCTTTTTTTAACAAATGTATCTAAATGGGTCTAGGGTTGCTGCGACTTTTTCAATTTCCTTGTTGATTATTTCTTGAGTACAGTCCTTTAGCTTAGGAGTACTATTGAGATCAATCATACAACCCTCTGTAGAGTCAAACGCCATCATGTTTAAGGTGTCTTTATCAGATTGACTGAGCTTGTCCAACTCAATCGCTCTCAAAATATTAACGTGATGAGAGCAGTTAGCTTTTTCAATTGCTTTCATGAATACGTAAAAGTTTACTCGCTTAATTTTATTTCTCATTTTTAAATTGCTCATAAATGTCCTTTTGTTGTTTGCGATCTCGCTTTCATATAATTTACATATAAGTTATCGGCCAGCACTCATGAAAAGCAAAGGCCGAATTATTATGATTTTTTCCTATTCCTCGCCATCATACAATGCAAGCAAGTAGTTATTTGATACCCCATGCTTTTGCGCTAAATTGCTTACTGCTTCATGAATATCATTATCGCATTTTTCTTGTTCGATCTTTAGTTCTTCCAGTAGTTTCAATTGTCTTAAGTTCATGCAATGTTTCCCTAGTTTTGTATGCGAAATTCGCAATTAATAATGTAATAACATTGTCGGCCAACACTCCTAAAAAGTAAAGGCCGTGAATGTATTATTTTTACAATAAGTCGAATCTAAAGAATAGTGATTCATTCTTGTTGTTTGTGTACCTAAAATAGAAGCATGAGGAATCTAACCAAGACTCTGAATCGCTGAACATTTCACCATCTAATACAAGATTCACATCTAGAATAATAAGGTCGAAGACGCTTGAACCAATTTTGAAATGAGTTTCATTGAATGTATTGAAGCTGAATACTTCACTGCTCTCATGGAGCATTGTAACCGCTCCGCTTCCAGCTTCTATGAAAATTGAAAATAGATATAATTCACTTTCATCACTCCCAATTGTCTGCGTTAAGTTAGCTAGAGACATAATTGAATCTTCTATTCTCTTAATTGTATCTGAGTTTAATAAAGAGGGTTGGCCCATGATTTTCCTTTTGTTGTGAGTGATTTCACTCGTAGTTAATATGATGATATTATCGGCGAATAATCATAAAAAGTAAAGGCCAGAAAAAAATAAAATAAACAAGCCCTAAAGAAAGTGAATATGGAAAACAAAGGAATAGGTTTAAAAAGGGAGCATGTTTACCATGCCCCCTATGTTTTTAAAGACCATTTTCTGATCTGAACTTAGCATAGTTTTCGTTGCTAGAATCTAGGATTTGAAATTGAAATTTATCAATCACTAGGTTTGGGTCGAAGTCCACATGATTCTCTCCCTTTACTCCAACGATAAAAAAATCACCTGCGACAATACAAAGAACTTCTCCTTTTCGAGAAATTTGAACAAACGGAACCGCTTCATCATATAGAGCTTCTTCGTTAGCGTACACATCAAAACAATCAATGCCACTTTCTTGGTGATATAGTTCGCTTTCTGTGAAGGAAGTATTTTTCTCAATGTAACCTTTAACTATTTCCTGTTTTGCTTCTAGAGTGTTTTTAATTTTCTCAATTCTGAATTTTCTGTCTTTGTTGTCCAGTTCTGATCTAAACACTAAAATTTCGCTAGCAATAGTTTCCATAGTTTTCCTTTTGTTGTGAGTGATTTCACTCGTTATTAATATGATATATATTATCGGCCAATACTCCTAAAAAGTAAAGGCCTGGAAGAAATAAAATGGATATCTTTTTATGGGCCGAAGGCCATAAGCGGAAAGCACACAGGGAGAGTAGGGCAATCATCTAATGAGCGAGACAAGCGGACTTTTCTAAAAAGTCCAAACTCAATACCTCGATATAGTTAAAAAAGTTACACCACTAAAGCTTGCCAAACATTTAAAACTGCCGCTATTTCTTCTATGCTATCAGCCAATGAAAATAACAACTATGAATCAAACAAAGCCTGCGCCGCCTCTAAACACTTCTTGAGTTCACTAGAAGTAAGGTCACACATCTTTTTTAAAAAGCGATCTGTACTCTTATCAAAGCACCTCATTTGGTCTACAGCAACCTGACAAGGTTTTATTGTAGAGTTAATCTGTGGTCGAAATGGGTAGTCCTTGAACTGGGTCGTACACGGGGCCACAACAACAGTCCTTAGCCCATTGTTAAATACATTACTAGACAGTACAACACATGGACGAGAACCATTACTGCCTTTCCCTTCAATCTCTGTTCCAACAGTAGGATTAACTGAAACCCACCATACTTCGCCTCTTTTGGGATTTACTTTATTACTCATGCGCTTATTCCTCCATAGACTATTGTTATAACTAAATTATAACTTTTAACAACAAACCCTGTCAATAAACGATCTAAGTTACTGTAATCGCATGCCACTTAGTGTAATAAAATTATAAGAATTAAAGCTTTTTCTTGACTTTCCGATCTGTATCTATATGATTAGAAGTAGGAGGTAATTATGCTTATAACTAAACTAAGAAAAGTTGGTGGTTCTAGGGGAGTCATTCTCAATAAAGAGATTCTAAGGGAACTTGATGCAGACTTATCTGACGAGTTTGAAGTGACGATTGAGAATGATTCAATTGTTTTAAAGCCTCATAATTCAATTCTATCGGAAACTAGGAAATACTTTGAAAAGCATGGAAACGTAGAAGATGAAGAAATGCTCCTTGATGCAGACAGTGAAGTCGGAAGCGAAGAGTGGGTTTTTTAAATAATAAAAAGAGACTGAAAAGTCTCTTTTTTATTTCCTATAATTTTTCATCGAAACAATAAACCTTCTTATATTTATTAAAAAACAATTTACAGTTAAGAGATTCAAAAATGTCATAGTTTTCATTGTTGAAAAAATGACCATACCTGTAAGGGTCGTATGACACTTCAAAGCCAGAGTGTTCATTTTCAACTTTAACAACAGTTCCATTAATCCAAGCATGAACCTCTTTTCTTTTTTTACTAATGACTCTCTGTCTTCCATTTTCATTAACATGGTATTTAGTTGGAATTATGGCGATCTCCTCAAGGTGGGCGACAACTCGACCTTTGTATGAAACACTCCATCGTCCATTGTTTAGATTTCTATAAACCTTAACATTTTTCCCTAAGAGTTCTTTGTAAGTCATTATGGTGATAAAAGATTTGCTCATATTTACCTCTTGTATTGATTGTTATGGATTTTTGTAAGTATCGAAAGGCAGGCCACATGCCTCTATCATATCGCAATCATGCCCCGATTCTATTTCGGAAACCCTCTTCTTTAAAGCGTGTAGAAGTTCTTCATTGGTAACATTCATTTTATCGTTATCGGTTTCTACACTAAAAGCTATGGTGTAAGCGTGGTTGAATCTTTTACTTAAAATACTTTCCCATTCTTCTTGTATATCTTTACTGTTAATACATGACGACTTTATCATAATTGTCCTTTTGTTATTTTGCGATCTCGCTATTTATAATTAATATTATCGGCCAATACCTATACAAAGTAAAGGCCTAACTAGTGGCTAAAAAATCACTTTATACATGATTGATAGAGAAGTATGCTAATATCGCATCTATCTCATTTGAATGTTTGATATAACCATCAGAACTTACTTTAATATGTCCTATTTTTTCCATCGCAGAATGAGAATATAACCACTTCTTATTTTTCATTTTTATTGCTGAAGCCAAAATTCCTGTATTAGTAATGATACCAACTTTTTCATCTGACTCATTACATATTGTTAGCGAGTCATTATTTTTCTTGATATAGCCGTTAAATAGGGAAGGGTTATGATTATAATCTTCTTTAGAGGAAGCAAGCTTTAAATTATCTATGAAATGAATTGTGTTTGTAATCGTCTTTGTTATATATGGGTGGTCATGCCTATTAAACCAGACGTAAGACTCGGAGCTTTCGCACCAATCTACTTGGCTTATAAAATACATCTCAGCCTCATGTGGCCTAAAGCCTGCCTTGATTTCATAACCGTCTATACGACATGAATCAACTATAGACCAAACTTTTTTCGGAAACAACTTGCTTACAACTTCTGCAAAGACTTCATTATCGTTATCGAGCAGGCCTGGTATTTCACCAATATTTTCATTATCTGTGAAAGTTTCAACACCTTCACAAAATGCAGT
This sequence comes from Halobacteriovorax sp. CON-3, assembly GCF_043196995.1. Classification (NCBI taxonomy): domain Bacteria; kingdom Pseudomonadati; phylum Bdellovibrionota; class Bacteriovoracia; order Bacteriovoracales; family Halobacteriovoraceae; genus Halobacteriovorax; species Halobacteriovorax sp. CON-3. The sequence continues at coordinate 56,597 of NZ_JBEBNA010000004.1, forward strand.
ATTGTCAAAGTGAACCTTAGGAAGAAAAGATTCTTTATAATTGAACAGAGTCAGTGAGTTGTTAATATATTTCTCTAGAAAGAAGTAATACATTACGCTTAACTCTTCTTCGAGTCCTAAGGCACAATTAAAGGCATCAGTTATGTAATCGGGTTTATTTTCTAAATTATAGTAATTAATTAAATAGCCAAACATTAAATCTTCACCTAACTGGTCATGAAAGTGATTCCAGACTAGATCAAACTTAACTTTGAGTTCTTCACTATATTTTTGTGATGATCTCTCCTTAGGTGTAATAGTATTTAATTCCATAACTTTCCTTTTGTTGTGAGTGATTTCACTCGTTGTTAATATGATAATATTATCGGCGCACTCTTCAAAAAAGTAAAGGTCATGCTCTCAATTAATAATAAATACTGCCTATTGATTTTAAATAGGTAATTTTAGAAAAAGAGGCGGTATTACCGCCCCTCTCTTATAATCCTAAAACATACTCTTTTTGAATCCTAACTAGATGCGAATCAGTCATCACTTTATGATAAAGCCACAGATCATCAAACTCCAGAGGAGAGTGAAATTAATTCCTCCCCACCTTGAAGTGTAAACACACATCTCTCTTCACCTTCTTTGCTTTTAAAGGCTTCTGCTATCGGGTCAAGTTCTGAAAAGTCCACAGCTTCGAGCAAAATAATCTTGTCTGAAATCATGCAGCAATCCTTACATTGGCCCTCATGCTAAAGAGGTGATCTCCTACGGCCCTAGCGAGTATGTAGGCATGTGCATATAAAATGGACTGTCCTAATCCCTCGTGAGCAGTTGTCTTAACAGCGTCTTTAATCAGCTCTTCTGGGATACCCTTGATTCGTGCATGTTCAACAGGCGAAAATAGTCTAACAAACTCTAGGTCTTTTAACTTATAATGAGGATTTGAAACTTGTCTTTTAGCGTAGAACCTTGGGATAACACCAACAAAAGTGGAATCGTCACTAACAAAATTGCACTTGAAGCTTCGTCCACTTTCTTTGTTCTTTTTCTCTCTTTCTCTGAATGTCTGAGTACTAAAAAAGTCGTGACCAGTGCATTCGAGAAGATCACCGATCTTGTTATACTTTCTTTCTGGGATGTACTTTTCAATAGAGTCTAAACTAAACCCTTTGGCAATATTTTTGCTCATAGCTACAAACCAGTATCTTTTTCTAGTCTCTAATGCGTCTGAGTGACTTTCATCTAAAATGATTTCAAAAATTTCATACCCTGTTCTTTTAAGTTCTTCTTTAAAAAGTATATATGTAGCGGAGTCTTTTGCCTGAACAACATTTTCCGAAATAATAACACTTGGATTGGTTTTACCAATAACTCTGATCGCCCCAATTATTGCTGTAGCGTCCGATTTATGTTGTTCTGCGTACTTGTTACCGTTTTTCGCCTTGCCAAGGTTAGAGTGACCAGTGCAAGGTAGAGAGATTTTCATAATGTCTAAATTTGGAAGAATATCTGGATTACATTCTTCGATATTACCGTAAACTGTTAAGAGGCAATCTTTCATTGTAGGATTGTTTTTCTCTGCTAGGTGAAGATACTTTGGCTCTCTCTCCATAATTAAAGAAATATCTGTATCAATACCACTTTCTTTTAAACCTTTATTTACTGCGTGTGCTGAGACACCAATTCCGTAGCACAATGAGCCTTCTTTAAGCCTTGGCGAATTTAAAGCTCTTTCTTCTCTTTCACGTTGTTTCATGGCTTCATAATGTCTTTCAACTCTGATCTTTCCTACTTGAATAGTAGCAGTGATAAGTTCATCTTTCCCGAAAATTTCATTTACCCATTGACCACACATATCAATTAGGCCATCACCATTCTTCCCAGAAACCTTTTTGTCTCCAAGTTCATCGAGCGTTAAAACAATAGTGTTATCATCGATGATTTCACGAGAATACTTTTCACCTTTACTCCAATTAAGCCGGTCTAATTTTGCTCCATGTAGCCAAACTCTTCCACCTTTCTTAGTTTCCATTACACGTGTATTGATTATTTCTTGCATACGTTTTCCTTTTTTTGGGAGTGATTTCACTCAGATAAATATTATAAATATATTAGTTTTTGAGACTCTAAATGCCTCGTATGAAACTTACTGCCACGTAGTAGGTGCAAATTGCTCTAAAATTTCATTTAAGTAGGATTTAGGAGTAGAGTCATAAAACTTTTCGATAACTTCTTTTCGATTATACATTACTTGCTCTAGTGTTCCGATCTTAATGAAGTAGCCATCTACGATAACACCGATGTTTGGATTGTTAAGCCTGAGGCCTTGTGAGAATACAACATCAGTTTCCAAGAACAACTGATAAAAAGTTCCTTCTTTACTTTCAAGGAATGATTCGAGTCCAACTAGCTTCTTTTCAACCACATTAGTAACAACTTTCTCAGATCTACAAATGTGAATAATTTTAGCCTGTTTTCTTTTGATTGCTTTCATAAGTTTCCCTTTTGTTGTTTGCGAAATTCGCAATTGATAATGTAATAACATTGTCGGCCAATACTCTAAAAAAGTAAAGGCCTATATTAATTATTAAGCTATTTTTTTATATGAAATATTGCTGAAATGAAAAGCCTTTCCATTATTACACTTAATTCTAAATAGTGTGTTTGAGTGCCATTCTTTGTTATAGTGACTTATGACTTCTTTTGCATTTTTATAAGGCCTATCTTTAAAGGTAACGGTCATGTCTTTCCCAAAGCCTTCCATGAAGTTACTAAGTAGCATAACTGAGTCTTTTACTTCAGAAATTGACATTATCCTAGTTTTTGAGACTAGCTCAGTTGGGAATATCAACTTTTCTAACTCACCAGATAGCGAACTTTCCTCAGTTAGAATTATCTCAAAATAATCAGGGTGTCCCTCGACTAGTCTAATAGAATCTAATACCTTATTTAACTCTTTGACATCAAAACTTATTTCATTTAACAATCGTGGATTGATCTCTTCCTTAATGAATGTTTTTATCTTTTCTTTATCTAAGTCTAATAACGTATTCAATTAATCCATCCTTTGATTATTGAAATATTATAATAGGCTTCCAAATTTCATGGAAGCCTAAAAATGTTTACGATGTCAAAGGTAGTGCCCATACTCCACGCTCAACGGAAGTGAAGTGCTGTTGGAGGGTTTGTCTTACCTTGGCTTTCCAATGCTTATTACTAGCTAGTTTTTCTCCTGCGATCTTCTCGACTTCTAGATAAATATTACTTAGGCGGTCTTTTCCTTTAAGTTTGCCCAGAGCTATTCTGATGAGGTTTCTCCAAGTCATAGAGATATTTTGTTTAAGTTCTCTTGCTTTATCATATGAAACTGAAATTAGCGATTTACTCTTCCTCTTCCATATAATTAAATATTCATGCAAAATAGGAATAAATTTTCCATTGTAGGACTTAAAACTTGAAAGATGATTGTTTTGCTGTTTGATGACAATAGAAAGAAGTTCATTGCTTGGAAGTAGCTTGATTAAATCGGATTGCATAGGGTAGTACTGGCCCTTTCTTCTCATATCTCCAATAAGAGTGGTATAGATTCCATTGTTATTAGTAGCGTCTCTTTGATTTAGAAGGATCAGCTGCGATTTTTCTAAAAATTCTTCGTAAGAATGACAATTACTAGTATCTCCTTCGAGCCTCTGATTACCCCATACGTGGCCAGAATATTTAACCATGTCATGATAAGGGGGGTGTGACCAAACAAGGTCAGAATGATGACCTACGGCCTCTAGAACAGAGTCCTTAGTGAAGTCAAACCCTTTGTGTAAATCTAGACCGGTATAATTAATATCCAACTCCCTACAAACATCTCCAGAAGTTCCGCTACCTTCACAAATATCGACGAAGTTTCTAGGTTGAAAATGATTGCAGAGATCAACGATTAGATGTCCTGAACAATTCCCCCTCCACTTACTATCGCCCCATTTTCCTCTGTCTTCATAAGATACAATACTTTTCATTCTAGCACCTCTTTGAAAAGTAATTTAAAGCCATCCTCATCGTTATTTTTAAGAAGTTGGTAAACCAATTCTTTGTTTTCTTTTTTAACCTCAAGGTATTTATTTCCTAATACAAAAGTAAAAACAAAGCCGAATCCGTTAATTCGTGCAATAGCTTCGCTTATTTCGAAGAAGTCCAGAAACTTACTTTGTAGTTCATCAAAATCAAAATCAGAACTGGTAAACCCTAGCTCTTTGAAAAGTAAAGCATCAGCGGCACATAAATAGTCGTAACAGTCATAAAAACAAATCTTAAACATAGTCTTTCCTTTTGTTGCTTGCGAAGTATTCGCGATTAATAATGTAATAACATTGTCGGCCAATACTCTAAAAAAGTAAAGGCCGAACAATAAAAACTAATAATTTTATTTTTCTTTTGTTGCCGTATTATCATTAATAATATGCTCTATTAGGTTTTCAACAAGAGAGTCAATATCGTCGTCATCATATAGCCCAATTGCATAAGAATATAGGTTGTCATTGCTCTCAGTTAACTTCTCAGTTCGACTAATATCATAAGAACTCTTGTCCAAGGCTTCATCATTAACAAACCTGTTTGTTTCAAGAACTATTTTATTGATCTCAAAATCGTATTGTATATATATCCTACAATAATTCGCCTCCCATGTTTTCATGTCTTTTAAGAGATATTTAACAGCTTGTTTCTTTGTCAGCTTGCTCAGTTTCCTTTTGCATTTTTCACAGGTGCTAGGTGACATCTTTATATCATCCCAACCGTTTCCTCTAATTCCTGACGATGTTCCACACAAGCTTTTTCCCCATGAGATATCCATTGAACAGAGGACAATGTGTAAAACCTTGCCCCCATCTTTTTCTTCCCCATTACTACATCTTCCGCTTTTCCTTCTTGTAGTGACCTCTATACTCATGATCTCCTCTGATGGTTGCAAGACTGATTATTGTTTCTGCCCCTAGGTGTTTTGATTGCTTTATTGTCTTGATAGGATTCAATGTTTTTCATGTTTTTCCTTTTATTGTTTGCGAAGTGTTCGCGATTAAAAATGTAATAACATTGTCGGCCAATACTCCTAAAAAGTAAAGGCCAGCAACAACATTATTATTAAGTGGTTATATTAGTTTGTATTATATGAAAACAATATGCCTTGAATTTAAAACCAAGGCATTAATGAAATCTTACCTAATAGAGTTAAACACCTTCTTCTTTACATTGTAGTAATCAATTACTGCTTCTTCATGCTCTTTCTTGATTGTGTAGCTTTCAGTTTCGGAATCATATGTTGCCAATCCTGCATCAAGAAACCTTTCACCCGCAATTTGGTGATTGCAAATAATAATCTTCCGATGAAGTTTGTAATAAGTCATAGCGTAGCGTAAGCTTCTTATTATGACTGAGTTTGACCCAATTTTATCAATTATATACTGATATGACGGAACGTACATTTCTACAACTCTATCATTGTCTAAAATGTAAACTGCTTCATTATAGTCAAGTTTGCAAAAACCATCTTTTATATCAATTCTAGTACCATGACCAGTACATGCAAAACCTCTGTCTTCAAATTTTTTTATGGTTAACTTAACGGACTCCCTATCGTGGTCTTGGAGTGTAAACTTGTTGTATGCTATATTGATGTTAAACGCTCTTGAAAACTTATTTTCATCTGAGGAAAAGTCTCTTTTTTCAATTACTGAGAAAATATTATCATCAGGGCTATTTTCACAGCGGCTCATTTCCTCCATTTCTTTTTCTGTTTTTAAATCATACCCAGTTCTGTCTGCTCTATTTAATATGTAAATCATTTATGTCCTCTTTCTTAATTAGGTAGAATTTCTTTTATGATAGAAATTGTTTTATCTTTATTAAAATAGCCGATAAAATATCTGTCGTTGATCTTTACAATAGGTGAGTCTGGTTTTGCCAACTTAGAGTCGGGGATAATCATTTCTGCATTTACAAAGAAGCTCACGTTAAATATTTTTTTACTTTTCATAATTGTCCTTTTGTTGTTTTGCGATCTCGCTTTAATATTTGTACAAGTATATATTAACAGGCCACGGTGTTGAAAGCAAGGCCTTATGTCATTTTCTTATAGATTAGTTTTGAGTTTCTTGAATTCTTCGATTGTTAAAAGTCTTAATGGATACTTACCTAGAGGACGAGGGCTATCAGAAGTAGTGCTAATGAACTCCTTACAAGACTTAGACTCAGGATAAAGGTCGATATGATGAATTATGCAATCATGTAAGTTATGAAATTCTAAACAATCCTTCCCATCAGTGTAATTATAGAAAAAGAGACACTCTTTATTATTTTGTTTAAAGGTAATACTTTCACCTGACTCGAAAGAAATCTTAGAATTTATGAGAAATGATAAGATTTGAGATTTTGATAAATTTAAAAGAAGAAGTGAATGTAAATCACATTTTTTAAAACTTGATAATGATAAAGAAGAAGTTTTCATAAGTTTCCTGTTGCTGTTTAGCGATCTCGCTATAATTAATATTCTAGAAAAAAATTACCGGCCCATAATTCAAAAAACCAAAGGCCGGTGAAAGATTTAAATTATAACCAACGGAAATAGAAGTTGGATTCACCAAGTCTCTTATACATGCCAATTCTATACTCGTGAATATAGTCCACAATATCACCCGATACTTCGTTGTCTAAATCTCTTTCGTTTTGGAATGCCTGTTTCATAGACACGGCTTCAATAACACCATTTAAGAGACTCCACTCATCAGGTTCAGAAGTCTCCTTTACTTCATCCTGTTTAAGGTTAAAGTGCTCAGAGATGATTATCTGTACCGTAGTTTGATCGATGTTATCATTAGTTGTAGCATTTGCCATGATTGTCCTTTTGTTGTTTGCGAAATATTCGCATTGATTAATAATGTAATAACATTATCGGCGAATACTCTAAAAAAGTAAAGGCCGTAATATGTATTTTTCACATCCATCTGAAATAATATTCAGACTTGGAGAGTCTTTTAAAGCATCCGATTCGACCGTCCTCAATACAATCGATAGTATCAATCTCTTCTTGCTCTAAACAAGTATCATTAAAGTATGCGATATCTTTTCTAACAACTTCAACATGATTACCTGAAACAAGCCACTCACTAGGCTCACCGTAAAGTATGACTTCACTAAATTTGACATTAAAGTGATCTTTCAATAGTGCTTGCACCTCAATGGCCTCAACTTTTGAACTGTACCCATAAGAGAATGAATCGTAATTTTTGATCTGCTGAGAGAATTTCTCATTTAATAGTTCCTGCATAGACACCTTCTTACCCTTGTTTGTATTATGAAATAGATATGTTCTTAGAGTGTGACCTTGAATCATTTGGAAAACATCTCGTAATGAGCGAATCGCCGATTCTTTCTGTTCTTATATAGTTATATGAAACTTCAACATTTAGGCATTGAAGCTTGTTGCAATCTCTTAATACTGCTTTGATTACAGAGTTTTTAACCTTGTCCTTAGCTATCTCATTATATACATCACCGACAAGAACAGTGTGATTATTCGATCTCCATTGCTTTTTCTTGACACCGTACCAATTAGCCGTAATTCTGTAGCCATCAGTGCTTGTTGATATATTAATATGCTGTTCATTGCTCATAACTGTCCTTTTGTTGTTTTGCGATCTCGCTATTTATATATAAATAATATTATCAGCTAATACTTATAATAAGTAAAGGCCAAACATAGAAATATGAATGATTTCTCCTCTGTCAATTAACGAGAATCCAGAGCACCTGCTAGTTAAACCAGACCCATAAGAAACACTTGATCTACAGCAATCTATCGAAGCTTTATCAATTAAACCTTACGTATATACATATATCTGCATCGTTAACTATTTAACTAACATTAGTTTTTTCGTTCTTAAGTATTCGATCGACTATAATTAATCTACAATTGCCTGTGTAGCATATTCGCCACAGAATCCTATTGAGAAAATATTAATTATGATATTCATACTGCTGAATAATACTATCCCAATCGATCTCACTTTTGTCACGGGCCATATTTTCATCATATCTATTGCTTACATCTTGTGACTTCGCCTCTAAAGCAAAATTAATATGGAGCTTTGTAATATGGTTTAAGTGAGTGTGGTAAACCCCATCGTTCTCGACAAGTGGTGTGTTTGCGTGAGAGATAAAAGGCTCATCTAAAAATGATAAGTCCGTGTCGGCTCTCATGTGGATACCTACCTCAAACATCGCCTGACTATGAGTTGAGATCCTTTCACCTGATGGAGCTTTTGAGCTTTTAGTCGAATTGATGGTTTTTGCCATCTTTGTAAGCAAATTCTGAATGCCGTTCTCATTTAGTTGCCTAAGTCCAAGCTTGCTTATGATATTTGACAGGTTGTACCTTACTTCTTTTTTCCCTTTAGGGATAGCATCTTTAAGATTTTTACAGAAGCGATCTACAATCGCACATTTTTCGAATTCTCTTTCCGCAAACTCAATGTTGTCAAAAAATTCAACAAGATAAGTTTCACCACTTTCAGTTTCTAAGTGAGAATCGGAAGGTGATAGGCTATCTTTATCAACTGGTCTAGCTAGGAAACGAGGGAACTTATTAAAGTAGATGCAGTCATTGTTAACGAAAACATCTTCACTCTTATTAGAATCTATTGCTCTTACTTTCTTGTAGTCTTTTAGAAGAAGACTAGTTAGATAGTAAAAGTAAGGTAAATTCTTCTTGTCATCCCTTTTTAATCCCTTGCTTCTGTCTGGTGGAATGATTTCGCCCTTTTTTACATGTGGAAAAATCTGATCCCACAGGAAAGTACCTCCATTAGGGAGAGTCATACCTATTGCTGCCCTGATGGGTGTTGTAGAAATTCTTTTTTCTAGAATTGGTATAACACTGTTTACATTGAACTGATAACCTTCAACAGACAGGTCTACGCATTTACTGAAGCCATCGTTCTTATCTGCAAGAGCTAGTCCATATTTTTCAAGTAGAGAGGGGAGGGTATCATCTAAGTGCTTCTTGGTTACTAAGGACTCGTGGTCGTGAATTGTCTCAATAACTAAAGCCTTCCCATTGTCTAGCTCAACAGAGTATTTCTTGGAATAGAACTCTTGAACACTATAAGAGTCTACAATTTTCGCCGTATAGCAAGGAAAGCTTGTGTGTAAAAAAACATTCTGATCGAACTTGTACCAAGTCTTAAAGCCTTTATTTCTTAGCCTTGCGGTTAGAGCAAGTCTATTAATTGTTGCAAGTTGAGCACCTCTTAAAAAAACGGAGTCATCAAAGACAAAACTACTCTTACTTGTCCTTGTAAAATGTGCAAGGGAGTCCAGATCCAATTTGTAGTAATCTCTCATCTGGGAAAACTGCGTATTCAGATTTCTCAGCTCTTGATATTTGCTTTCATATTTTCCAATTGTTAAACTATTGATTTGCATATTATTTCCTTATTTTTTTGTGTGAGTATTAATTGATCTCGTTTACATTCGTTAATTAGTTGACTCTTTAATTTTAGCTACACAATATTTCATACTACTAAACCGAAACGGGGCCGTGCTACTGAAACCAATTCCTCTCATGATTAAGTCTAGCGTCTCTTCTGATGCAAGTTTTTTACTCCAAGTAAAAACAGGCGCATAACTATCCCTTATTACAATAATATCATCTTGCTCACCAGGATTCATTTTTGTAATGATCTTGTTGATTTCCTTATCTTTAGAGAGAATCTTAGAATCGTAATTTTTGACCTGTTCTTCGATATTTACCCTGTTGTTTTTTTTATCTTCTTCAAGCTTCAGCATTAACTTTTTCTTTTTTTCTTTCAACCAATCTTTTTCCTCTAAGATTTTATCAATCACAGAATCCCAATAAAGAATCTCTTGAGTGGAAAGACGGTCATTCTTATTTATTTCTGAGATTGTTAATTCTAAGCGGGAACAAGAAAGCAGGGCCTTTCCTTTCTTGTAGAAAAGGCTCTCGTTCGCAATGCTTGACTTGAAGATACCTGATGTATTGTAAACTGTTAAACTTTTCCAAAAGTCATCGCAAGGGGTAATATTTAAACAAGAAAAAATAGAAACAACTTCATGTAGCTCTAGTGACTTCTTTTCGAGGTTTTTAGTTGAAAAGAGAAGATTGTTGGTGTCTTGTGACATTATATCTAATGTATAGCCTTCGTCCAGTTTGATTACTGAAGCTCTGACGTTAAAGGTTTCTATAATTGATTGCATGGTTATTCCTTTTGTTGTTTGCGATCTCGCTGTTTGTCTATACTGACTTTATCAAGCCCTACCTTAAAAGGCAAGGCCTTAATGAATTATTTAATAGCCATGAGCTATAGCGTGACCATGTCTCAGAACTAGCTCATATAACTCTTCATCTGTATGATTCGCATATTTTTCATTAGCAACTTTTAAAGTATCAGCCAATCCAGTTCCTGAAGTTCTAGAAAAGGCTCCGTTCTTTTTAGTTCCATATATAGAGATATCTTTTTCCCATTTCTTTTTTTCGAGTTCTGCAATTAAATCAATGGAGCTCATATTTGTCCTGTAAGCATAAGCAATCTCCGCTTGGCTCTGGTAAGGACAAATCTCACAGTTACTTGGTACAACCTCACCGTACCCAGAGCGATCGAAGTATTCGATACAGTCCTCTCTCGTTATATCGTCTTCAATTAGATTGAATTTAAAATCGATACAATCCCTCATCCAGTTAAAAGCTCCCTTTGATGATTGATACATAAGTGTCTTGTGAGCTCTGATCTCTTCGCCTTTAGAGAAGCCAATAAATACTTCAATTTTTTCGCCTGACAGCTCTACATACTTCTGAATCCATGGTTTGCCAGTATCTTCTTCTTTATTAAATTCTAATTTTGCTCCTGTTATCTTGCTTCTACAGTAAGCATTAAGGAAACGATATATAGGTTTAACTTTTAGGTTGTCCGTACAACTTTTCTGCCCAGGCATTGGCAGTGTGCTATTCTTGAACATTTGATGAAGCAGTGTCTTCCAACTCTCAGTATGGTATCCGCTATGTTCACTTAGGACATGAAACTCATACCCTCTATCCGTTGCCATCTTGTGTTGTCTGCTCACGTTTTGATAAGTTTTATGTTTCTCGTTACCTGTGTCAGAGAAAACAAATACAAGATTCTTGTCGCGATAGTTTTTATTCCTGTAAATATCGCTATTGAATATTCGTAAACTTTCATAAGTAGAGTCTTGTCCACCGCCATGTGATACCACAGCAAGAGGAGGCAGAGAATTCTTCTCAACTAAGTGGTCTTGATTAAAAAGATCTAAGTTATCTTGCACGAGATTGTCCTTTTGTTGTTTGCGAAATTCGCAATTGATAATGTAATAACATTGTCGGCGAAAACCTCTAAAAAGTAAAGGCCGAAATAAAAAAATATTCCACTTTGAAATTTACAGAAGGAAAAAATAGGGTAGTGGGTTACTAAGCGAGGCCTGGTAAAATTTGCTTTTCATAAAAAAGCAAGTGATCCATTTAGACCTCTTGCTCTAATGAAATATTCACATTTGGTTTACTAGTCTTTTGTAGAAGCTAATTCTCTCAGGCATGTCTCTACTATTCAGTGCTTTAAATACTTCAAAGGGATCAATATCTAAGACTTGTCCAATCTCTCTGTAAGATAGGCCTTTTATTTTCTCTCTAGCATTCGCCTTCAGGGCGAAGTACTTTCTTTTATAAACTTCGTTAATGAGTCCGGCGAGACTGTACTCCTCAAGTTTAAATGGTAAATCAACATTGTGAGAATTAATTCTGACACCTTCCTTTTTCTTTTGATCTAACCATTCATTGAATAGGCTGTTAAAGTGGACAAGAGGGACTAAATCGGTTCTTATTAGTTTCTTTAGCTCTATTGCTGCATTTAAATTTACCTCGTTTTCAAACCAAGAATGTCCAAGGCAAATCCCTAGTCCATCTAGTCTCAATTCAAAGTCAGAAATGGCATTTTTGATACTAATAAGAAGCTCAACACTTTTCTCACTTAAAAGCTTTTCTAACTCTATACTGAAATTTAATTTATCCATGTAAAGTCTTTTGTTGTTTGCGAATAATTCGCTTTAATTAATCTTATGCAATACATTGTCGAACAGTAATCTAAAAAAGTAAAGGCCATTAAATAAAGTCAAAAAAAGACTTAAGAAGCAACCATCAGCTCAATCTCATTAATACTTAAAAACTGAACGCTCTTCACGAGATCGTAGTTTTCACAGCTAATTTTACGAATTTTACTTAACGATTGAAGATAATTATTCCACTCGTTATTTAACCCAACAAACCCATTTTCATGATTAACGGCCATTTCCTTTAGCGAATAAATGGCACCAACACTAGATGAATCAATATTCCAAGGTGTATTCAAATTAAAAGATGCTTTAATAAGAACTCTATCGAAAAAATTATAAATGGCCATTAAGCCTCCATCCAAAGACAAGACAAACTTCTCGTTAATTAACTAATTAAGTTATCGGCAAAAAATAAAATCTCATTAAAAATGCCTTGCGAAAAAAAATAATACGAATATAATTAAACTAAGCCGTAACTCAGAATGTTTGAAAAGTGCAGTCCCAAACGTCCTCAGTTACGGCTTTTCTTATATGAAAAAGGCCCATAAAAAAGGGCCTGTAAGAAAAGTCACAGAGGAAGATTGAAAAAAGAGATAGATCATCAGAACAGACACTCTTCACCATAAAAACACCTTTATTTATCAGCTACAACATCTGGAAGAACTGTCACGGGTGAGCTAAGCAGGGTAACATGACCAGTGCCACCGCCACCTCCTGGGCCAGCGAAACAGCAAACTGCAACCACTGTTAGTAGGACAGATATAAGGTACTTTGATATGCGATATAAGGCTACTTTGAATATTAATTTTGCTAGCATGATGAATCCTTTTGTTGTGTCACTAAGACGGTTTGTTCATATAAAATTTTATCAGGCCTTATTAGAAAACACAAGGCCTATTCATGATTCTTTTTTCTTAAAACATAATCACTAAACTTTTCTAATTCAACTATATTAACAATAGATAGAGGGAGGGGTCTGAGGCTTCCGATTTTATCCCTTACACTAGCATCTAGATCTCTTCTTGAGATGTTTAAAGTGTCGCTTGAGAAGGTAGTTTGTGAAGACATATCCTGATCTAGGTAATCAAAAGAAAACCCGTTTTCTTTATGAATTTGATACAAGACATCCACTTCTAAATCTTGCTCCCAAGATAATCTTAACGATGATCCATTTATGTGTGCCAAGACGACTTTTATTTTAACGGCATTCATGTCTTTCCTTTATTGCGTTATTTTAATTATTGCTTATTAGCTAAAAGTGAAATCATATATTTAATTTTTAATATGTTCGCCTAGGCAAATATTTAATTAATTTTACATAATCAGTTGTGGTACTAAGAGATACACGATCAAATCTTTCCTTAATATAATTATTATAATTAGTATCGAATGTGTGCGACAGATTAAGCTCGCTTAAAAATGGTCTAATATCTTCAATCTCTACAGGAAACAGATATCGATACGAGGGCTTCTTGTCCTTATCACATTCAAACAAGTCTAGATTAGTGTGGTTATCCCTAAGACAAAAGAGAACATCATCGCAATCTTTGTAAAAAATAGATGCTGTTATTCTACAGCATGAATGAAAAGATAGTTTTTTATAGTTTGCTTTCGCATGAGGCATTTGTTTCTTCCTTTTGTTGTGTCACTAAGACGGTTTGTTCATGTGAGATTTTAACAGGCCTTATGAGGAAACACAAGGCCTAAGTTTCGCTAGCTCAAAATCAAACAAGCTAAATTGACTGCACTAAAGCATTGGCCATTCTTTCATTTTCCCCCTTAAGGACTTCGATAGATTTTTCAATTAACGACTTATAGAGGGTTAAGTATCGCTCTCTTTCTTTGAAGCTAGGCGATAATGTTGCTGCATTATGAACATAATGACAGATGGAATAAAGGGCAAATATCAGATCTGGTGTAAAGCTAAAATCCTGATGTTCAATGGCTTTTAAAATCGAGTCAACCTCATTTTTTGAAACATCTGCTTGTTCACAAATGTCTAAAAGGAGACATTTATCAAACATTGACGAGTGCATTAGCAACCTCCTTTTTTATTTTCAATTTCCCCAACTAAGGTTTTCCCATCTCTAAGCAGAACCTTGTTAAAATCTCTAGGGCGAATTAACATGCTCGTTCCACAAGTAGTTTTTTTTGCGAGAATAGACCTTCCTCTCATGTAAAGAAAATGAAACTCTTCTCCGAATAATTTTATTTTTTGATCTTTAAGGATGAAATCAATTACTTTTGTGAAGTTCATTACCGCCTCCCTTGTTGTCTACGAATACAAACTGATTCTCTCCTTTGATTCTTTTTCTTTTTACGGGGGAAGAACCATTAGGAAGTCGAATATTTAAAAAATCCTTTGGTGCGATCCAGATGAATCTAGCGTTTCCTCTTAGGCTTTTATCATCGCAACAAACGCGTTCTGCCATAAAGCAAAACTTGTAAGTCTCTCCACAAGAAACATAATTATGTCCCTTAAGAGTAAAAGCTTGCCCTTTCCTATAGGGAAGGTTGTCATAAATAAATCTCACGCGATCTCCTTTTGTTGTGTCACTTGGACTAATTAAATTTCTAGTTCTAAGTTATTTGCTTTAAGGCCATGATTCAGAGCTGTAATACTTTGATCACTATCTGAGTACAATAGATTCGATAAACTATTGATTGATAAATTAAATTCGGTTGAATTTAAATTTTCTTTTACGTGGACTTTATTTTGATTAAAATTAACATTCTCTTTCTGAGTGAATATCTTATAGAGTTTAAGATAGCGCCCACCGAACCCAAATTTTTTTAATGAAGAGGTGAGGTTGTCCATTGAAATAGGTGAGCTGGATATGTCCTCTAAGAAGGGGTATGGATAAATATTGGAACACTTATAAAGCTTTAAGGTTTGATTGTGAATAGATAGAGCAAATCGACTAGAGCTATCTTTTGATAAGAAGTAAATTATTTCATTAGTAGTATCTATGAAATTGAGATAGATTTCGGGGATCATTATTTCTCACTTTGTTGTGTCACTAAGACGGTTTGTTCATATATAATCTTAACTGGCCTCTGCATTTTTGTAAAGACAGAACTTGTGCAAAAAGCAAACGATTCTTAGAGGGCTAGGAAAAAAGTTCTTATTACTTTCATCAAGATAAGAAAAAAATCAAAAAAAAAAGCAACAAAGAGCACAGTTGATAAATAATTAAAATTATGGGTCTCAACATATTTTTCTTTTTCAAGAATCTACTACGAAAATATAGGTTTAACCATGCTGAGCAAGCTGACTTTACAAGCTGTTGTTTCAATATTTTTCATGGACTGTATAATCAAAGGAGACGCTAAAAGGACGGGAAGAACATGAAAAAAACAATTATCTACACAACCATCGCTTTATTAAACTTACAAATATTCGCAGAGAGAGAGTTGTCAGACTGTATTAGACTTAAAGATACAGGTTTTGAAGACGAGGCTAAAATCTGCGCAAAGAATATAGCGGAAGGAACAAGTAACTATGGTGATTTTTGTGTTGACTGCTTACCGGAGCTCCCGAAAAGAAGTGCATGGGCTGAAGTAGCAAAGGTTGCAATTCCATCACTGGCGGCCCTAGGGGGAGTTTACTTTGCCTCGAAACATCAAGCCGACTCTCAAGAAGCATGGGCGAGTGCCTACTCAAATGGAATAGCTTCTTGTCACGGAACCATAAACAACTATCATGCCTACATAGATGATCGTGGCGCTAATCCGATTCTTCCAAAAGAGCAAGCTTCATTAATGAGACAATGCAATGGACACGGAATGGGTATGTATGCAGGAGGGCTTGGTCTGTCAAACGGAATGTACGGTGGTGTTTACGGCAACCCTTATAATCAAATGGGCTACAGTACGGGAATGCTATCAGGAATGGGAGGGCCATACGGGGGCTACTCAAACTATAATGCGAATGCAAATATATACATAAATCCTTTTGGCTCAGGGATGGGATCAGCTCTTGCAGGACTACTCACTGGTCGCACTGGAATAAATATAAATGGAAATTTAAACCTAGGCGGTGGCTTCGGTTTTCCAAACGGTGGAATCGTAGGAATTCCAAACGGAGGTTTCACAGGGAGCCTAGGTGGTAACTACAATGGCAACTGGGGCGGTGGCTTCGGTTTTCCAAACGGTGGAATCGTAGGAGTTCCAAACGGAGGTTTCACAGGGGGCCTAGGTGGTAACTACAATGGCAACTGGGGCGGTGGCTTCGGTTTTCCAAACGGTGGAATCGTAGGAGTTCCAAACGGAGGTTTCACAGGGGGCCTAGGTGGTAACTACAATGGCAACTGGGGCGGTGGCTTCGGTTTTCCAAATGGTGGAATCGTAGGAGTTCCAAACGGAGGTTTCACAGGGGGCCTAGGTGGTAACTACAATGGAAATTGGGGCGGTGGCTTCGGTTTTCCAAACGGTGGAATCGTAGGAGTTCCAAACGGAGGTTTCACAGGGGGCCTAGGTGGTAACTACAATGGAAATTGGGGCGGTGGCTTCGGTTTTCCAAACGGTGGAATCGTAGGAGTTCCAAACGGAGGTTTCACAGGGGGCCTAGGTGGTAACTACAATGGAAATTGGGGCGGTGGCTTCGGTTTTCCAAACGGTGGAATCGTAGGAGTTCCAAACGGAGGCTTCACAGGAGGCCTAGGTGGTAACTATAATGGCAACTGGGGCGGTGGATACAACGGAGGCTTCGGAGGTAACTACGGAGGCAACTACAATGGTAATTGGGGCGGTGGATACAACGGAAATGGCGGTTATTCATCAGGGGGTAATTATCATGCCGGACACCAAGCTCAGCAGTTTCAAAGCTACATAAACGGCCTACAAGGGCAAGCAGTAGCAGAAGGAAATACAATGAATCAACAAAACTCATATTATGCAAACCAGGCACTATATCAAAACCTTCAAAATGCCCAACAAAACATTTTGGCAAATAATGGTTATGGTGCTTACAATTCCAACTGGGGGGCAGGATCGATGGCCAACGGAAACCTCAACGCAGAATTGAGCGTTGGGGGATATGGTAATGCCGGATTCGATTGGAAGCTATAAAGATACCTGATCTAGACTCGAATGAAATTTTAAGAATCACAATACAGGGGCTATGTTTAGCCCCTCATTGAAAAAAAGAGCTATCATTTATTCACAAAAAACTCGTTACCGTTAGCATGCACTTTCTCAATAGATTTATGTCCATTAATTACTCCCTTTGAAATAAGAGCCTTACTGATGGCCACATTAACCCTGTGCTTAAAAATAGTTACAGGTTTCTGATCCCATAAGTCCATAGGGAGATTACCATATGAAACGGAAGCATAGCGAGTGAACTCAAGATCATTAGCTTTTATAGTTGTTCTGATATTTGCAAAATCTTGATCCCTCTCGATGGTAAAAAAACTAGTGCCTCTACTCTTGTCTAATTTCTTTATCATTTTACCAAGTTGATTATAGATATCCTCTAGGGTCAAAAGAGTGCAGTTGAGCTTTTCTTTAATCGCCTCTAAATTATAACGAAAACTCTTCTTCCCTTTAGGGATACTATCTTTAAGATTTGACAAGAGTCTTTCACCTACTGCGGACTCTTGAAACTGTAGTTCAGAATATCCAACATTGTCGAAGAACTCAACATCGTAAAAGGCTCCACTGATCTCTAAAAGACTACCTTCACATAAGTTTGGAGACAAAACTCTTTTTGCTACAAAGCGAGGGAATCGATTAAAAAGAATGATGTCTTCATTGATATAGAGATCTTTTGATGTAAAAGCCTCAGTAACACTAAAGTAGTCATCTTTAATAGAACTAGCAAGATAATAAAACAAGAACCTTTGAGATACTTTAGATAAAACTTTTTTATCAGAAGTAATCGGAGACATTGGTATGCCATGCTTAGAATATGGAAAGATGCGTGTAACCCACCTGAAAGTATCAACGCTAGATAAAGGGAAGGCTGTAGTGCCAAGAAATGGCTCAAACATAATCTTGTTCTCTATAAGATACTTATAGTCTTCAACGTCAAAGGAGTCCCTTTTCCTGAAATTAGATGCAGTAAAGAGAGTCTTTGCGCGAACACCTAGAAAATCCTCTATATTCGCAATTGTTTTATTTAGATGTTCGCCTGTGACTAATGAAGAATGATCGTGAAAATCTGTAATAACTAGGGACTCACCACCCTCAAGCCCTAAGATGTACTTGTCTGGATGCTTCTCAAGGGCCTCTTTATCAGATACGATCTCGCCTGTAAAAACTGGAAAACGGGAATGAAGTAAATACTTCCCCTCAAAGAGAGAAAATAGGGGAAACTCTCTTTTTTTCAACCTAGTCCCTAAAAGAAGCCTATGGACACAATGAAAGACCTCTCTTGATATTACCTTATCTTTCCAAAACTCGAAATGACCATTTGGAGCCCCTAAGTAAGAAGTTAATGAGTTTAAATTTATTTCGTTCTGAATGACAAATTTTTTATATTCAGAAATGCACTCTTCCTTCATTAACTTACATGGCCTAGTGTATGAAATTTCTAAATTCATAAGACTCCCTTGAATACTATATCCATAAATAAAAACATCAGTATATGTGAAATTTGATTGTAATTACGAAAATTGTTATACTCCTTTTTTGGTGTCATTGAGACTATTAACCAGATAAATAATAGCAAGTTTTAAGCTTTCGATCAACAAGATCATCAAAGATCAAAAACAAACTTTCTTGGCAAAATAAAAAACAACTACAAACAATAAACAACTACACACCTTAAGGTTATCTTAAGTTTAGGAATGAAACCCGAACGTAGCACAGAGATAAACAAATCAAGGATAAACATCATTAAAAAAAATTTAGATTCGACCTGTAAGCCCCCGAAAACTAGTCATAAAAACCATTAAAAAAAATCAAATAATACAATAAAATCAATGGCTTACAAGGCATATTTTTTCTTAAAAATCTCTTATAAAACCACTTGTAAGCTACTGAAATCACATTAAAAAAAACATAAAAAACCATGATTTTGAGCTCTTAAACCATGTTGAGGCCCGTAAAATCTAGCACTTACGAACCCGCTTTATTAAAGATGAGCACGTCCGATATATTTGAACAAGAGGAAGAGGAGTTCAAATGAAAGACAATAAAGTGCATTTTCCAAAAAGTATCAGGGGCCATTATAAGTACACTAAAGCAGAAGTGGCTTACGGCTCGCTTGCGCTTTTGTTAAGCATTGGGCCGCTCTTCTATATCGTAAATTACACAGAAGTAAACAGTTCAAACAACGGCTTTTCGATTTTCTTTTTTATGATTGCTTTTTGTACACTGGTAATTGCCTTAAAAAAAATGAATACGAAAAATGGAACTAAGATTGGCAAGAACTCGATATTAATAAAGAACGATAAAGAAGATGTAATTTTCGCTATTGATGAAATCGCACATATTCAAAGAGCGCAAGGAAAGTCTGTGTTCATGCTCAAAAGTGGCGAGTCGTACATAGTAGAAGAACTAGGCCTTATGAAATCAAATTTCGTACATAATAAAATTAATCAAACAATCAAGAAAGCGTCAAAGGCCAGAAAGCCTGAAGAAGTTAATCAAAATATTGATAGAGTAGTTGAACCCATTAAAGAGTCTGAAGAATGTATAATCCTAGGCTGAGCAACAAAGGCTTTACCTTGGTGGAACTTGTAGTGGTAGCAGGTTTCCTTGGTGTTATTAGTATTTTGTTTGCATCGACTTTTCAGCAATCTAGCAGGGCCCAAAAAAGAGCAGTCGCAAGTATGGAAAAGTATTCACTATCAACAAGAATTGCTCAAATACTAAGAGAGAAGGACTCGTGTACAAATTCTATTGGCCCAGGAAAAGCTATTTTCGAAGGAGCAAAACTTAATAGTTTTAAAAACAGAAAGGGTGCAACAGTGCTTGAAACACAAAAGAAGTATGGTGGAAGCACAATGACTATTGATGATATCGAACTATCGGAAATAGAAACAAACGTAGACCCTGAAGGTAAAAAATACGGAGAATTGGAAGTACTGGTAAAGTTCAAGGATGTCAGTAAAACGAAAAAAGGAAAGAGGGTAGATCTCAAAAAATACCCTATCAGAATATCTCTTGATGAAGATGACTCATTTATTGCCTGTGCTTCAGATACAGAAAGCGCAGTTATCAGAGCGCGTATTGAGTCCTGCAAACAACTGAAAGGGGATTTTGACCTCATTAGTAAAACGTGTGTTCTTGTAGACTTTTCTCTTGCTCCAGTTGAGCCACCTTCACTTTACGAAGGAGTTTCAACACAATACCTAGAGGATTACAGAGATCAAATCTTAGAGAATCTATATGTGAACGAAAACGGCGACACAATGACAGGGGAGCTTAATACGCTTACAGGACTCTGTATCAAGGGGAATTGTAGAAGAACTTTCGTAGAGCAACTTTGTCCGAGTGGACACGTGATAAGTGACGTAAACTCAGATGGAACAGTAAAATGTGCAAACGTAACGTGCCCAGATCCGGCAACATTCTATATAGGAATTTCAAGTAACGGGACACCTATTTGTAAAGCATTTCCATCAACAACTTGTAATACAAATCAATATGTAGACCAAGTTAATGAGGATGGATCTGTTGTTTGTCGTCAACTTCCACCAGGAACAAATAAGTCATGCTTGCCTGGGGCAATAGGACGAATAGATCCAGACGGGAATCATGAGTGCTCAAAACCGCAAGAACTAGCAGGAAAGAGTTGTCCTATTGGTTTTGCTAACAGAGGACTCGATAGCAATGGAAACATCTTATGTGAAGAGCTTAATGGATCGCCTAAACTTATGTCTTGTCGTTGGATGGGGAGAAAGAGTGCAGACGAAGGTGATTGGGGAAGACGATACTGCCCTTCTGGCTATTCGCAACACGGTATTTATTTCAAAACAGGAGTTGCTACCGGAACGATCAAAGAACAAATTACAGAAAGCATGATTGCAGCTAGACACGATGGTAACTGGTTTACGAAAGACATTGAATATGATGTTAGATGTTGTACCTTGGTGATTGAGTAGGAGATATGATGTTCATGAAAAATCAAAAAGGTATAGCTCTTGTAAAAGTAATGATGGTATCAGCACTTCTTGCTAGCCTTTCGGCCCTTCTTTTGAATTTCACTAAATACCTCTCAAAAGAAACAAAGAGAGGGCAAGAAAACTATGAAATCGAGAACATAACAAATACTATAGCAAGCACTCTACTAAATTCAGCTTCATGTGTAAAAACCCTAGGTCACGGAGAGATTATTGATGAAGGGAAACTGATCGCAGGAATCAAAAATAGAAGAGGTCAATTTATTATAAAGCAACTTGACAAGTATGGTAACGGTCAACTGACTATAAAGTCTTTGCAAATAATAAATTTTACAAAGTCAGTTATGGCATCAGGAAACTATTCTTCTAATGCGGATCTGGAAATCGAAATAACAAAGAATTCAAGTTTAATAAAAGGAAACAGAAACATAACAAAGAAATTCTCATTAGATATGGAACTTGACTCATCTTCTAAATTAATAAAATGTTTCTCATCCCATGAAGAAGCCATCATGAAGTCTTTAGAGAAATCATGTGAAGACAACGGTGGAAGCTTTGATGCTGCAAGTAAAGTTTGTACTAGAAAGTATTATGATCCAATAACAAATCCAGCTAATGAAAAAGATGTTGTCACAACGATGTACCTTGAAAGTTTTGAAAAGAATTCTCTAGAGGATCTTTACGTGAATACAGAAGGTGACACAATGACAGGAAGCCTTGAGAGTTCAAATGGTTTCTGCATTAATGGAAATTGTAGAAAAACATTCTCACCACAGGTTTGTGGTTCAGGAAAGGTAGGAAATAAAATCAACACAGACGGGACGGTAGAGTGCGTAAGTGTAACCTGCCCAGACTCAAAGACATTTTATGTAGGACTTAGGCCAGACGGTACAGCACACTGCAAGGCCTTTCCGACGAACACTTGCACAGAAAAACAATATATTGCAAAAGTTAATGATGATGGAAGTGTTCAATGTCGAAATTTACCCGAAAAAACAGATAAGGACTGTAGAACTGTTAACGGGAAAGTCGGTGCGATTGGACGAATTGACGAAAACGGTAATCATACTTGTGTAGAACTCCCTAACAACTACGGTAAGACATGTCCTAATGGGACGTTGTTTCAAGGTTGGCAAACTAATGGAGCGCCTTCATGTTACGTACCAAACCCGCTAATTGGCCGAGATTGTAGATGGGCGGCTCCTGTTAATCAAAATTCTGAAAACTGGGCTTATTCATACTGTGCTTCAGGTGAGCACAGAATTGGAAAAAGAATGCGTGTCAGTACATCGAAAGGATGGTTTTACCAAGAGGACACGGAAGGAAGAGCAGGAGTAAAAAGAAGCAACGTAAATACAAGCTACTTTGTCCAAGCTCGATGTTGTACTTATAAGTTCAGAATGAGAGATAATAGATGATGTTTTTAAAGAATGAAAAAGGCTTAACTCTTGCGGAGATAATGGTAGCTATTGGGCTATTTGGCATTGTCTCTCTAGGTGTTTTGAAAATTATTCAAACTACCACAGAAGTCACAAAGAAATCAAAGATTGATCAAGAGCTAATGAGCTTAAGAACTACATCATCAGCAACCCTTTTGAATTCTGATTCATGCACTCAAACAATAGGTGTGGGGCAAAATGTTACTGAAGGACTTCTTATATCATCTATAAGAAACAGGAGAGGCCAAGAGATAATCTCTCTTAATCAAAATTTTGCAAATGGGCAGATTACAATTAAATCATTAGAACTAGTTGATCTATATACTGAGCCCGACACCTCTGGAAACTTAGTTGGTGATGTGTTTTTAGAAATTACTTTCTACAAAAAAAGTTCGCTGAGCAAGAAAGGTGTTGATATAAAAAAAAGAATTCCTCTTAGTTTAGAACTTACAGCATCAAATGATTTAATAAGATGCTTCTCTGCTGAAGAAAACGCTCTCTTAACATCATTAATGGAAATCTGCCAAGGGAGAGGGGGAGATTTTGATCCTGTAACAAAGAGTTGTCAACTTAAAGACTATAATCATGTATCACCTGATACCACAAACTATCAAGACATTGTCTCGACTAAATACCTTGAGAATTACAATGTCCAAATGTTAAAAGAAAAATACGTTGATACCAAAGGCGATACGATGACAGGAGATCTGAATAACATTGTATCACTTTGCATAAATGGAGAATGTAGAGAAACTTTTACCAATCAGATCTGTCCGACAGGAAAGGTGCTTAAGAAAATCAACACAGATGGACAAGCTGAATGCGTGAGCGTGACTTGCGATGATCCGAAAAAGTTTTATGTTGGACTAAACTCTGACGGTACAGCACACTGTAAAGATTTTCCAAACAACACTTGTTCCCTAGATGAATATGTCTCAAAAGTTAATGATGACGGGAGTGTGGTTTGTACAGAATTACCGCCAGAGCCAGATAGAAACTGCTTAACGGTAAATGGTAATGCCGGCGCCATCTCAAGAATTGACAGAAACGGCAACCACACTTGCGTAGAAATGGAATCATATTACGGCAAATATTGTCCATCAGGACAGGTTTTTGCAGGCTACATGTCAGATGGTACACCGTCATGCAAATATGCAAAACTAGAAGTTCAAAAAACATCAAGATGGACTTCGTTTTCATACGCTTCTAATGGATGGATTATTAAAAGTTGCGGCTCAAATGAGTATGTTTGCGGAAAAGAATATCAAATAGGTGTAGGCTCGGGACATATTCAATACGACGATACAGAAAGCTATGTAGGAATATCTGGAAAAGGTGACACATATAAATTAAGGGCCAAATGTTGTAAATACGTTACTAAATTTACCTTAAGTGACACACCACCAACACCATAGAGGAATAGATGATAAAGAAGAACTGTGAGAATATAATTATTTCAACTCCTGACGATACACAAAAAGGTCGCAGTTTCTTCTTTATTAAAATATGGGCCATACTAGCTATGGCCCTTTTTCAACTTAAAGGATTCTCTGAAGCTTTAACACAATCATCATGTACAGATGGAATTAGAGATCTTGTCGAAAAGAGAAAAAATGAGTACATAAGCTTGTATGCGAATATTGAAGACCGAAGCACCAAGCCGGCTTCAAAAAATGATAAACAAGTCGTTGATACTGGCGGTGTTATAATCATTTTTGACGACAATGGAAACCCTAAAGAAATCAGATTAGGAAAAGGGAGCCAAAACAACTCAGACACTAAAGATGAGAAAAAAACTGAAACACACATGGCCCCAAAAGGGCTTTTAAAAGATCTTAATAAAGTAAGTTTTAATTATGAGTTTGACTCGATGAATGGATTAGTTGAAGTTACTCCGTTAGTGTCAGGAAGAAATATAAACGAGTCATCCTACAAAGACATTAAAAGACTTATTCTCTACGCAATCGGTATTGATTTTTCAAATGACGGGAAGGCCCGTTTCCCTGTATCGCAAGAAGACTGTAATCAATACAAAGGGGTCGAGCAAACAGAAATCCTCTGTGCATCTGATAAAGAATTAGAAAATATAAATCTAAAAGAGCTAATATATATTGCCAATATTAATCATCTCATCAACGGCCTAGAAGGTGACGCCTGTGGACTGAAGATTAAAGACTTTACAAGCCTTGGTATTGATCCATACAAAATATCTCTTTATGCTGACAAGGATTCGAATAACACCGTACCTTTCTCTTCCCTGAAAAGGTATTCTGATCTTTACCTAACACCATTCTACGGCCAAGACTCACCTAGTGAACTATATGTTTCTTATGAGAATGGAAAGAGAGTAAAGCTTAAGGCTTTTAACGAAAGAAAGGCTTGTAAAAGCGACAATCAAACATACTTACCTAGATTGACATCAAAGGTAACGAAAGGTGATGAGGGTATTTTTAAATGTGAAATATCAGCTCAAATTGGAGGGGGCGATGAGATAGGCTTCAACGACACATATTTTACAAACAAGAAAATGATAGAAAAAAGTTTCTATGAAGAAGTAAAGCCTACAAAGATTGTATTAAACAAAAAGGATGCTCCATCAGATAGGAGCAAATCTTACACAGACCTCAAATGCAACAATTCCTTAACTGAGTGTTCGGCGAAGGTAATCGGTGCATACGCATCTTTTGAAATTAATGCTACCTATGATGATAAGGAGATGGTTTCTACTGTTTGTGAATTTAAAAATGATGAAAGCCTGAAGATGAAAGAATACACAGTAGAGGGAAGTGACTGTAAGTTTCAGTTCCCAGAAAAAGAAAATACGAGCATTCTTTACTATAAGGATGATGAAACTACTTTGCTTCTCAAGGATGAAATCTTTAAATATAAGGGCAATATCTATGCGAAACAAGTTAATGGCAGCGGATCAGTACTTGGGACAGCTTTTTGTGAAAAAAATAATGAAGTACAAAAAAATGAAAACTCCAAAAATTCCAAATACAAAGTTTCTTCAAAATCTACTAAAAACAAGTGTTCAATAACTGTACTTGTTGACGGTAAAGAATCTAATGATGCAGAAATCAAAATAAATGATTCTGCAAATATGAAATGCGAAAACAACATATGCAAAAAAAAGAACAGCTATAAAGATGGGAGCGTTGAGTACATAGTAAAATTTAAAAATGGCCTTGAAAAGAAGGAAGCTTGTTTAATTGGGGCAAAAGAGAAGAATAAAGACGAAGAATCTTCAGAAGACGAAGGATCTTTCCAAAGATTGACACCTGCACCACTACAGGAAATAAAAATCCCAAGTGGACAGCCGTTGTCGCCACCGATCTTACTTAGCTTATAACAAATAGGAGAATAAAAATGAAAAAAATTTATTTCTTACTAATTGTCTTATCATTAGAGACTAGGGCGAAAGTTGTGATTCATGGAAATTTATCTGGTAGTCAATCTGGAGCTAAAGACGCAAGTTACGTGAAAGTAGGCGACTCTAAAGAGAGCAAAGAGGTTGAGTGCAATAGGGATGATGGAATATCATACGGTTTTCTCACAAATGTTTTACTGGGGAAAACACCTGATTACACTGTTTCAGGGAATGATATTATAATCAGCCTCCCACAAAGAGTCAGTGCCTGTCTTGGAAAGATCGAGGCTGAGACAATAACAAATCAACAGACCAACAATGTACATCTAAAATTTAAGGCAAAAATAAAGAGTGGCCCTTATAGTAATAAAGGGCTATCGCCTGAGCAAGAATACGAGCTTTGCATGAAGGATCTGGCTTTAAGTGAAAATGGGAAGTATGAATATAACGACCTTTTAGAAAAAGGACATATTGCACCACCAGAGACTATGACCATAGGATTCGATAACGTAAATCCAAAAAGAAACTCAAAACTAATAATTTCCTCAACACAAAAGGATCTTGAATATCGTAGAGACAACCCTTTTGACATTTACAAGGGAGAGAAAAACACTATATTCACAGACCCAAATTTTAACTGCATGGACTCATTGAAACCTAAAGAAAGTGACGTAATGCTAGTTAAAACCTCGACATATAGGGAAGTAGAAGAATCTATAGCCATTTGTGAGAAAGGTGACTTAGCAAGTATTTACGAAAAGCTAAAATCCCTCCGTTTACAATCAAGCGGTAACTACCATCAATTGTCGAGCCTACTATCTAGTGTTCAAAATAAATTAATAAATGAAAGAGCAACAGAAATTATTGCCAAGCTGGAAGAGATTGAGGACTTAATTGCTCCGTCTGTTGAAGATGTCAAAAATGGTGATGAGTTTGGTGTAGGAAAGAAAAAAAGAAAAGAACTTCTGAAGAAATATGCTGAAACCATGAACTACTTTTCAAAAGAACTTTTGCCAATACTGAAAGATGAGCTAATTTACTTACAAGGAAGACTTGAGGAACTTGGAGATAGCGGCAGAGAGCAAAAGGAGAAAGATAGAATCGAGGAAGAGATAGAGGGCATCCTAGATATCGTTGCCATGTTTGACCGACAAAAAGAAGGAGGGTCAAAATACAAAAGACTAGTAAAGGCATTGCGTGAAGGAAATATGCAAAGATCAGGAAAGAAAATATTAACAGGATTAATACTCGCACAGGAGTATTCTGAAGCTAACAGCAAGAAATCCTTAGAGAGAGCTAGTAACCAGAGTGATAAAAGAATTTCAAGAATAGAAAGAAGCGTATTGGCTGACTGGGGTGATGAGGCACTAATCAGGGCCGGTGATAAATCCCCGATCCAGAGAAGGAAAGAGATCATCGCAGGAATTAATAAAAGAGCGCATCAAGACAAAAAAAGATTTTCTGCAAAAATGAGTCACTATGATGAATATATTCAAGACTACACAAGAGAGCTAGTAAATAGCTACTGTTCTTCAGGTGGTAATTATCAAGACTGTATGACGGTTAGAAGTAAATACCTCCCTAAGATATATAGCGAGTATTCCAACTGGAGAAATTCGGCCACGAGTAACTACTACAAGGAATTTAACAAAAAGTTCACAAGTGCCCAGAATGAACAAAGGGAGATATTAAACAGATTCAACGGTCTTTACAGTAACTACAAGCTAAATGAATTACAAAGTAAAGTCTCTAATGATTACAATAGCAATTTTGATCTTTGGACGGGGGCTGACCCTACTGAGAATAATTATTCACCATTTGGATTTGGTTTTCCGAGTCTAAACACAGGAAACGAGAGAGATCTTTTCTCAGATTTTTTTCTATATTAAAAAGGGAGTTTTTATGAAATTATTTAATATTGCACTTGTTATTATAATAATTGCTTCATGCAGAAGTAGTCTTAAAGAAAAAACATCTGACGGTGAAGATAAAATGATCACGAGAAGGCATATGGTATTAGGTGAGTCGATCTATAAAACATATGATTTCTACTTAAAAGAATACCCTAGAGCAAAGAGAATTGATGATGCGAAAATGAAAATGATACTAGGTCAAAAGAACTGGATTAGTATGTCTAGAGATTTTGAGACTAAAAATATGAATGAGCTAAAGCTTTTTGCCAGTGCAGAGAATGTGTTCAAGAACAAAGAAGAGGTAAAGGCCATTACGAATAAATCAGTAGGTGAATACACTTTCACTAATGCCTACAACTACTATTTAAATAACAAAGAGAAGAATAAAAGAAAAAGAGAAATTATACAGTCTGCTATGATTGGAAACTGGAAATATCAGCATTGGCAAATGATTAGCAGTGCAGCCGTTCTTTCCACAAAGGGACTCGGCAAAAAAGAATCGTTCGACATGTATCTCAACATACTAAGGGCGCAAGTAGAGCATGAAACAATCATGATTCTATATAGCTATAAAAACACATCGGATGAAGAAGTAGAGAAGTATTACAACTTAAGAATAAAGGAATTGGCCGAGAAAGAATATATTGTCGATAAGTATCATAGAGAGATGAGACTGAATATCATATCATTAATAAAAAATGAGATCGGTAATAACATTGGATACTTCAGGACTAAAGAGTTTAACTCTGTAGTAGAAAGGGCAGTAGCCTCATCTAAAGAATAAACGTGTAGAGGATAGCCTTGATGATTAATGAAATTATCAAGGCTTTTGCTTTACCTTCTAGGCAGTAAGTTTAAATTGCCTTCCCTAACAATCTAATCTTAATATACGCTACAACTGACATCGATACATAAATTAGAACATTAAAAAGTACAGTCAAAATGATACTTGTAAGAAATGATCAAGCTGATTGGTCTGACCGACCAAGAGTTAGGTGGAGCCCTTAAGCCAGAACTCCATCTTCATACCTACTATTAATTACGTTTCTAAAATTTTATCAAGAATTAAAATATTAGCTATTTAAGCTCATACTTTATCAAATTGCCCTTATTGTCTACTTCGTCGTAAGCCTTAGAAATCCTATGGAAAATATTCATTTCTTTGGTTCCTATTTTCTCTTGATCATAATTTAGGGAGCCAATCGTTCTCTTTTTATCTTTGCGAAAAAGAGATCCGAATGGATTTTCATTAGGATTCTTCTTTTTTGCTGTTGAACCTCCTCTTCCCCCAACGAAAGATGGCCCTCTCCCCCCAAGGTATTTTGAATTTGTACCGGCCCCAATTCCAGCAATAGTCTTACCGCCTTTAGCTCCATCTTGCCCCTGAGGACTACTTGATGATCCACCGCCACCGCCCCCTCCAGGACTACTGCCACCGCCACCACTTCCTTGTGCAATTGCTCCACCTTCAGAAACAGCGGGTGCATTAGCATTAACATGTCCTAAGCCGCCAGATCCGGCTTTTGTCGGATTAAATACCTTTGAAGTATCTACTCCTGCAACTTTGGGATCGGATGTTTCAGAAACACTTGCAAGACTTCTTTCTTCCTGTTTAGATTCTTTGTAGGCTTGATTTGTTCCTAATCCTCCAACATTATAGTCACCGAAGCTTGGAACATTTACAGTTGATGAAGTGTTCATTCTGCATTCAGAGTGTGTTGGATTAGCGTCACAAAATGCCATATACACATCCTGATTGGTATAAAATTCTTCTGGGATTGTTATTGTTTCCATATCTTCAATTTTCCCAATAGCATTACCAATCATATCTTGTTGCTCGTCTAGAGTTTCAGCGATTAGGTGTTCTTTTGTTGCATCAATACCTGCCTCTGAGGCGATAAGATAACCTGCTTGTCTTGCTTCACCATTTCTTAAAAAAGAGAATTTACTAAAATTTCTCTTACAAATATCAAGAGCAGAGAAAGTGCTTCCATACTGTACAGTTGTTGAGATACTAGAAATATTAACAAGGGCCTGTTGTATAGGTCTTTTGCAAAGCTCATCATTTTCGAAATAATCCTCTGAGCTTGGAATGAGTCTTGATGCGCCTAAAACCGCTGTTGCATGTGCAATTCTCGCAACCTTTCTTTCTTCGGCCATCTCTTCTTGCTTTTTCAGTCCTTCCTTCTGGGCCTTAAGAGCCTCTGTCGTGATGTTCGCTGTTGCATCGAGATTCATCATATTGAGTTGCTGTTCAGAGGTGAAGTCCATCGCATCATACTGTTGATAGGTATCGTGTGCAGTCTTCCCTAAAATAGCAACATTTTGAGCAGTTATCAGATCGCTACACTCATCATAATCTAGAGTCTCAAGGCCACTTAATTTACAAGTAATTCTTCCATTGAGCGAAGTTAGCTTTTCAGGTGTAATATAAGCATCTTTTTCGTCTCGCTCCATTTCAAAATTTTGCCCGAAAGCAGTTGCTACCTGAACACAAGACATTAGCTCATCGATTGCATTTGATATTGTTAAAAAATCATCCTCTCCATCTTTCTTAAAGACAGCTATTGCTCTGACGTAATCTAAATTATGACTACTTCCTGATTTATAAAGATCTTTTGAAATAGTTTTCCAATCTGAACCATTAAGAGATGCTATCTGGAAGACTGCTTGACATACATGTGACGAATAGGAACCGGCATATTTACTTGACGATACTTGGTAGCTATTATCTTTAGCATTTGCACAGTTTTTCACTTTTAGGAAGTCAGAGTTATGAGCTCCATGACACTCTTTCCAATTAGGAGCATCAGGTAATGTCTCGGTTTGTTCTTCAGTTGCTTCAGCACCGTTTACCACTGTGTTATTAGAAAGAACTTCAGTATTTGCCTGAACGGAATCAACCTCTGAGGATAGGGCATCCTCTAAAGTGGGAACACCTTCTAAAGGATCGCTATTAGTAACAACTTCCCCTGAGCCTAAAACGTAGTAAGGCGCAGAGATCAAGAAAAACAAAAAAAACTTTAGAGAAAAACGATTTACAGAGTTCATTAAAACCTAGCATCTTTCTCCTTTCGATACCTTCTTATTATCGTCTAATTCTACTTAGAGCTTTAATGGATATTGTAATTCACTGTATTTATGAGTTAGCCGTAAAAAATGATAGCCTTGATCTGGTGGCACTGAATAAAAAATAGACACTAAAAATTACACAGTTTCATAAGAACTATATTTATCTTGTTGTGAAAACATGAATAGTCAAAACGGCAACTTAAAAGGCCGGTTAGAAAAATGTCTTGAAATACGAAACTCTCAAGAAGATACGAAATTACAAAAAATCAGATGTCGTTAAAGTTATTTATTTCGCGATATTTCGCTGTATATTTAATGCAAGAAAGTAGTGAAGCTTGCTTTTCTCTAATGTTAAAGGTTGGTTTGTTGTTCAAACACTACTTTCTTTCTTTAAAACATTAAAAAGGGTTTGTTATGAAAAAAGTATTCGGTATGTTTCTACTATCTTTGACAATTGTTTCATGTGGATCATCTCACAAAGTAGACGATGTGGTTAAGAGGTACAGGGTTGCAGAAAGCTTCATTTGGGAAGATAACGTTAATAACCTTGATGAAGTATATGAAAAGAACCTGAAAACGGCGGGATTGAGTAACAAAGAGATTAACTATGAAGCATTGGATATTATCAACAAAGAACTAAAGAGTAAAAAGTGGAACGCGTATCTTACAGAGTTTGTTAAAAAGAATATTGAATTAGTAGAAAAAGCTGATGTTGAAGAGTCTGAATGGATCGGACACACAGAGGCCCAATCCCTAGATTTACTACTTTCTCCTGCGCATACAAAGGAAGCAAGAAACAAGTATCTTAAAGGCCACATTAAAGGTAGAGTTGAAAGGTTTAAAGATCTTGAAAAGATCTACGGGAGTGTAGACAACGCTCTAGGTAAACTTCTTGGTTCAGTTGCAGTTATGGCAACAAAAGATCTTTCTGAGCTCAGAATGAAATCTCTATATAACAAAATGAAAAACACCAGAAAATCGGAAATAATTAACAATATCGCATACGGGACAAAAGAGATGTCCGCAGATGAGCTTAAGAGGTACGTAGAGATCAGGGAGAAAATTCTCCCAAATAACACACTATTCAGAGAGAGAGCAACAACTTATGCTGTTAATAGAATGATTAACAATATCATAAGAAAAGTTTCAAAAAATAAAAGCGATGAAAGAGGACTTACAAACAAACTGAAAAAGCTAGTAAGACGTTAATCTAAAAACAAGATAAGAAACCAAGGGCTTAACTCTTGGAGAAATTAAGTAGGTTATATTTTAACAATATATTAATCGAGAGGATTATAAATTATGAGTGCATACAAGGTGCTGATCCTTATTGTCTTATCATTAAATGCAAGTTCTAAAAACATTTCAGTCGAGAGTTTTCGAAACCTCTTAAATGAGCAAAACAGGCTCTATCGAGACGTGAAACCAGGCACAAGTGTACGCTTCGTTACAGAACATTTTGATACGAATTTTAAAGATGACAGCCAAGAAAAGACTTGCAACACAAGGTCGATTGTTACCAAAACTGTAATTGGCACAATTGGCAACACTCGATTCGTCAAAACTGAAGAAGAGATGGATTTAGAGATTGCGAACCCTTGTCCGTCAAGACCTAGCTATTATAGTGGCAATATTATCGCAGAGGATATAAGAGACAACCTTGAAGAAAACGACGATATACTTATTAATGAAAGATCTGTGATCGAGTATATCGAAAAAGGTAGCTACAGGATAATTAATTCCTTTGGAAGTAAATTTACAGATGAAACGGTTGTAAACCTAATCTCGCCAAATTTGTTAGCTGTAACAAGCCGAGAAAACGAGTCATTAAAATTTAAAGCCAAACTTGAAAGCTATTTTAAAAAAGATATCTCCGAGTTTGACTTAAGTGACTCTACTGTGTGCCGCTGGACTCCCACTTCAGACAAGATGAAATACTTGAGCTGTGAAGACCATATTGACTTGAGCTTTCTGAATTGAAGTTTGGAAACTGGATGCCATCATAAAAGGCAGTGCAAAAAGGTCTACGGTGGCTTAAGTTAACATAGTGCTTAACCAGTAAAAAATTACTGCAAAATAAAAACCGAGGGGAGGGTTTTGAAAAAAAGTAAAGGCCCCAATGAAACACGTCCCGACAAATGACATAAGGGGCGCGTTTTTTTTCATCAGTCATAATAACGAACAGGAGGCCAGAAATGAATAAAACAAAAGCCTATTTGAAGGAATATGCTAATTCGTTAAGGGAAGACGACTTTCTAGAAACAACGAGTCTGAGTTATATAAGCAAAATGTTTAACATATTAAAAGGTTACACATACTTACTTTTTCTGGTTCTTATGAGCTCGATCATAATTACCATTTTAAAAGTGGAGGATTACTCCAATCTCCTCTTGGTTAGACATGTCTTCATAGAAACACTGGTAGAGTTATATAAACTTGCTATTCTTGCTATTCTTCCAATAGTACTTCTGTCATTGTTGTATGTATTAAAGGTCGCTTTTTTACATATTACTGATAAAATTAATGAATAGAGTTACAGTCGTAATGAAAAATGAATTTTTTGATTTATCTACGGTAAGCAATCAAGGGAGTCGATTTGAACACATTTAAAGGGAAAGGCAAGAGATATATAACAAGAGTGGTTTTCATGTCTCTAACAATCGCCATAATGAGCGTATCGTATATGAAAGGGCAAGCTGCCGCCAAAAAAGAAAGAACTAAAAGCCTTAAGGCAATGAAGAAAGACTATCTAATAAGCAGGTTAGTCCCGATCGCTACAGAACATCTCTTAGAAGAACTTGTTAGTACATACTACAGTAAAAAAGATCATGCAATAAAGTCTCCCGACTCCTTGCCTGATTTGGCCAATCTAGCAGTCTCTGGGAGAGGTCTATCAAAAGATGAGGCGACTTTAATGAGAGAATATTTCCAAGATTATTACTACGATTTTTTAACTTTTAAGCCTATCGAGGAAGGTGCTCATGTTTTATGCGTAAGCAACAGAATCGAAACGGCTTACAACTTATGTTTTAATCATGCAAAGAAAGCGTTAGCAGAAATAAGAAAGAGGTAGACTAAAATTGAAGAAGATAAAACTACTAACTGTTGGCCCACAAAGCGACAGTATAAAAACTTTTTTAAGTGTTCTAAAGTATGAATATGTTGAATCAGTAGAGGAAGCTGATTTACTAGTAATTAGTGAGAATTTCACTCCTGTATTTAATTCTATACATGACAGAATGCTTGAAAATGCTAGCTTTCTACAACAAAATACTGGAAAACCTCTTTTTGTGAAGATCTAGGTCTTTCTTTTCTATCTTTTCGAAGTGTTAATCGATATTGGGGGACATAAACTTATCTGATTATGCAATTACAGTATAATAAAGAAAACAATGTCGATTTCCGACAATATAAATAAGGCGAATTTCTAACAAGGAAACAAAAGGGGTCTTTATGAAAACATTACGGAGAAAAAACCTTAGCATTGATGTGTTAAGCAAAAAGGATAAGTTTGAAAATTATTTAAAACAAAGAGAATTCTCTGATGAAACGATTGATGAATTGCTTAACTTAAGAGAAGAGGCGCTACCAATATCAGGCCTAGACTTGCACTACTTTGAAACGATGATAAGACGTCAAGAGGAAAAGAGAAGCTTTTTAAGACAAGTGATTAACCTTGAATTCGAAGAGTATATGATCTTGATTATTTATAGTATCGCTTATGTCTTTCTTTCAGTTGTGAATAAGACCACAATCTTATTTGGTGAAACCACTAGGGGGCAAGATTTATTCTTTTCATTCTATGTAATAATGCTGCTCGCAGCTACAATCAAGTTTGCTTTTGAATATAAGTTACCACAATTTGTCAGATTTACTCTTATTGCAATATATTCTATTTGTTTCGCGTATGTCGTTAATCTTGCGACATCTTCATTTTAAGTAGTATTGCCTAGCAATGAATAACTTTTCACCTAAGGGAATCAATTTATGACACAGAAAAATCAGAATTATCTCAAGATTTTAACACTTCTAAAAACATCAAATAGAACCGTCAAGGAATTCGGTGAAATCTATCGAGTGCACGAAAGGATTACAAAAAAATAAAGATGTAAACATACCAACAGAGGAGATAACCTAGTTGAAAATGGAGATAATAAAATGAAGGGATCGTGTTTCTTTTATCGATGGGAGTTATTCTATATAGCCTTCTTTTTCTTTATGGGCTAATAATTGTAATCAAAAAAGGAAGAATTGAGCAGTACTTTAGAATTACGGGGCTTAGAATCAGAAAACTTATAAAGTCCTTAAGGGAGTAATTAATGGACATAAATCTATTGAGAAAGTGCATGGTGGGGGATGACCAACAAAGTAAAATCATTGAACTATTTTGTGATAAATTCTTTATCAGCTATGTTTACGAAATAAATGACAGAATTAAAAAAGATGTCTTAACACTAAATATTTTTGAAATTCTTGAGAAACTTGACGATGCTCATTATGATCTTCTTATTAGCATTATAAAGTGCATACGCGATGAAGAAGGAAAGCAATATTTACTTGAAATCATAAAGCCATTTAAAATCAAGTAAGAAGGGTAGTGCCTAATTAGGGGCAAGGATAGTATAGTTATGACAAAAGGAAGAAAGGCGATAAAGAGATATTACAAAAAACACTGCCTTGATCGTATTCGTAAGCGCACGACAATACGAATCGTGGACGAAGCACACAAGCTTTTAACTTTTCCATCAAGCGAGACAGTTCTTAGCGGCTTCAGACGTGCGTATGTCGTTACAAGCCAGCTACAAGAAGAAATGGAGACTCTTGAAAAGTCGCCAGAAGCAGAGCAAAAAAAAATGAATACCTACTGTACTTTTTCTTAATAGATGTAAAAAGTCTAAGTAGCTAAGTAAGGTTTTTTAACACAGGAGGGGGGTTGTTTATACATTATGGTATCGAAGGAATCGTGTTTCTCTTATCAATGGCGACCATTCTTTATATCCTTCTTTTTCTATATGGGCTAAAGGTTGCAATCAGAAAAGGAAGGATTAAGCAGTACCTTAGAGTTACAAGGCTTAGAATAAGAAGATTTATAAAATCCCTAAGAGAATAAGGTAAGGAAGAGAACATGAACAAGAAGAGATCGAATCCTAATATAAAGTGCTTAGTTGCAACATGGTTAACATTAAGGTGTACTCCGGTTTTGATAATTATTTTCGCACTAGTTGATATAATTAAACCACTTAATCAGTTACTTTCTCCAAGTCTCGACGTCTTTTATGTTGCAGGGACAATCTTCTTTCTGAGTTACACATTTGGAAATAGTTTCTGGAAAGGTACTCATAACAACTTATATGACAAGTTAGATAGTCTACTAGATATGGAAGATAAAAGTGAAAATTAATTTGAATTTTGGAGAATTATTCTTTTACAAAAAACGTCCTCAGTACTGTGTTTAACTTTTGTAATTTCTCTTTGTCGCGTGTGTGTTCAAGAATGTCTAAAAAAAGCTGATAGTGTTTGTTGTCTAGTTTTTGAGTAAGAGCAAACACGTCAATTTTTGGCTCGAAATAAAATATATTCTCACACAATTGCACAACTCTTCTGCTTGTGTCGTTGTCATTTTTGAAGCATTTCTCTAATAGCTTTATGTCCATTTTTTTATTATAACAGCCATTGACTCAGCTTGTTATTATTGAAATAGGGGTAAATATTTCACCCAATATAATAGAAATTATATGATATAAGCGACTGAAATCACGTTACGCTGACGTATGATTCTTATTTTTTAAAAATAAAATGACGACAAGAAAATTGCAATACAAAGCTTTTCGATAAGGGTTGATAACGCTGAAAAAAAAATGCAAAAAATCAAATTCGCACAACAATAAAGGCTCAAATAAAACTGAGGTAATTAAAGCCTCTTTTTATGCCTACAAGGGAGTTGGAAAATGGCTACGAATACAAGGCTATAAACTGGATGCACATAGATAATTTTAAGCAGAATGGATGGGAAGAGTTTGATGCGACTTTTAATATGCACTTTATAGTAATGAGAAGATCGCTTTAGTCAGAAAACTCCTTATTCCTTTTTTCACTGAATCCATAGTTCCAAACTTGCCGGCCATCGATCTAGGTGAAAAACTATGCGGAATCTCGCCCCATTTTCATCTGTCTTCTCAAGGCTTATGAAATAGAGCTTGCAAAATCTTCTAGTTCTTTAGTGAGATTTTCTAAATTGCTCCAAAAGCGATCGCTTGTTTCTTGATTTATCTGATTTCTTGCTCTTTGCGTATAAAACCTACTCAATAGCTTAAGGTCACTAGCAAAGATGGATCTGTTTCTTGTTTTATTAGTGAAAATCTCGCTTCTCCTTTTGAATTTTCTAACTAATGTAGCTATAGCACTTGCCCTTAAATCCTTACTAGGTGAATTCAATAATGCTTCCTCTAGTGATCTTCGCTTTCTCTCATGCGTTACTTTGAGTTTTGACGAGAGTTTCCTCAATTCGACAACATCTATAAAATCAATAAGCCTTTTGTTATCTATCTTAGCGTTTAAGCGTCCTCTTCTTTTAACCTTCACTCTACCACTCTCTATTTCCCACAAGCCTACGTCATCAGGAATTAAGGACATGATCCTTGGGAAAAACTTTGAATCAGAAACCACAACTACCTTATCAAAGTAATTTAAGTATGTATTCACCTGACTTTCTAGTCGTCGGAGACTATCTGCTTCACTCTTAATTTCAAACGCAATCAGTTTATCGTTTATTAGAATCGCAAGATCTACTCTTCTTGCGAACTTTCCAATAGTAAGCTCGTTCATTATTATCGATCTCTTATTAATAAGCCCTTTTTGCTTCAAACGGTTCAGAATAA
Organism: Halobacteriovorax sp. CON-3; assembly: GCF_043196995.1. NCBI lineage: Bacteria > Pseudomonadati > Bdellovibrionota > Bacteriovoracia > Bacteriovoracales > Halobacteriovoraceae > Halobacteriovorax > Halobacteriovorax sp. CON-3. Next base: position 94,448 of record NZ_JBEBNA010000004.1, read on the forward strand.
CAGCTTTTAAATCGGCTTCCAGTAATTTTACTTTATTCTTCTTCATGTTGCCTCTGATTGCCCGCACGTGGTCAGGATCTCTACACGCCGATAACTCTATTTACAATGTTTTTATACTATTTTTTTGTCATGATTCTTATAACTTCTGACTGCTTACTGAGTTCGGCAGTCTCATACGCAGTCCTTGTTTCATAATCAAGGGTTGCGATCTTTAGGTTCAAAATGGCTTGTTTGATATTTTTAATATTTTGTTGTGCCCACTTCTTCTCTGCTACAAGGTCTAAAATCGCCCATAGGTGATAAGGCTCCATCTCTTCAACTAGGTTATTCTTAATCTTACATCCGTAGTTCCTAAATCCCTTCGCATCATCAACCATCACTTATTTCCTTTTTAATCGAATATTTTACGACTCATTTTTTTTACTTAGTTCACAGAGACAGAGAAACCAAACAAGAAAAATAAAAGACATGCCAACACAAAAAAACACTAGCATGAGTTTATCTGTCACGGGCATTCTTAAGAAAGCCTCAAAAGTATTTGAGATTTCTGGTGGCGGGAGTTGAATTCCTGTCACCAGTACTCCTTTTTTATTGTCTTTTGGATCTCACGCGATAGATCACTTCAAAAACATAATTAAAAAAGCTTATTAGAGATTGCTCATCGAGTTCCTCTTGTATTGAGTTCAATGTTTCAAAGAAACTGAAGTTGCTATCAAGATATTCTTTCGCCGCATTTAATACTCTATTTGCTTTATCTTTGTCAGAATCCACTATGAAATATTCTCGATTTATACTTTCTCTCGATCCCCCTCTTTCTTGAAGAACAAACGGATCGTAAAGAAGTGCCAATTCCGTAAAATTTGCTAGAATATACTGAGTCTTATCTAGAGTATTGGGATTGGTTAATTTTTCAGATATGTCATAAATTATTGCATCCTTAGCAAAGCGCTCTAATTCTATTTTGATTTTTGGAATTTCTTCCTTCGTTATATCTCGTGTGAAACCTGATTCAGAGATACAGAAGTCAATGACATCACCCGTAATCTTTTCTTTAACATCTTCTTCAAAGACGCACATTATATCCAATCTTCTCAATGTGTTGTTTCTACTCATTTAAACCTCTGCTTACCTCTGTAAGATTACAAAATAATTATTTTTTCATCACGTTTAAATCATATTAAAGTTTTATCTCATTCCAGTTTCGATAAGCTGCACTTACCGAACAGTTCAAAAATTGAGAAGCCTTGTATGCTATTTTCGCTAAGCCAAGCTCCATCGTCGTTATTGTTTATTATAATGTACTACAATATAATAAACAATAACGAATCTCGATGTGAACTATGGCGCAAGTTATTTCAGATCCCTTAGTAGACCCGACTATTTATTGTACTTGAATATGAAAAAAGAAGTGTCTCTATTCTCGCCGAGGAGAGGTACTGAAGTACAGTGTTTTACAAAAAGAAAGAAAGTTGTTCTCTCTAAGGAAGGTGTAGAACCAGTAAGATCTTGCTCCCAACTTCAATCAAGCGACACCTTCCTGGTACAGCTTCAATAGTGAAAATAGCCCTTGTGAGTAATTTATTTCTTCTCTAAGTACTTCATCAGTAAAAAAGAATCGACCTCATACAATAAATACAACATGCAGCGGCAGCTAAAAATATATAACCATTAAAATTCTTTTCTTCTCTTTCGCTTGTCTCTTGCTTTTTCTTTGTATTGATATCCTCAAGGCGTTGTTTTAAATTCAAAGCTACAAGTTCTGCTTGAAGCTTCTCAGCGTCTGTTAAGTTGCCATTTTGTAAGAATCTATCTACGACTTCCAGTTTTTGAGACACCCTAGACTCATTTAATTTATCATCATTACTTCCGTTCATCTTATTTATCCTTTCTTTCAATACTGAGCAACATAGTGGAATCATTTTATTTTCTTATACTCTTAATTCCACCTGTCGATTTTGTCTTCTTAATCAAACCAGGAATTGAAACCTTTTTATTTTTTTCTTTTTCGACTCTAAGATTATTCATGATCCCTTCATCTTCACACTTTGCAATTATTGAATGGATTGCGCTAGGCTTGTATGATTCAACATCACCATAAGCTACCCTGTCTTGAAAGAAACTATTTAAAGAATCAGACTGAGAAATAACGGAGTCCATAATGCTATTAAGTTCTGTTTGTTTCGCTTCACTTCTAACTTGCCTTACGTCTTGTTTCAGGTTTATCATTCTCCCGATCCCCTTTAACATAATTGACTCATCATCTTTAGCTAAGCATTTTTTAAATTCATCATTTTTATCCAGATAATCGCTTACATATTTACAAACTCTATAGTCCACTTCTGTTAGGTTTGCTCTCATCCCCTTTTTAAAATTAGGCTCAATTAATGCCTGGCTAGTTATTCTATCAACACTACAATTAGCATCAACATTGTCTCTGAATACAATAGTCTTATTCATTGGATAAGCTTTCATATTTCCTTTAGACTGTTGGTAGTCATACCACTTCATAACTTGCTTATTCCCCTCCCTGTCAATTACAATGCTTTCATACTTTCCGCTTGGGGATCTCTTTATAGATATATTTACATATTCTTTGGCAGTTCGCTTATTGGGCATCGATCGCTGTGTCTCAAAAGCATATTTTTGAATCATACCACCATTGCCTAACTTCTCCGTAGTGTAATCGACACTGTTGCCATCAAACTCAACCTCTCCCGTATCATAATTGATAGAGACATACTCATTAAAAGAATGCGGCATAGATTGACCCAAAGCTCTTGAGCACTCCGAAAAATTATTTCTCTCCATCGCAAGAGAATTAAAACTAAAAAATAAAAACAAACCAATCTTTAAATAACCCATTCTCAAATCCTCCATTATTTCTATCTCATGACTTATCGAAAATATTCAGAGAATGTTTAGAAAAAACAATTATTTAGAGATCGTTTCTAATTATTGAAAGAATGATTAATTAAAAAAATGTAAAAAGTTGACCTACTCTTTTTCAACTTTAAAACATGTTGAAGCCCAAAATTATAAGCACTTACAAATCGAGTGAAGATATAAAAAAGCAGACCGATAATGATAAAAGGCTTGCAGGACTCTCACACCTATAAACACAACAAGAATCAAAAACTCAAGCTAATTAGGGCCAACGAAAGATGGCCCTAACTTACATCTAAATTTCACAAAGAAGAGTCCTGTATTGCTTAATCAGTTACTTTTACATAAGCATAAAAAAGGTTGCCTATATCAAAAACCTTAGTTTCAACCTGTGGCTTAAATGAACTATGAGTATTATTAATGAAGATGGTGCCAAAAAATATTAAAAATAGATTTTTAAAAAGTTTCACGCTTTGCCGTGTTTGATAACTAACTAAAAAAGGTAGCGACAGAGAAATGATCATTATTAACCAAAAAACTTATCAAAACATACAAAGGATAAATCACTATAGGAGAGATGTGACTTATGAAATTACTTACATAATTCCCCTGTCGCTGTTGTGATTAATATATATCAACTACAAAAAAAATCATTAGAAAATGAAGCTTAAGCTAAAGCGAATTTTCGCAAGGGTACTGAAGGTTTCATAACAAACCATTGTACGAAAAACAAAAAGAGAACTAGCTGAAATGAGGTAAAGTAATTTCTGAAAAATTAAATAATAATGTATGCGAAACCATGAATTTATTACTGTCTATAAGTTGTTCACTTCTACTGAAGCTTAGCTAGAACAAAGTCTAGCGGAACTTTTACCTTAACAAAAGAATGTGATCCTTCCCTAGAGCTTGGGGGGATAAACTGAGAGAACCTAAAAAAGAGCCCTTTTTGATACTCCCCGTTTCTTTCAATAGATTGCCTTACTGTTAAAAAAACAACTAACCCACTGTGATTAAATTTGGTTTTATAAGTCACTTGTCCAAACTCATTGCAACTAGCCTTAAAAATGTACTTTTTAACACTAGAGGGCGGCCAATGGTTATCATTCCTCATAACAGGAAGGGGTGAAGTAGAGTAAAAAGCAGGAAGATCCCTCGCGTTGTAGACATAGACGTCCTCCCCCTTACAGCTCCATCTCCCATCGCTAGAAGTTGCTACCTCTGAGCCTATTGATATTGACACCATGGCCGATGCTATTGCCTTAATAAAATAAAGGCCAATGAATGAAAATGTAATTATTCTCATAAGTACAACTCACATCTAAAAAACCCAACCGAAGCTGGGCTCTTGAAGTTAAGTATTGAAATGTTTTTAGAATGTTTTCACTTTAACATAAGATTCTATAAAAAATTAATTTTATTTCGCAGCTTCTGTTTTACACAAGAAAAACCATCGGACTATTCCATTATTTACTTGAGCAGCAAGGCCAATAGGAAAAAATATTTTTTTCAAAAACCGACCTTTGACCACAGCCCACAAATAATACGCTAAGAACAGACAAGGTATCATAAGGCGCTGTTTTTACAGGCCTTAACATAAAATAAAAGTCGTCAAATAAAGTATCCTTGGGATTTGAGTAATCCAAAGTAATAATCAAGTATGGATTAGTTAAGTTATTAAAATTACAGGCTTCAACATAAAAACAAAACCATGAATATTACGCTAAGTGGTAATCTGAATCATATTTAGGAGCAAGAGGGACGGTGTTTCAAAGCGAAAACTTAAGAAATCCTTAAGAATATCTCTTGTAACATGCTAAAAATACACAAAATATCTAAAACCGAAACAAAACATTATAAATTGATAATGAACTATCTTTCGTAAAATTCATGTGATTCCATTTTGATCACGAGATTGTCGTAATATTTGTGGGTTCTGTCGTAATATTTGTGGGTTCTGTCGTAATATTTGTGGGTTCTATCGTAATATTTGTGGGTTCTATCGTAATATTTGTGGTTTCTATCGTAATATTCGTGGTACAAGACTCAATAAGTGTCTGAAATCACGTTTATCCCACAAATAATACGAAACAGTATGTAAGTAAGTAAGTAACTATACAGTTGATTTAAAAAAAACAAAAGAAAATGAAACGTAATATTCATGTATGAATCATTTAATCTTTATATTCATAGGTTTTGTCTTTTTTCTTAATTTTCATGATTTCTCATTGCGCAAAATTAAGATATGAACAACAATAGTATTATCGTTACTAATTCTCACGGAGAGAGATATGGATATCCAAGACGGATCTACAAGCAACATTCTATGCAATAGCTTTGTTTTAGAGCTGAACTATGGCCTTGCCCTTCCCTCAAACTTCTACAAGTCAAATGAATTGAAAAAAGATGAAGTATTTAAAACTTCTACAACGATAATTAATTCAAAAAAAGAAATGAAAACAGTTCAAATAGAATTAAAATCAAATGTCGGCCTCAAGGGTGGGTATGAAGACGATGTTCTACTGGCCCTAATGACAATTGCAAAAGACCAAGAAGGCAGAAACATAAGAGAACCCAAGGGAGTAAGAAGAGTCTATTACACATATGCAATGATAGCGGAGATGCTTAACCATAAAGAAGAGATGTCTGAAGCAACACTTAAGAGATTGATTAAAAACTCAATTGGTAGAGTTTCCAAGGCAATTAAAATACTATCTGAACAAAATATCAGATGTGTCACATTTTTATATCAGGGCGATGAGGGCGAGTACTACTATGATAAACCAGACTCATTCAAGCCACTTATTTACACAGGAACGGTGTCTAGAGGAAAAGGTATAGATGGATTCGAGGACTGCAAAGTAATTCATTGGGCAGAGTTTGATGAGAGGATTTTTGATAACCTGAGTAAAGAATATATGTGTCTTTTAAATCAAAATGATTATCTGAATTTAAAAGTTGGCCCTCAAAGACAAGTTTACAGGTTCCTGTGCTCAAAAAGACAGGTGTATGGAAACGAGTTTAAGTTTAACCTTTCAGAACTTGCTCGAATGATGAATATGGAAAACTCCAATAGACGTAGAGAGGTAATAAAGAAACACCTTGACGCAGTTTCGAAGAGTGTTCTAGGGATAGATTTTCATATAAGAAAAATGATTGATCGTGATGATTGGGACATACTCATTGAGTTTAGCGATGCAAAGAAGTGGCAACAACTCCCTCCTCTGGAGTTTGATGAAACGTATCAAATATTTCAAAAATATTATGGATTAGAGTTTTTAAATGATTTGGACTTTGTAGAAGCCGATCTTCTGTCATTGCGTAATGGAGTAACTAAGAAGTTTAAAAAAGCTACAGGGTCAGAGTTTATAAAGTACAACAGAGAAAATATTAATGTTTGCGATATGATAGTGGATATAATTCTTTTTCAATGCAAGTATCAAGGCTTCAAAATCCAGACATGGAGAGGACTTGTTATGAATCTTCTAAAAAAAGAGATAGAAGGAAACTTAGATTTTCCTGATGGATATAGATCGTTTGTTACCCATAGGCTCGCTGAAAAGGAAAAACTAGATCAAGAGGAAAAACTTAATCGACAAATCGAGAGAGAAGAAGAAATTCGCAAGGAACGTGAGCGTTCATTAAATGAGCTTTTTAATGAGTATTGGATCACTATCACTAAGACTAATAAACAGTACGTGGAAGACTTAAGAAAGAGGGCCGAGGAAATTGTCTTGGAAGAGGATGGGCCGGATAACTTCGGGCCATTACTGTATGAAGCAAGAATCGATAACAAGGCCAGGCTTCTTGCTAAAGAAGAATTTGTAAATGGTGATTTTGTGGAGATTGTAAAAAAGAAATCGAAAAAGAATAGAAGTCGATTACTTGAAGCTTAGCTGGGTTATGAACAACAAGGGAAGGACTACTGATTTTGGTCTAATATTAATTTGTGACTCTATTTATAAAAAAGACAAAATAATGAGCCCTTCCTTTGTTAATTATATGCAAATTCTTAAAAAAATCATTTAGAATTGCTTCATCTGATGATCCGTGTTTTCATAAAAATTCTAGCAACTCAGAACAAATGCAGGAAATCAAACTAGATAAGTAAGTAGCTGAATTGTTGTATGTAAAGTTTCGTATTTTAAGAAAAAAGACTGATGCGAAATCATATATTTTTTACTGATCAAACATAAGACAGTTAAAAATTAAAAGTTACACTAGATAGAATTGTAATAATCCTTAAGCATGAGAGCGTCCCTTTCTTTGTTTGGCGAATTGCATATCATGTAACCACCACATCCATTATTTTTAAGGGAATTTAGTAACTCTTTCCAATTAAAATCAGATTCTCCAAGATTTAGATTTTTCAACTCCCCTTTTGAGATCATATCTGTTCCAGAAATATGTATGTGCATATTACTAATGGCCTCTTCTCCAAGCTCATCTCTTAGCCTCTGTATTACGTAGTCAAACTCTCTCTCTGTATTATAGGTCTTTGTACGTGCATACAGCCTTGAGAAGTCCATGCAAGGGTGGCACGAGTTGACCTTCTTTGTAAGCGAGATTAACTCATCCAATGAACCGAATTGAGATACTTTTCCGGTGATTCCTGGTCTAAGAGAGACGTCGATATCAAGTCTATTTAACCTTTCTTCAATGACATTCATGGACTTTTCCACGAGATTGAAAACATCGTAGGGCGAATCTTTCATATAAAATGCAGCATGAAATGCCATTGACTCAACTCCACACGAGTCTGATATTTTAGCAAATTGAATAAGTCTATCAACTGAAGAATCAATCTTATCCTGCTCTCTTGCATTCAGGTTAATGTACTGGGGCCCATGAGATGTTAGTGGAATATCTAACTCATAAGAAACCCTTCTCAGTTCTGAAACCATTTCCTTTTTCATTCTTAGTCCGTGGACGAACTCTAGTTGCATACAGTCTAGACCAAGTTGGCCGATCTGCTTTACCCCCTCTATTAAGCTATTTTTATTAATGGTAGAATTTGGAACACCGGCCGTTCCGAATAGTATTTTATTTCCCACAATTTCCCTCATACGAATTCACATGGAAGATTACTCTTCTTTCTTTCCTGACTTGATCCACATGCGCAGTGTACCGTCTTCTTTAATTTCAATATTTGATGGTGCGACGATCTTAATATCACTAAATGCCTTTGCTCCAATTTTTTCTGACAGTAACATTCTTTCATTCATTGCATTGTATGTAATCTCATCAGAAAGCTCATCGTCAAGGCCATATATCCAAGTATCCCTTCTTGTTGACTCTAAGATATAAGCATCTTCACTATTTCTAAGAACAGTGAGGGGGTTTGATATAACACTCTTTAGCCCTTGTGCCTCTACTCTTAAATTAAAGCTGTCGCTCTTATTGTTCATGTTTTTTAAGACGATTCTTTGAATAGTGTTACCATTTTCAGATTGAAATACGTCTAGCGAGTAATTATTAATTTCCGCTCCATCGATAAAGATTTTGATGTATTTTTTTACATCCCCTCTTTTTTTCACTAGGGAATGATCTAGGGGTAAATACACAGAGCTATTTGAGAAAGAACACTGTGTAACACCATAGGGATAGCAATCTGCATGATAGTCAAGTTTTAGTTGCATCATTCCTTCTATGAAATTATTGGTATCTACTTCTCTTTTTTCTTCAATGTTTCTAATACTTAATTCCATATCTATTGCGACGATAGGATTAGAAGGAATAGTTTCATCTAGCAGTAAGTCATTGTTAATGAATTTGATGTTTTTGTAATACTTAAATAGATTTGTTGTGTAGCTATTGTGGATTTGTACATCTTTGATCTCATTAAGGACTTTTTCTTTTCTGTTTTCTGCCTTGTTCCCTCCACAAGACAAGGTAATAAGAAGTAATGGGACTAGACTCATGTTTAGAAAAATATGTTTAATAAAAACTCCTTTGTAGTTAAATGAATTCTCTTCTTGTGTGCGATAACACTTAATTTCGTTTTATCCTACTTTGTATTATTAGTATCCGTTGTGAATTGGCCTGTTGTAATCTTTTTCTTTAGAAGTTCTTAATTCAAATCCAGAAGTGTGGAAAACATCACCATTTCTAACACTATCTAGATCGTATTTGATAAAAAACTCTAGGTCTGAATTGTTGCAATTCGTATTTAAAACCTCAATGTCCTCACTAATATTTCTCACTGGATCAAGTAATTTAATTTCTACTTTGTTATGTTTTTTGAAGTATAGCTTGTTATTTCCATTGCGTTTGATTTTAAGAATGTAGTTTCTTTCATTTTCTTCGCCATCTAGATCTAGAAGAAGAGAACTTTTTAACTCGTCTCTCTCAAGATTTTTTCCATTGATGGATACACTTATCTTATTTAGAAGCTCGTCTACAGGAAGATGATCTTTTTGATACTCTACTGACCTAGTGTATTCTAGCTCACAGACATCGTAGTATCTACCTTTTGTAGGATATGAAACCTCAGAGTCAAAACTGCGTAGATCAAATCTTACTATTGCTTCGTCAGTGTCATCCATATTCAGAACTAGTTCTGTTTTGCTATGCCCCCAACTTGGATATTTACGATAGTTATTTCCACCTGAAATAATTTCGTATGGACTAAAGGGATAGAAGCCAATTAATCGTTTTTTAGATTTGGTGAAAGATTCAAAATTGTAAAGTGTTTGTTCGTCAGATCTATAGTTATGACCACTGTTCATGATCTCTTTAGCCTCTTCTATAATTTCATTAGAATAATGGTTTATATTCATGGTTTCTCCTAGACCTAGATGGTCAGAGATGGATTCAAAAGTCTGGTTGTTATCATAAAATAATGTAACAAATTGATTAGCAATAGAATCAAGGTAGTCTACTCGTATATTAGAATTATTGTTAAAGTACACTTCTTTAAGAGAAACAAAGTTCCCCTCGTTGTTTTTAAATACAATGTCATCGATATAAATAATCAAATCATTATCAATTAAAGCTTCCTTTAAGGGGGTTCCAACGAACATAGCCTTGTTATCAAAGTTGATAATGATTTCATCGTTTATTCTTGCAACGTTATCGGTGTCGAACAAATTGAGCTTGCGTACATCATTGATGTAACGGGTATCAGCTATGTCAGCAATTCCAACTCTTACGCTTCGAACTTCCTCGACAAATGAAGGGACTTTTACACTAAGGCTCCCTGAAAAAATAACGTTTCTGTGACCCTTGTGATATGTTTTTAAATCGTTTTCTTCTTGAGTTCCGCATCCAATACCTAGTGCAGGGATAATGGCCTGTGCCACCCTTTCCGCTTTTCTAATGACCATACTTGATAGGGATTTCTTAAACCCTTCACTCAACTTCTCTTTACTACAGACCAATGAATTAGGGCTATCACTATATCCATATTTAAGCACAAGATTTGAAAAATCTGCACTGATTTCTTCGGGGTTAGCGATTGAGTGAGCAGGTTTGTCGGAAGAACTACTTACTCTCTCTATTGAATCAATAGAACTCTCAGTGCTTAACTTTGTTGAGCTTTCATTACTGTTACAAGATGCAAGTAATAGAGTTGTTGTCAAAGTAGAAAGAAGAAGTTTTTTCATATTAATTCCCTATTGTAAAAAGCAGTCAGTACAGTTGTTTTTTTATTTTTGTTTGTTTTAGTTATATTCGTGTTTTGTGCTGACTGCCTTGTGTTGATTGTAATTGAAGTAATGGCCGGAATCATTGTTAAATCATCGAAGATCGTGTGTTGAATTTCGCAAGTTGCAGAAAGTTTCGCATGGCGGAAGTCTGAGGGGGGAAGGGTTGTAAGTTACTGATTAGTTCTAAAAAAGAATCATAAAATGTAATAAAATGCGAATATGAAACCGTGAATTTATTACTGTCTAAAAGATGTACGCTAGATTTTGCAGCCCTTAACTTCGAATTTCGAGTGAGTTAGTGTAAATACGAGGAAGCTCTTTAAAGTCTTTGAGTTTTAGGTGCTTGTAAACTTTTGATTGCATATAGTTTGGATTTTTTAAGATTTGGTTTTCATGAAGAATAAGAGGTCTTGTAAAGTTTTTCTCTCTAGAGCGTATCTTCATGATCATATTCATCACAGTCATTTCAATAAATAGCGACAAATTAAAAGATGATATGATAACGAGATCTACCTCATTGGGACATTGGGTGAATTCATATGAGGGGATCATGGTATCAAGAATTTCAAAAGTGGCCTTGTTTAAGTTTCCAATTGTTATTATTTTCAAAATCATCCCCCCCATCCCGTTTTCTTTCTCATATTAGGAGTCCAAATTTTCTCTAGGATAGAATTTAAGTAATAATATTTGATAATTTTTTTAACATTAAGCATATATCCTTCATAAGAACAAGCGAGAAGGATTAATAATGAACAAACCGCCTTAGTCCCTTAAAGACCACGCTTTTCCTATCTCGCTTGCCTTCGGCGATACTAGCGAAAGTTGAAACTCTATTCACTATAAAAAAAAGTGTTGGGGATATTGCAGTTTCGCAACAAGTGGTAGTTTCGTAAAATGTAGCCTATTTAGAATGAAGGATATGAGTAAGGATATGAAAAATGGATAGATTTTGATTGTATAAAAAAATACGAAAATGATGATTGATCGTGAATATTTTACATGAAGAAATAATTAATGTTTAAAGATTGCACAGTGTATCTGCATGGTGAGAACTATTCCCCCACCATGCAGACTTTAAATTTAAGGCCTATATACACAACGGAAGCCTGCCTGATAACTTTCATGGTCTTTAGTCCAATAAAAACCAAAAGAAAAGGCTGAACCTCTTCTTCCCCTAATGACAGCGTTTTCTGTTGTACTGTTTCCTGCGTATGCCATCCAATCCCCTACTCCTTGATCTATTGTATAGCCGCCATTTGCGGAGTTGAAATCTTCGTCATTTATTTCACTACAGCTATAACTAATGTCTTGAAAATTGTTGAAGCTTAAATTTGTTTCGCATCCCCCTTTTACAGGCATCCCTTGAAACCCAACAGTATCTCTATCCCAGTCTGTCCATTCACCAGCACTTGTTGTCATGTCGTGAACCTCGTTTCCGTTAGTGAGTATGAATTTATTGTTATTGTCTCTCTCATTACCCCAGTTTAAATTATCGAGCTCGACAGTGGTTCCATTTGGTAAAATAACATCATATTTTCTTGTTCGCCATGAACATTCACTTCCATTGTTTGACCCGCCTTTTTTTAAGCACCCTGAGCCAACGCTTCCTTGCGACCAATTTGCATCAACTGTCTCGATATCACGAAGAATTGCCTGCCATTCGCGATTAGAGATAATGTCATAGCCTTCCCCAAGTGCTCTGCATTTTGCAGAGGCTTCATTTGCGGAAATACCGACCCATGGTATAAAATCAGGAGAACTAATGGGAGTGTAGTTTTCATTTGCTAGTTTTAGATGGGTCTTATTTCCCTCGCCTTCTTGAATAACACCATCATTATTGTCATCCTTCCAAGCCTTTGCCTCATATTTCATAACATAGAACTCAGGAAGAGACATTCCTCCTGCATTTGAAGGAACCTTTACCCATTCATCACTTAAGGCGACTCCGATATTGTCCTGGGGAGGTGCAGACACAATAAGATTGAATGTCTTAGTTAAGGTTAGTGTTTCGACAGTTAGGGTTACAGATCCCGTTTGAAGAGGTGTAAGAGTGACATTACTTACACTTTCATCAGAGCTTAGATTTACAATTGTGCTATCGGAAATAGACCAACGAACAGGTAGTGGAATGCTCCCCTTTTCTTCATTTAGGGCGAGAGAATATAACTCTTGTTCTTCCCCATTTACTAGATCTAGGTTTTCTTCAATGGCTTCAAGGCCATCGATTTGCTTAGATATTATTAATTCTGTTTGTTCAAGATCATCGACGGAAATGATGCTCTTGCATGAAGCAAAAAGAAGCGAAAAGATAAATACTTTTAACGCTTGCTTAAAAAGTGAATTGAGGTGCATTGTACATTACGTCCTTCCTCCATCGATACAGAAACATTATCGGACAAAAACCATCAAACATGAGCAACTATTTTTTAACAAAGAATTTTCAAGGGCTTGCTTGATATGCTCTTGTATTGCTAAGCGATATTTGATCGCTATAGTGCCAAGTATTACTGCGCTAAATAAATAATGAATATAAACGTGGGGCTAATTTTTATCTACTGGACCAACGTCCTGTTGATAAAAATTAGTATTATTGGCACTAGCTTTTTGCCTCGAAGAAGTAGCGATATCTTTTAAATGCCTATTGATTATAATGAAAGCTTTTTTGGATTCTGGATGTTTTTTAGATAATTTGCTTAATAAAGGAAGTGTTTTTTTGTGTAACGCTGTTGCCTGATCTTCGATCTTTGTAGCTCTCCCTTCTGCTTCATGAAGTTTGTTTTTCAAATTCTCAATGATAGAAAGAAGTTTAGCAATCTCTATTTCTGAAGGAGTCATTACTTCAGTATTTTCATGAATTTCTAGATGCGCTTCATTTTCCAGTGCTGTTGTCATCTCTTTAGGGATTGTGTTGAATTTGTAAGAGTTACTTGTCATAAAAATCATCTCGGAAAAAAGCAACAGCAACATAAGGAATTAATACAAAGAGTGTGAAAAATGCAGAGGCCTTGCATTGAATGTTTTCGCCTCTGCACAATTGCGATAAGTAGGGAGTGACAAAACCTAACTTTCGAGATTATGAGATGATCACTACCCTTGCTGTGATATTATAAAATTCGGAACAAAAAGAATTTTACTTGAGCCGATTTGTAAGTAACTAAAAAAAGAGAGGTTAACATAGTAGGACAAGTTTTTACTTAGTGGAAAATCGCCGCAAAGAAGAATTTCATATCAAATTTACATTCTAGCTCATCTTTCAGTATTGGCAAAAGTTCTCTTGTTTCTCTCTTTAGTGACCACTTCTTCGCCTTGTCCCGATTCTTTGATATGAAAGTAAGCAGACAAGACAAAAATGAGTATGTAGACTATGGGGATTATCCATAGCGACATCTCCCATAAAGGCATCAAGTTTTCGATAAAGCTAGAAAGTATCGGTGGATTTGAGAAATAAGTTCCTGTGCTCATGCGGTCATCCTTTTATAGAGTTTTTCTGTTTTTAAAATATACCCTGTTCCTTTTGGAATCTTTTTACTTAGAGTGATATTTCTGCTCTTACTTCTTCTAGCATTGCAACTAACTTCTTTTCTAATTTTTTCATTTCCCTTTTATTGTGTTTTTTCCAAGCTTCGCTACTTTCAAAAGAGCTAGTTGAGTCCTGGTAGTAGAGCACAATTCTTTTTTCAGGTAGCCCTTTCACCTTTTTTCCAGCTTTTTTCAGTTCTTTCTTTTCCTGCTTTCTTTTTTGAGCCTCTTCAAAGTCAGTGATTAGCTCCCTCACTTCTTTATTGAGCCCTTCTTTCTTTTGCTCGTCGCTCAAGCTTTTGTCTCTTTTGTATCTTTTGCATATTGCTGTAGTTTGCCTCAAGAAGCCCTTGTCTCGAATATTGAGCTTTTCGATAAGACCTCGCAACTCAACTCCAATAGCGAGATAGCCTAGCCACTCGTAAATGGTACTTGGGCTTTTTCCGAAATAATTAGCTACGTCTTTGATTGTGAAAGGAATTCCACTCTCTTTGGCAGCGTCAAGAACTGACTGAACTTCTTGGCCTTTATTAATAATGTGGATCTTTTTTTGAAACTCATTCGTCGAAATTGCATTTAATGCTGCCTTGAATTTATCATCTAAAATGATTGCTTCAATTTCCTTATATCCTAAATATTTGTACGCAGTAAGTCTTCTCTCCCCTGATCTTAACTCGAAGACTTTGTCTTTCTTGTTTGGGATTACATGTATCGGATTTTGTAATTTTTCGTACTTGATACTATTAACTAATCTAATAAACTCTGGATCTTCTAGGTCAATAACAAGTCGTGCCTGATTAGGATTAGGTACTATTTTATCTACGGGTAACTTTATAACTTTATCGGCTTTTAACGGCGCATTTCTTCCAATGATCCCGTTCTTACTGTTGGCACTCTCACCTTTTCTTAAATTTAGAGAAAATCTCTCCCTTAACTCCATTGTTTACTCCTTAAGCTCTTGGTGAAAGGAAAGCGAATCTTCCCTTGTTTTCTTTTTTGACTCCTTTTTCTAGGGAATCACAGACTTCGATTACTTCATCAGTAAAATTTGAAAATTCTTTAATATTAAACTCGTCAGCTTCGCTGTGAAGAAAAAGAGGCCATCCAACATCGGACGCTTCCGCTAATGGGCCTGAGTGACTTATGACTTCTTTAAACATGTGTTCGCCGTACATTCCTCTAACGACTTCCTCAAGTTCTCTTTCTCTAGCCTCTTCTTTTTCAAAGATCGCCCTAACCTCTTCTTCGTTTGCTTCCTTTGGAATGTTGAAGCGAACAGGACTGATGATATTGTAGAGCACCTTGATCCTTTCAGTGATGTCAGAATTATCACGATCAATCGTAAGGAAGCAGTCATTAAATTCAGAACCAGTAAGTTTAAATGCTTTAGCGCTTGACTGTTTTGCCTGTACAGGAATAATCATTAAGTCAGCTACCTGCATTGATAGTCTGTTGAATTTGTTGTTTTCTGGATTTGTGTCGTAAATAACAAAATCATAACCAACTGACATTTGTTTAAATAGTTCGTATGTGTCTCGGTAGATCTGGCTTGCATCAGACTCTTGGTCGTTACTATCGAAAAAGCTCTTGTTTTCGTTTTCTTCCCTTTCCTTGCTTCTTAAGAAGTAGTCGATCTCAGATAGTTTTGAGTTCCCACCCATTACGTCTAGATCTTCACATACTTTTCCAATTACTTCTGATATTTCTACATTCCCTTCCAGTATGTCATAAAGAGAATACTTCGCCTCTATCTCGTTTTCGTTCTTAAGGATGGAGCAACTTATATTTGCTTGAGCATCGAAGTCACAAAGAAGCACTCTCTTTCCCCTAGCGTTTAGAAACCAAGCTAAGTTATATGCTATAGTTGATTTTCCAACACCACCCTTATTTGAGCCAACATATATGTGTATGGCCACTTTGTTCTTTTTCTTTCTGCTTTTTCTTGCATCTTTATATGCTACAGTAGTTGATTGTGGCGAATCACCTCTTTCCTCTCCTACTGCGAGATTGAATTTGCTTACCGATACTTCTTTTTCCTTGGTTGGATCACGAAACATTTAACTCCCCTTTCTTGGTATGGATTTCTTTACAATTATGCCATGCCGTAATTTTTTAACAAGTGATTCCTTATTAATATCGGCCCTAAAGCGAATAACTTAAATTAATTATACATACTTAGAAATTTAATTGCGAGTAGGCAAATTAATTCCATCTTGCATGAAATAAATTAAAGAATAAGATAATTAATACGAAGAGTAAGTGAAATTAAAGAAAATATTTACGGCATGCCGTAAAAAAACCGTAAAAAGGTGGCGAATGAACGAGATAGCAAGAGCTTTACTAGAAGACGACGAAAGAGTGGAGTTTGAGGTTCCGAGTTTCTCGGGTAAATCATTAAGTTTTCCAAGTGTTGCGACTTGTGCTGTGTTTTTCTCAATAATTGCTTTTGAGCTAATGGTTATCTTTAGAGGTAAAGAGTTTTATTCATCAATAGGTTTCACCTTAATAGAGTCTTATGTTTTAGCGTTCACTGTCGAGGCTTTTTATATGTACTTTTCTGCTCAAAAGGGGAGGCTGTTAAAAGCTTTGGCCTTAATACTTTTTGCAGTAAGTGTTGTTACCTTGAGTTATTACGCTTACCAGAGTGACAAGAACGTAAATAGTCACGTTCAAGCGCTTGAGTCGGATATAAATGACGTAAAAGCTAATATAGAGAGAATTGATCTCGGCTTAAAAGAGGTGCTACGTGAGAAGAGTGAGATCCGCAAGGATATGATTGCCTATAGAGATAGGGAGTTTATCTCGAAAGGTAACGCTATCTTAAAGCCAAGAAGGGAGGCGGTTAATGAGAGAGAGTCAAAGTTGCTTGCAGATCGCGAAGAGCAAAAGAAGCAACTCAGGAGACTGGAGAAAGAATACTCATCTCAAGGGGTAATAAAAAATCTATCAATAATAACGATGAAGACAATTATAACAATCGTGGTGTTTGGAGTGCTTCAGTTGGCAATATGTTTATCGTTAAACGGTGTTTTGGAAGAATTAAGAAGCTTTAGGAAATAGGAGAGGAATATATGGATAAAGAACTAAGTAATCTATTAGGTAGTCTGCAAAAGAGATATTTTTCAGAAAAAAAGAAGTATGTAGATACTGAGAGAATTTTCTGGACGCCTGTTGAGCTAGTTGTAACAAGCTTTCCTGAGAGTCGTATCGAATCTGACAGATGGGTGAGGGCGCATGGGAAGATTTCGTTAAATATGAGCCAATTGGAGCCTGAGCGCAGTGTTCCTTATGGGATACTCGCTAGAGAAATGTTTGAATACTTCTTTAATGAATATGTGACAAACTTAAATAATGGAGTTCAGGAACCTTCGGTTTTCTCGTTTTCATCTGCATCTGAGCTTTTTAATAAGGTTAAAGGAAATTGCTCAGGTACTAGGGTTTCGCAAGATCAAAGAATTTTAATTTTGGAGATGTTGTTAAATTTTGAGAGTTGCGCGATTCGTTTTACTAAGTGCTTAAGTGAGAACAGTGTTGTTTCTCGAAATGATCTTTTCTTTAGGTCGTACAAAGGGCCTAAACATGACAAGGTGAAGGGGATGCCTTCGTCAACAACTTCGGGTGAGATATTAATTCAGCTTGACGATATCACGTTTTACAAGTTTTCAGAATCGACTAGAGTTCCTACGAAAAGCTTTATAGCGAAACTTGCTGGGGCAAATGTGATGGCGCGCGATCTTAGTATAGTTATTGCGAGATTGTGTTATTCATTAGTTAAGAGAAATACAGATTACCAGGTGCTAGGTAATACTGAGTTGAGAATGTATCTTGGTAAACCAAATGAATGCACAGTTAAGAAATTTAATAAGGATTTAAAAAGAGCTGTTGAGTTACTTAAAAAGAACTATGAGACAGCGTTTCCTTTTGATGAATATCCAGCTTCCTTAATTTCCCCGAAAAGGGGTGAGTTACAACTTCTTGTTACTAAACCTTCTCAACCAGATAATATCCTTGCTTGCGGTTAATTGTTGCTTCTTTGATCGCAGCTGTACTTTTAATATTAAATTTCATTTTCTGTAATAGGTAAGGCCCTTTTTATAAAGGGTTTTATCCTATGTTCGTTGTTTCCTTTGTGTGAGCAATCTGGCACGATCTTCTTGGTGCTGTCATTTAGGGGTTCAAGTTTCTCTCCTTGTTTTAGATATTGTAATTAGTTAACCTTTACTGTAAAATACTAGCATCCCTTGTGCGACTAGGGGGCTGGGTCAAGTTCTCCCGTAACTTTAGTTATAAAACATCGGCCTAACGGCCACATAGTCGCACTATCTAGTTCCTTACCCATAGTTTTTTTGTTTTCGTATTGTTGTTTAGTTTTGAGATTTATAAGACTGTAAGATTATTGCTTTGGGTTGTGCTTTCATATAGTTGAAGCAGTTCTTTAATTGACCTTTATAAGAAGGTTCAAGTTTCTCTCCTTTTCTGTTCAAAAGTACGCTGTTTAGAGTTTTTTAAAATAGAAGAAAATTAATATTATATATTTAATATTAATATATAAGAGATAGGTAATTCAATGATGATCGGCCTCTGGCTAATAATTGGTTCAAGTTTCTCTCCTGAAGGTTCAATATTCTCTTCCGTTGGTTCAATATTCTCTTCCGTTGGTTCAAGTTTCTCTCTTGATTTTAAGGAACGGGATAATTTATTGAAAAATCATTGATCTTTAAGATGGTGATTAACACGTTATCTTGAGCGAAGGTTCAAATTTCTCTCCGTTGGTTCAAGTTTCTCTCCCTCGTGGGTGATCCTTCGCCTTGTGGAGCGCAGATTAATTGATGGTTTTTTAAAAGTTATCGCTTTGCAAGAAGTGAGAAAACGTATCACACATCAGCTGTTGCCAATAGGCATAACACAACTCAAACACTCAACTTTCTTAGAGGCGTTTTAAGCCTCCGTAATTGAGAGTGTGACATAAACCACATAAACACCCTTGTGCGAAGCCAGAGTGGTCTTTAAGAGGCTCAGCAGGTGTTGAAATAGGTAATGCGAGAGCGAAGCATTTGTCAGCAGTAGGTGAGTGGACTAGATCTGCGCACTACATTTTTTTGCACTACATTTTTTTGCACTACATTTTCTTGCACTACATTTTCTTGCACTACTTTTTTTTGCACTACAATTTTATGCACTACAATTTTATGCACTACATTTTTATGCACTACATTTTTATGCACTACATTTTTATGCACTACATTTTTTTGCACTACATTTTTATGCACTACATTTTTTTGCACTACATTTTTTTGCACTACATTTTTTTGCACTACATTTTTTTGCACTACATTTTTTTGCACTACATTTTT
>NZ_JBEBNA010000005.1:1930-5192 GCF_043196995.1 Halobacteriovorax sp. CON-3
TTACATTTAAATAACAGTATCAGATAGAAGACGAGAACTTAAAAGTAATACAAGACAAGTATATTAATTATACAAACTTTTAGTTGGTTAGATAAAGCTACTAAGGGTATATGGTGGATATCTTGGCAGTAAGAGACGATGAAAGACGTATGTTAGACAGCGATATGTCTCGGGGAGCCGTCAAGCAGGCTTTGATCCGGGAATTTCTGAATGGGGGAACCCTCCTGTTGGAAACAGCAGGAACCGTTTGGTGAGTAAAGTAGCCATTCTGGAGTTAACCGAGGGAACTGAAACATCTAAGTACCTCGAGGAAGAGAAATCAATTGAGATTTCGCAAGTAGCGGCGAGCGAACGCGAACTAGCCCAAACCGTTAAGTTTACTTAGCGGGGTTGTAGGACTGCAACGTGTAGCTTTGATGTTAGGAGAAGGGTCTGGGAAGTCCCGCCAAAGAGAGTGAAAGCCTCGTATCCGAAAGTTGATAAGCGCTAGCAGTATCCTGAGTAGGACGGAACACGTGAAATTTTGTCTGAATCTGGGAGGACCACCTTCCAAGGCTAAATACTACTTACTGACCGATAGTGAACAAGTACCGTGAGGGAAAGATGAAAAGAACCCCGATGAGGGGAGTGAAATAGAACTTGAAACCATATACTTACAATCGGTGGAAGTGCTATTGTAAGGCATGACCACGTACCTTTTGCATTATGAGCCATCGAGTTACGATTTGTTGCAAGGTTAAGCCGTTGAAGGTGTAGCCGTAGGGAAACCGAGTCTTAATAGGGCGAATAGTAGCAGGTCGTAGACCCGAAACGGGATGAGCTATCCATGAGCAGGTTGAAGCGAGGGTAACACCTTGTGGAGGACCGAACCCATATAGGTTGAAAACTGTTGGGATGACTTGTGGATAGGGGTGAAAGGCCAATCAAATTCCGTGATAGCTGGTTCTCTTCGAAATGCATTTAGGTGCAGCGTCTGACGAATACTGACGGGGGTACAGCACTGAATTGGCTAGGGGGCTCACCAGCTTACCAAACCATATCAAACTCAGAATACCGTTAAGTAATATCAGGCAGTGAGACTGCGGATGCTAAGGTCCGTAGTCGAAAGGGTAAGAGCCCTGACCATCAGCTAAGGTCCCTAAATCGTGTCTAAGTGGGAAAGGTTGTGGAACTACTGTGACATCCAGGAGGTTGGCTTAGAAGCAGCCACCCTTTAAAGAAAGCGTAATAGCTCACTGGACTAGTGGTTCTGCGCCGAAAATGTAACGGGGCTAAAGATACGTACCGAAGCTATGGAATGAACTTTGTTCATTGGTAGAAGAGCATTGTGTTTATCGATGAAGGCGTACCGCGAGGAGCGCTGGAGATCCCACAAGAGCTGATGATGGCATGAGTAGCGATAAGGAGTGTGAGAATCACTCCCGCCGAAAATCTAAGGGTTCCTGGGCCAGGTGACTCCGCCCAGGGTTAGTCGGATCCTAAGGTGAGGCCGAAAGGCGTAATCGATGGGTAACAGGTTAATATTCCTGTACTTGGTTATATTCGTTTGACATGAGGAGTGACGGAGAAAGGTAGCAAATCCCACTGTTGGATGTGGGTTTAAGCGTGTAGGCTGTGTTGTAGGCAAATCCGCAACACGTGAAGGCTGAGGCGTGATGACGAGGGCTTGCCCGAAGTTTGTGATCCTCTGCTTCCCAGAAAAGCTTCGTATGAAGAATATAATCAATCCGTACCGTAAACCGACACAGGTAGATGAGGAGAGAATCCTCAGGCGCTTGGGAGAACTCTTGTTAAGGAACTCTGCAAATTGGAGCCGTAACTTCGGGATAAGGCTCGCCCCTGCTGGTGACATCGCTTGCCGATGTAGCTGACGGGGGCCGCAGTGAAAAGGGGGTAGCGACTGTTTATCAAAAACATAGGACTCTGCAAACACGCAAGTGGACGTATAGGGTCTGACGCCTGCCCGGTGCTCGAAGGTTAAGAGGAGAGGTTATCCCTTGGGAGAAGCTTTGAATCGAAGCCCGAGTAAACGGCGGCCGTAACTATAACGGTCCTAAGGTAGCGAAATTCCTAGTCGGGTAAGTTCCGACCTGCACGAATGGCGTAACGACTTCCCCACTGTCTCAACAAGAGACCCAGCGAAATTGGAGTGCGCGTGAAGATACG
Organism: Halobacteriovorax sp. CON-3; assembly: GCF_043196995.1. Taxonomy (NCBI): domain Bacteria; kingdom Pseudomonadati; phylum Bdellovibrionota; class Bacteriovoracia; order Bacteriovoracales; family Halobacteriovoraceae; genus Halobacteriovorax; species Halobacteriovorax sp. CON-3. The sequence continues at coordinate 4,097 of NZ_JBEBNA010000005.1, forward strand.
CGCTACCCGCGGAAGGACGAAAAGACCCCGTGAACCTTTACTGTAGCTTGACATTGGCTTTTGAATAGTAATGCGTAGGATAGGTGGGAGCTGTTGAGGCGTGCGTTCCGGCGTACGATTAGGCATCCTTGAAATACCACCCTTTGCTATTTGAAATCCTAACCTACCATCGTAATCCGGTGGGGGGACAATGTCTGGTGGGCAGTTTGACTGGGGCGGTCGCCTCCTAAAGAGTAACGGAGGCGCACAAAGGTTCCCTCAGGCCGCATGGAAACCGGCTGTAGAGTGTAAACGCATAAGGGAGCTTGACTGCAACACAAACAAGTGGAGCAGGGTCGAAAGACGGTGTTAGTGATCCGGTGGTTCCGAGTGGAAGGGCCATCGCTCAACGGATAAAAGGTACTCCGGGGATAACAGGCTGATCTCCCCCAAGAGTTCACATCGACGGGGAGGTTTGGCACCTCGATGTCGGCTCATCGCATCCTGGGGCTGGAGCAGGTCCCAAGGGTTAGACTGTTCGTCTATTAAAGCGGTACGCGAGCTGGGTTCAGAACGTCGTGAGACAGTTCGGTCTCTATCCTCCGTGGGCGTAAGAAATTTGAGTGAATCTGACCTTAGTACGAGAGGACCGGGTTGGACGAACCTATGGTGTATCGGTTGTGACGCCAGTTGCATTGCCGAGTAGCTAAGTTCGGAAGGGATAACCGCTGAAAGCATCTAAGTGGGAAGCCCATCATGAGATAAGATTTCTATAAGACAGCTTGTAGACTACGAGCTTGATAGGTCGCATGTGTAAGCGCAGTAATGTGTTGAGCTGAGCGATACTAATTAGTCTTTTTGCTTTATTTAACTTTTACTTTTAAGTTCACTTCTATTTGATATTGTTTTTTAAGTGTGAAAATATCGCTTAATAGACTTGCAAAGGTCGAAAAAAAGAATTAAATATACCAAGAATTAAATTTTTGGTGTGTCGATAGCGGCGGGGAAACACCTGATACCATCCCGAACTCAGCAGTTAAGCCCGCTTGCGCCGAAGGTAGTGCCAGGGTAACTTGGTGTGAGACTAGGAAGATGCACCTTCTATATAAAAAGCCAG